>JAJTWY010000017.1 GCA_021463165.1 Pyrinomonadaceae bacterium | reverse complement strand
GGACTCGAAGCTTGCTGGTGAACGCGATTCGAAACTTGCAGGCGAGAAGGACTCGAAGCTTGCCGGTGAACGCGATTCGAAACTTGCGGGCGAGAAGGATTCTAAATTGGCCGGGGAAATGGATTCGAAACTCGCCGGTGAACGCGATTCGAAATTGGCCGCCTCGGGTGGATCATCCACATTTTTTGATAGTCTGCGGATGTTCAAGAATATCGAGGGTCGCTGGAATATTTCTGGGTTCACGAAGAAGGCAGTGGACGAGCAAGGCGTTCCGAGCGCACCGTCTGGAATCGAAGCACCGTCATAGTTTCCGCCCCTTGAGTCTGTGGATTTTTCCGCCAGCCTTATCAGTAACTTCTGCCTCAAAAGTCATTAGTGAATCCCTTAGCTGGATCTTGGCAAGGTGACCCACTGGTTCACCATCCATCTTGGTAAATCGATACTCCCCGTCGGCGTTCAGACCGTTAAGCGATGTCTCGAGGGTCGCATTAAGGAGCTTCTCTCCCTTCACCGGCGGGTCATTTACATGGTCGATGAATAAAATTCTGCCCGTGAGCGTCAGAGTATTGCCTTTAACCGAAGCCTCATACTCCCAGGTGATCCTTTTCGATTTGTCAAAGTAGGGATCCTGCGGGGGCTCTTCGACTACCCTCCATTTACCTGTCAGTGCCTTGTAGCGTTCTGTGTCCAGGCTTTGCGAAGGTGAAGGAGATGGCACGACGGTGAGAGTCCCCCCTGAATTCACAGGCGGAGCGGTATTGGAATTCGCTTTTTCGCCTATCACTCCCGTCGAGTACAAAGCGGTGATCAATCCGGTCACGGCAACAACAAGGCCGCCGAGACCTGTAAGGATCCCGGGAAGGGATGTCCAAAAGGCAGGTTTCGATTCGGGCGCATCTGCCATACTCGAAAAGGCAACTGAAGTTTTCTTCGATTACTTATAGCATACTTCGGAGGAAATCATCTGCCGATTGGTGTCAGATGCATGTGAGAGCGCAACCTCTTCAGGTCGGCGTGTTGCTGCGAAGCCATAGCAAGGCTCGTTCGGTATTCGAAAAATGTTTAACTCGTACACCGCGCGAAGCGGCAACAGTCTCGTAAAGCTCGGTTAGTTCGTCGGGTTGAAAGTTGTCGAAGCACATTGCCATCCATAGCCTCGGCACGGCCGCTGCCTTCAGGCCCGCGTCGATGACCTCGGAAGTCTGAAATACACCATCGGGCACAGGCCCTTCGACTAGAACGCGATGCGTATTGTGTGCTTCACAAATTCGCGCGATCTTAGCCCACAGCGCATTCCGCTGTTCGCTGCCGACCGTCATGCCTTTACTTATCTGGACATGAACATGATCGCCTCGGAACTCTATCGCCACGCCGCCCTCGAGGGCCAGTGGCGTAAGCCAAAATGACATGGGGCCATCTTGCTTTGTCATTGCATCCGCCCTTCCAGAACTGACGTGTTCATATCCTCACGCACTCACCACGTCGGATGAATTGCCCGTCGCCCTGTTTGCCGGTGTGTTCGCCGTTCTCGATAACAACGCGGCCGCGAGAGAGGACGGTCTCGACTTTTCCTTTGATCTTCCAGCCTTCGTATGACGAATAATCGACGTTCATATGCTCGTTCTCAACGCCGAACGTCGTCTCGCCGCTTGGGTCAAAGATAACGAGGTCGGCGTCGGAACCGACGGCGATGGTTCCCTTTTTCGGGAACAGTCCGAACATCTTCGCGGCGGCGGTTGATGTGAGTTCGACAAAACGATTGAGCGAAATGCGGTTTTCAACCACGCCGCCGTTGTATATGAGAGCGAGACGATTTTCGACGCCGGGAGCGCCGTTCGGGATCTTCGTGAAGTCACCCAGGCCGAGTTCCTTTTGCTCCTTCATGCAGAACGGGCAATGATCGGTCGAGATAACCTGCAGATCGTCCATCTTGAGGCCTTTCCAGAGCTCGCCGCAGTTATGTTTTTCGCGCAGCGGCGGCGTCATTACATATTTCGCACCGTCCCAACCGTCGCCGTAATCGTCGATCGAATGGAAAAGATATTGGGGACACGTTTCGGCAAACGCCGGAATGCCGCGATCTCTCGCTTGTCTCACCTGATTGAGCGCGTCGGCGCACGACAGGTGAACAATGTAGACCGGCGACTCGGCCATTTCGGCGATAGCGATCGCTCGATGGACCCCCTCGGCTTCGGCGACCGTCGGTCTTGTTAATGCGTGATACTTCGGAGCGGTACGGCCATCGGCGAGAAAACGCTTGATGATCTCGTTTATTACAATGCCGTTCTCGGCGTGCATACACACAAGGCCACCGCGCTGCCCTGCTGCCGACATCGCACGAAAGATCGTCGCGTCATCCGCCAGGAAAACTCCCGGATACGCCATAAAGAGCTTAAAGGACGAGATGCCTTCGTCGATCAGCCGCCACATCTCCTTTTCGCTGCCGTCCTCAAAATCGGTCGTGATGAGGTGGAAACCGTAGTCGATGCACGTCTTGCCCTCGGCCTTCTTATGCCACGCGTCAACGCCCGATGTCATCGACTCGCCTTTCGTCTGTACCGCAAAATCGATGATCGTCGTCGTCCCGCCGTGAGCAGCCGCACGCGTGCCTGTAAAGAAATCGTCGCTCGACTGCGTCCCGCCAAACGGCAGTTCCATGTGCGTATGCGGATCGATCCCACCGGGAATGACCAGCTTCCCGCTCGCATCCAAAACAACATCGGCTTCCATATCCAGCGACTTCCCAATGGTCGTCACCGCCTCGCCGTCAATAAAAATATCCGCAGTGTAGTCGTCAACCGCCGTTATCACGCGACCATTTTTAATGAGTGTCTTCATAGATCAGTCTTCGTCTGAAAACGCCTGTTTAAGGGCGTACAGTTCTTTTAATCCGGGAACATCCTTTTCGCGACCGGCGGCCGTCTTGGCCGCAATCAAGCCGTCAATCGAAAGAATGTTTACCTTATGCCCCTCGATCTCAACTTCTATACTGTCATTCAATGCATCCAAATACGTACCTATTCCCTTTACCTCGCCAAGAAGATCCACGTCCCCGAATTCGGTCTTTAGGGTGAAATTTGTACCATTCCGCAGCGTCGACTCGTCCCAGATGAACGGAAGATCGTCAGGAAGACCGCGTGCTCTTGGACGAAATGGCGCCAGAGCTTCGGCTATTTTCTTCAGATTTCCTTTTTCGCGAGAATAGCAAACGTCCAAGTACTGGGTTAGATACGACGACCCGTGCCATCGAATCGCCATTCCGCCGATAACAACAAAATCGGCTTGCTGTTTTGCTAATTCAACGATCGCCTCAACGAGCCGCGTCATCTAGGCTTACCTCTCTCCCTTGCTTTTCGCTTTCGGTTTGCGATCTTAACTGCCTCGGCAAACCTTTCCATATCTGCATTTAGTAAGTCATTCATACGAAGCCGCTCGACCGGCGACCTTCGCAGATTCTCAACTAGCAAAGTCAAATCGATCCCATAATCCCTCGCCTCGGCGATCTTACTGCCGGGACGCGGGTTGAGCAGTTTTTCTTCGGGCGTTCTCATAACATAATTCTAACGCAACTTAGGACATGTAGCGCCGCTCAATGATCGCCCCATCGCGATAAGAACAGAATCGATTAGCTAAGCAGGATCAATTCAAAACCTACACTTTCCGCCGCGCCGCCGAGCCGACCATCCGCCGTCACAAACGGACGGTTTCGCGGGCGTTCTCGGCACCAAACCAACGCCGACGCGAGTTGAAACGCATCCAGTGAGCGAAGACCGAATTTTTCCGGTAACTCGACAGCCACGTCAAGCATTGTCTTGGTAGGCTGAATAATTCGTGCGGGCCTTTGGAAGTCCGCAAGTTTGCTCCTGGAAACTATGAACGCTCCCTGTTGCAGAAATCCCTCGCGTTTAAGTCGAGATAGGGAATTGTTGATCTCAACGGTCGATCCCCACCAAAGAGCACATCCGGAAAATCTTCTTCTAGTTCGCCTGGCCGCCGCTGTTGCATCCTGAAAAACACAAAGCGGGACAACGGCACTCGTGTCCCAGAATGCCGCATTAGTCTTCATAACGTTCTTCCAAAAGCATCTCTATTGCTCGATTCCCGGGAACATAGGGCAAGTCATCCTCCCAAAACGAGTCCGGCAGCGGGCTGTCGTCCTCGGGAAGCGACATCAAACCTTTCGCGACGAGTTCCATCTCGTCCGCATCGCAGCCGTCGGACGCGTCGAAAGGGATTATCTTTGCGATAGGGACATTTCGTTCGTTGATAAGGACTTCGCCGCCTGACTTTACCTCGCGAAGGTAGGCGCTGAGATTGTTCTTTAGCTCGCCGATCTTTGCGACCCTTCGAGTAGGTGGTTTGGCAACTTTTACGCTCATACGAACATTAAACCATACTTAGCCAAGTTAGCCAAGTAATCTAATTCTCCGTGCTCTCCGATCCTGTGTGGTGAATACTGCCTCTTCAGTCCCCCCCCCGGCGAACATCTCGAGCCGCCGACTAAGAGATATTCACCACGACATTATCAAGGTACTATGCGCCGCCAAAGAGCGGGCGATGCGCGGTTGAGACCTTAAAGCCGTAGCCAAGCAGAAACAAGATCAGCGCCAGCGTCACGAACATCGGCGTTGCATACCACGCCGAAAAGTTGAGAGTGAAAAGCGTATTTAACATCCACGTCTGGACCGTCAGCATAACGATCGTTGCCACCAATCCCAGACGGCTAACGACCAGACACATGATACCCATGCTAACTAACATAAAGGGTAGATCGACCAATGAATGACTGAAAAACAAACCGGCAATCGTCGCGCCTAAAACAAAGAGAACGATACCCGCGTAGAGCCTGCTCCGAAGCATCAAGAACAGAATGACCAGCAAACAAACAAAAGCAAACCCGAATACAATGCCGGTGCCCGAAAGGGTCAGGATCATCGAGAACGGACTCCGCAAGACGATCAGAGCATTAGGGTCGACGTGAGTCTTGAGATCATTGTAAAAGAAGCGTTCGGCTAATAGAGCCAGATAAAGAAGGGTAACCTCAGCGACGGCGCACAATGCGCCGAGCAGAACATCGCGGCCAACTAACGGATCGCGCCAGTCGCCCGCCAACACCCGATTCCACGAGACGATCAATTCGGGCAGGTTGCGGCGGACGATCGGTTCGAGAGCGAGATAGAACAACCACGTCGCCGACGCCAGGTACAAGGCGATCCGCATTGAGTGCGAAAAGCGGTCCAGTTCTGAAAAAAAAGCAGGAACTCGATTCATACCCAAAAACCATCCGCCGAAGGTTAAGACCAGAACGATCAGCGCGATCTTGAAAGCTCCCTTGCGGTCGCCGCTACCGGATCTGACATTTATTCGCGCGAGAAAGATCGCTGTGATCAGAACTCCGATAATAGTTCCGGCGAGCACAAAGATCCCGATCCAATCGCGTGTCGTGATCGAGTCGAGCTCGGTGACATCCGGTTTTGTCCATGGATAGATAAGCTCGAAATAGACGATCTTGCCTTGAAAAGCCGCCGCTTCTATGCGAATTGGAATCTCGGGATGGTCGGGCATAACGCCTTCCCAAGCTTTGCGCGAATCAGATGCTACGGACGGTGTCCAATTTGGCGCAGTCTCGTTGAATTTGGACAGATCGAGTTCGGCGGCTGAAAATGCCGGCGTAAAATCCGCATTTGTTCGTGTGGTTGGGCTTTCGGTAAACTCCGGTGACACCGCGCTGAATTCGACCAATCGTCCCCGCGTGTCGAGCGAAATTGTCTTCATTCCGCCCGTCGTCTGCGGCAAGAACGTCCAAAATCCGTTGCCCATCATTGCAATATCAAAATGGCGCGGGCTTTGCTGTTCACCAAAGGCAAACATAAACGGTTGGCCGCTTGATATTTTCTCCCAATTCTCGGGCGACGGATTTTCCAGGACATATCGCTCATACGCATCGTCGTAATAAAACCGATAAAGTCTTTCGACCGGCTCATCCGTGTAACCAAACTTTGAAATGATCTCGCTCGTTCGCTCGGCAAGAACTTCGGACGATTTGGTAAAGGGAATTCTGTTCTGCGGCCCGACCTTCATCGACGCAAATAAACAGATCCCGATCATCGCGATCGCTCCAATGACGCAAGCCAAGGCGACCGCAGGCCGTAACGCTCCTTTCTTTGGCGACGCCGCGACCATCTCGGGCGATGGTGTTTGTCCGGCGTCGAGGGCGATCTGCAGCGGGTTGCCGCCCGGCAGGGCCATTGCGACGTGAAGAGCGCTTTGTGGGCGGTCTTTCGGGTCTTTTTCGAGGCACTGGGCGATGACGCTTTCGACCAGCGGGTCGATCCCTTTCACGATCTCAGACGGGTTTGTCGGAGTCTCAGTCTGATGCTTTTTGATCAGCTCATGGATAGTATCCGCCATGAACGCCTGTTTACCGGTGAATATCTCGTAGATCAGCAGTCCGAGAGCATAAATGTCGCTGCGAGTCGAGACCTCCTTTCCGGTGATCTGTTCGGGAGCCATGTAAGCCGGCGTTCCGGCCCGAATGCCGTCCGTGGCGATCTCGCTCTCGATACCGGCGATGCCGAAATCAGTGATCCGGGCAATGCCCTTTTTGTCGATGATGATATTGGCGGGCTTGAAATCGCGGTGGAGAATTCCGGCCTTATGGATCGCCTCCATCCCGACGCAAAGCTGCCGCGATATCTCGACCGCGCGTTCCGAAGTGAACCGCCCGACACGCGTCAACAACTCCGACAGGTCATCGCCATCGACAAACTCCATCGACAAAAAATGCCTCCCGTCGGTCTCGCCGATGTCGAAAACACGGCACACATTTACATGCGAAACCTGCCGCGCATTGCGCACCTCGGCATGAAAGCGTTCGAGCGCCTCGCTGTCCTCTTTGTAGCTGTCGGGCAGAAACTTGAGGGCGACCATCTGCGAGAGCTTGATGTCCTCAGCCTTGTAGACCTCACCCATCCCGCCTTTACCGATGAGGCCGATGATGCGATAACGGCTCGCGAGGATCGTCCCCGCGACAAAATCACCTTTGGGCGATCCGCCGGTAGTATTGCCTTTGATCTCTGTCTTGTTCTCGTTGCCGGAACTATCAAGTTTAGTCGGGTCTTCCATGAGAAATATTCTCCGCAGAGTCACAGAGAACGCGGAAAAAGACAAATCAAAACGTGAGCTTGCCCTCTTCTGGCTATTTCACTCGCTCGAATAACATATCACGCATTCGTCCGGTGCCGACGTGCATTTTATCGATCTTGCCGGACGCGTCACGCGTGAACCAGACGACATAGGCTTGAGCCGCAAAATGATCCTTGTAGATCGGTACCATCGACAATTTTGCGACCGGGCGGATCACAACAAATGCCTTTTCGCCTTCGAGCGCGAGTTTTACCGTTGATTGAGCCTCCTCACTGCGCCATTCGCCTGCGATCGCGGCGAATTCGGCAGCCGTCGGTTTCCATTCGGCAACCTGTGTCAGCCGAGTGACGGAACCGTCGGGATTCGCGATCTGTGCCGTAACTGTCGAGCCGTCCTTGAATCTAAGCTTTCTTTCGCCCAGTATGAACGAGCCATCAGCGACCGGTTTCATGGCGGTTCCGCCGAATTTTAACTCGCCCTTGTCGAGGACGATCTGATTTGCGCTGCGAGTGACGTCATTTCTCCAAATTCCGGCGTACTTTTTCAACTTTTCTTCCGAAACCGCGACGGCCTCGACCCTCGCTGGTTCCGGAGGTTTGCCAAAGATCTCGTCCGCGACGTTTGTCGCAAGCCCGCCCGCACTCGGACTTGTGCCGTTGCACAAAACTGCTACGGACAGTTTTTGATCGGGATATCGGGCAAGAAAGGTCTGATAACCGGCGGTCGAACCACCGTGGGAGACGCGTCTCATACCGTTATATTGATCAACGACAAGGCCGAGCGCGTACGAGATCTTTCGTCCGTCATTCAACACACCCTGCGTTTCCATGGCCTGAACAAACGGCAAACCGAACGTTCGCGCATCAAGCGCGGCGTCCCACTTAAGCCAATCGCCGACCGTGGTAAGCATGCCGCCATTTCCGTAAACGTTCATAAACGGCATATTGAGTTCCCACGGCGTATTTGCACCCGACCGCGAATAGGCCTGTGCACGGCCCGGGACGATCCGCTGATAATTATCGCGAGTTGAGCTGTTTTTCATTCCGAGCGGCTTGAAAATTCGTTCCTCAAGAAATGCCGGGAACTCCTGTTTGGAAACACGCTCGACGATATCAGCCGCTAGCTGATAGCCGCTGTTCGAATACGAATACTCGGCACCGGGCGTGAAATCGAGATATTTCTGGCGATAGATCACGTCAAGAGCGATCGCCTGCGTGACGACGCGGTCGCCGCGGCCCGCTCCGGTCAGGGCCATGACCGAACCCCAATCGCGAAGTCCGGCCGTATGATTGAGCAAGTGCCGAATGGTGAGCGGCGCGCCGTAATCGGGCAGCTCTGGGATGTATTTTCGAACCGGGTCGTCGATACTAAGTTTTCCGTCCTGCTGGAGCAACACAAGTGCGGCTGCAGTGAACTGTTTCGCGACCGACCCCGATTCAAAGATCGTCTGCGGCGTATTTGGAATGTTGTGCTCCATTTCGGCTAGCCCGAATGCCTTCTCAAAGACAGACTCACCATTCAATGAAACCCCAACCGCACAGCCCGGAGCAGGCATCGTATTTGTCTTCGCGGCTTTTTCAAAGGCTCGCTCGGCTCCGGCGATCACCTTTGCCTTGTCCGGCACCTGTGCCGCGACCGAGACTGTGAAAGCCGCGACTAAAACCAAAAAAACAATGCGTCTGAAAATCATGGATCACCTCACTTTGAACCGCCGACAAGAATCTTCGAGAGAATCGCGGGAATTGAACGCGGCTACTTCGACCGCACGAAAGGCATATCGCGCATTCGTCCCGCGCCGATGTGCATCGTCATTGGATTGCCCGAACCATCGCGGTCGAACCAAACCAGCCGGCCTTCACCGTCAGTAAAACAATCCTTATAGAGCGGCTTAAGATTCGATGGCGGCGAATACTTGATCGAAATAAAGGCGGCCTGGCCGTCGGCCGTGAATTTTACCTTTGCTTCGGCTTCGTCGCTAAACCATTCGCCGTTGAATTTGGCCAAATCTGCCGCTGAAGGCTGCCACTCGGCCACGGCGGTATAGCGGATCGTGTCGTTGTTAGCGCTCGCGCCGAACGACGTGAATTTTCCAGTACCGTCGCTACTGAACGTCAATCTGTTTGCACCGGCCATCATCGACCCGTCCGGCATCGCCCGGATCGGAATGTTTCCGAATCGAAGTTGGTTGTTATCCAGGGTGATGGGAATCGCGGCTTTTGTCCGCTCGTTCTTCCACAGACCGACGTATCTTTCCGGCTGCGGGATCATAATTACAGCTGCATTTGCGGCAGGCGGCGGGGCGGGAAACGGCCCGAATATCTCGTCGGCGATGCTGTTTGCCAGGGCACCCGAATCCGGAGCGGTACCATTGCACATGATCGCGATCGAAAGTTTTTTATCCGGAAAACGGGCGAGAAATGTGCGATAGGCGGCAGTTGCTCCGTTGTGGGCGACCTGTTTGGTACCCTTATATGAACCGACGGTCAGTCCAAGCGCGTAGGAGATCTTTCGGCCATTATTCAGGATGCCCTGAGTTTCGAGCGAATCGACCAAAGATGCATTCCAGGTGCGCCCATCGAGCATGGCGTTCCATTTCAACCAGTCACCGACCGTCGTCAGCATCCCGCCGCCGCCGTGTCCCGTCATCATTGGCATATTCAGCCGCCATGGGCCGTCGCCGCTCCTTGAATAAGCCTGTGCCCGACCGGGCGTTATCCGCTGAAAATCGTCGCGGTAGCCGGAGTTTTTCATACCTACGGGCTTGAATATCCGCTCGGCGACAAAATCTGCGAACTTCTGCTTTGAAACTCGCTCGACGATCATAGCCGCAAGTTGATAGCCGCTGTTCGAGTACGAGTATTCCGCTCCCGGCGTAAAGTCGAGCCCTTTCTGTCTGACGACCGTGTCAAAGATCATCTGCTGCGTGACAATATGCTCGCCTGCACCTTCGCCGCTCAATGCCCGCACAGCAAACCAATCACGCAACCCCGATGTGTGATTCAGCATATGCCGGATCGTCAGCGGCGAGCCGTAATCGGGCAGTTCTGGAATATACTTTCGTACCGGATCGTCAATGCTCAACTTGCCGTCCTGTTGAAGCAGCACCAGAGCGGCCGCCGTAAATTGCTTTGCGACCGAACCGGACTCGAATATCGTCTGCGGAGTGTTCGGAATATTATGCTCCATCTCCGCGAGCCCGAAGGCTTTTTCAAAGACCGTCTGCCCGTTCAGCGAAACCGCAACCGCACATCCCGGCGCCGGCATCGTCACGGCCTTCGCTACCCTGTCAAAAGCCCGTTCGGCACCTGCGGTCACCTTGTCTCTCTCGAGCCCCTGAGCGCTCGAGATCACCGAAAACAAAAGGAACGAAACGAAACATTTGAATAGGATTTTCATAAATTCATTTTGAGAGCACCTCAACCTCACTTTCCGACACGGCCTTTGGAGATCCAGATAAACTCCGATCCGCCCTTCAGCCGAGGCCGCTCGGCATTTTGAGCCGCCAGAAATCCGGCAATAACAAACCAACGTGTGTCCTCGACCGCCCCAGACACGTCCCAGTCGGGCATGACTTCATCCGAAACCTGATGGTAGCGTTTTTCGCCATATTCCGCCCAAACTTTGTCGCCGTAATCTTTTGGCTTGCCGACATAATCAACCCCGCTCCATGGAAAAACCGCAGGTATGCCTGCTTTCGCAAACTCGATCTGATCGGAACCAAAATACAGGCCGCCCGTTTCGTCAAGCGATCCGGTCGTGAATACGCGTCCTTGCGATCTAGCTGCGCTCGCGAGAATTTCGTCCATAGACGAGTTCCCATAGCCCGTACTGGCCAGATCGCGTGTCAGGCCAAAAAGATTCCCCGCGTCCAGATTGATATTGGCAACGGTTTTTGAGATCGGATAGAGCGGATCTCGCACATAATGCCTTGCGCCCAGATACCCCTTCTCTTCAGCCGTGGTTGCAATAAAAAGGACGCTTCGTTTCGGTTTTTGTTTCATCGCGGCAAAGGCTCGTGCAGCTTCGATCAACTGCGAGGTTCCGATGGCGTTGTCATTTGCACCGTTGTAGATCTGATCGCCCGTGAGCGAGGTGTCTTTCCCGAGATGGTCCCAATGGGCTGTATAGATGACATACTCATTGCGGAGCCTGGGATCGGAGCCGACGACCCTTGCCACAACGTTCCTGCTGTTGAAATAGCGCAGCTTGCTCGTGAGCGATATGTCGGCTTTCACCCTGAGCTTTTCGGGGCGAAAGGCAGGGAGCGAGGCGGCTTTTTCCACATCGTCAAAGTTCTTGCCCACAGCACTAAAGATCCGCTTGACGGCGTTTGTCGTAACCATGCCCGCAATTGCCATCTGGTGAGAGCCGGGCCGCGGTTTAAGATTCTGACCCTCGAGCTTAGCGAAAGTTTGGAACAGGCCGTATGTGGCAGACCTTTCAGGATCGTAAATTATCAGGACTCCGGCGGCTCCCCTTCTTCGGGCTTCCTCGTACTTAAACTCTCGCGTCGAATAATATGTCCGCTCAATTCCCTTAAAAAATCCGGGATCGGGTTTCTTCGCGTCCTCGCCAAGCGGTCGCGAAGGCTCGCCGCTTAACACGAGCACGAGTTTGCCACGAACATCCGTTTCCTTATAGTCGTCCCAGCCAAATTGCGGCGCAGTAATTCCATAGCCGGCAAACACGATATCCGCGGCCCTTATGTCAAGGCTGGAGGTCAATCCCGGATAGTCGTGCACAAAATCGTCGAGAAATCTAAACGGTAACGGCTCGCCATCAACGGTCAGGTCGATCTTTGGTGACGTGCGATAACCGACTAACGGAACATTTTGGATGTATGATCCGTTCGGGTTTCCCGGTGCGGCACCGACGGCCTTAAATTTCTCTACGAGATATTTGACCGTCAGGTCTTCGCCCCGCGATCCGGGGGATCGGCCCTCAAATTCATCCGAGGAAAGCTTTCTGACATGACCCAGAATGTTCCGCCCATTGATAGCATCCAGGGCGTCTTTCAAAGGCGGGGAAATGCTCACCCCGTTACGCTGCGCGAACAGCGGCAGGACGAAAGCGGCAAAAAGAAGGACTAATGGAGTTGCGGCTCTTAACAATACCAAGACCTCCAATACACCACTTGCCGGAGCGGACGATGGCCGCACGGTTCTATGGCTGATTCAGAAAACCAAGAACCACGTCCTGGAATTTTCGATAGTTTTTCTCGAGCAATATCGCGTGCCCACCATCGGGCAGAGCAACGTAGCTCTTGTACTTGGTGCCAAGCTTTGAGAAGAATTCCAATGTGGCGGCCTCGTTCGCCACAAAATCCTTTTCGGGGTGGATAACGAGCGTCGGCACCTTGATCGCCTCGGGCGAGATCATTGCGAGTTTGGTCATCCCATCGACCCTTACGCCGTTCGGCGATTTGGGAGCCTCGGCCAATGCTTCTTTTACATAAAGGGCAACGACATCTTCTTCGTACTGTCCCTCAATAAAGTCCGAACGAGCCGCCTTCTCGTCATTGATGCGATATTGTTCCTTCGGAAGCTGCGGCGAAGCCGGGAGCGACTTTCTGCAGCAAGGCATCGCGAAAAGGATGAGCCTATCGACCTTCTCCGGATGCTTCATCGTGAAAAGTCCGGTTGTCTGCGTTCCCCACGACCAACCGAGGATCGATATCTTTTCAACGCCGCGAAGCTTCGAAATATAGTCAACAGCCGCGTTGATATCGCCCGACGCCGATTCCGTATCCGACCAGTCCTTGTCGGTCTTTTCCGACCTGCCGTAGCCGTGAATGTCGATCGCCCAAACGTCGTAGCCGTTCTTCGCAAGAAAATCCATCAGCGAATAGTCGCGTATCTGCAGATCAAAATCCGGCCGCCCAGTCCACGTCGCACCGTGCACGAGCAGCACGATCTTCTTGTTCTTTGCGAATTTTTTTTCGAGGCTTTTCTGGTATTTTTCCCAGAGATAGATCTTCAGCCCATTGCTCACCGCCCAATGATCTTTCCCGATGATCGGTTTCTGTGCGGCGGCCAGCCCAGTGAACAACAAGATCAGACAGTAGCAAAATAGGTATTTTTTCATTTGTCTCCTTAGCAAAGAGCGAAGCCCGCATCGAGAGCCTCGACCAGGCGATCAACGGTTTCGGTTGTTGTGTTTAACATCAAGCCTGTGCGGATGACGTTGCCGTAAAGGCCGCCTTTGCCGATGAGGACACGGCGACGCTTGGTTTCCTCGAAGACTTTCAGCACGGCTTCGGCATTTGGTTCCTTTGTCTTGCGGTCTTTCACGAGTTCGATGCCGAGCATGAGGCCTTTACCGCGAACGTCGCCGATGACGGCATGTTTCTCCTGAAGTTCGAGCAAGCGTTGTTTCAAATAGTCACCGACGACGCGGGCATTGGTTAGCAAGTCGTCTTCCTCGATGACGTTGATCACGGCGAGACCGACGGCGGCTGAAACTGGATTGCCGCCGAATGTCGAGAACGTCAGACCGGGAAAAGCGTCGGCGACTTCGGGCGTTGCGATCGTCCAACCGATGGGCACGCCGTTGCCCATTCCTTTTGCCGAGGTCATAATGTCAGGCTCGACGCCCCAGTGCTCGATGCCAAACCATTTATCGCCGGTGCGGCCCCACGCGGCCTGCACTTCGTCCGAGATGAACAGCCCGCCGTGACGGCGAACGATCTCTGCGACGCGCGGGAAATATTCTTTCGGCGGAATTATAAACCCGCCGACGCCGAGTATCGTCTCGGCGATCATGCCGGCGATCTTGCCGGTTGTGGTCGTCTTGATGAGTTCCTCGACATCGTCCGCGCACGCGACGCCGCACGAAGGATATTCGAGTTTGAACGGACAGCGATAGCAATACGGCGCGACCGCATGAACGACGCCCGCTACCTGCGACGCCAGCGGCTTCCAGGTGTGATGCCCGATCGTCGAAAGCGCCGTCGCCGAGCGTCCTGCATAACTGTGTCGTAGAGCAATAACTTCATTATTTCCGGTCGCGAGCTTTGCCGCTAGGATCGCCGTGTCATCCGCCTCGGTGCCGCTGTTGGTAAAGAACGATTTCTTCAATTTCCCCGGCGTGATCTCGGCAAGCTTCTCCGCCAAGTCGCCCTGCGGCTTGTTCGCATACAGCGTCGAGCCGTGAGCAAACGCATTCACCTGATCGATCCAGGCCTTGTTGACGCGCGGCTCTGCATGGCCGACGCTGACCGTCAGCACGCCGCCAAAGCAATCGAGATACTCATTGCCCTTATCATCCCAAACCTTCTCGCCCTCGCCCTTTACAATAGCGATCGGCTCCTGGTAGTACATCGCGACCGCCGGGAAGAGAAATTCCTTGTGCTTCTCAACGGCACTCTTCACTGTCGATCTCTGTTCTTGTGCATCCATAGTTTTGTTGCGGTCCTCGAATTGAATATAGATAAGCTAATTTACTCTTTTATCAAAGCATTTCAACTGTTAGTTGAATATCTGCATACTTCCACGCCTCTTGAAACTGTTTGCGGTATTGTGAAGCCTCGGCCTTTTTGCCCTGAGCTTCAAGCGCGGTCATCAGGCCGAATAGGGATCGTCCGCTGCCGGGATTCCGGCGGAGGTCTTCGCGAAAGGCCTTCTCAGCTTCGACGAACTGGCCATCGCGTAACAATGCACCGCCGAGATTTTCCCTTACCGGCGAGATCGAGAGCGGCGGCTCGGAATAGCCGAGCGTATCCTCGGCGTCAACGGCGTCCTTCAGAAGATCGATCTCCTTCGCCTTCTCACCCTTACTGCGAGCGATAGCCGCGTCAATTCGTGCGTCGTCGATCTTTCGCAGCGGGTTCGGGTCCGTCCGGTCCTTTGACCTTTCCGCTTCAGCCTTTGCGATATCGCCCGTCGCGACAAGTGCCATGACTCGTGCCCAACTCCAGGCCCTTAAGGTTTCGGGACGGCTATCGGCGGGCGGTGGGGGCGCCTTCAGAATGTCATCCCAACGCTTGAATCGCACCCAATATCGTGGCCGTTGATCTGAATATCGCGGGGTGTAATAGCCGAATTTCCTGTCCAGCGTGTTCGAAACCATTTTGAAATTGCCCTGCATCGCATAGGAGAACAAAAGAAAATTCAGAACATGATTGTAATGCCATAGCTTGAACTCCTCAGAGAGAGTGTCGGTCGGCATCGTAGCCGTTTGCTCGTTTGACTCGATCGATCTTTGAAAATTGCCGGTTCGCACATAGATATGTGCAGGCATGTGAACGAGATGGCCGAACGAGGGAATAAATATCTTCTGTCCGCGGAGTGTGTCGGCCGCGGCAAGCGCTCGCTCGGGCTGAAGCGATTCCTCGACCCCGTGAATATAAGTGTGCGTCAGACCAACATGTTTTGGATGGAGTTTGAGGCCGGTCTCCAGGACAGCAAGCATTTCAGGCCAACGCCCGACGGGTTCGCCGTCACGCGTCCAATTCGAATAGCCCGCCGAGTAGAAGATGCTCAGAGCATAAAGAGCCGCCGCATCCGCGTCCTTTGGATTCGCTTGAAATATCGGCTTCATCGCCTCGCGGTAGGCGTTCTCCGACGCGTTTCGGTTGTACCCGGCTTCGTCCGGCAACAGTTTTGAGAGAGCTTCGATATAGACCCGATCCGCTTGCGGAGCCGGCAGCGACATTGCAGCCTTGATCGCATCGCGTGCTTCCTTCAATCGCTTTGCGTCGTTGGGATTTCCACCGCCGGTAACGCGCGGATAGGCCGCGAGCGCGATTCCCCAATGGGCCATCGCTAGCTTTGGATCCAATTCTGCAGCACGCCGAAATGACCGAACGGCGTCGCCATCATTGAACGCGTAATACAAAGTAAGACCCTGATCGAAATAGGCCTGAGCCTGTTTGTTTGTGGTCGCTACCTTGCGATGCGAGATAGCATCGGTCGTCACGAGTCCGATAGGTTTTTCGGCCGGCGCCGTTTGAGGTGCGTTGTGATCGGAATGCTGCGCAATGATCGTCGCAGCCAAAAGGACGGTTAATATAGTCGATCCAAGTACGCATTTCATAACTTGATATATGTTCATGCTTTCATCCTTTCATCTCTGACATTCTATCGATTCAACTCCGCCTCGGCTGCAATATATCCGAAGCTCGCCCACTGGTTTCCGGCCACGATCTTGCGAAAGATGTTCTTCGCACGGACACTGTCGCGGTTGTAGAGAAACCATGCGCCGAGTCCGTAGCCGAGCGAGGCGTTGCCTAGGGTTTCTGCTTTTTCGCCTAAGGCATCTAGCAGCATCTCCGGCTTTACCTCGCCGCGATAAAGCCGCAAAAGTTTCAGATAGTCCTCATTCTCGATCACTTCAAAATCACCGTTGATAGGTTCCAGCAGGCGTCCGGCGTCCACTGGTTTTTCGATCCGCCTCAGCGTCATGTAATACCAGTGAGTGGTTGCAGCCAGCATATCGTTGTTTTTCGAGACGAGCATTGCCTCTTTGTACGCATCGGCCGCCTTTTTGAAATTCCCTTTGAGATAGTAAGCGAGCCCAAGGTGATACCAGATGTTCGATTGCAGCGTGCTCGTCGGAATGTTTCTAGCGTTTGGCAGCCCATCCGGCTCGATCTCGTCGGGTTTCCCTTTTATCAACTTGGCCGCCTTCTCTAGATCACGGATCGCGTCGTCAAAACACCTCAACGTAATATAGCGGTGGCCGCGATGCCGATAGAGCCTTGCATCATTCGGAAATTTTGATATTCCGATGGTCAAGGATTCTACCGCATCCTTGTATTTCCCCAGATACCCTTTGCGCCGTGCATACCAGATCAGGTTATCTGCCGTAGGATCGGAAGCGTAATTCCGTGCAGCCATCTCCAGATTCTTCGAATGCTGCACCGCCAGCTCATTGCTCATAACCGGTGCTATCTCTTTTGCCGAATTCAAACAGGGCTGAGCCAACACCCCGGAGGCACCGAGCCCGATCAGGATCGCTATCAATGTTAAAGATTTCATGGGCGGATTCTAGCAGATTCTGGCTTACGGAAACAGGGCGGATCTCAGACGGCTGGTGAGAGAAGTCAACTTATAAGCTAGAATATGAAGGGTGTCAGAGAAGCTACACATAACCGGAATGAGCCGCGAACAGCTCGAGGACTTCTTTCTCTCGCTCGGCGAACCGCGTTATCGTTCGATGCAGGTTTTTAAGGCGGTACATCAGCGGCGCCTACAGTCGTTTGATGAGATGACCGATCTCCCCAAAAAACTTCGGGCAAAGCTGGAGGACACGGCTGATATATCGCGTCTGAGCGTCGGGTCGCGTTACGTCTCGACCGACGGTACGCGACGATATCTGATGAAAACGGCCGACGGCTACCCGGTCGAGACCGTCTTTATCCCGACCGAGAACCGCGACACGATATGTTTCTCGTCGCAATCGGGGTGTCCGCTCAAATGTGATTTCTGCCTGACGGCGAAGCTCGGACTGCTGCGAAACCTTACGGTCGGCGAGATCATCGAACAGATGATCATTGTGCTCAACGATGTTTACGGCGTTGCCGCCGAAACTCCGCATGGCACAAATCTGGTCGGGATGGGGGCAGGCGAGCCATTCCTGAATTTTGACAATCTGATCGCGGCGCTCGGGATAATGGCCGACGAGAATGGACTTTTTATCGTACCGAACCGGGTGACGATCTCTACGGCTGGAATTGTTCCGCGCATCTACGATCTGGCAAAGGTTGTGCATAGGCCGCACCTGGCGATCTCGCTTTCGTCTCCGCGCGACGAGCAACGCGATGTGCTGATGCCGATAAACAAAAAGTGGGACCTCGACGAGTTGATGACCGCGGCAAAAGAATTCGAGGGAAGCCTTCGGCGCGGCGAGCGGTTCACATTTGAATACGTAATGCTCGGCGGCGTAAATGATTCGGACCGAGACGCGATCGACCTGGCCGATCTCCTGAGACGATATCAGTTGACGCGGGTCAAGATCAATCTGATCCCGCACAACGGGGCCGAGCAGTTGGATTACAAGGCCTCGAGTTCGGAGCGAGTCGATCGATTCAAGAAAATATTGGAAAGTCGCGGCGTCGATGCCTATGTCCGCACGCCGCGCGGACGCGATATCTATGCTGCTTGCGGGCAGTTGGCCGCCAAGAGCGAACCTGATCTGGTACAGATCAGGGCAATCTAGTGTTTATATGGAACTTTTGATCCCCGGCCTTATTCTTGTCGCCTTGATGGTGTACGCGTCGACCCGTATCAAGAAGACGGCAGCGGCTGCGTTTGAACAGGAAACGATCGAGAGCGACGCATTTATCATTGAGAAACCGGAAGGCTTTCTAAATGTGATCAATTGCGATCCGACACTTGAGTTTGAAGCATATTCCCGTGATTTTGGCGACGAAGATGCGGAAAATATGCGCCAGGCTCGCGTCGAGATCCAACGGTTGAAAGGCACACCCCCGGAAAGAGCGATCAAAGACATTACTGCATCGATCAAAGTAACTTCGCGGAACACCGAGATCGTGGATGAGCGAAAGTATTTTCTGATCGAAGCGGAACGGATCGAAAAAGGCGTGGGCCTGGTCGAGCTATACAAGATCGCGGCCAGTGGCAGCGACACTTTGGTGCTAAAGATAACGGCTCTCGAACAAACGTCCGAAGATGTCGCGCGCAAGATACAGTTACTGGCATCAGGCTTCTCAGTGAAATAATTCCAACGGTTGCCGGCATTCTCTTCATCAGAAGAAGTTAAATTATGAGAATAAGTGGAGTTCGTTTTAGGAGTTCGATATTGCTGTTTGTTCTAGCGGTCGCTATTTCCAAGGCCGCCGGGCAAGGGGTTAGCGGTTCACTAGGGCGTGGTACTATCGAACGCGGTAAGAAGACTCGTGCCGTTGTGGTGCTGGATATTCCCGAAGAGCTTCACACCAATTCAAATCGACCGAAAAGTAAATACCTGATCCCGACGACCGTAAAAGTAAGACCGGTACCCGGAGTAAAGCTCGGCCCGGTCGAATATCCGCCAGGCCACGATCGTAAGTTCGGCTTTTCCGCAAACGAATTAAATGTTTACGAAGGCAGAGTTGAGTTTGGGTTCGACGTTACCCTTTTGAAAAATTTTCGCGGCGGAAAGGTATCGATCGAAGTAACCGTCCGGTATCAGGCTTGTAACGACGAAGTGTGTTTTCCGCCTAAGACCAGGCGGCTGAATCTCGAAGCGGTAGTAAATTAACAAACCAGCTCTACATGGATCAATCAAAACTTGGTTGGCGGTAACTAAGCCAATCCTATCACGGATAACAGTCGGCCCGTCTTTCCGAATCGCCGCTTCTCCAGCCTGTAAGAAAAGAAGAGGTCTGGCCGCGCCATCGTGCAGAAAGGTGCCGTGTAGATATTGGCTTCACGGATCCCGCTTTCTGAAAGTTGGTCTCTGTTTGCCCGATGTAGGTCGACCAGCGCGTGGCCCTCGCGGGTGGTTTTGAAATATTTTTCGCTACCGTTGAAGTTTGTCGTAAAGGCATCGAGCACGTCCTGGCCGACCTCGTAGTTCGAACAGCCGGCCGCGGGCCCGATGGCGGCGATCATATTTGCGGGGTTTGCACCATAGCTTTCGCCAAGTTTTTGGACCGCTTTCATAACTATCGACGCAGCAGTTCCGCGCCAGCCGGCGTGAACAGCCGCAAATGAATGCGTCACCGGATCGCCGATCAGAACGGGAACACAATCCGCGGTCTTCGCTCCGGCGAGGACATTCGGGAGGTTCGAGACAACCGCATCGGCCTTCTCTTCCGAATCACCTATCTCATCCGGATCGTTTACCGTTTTTATCTGGTCGCCGTGAACCTGCCAGACCATCGCTAACCGAAAGCCACCCTCGAAGGCCCTGAGAAAACGCCTGCGGTTTTCATAGATATTCTCTGCCGAGTCCTCGTTAAACCCGGCAAGATTCAGACTTTTCTCGGGAAAATCGGAAACACCGCCACCACGCGTCGAGAATCCGTTTGCGAAACCAGCCTCTTCAAGCGGCCGACAAACCAGCACCCTCACATTATCGGCTTCTCGCCAAAAGAAGCCGGTTTCGGTTAAGATTTGGTTCTCTGTTTCACTAATCGAACCGTTGCCCGAGCCAACTGGTTCAGACAGGCCAGGAATGATCATCTCCATCGGTATCGACATTGTTGAAGTTTATCGCATCCGCGACACCCTCGCCAGAACGCCCCGTTTCCGCGAGCGTGTCTTCACTCAGGGCGAAAGGGCCTACTGCGACAGTAAGGGAAACGCCGCCGCTCAATCGTACGCCGCTCGATTTGCGGCAAAAGAAGCATTTTTGAAGGCTTTGAAAACTGGCTGGCGAGGCAAGATCACATGGCACGATATCGAGATCGTCTCGGACGCCGACGGAGCACCGGGCCTGGCGATCACGGGCGAAGCTGCGGCTATTCTCCGGGAACGCGGAGCCGGCCGCGTACACTTATCTCTGTCGCACACAAGCGAGCATGCGATCGCACAAGTGATCTTCGAACGAGACTGAAGCCCCATCCGTCCGTCGTTCCACCCTTCGCCCGCACCCTGCCGAACAAGGCGATCCCATCGCTAATGGCGGTTAGCTCGGAGCGATACCGGAATAGAAAAAAGACGTCGCGAGGACGCCTTTTTTACCGTTAAAAGAAATGGTGCCGTCTACAAGATTTGAACTTGTGGCCCCACGCGTGTGAAGCGTGTGCTCTACCACTGAGCTAAGACGGCGTTGGATCAGATCGACGGGTCGTCCGCCTTCGCGGGGCGATTTTCGTCGGTGCCCTTGATCGTGCTAAGGTTCGAATCCGTATAAAAATGCCGCGTTCCGGTTGCGGAGATTCCCTCGGCTACCTGCGGATCGGCGTTAACCGAATAGGAAGACGGCGTGCTTGCCGATGCAGGAACGACCGTCATCTTGAAGATATAGCCGTTCACCACGGGGCTTTCACCCTTGAATTTTTCGTCAAGGCTAACTTTGGCGATCAGCTCGTCAAACGTCGCAAAGTTGCCCTTGTTGCGCGTCGCATACTGCGCCTGGAACTTCCTGATCTGGTCTATCGACTGGGCCGCCGTGGTCTCATTTCCCGACCGAATGACCGCCTGCCACGCTATACTGCCAACACCGATCAGCAGTCCGATGATCGCGATCACGATCATCAACTCGATCAGGTTAAAGCCGCGTTGATCCTTGAACCGGCTACGTAGATTTTTCATAAAACTTTAGTTTCCCTACCGCTTTCAACACGAAAACGCTTGTCTATAGTTCCAAAAGTTTAGTCTGTTTTGGGCTTAAGTTCAATCGCGACCGCTCGCAAGCATCTGCAAAGATTGCAACTTTTTTCTGCGGGCGTGGTTTCTAATCGAGTAGAATGGGATTGGCGAAACTTTGTTCCACAGCATCAGATGAGGGATTGGATAGTTACACAAACTCACGGAGCCGGTGAAGGCCTCGCTCCCGGATTCGATGCAGCGGCGAGGGTTGCGGAGCTGCAGCGGTCGATCGAGCAGGTCGTTCGAGGCAAGTCCGAGACGGTAAAGTTCGCCCTGGTTGCCTTGATCGCGCGCGGGCATCTGCTCATCGAGGACGTTCCGGGTATCGGGAAGACCACGCTTGCAAATGCATTGTCGCGTGCGCTTGATCTTCATTTTCAGCGTATCCAATTCACGTCCGACCTTCTCCCTTCCGACGTTATCGGCCTTTCGGTATTCAATCAGGGGACCGGCGAATTCGATTGGAAACCCGGCCCGATATTTGCAAATATCATCCTTGCCGACGAGATCAACCGCGCGACGCCGAAAACACAATCGGCCCTGCTCGAGGCCATGGCCGAAGAACAGGTGACGATCGAAGGATCGACAAGGCCGCTACCTTCGCCGTTTGTCGTGATCGCGACGCAAAATCCCTCCGAACATCACGGCACCTATCCGCTGCCCGAGTCGCAGCTCGACCGTTTTATGATCCGGCTCCATATTGGCTATCCAAATGCAGCTGATGAAAAACAGATCCTTCGCGACCGCTCGGTCAGCGATCCGCTCGCAACGATCGAACCGGTGATGTCCCGCGACGAACTTTCCGAGCTTCAGGAGATGTCGGGACGTGTGCGTTTTGACGACGCTCTGCTGGACTACCTGCTGCAGATCGTCGACCAGACGAGAAATTCCGAATCGGTCGAATTTGGTATCAGTCCCCGCGGCACGCTGTCATTGTTCCGATCCGCACAGGCCTTAGCCGTCATCGAGGGCCGCGATTACTGCATCGCTGATGATGTGAAGCGCCTCGTGCTGCCCTGTTTTGCGCATCGGATAATTCTGAGTTCACGGGTCAGTTCGTTACGCAATCGGACGCGCGAAGCCGAACAGGTGTTGCGTGACATCCTTCTTAAGGTGAATGTCCCGCTATAGCCGATGGATCTAAAGGTTGCACGCCAGCTTTTCACTCTCCGTGACCTCCGCAACGCCGTTCTCGGCGTTGTTGTCGTTTTTGGCGGGCTCGGACTGTCGGGTTTGACGCTATATGCCCATCAGATCGGTGATGTCCGAATGGCCGCCATCTCGGCCTCGGTATCGCTTGTTTTCGTCCTTCTGATCCTGATCTTCATCGTTCCGCCATTGGCCCGGAATGCCCGACGAGAGACGTCGCAGATGAACCTGCCTTTCGAGTTCACGACCGGCGGCGCTGTTCTGCTGGTACTGATCGTGATCGTTGGCTTCTCGGCATGGAATACCGGAAACAACCTGCTGTTTCTCGTGCTTTCCTTCCTGCTGGCGTCGATGATCGTCGGCTTTGTCGCGGGTGGGCTATGCCTCAAAAAGCTGGATGTAACGATGCGTTTCCCCGAGACGATCTTCGCAGGTGAAAAGACCCCGATCCTGGTCACAATGACCAACCGCAAGCGTCTGATCCCGGCATTTTCGGTCGTTGTCGAGGTTCGCGGGCGTGAACGCGAAAGGTCGGTCGCGGCCGGTCTCTACGATGCGGCCTTTCCCCGATTCATCGCGAAACGGCTCGGCTCAGCCCCTGTCGTCAGGCGAACGCTCGATCATTTTGTGTATGTCCGGGCAAGGGACATGGTGGAAAAAAGGACCGAGCATGTCTTTCCGAACCGCGGAAAACTATCGATACGCGATTTCGAACTATCCACCAAGTTCCCCTTCGGTTTTTTTCGCCATCGCCGACGTCTGCCCGCACGCGAGGCGGAATTGCTCGTCTTTCCCAAGATCGTCGAAAACCCCGTCGAACTTGACGAAATGCCGCTCGAACTCGGCAAACGTGTCGCAAACAAACGCGGCAGCGGCCAGGACCTGCTCGCCCTGCGCGACTATCAGCCTAACGACAATCCGCGAAATATCGACTGGAAAGCGACGGCACGAACGTCGCAGCTGACGGCGCGCGAATACTCCGCCGAAGATGAACAACGGGTCACCGTGATCTTCGACACGCGGATCCCCGCGGGGAACGAACGCCCGATCCGCGAGCTGATCTCCGCCGAGCAATCGGGCGAAGCCGTAGTCGTTTCGCCTCGGTTCGAGGAAGGTGCGCGCATCGCCGCTTCTCTACTGTCCGAATTAGCCCTGAGCAACGCCGAGATCCGTCTTCTCATCGATTCCGTTGATACAGGCTTCGGCGCCGGCCGGGCCCACGTCCACGAATGCCTCCGCCACCTCGCTTCGATAGAACCTGCCATCGATAACAAAACGGAACCTGTGCCCGGACTCGCGCGTGTCTTCCTTGAGACCGGTGACAGTCACATCCTGCTCGTGACCGCCAATGGCGTGCCCGTTGCGTCGCCGGATATCCTTCAAAGATTGAAAATTATTGGGTTTTAGGCGATTCTTGTCATATATCAGCGGTCAGCGGTGTTTTCCCATTGTGATGAGCATTTAACGATGCTGAAAATGAACGAGAATACGAACATTCTTGTGGACATAATGTCCGAACAAACAGCGACGGCCGCGGCGAGAGATAAGATCGAGTTTGAGGAGGCATTTGCGCTCCATCACCGAACAGTCTTCCGCGCCGCGCGGTCGATCGTTCACGATTCGGCACTCGCTGAGGATGTCACCCAGGAAACGTTTCTCCGTCTTTACAAGCATCAGGATTCCATCACAGACAACGAGATGCTCAGGCCGTGGCTCATTCGCGTCGCCATCAACGTGGCGAAGAACACCATCCGCGGCAACATTCGGGCGAACACGCGTGACGAGAATTACGTCAAAGAAACGATGGAGACATCAGTTTCTTCGGTCGAGGTCGACTACGAAGAATACTCGGGCGTAAACGAGATCTACAGGGCTCTGAACAGCATAAAAGAGCCGCTTAGAAGCTGCCTGATCTTAAAGCAACAAGGCCTCTCTTATCGCGAGATCGCGACCAGCCTTGACTTGAACGAGACGAGCATAGGAACTTACGTCGCACGAGCACGACAGGAGTTTTCCCGCCTATATGGCAAGGCAGGAAAGGAATCGATATGAAGGACAATTGCTTAGACATTGGGATCATTCAGGCGTTTCTCGACGGCGAGCTGTCACATGATGAAACGTCGCGGGTTACTGCCCACGTGGCTCTGTGCGACAAATGCGCCCTGATGCTTGCCGATGCCGAAGAAGAGTCCGCTATCGTATTTCCCGCACTCGAACGCGAGTTCAATACTCTCGTACCGACCCAACGGCTTTGGAGCAAGATCAACGATTCGATCCAGCTGGAAAAGGAGAATCGCCCCGTATGGCAGAAAGCCTGGGCCTTTCTTCGTTTTTCGCTTACAAGCCCGTCGATGGTCGCGGCCGCGAGCCTTCTGCTGGTGTTTGGCGTTTTCGGCGGGCTTTTGCTGAATAAGTCGCGAAACAGCGTCGATAACACGCCGCCGATGGCCGCGCGGCAAGCTGCTCCGGTCACGCCGACCGCAGTCACCCCGGCATCAACGCTTAATGTAGATGAACGGGAAGTGCCGGTCGAGGCTCCCGAGGTTTCTAACAATCATTCGCCGGTCATTGAACGCGCGATATTCCGCCCTGAAGTGAAACGTACGCAGCGGGCCGCCCCGGCCGAGAGTGCGCCGGCGGCAGCCGCGTATATGCCGGGCGAAGAAAGCTATATCAAAACTATCGCAACTCTAAAGAGATCGGTCGATGAACAGAAAGAATCTGTCCTGCGCCCTTCGGAACGCGTGGCGTTCGAACGGAACATGGCAGTGGTCAACGACACTATCGAAAAAATGCGTGTCGAAGTGAAACGCAATCCAAAGAACGAAGCCGCGAAACAGATCCTCTATTCGTCGTATCAGAACAAGATAGACCTGTTAAATTCGGTCTCGCAAAAAGAGGAGTTGGTGGCAAGCCTTCAGTAGGGCGTGCAAGCCTGACTTGATGAAGAAGCTCATTGAAAATCTGATGATCGTTGGCGCCGCGTCAGTGTTTCTGGCAACAGGGCTCCTTGCGCAGCCGACTGGCAGGTTGGCGCCGGATATTGATGGCGCAGGAGCCCCGAGCCCGCCGTCGCCAATGCGTCCCTCCATGTTTCCTCGCAGCGGGGTGTTTACCAGAGACACGACCGAGAGGTCCATTAAGGTCGATCCCGCGATCAATCTCGAGTTTAGCTGCGTTGTCGAAGGTAATATTCGAGTAAATGGCTGGCGACGCAACGAGGTCCGGGTCTTTGTCGCCGGCGGCAGTAAGTTTGCTTTCCGAACTGCGCAGGAGAATATCAAGGGCGATGCTCCAGTTTGGGTGAAGGTCGTGGGCATCAATTCAGACCGAAGGATCGGGCCCGACAGCGAATGCCTCTCGGGCGGCTCGATCGAGGTTGATGTGCCCGTCGGGGCATCGATCCGTATCAGGGGTCGCGAAATCTCCACTGCTGTCGATACGGTCAAGAAGGTTGACATCACATCGATCGGCGGCGACATCTCGCTCCGAAACATCTCAGCCGGTATCAGCGCCAACGCAGGGCGTGGCGATATCACCGTCGAAGCCGGCAAAGGTTCGATGATGCTCACGACCACCGAAGGTAATATCGTCGTATTCGAAGGCAGTCCGAGCGACTATGGCGACATATTCAAAGCCAATACCCACAGCGGAACGATCTCGCTTCAAAGCCTCGAGTACCGCCAGGTGAACGTCGGGTCGATCTCCGGCTCAGTCTCATACAGCGGGCCGATCCTGTCGGGCGGCTCCTACAATCTACGAACCTCAAAGGGGTCGATCAGAATGTCCGTTCCGGCCAAGTCAGGCTTCAGATTCTGGGCAACCTACGGCTACGGCAGTTTCGCCTGCGATCTGCCGCACGAGATAATCACCGAGAATTTTGTCGGCCCGTTGAAGGCTCTTGCGGGCAAGGCCGGATCGGGAGAAGCGACGCTTAAAGTCACGGCCGATAACGGCAGCATTGCTATCAGAAAACAGTGACCGAAGGCTACTGATGCTCGAACCGCCGTCCGGTCCGTGTTTCGAATTGGTCGGTCATTGACGGCATCTCATCGGTTCCCTCATCACGCGACAAACGCTCGACGCGCCACATCGGAAAGAAATTATCGTTCATCCTCAGGTGCACCTCGCCTGCAGCGATCGACCTGCACCAATCGTCAAAATAGCCGAGGTCGATCGAACGGATGGTTATCCCGGCAGCATTGATCTCATTCAATACGCCGAGCAATTTCTCCCTTGGGCTGTGCAGGACCGCGATCACGACGTCACCGGGTTCGATCTTCATCAGACGATTGTCGCTCATTTGCACATCATTTTTCCACTTTCTGCCGAACCCGACGATTTCTTTCGCTTTGGCGTCTGATGAACTAATATCAAAATTCCAGCTCTGAAATTTCAGATCTGAACTTTTCGGCCGATGCACGTCTCAAAGATCGAACTTGAGAACATCAAATCCCACGTCTCCACGACGATAGAATTCTCGCGCGGTACGACCGCGGTCACCGGTGCGAACGGTGCCGGGAAGACCACGATCATCGAAGCGATCGCATGGGCCATGTTCGATCTGCTGGAGTACAAAAAAGAGGATTTCGTCCGTCGGGGTGCGAAGAAAGGCTCGGTCTCGGTCACCTTCGAAAGCGGGCTCGACGAACGCGAATACGTCGTCTATCGCGATTCCGGCTCAGGTTATCACGTTATTGACCCGCGGCTTCAGATGCGGCTCGCCGAGAAAAAAGAAGAGGTTTTCAGGTTCTTGTGGCAGCATCTGGGGCTTGAGCCGGGGACAGATCTGAGATCGCTTTTTCGGCAGGCGATCGGCGTTCCACAAGGGACGTTCACGGCCATCTTTCTTGAAGGTTCGACCGAACGAAAAGTTGCTTTCGACCGCCTCCTGAAGGTCGAAGAATATCGGCAAGCGGCTGAGAAACTGCGTGAAACGACGCGGTATCTAGACGTTTCGATCAGTTCACTCCGTGAGGATATTGCCCGGGCAGAAGGTGAACTTGCCCGTTCCGATTCGGTTGAGGAAGACCACAAGCGAACGGCGGTTCAGATATCGACCCTCACCTCGGAGATAGAGAAACTAAATACGGACCTCGCGGCCCGTCAAACGCGAGTGAAAGCTCTCGATGAGGATGAGAAGCGGCTTGCCGGATTGAAGACCGCCCTCGATCGAAGCCGCGCCGAAAAAGACAGGGCCGCACTTGTCTTCAAGCAGGCTGAGACCGCCAACGAACGGGCAACTGCCGCCGCCGCATTGGTCGCCGAGGTTCGGGCCGATCATCAACGTCACACACAAGTCCTCGGCCGCCTTTCCGAGATCGAACGTGAACGCCACCAGCGCGACACTCTTCGCAGTGAACTGAACAAGACATCCACAGCGATAACCACTGTCAATGCCGAAAAGGTTCGCCTCGAGCGTGACCTCAAGAACCTCACCGACGCTCGCGAAGAAATAGTCTCGCTTCGTCCGAAAGCCGCCGAACAAGAAGCGATTGAAAAAGAGATCGCGGGCCTGCGAAACGAGGTCGCGAGAGCCAAAACCGCGGACGAACGCGTTCGCAGCATCAATGCCCAGCTCGAACGGCTGCGGGAACGCTTTCTGCAGAATCAGCGAGATCTTAGAACCGCCGAGGCCGGCGCCGCCGCGGCGGCTTCCCTGTCAACTCTCGAAAAACGTGAGGCCGACCTCATTGCCTCCATCGCGACACTGCGTGCCAACCTCGAACGCGACGAAAAATTCCAGAGTGAGGTCCGGGGCGGACTATGCCCGATCCTGTCTGAGCGATGCTTGAATCTTAAGGAAGGCGAGACGCTCGAAGGCTACCTCTCCAGTCAGTTCATTGATCTCAGATCTCAGATCTCGGAACTCGAAACTGAGCGAAAGGCGATCGCGCCGGCCCTGATGGAGGCCCGGGATGGGCAAAAGCAGGTCGGTGCCCGCGAAAGCTACTTGCAGCGCGACAAGGAGATCCGCGAAGAAGGCGCGGGCCTCAATGCCAAAAAGGCTGCCCTTGAGCAGGAACAGCGCGGCCTTGTCGAAAGCGAACGAAAGATCGCCGAATCGGAAGCCAGGCTAAAGGCCCTCGGCGATCCGGCGGCGCGTATTCGGATCCTCGAAAAAGAGGCCCTTCGCGAAGCTGACATCCGCGACGGGCTTCGCCACGTCGAAACCAATCTCGAGCGCCTGGCCAGCGACCGTAAGCTGCTCGATGAACGGCTGGAGGAATTTAAGGAACTCGACGACCAATGGCTGCGTTTAACTTCTGAACGCGAGGCGACCGCCGAGGCTCATCGGGTTTTCCTTACGAACGAAACTGAGGCAAGCGCCCTGCCTCAGCGAAAACTCGATCTTGAAAACGCTTCGGTTGAACTTGCGTCGAGATCTGCATCGGTCGAGGCTGCCGAAAAGGATCTGGCCGCTGCGGGCTCCGGTTACGATCCTGAACGGCATACGACTGAGAGAACCGAGTTGCTCAGTGTCGAACGCCGCTCGGCGGAGATCGGGGCCACATTCGAGGCAGCCAAACTGCGTGCCGAGCAGCTCGCGGCAGAACTTGCACGGTTCAGTGAGCTGAGAAAGTCGCTCGCCGAAGCCTTTCGTGAAAAAGAACGTCTCGAACAGGTTGCCGAGGCTACCTCGTTCATCCGGGACACGCTCAAGGAGGCGGCCCCGCGCGTCGCACGCAACTATGTTTACCATGTCTCGCTCGAAGCCAACCAGATGTTTCGAGAGATCACCGGCAATGGCGAGCGAACTCTGAAATGGGCGGAGGACTATTCGATCATCCTGGAGGAGGACGGCTACGAGCGTCCCTTCGTCAGTCTATCGGGTGGCGAACAAATGTCGGCCGCTTTATCAGTACGTCTCGCTATACTTAAACAGCTCAGCGATATCCGCATCGCATTTTTCGACGAGCCGACAACAAATATGGACGCCGAACGCCGCGAGAATTTTGCACAACAGATCAGCCGCATTACCAACTTCGACCAGCTCTTTGTCATCTCGCATGATGATACGTTCGATAGCTATGTTGACAACGTGTTGAATATTGGCTGATAGGCTCGCGGGCAAGACAGAATTCCGAGGACGAACAGATCCTCCGGTATATCCGTTGAAACCTTATGAAACAAGTAACGATAGTCTGCGACGGTTCGAGCCTCGGCAATGGGAAAGGAAATCCGCGTGCAGCGGCCGTCGCGGTGTTGGGGTTCAAAGGCTATTGGAAGGCGGTCGGCGAATATCTCGGCGGGGCGACGAATCAGCAAGCGGAGGTTGCGGCGGCCGCCCTCGGGCTGGAAAATCTTAAGGAACCGTGCAGCGTCACGCTGATCTCCGATTCGCGCTACGTGGTCGAGACGATGGGTGGGACATGGAAACGGAAAACGAACCACGATTGGTGGAAGCGCCTCGATAATGCCGCGACAAAGCATCGAATAACCTGGCAGTGGGTTAAGGGCCACAGCGGTCATTCTGTTCAGGAGGTTGCCGACTCGATGGCCCGAAAAATGGCTGAACTGGGGTACGTTGACGAAGATCTGCTCGATGATGCAGTTGCTGATATCGGGACGATAGAGATATAGACCTGTGACGCATACACGATAGTTCTGAACTTCTATGAGTAGAGATGAATACAGCTCTGGGACGGATCCGATAAAGCGTAGGGCCCTGCCGGCGATCTTATCAGTGTCCACCTGTATTCATCCTTGGGTGAAGCGCATTCGTCCGTCTCTCCCCGTCTCCGCGGTCATTCTATTGCTTTCGATACTCACGGCCACGGCCCAGATCCGCACCGGGCCGGGCTGGGTTTGGCAAAACCCGCTTCCCCAGGGAAATCCACTCTATTCGATCCATTTTGCTCCGGATAAGGAAGTCGGGTTTGCAGTCGGTTCTGACAACACGATCCTGTTCACAAAGGACGGCGGTTTCAGATGGACCCGACAGAACATTCCCTTCTCGGACGTCGCGTTCTCGTCGGTGTTCGTAAAAGACAAGAACACCGCATTTGTTGTTGGCGCTCGAGGTACGGTTTATATGACGGCCGACGCCGGCAAGGAGTGGAAGCGTGTAAATGTCGATACCCGCGATCACCTGTCGTCGATCGAATTTGTCGGAGCCGATGCTCGTACAGGCTGGATCACCGGCACTTATGGCCGGATCCTGAAGACCGCGGACGGCGGCATCACATGGAAACAGCAGGACGCAAAGATCACCGAACGGCTCCTGAGCGTTGACGCACTGGACGAAAACAACGTCGCGGCGGTTGGTCTCGGCGGTGCCGTCACCATCACGTCGGATGGCGGTGAAACCTGGAGATCGGCAGACCCGTGTTCCGGTGCCCTCGTGTCGGACGTTGCGTACGTTTCAGCTAAAATGCTGGTGGTCGCCGGTTTCGGCGGATGCGTTGCCGTCAGCGACGACGCCGGCGCGTCCTGGACCTCGATAGACATCTTCAGCCGTGCCGATCTCCTCTCGCTTTCGTTCTCCGACGCGCTGCATGGATCGATGACGGATGCCAACGGCCTCGTCTGGATAACGGGGGACGGCGGGCGAACGTGGCTTCCCTTTAACGTCAGAACAAATCCCAAGCTCGTCGCGATCTATTTCGGCGATGAGTTCACCGGCTGGGCCGTCGGCGAGAACGGCCTTATCGTCCGTACAGACGATGGCGGATTCAGTTGGCGACGACTCAGCGAAGGCGGCCGCGAAGACGTGAACGACCTTGTCTTTCTCGACGACGAGATCGGCGTCGCGGTTGGTTCGCGTGGTAAGGTATGGCTCACCAACGACGCAGGGAAATCGTGGCTGCCGACCTTTTCGGGGACCCTTTCAAATCTTAATTCAGCCTTCTTTTTCGATGGACAGCGCGGCTGGGTCGTGGGCGACAGCGGCACCGTGCTCAGGACGATCAACGGCGGGGCAAGTTGGGGGAAAGGCATCTCGAGCGTCACGGACGATCTGCTATCGGTAAATTTTGTTTCAGACAGGATAGGCTTCGCGGTTGGCTCCTCCGGCACAATTCTTCGGACCGATTCGGCAGGAGCCTATTGGCAAAAAATGGATTCGGGAACGAAATTATGGCTCGAAGACGTAAAATTCTTCGACGACCGGACCGGGATCGTCGTCGGGGCGAAAGGCACGATACTTCGCACTACCGACGGAGCTCAAACGTGGACACCGATCAAGACGAACCTGCGCGAGAATCTGTACTCGGTCAGCTTTTATGACGACAAGAACGGATTTGCCGTCGGTTCGTCCGGGATCACGCTGCGTACTTCGGATGGTGGCCTCACGTGGCAGGATCAGGAGTCGGCTTCGCGTTTCAATCTGTTCGCGGTTCAGGCCTTTGGCCCCGACGCCGCCATCGCTGTCGGCGAGCTCGGGACGATCCTCGTAACTGAGGATGGAGCAAAGACCTGGGGCGTGCAGCCTACCATTACGAGCAAGGTGCTTCAGGCGATCGTTTACCGCGGCGGCAGCAAGGTGTGGGTCGCGGGCCGCGGCGGGACCATGATGAAGCGAACCGATTCCCTTTCGCCCAGGACGATGACCGTCCCGAAAGGCCCGCCTATACTCAAATCCGCACTACCGCGCGCAAAACCCAAGCCTCGCATCCCGCTTGTTACTATCACCGACGACGGCGATATCCCATTCGCTGTACCGGTGAAAAAACCGTGAGCCCGCGTCAGTCGCAAGATTCGCTGCGATCGATAATGACAGATATCCATTCGCCCGAGCGTTCGATCGTGAAATGCGAGACCCCAGAGTCACTAAGTGCCGAGGAGATGATGTCTTTTTGTTCGAAGAGGATCCCTGAAAGCAGCAGGATCGAGAGCGTTTTTGCGAGTAGGAGATCGAGGATCGGCACGATCACATCAACCGTTAGATTTGCGCAGACGAGATCGTAAGCCGGCATATCCGCTCTCAGAGGTCCTTCGGCAAATTCTATCCAACCGGCCTCGTTCAGAAGTGCATTCTCGCGCGCGATCTTGACCGAATCGGCGTCCGTATCGCACCCAAAGATCTTCGATCCGCCCAATTTGGCGGCTGCGATCGCAAGGATCCCAGTTCCCGTTCCAACATCGAGAAATGTCTGGGCCGGTGCGTAAAGTTCGCCGATGGCTTTCAAACAGAGTTTTGTCGTGTCGTGCGTACCGGTGCCAAAAGCCATGTTCGGCTCGATGCGGATGACGATCTTATCCGTGTCGTCAACATCCTCCCAGGGCGGAGCAACGATGAATCTTCCGATCGCGGTCGGTTTCCAGTGCTTCTTCCATTCCGCCAGCCAATCGGTCTCTTCGACATTGCGCCGCGAGATCGAGAGAACCGTCGCTTCTTGAAAACCGTAAGCCGCAAGCCAATGCAAGATCACATCGCGAACTTCCGTCTCTTCGGGCAGCTCATCGAAGAAGGCGGTCACCGTCTGCGGGTCGGTCGGTTTCTTCCGCAGGCTATCGATCTCGGTCCCGAGGGCCCCGAGTTCATTCAGAGCGGTCTCGACCGCCTCGGTCACCGAAGGATCGACCACCACATCAACCGCGAACCACGTCCTTTTTGCCGTTGCTGTCATTCGCGAATACCCATCTCGTCGAGGTCCCTTTCCCTGTTTCGCCAATCCTCGACTACCTTGACGAACAATTTTAGGAAAACGCGCTTGCCGAGCAGGTTTTCGATATCGATCCGCGCCTTCGTGCCGATATCTTTCACACGAGCGCCCTGCCGGCCGATAATGATCTTTTTTTGGGAAGCCCTCTCGACATAGATCGCGCAATAGATGGTGGTCAGATCGGGATCGCTCTCATCGAACAGCTCGGTCACGACCGCAGTGACATAAGGTATCTCTTCACCGGTCGATCGCAAAATCTTTTCCCTGACCATCTCCGCAACGATCGAGCGAAGCGGCTGGTCGGTCATCTCATCTTCAGTGAAGATCGGCTCGCCCGGCGGCAAATGTTTGACGATCTGTTCAAGCAGGATCTCGACAGCATCACCTTTCAAGGCTGAGAGAGGAATGATCTCGGCAAAAGGGTATTCTTTCGCGTAGCTCTCGATCAGCGGGAGCAGCTCGCCCTTCTCTTTTATCTTGTCCACCTTATTGAGAACAAGGATCGCCGTTTTCTCTGAACGCTTGACCAGGTCGAGCACAAAGCGGTCGCCGTTCCCGGTCGAAACGCTAGCGTCACGCATCAGCACGACTACATCGACCGACATTATCGCGTCATGCACGGCCGCCATCATCCGCCGGTTCAGCAGGTGTCCGGGCTTATGCACACCGGGCGTATCGACAAAAACGATCTGTCCGTCGTCGCGGGTCACGACCCCCTGAATCCGAAAACGGGTCGTCTGCGGCTTGTTAGAAACAGCCGCGATCCTCTCACCCACCAGCCGGTTCAGCAGCGTTGATTTCCCCGCATTCGGCCGCCCTATCAGCGCCGCGTATCCGCTTCTGTAGCCCATTTCAGACATGAATACAAAAGTACCAAAGTTGATGTTAAAAAGCAGAACTCCAACGGCACAATAGCCGTTGGAGTCCGTTGATCCCGGGTCGGGCCGATATGCTCAGGGCTGCGGTTTCAGCAGCCGCTGTTTCGCGGCCAAAGCCTCGCCAAAGCCGCCGCCCCTTACGTCATCGAGTTTTATCGCCTCTTCGTAGAGTTTCAGCGCGTAGGCGTTATCGTTGTTGTGCTCGTAAATTCGTCCAAGCGCGACAAAGGTCAGCGACAACAGTGCCCGGTCAGTTGTCGGTGTGGCATTTTTTAACACTTCAACATACGCATTCTTCGCCTCCAGGAGTTTCCTGGCCTGAGCCTCGGCGTCCTGAATGAGCACGGCCTCAAGGCCTGCGACTCGCCCAATGTTGAAATATATCCGCGGCTCTTTAGGATACTTCGCGAGCAGGTTCCGAAGATCGACGTTCGCTTTTGCGTAATTCTTGGCGTTGATAAGGTTTTGCACGTCGAGCAAACCCGCCGTCACAGGATTCTCGGCAGTTATGATCCGAGTGTCCGGTTTGCCTTTTCGCTCCTCACGCGCCGCCAACGCCCTTTTTCTAGCATCCGCGCTTGCCGCGACTCGGTCGTTCTCTTTCGCCGGATCAAACGACACAAGCATTTCGCGAAGCGACGAACCAATATCAAAACCTGAGTCCTCGATACCTTTCAATTGCTCGGCAAAATAGAAAGAAAGCACCGAGCCTTTTTCGAAGTCTTCATAAAGCCGAAGGGTCGACTCATCGGCCAGTGACCGCTTATATTGCTCCAGCTCGTCCGCCAAACGCCGCTTCTCCGCATCGTCCTTTAGCGTTCCTATTTTTTCCCGAGCGATCTGGGTCGCGATGCGAACCCGCGCAAATTCCGCCTGCCTGACATCGGTCGCTGCAACCAGCGAACGAGTCACGGCCAGAAAAACGTCGGGCGTGATCGTCGGGTCCGATTTCCGCTTCTCATCAAGCATCGGCTTCGCCCATGTCCGAATAGCAGTCATCTCCCTCGAATTGCCGAGAACCAGCGGGTCGATCACAAACTGAAGGAATGCCCGACGGACCTCTGAGAAGGAGAGGTCTGTATCCGGCGGAAGGATCACGTAGTAGTCGTCGCGGATGTTGAGGAAGTTGACGGTCTGCTTAGCCGCCAGCTTCTCAGGAACCAGGAAAAATCGTCGCTCGTTCTCGCGCGTTTCGATCTTTTGGATGCTTGATTTGCTGCCCGCCTTTTGTGTCTGCGTCACGACCTTCTCAGCATAGGTCAGTCGCGGCCTGGTGTGCAGGTAATCAAGCAGGTCGCTTACCATCTCGCGGGCCGACGGGCGAAGAACGGCATCCGAATCGCTCCTGTACTCCTTAACATATTCGTCGAGCCTTGTGCCGATCGACGACTTGCGGTAGAACTCGCGAACGAGCGGCGCAAAATCGAGTACATCCAGCAACGGCCCCGGCAGGTCATTCGTTATCACCGGATCGTTCAGGTCCGGCACCGGGGTCAGTGTATAGGCCATCGATATGAAGGGGGCTATCAATTCCGCATCCGTCGCGTGCGGCCTGCTGCGCTTGTATTGGGCAACAAAAGCTGTGATCCTACGTCGAAGTTCGACATCCTGGGCGACATTGTCCTTCAAGAAGCCTTCGGCAAGCAGTCGGGTCCGAAACTCGGTTCCCTTGGTCGAAAGCGGAGTATTGATCAGTTTCTGTTCCGCACCCGAAGCATCTTTCTGCGAGGCCAACTCAAGAGCGGCCAGCACCACGATCAGGCGTTTGTCGGGCTCGATCCGAACACCGTAATTCACAAGATCGAACGCCGCAGGCACGTCCTGGCCGCTGACACTCAGCGCAAATAACGACAAGATAAGGAATACAAAAATTCGGCGCATTCTAGGTTCAATCCTAACTTACTTCAGTCCAACAGAAAAAAGATGAGTTCCCGATCGTTTTGGATGTATTCAAACAAGCAAAAAACCGAAAGGACAGAGGGGTCGATAAACCCCTCCGTCCTTTCGCGATCAAATTCAAGATCAAACCGGTCTAGTTGTAGCTGCTCAGTGCCGATGGCTCGTCATCGAACGTATCGAAAACCGTCAGCAGCTTGGTGATCGCGAGCAGATCCTGGATCTTCTGCGTCAAGCTCAACAGCTTGAGCACTCCGCCTTCCTTCTTAACGGCGGTAAAACTCGAAACGAGTTCGCCGATGCCGCTCGAATCAATGTAACCAACCCCACCCAAATTGAGCAGTATCTTATTCTTGCCTTCGCCAAGCAGGCGGCGGATCGTGTTTCGCAACGCGACGCTGCCTTCGCCGATGGTTACCTTACCAACCAGATCGAGTATTGTAACGTCGCCGGCCTGGCGTTCAGTTATAGTGATATCAGCCATTTTTGTCTCCTCGTTTCGTTAAGTAATTTAATTGCGATAGCAAATTCTAGTCTAAGACCTCTGAAATTGTCTATGCAGGATCGCAAATTTATCGTTTTTTTAGCATCTTGACCAGAAGGCCGCCATCAACCGGTTTCTCCCAGGCGACCTCATCCATGAAAGATCGCATAAACAATAGCCCTCGGCCGTTTGTCTTCATGATGTTCTCAGGGTTTGTCGGGTCAGCAACATCATCGACAGAAAACCCCGAACCGAAGTCGCGCACGGTGATGACAAAACCCTCAGGGCCATTGTTCAGTGTTAGATGAACCATCTTCGATTCATCAAACTTGTTTCCGTGTTTAACAGCATTAGCTACCGACTCACGGATCGCAAGATCGACCGCAAAGGTGATCTCATCGCTGCAGCCGCAGCTCTTGGCGTATTCGTCGGCCATGACCGCTGCTTCATCTACCGATTCGATACGGCTGGGCAACTCGATATGACGCATAGCAAAAACTAGGTATGTCTTGTAAGTTATAGGTTTACGCCCGTCGCTGTCAAACTGCCAGCGTTGACGGCTGTCTGAACTATGAAACTAGATCGGGCTTCGGCCCTCAGCGGAACGATCGATCTGCCAGGCGATAAATCAATTTCTCACCGTGCCGCGATGTTCGCGGCGATCGCCGAGGGAGCGACCACGATCATTAACTTTGCTACGAGCGAGGACTGTGCCTCCACCGTGCGATGCCTGGGATCACTCGGCGTAAGGACCGAACGAACCGAGAATGTCCTTGTGGTCGAGGGCGTTGGAAAGACTGGTCTCGAGCGGCCGTCGCAGCCCCTCGATTGCGGGAATAGCGGGACTACGATGCGGCTGATCGCCGGTATACTGGCAGGCCAGAATTTCGACTCGACACTCGTCGGCGATGATTCGCTGCAAAGCAGGCCGATGAAACGTATCATCGAACCGCTCGAACGAATGGGAGCCGTGATCGACGCTCAGAACGGCCGCGCTCCACTTGTTGTCAAGGGCAAAAATCCACTGTCGGCGATCGAATACCAGCCGCCGGTTGCTTCGGCACAGATAAAATCGTGCGTCCTCCTCGCCGGACTCAATGCTGACGGTCTGACCACCGTCATCGAACCGGTACCGACCCGCGACCATACCGAAAGAATGCTGCGCTGGTTCGGGGTTGACGTTGGTGTCGAAGGAACCCGTATCTCGGTCAGCGGCGATGCCCGCCTTGTCGCCCGCGATCTCGTCGTCCCTTCAGATATCTCCTCAGCCGCCTTCTTTCTCGTCGCCGCGGCGTGCCTGCCCGGATCGGATATTACGATGCCGAACGTCGGTCTGAACCCCTCGCGGCGAGCCGTCCTCGACGTTCTCGTTCGGCTTGGGGCGAATGTTGAGGTAACAAACTCTGAGGAGAACTGCAATGAACCGGTCGCTACGCTGCGGGTCCGCGGCGGCTTTGGTCCGACCGACGCCGAGCGGCTGATCAGAGGCGATATCATCGCAAACCTCATCGACGAGGTGCCGATACTGGCCGTGCTCGGAACTCAGATCGAGGGCGGCCTTGAGATACGCGACGCCGCAGAACTCCGTGTCAAAGAGTCAGACCGTATCGCGGCAGTCGTCGAAAACCTTTCGCGGATGGGCGCGAACGTGACCGAGTTTCCTGACGGCCTTCGCGTTGAACGGTCGCAGTTGACCGGAGCCGAGATCGACAGCCGCCACGACCACCGGATCGCGATGGCATTCGCGATCGCCGCCCTCTTTGCGAATGGCCCAACCATCATAAACGGAGCCGCCGCTGCCGATGTCTCGTTCCCCGGATTTTTCGAAATGCTTCGTTCTGTCGTAAGGTAGCCTATCGTGAATAAAGATGTACGAATTGCACTTACCGGTTTTATGGGCGTTGGCAAATCCAGCGTCGCCCGTCATCTTTCCCATCTCCTAAAATGCAGGAGGGTCGATCTGGATCACGTGATCGAGCAACGCGAACAACGCCAGATCGTCGACATCATCGACCGCGACGGAATTGACCGATATCGCGAGATCGAAACTTTCTATTTAGAGCAGGTGCTCGCTGAACCGAGCACTCATATCCTCTCGCTCGGCGGCGGGACCTGGACGATCGAGAAAAATCGAGAGCTCCTCAAAAGCAGCGGCTACACGAGCGTATGGCTCGAAGCAACATTCGAGCATTGTTGGCTGAATATCTCCTTCTCGCGGAAGGAGCGCCCGCTGGCTAGAAACAAGCTGGCCGCTCTGAAGCTGTTCGAAGAAAGGCAAAAACTCTACTGTCTGGCCGACTGGCACGTCACCATTAGATCTGACTATTCCTCGCGCGACGTCGCCGACAAGATCGCCGACGAGATCTTTGGCAAAAACTAAAGATTCCTCTTGCCAAAAGCTTCGCGGCAATCAATAATTGACCTACTAAATGATTTAGGACGATCGTTTCTTTTGCGGTCGTGGCTGTTATCTAGGGTGAGTGCGGTTTTTTGTACTCGCAGATCGAAGTGAGAGGATATTAAACCCAAATTCGGGAGGAAAAATGAAAGTTAAAGTTTTTACAGTTCTAACTTTGGCCATCGCCATGTTCATGATGGCATGCGGCAAGAGCGATGCTGACCTGCAGAAAGCAGCTACAGACAAACTGGCTGCTGATAAGGTCATGGGCGTAACCGTCGCCGTCAAAGATGGTGTTGCAACACTCACCGGCGAGGTCGCTGATGCGACCGTTAAGAGCAAGGCTGAGGCTACGGTCAAGGGTGTCGAAGGCATCAAGTCAGTAACGAACAACTGCACGGTCAAGCCGCCACCACCGCCGCCACCGCCGTCACCGGACAAGATGATCGAAGGCACGGTAAATGAGGCCATCAAGAAATTGAACTTGACGGGTGCAAACATCACCGTTACAGTTGCCGGCGGAGTGATCACGCTCACGGGCGATGTTGCAAAAGCCGACTTGACCAAGGTCATGCAGGCCGCCAACGAAGCGAAAGGAAACGCGACCAAGGTCGAGAATAAGCTAACCGTCAAATAGGCGAGAAATAGGAGGAATTTATGTCACTGCAAGAAAAATACGTAACACTTCTAGAACTCGCCAATGCCAACGGCACCAGCTACGAGCTGACCGAGGGTGACGGAGTTCTGCACATCAATGGATCCGCACCGAGCGACGAGGCGAAAGCCGAACTCTGGGCCGAATACGAGCGGCTCGATCCCGAATTCCGTGCCGGCGATCTGATCCTCAACATCACCACCGGAGCCGGTGATGCCGGCGGCGGTGCCAATACTTATACCGTCGTTTCCGGTGACAGCCTTTCCAAGATCGGTGCCAAATACGGCATCGCCTGGAAAGCTATCTGGGACGCCAACCGCGATATCCTCAAAGATCCTGACTTGATCTATCCGGGCCAGGAACTGAAGATACCGTAAATCAAGAATTTTCTTGATCAAGAAAAAGGCACTCTGGTATAGTTGGGCATCCAACTCTCCAGAGTGCCTTTCTTTCCATTAAAAGACCGCTTACCGACGATCGTTGGTCACACTTACGCACTTCGGGCCATAGATTACGGGAACGCCGACATAGTCGTAGCACGCAGGATCGAACGGCAGGATCGGGACGGAAGCCTGTCCTCGATCCGAATGTAAAAGAGAAATGATCCCCCGATATGTTAGAATGATTCCCAACGAGGTGACTGTGGACATCTTTCAGGTTGAAATAATCCAGCCGGGAGCAAAACGTCTTTTGGATGAAATGGCTGAGATGGAACTGATCTCTATCGCTCCTCTCGACCTTGACCGCGGTTCTGAGGATCGTCGGGCGGAAATCATTTCGCTGGCCGGAACGTGGCAGGAAATGTCAGAAGATGATTTTAAAGAATATCTCACGGAGGCTAAACGCAGCGGCCGGGAGATGTTTGGTCGCGAAGTGCAGCTATGAAATCTGCCCTGATTGATACGGATACGATCTCATATTACTTTCGGGGCGACGCAAACATAGCGGCAAATCTTGCCGCATATCTTGAAACGCAGGATGCTGTTTTTCTGAGCGTTGTCACTTATTACGAGATACTAAACGGCCTTTACTTCAAAGATGCAAAAAGGCAATTAGCGGCTTTCGAAAGATTCGTTGAGTTGAACCGAATAGTTCCGCTCACAAGCTTCGTTGCAAAAAGATCGGCTCAGATCTATGCCGATCTAAGAACAGCCGGTAGGGTCATCGGACATAACGACGTTCTGATAGCTGGAACCGCACTCGTCAACAATTTCGTCTTGGTAACCAACAACATTCGCCACTTTTCTTACGTCGCCGGTCTCGAAACGACAAACTGGTCGGAAAGGTAATTCAATCATTTCTTAAAATTTTTTCTTAACGCCGTGAGCATCTCGACCGATGGTGCTGCATATGCGTTGATCCATCGGTCATATATTTCCCTGATCGGAACGACGTCGAGATAGTTCCATCTGAATCTCCCTTCCCTCTTCGAAAAAATAAGTCCGGCTCTTTCAAGCACTCCGAGGTGCTGCATGGCGGTGCAGCGGTCGAGAGGTTTTAGGGCTGTGCAGATATCTCCCGTCGTTTTCGGACCATCCTTTAATAAATCGAGCACAAGACGCCGACGCGAATCCGAGAGCGCCTTGAATATCAGATCGAACTCCAAATCACTTGACATGTTGTATTATTATAACATATACTCGCGCTCGTTTTGTACAAGCCAGTTGGTCAGCAAAGACGATGCAGGCAACGTTGAATGGACCGCCCTTTCTTACCCGCGGCCTTGTGCAGGAATCTCCGAGGTAATGATCATGGAACTAAAATTCACCGTTCACACAAAGATCCAAAAGCCGCTGACCGAGGTCTTCGACGCGGTCTATAACCCGAATAAACTCAGCAAGTTCTTCACAACGGGCGGCTCGTCAGGCCCGCTTGATGAAGGCACGACCGTCACGTGGGCATGGCACGACTATCCGGGCAACTATGACGTGAATGTCATTAAGATGGTACCCAATTGCTTGATCTTACTTGAATGGGCCACGACGAGCGGCGGTTACAATACGCGGACCGAGATCGCCTTCGAGGAGATCGGGGCAAACGACACGCTGGTCAAGATCACCGAATCCGGCTGGAATGAAGATGAGAAAGGACTCAAGGACAGCTACGGCAATTGTGCCGGCTGGACCGAGGTTCTCTGCTGCCTGAAGGCCTGGGTCGAATACGGCATAAACTTGAGAAAAGGCGCTCATGAGGGAATGTACGACGGCACCGAACACGGCTCTGCGTCTGCTTGATGTCAACTCGATCTCCCCGCTGTTATCCTGCCGCGCGATTCTGTTAAAGTTTCGTTAATGGCTCTGGAAACGGACTTTATTGTTATCGGCAGCGGGGTTGCGGGCCTTCGGGCGTCGATCGAACTTGCCTCTAGCGGTGCTCGGGTCTCGGTCTTGACCAAGGACAAGGCAAGCGAATCGAACACAGAATATGCCCAGGGCGGTGTGGCGGTAGTTCTGGCAGAAGATGACAACGCCGAACTGCACGAGGGAGATACGCTGATCGCCGGTGCCGGGCTGTGCGACGAGAAGGCGGTCGAAACACTCGTAACGGAGGGAACAAAATACATCAGGGAGTTGATCGATTGGGGCACCGAATTCGACCGCGAAGGCGGCAATCTCCTGATGGGACAAGAGGCCGCTCATTCGCGGCGCCGCATCCTGCACGCCCATGGCGACTCGACCGGTGCGGAGTTCGTCCGCTCATTGATCGCGCGTGCGGGTCTCGAAAAAACGATCCTCCTTACCCCCTTTGCGAATACCGAGAGCCTGTTGGTTCACAATGGCCGCTGCGTTGGTGTTCGCTTTCTCGATCCTATACTGCGGGCGCCGCGTGAGATCTTTGCAAAGGCCGTGGTGATGTGTACCGGCGGTGCGGGCCAGCTATATCAACACACGACGAACCCTCCCGTTGCGACCGGCGACGGGATGGCAATGGCTTACTTTGCGGGTGCCGAAATGGCAGATATGGAGTTCGTCCAGTTCCACCCGACAGCTCTGAGCCTCGAAAATGCTCCGCGCTTCCTGCTGACCGAAGCCATGCGGGGCGAGGGCGGCCAGCTCAAAAACAAATACGGCGAGCGTTTCATGCCTCGCTACGACGAGCGAATGGAGCTCGCTCCGCGCGACATAGTCTCCCGCTCGATCGTCGCCGAAATGCGTCGAACCGGAACGCGCGAGGTCTATCTCGATATGACCTCGATGTCTGAGGACTTTCTGAAACACCGATTTCCAAAGATCTACGATACCTGCAAGCTTTTTGGCCTGAATATTGCGACTGACCTGCTTCCGGTTTCGCCCGCATCGCATTATTGCATGGGCGGCATCCGCACAGATCTCTGGGGCCGCAGCTCGCTTCCGGGGCTCTACGCCGCGGGCGAGGTGACTTGTACGGGCGTCCACGGGGCAAATCGCCTCGCGTCGAATTCCCTGCTCGAAGGGCTGGTTTTCGGCGCACGGGCGGGAAAGGCTGCCGCCGAAGACAATTCCGGACTTCAGGTCTCAGATCTAAAGTTTCAACCACCGATACCGGGATCGAAAAACCGGGAACCCGGTATCTCGACGGCGGTGAAAAAACGGATCAAGCGGGTGATGTGGGAACGCGTCGGGATCATTCGCGACCGGGAATCGCTCCGCCGTGCTCTAAAAGAATTCGACCAGATCTCGTCAGCAAATTTGAGCACATCCTCCCGAAATTTCGTGACCCTCGCCAAGCTTGTCGCAACCGCCGCACTCTGGCGCGAAGAATCACGAGGCGGCCATTACAGGACGGATTTCCCGGAACAGCGTGACGAGTTCAGGATCCACTCGCTACAGCAGTTTGACCAGCCGATCACAGGGTACAGCGTCGGCTAACCTTTGACCAAGTTGGCTGCAAGCGATGGCTTAACTGGTCTCGGATGCAAGACTGGGCTATACTTACCCGAAAATAGATCACCATTTACTGACCTCCCCAAAAACGGATTGTTATGGAAGGCTCCGCTACAGTTTTGAATCTGGCGTCGATAGTGTCGCATCATGCACGGCAGGCGCCGCAAAAGGAGGCGATCGTCTGGGAAAATGTGCGGCTCACCTACGGCGAGCTCGATAAGTTGTCCAATCGCGTCGCCAATGCGCTCGTCGAAATGGGCATCGGGCATAACGACAAGATCGCTCTTGCGTGTCCGAACCTGCCGTTTTTCCCGATAGTTTATTACGGAATAATGAAGGCCGGCGCCGTCGTCGTGCCGATGAGCGTTTTATTCACGCCGCGTGAATTTGAATATCACCTCGCGGATTCCGACGCCAAAGCCGTCTTTGTTTTTGAGGGAACGGACGAATTGCCGCTCGCCGAACGCGTGAAAGAAGCTTTTGATGAAGTCGCGTCATGCGAGCATCTCATCGTGATGACAAAAAATCTGATCGGCGGCGGCCCCGTAACCGGTCACAAAACTCTGACCGAGATCACCGCCGACAAGAGCGAAGAATTTGAAATTTATCCGACGCGGCCCGACGATACGTGCTCGATACTTTACACGTCAGGCACGACCGGCCAGCCAAAAGGTGCCGAGCTCACGCACTTTAACATCCTTATGAATTCGATCGTCGCGTGGGGATTGCATTTTCCGGCGGTCGATTTTACAAAGGGTGAGCAGCAAACGTGTCTGATCACGTTGCCGCTTTTTCACACGACCGGCCAGACCGTGCAGATGAATTCAAATATGTTCGCCGGCAATCGCGTTGTTTTACTCGCGCGTTTTGAACCGCAGGCGACGCTCGACGCGATGGTGCGCGAGAAGGTGAATTTTTGGGTCGGCGTGCCAACGATGTATTGGGCGCTGCTCAGACATGTCGAGGAAACCGGCTTTGAAACGTCGGCGATTCGCGAGAATCTAAAAGTTCCAACATCCGGCGGAGCGCCGATGCCGGTCGAGGTTATAAAACAATTCAACGAGGTGTTCGGCCTGCGCATTCTCGAGGGCTACGGCCTGACCGAGACTTCGCCGATAGCAAGTTTTAATCAGTTCGAGCGTCCGTCAAAACCCGGAACCGTAGGCCAGCCGCTGCTCGGCGTCGAGATAAAGTGCGTTGACGATGATGACAACGAAGTCGCTCGCGGCGAACGCGGCGAGGTCGTCATTCGCGGTCATCTCGTGATGAAAGGGTATTACAAACGCCCCGAAGCGACCGCCGAAGCTTTTCGCAACGGCTGGTTTCACACCGGCGACATCGGCATCATGGACGACGAAGGCTATCTCGCAATTGTCGATCGCAAAAAGGATATGATCCTTCGCGGCGGCTATAACATCTATCCGCGCGAACTTGAAGAAGTCATCATCACGCACGAAGCCGTTAGCTTGTGCGCGGTCATTGGCGTGCCTGACGAGCGTCTCGGCGAAGAAGTAAAAGCATTCGTCGTATTAAATCAAGGTCACGACCTGTCCGCAGACGACCTTATCGCATGGTGCAAAACTCAATTTGCCGCCAACAAATATCCGCGATACGTCGAGTTCCGTGAAAGCCTGCCGATCGGCGGTACGGGCAAGATCTTCAAACGCGGGCTCAAGGAAGAAGTTTGAAGGAACATTTTTGAATACAGCTGACAGCTGTCAGCTTAAAGCTTTTAGCTGTATTCTACCTTTATGCAAGACTTTCGAAGTCTAGTTGTCTGGCAAAAGGCTCACCAACTTGCTTTGCACACTTATCGGATCACAAACGATTTTCCGCGAGACGAAGTGTTCGGTTTGCGGCACATGATGCGAAAGACCAGCATCGATATTCCCGCGTACATTGCGGAAGGCTCTTCAAAACCTAACGACACGGAGTTTGCTCGATGCGTGAGTGCCTCGCTCGGGTTTGCAAATCGTCTTGAATATTACGCTTTGATGGCTTTTGATTTGCATTTTCTCAAACACGAAATTTATCAACCGTACGAACAAGACTTAGTTGAAGTCAAGAAGATGCTGGGCGGCTTTAACCGGCGTTTGGCTGCATGAGAAAAACCAGATCCTACAAAATTCTGGCAGTATTGCTTTTTATCGTCATTGGTCTTTCCGCTTGTTTTCAATCAGAGGTAAGGCCATATTCAATCACCGACAGCAAAACTTACGAGGCGTCGCTTTTTCGCCAAAACTGCACGATCTGCCATGGCCCCGAAGCCGAAGGCAAGACCCTCGCGGATGGAAGGGTAATACCGAACCTCCGTCAGGGCGATTTCAAATACCGCACAGATGAACAGATCTATAGCCATATAGCCGACGGCGGCAATGGCATGATGCCGTTCAGAAAGATGCTGACGCCGCGAGAGATAAATCTACTCGTCGCTCTGGTGCAGAGGGATCTACGTGGGCAGAAGTGACCGATAGAAAGGTATCAAAATGAATTCATCTGTGGTTAAATCCTCTGTATGAAAGTACTGATCACGGGCGCTAGCGGCCTCATTGGCAGGGCACTGCAAAGATCATTTAGGACCAAGGGCTACGAATTGCTTCTCGCCTCTCGCAATGAGCCCAAAGGCGCTGAGGATATCAAATGGTCGGTCGAAGAGGGCTTCGCCGATCCGTCACGGCTCGAAGGCATCGACGGGGTCGTCCATCTCGCGGGCGAGAACGTCAGCGGCGGCATCCGATGGACGGAAGAAAAAAAGAAAGCTATTCGCGACAGCCGCGTTTTGGGCACCCGCAACGTCGTGAATGCGATCTCACAGCTTAAAGACAAGCCCAGGTTCCTGATATCGTCATCCGCCATTGGCTTTTACGGCGAGCGTGGCGATGAAGAGCTTTCCGAATCATCGTCGGCAGGCGACGGCTTTCTCGCCGAAGTTTCTAGAGAATGGGAATCTGAATCGCGCCGAGCTGAGGATGCGGGCATCCGCACGGTCCTCCTTCGCACCGGCATCGTCCTTTCGAAGGACGGCGGTGCCCTGGGCACGATGCTTCTTCCCTTCAAAATGGGTGTCGGCGGTGTCGTCGGATCGGGCAAACAGTGGATGAGCTGGATCTCGCTCGACGATCAGGTCGATGTGATCAATTACGTCATCGAAAACGAAAATATCCGCGGGGCTGTCAACGCTGTCTCACCGAACCCGGTCACCAACGAACAGTTCACGAAAACCCTCGGCGAAGTGCTCTATCGGCCGACATTCCTGCCGCTCCCAGAATTTGCGGTCGGAATGATCTTCGGCGAAATGGGTGATGAGCTGCTGCTCGCCAGCACAAAGGTGCTTCCAAGGCGACTGCTAGATGGAGGTTTTCAGTTCAAATATCCAGATCTGAAAGGCGCGATCGAACACGCCGTGTCCGGATCGGACACGTAAACAACAGGTCACTTTTTTTGTAGCTCCGAAACCCGACTACAGGGATGCTTCTCGAAGGAGCAATGGGCGGCTGGGTGCGCAATCGGACTCGAACGGGGCGATCTGCAGGTTCAGGCCGTAGTCCCCGTCGGGAACCTCGTTCGGGATGTAAAGAAGCTCAGAGATGGTTGAATTCACGCGGGTTCCCGGGCCGATCTCGCGGCTTCCATGCTTAACATTCCAAAAGATCCGATGACAGGGCAGCTCCGGGTCATCCAGGCGGTCGATCGACGGCAGATCGACCAGCAAGTGCCTAAAACCGCGTCCGACGATGAGTTCCATTGCCTCCGGCAAAAAATACGGCGGAATAGCATCGAGGCCATAACGTCGGGAAAGTTTGCTGCCTTCATTTGGCAGCGTCCGCACGATCAGGGAAGCACTCCTGGCACGGGCCGGAAACGTCTCTCCCCCCAACATGGGATCGAGCGACCGTTGCGTAATGACCAGATCTCCATCCCGCTCCTCCGGCTCGACCGAAACCAGTCGCGCGTCCATAAAAACATCCACCAGGCAATCGCGCACCGATATCCGCTCATCCGTTATATGCCCGACACATTCCGTGTGCGTACCGTTACAGTGCGGGGTAAGTGTAATACTATCAAAGTTTACGCTCGAACCTTCGCAGGTGTCGCCCAACTGCCTGGCAACCGCCGCGTCGACGCCGAACGCATTCGGCTGGGGACCGTTGAAACGGAGAGGGATCGACAGATCGGCGACGAATTCGCTGTTACTCACTTCGCAATGACCTCCGCCATGACTTCGTGCAGGTCAAGCTCGTCCACTCGTTGAACGCCCGCACAGATCCTCATCAACAAGGCATCTTGGGCATTTCCCTTTTCTTTCGCGACCGAATATGGCAGATCTTCGCGAAAGGTAACCATCGAGTACTTTGAGAAATAGTCAGGAAAATTTTGTTCGAGCCTGGTCTCCAACTCCCGTTTGCGCTGAAAGACGGGATCCGCCACTCGGTCGCGCATCTCGTAGAAGTTTTCCTCGGCCATGTCAGCAATGGCATCGGAGTTTATCTTACGGAGTTCGCCATAAGTCCTGAATATCTGCTCCCAATCGAGAGTTTTTCCGTGCTGCTCATCGATCAAGCCGGCGAGCACGCGCACATCTTCGAACGCGCAGTTCATTCCCTGTCCATAGAACGGAACGACGGCGTGAGCCGAATCGCCGAGCAGCAGGGCCTTGCCGCCGATATTCCAGGGCCAGCATTTCAGGGTCCCGAGATTGCCGGTCGGGTTTTCGAAGAAGTCTTCGACGAGCGTCGGCATCAATGGCACGGCATCAGGAAATTCGCGGTCGAAGAATTCCTTTACAGACTGCGAGTCGATCAGGCGATCAAAGGCGGAAACACGACCGGTAGGGGATGTACTCCCCGTTGTTGACATCTCATCTTGAACACTCTCACTGCCGTTCGGGTTTCCGCCCTTGTCGAGAAACAGCGTGCACGTAAAGCTACCGTCAAAATTCGGCAGGGCGATCATCATGAACTGATGCCGCGGCCATATATGAAGGGCGTTCCTTTCCAGCCGAAAACCACCGTCCGCCGCAGGCGGAATATGCAGCTCTTTATAGCCGTGATCAAGGAAGACGGTGGTCGAATTGTAGCCCGCAACCTGCGCTTCCATCGCCAAGCGAACTGCCGAGCCGGCTCCGTCGGTCGCGATCACGGTATCCGCAGAAACCGAAATACCGCTAGAAAAAGTCGCGATTCCGCGTTCGCAATCAAACGCCGAACATCTCTGGCTGAAATGAAAGTTCACGCCCCCATATTTCTCAGCTTCATTCATCAGGGCGATATTCAGGCCCGCTCGCGAGACCGAATTGATAAACTCTCCCTGACGTCCACTGTATGGCAACAGCTTCGTTTCGCCGGCCGGCGAATGGATCATACGGCCATACATCGGCACCGCCTCGGCGAGCATGTATTCGTCCATGCCCACCTCTCGCAAAGCCGCGATGCCTCGATCGGAAAGCGCAAGATTGATCGAACGGCCGGCCGCGACCTTCTCGAGCCGCATATCGCCGCGTGCCTCGTACACATCGACCTTGATACCGCGTTTTGCAAGGTAGATGGACAGCAGCGAACCTGCGAGTCCGGCTCCGATAATGGCAACTTTTGACATAGATTTTGCCACAGAGATCACAGAGAAATATGAGACCCGAAAAACTATTGCTCGGCGAACTCTGTGTCCCCTGTGGCTATTTTGTTAAACAATCCTTCAAAATTTCAGCAAACCGAAGCACGTCGGCAAACGAGTTATAAAGCGGCACGGGCGCGACGCGTATCACGTCCGGTTCGCGCCAATCGGTGACGACGCCGCGTTCCGAAAGTCTTTCATGGAGCGAGCGGTCGCCGCCACGGACACGGATCGATAGCTGACAGCCGCGCTGTGCCGGATCGCGGGGCGTAATGATCTCGATCCGATCGTCGCCGATCCTGTCGATCAGGTCTTCGAGATAACCTGTGAGTTTCTCGCTCTTAGCCCTGAGAGCCGGCATTCCCGCTTCGTGAAATATCTCGAGCGAAGCACGCAGAGCAGCCATCTGAAGTATCGGCGGGTTTGAGATCTGCCATCCTTCGGCACCGGCGAGTGGCTTGAATTCCGGGCCCATCAGGAATCGCGTTTCCTTATCATGGCCCCACCATCCCGCGAGACGGCAAAGGTCGAACGAACGTGCGTGACGTTCGTGAACAAACGCTCCGGCCACACCACCGGGCCCTGCATTCAGGTATTTATATGAACACCAGACCGCAAAATCGACATCCCAGTCATGAAGTTTGAGCAGCAGGTTTCCCGCGGCATGTGCAAGGTCGAACCCGACGATCGCCCCCGCCTTGTGACCGGCCTCGGCGATCTGCTCCATCTCAAAAGCCTGGCCTGTGTAATAATTCACGCCGCCGAGCAGCACGAGCGCGATCTGGCCGTCATATTCTTCGATCTTCTCAACAATATCTTCGGTCCGGAGCGTCGATTCGCCCTCCCTAGGCGTCAATTCGATCAAAAACTCGCTCGGATCGAGGCCGTGGCAACGCATCTGCGATTCGATCGCGTACTGGTCCGAGGGAAATGCTCCTTTTTCGATCATCACGAAAGGAGCGTCGCTCGTGGGACGGAAAAATGACACCAGCATCAGATGCAGATTGACCGTCAGCGAATTCATTACGACGGTCTCGATCGGCATTGCGCCGACGATCTCGGCCATCTGGGCGGTCAGGAACTCGTGATACGGCAGCCATGGATTCTTTCCATGTAAATGAGCCTCGACGCCAAGCGTTTCCCAGTCGTTCAATTCCTGCTCGACGAAACTCCGCACAGTCTTCGGCTGGAGTCCGAGCGAATTGCCGACAAAATATATCGCCTCGTTGCCATCAACACCGCGCGGAAAATGGAACCTGTCGCGAAAATGCCGGAGCGGCTCGCTCGCATCCATTTCCGGGGCGAGCTCGGCGGCCGACGTAAATTCTTCCTGAGTCATATCGGCTTTAATTTTATGTTATCTTTGCAGTCTCACGAAACGACCGCGTGCACGCGTTCACTATGCTCAGAATTTGCCTCATTCTATCGATCGCCCTCGCTGCACCGAACGTATTTTCGCAACCCTCGTGGATGGCAGACAATGCGGCGATACTTGGGAAAAAGCGCTTGAACGAGATCGCGATACCGAGCGCCCACGATGCAGGCACATATGCCATCGCCTCAGCAAAGAGAACAGATATCCTCTTTGGCCGCGGCGACGGCCTTTCGTCGCCCGACAACAAACGCGCGAAGCAACTGCTTTCGATCAGCGGCTTGTTTTCGAAATGGGCTAAGACGCAGGAACGAACAACGGCCGAGATGCTCAACGACGGCATCCGCTACTTTGACATTCGCGTTTGCGTAAACGAAAAAGGCATCCTGATGACATGCCACGGACTATACGGAGCGTCGGTCGAAACGATGCTCGAGGACGTTCGCCGCTTCACTGAGAAGTATCCTCGAGAACTCATCTTACTCGGATTCAACCACTTCTGGGACCGGCAGTATCAGATCGAAAGGAACAAAGGCCAAGGTGAGATCGAAGGCCTTACCGCACATAATTGGTCGGCGCTGATCGGGCTATTAAAGTTGAAACTAGGTCCGAAGCTCGTCAGTGGCAAGGAATTCACCCCTGCGAGCACAATGAGCGATATCTGGAGATCCAAACGCGGACGTCAGGTGATCGCTCTATTCGACTCCGACGACGTTCCAGACGACGATCTGATCTGGAAACGGAAGGAAGAGAACACCTGGGTCGAAGGCTGGGAAATGAACAACTTCAAGACCGGCACGGCCAAGGTGCTGCAAAACGCGAAGGAGAAGAAATACTCGGACAAATTCTTCGCGATCAGGTCATCGGTCACGCCGGACGATAACGGCAGACTGATCAGCCTCGGCCTGGTCTCGGGTGATTACCCAAACTCCGCAAGCGAACTCGCAGATACGACAAATCCGGTCGTATTCGGCTGGATCGCCGAAGAGTGGGCCGGCAAATACCTGATCAATCTCATATGGGCCGACTATTACAACCGGAATGGCCTCGTAGATCTGGCCAAGTATGTAAACGGAATCCGGGTGAAAATCAAAAAAGGTGATCCTGCAGCAGCCTCGAAGTGGAAGAATTGGAAAGAACCTGACAGGTCTTCGTTTTTCTAACGACTGATTTCCTCGGCTAACGACACGGGCGCCTGCGTTTACGCGAAACCGCACATAAGATACAATCGTGACGTTATGGCAACTTTCAGCAATCTACAACTGGAACTCCTTCGGCTCTACGGAAACAATGTTTCTGAAAAGACTCTTGTCGAGATCAAACAGCTTTTGGCCCGTTATTTTGCCGAGCGCTCGTCTGACGAGATGGATAAGGTTTGGAATGACTCAGGCTTTAGCGAACAAAATATGATCGAGTGGGCAAATGAGCATAGCCGTTCCGAGAATAGTCCTCGATACTAACATTCTGGTTGCATCCATTGGCAGACGATCTCCATATCGCTGGATATTTGATGCCGTCATCGACTCCAAGTTAGTTCTTTGCGTATCCAACGAAATCCTTACCGAATATCGAGAAATCGTCGGCAGAAAAACAAATCGCATCGTAGCCGAGAATCTGACAAACTTTCTCACCTCCAGCCCTTCGGTTGAAAGATTTGATATCTATTACAATTTCGGGCTTATCGACGTCGATGAATCGGATAATAAATTTGTAGACTGTGCAATAAGTGCAAATGCGGATCACCTTGTTTCGAATGATCGACATTTCAATTTACTGAAAAAGATCGATTTCCCACTTGTTTCAGTTCTAACGCTCTTGGAGTTCGAAGTCAGCTACAGATCAATTCTTAGCCGATAGCTCTCGCGACTGTTTCTCAATATCCCCCACCGCCATTACGCGAAATTCTGAAAGGTTTGTTTATCGATATCCAGCCAATCCAACGCCGCTCCATTGAGCAGCATTTCTTTTATCGAATCGTCGAAACCCATTGACTCAATAAGCCTTCCGGGTTCCGATTCGCCCAAGGGGAATGGATAGTCGCTGCCAAGAGCGACACGGTCGGCACCTACAAGATCCAGCAGAGAACTCAATGAACCCGCATCGTGGACAAGCGAATCGAAGTATAACTTGTTCACAAGCTCACGCGGGCCGCGAATATTGTCTTGAAATAGATCGGGCCGAACATTGAACCCGTGCTCAATACGGCCAAGAGTTGCGGGAAAAGCACCGCCGCCGTGAGCGAAGCAAATGCGGAGACCGGGTAGTTTTTCGAGCGTTCCCGAGAAGATCAGCGAACAGATCGCCCGAGAGACCTCGGCAGGCATCCCGACTAGCCATGGAAGCCAGTATTTCTGCATATCTTTTTCGCCCGCCATGTCCCAGGGATGGACAAAGATCGCCATCCCGAGTCGCTCGCAGGCTGCGAAAAACTCAAAAAACCGGTCATCGCCGAGGTTAAGCTGGTTCACGTTGGTCCCGATCTGCACACCCGCGAGACCAAGTTCCCTGCACCTTTCGAGTTCACGGATCGCAAGATCAGGGTCCTGCATCGCGACCGTTCCGAGTCCTACAAAACGCAGCGGGAATTCCGCGACGATCTCCGCAATATGGTCATTCAGGAATCTCGCGATCTCGGCACCATCATTCGGCTCGGTCCAGTAGCTGAACATCACCGGCACCGTGGACAGCACCTGGACGGTTACGCCGGTCGCATCCATTTCTTCAATGCGCACCGCCGGATCCCAGCAATTCGCTTCAATATCCCGAAACTGCACACCATCGTCGCGTACCATCCGCGCGCAGCAGGGCTTGTAGTGATCGAGCGTGATAAACCCTCCATAACCAAACTTACTTTTCCAAGCCGGAATATCGCGGGGAAGGATGTGTGTGTGAACGTCGATCTTGAGCACGCTATTATTTTGTCATCATTGGCGTTACGGCCCAAACCGCAAGCCGATCGCGTCCCAACAAAAAGCCGGGAGCGACATGGGTCGCTCCCGGCAGATGGTCATCTCAGTTGGGACTACTGATCGTCGTAATCGACCTCACCCGGAGGACGTGCTCCACCCGGTCCACCGGCCCCCGCCGGAGGCTGGATCGCCGGGATCTTGGCCTCGATGATCATATTGTTAAGAGCCGCCAGGTCCACAGTGACAAGCCTGCGAACTTCATCGGCTGCCGCAGGGATCTTGGCCAGAAGGATGTCGATCTGGGCAAGCTCCCAGGTTGTCGGCGGCCCCGATGTATTCTCGATCGCTCCAACCAACTGAGTGGCACGTTGATTCAGCGGAGTCGGCAGCTCGACGAGCGGCGGGCCGGCTTGGCTGATATTGCTGACGAGCGATGGAGGTGTACCCCAATTCTCGTATGCCTTGTCGATCTTCTTCAGAAGCTCTTCTCCCGCGGTGCGAATATTCTGCGGAATACCCGAGCCCGGACGTCGCCACGCCTCAAGCGCACTGTTCACATTCGTTCTGAGGGCTACGATCTGCTGCTGCGCCTGCGTTGCACGCGTAACAACCGGCAGGATCTTCAGCAACGCCGCCTTCTTCTTGGCACGATCCTCAGCCGAAAAGTTCACGCGGGGGTCGTCGATGACCTCGAATGTCTTGGTCATTTCCTTGTCGCCAAGCTTGACCTTTACCGTGTACATTCCCGGATCTACACGGAAGCCCTGGTTCGCGATCCCGCCACCGAAGCCGCCGCCTCCACCTTGGCCACCTCCACCTTGTCCGCCACCGCCGCCGGGCCCGGCACCGGCCGGCCGTTGGCGCATATCCCAAACCCAGCGATTCAGGCCCTTGTTGGCGACACATTGCTGGCCACCGCCACCGCCGAACCCACCGAATCCCCCGCCGCCGCCGAATCCGCCGCCACCTTGGCCGCCACCTGGGCCTCCGGCACCCGGGGTTGGAGCGGGCTGTGGCCGCGTGCAGTTCTGAGTTCGCATTGTTTGCCCGGCGGCGTCCGTGATAGTTATCGTCACGTTCTGGCCCTGCGCGAGCGGTTCTTTAAGATAGAAATTGATCATCGCGCCATTTGGCGGATTTTGTCCGTAAAACATCTTGTCTGAGGTCAGCGGTTTATTGTTCCACGTCCTCCACATTACCGAACGTCGCGGATCGAATAGATGAATATCGCTGGCGAGCACCGTATCATTCATCTGTTCGAGCGCCGTGATGTCGTCCATTATCCAGATCGACCTTCCGTGTGTGGCCAGGATCAGGTCATTCTCACGCGGGTGTATCAGGATGTCGTCAACGGGCACGGTCGGCAGATTCATATGGAACCGTGTCCAGCTGCCGCCCCGGTCGTACGAGACGTACATACCGTATTCGGTCCCGACGAAGAGGAGATTCGGATTCTTATGGTGTTCACGAACTACGCTGACGATACCGTTGTTCTGCGGAAGGTTTGACGCGATCGACTTCCACGTCTCGCCATAGTCGCTGGTCACATAGACATAAACCTTGAAGTCGCCCATTCTATGGCCATCGAAAGTCGCAAACGCCGAACCCTCGCTCACCCGCGAGGCGACCACACGGCTGACGTAGGTTCCCTTCGGCACGCCCGGCACCTTGTCAACAACATTCTTCCACGTCTGTCCGTCACGGGTTACCTGCAGGTTGCCGTCGTCGGTTCCCACCCACAGGATATTCTTGTTCAGCGGCGATTCGGAAACCGTCGTTATAGCCGGGTAGTTTTGGACCCCGTCGTGGCGCGAACGCGTAAAGCGGTCGGGCACCTTGCCCATGATCGGCAGTGTGTTGCGGTCAACGTTGGTAGTCAGGTCCGGACTGACCTTGGTCCAGTTGTCGCCGCGATCGGTCGATTTGAAGAGAAAATTACCGCCGTAATAGATCGTGTTCGAATCGAAGGCCGAGATGACTATCGGCGAGTTCCACTGGAACCGGTATCTCTTCTCACCGTCGTCCTCGCGCGGACGGATCTGCTTGTTCTCGCCAGTTTTCACGTTACGCCGAAAGAGGTTTCCGTCCTGCGATTCGCCATAGACAATGTCCGGGTCGTTCGGATCGGGCTGCGCAAAGAACCCGTCGCCGCCGCCGATCGTGTACCAATCGCTGTTTGAGATCCCCTGCGGATTCATCGATCGGCTCGGGCCGCACCAGGTATTGTTGTCCTGAAGGCCGCCGCAGACCTTGTAGGGCAGGCTATTGTCAACGCCGACCTCATAAAACATCCCGAGCGGTACCGTGTTCGAATAGTCCCAGGTACGGCCGCGGTCATAGCTAATATTCACACCGCCGTCGTTGCCCTGAATGATATGGTTCGAATCATTGGGGTTGATCCAGATGCCGTGCGTATCGGCGTGCGGGGCCCGCGAAAAATTACCCGTCCAGGTTCGGCCCCCATCCTCGGAATACTGCAGAGCAACACCGGCGAGCCACAAACGCTGATCGTTATTCGGATCGACCTTAAGTTTCGAGAAGTACATCGGTCGGGGCACGGCCGCAATTTCCGCCATTTTCGTCCACGTCTCGCCCTTATCGGTCGAACGATAAACGCCGCCATTCGCATGCTCCACCGTCACGTAAACAATATCCGTGTTCCGTTGATAGACCGCGATCGAGATACGTCCGGTTTCGAGAAGCGTTTCAGGACGCGGCGTCGGAGCGTTCTCGGTGTTATACGGCATACCCGTCGTCACCATCTTCCAGGTTTCGCCGCCATCGACACTCTTATAAAGGGCACTGTGCGGGCCGCTGCCATTGAATCCGAACACGGTTCGGCGTCGCTGATACATCGCCGCATACAGCACGGTTGGGCTCTCGTGATCGATTATCAATTCGGTCGCCCCCGTATCGTCGTTTACCTTGAGGACATGGGACCACGTCTTGCCGCCGTCCGTAGTCTTGTAAACGCCGCGTTCGGGCGAGGCAGCCCAAAGATTGCCGGTCGCCGCGACCCAAACGATGTCCGGGTTGGTCGGATGGATGACGACGCGGCCAATGGCCATCGTTTTTTCGAGGCCCATGTTCTTCCACGTCTTGCCAGCATCCAGCGACTTGTAAACGCCATTGCCCCACGAGGAACTTTGACGGTTATTCGATTCGCCCGATCCAACCCACACGATCTGTGGATTTGACGGGGCTATCGCAATATCGCCGATCGTGGAAACGGCTTCTTTATCAAAAAGGGTCGTCCACGTGACGCCGCCATTGACGGATTTGATGATCCCGCCCGCGGCCATTGCGGCGTAGATCGTCTTCGGGTCCTGGATGGGAACCTCGATATCATTCACACGGCCACCCATCGTCGCCGGCCCGATCTCGCGAAAGCGAAGGCTCGCGATTGCGGTCTCAAACGGTTTCGCCGCCGGCGAAGCTGCCGGTCGCGGTTGAGCCATTATTCCGACAACGGATGACAATAGTAGGAGCGACAAGAAAAAAACAGGTCGAAGCGCACGAGAAGTCATAGTCTTTCTGATCCTCAAAAGCTAGATTTATTGATTTACCGATTTCAAAAACCGAATTGTTGGCTTGAATGCCTACAATGTAGGACAGTTCAACCGGTTTGGCAATCAAAAGCAGCGACGCAACACCGAAGTTTACAAATATTTACATTCTGCCCGGCCGCTCGGACCGCCGGCCGAGGGCACGTTGCCTCTTTCGCACACTAGGCGCTCACGTTAACGCAGGACATCACAATCATGTTACTTTGGTGTGTCAAAAGCGCTTCGTTAAGCTCCTGTATCTATGGCATTGAGTTGGAATGAGATAAAGTCGCGGGCGATCGAATTCTCAAAGGAATGGGAAAACGATTTCAACGAGCACGCCGAAGCAAAGTCCTTTATGGATGCGTTCTTCAACGTGTTTGGCATTCCGCGTCGTCGCGTTGCGACGTTTGAGGCCACGGTCAAGAAGGAGGACGGGCGACAGGGATTTATCGATCTGTTGTGGAAGGCAAACATCCTGATCGAGTTCAAATCTCGCGGCAAGGATCTCGAAAAAGCTCACCAGCAGGCGAAAGACTATTTCCCGGGCCTGAAAGACAGCGACCTGCCAAAGTTCATATTGGTCTGCGATTTCGAACGATTTCGGCTTTATGACCTCGAGGAAGGAACGACAACCGAATTTCACCTCCGCGATCTGGTTCACAACGTCCAGCATTTCGCCTATCTGCTTGGCTATCAGAAGAAGGTTTACAAGGAGCAAGACCCTGCGAACATCAAGGCCGCCGAGCTGATGGGCAAGCTCCATGACCGCCTTGAGGAGATCGGCTAACGTGGCCACAAACTCGAGGTCTATCTCGTCCGTATCCTCTTCTGCCTCTTTGCCGAAGACACGACCATCTTCAACAAACAGCAGTTTCAGGACCTTATCGAACAGCGTACGAGCGAGGACGGCAACGATCTGGCGGGGCGGCTGCAGGAGCTGTTCCAGGTGCTGAATACGGCAAACAAAGAGCTACTCAGAATACAAGCTTTGGCTTCCGCCTAGTCAAACAATTGCTTTAAGCAGGATCTCAGCATCGTCCGGTGGCTCGATACCTAAGAACTCGCGATAAATTCTCTCGCGATAACCCGGACCAATTCCGTTAACCGCATCGATTAGAGCTTGGTATGCTCCTTTACCGCCAACTTTTTCCCAAAATTCGTCACCGATGAGAACGATCGGATCATTCTTCATGTTGAACCAACGCTCCGGAATGCTCCACGCATAATCTTGTTTCCGACCGTAGGGATTGTAAGGAAGAGCGTAATAGGCACCGTCGATTTGGCAGGGTTCCATTGCAAACAGTTTTAGCATCTTTTCTTTACTTACTTTTGTTTGATCACTATTGGGGAGCGGGGCCTTCAATTCAAACGAGTATTTCTTTACCTTTCGCGGTTTGCGCCTGTCCTCGACATAAACATCACAGATTACTGGCACAGGTATCGGCTCACCCCCGCCAGACAAAACATATTCGAGTTCACGTTGCCAGTCCGGTCTTCGTCTTGCGTTACCATCTTTTGGCGGATGTTCAAGTTCATTAAGGACTTCAGTAATTCGTCGAAGTCTTTCTTCGGCAACATTGCCGGTAATCATATGCCCGGAAGTTCCAAAGCCAAGCCCAGCATTTGCCGCGGCAACTGCTAAAAGCTCCCACGCCTTTCCAAAAGGTGTCACAAATCGCCTTTCGAAATGTGCGTTTTTGAATATCTCGTCCGGGACTAGCGCCGCGTAAAGAGGACGCTTTGCGTGGTGTTGTTCGGCGATAAATGGATCATTAACCAACACGTTATCCATTACCCGATCCATCATTCGGGTAATGATTTCTTGTATCGCGGCTTCTACGTCATGCTCCGGCATAGGTTATTCTTAAGGCTTCCGCCAAATAAACACGGATTCAAAGAACTCGTTAGCTCTCCGGCCGGTCCGGCGATTCACGTGGCGCGTGACTACGTCTTCCATCTCAAGATTGGCCATTTCGGCAATTTCCGGGTACAAATTTGCTCGATCGCCCGCGACGACAATGATACGGCCCCCCGACTTTACCTTTCCTGCCAAACGTCGAAAAACAGCTGCGATATCTTCTTGATACTTTTTCTTCGCATTGACACTTGAACCTTGAGCAGCAGCCCCAATTTCTAAGCCTCGCCGATCCTCCAAACCAAGCAGGTGATAGGCGTAGGCGTGTTGCTGGTGATAATCTATAAGACCCACATAAGGCGGACTGGTAATAACTCCGTCAATCTCTGGTACATCGATTTCTCGACTGTCGGCGTGAAAAATATCCACCCTCGCGTTTGTTCTTAGGTTTGAAAACTGCTCGATCCGTTTGAGACTGTCCAAAGAATACCTACGTAAGAATTGCATCGCATCTTGGGTTGGCTTGCAAACGCGTGAATGTTTAAAACATTGGTAAGGTTCGGTCTGTGGCTTCTTCGGAAAATCCAAATCGAAATGTTTCGTCAACCGTGCTGATCTAGCCGCCCTAGAAAGAATGACTTTTAATAAATCCTGATCTGGATAGTGCTTGATAAATGCCCTATAGGAAAGAAGATCGGCCAAAGCGTCGGGAGCAAACCATTCTTTCAAATACTTGGAGTGTTTCAGTTGTTCCTCATTGCTCTCGTCAGAACCGAAAAACGGCAACCAAGATGCCGGCCGAACACGACTGCTCTCGGTGGAGTGCAAAACATCCAGAACCTCGGATCGAAGTTTTGGAATGTCATAGGACGCAGTTTTTGCACGACAAAGAACCGTATTAAATTCGGAGATATCGAAACCAATACTATTAATGCCAAGCTCGTTCGCTTGCACTAAGGTTGTGCCGCTCCCGGCGAACGGATCGACGACAGTTTGACCTGCCGTAAAATATTTCCTTAGAAATATCTCGACTAATTGCGGAATAAATTTGCCCAGATAAGGATGTAACCTATGTACGTGCTTCGTTCGTTCCTTTTCTGGAAGCTCCCGTTCTCGCCAGTTAAGGTTAAGAGATTCAAGAGGCGTTTCATTATCTACCTCGGCGGCAACGGTCGGGACAGAATCGCTATGATAAACTTCGACTCGTTTTTCCTCGTTAGTGTCGGAGGCGATAAACAAACCTAGTTGTGTAGCTTGGCTATGAGGCATTGTCCTTAACTACTATTCTTTCAACTAATATTAACACAGGGTAGCCTCAAACTGGCGGATTCCAAGAGTTTGTTGAACCACATTCGATAGATGAGCGATTTTGGAAAATAGCCCCCGGAAAACACTTATTTACAACAACTTCCCCTGGCCCGAGCATCCGAGTGAAAGACGGATCGCGGCTATCGAGGCCGCCGCTCAGAAAGTCCTCGACGTTCGTGCCCAATTTCCGGGCAGCTCGCTCGCCGATCTCTACGACCCGCTGACGATGCCGCCTCCTCTGGTAAAGGCCCACAACGACCTCGCCCGTGCCGTCGATCTCGCCTACCGCCCGCACCCTTTCCCACCGAAACGGCAAGGATGGCCTTTCTCTTCGAACTGTATGAGAAATACACAGCCAGCCTGCTTGTCGAGCCGAAGAAAAAGAAGAAAGGAAAGTAACTCCCCCTGAATACAGATAGGAACAGATAAAGACTTTGCTTTTCTGGTCTATTGTCCGTCCACTGCGTGGCACCGCAATTGACCTTGCGCTCACAAACTGGAGCGGCAGTTGATCTTTTGACGAAGATAAAAGTTTCAAACCGTTTCAGGACGACAAATAAAGACATTTTTCTCGGAGTGTGCTATTATTGCAATATTGTTGCTTTGCCCGTACAGGCAAATAGCTCCGGATCGGCGTAACGCGACGAAGAATAGGTTTGCAGGACGACACTCTAATTATTTTTTTGAAAAATGGCGGGAACGGAGATAAGATCGATTAGTAACTGTTGCAATTATTGCTACTTACGTGTCCCATGCCTGGGGTGGGACAGTCGTGGGACAGTTGGGACACCTTGGCCGACGATTTGCGGCTAAGACCTTTGGAACCAATGGCTTAGGCCTGTAAGACAGTTTGTCGTGTCCCATTGAGAAATGGATAAGGAAAACATCACAATTCGGGTCGCCGAGGCTCAAGACGCGGCATCGCTGGTCGCCTTCAACCAGGCGATGGCCCTCGAGACCGAGGGGAAGACGCTCGATCCGCAGAAGATCGGCGCCGGCGTAAGCGCCGTATTCGCCGACGAGAAAAAGGGATTCTATGTGGTCGCGGAATCGGGCGATGCCATTCTAGGCGGCCTTATGGTCACATACGAATGGAGCGACTGGCGAAATGCCTGGTTCTGGTGGATACAGAGCGTCTATATTTTACCGGAAGGCCGTGGTCATGGACTCTACAGCCGGATGTATTTGTTCGTCAAAGAAAAGGCCGCCGAGCAGGGCAATGTCTGCGGATTCCGGCTCTACGTCGAGAACGACAATTACCACGCTCAGAAGGTCTATGAAAAGCTCGGTATGGCGGCGTCGCACTATTTGATGTATGAATCAGAACCGACTTCATGAGCGTGGCGGCAGGTTCGTTTAGGCAAGATGACACGCATTACGGAACTCGAATTCGCACGCATCGTTGACGGCATCATCGAAGATCGTGCGACGATAGTGAAACACAATCCTGTCGGCACCGATGAAGAGATATTGCTATGGATGCTGCTCAGTTGCCTGAACAGCTATCTTGACCTGGCCGAGGCCGAAACGCCTTGCTTTAATGGCAAACCGGATGCCGCGACATACAGGAACGCGGTCAAGTTTGTCATCGACGCGAGAAGAGAAGGCGAATTTGACACTGACCGCTACCTTGATAGATTGAGTTCGAAATGATCGTCGAAACCTTTATATTATCCGCCTTCCAGCAAAACACGCGCCTCGTCGCCTGCGAAGAAACCGGAACCGCGATCTGCATCGATCCCGGAGCGCGCTCGGACGACCTTGTGTCGTTCATTGACCGGAACGGGCTTCGGCTGCAGGCCATTGCGCTGACGCATGGCCACCTCGATCACGTCGGCGGCACAAGCGACCTTGCGAAAGCATTTCCTGAAGCGGAGATGATCCTCCACAGGGACGACGAGGATCTTTATTACGGGCTGCCGCAGCAGCCGCTGTTCATGGGGATCCAGCCCCACCAGATGGCGGCGCTCGGCCTCGATTTTGCCCATCCGCCGCGGCTGACCCGAAACTGGGAACACGGGGAAACGTATGCGGTCGGCAGCCTGCGGTTTTCCGTCCGTCACTGCCCTGGCCATACGCGCGGGCACGTCGTTCTTGCCGAGGAAACTGAGAAAAAGGTCTTTGTCGGCGATTGCCTGTTTCTTGGCTCGATCGGCCGAACGGACCTGCCCGGTGGGGACTATGATCAGCTTATCGCGTCGATCAATACCCAGATACTGACGCTCGCCGACGATACCATAGTTTATTCCGGGCACGGACCGGAAACGACAGTAGGCCGCGAACGTGCAAGCAATCCCTTCCTGACCCGCGAACCACGCCTAAATCACTAGATGAGAGTTTCTCAATTCAGCGTGTTTCACGGGCAAGCTTTCTTAAGGCTTTTCGACAATATCTTTTTCGAGCGGCCCAACCGCTGCGAGGACCTCACCCTTTTCTTTCATCGGAACCTTAAACTTGTCGAGTGTCGCGACGAGATGTTTGACGCCCGCGTCCCATTCCTTTTTTGTGATATTCAGACCGGTGTGAACGGTCTTCATATCGCGGCCGGTATAGGCACAAGGTCCGCCGGTTCCTTTGCAGAGAAAATCGATCACGTGTTGGCGTACCTTAGCCTTTGAGTCGTTGCTCAAACCAACAAAGAATTTGCCGAGCGATTTGTCTGTCGCAAGCCGCCCAATAAAATCGTCGGTCACAGCCGCAAGAGCATCATAACCGCCCAAGCGCTTATAGAGCGAATCTTGGGCGCTGACCGCCATCGTTGTGAATAACATTACTGCAAACAAAACAATCGTTCGTGTCATAATTTTCTCCTTAAGATTGGTCTTTTTTCTAAGTCAAATAATGCTTCGATCATCCCTACGATTCAGATGCAAAACGAAAAATGACGAAAATTGGCTTTTTCCCGAATTTACTCTTGTAGAAACAAAAATGCAAGGTTAACAGCGGTGGCATTAGCGGTCAGCAAATTGAGCGTTGCAGGGAACATCCAAATGCGGCCATGCTGCGAGGCTTCGGGAATCCTGAAAGATCGTCACTGAAATCGAGAGAAGCCGGCTTGCCTGAAACGATTCAACGCCGTCGGCTCCGGATCTATCAAAACCGATCGTGGATCTAGATAGTCTATAGAGGCTTCTCGAAGCAATAAGGGTCGATTTCAGACGCAGACATGCGAGAGGCTAAACGACCACGTCCACGCTCTTTTAGAGCTAAGATCCCTACGCGACAGTGATGTCCTTTGAGAGATAGACATCCTGAATCGCATTGAGCAGTTCGACGCCTTCCTTCATTGGGCGTTGGAACGCCTTGCGGCCTGAGATCAAGCCGGTTCCGCCGCCGCGCTTGTTGATAACGGCGGTGCGGACGGCATCGGCCATATCGCCGGAGCCCTTCGATTCACCACCCGAATTGATAAGCCCGCAGCGGCCCATGTAGCAGTTCGCCACCTGGTAACGTACGAGGTCGATCGGGTTGTCGCTGGTGAGTTCAGAGTAGATCTTGGGGTTCGTCTTGCCGTAGCTGCTCTCGGTGTTGAGCATGGTGTAGCCGCCATTGCGTTCGGGCAGTTTCTGCTTGATGATGTCTGCCTGGATCGTGACGCCAAGGTGATTTGCCTGTCCCGTAAGGTCGGCCGCCGTATGCATATCGCCATCGGGGCCTTTGAACTTGGAATTGCGCAGATAGCACCAAAGTATCGTCGCCATACCGAGTTCGTGGGCATACGCGAAAGCCTCGGCCACCTCGGTGATCTGCCGCGTCGCTTGATCTGAACCGAAGTAGATCGTCGCACCGACCGCGACCGCTCCCATATTGCTCGCCTGTTCGACCGTGCCGAACATGACCTGGTCAAACTGATTGGGATAAGTCAGCAGTTCGTTATGGTTGATCTTAACGACGAACGGAATCTTGTGGGCGTACTTCCTCGCAACAGAGCCAAGTACACCATAGGTGGACGCCACCGCGTTGCACCCGCCTTCGATGGCGAGCTTGACGATGTTTTCCGGGTCAAAGTAGATCGGATTCGGGGCAAAAGATGCCCCCGCGGAATGCTCGATACCCTGATCGACCGGCAAGATCGAAAGATAACCTGTGCCGGCGAGCCGCCCATTGTCGTTCAGCGTTTGCAGGCTTCTCAGAACATTCGGGTTGCGGTCCGAATCGAGCCAAACGCGATCAACAAAATCGGGCCCCGGAATATGCAGGCTTTCCTTTGGGATCGTTGTCGAAACATGGTTCAAAAGCGTATCTGCCTCGTTGCCGAGCAGTTCTCGAATTCTGGAAATATCAGCGGACATTCAATTCTCCTTCGAAAGGTAGTTCGTAATAGTAGATCTTAGTTACTAATATATACCGGATCGCCCAACATTCCGAACAGCGAAAAAGGCCGCCGTCACGGCAGCCTATTCAATTCTGAACTGATCGTCATTTGATCAGTCGGTTTCGACCGTCGCGAGCGCGGCTATCCTTTCGCGTTTTGATACGACAACGCCACCCGGCTTCTCGATGGTGAGTAAAAACATCCCTGGCTCGACCGCTTTGAGTTTAGCGTCGATGGGTATGACGACTTCGCCGTCCGATTGGACGTCAAAAACACCGCCGTCGATCGGAGTCGTTTTGTCCTGGGTCTTGTCGTAGATCCAGAGTTGATAGGCCTCCTTGGTCCGGTCGTTAACGGGCAGGCCGCGAAACCGCATATAACCCGCTTGCTTCTCATCGCTCCAGACCACGTCGCCCGAGACATCCCGGAGTTCCTTGACATTGCCGGGAGCCCAATTTGCCCTTATCACGGCCACGTTTCGTACCAGTTCGTCCCTCAATTCGGCATTGGACAATGTTCTCGGCGAAGGGACAGGGCTCGCGATCATGGCGGCCTCCGGCGACACCTTAACGTCGGTCAGATAAAAGTTGAACACCAGCAGGGTACAAGCCGCGACAGCGACGCCCCAGCCTAGCAATCCGAACCAACCGGTGACTTTCCTCGTCTCAGTTTCGTTGTATTTCGGGGGCCACGCGAAATCGCCTACCCATTTGGCAGAATCTGCTTCGATCTTGCTAGCGAGGCTTGCAGGCAATGGCTCATCCGCCGCCGAGTCGATCATGCTTAAAGCGGCCGCCGTCATCTCCAGCGACAACAGCTCATCCTCTGCAGACCCCGGATCCAGCCGGTCCAGCTCACGCTGTTCGGCTTCGTCGAGACTGTAAACCGCCTTCTTGATAAGAAGGTCGAAGAATTGTTCTCTCCGATCTCCGCTCATGCGTTTACCTCCTGTGCAAGGCCCGGACCACTCAATCCCATGTATTCCCGCACCTGCAATAGCCCTCGTCGGGCATGCGTTTTGACTGTCCCCAGCGGCATTCCTGTTGCGTCCGCGATCTCCTGGTGCGACATCCCCTGGATGATCGAAAGCCGGAGGACTTGCTGCTGTTCGGGGCGAAGGGTCCTCATCGCCTTCGCGGCCTGTTGTGCTTCGATACAAAGCTGCATTTGCTTATCCGCCCTCGTAAATGGCTCTAGCAGGACATCGTCAAGCGAATCTGCCGAGATACGCCTTGTTGAATGCCGGATCTTATCGATCAGTCTCCGCCTTGCTATCATCGCAATGAACGTCGTTTCCGACGACTTCGACTCGTCGAACCTATTAGCGTGCTTCCAGATATCGACGAATACCTCCTGCACAGCATCCTCGACATCGTCCTGATTCCGAAGCAGTTTGCGCGCGATCGAGAAGATCAGCCCGCCGTATTTGTTCAGGCAATCTTTAACGGCGCTGTTATCACCTTTCGCAATGCGTTTTAAGATGGCTTCGGTCACTTACTAATTATTTCAGGAAAATTCTCTCCTTAAGCTATCTTAATTCCGCCGCGTCAGCCATTCCGGGTCGCCATTACTCCTGGCTTCCACGACATAATTCGCGGTCGGAAACTGTTTGGATTCACGTCAACTTAGCATTGGTCCGGCGCCCGAAGAAGACTGATAGTAGGAACAGAGAGAAGAGCAGTACAGAGGTGATTGCCGACAGCAGGCAAAACTGACAAAAGGCGCCGATCAAAGCGGCTTGAACATAGAGGAGCCAGGCCGAAAATGCAGCCATCAGGGTTGCCTGTATTCCGAAGAGCTTCCACATTCTTGAATCGCCGAAGGCAGTCAGGAGTGCGAGCGAAAACGCGACAAAATAGGCTCCGGCACCGAAGGCGGCAAGAGGGATACCGCCGATCTCAGCCCACTGGCTGTTGAGGACCTGTTCACAGCCCTCGACAATGCTGCACGGCACAGGCTCGGTAGTGAAATGATGAACCGTCAGATAGATCGAATCAGCCAGGCCGATGATCGCGACAACGACTGCGGCCGGAGGGATCCATCCCTTTCGGGCCGGAGCCTCTTCCTCTATCTCAGGATCCATCATTTACTTTCTGAAGCTGCGTTCGAGTTGGACGCTGCATTGGCCGCCGGCTCCTTAGGAGCGGTGGCCTTTTGTATCTCAGCATCGATTATTGGCTTTAGCTTGGTTACCGACAATTCGGTGTAGGGGATCCCGACGCCGTTGATATACACGGTAGGTGTCGAACCCACACCCAAGCCTTTGCCTCGAGCGAGGTCAGCATCGACGCGGGTCTTGGCAGCCATCCCCAACATATCTGCCTCCCATTTTGTAACGTCAAGGCCGCCGATCTTTTCGGCATAGCCCTTCCATAGCTGCTTGTAGGTCGGAGAAGCGGTCCACGCCTGTTGATTCTGGAAAAGCTGGGCCTGCATATCCCAGAATTTCCCCTGAAGGCCCGCGGCCTCGGCAGCCACTGCGGCATCGTAGGCTTTATCGTGAGCCGGTATCGAGAGCGGGAAGTTCCTGAAGACGAACTTGATCCGCGAACCATAAAGCGATTTGATCTCGTTCATTACCGGATTTACCGAAGCACAGGCAGCGCATTGATAGTCTGCAAACTCCTCAATAGTAACGGCGGCCGTGGCTGAACCGGCAAGGTTAGGCGGTGAAGCTCCCGGAGGCGCATTCGGAGGAATAGTGTTGGCCGTCTTGGCGGTATTCGCCTTATTTGCCGCATTCGTGTTGCCCGTTGTCGTACCGTTTCGCTGCGAGTTGTAGTACCACAATCCGCCGAGAACTGCTCCTAGCAGAACCGCCACGATGATCAACATCGGCGTATTACTTTTCTTTTGTGGGGCCTTGCTTTTAATTTCCTTTGCCATAACAGATCAAAAACTGGACGTTGGCATACATTCTACAATGGCCCGGCTCATTTTACCATCTAACCGAAGGTCTCCTAGATCGACAGCGCCGGCACTTTCAGCATCCCTCAGTCACCATTCTTGGATCCGAAGGTTCGGCAAAACGCCCATTTTGAGGCAAAGCATGAAAATCATGCCATCGGCACCATTTATCGGCATCTGGGCCATCCTGTATATACTTCGATGATATTCCTGCGATATCTTTCGCACATGAAGCAAAGACCGAAAGCACCTACCGCCGAAGAAACCCTGGAAAACATCAAGCGCCAGATACCGTATGGCAAGGACCAGCGTGCAAAGCTCGTCGAACATGTATTAGGCATCCTCATCGAGAGCCGGTGCGGGCCCGGAGCCTCTGACGACATGTTCCACATTGAACCTTACGACGGTGTGAGTGGCCCGCCTTCGTTCATCGAGCTGTTCGATATGCTGGCCAGCCGCCCTGTGGCTCTTCGCAGGAGCGATGGGATCATCGATCTTACGCCCGGTCAGGCCGTCCACTACCTTCTTACCAACCCCGATTGCATTTACACGATCCTCGAGGCCTTTCCAAAACCGCCCGTCACCACAGCCCCGCCAAACGGCCCACCCCATCGCGGCCAGGACCGGGAGCCGTAGCGACCGGGTCACCGCATTCAAACTCTAAGCCGGGACACATCTCGTGACCCGGTCTTTACCTTCGGCCTTTGATCTTTGAAAACACTTTGGGACGCGCACCGTGACCGGAGCATCGCAGTTGGGACGCATTATTTCACCGCTCTGATCCGGTTGCGTTCGAGATTTTTAGGACGCATACCATCGAGGGTACGGGTGACGCGGTCGGCGATGCCGTCGGCATCGAGACCGTATTGGGCGAGTAGTTGTTTCGGGTCACCGTGTGGGACGATCTCGTCGGGGACGCCCATTCGAACGACCTTAACCTGTTCGGTGATGCCGTTCTCCTCGAGGAGTTCGAGAACAGCCGAACCAAAGCCTCCCGCGAGGTATGCGTCTTCAACCGTTACGACGAGGCCGGTGTTGCCGGCGTGTTCAAGGATCATTTTCGCATCCAGCGGTTTGACGAACCTGGCGTTGATGACCGAAACGGCGATGCCCGAGGCAGCAAGCTTTTCGGCCGCTTCCACTGCCGCATTGACCATTGCTCCGTAAGCGAGGATAACACCGTCGTTTCCTTCACGAAGAAGCTCGGCCTCGCCGATCGGTATAGTTTTGGGACGCGCACTGATATCGACGCCGAAACCGTTCCCGCGAGGGTAGCGTATCGCAGCCGGGCCCGGATGTTCGATCGCCGTCAGCACCATGTCGCGTAATTCGGCCTCGTCTTTCGGGGCCATGAGGACAATGTTGGGATATCCGCGAAGATACGCAATATCAAGCAGCCCGTGGTGCGTCGGGCCGTCCGCGCCGACTATGCCGGCCCGGTCCATCGCGATCGTTACGTTAAGGTCCTGCAGGCAAACATCATGGATCACCTGATCGAACGCACGCTGCAGGAACGTCGAATATATCGCCGCGACCGGCTTAAGCCCTTCGCAGGCCATACCGGCACAAAAGGTGACCGCGTGCTGCTCAGCTATGCCGACATCGAACGAGCGTTTCGGAAACTTTTCGAGAACCTTGTCGATGCCAGTTCCGTCCGGCATCGCGGCCGTGAGGGCGACTATTCTTTCGTCGCTCTCCATAAGTTCGCACATCGTATCGCCGAAAACCTGCGTGTAGGTCGGGGCCGCGGCCTTGCTCGATTTGTAGGGAAGGCCGGTTTTCGGATCGAAGGGGCCGGTGGCGTGATATGCGTAGTAGTTCTTTTCGGGGTTCGGAAAACCTTTGCCCTTGGTGGTCAGTGCGTGCACGATAACGGGCCCGTCGTCGATCTTTTTGGCCTCCTCGAGCGCTCGAACCAGCATCGGCACATCATGGCCGTCAACATAGCCTATGTATTTGAAACCAAGCTCATTCACCAATGCTCCGGGTAGAACAGCCGCAGCGATCGCATCCTTGAGCGATTTTGCCGCTCTTCGAAGCGAGCCGCCGATGCCTGGCACGCTGCCAAGCGCGTCGCCGATCTCTTCTTTAAGGTGCTGGTAACTCTGCGCCTCTTTGATCCGGCCAAGATACCCGCTGAGGCTTCCAACGGCCGGTGCGATCGACATGCCATTGTCATTGAGGATGACGATCATCCGCGATTTCAAGTGGCCCGCCTGATTAACGGCCTCCATCGCCATGCCGCCCTGCAGCGACGAATCGCCGATCATCGCGCATACGTGAAAATCTTCGTTCTTCGCATCGCGTGCCACGGCCATTCCGAGCGCCGCCGAGATCGAGGTCGATGCATGGCCCGCACCGAACGTGTCGTATTCCGATTCGTCGCGCCGAAGGAATCCGCTCAATCCGCCGGGCTGTTTGATGGTATGAAGCTGGTCACGGCGTCCAGTGAGGATCTTGTGAGCATAAGCCTGATGTCCGACGTCCCAAACGAGCTTGTCATTCGGGGTGTCGAATACATAATGCATCGCCACCGCAAGCTCGACGGCACCGAGGCTCGCGCCCGTATGGCCGCCGATCCGCGAACATGTATCGATTATGAACTGCCGAACTTCATCGGCCACTTCCTGCAGGTCTTCGACCTTCAGTTGGCGGAGGTCCGCAGGTGAATTGATCTCTGACAAAAATCTCATTTAGGACATTAACAATAAGTAATAAATGTCGCATTTTAGCTCGGTAAAAGGCAAATCAATACGTTCTTCAGCCCGTCAGGTTAGGTGATATCTTTGCGGCCTTTGCGATTTTGCGGGAAACCGGTTCTCTCCGGCAAGGATCTAAAGAAGTTATTTACATTTCTTTACCCAACCGTACCTAAAAAACCTAGACTAAATCCTAACAGCCTGCGTCTTAATCTCGACAGGCGATTCGCTTGAAACTATTTTCAGAGGTAACAACATGTCATTAAGAACAAAATTTCTCTCAGTATTTGCAATCATCCTTGGAGTCTCGATCTTCGCGACCGCCCAGGACACGACCCCGACTCCCGACAAAACGGACAAAACGTTAAAGCGTGAAAAGATGGGCAAGCGGTTTGGCGATCATCACCGGATGGGCGGGAAATTCCGCTTCTTCGGCGGCATCCGAGGCGTTGAATTGACCGAAGCTCAGCAAGCCCAGATCAAATCGATCCTTGAGGCGAATAAGCCTGACCCGGCAATCTTGGCCGAGCTAAAGGCGATCCATGATGCCCGCAAGGCCGGCCAGACGATCACCGACGAGCAAAAGGCCCGCGTCAAAGCCATTCGGGAGCAGCAGCGTGAAAAGGCCAAATCCGTTCACGAACAGATCCTGAACGTCCTAACGCCAGAGCAGAAGGCTCTGATCGAAACTCGCAAGGCCGAGATGCGCGAAAGGTTCCGAGATCGTCAGTTTGACCGCAAGCGGCCTCCTCAGGTTCCGGCGGACAAGCCAAAAACGATGTAACGATCTATTGGCTAGAGAACAAATGGGCGTGAGTTTTTTCGACTCACGCCCATTTTTGCATTGGTCCAGAGATCCTACTAAATATCGTCGTCGTCCTCATCCAGTTCGACCTTCATCGCCTCGTCGATATCGAAGACCTCTTCATTTTCCGTTTCTTCAACGTCAAGTTCCAGATCGTCTTCTTCATCATCGACGAAACCGTCATTCTCGACATCCGCAAGGGCCGCCGGCAACGGCAGGTCGATGCCGCCGCGGATGTAGTCGCCCATTTCGTCGTACTCGTCTAGCTGTTTCTGGTTCTCAGTCGGATCGTACGCCACCTTGACGTTGCGGTAGTATTTCATACCGGTCCCCGCCGGGATCAGACGGCCCATGATCACATTCTCCTTGAGCCCCCGGAGATAGTCGATACGACCAGAGATCGCGGCTTCCGTAAGGACACGTGTGGTTTCCTGGAAGCTGGCAGCCGAGATGAACGAGTCGGTCGAAAGCGAAGCCTTCGTGATACCGAGGAGCAGAGGTTCGCCCACCGACGTCTGGCCGCCCGCCTCGCGGACCCGGGCGTTCTCGTCCTCATAGCGGAAGCGGTCGACCTGTTCCTCGAGTAGGAACTCGGTATCGCCGACCTCCTTGATCTTGACCCAGCGGAGCATCTGGCGAACGATCACCTCGATATGCTTGTCGTTGATATTAACGCCCTGCAGGCGATATACCTCCTGAATTTCGTTCACGAGGTAGTTCTGTAGTGCTTCCATACCAAGGACACGCAGGATGTCGTGAGGGTTTAGCGGGCCGTCCATGAGCGGTTCGCCCGATTTTACACGGTCGTCCTCCTGAACGTTGATGTGGGTACCACGTGGAATGTCGTATTCCCTCTCGCTCCCGTCATCGCCGATAATGATGATCTTGCGTTTACCCTTCGAGATCGGGCCAAACTTCACAGTTCCGTTGATCTCGGACATAACCGCAGTCTCGCCCGGCCTTCGAGCTTCGAAAAGCTCCACAACGCGGGGCAGACCGCCGACGATATCTTTCGTCTTGGTCGTTTCACGCGGGATCTTGGCGATGATGTCCCCGGCCTTGACCTCATCGCCGTCTTCGACGATCAGGTTCGCTCGTATCGGCATCTGATAGGTCTTGAGTGTCTTGTTACCGCTCTTGATCTCAAGACGCGGCTGATTCTTTTCATCCGAATCCTTGACCACGAGGCGCTTCTGGCCCGTGACCTTATCGATCTCTTCTTCAACAGTCTTGCCTTCCTTGAGGTCTTGGTACTTGACCGTACCAGATTCCTCGGTAAGGATCGCGAAAGTGAACGGATCCCAGGTAACAAGTACGTCGTCTTCCTTGACCTTCTGCCCATCCTTGACGTGGATCTGGGCACCGTAGACAACCTTGTAGTGAGCGACTTCGCGGCCGCGTTCATCGACAAGGGCGATCTCGGACTGGCGGCGTAATGACACGAACTCGCCGTCCCGGTTCTTGATGACCTTCATGTCGCCCAGATACTTGACCGTTCCATCCATTGCGGCAACGTGTTTGGTCTCCTGTTCGAGACGTGCCGTTCCGCCGACGTGGAACGTGCGCATCGTAAGCTGCGTTCCAGGCTCGCCGATCGACTGCGCGGCGATAACGCCGACAGCCTCACCGATCTCGACCGTTCTACCGGTAGCGAGATTACGGCCGTAGCATTTGACGCAAATTCCGCGCCGGGTTTCGCAGGTCAAGGCCGATCGGATACGCACCTTCTGCAAGCCCGAGAGCTGCACCTGCGAGCCCAGGTCTTCAGTGATCTCCTGATTCGCTTCAACGATGACAGTTCCGTCCACCGGATCGATAATGTCATCGAGGGAGGTAACACCAACGATGCGGTCGCGAAGTGACTCGACCTCTTCACCGTTCCGGATGATCGCCTCGGCCCAGACGCCCTTAAGCGTGCCGCAATCTTCCTCGGAAACGATCACATCCTGAGCGACGTCGACGAGGCGACGAGTAAGGTAACCCGAGTCCGCCGTCTTGAGGGCAGTATCCGCGAGGCCCTTCCGAGCACCGTGAGTCGAGATGAAGTACTGCAAAACGTCGAGGCCTTCACGGAAATTTGCGAGGATCGGATTCTCGATGATCTCGCCCGATGGCTTGGCCATGAGGCCGCGCATTCCGGCGAGCTGACGGATCTGGGCCTCGGAACCTCGAGCACCGGAATCGGCCATGACGAGGATCGGATTCAGTTCCTTTCGCTCTTTCTCACGTTTGTTCATCGCCACGAACATTTCCTTGGCGACGTGATCGGTAACGTCAGACCAAATAGCCGTTACCTTGTTGGTACGCTCGAGATCGGTCATCGTCGCGTCTTCATACTGCTTGCGAAGTTTTTCGACTTCCTTCAGCGCCTTGTCGATGATTCCCTTCTTCGACGCGGGCGTGACCATGTCGTCGATGCCGATAGAGACGCCTGCCCGCGTAGCATAAAGGAATCCCATCGTCTTGAGGTCGTCGAGCAGCGCCACGGTGGGCTCGTGCCCGAGACGAAGGTGGCAGAAAGTAACGAGCGACTGCAAGCCCTTCTTCTTAAGCACACCGTTAACATACGGCAGGCCGTCACGCGTAAGGCGTTCATTGAAGATCGCACGCCCAACCGTCGTGTCCAAAACCACGTCCACATTCTCGCGAGTTGTCGCCCGCATCACGTCCTGCGAGTTATGCTCGAGCGTCAGATCGATCAGGTCTCCTTTCCAGCGCAGTTTGATCTTCGACTGCGTCTCGACCACGCCGGCATCGAGAGCCATCAGAACCTCATCGATCGAAGCGAAAGCTTTACCCTCACCCTTCATTTCCTCGCGTGCAAGGGTCAGATAATAGCAGCCGAGAACGATGTCCTGCGAAGGAACGGCGATCGGCTGTCCTGAGGCCGGCGAAAGCAGATTGTTCGACGCCAGCATCAACACGTTTGCCTCGATCTGAGCCTCGGCCGAGAGGGGAATATGCACAGCCATCTGATCGCCGTCGAAGTCGGCGTTAAAGGCCGAGCAAACAAGCGGGTGGATCTTGATCGCCTTTCCTTCGACAAGTACCGGCTCAAAAGCCTGAATTCCAAGACGGTGAAGCGTCGGGGCCCGGTTCAGAAGAACCGGATGCTCGCGGATCACGTCTTCGAGAATATCCCAAACGATCGGCTCCTGACGTTCGACCATTTCCCGGGCTTGTTTTATGGTAGCAGCGTGCTGGTCACGTTCGAGCTTGTTGTAGATGAACGGCTTGAAAAGCTCGAGGGCCATCTTTTTCGGCAAGCCGCACTGGTGCAGCTTGAGCTCCGGCCCGACGACGATAACCGAACGGCCCGAATAGTCAACACGCTTTCCGAGAAGGTTCTGACGAAAGCGGCCCTGCTTGCCTTTGAGCGTTCCTGAGAGCGACTTGAGCGGGCGGTTGTTCGCACCGCGAAGCACGCGGCCGCGACGGCCGTTATCGAAGAGGGCATCGACCGCTTCCTGAAGCATACGTTTTTCATTACGAACGATGACTTCCGGTGCACGCAGCTCTATGAGCTTTTTAAGACGATTATTGCGGTTGATAACTCGTCGGTATAGATCATTCAGGTCCGACGTCGCAAAGCGTCCGCCATCGAGCGGCACCAGCGGGCGAAGTTCCGGCGGAATGACCGGAATAACATCGAGTATCATCCATTGCGGGTTGTTGCCCGAGCGGAGGAATGAGTTAGACACCTTCAGACGCTTCGAATACTTCAGCTTCTTCTGTTGAGACGTTTCCTCTCGCATCTTGATGCGAAGTTCATCTACCAGCTCCTGAACGTCGATCTGAGCCAACAGGTCCTTGATCGCCTCAGCACCCATTTTGGCGACGAACTGGTTCGGATAATCGCGCATCAGTTCCCGATACCGTTCATCCGAAAGCAGATCTTTCTGCTTCAGATCAGGAACATCACCTTCGTCCACGACGATATACGTTTCGAAATAGAGTATCTTTTCGAGATCGCGAAGGGTGATGTCGAGCAAATGGCCGATTCGCGACGGCAAGCCCTTAAAGAACCAAACGTGCGAGCAAGGGCTGGCAAGATTGATATGTCCGAGACGCTCACGCCGCACCTTCGACTGAGTGACCTCGACACCGCACTTGTCGCAGATAACCCCGCGGTGCTTCATCCGCTTGTATTTTCCGCAGAGACATTCCCAGTCCGACACAGGGCCGAAGATCCGCGCACAAAATAACCCGTCACGCTCAGGTTTGAACGTGCGATAGTTTATCGTCTCGGGCTTCGTTACCTCGCCGTGCGACCACTCACGGATCTTTTCCGGCGAAGCGAGCGAGATGCGGATCGCTTCGTAGTTTGTCGTTAACTGCGTTTTGCTATCTTGATTAAATCGAAACATATGTCTCCAATAAATGCCTTACCTGTCCCACCTGTCCCACGAGTGTCCCACCCATGTCCTGGGACACCTATCTTATTGCAGCTACGTGGTTTAGACCGCGTGTCCCACGAAATTTCAAAAAACTTTACGCGGGCCGCCTCGCGGTTCGTTTAGTCAACTCCCACCAGAGCATCGACGCCGGCAATGACCTCTTCGGGATCGATATCCTCTTCCTGAATCAGCTCGACATCGAGGCATAGCGACTGCAGCTCGCGGACGAGAACGTTGAAGGATTCCGGAATGCCCGGTTCGAAATTCGATACTCCCTTGACGATCGTCTCGTAGATCTTCGAGCGACCCGCTACGTCATCCGACTTGCACGTAAGTAGCTCCTGAAGGATATGAGCCGCACCATAGGCTTCGAGTGCCCAGACCTCCATCTCTCCAAAACGCTGTCCGCCGAATTGAGCCTTACCACCCAATGGCTGCTGTGTGATCAGCGAGTATGGGCCGATCGAGCGTGCGTGGATCTTATCGTCAACCAGGTGCGAGAGTTTCAGCATGTAGATGTAACCAACGGTCACCTTCTGCTCGAACTGCTCGCCCGTCAAACCGTCATAAAGGCGTGTCTTGCCCGACGGGCCAACCGATGGCGGCAAGCCGAGCTCGTCGTATCTGGCGTTCGCTTTTCCGATGAATTCCTTGATCTCTTCCTCGCTCGCACCGTCGAATACCGGCGTCGCGAAATGCAGGCCGAGAACGCGCGCAGCCCAGCCGAGATGCGTCTCGAGGATCTGGCCGACGTTCATACGCGAAGGCACACCGAGCGGATTCAGAACGATCTCGACCGGGGTTCCGTCCGGAAGGTACGGCATATCTTCCTCGGGAAGAATGCGGGCGATGACGCCCTTGTTGCCGTGGCGGCCGGCCATCTTGTCGCCGACGCTGAGCTTACGCTTCATCGCGACGAAGACCTTGACCATCTTGATCACGCCCGGCGGCAGTTCGTCGCCCTGCTTTAGTTTGGTGATCTTCTCGTCGTAGATGTCGCGGAGAATATTGATCTGGCGCTCGGTCCGCTGTTCGTATTCCTTTACCTCACCGGCGATATCGATCGAACCCGCCGCAACCTCGGCTTTGCGTAAGAACTTCGTGTCGATGTCCTTGAGCACCTCGCGAGTAAGGGTCTCGCCCTTCTTGAGAAGGACGTCCTTGCCGTCAACGAGGTCCTTGGTCAGCTTGCGGCCTTCGAAAAGCTCGTATATACGCTCGTCGCGCTGTTCCTGAAGAATACGGATCTCGTCATCGAGGTCACGGTGGAAGCCCTCTTCCTCCATTCCCTCAATGTCTAGGCTGCGCTCATCCTTATCCTGTCCCTTACGAGTGAAGATCTGAACGTCAACCACCGTTCCGTCAATGCCCGGAGGGCATGTAAGCGACGCATCCTTAACATCGCCGGCCTTCTCGCCGAAGATGGCCCGGAGGAGTTTCTCTTCCGCCGTAAGCTGCGTTTCGCCCTTCGGCGTCACCTTGCCGACGAGCACCGAGCCCGGCTTTACCTGAGCACCGATGCGAATAATGCCGCTCTCGTCGAGGTCGCGGAGCATATTCTCACCGATGTTCGGAATGTCGCGGGTGATCTCTTCGGGCCCGAGCTTTGTGTCGCGGGCCTCGATCTCGAGTTCCTCAATGTGGATCGACGTATAGTAGTCATCCTTGACGAGCCGCTCGCTGACGAGGATCGCGTCCTCGAAATTGTATCCGCGCCACGGCATGAAGGCCACCAGAACATTACGCCCCAACGCCAGCTCGCCGCGGTCGGTACATGGCCCGTCGGCGATGACCATACCCTTGCGAACACGTTCGCCGACCTCGACTATCGGACGCTGGTTGATACAGGTATTCTGATTTGAACGCTTGAACTTGACCAGGGAATAGATGTCCGCCGTCACCTCACGCGAGATCGTTCCGTCGACCTGATGATCGGCCTTGACGATAATGCGTTCGCTGTCCACAAAATCGACGACACCGTCGCGTTTTGCGATGACGACAGCGCCCGAGTCGCGAGCTGCGACCTTCTCCATACCGGTACCTACATAGGGCGAATCGGCACGGAGGAGCGGGACCGACTGACGCTGCATGTTCGAACCCATCAGAGCACGGTTGGCGTCGTCGTTCTCAAGGAAGGGGATCAGCGAAGCGGCCACTGAAACAAGCTGCTTCGGCGAAACGTCCATGTACTGGATGTGCATACGGTCAGCGGTGATAAATTCACCCTTCTGGCGCGCCGCGTTTCGCTCATTGACAAAATAACCCTTGTCGTCCAACTCGAGATTCGCCTGACCGATGATCCATTTGTCCTCTTCCCAGGCCGTTAGATAGAACGGCCATGGCTCGAATTCCGCAGGCTTCTGGTCCTTCTTAAGCTTCTTGTTGGCGGCCTCGACATCCTCCAGCGGCACGTGCTCGTTCGGTTTGAACGGCGTATCGCCGCCATTATGGACCTTGACGTATTCGACCACACGACCATCGACGACCCGTCGGTAGGGCGATTCGATAAAACCGAATTCATTTATGCGAGCGAAACACGACAACGACGAGATCAGACCGATGTTCGGGCCTTCAGGCGTCTCGATCGGACAGATGCGTCCGTAGTGGGTCGGGTGAACGTCTCGCACCTCGAATCCGGCACGTTCACGCGAAAGGCCGCCCGGCCCAAGTGCCGACAGACGACGCTTGTGCGTGATCTCGGACAGCGGATTCGTCTGGTCCATGAACTGTGAAAGCTGCGACGAACCGAAAAACTCTCGAACAGCGGCCGTCACCGGCTTCGCGTTTACGAGGTCGCGCGGCATCGTGGTGAACATATCCTGCTGAATGGACATCTTCTCCTTTATCGCCCTTTCCATTCGTTCGAGGCCGATACGGAACTGATTCTCGAGCAGCTCACCTACGGCGCGAACGCGACGGTTACCGAGATGGTCAATATCGTCCTGAGTAAAATGCTCGCCTTCCTTCTTCATCTTGAGGAGGTAGCTAACGACGTCGATGAAGTCGCCGGCCTGGAGCAGCGGGTCGGTGATACGATCGCGCTCGGGCCGGCCCATTTTGATGTTGAACTTCAGGCGGCCAACTCGCGATAGATCGAAGCGGCGGGTGTCGAAGAACATTCCTTCAAGCAGACGATACGCTGTCGGAACAGTCGGCGGGTCGCCCGGACGCATCTTACGGTAGATCTCAAGCAGCGCATCGACCGGCTTCGAGATCACATCCTTCTTGATGGTCGCGGAAATAATGTCGCCGATCATGTCCCGCGTCGGGAAGAAAACCGTCAGGTTTGTAACGCCCTCTTCGATGATCTGCTGCAGTTTACCTGCAACGATCTCAGAATTGGCCTCGACGATAACTTCGCCGGTCTCGGTATTGACGATGTCGTCCAGGGCATAGGCTCCCTCAAGATCAGCCGCCACAACCTCAACTCGTTCGCGGCCCATCCGACGAAGATCCGCAAGCGCTGACTTAGTGACCTTTTTGCCCTTGCGGGTAACGTCTTCCTTCTTGTCCTTGATATCCTCGTCGGCCCGGATCCCGACAAGGTGGGTTTCGCCTTCCGGCTTTACGGCCATGAAGAGCTTGCCCTTGTCGATCGTCACTTCATCGGTGACATAGAAGAGCTTGAGGATCTGAGCGTTGGTGTACTCGGCATTCTTGACCACTTCTTCGAGGATGCTGTCCGAGACCGTTTTCATGTCGATCTGCGGATTCAGCCACAGGCCGAGCGCCCGCAGAAAGACCGTCGCGATGATCTTTCGCTTGCCAAGCCGTGCATGAAGGATGCCCTTCTGGTCGTACTCGAACTCGACCCACGAGCCCCGGTAAGGAATGATCTTCGCCAGGTACTCGTCACGTTCGCCCTTGAAAAACACGCCCGGTGAACGGTGCAGCTGCGAAACGATAACGCGCTCGGTCCCGTTGATAATGAACGTACCGTTATCCGTCATCAGCGGGATCTCGCCAAAGAAAACATCCTCTTCCTTGATGTCACGGATCGTCGACACGCCGGTGTCCGGATCCTTGTCGAACACCGTCAGACGGATCTTTACCTTGAGCGGAACGCTGTACGACATTCCCCTCTCCTGGCATTCCTGCTGATCGTGCTTGTGCTTAAGGCCGACGGGCTCGCCGCAGTTGTTGCAAAGGTTTGGGCGAACAGCGTTGAAGGTGCCGCAATTATTACAAAGCACCTCGGCCGGGTTGAACGGGTCAACCTTGATCTTGGCCGAGCAGTTCTTACAATTCGCACGCAGATGCTCGAGGCCTTCGAGATTCCCGCATTTGCACTGCCAGTTACCGATCTGATACGCAACATATTCGAGCGTTGCCGTCTCGCGAAAATCAGAAACCGGAAAGATCGACGAGAACACCGACTGGAGGCCGATATAGTCCCGCTCCTCGGGGATCAGGTCCATCTGCAGAAATCGGTTATAGGACTCGCGCTGCACCTCGATAAGGTTAGGGATCTGCGCGGATGTGTAGATCTTTGAGAAATCCACGCGCTCCGGCGACTGGCTCGTACGGCGGCCTAGTCCGGTTGCACTGCTTTGTAGAGGATTGTTGATCATATAATTAATCGCGGGTTGACAAAAAAGACGTTGATTTTTGGGAGGGTTGCTGATACGATGCACCTTAGCAAGGCTCCCTTAAAACTTTTCAAACAAAGACGGCAAATGCGGTCGAGGGTAAAGTTTACCCAGACCGCTTATCAGCAGTAAATACTGTTATTTTGGTTTTCCGAGCGTGCCGAAAAGGGACACCAACTCTCCAATTTACTTACGGCCAAAAACCGCGTCCAAAACCACCGGCCGGCAACACGGACCAGATCGATCCTCAATATTGACCAACCGAACGCCACAGGCTCAAACCGAGCAAGAGTCTGTGAACCAAATAGTATAACAGCAGGCTATTGCTATTACAACAAAAATTTACGCTAACCTGCTGCGAACCGTTCCCGAATGCGGAGAAGACGGGACAGCCCAACTCCTCCGCATCGAGGTTATTCGGCAAAGCCGAGGTCCTATTTGACCTCGACGGTCGCTCCCGCTTCCTTGAGCTTGGCCGCGATATCATCGGCCTCAGCCTTCGAAACGCCTTCCTTCAGAGCTTTCGGAGCAGCATCGACGAGATCCTTGGCTTCCTTGAGGCCAAGGCCTGCAACGATCTCGCGAACGACCTTGATGACCGCGATCTTATTACCGCCTGCCGAGGCGAGAACGACATCATACGAATCCTTCTCTTCGGCAGCACCTGCACCACCATCACCGGCACCGGCTCCTGCGGCAGCAACCATTACCGGGGCGGCTGCGGCAGCAGCAGAGACTCCGAACACTTCTTCGAGCTCCTTGACCAATTCCGACGCCTCCAGAAGCGTCATACCTTTCAAATACTCAACAACATCAGCTTTTGTAATTGCCATGATTTTTTCCTATCTCCTGTTTAGGGTTCTCTATTAATGATGAATGATGGATGCACAAAGATCGATCAAACTCGCATACTTCCATCGTTCGTTACCGGCGACTGAGGAATGCATGAATTCATCGTTCGATATTCAGCGTTCGTCATTCGCCTCGTCCGCCGCTAGAACCCAGGGACGAGATCGGAACGGTCTGCATCTCCATTCCCATCTTGTCCGAAGCCTTTCGTGACCTGACAAATCACATGGCCCGTTTTTCCTTGAGTACGGCTCGTTGGCGGAAGTCTTCTTCCGCCTATCTCAAATTTGAAATTCGAAATTTCAAATCCGTTGATACCACATCATCGAAGCAATTTTGCCCTCGAACGATGCGGATCAAAACTCTTTTATTCCGCAGGCGTTTCTTCTTCAGCCTCCGGAGACTCCTCGGCAGGTACCGGTTCTGCTTCCGCCGGAGGAGCGTCTTCCGCCGCCGCTTGGACATCTGCCGCAGGCTCTTCCGCCGTCGGCGCCGCTTCTTCCGAAGTTGCGGCGTCATCCGCCGGAGCCGTTTCGGCCGCCGGTGCCGGCGATCCCGCTGCCCGGCCTTCCTGTTCGCCGATCTGTTTGATCACGACCGCGAGATCACGCGGAACTGCATTAATGACCGTAACGATCCGCTGCGCCTGAGCATTCAGGACAAACAGGAGTTTCGAAATAAGCTCTTCCTTCGACGGAAGGCTCGCGATGGTCGCGAGCTGGGCGAGATCGACCAACTTACCGTCAACAACGCCTGTCTTGAATGTGTAAATATTGGCGTTGTCCTTCATGAATTTCGAAACTGCTTTCGAAAGGACAACCGGGTCGCCGTCGGTCCACGCAATTGCGGTAACGCCCTTAAAATACTCAGTCGCATCCTCGAACTGCGTACCCTTTACTGCGATACGCGCGAGCGTATTCTTGACGACTTGATATTTTGCACCGACCTCACGCAGGCTGTTGCGAAACTCCTGGTCCTTGCTGACCGTCAGGCCTTTGAAGCTGACGACCATTGCGGACGTGGAATTCTGCAATGAAGCAGTGAGTGCGGCCAGATCATTTGCTTTGGTTTCTCTTGATTTCATTTTCTTGATCAGCCCCTGTGTGCGGGCTGCTGACACTCCTCACTTAGACGTATGCCAATTCATCGAGCAGAACGCCCGGGCTCATCGTTGCCGCCAGATTGATCTTTTTGAGATAACGACCTTTCGCGGTTGTTGGTTTTGCCTTGATGACCGCGCCGATCAGAACGCGAGTGTTTTCCTCCAGCTTGGCGGTGTCGAACGAGATCTTGCCGACAGGGGAATGTATCACGCCGGTCTTGTCGACACGATATTCGACCTTACCGGCCTTGGTCTCTTCGATAGCCGTTTTCACGTCCATCGTCACCGTGCCGGTTTTCGGATTGGGCATCAAACCACGCGGGCCGAGAACTTTACCGAGCTGACCGACCTTGCCCATCATATCCGGCGTCGCGATCAGGGCGTCGAAGTCGAGCCAACCGCCTTTGATGCGATCGAGGATCTCGTCGGCGCCGGCTTCGTCCGCACCGGCTTCCTGAGCCTCGCGGATCTTGTCGCCCTGGGCGATGACAACGACCTTTTTGGTCGCTCCGCCGAGCCCATGCGGAAGCACGATGGTGCCGCGCACGAGCTGATCCGCTTTACGCGGGTCAACGCCGAGCCACATCGTCAGTTCTACTGTTTCGTCGAATTTCGCGAAGGCGATCTCTTTCAACTTATTGATCGCTTCGTCAAGGGTGTGTTTCTTACCGGCCTCGATCTTTTCGAGCGCGGCACGGTACTTCTTGCCTCTTTTCATTTTACCTCCAGGTATTAACGAACGGCTTTGCGTTCTCCCTTATGAGACATATAGGACGATGCCCTATATGACCAATCCTAACCCTCAACAGTAAGGCCCATGCTACGGGCAGTACCCTCGATGGTCCGCATCGCGGCTTCGAGGTTGGACGTGTTGAGGTCCGTCATCTTTTTCTTTGCGATCTCTTCGATCTGAGCTCGCGTAACGGTTCCCGATTTCTCGCGGTTTGGTTTGCCCGAACCTTTTGCGATTCCCGTCGCCTTCCTCAAAAGATCGGCCGCCGGCGGCGTTTTCGTTTCAAACGTAAACGAACGGTCGGCATAAACCGTGATCACGACCGGGATCTTCATATCCGGATCGTCATTCTGCGTCTTGGCATTGAACGCCTTGCAGAATTCCATGATGTTAACGCCGTGCTGACCCAAAGCCGGGCCGATCGGCGGCGCAGGGTTGGCCTTACCGGCCGGGATCTGCAGCTTAATATAACCTTCTATCTTCTTTGCCATCTTCTTTTTCGATTAACGATCCCTAAAACTTCAGGGAATGTCCTCTTCTATTCTTCTTCCGCGAAGGTCACTTTCTCGACCTCGAGGTAACTCAATTCGTACGGCGTCGAGCGGCCAAAGATCGTGATCGAAACCTTAAGAGTCGACTTATCTTCGTTAACTTCCTCGACCTTGCCCGTAAAGCTGGCGAATGGCCCTGATTTGATCCTGACGACCTCGCCCACATCGTATGTAAACTTCGGTTTCGGCTTTTCAGTCGCAACCTCGATATTACTGATGATCTGATCGACCTCTGCCTGTGTAAGCGGTGTCGGCTGCTTTCCACCCAGAAACCCCGTCACCTTCGGCGTCGCCTTGATAGCGTGAAACACGTTGTCGGGGATCTTCCCCTTTTCGTCACATTCGATCTCGACCAGTACGTAGCCGGGATAGAACATCCGCTCAGAAACATATTCTTTGTTCCCGCGCATCTCGACGACCTTTTCTTTGGGCAAAAGAACTTCTGTGATCTGGTCCGCCAGCTCCATATCGCGTATGCGAGCATTAAGACTCTCTACCACCTTGTTCTCGTGACCCGAGTAGGTGTGGATAAAGTACCACTGCTTCATCGTGAAATCCCTAGACTCCGGCGATCTTGTTGATCAACCAGGTCAGGCCCTGGATCACATAAACCCAGCCCTGATCGATCAAGAACAGGTATGCCGCGAAGAAGAAGACATTGATGATCACGATGATCGTCGTATTCTTAACGTCATCCGACGACGGGAAAGTGGTCTTATCGAGCTCGGAACGCGTTTTCTTAATGAACTCGCCGATACTTTCCTTTTGCTTCCCTTCAACTGCTTCTGACACCGTTCTCTCTCTCCTAAAATGCGTAACTGGCAGGGGTACCAGGACTCGAACCCGGACCTAAGGTTTTGGAGACCTCCATGCTAACCATTGACACCATACCCCTTTGACCAACCGATGGTTTCAGAATGCAGAATGACGAACTTACCTTCTTCCTTCTGCATTCGATATTCATCACTATTTATTCTCTCTGTGCAGCCTGTGGCAGCGGCAGCGACGGCAGAACTTCTTGAACTCAAGCCGGTTCGGCGTGTTCTTCTTGTTCTTCGTCGTCACGTAATTCCGCTCTTTGCACTCGGTGCACTGCAAAATAATGTTATCTCTTGGCATATTACCTCAGTTGTCGGTTGTCGATTGCCGGTTGTTAGATTCAGATCTTGTCTGACGGCTGACAACCGACCGCTGACAACTACTTCCCTATTCAACTACTTCCGAAACCGTTCCCGCTCCGACCGTGCGTCCGCCTTCACGGATAGCGAATCGCAGTCCTTTCTCCATCGCGATCGGGGCGATCAGTTCGATCTCCAT
>JAJTWY010000016.1 GCA_021463165.1 Pyrinomonadaceae bacterium | reverse complement strand
GATCCCATAAACATTCCCCCGCCGCGCCGTCTCCTGCTGCGACAACCCGCCAAGGCTCAGGATAAACAACGCACTCGCGGCGATGTAGGCGATTGTGATAAGGGATTGTTGCATTAACTGTTCGGGAACCGCTGCCGAATAAAGTCTTGGGTTTGGCTCGCGGACAATTCCGTTGTTGATGGGCCTGTCCGGATATAGAATTTTTCGACGTTTGAATCCTTCACGAAAATCGGCGCACGTGCCTTTGTTGCTTCAACAACGAGCACACGACTACCTTCAAAATCTTCGTAACGAAGGTGTAGAAACTGCATAACTGTCGCCCCCATTCGATCCTTTACGAGGTTTACGAGATGCAGGCTCATCTTATCCTCATTTTCAAAGCCATCCGTTTCAATGCCGACCGGAACTCCATCGTCAGTAACGCCGATAGTGAGCACACCGCCATTCGTATTTAGAAATCCAGCAATGGTCTTTAGAACGGCATGTTCCATCCTTGGGTCGCGGCTACTCGTATGTAGATTTGTTCGCAATGTCGATTTGAACTCAACTTCGTGCGATTCGCCATCGACCACGTAATCGTAAATACTCTTTCGCAATTCCGTCGGTTCATGAACACGCCCTTTCACGAGGGTTTCATAGCCGCGACGGATTATTTGAGCCATCAGTTCTCGTCGGCGTTGGAGGAAGTCCTTGTACGGAAGGTGAGTCCAGCCGTCAGGTAGCGCATGCATTTCCTGCATCACGGCCAATTCTTTCGCGCCAAATCGCTCCTCTAGCTCCGGGACGTACTCGCCGGGCGCGCGATTATTGATTCTCGTGTTATCTCCCCATTCGACGTACGCATAGTTGGCAATCTGGTTTGTTTCGCGCCGATCCGTGATTCCAATTGACGCCAAGTAGCCCTTAGGAAATAGATGATGGCGCTCGACCGAACTCCTAACACCTTGACCGACTGGGTCCAAGAGTTCCGAGACCTTCATATTTGAGAAAAGAACGGGAGCACCTAAAAGGACAAGAGAAGCATTGTAGGCGGAAAGCGAAGGACTCAATGGAGAGGATGTGGCTAAGTCATTAGGTAACGCAATGTTCCAGTAATCCTCCGTAAGAGCTAAGTCGCACGCATCTTCGAGGACTGCTACAAATCCATCGGCATCATTGACATCCCGGAATCTCGCGAGATCAAACTCCATTTTCGATTCAGGGGAACTCGTGAAGCGTCCGGTCATTCCCGACATGAAAAACCAACGGGCAATTACCTTTCGTAGGCTGTATTCTTCTACGCGGTATTCTGTTCGTCCGATCAGATAAAGTATGTAGGAGAAGATCACATTGCTCTGGGAGCTGATTTGAGCAGAGCTACGATAGCCAGCCGTCCTCAAGCAGTGCATAAAATCTTGCCAGTATTGAACATTTACGACGCGTTCCTGAGCAGCTTTTAGGATTTCAAATTGCCTGATGCGGCGGTCGTCGCTAAATTGCTCGGAGTCGAGATCCTTGCCCCGAAGAAGGGAATATACGTTTCTAAGACGTGCGCGCTTAAAGCCCACACCGACGCCAACGCGCAACAATTGGTCTGGATCGGGTTCGATGAAATAGTTGAACGGTGAGACAGCGTTCGGCGTGGGAACTCTCGAGTCACGACAGAACTCTTCCAACTGCATTCGTCCCTCGTCCCAAAACACGGACATTAGGGTCAGGATAAAGTCAGCCTGATTCAAAGGCGTACCTTTGCTATTAATCCGAACGAATACGTCTGCGACATCTTCCTCGGTTATGCCGGCCGACAACTCCAATGCGGTGAATGGATACGTCAGTAAGCCTTGAAGTTTTAGGATCGCGTCCTCGATTACCGATTCCTGTTCCTCGTCAATTTCTTTCGTTGACCGAACACCTTCAACATAATCTCGTATGATCTTCGTAATTTTAGTATCACCACTCCACAGGATCGATATGTCGGGAATATATGCCTTATCGCGACGTATCGCGGCGTCGGCGACTTGAAAAGAACCGTCCAGCGGATTGAATGCAATGCTTATCATCTCGCTGCTGTAATTGTCACGGATAACAGGAATCCGCTTAATGACAGCGTAGAGAGAGGTGAGACGTTGCTGACCATCAACTATCAGCAGTCGTGAAGGTTTTTGTTTATTGTCGGTTCCGATTACCCGTGAATCATCCGAAACCGCGTTTTGCCAGAATAACAGGTAGCCGACCGGATATCCCCGATACATCGAATCGAACAAATCCCTGACCTTTGCATTCTTCCAAACAAACGGACGTTGGATATCAGGTAAGCCGATTTCTCCCAATTCTATATATTTGACGAGCGAATTGAGATCGTAATTAACCTGTTTGAAGACAGTTTCACTCATCGTTTCTACTTCCTAAACATCCCCAACATTCGGTTCGTCACCAGAAATCCGCCGGCGATGTTGATGGCGGCAATGAGGACGGCGATGGCGCCGAGGATGACGGTCAGGTTTAACGAACTTAGGCTTCTGGTGCCGCCCGCGAATAGGTCGCCGGTTAGCTGGAGCATGCCGCCGACGAGGATGATGCCGCTGATCGCGTTGGTGACGGACATCAACGGTGTATGCAAAGCCGGTTTTACGTTCCAGACGACCTGAAAACCGATGAAGATCGCGAGGATGAACACCGTCAGGTGGCCGAGGAAGTCGCCGCCCGGCGTTTTTGGTTTCTCCGGAACGATAAATGCCAAGCCGAGCATGACCAGGCCGACGACGGCGAGCAGCCAAGGGCTGACGCCGGTGCCCGCGTCGTGGCCGTGACCGGCGGCTTTCGGAGCGGCTGCGGCGACCGCTGCACTGCTCTTCGTCGGCACGCCCGGTTCGGGCGGCGGTGGTGCGGCGGGCGTTTCCTTGACCGGCGGCGGCCACATCATTTTGCCGTCGTGAAGAACGATCGCCCCGCGAACGACCTCGTCGTCGAGATCGACATGCAAGGTCGGAACGCGGACGCTCTCGTCCGCGATCGCCGGTTCCTGCGGCGAGGGGTTTTCTTCGTGCTTCGCACTCGTTACGGACGAGGGCGTCTGCGTTCCCACAAGATCATTGAGCAGTGCGACTATGCAGGCGCCGTAGAGTTGGCTGGACATCGACGCCATTCGCGACGGCAGGTCAGTGTAGCCGATGATCGTAACGCCCTTATGACTGACCACCTTGCCGGGTTCCGTCAGAGCGCAGTTGCCGCCTTGTTCGGCGGCAAGATCGACGATGACCGAGCCGGGTTTCATCGATTCGACCATGCCGGTCGTTATCAGCTTCGGCGCGGGTTTGCCCGGTATCAGGGCTGTCGTCACGATGATATCGACCTGCATCGCCTGAGCGGCAAACAATGCCATCTCCGCCTTCAGAAACTCGTCGGACATCTGCTTGGCGTAGCCGCCTTTTCCCTCGCCTTCTTCCTTTATGTCGAGTTCGAGAAACTCGGCGCCCATCGAAGCGACCTGGTCTTTCGTGGCCGAGCGCGGGTCGAATGCCCGAACGATCGCACCCAAGCCCTTCGCCGCACCGATCGCGGACAATCCGGCGACGCCCGCACCAATAACGAGCACCTTGGCCGGATCGATCTTTCCCGCGGCGGTTATCTGCCCCGTAAAAAATCGTGGAAAATGATTTGCCGCCTCGATCACCGCGCGATAGCCCGCAATGTTTGCCATCGCCGATAGCGTATCCATCTTTTGAGCCCTCGTGATGCGCGGAACGCAATCCATTCCAAAGACGGTCGCTTTTCGCTTTGCCAGCCGGTCGAGCAGTTCCTTATTCTGTGCCGGCCAGATAAAGCCGATCAGAGTCGCCCCCTCCTTCATCAGGTCGGCTTCGTGAACCCCGAGATCCTGGTTCTGTTCCGGCGGGCGCACCTTCATCACAACATCCGACGCAGCCCAGAACTCCTTCGTGTCGTCGATCACGGTCGCGCCGGCTTCGCGGTACTCGCTGTCGATGGTATTGATGCCGTGGCCGGCATGCGACTCAACAATTACGTCGAATCCGAGCTTTTTCAGTTTAATAACAGTTTGCGGGGTAGCGGCGACGCGCTTCTCGCCCGGATGTATCTCTTTCGGAATACCAATGGTAGTCATAGGTTTCAATTCGATCTTGAAATCAGGCCGGTTTTGAGAATTCTAATTGATTAACAGACTCCGAACAAACCGCGCCGGTCTCAGCCACGGTCGAATGTCATTCCAGGCTAATCCGGGCCTCAGATCTTCTGCATTGCGATGCTGACGATGGCGTCGTCTCCCGCAGTTCGGTTATACGATATCCAGAAGCCCGCCTTCGGGTATCTGGCCATTTTGAACACGCCGCCATCAGGTTTCGCAGCAACGTCCTCTCCAAAGACGGTCTTCGTTGTCGGGGCCAGCTTTAGGTCGCCCGAGAACGTTACCATTATCGCGGAAACAACCTTTTCAGTGTAGAAGAACTGGGCCGATTCGTGATCCGAGAAGAGGTAAAGATCCATCGCATCCGATTTGTCTTTCGGGTTGCCAAGTTTGGCCCGGACATCGTCCGCCGCGGCTCCGATAGAGATCCCGCGGTATGCAGTGAAGACGGGGGTTTCCTCCGGTTTGGGCAGGATACGGATCCCAGCCCTTCCTGAGGCCTGTTCGCTGACGCCGGCTGTTGAGATCACCGCCGCGATCAGCAAGGAAGCAAGAACGCCGACGGCAATTCTGGGCATTTCCGTAAACATCTGTAATCCTCCTTTCTTTTCAAATCGGTAACCCTCGATCTGGTTCGAGAGTCACAAGATCGTCGAAGCCCTTCGACCACATAACGATCTAGGCCATTCGACGAGGAGAGTTTCACATCACGGTCCAACCTCCTGATGAGGCCCTCTCGATTCTTTGCTCAAGGCTATTGTACATCTCTGGACTATCTACAATGAACTATTTAAAGCAGGGTTCCTTCGATACCGCATGGAAGCGAATAAACGCAGTCGCCTGTCGCGACTATCATATCGCCCGTGCGGGTAAAACAGAGGCCGACAATGCCATTGCCCGCTACAATATGCTCACATGATGCGCCACCCTGACCTATTTTGACAATTCCGTGTCGCCCTTTGAAACACGCGGCTACATACAGATTTCCGGCCTTGTCGAATGCAAGACCTTGCGGGCGGCCGAGTCCTCGAAAGTATTTTTCGTCAAAACCCTCGTGATCGATGACGTGTACCGAATCGTGGCTCGCAAGACCCGGTGCCGTCATATAAAGTCGGCCGTCCGGGCCAAAAGCAAGGTGATAGGCCGCAACCGATGCCTCCATCACCGTAAAGGTCTCGGTTTCTCCGCTCGGCGTGATACGGTATATCGTCCCCGCACGGTCACCCGCATATAGCCAGCCGTGTCGGTCGAACGCCAGGCCCGTAACAATGCCTAGTCCGCTCGCAAAGACGGATGTCGAGCCGCTTCTGTCGATCGAATAGACATCGCCCTCGGCCCGATTCGATACGAACATATCTCCGTCGGCATCAAAAGCGATGCCTGTCGGATTCAGCACGGAATGCGGAAATTCATCGATGTTTCCAGCAGGGTCGAGTCGGAAAAGCGTCGCGGGCAGATGCTGTCCGCGCGAACCGGACCTGGTCAATATTATGGCGTCGTCCGAGGGGTCAACCGCCGGATTGGCCACGATGTGCATCCCATCGGCCAGTTTGCGGCCCGCCGTGATCTCCGCCGTGTTGCTCACATTCCCAAGGCTCTGAAGATAGATCTGGTTTTTCCCCTTCGAGGATCCAGCTCCCCAAACATCGTCCGGTACTATGGCGAGAATCCGGCGCGTCGAAGCTCCGACGATGCGGCACGGCACCCCATCAACGTAAACGCCGTCAGCCAACGCAGGATCGTAGCGAAAACCCTCGCAGGCGATAGAGATCTCGCCTCCGGGAATTGCGTACTGCGGGTCAACCGAGTGCAGCCTGACTGAATTCTCCATTCATCTTAATTCTACTTCTAGTGGGAATTCGTGTCGAATACCCCGAAAAATCTACGCGGCAACCCGATCCAACGCATTGAAAAAAACATTGACCTCGCCGAGCGATAGACGCTAAACTTTGAAGAGTCTTGAACATCCGGCCCTTTCGTCCGGACACCATCTGAGCATTACCGTTCAAACTCCCTTTAGGGTATGGCAACACGAATCGACGATCTTTTACGAATGGCCATGAGCTTTGGCGCTTCCGACCTGCATTTGCGGGCGGGTTCGTATCCCGTTATTCGTGTTACCGGCGAGTTGCGGCCACTTTCCGGCGTGAACCGGATGACGCAGGATGAGACACTCGAGATGGCGTTCTCGATGATGTCGAACCGGCAGAAGCAGCATTTTAAGGAAGCCTACGAGGTTGATATCGGTTACGGCGTTCAGGGACTTGGAAGATTTCGCGTAAATATTTTTCAGCAAAGAAATTCGATCGGCATCGTTGCTCGGGTGATCTCCGACACGGTTAAGAATTTCAGCGACTTGGGCCTCCCGCCGATCCTGAGCACGATCGCGGAGGAGAACCGTGGCCTGATCCTTGTTACGGGCACGACGGGTTCAGGTAAATCGACGACGCTTTCCGCCGTTGTCGACCACATAAATCAAAGCCGAAATTGTCACATCGTGACCATCGAGGACCCGATCGAGTTCCTCCACAAGGACAAGAAGTCGTTCATCACGCAGCGTGAAGTTGACGTCGATACACGCAATTTTGCCGAGGCACTTCGTGGGTCGCTTCGACAGGATCCGGATGTCATCCTCGTCGGCGAAATGCGCGACCTTGAGACGATCGAAACGGCCCTTGTGGCGGCCGAAACCGGCCATTTGGTCCTTTCAACGCTCCATACGTTAGATGCACCGGAAACACTAAGTCGCATTATTTCAGCATTTCCGCCGTATCAGCAGAAATCGATCAGGATACAGTTGGCAGGACTTCTAAAGGCGGTGGTTTCCCAGCGCCTAATGAAATCGGCTAAGGGCAATAGCCGGATCCCCGCCGTCGAGGTCCTACGGTCGACGCCGCTCATCCGGGACTATATCCTCCACGAGGACAAAACCTCGTCGATACGGGACGCGATCGCCGCCGGAACTTCGCAGTACGGCATGCAAACCTTCGACCAATCATTGTTCTATCTCTACCAGTCGGGGCTGATCAACCTCGATGAGGCTCTTCGCGGCTCTACTAATCCGGACGAATTCCGTCTGCGGCTCGCCGGCATCCAAAACACAACGACGAGTTCGCGCGAAGAAATGGAGAAAATGAGTGGCGTGGGTTCGGTGTCCGAGTATCTCCAACGCAGCTGACCCCACAATCGCCAAATCTCTCAAATTGTTTATTTTTCAATGATTTTCGGCTCCAATGCCTTGACACGGGAGCCAATGCGCGTGTAGATTTTTCTATTACCTCATTGAGCGGACCGACGGGTATTACCGGCAATTGTTTTGTGTTGACCTTGCATCTGCTTTACGGGATTGCGAGAAAAAGCAAAGCGATTGCCTGTTGGTCGTTCCGGTGAAATGCGGTAAATGTTGAAAACAAAGACTTTAAGTAAGGATATTGAACACGCGTAAATGACTAACGAGTTAACCCAGGACGCTGAAGGATCGGAATCGATTGAGAAAACAGCGATAGAAACAACAGAATCGACCATGGCCGCCGCCGCTGCAGAAGCTGGCGCAACGACCGAGATTACCGCCGAGATCGCGCCGACTCCAGAGGCAGCCGGCGAGAGCGTCGAGGAAACGCCCGAATTGGCGTCGGAAGCCCCCGCTGCACCTGCACCGGAGCCCGTCGCGGCAGAACCGGCAGCCGAACCCGCCAGCCTATCCCAGCCGGCTGGCACTGCACCGGCGGCAGCCGCGGAGGACGAGGATACAGCCGCTTCCGGCGAGATCGATTTCGGCGCCATCCTTGAACAGTTCGAACAGGAACAGACCGTATTCCATCAGGGCGAATTGGTTGAAGGAAAAATTGTCGGCATAACGGATCGAGGCGTTCTTGTTGATTTTGGATACAAATCCGAAGGGTTCGTTCCGCTCGAGGAGTTCACCGGCCCGGGCGGAGAGATGCTCGCAAAAGTCGGTGACGACGTCGAAGTCACGATCCGTACCATCCATTCCGGGGACGGAGCTCCCCAGCTTTCCCGCATCGATGCGGTCGGCCGCAAGGTTTGGGACGAGATCGAGGCTGCGTTCAATTCCGAAACGCCCGTCACCGGACGGGTCGTCGATAAAACGAAAGGCGGATTGAAGGTCGACCTTAACGGGATCGAAGCATTTCTACCCGGATCACAGATCGATTCTCGGCCGATACGCGGTCTTGACACCTACATCGGCCAGGACATCGAAGCCAAGATCATCAAGTTCAGCCGTCGCCGCAACAATATCGTCCTTTCGCGCAAGGTCATCACGGATCTTGCCGTAAGTGAACAGAAGGCGGCCACGCTCGCCAATATAGAAGTAGGCTATATCGTCGGCGGCACGATCAAGAACCTCACTGAGTACGGTGCCTTTGTTGATATCGGCGGCATTGACGGCCTTCTTCATGTGACCGATATGTCATGGGGACGCATCCAGCATCCCGGCGACCTCTTCAAGGTGGGCGAGCAGCTGCAGGTCAAGGTGCTTAAGCTGGATCGGGAAAAAGAGAAGATCTCTCTTGGTTATAAGCAGCTGCAGCCCGACCCATGGTCCACAGTTGTCGAGGTGTATCCGGTCAATTCAAAGATCAAGGGAATAGTGTCGTCGGTTACGGAATACGGTGTCTTCGTCGAACTCGAGCCGGGCGTCGAAGGCCTTGTTCACGTTTCCGAGATCTCCTGGTCGCGGCGATCGCAGAGTCCGAAGCGCCTTTTCAACAAGGGGCAGGAGGTCGAAGTTCAGGTGCTGGGTGTTGATACGCTCGAAAAACGTATCAGCCTCGGCATGAAGCAGTTCCAGGAGAATCCCTGGGACATGGTTGACATCAAGTATCCAATCGGGTCAAAGGTCGCGGGCCGCGTCCGAAACATCACAGATTTTGGAGCCTTTGTCGAACTCGAGGAAGGTATCGACGGGCTTGTCCATGTATCTGACATCTCGTGGGCAAAGAAGATCAAGCATCCGAAAGATGTCTTGAAAAAGGATCAGGAGGTCGAGGCGATCGTCACCAGCATCGACAAGCGAGGGCAGCGTCTTTCCCTCTCGATGAAGGATCTCACGCCAAGCGCCTGGGAAGGATTTGTCGCAACTCATCGTCCGGGCGACGTCGTCCGCGGTAAGGTTTCACGCTTTACCAATTTTGGCGTTTTCGTCGAACTTGGCGAAGGCCTCGAGGGACTCTGCCATATCTCCGAGCTTTCCGACGAACGGGTCGATAGGCCTGAATCCTTCGCTTCCCCCGGGCAGGAGATGGATTTCAAGATCCTCCGCATTGAACCTGTCGACCAGAAGATCGGGCTTTCACACAGGGCCGTAGGCAAAGAAGACGAGCCGATCGTCGATACGAGGATCTACTCGACCGAAGCGAAGGGTGGTATGGCCTCGCTCGGCGAACTGGCGAATCTCAAATTTGGCGACTCGGCTGCGGCTCCGGAGCCGGTTGAAGATCCGGAAGAAAAGAAACGGGCAAAGCAGGCCGCAAAGGAGGCCAAGGCCAGGGAGTTTGCTGAGAAGGAAGCAGCCGCCGAGGCCGCGAAGGCGGAGTCTGCGGCTACGGTTGAAGAAAATGTACCCACCGACGAAGCTCCCGCACAGGAGCCCGCCGTGGCTGACGTGGCCGAGCCTGAAGCTACAACTGCGGCGACGAGCGAAGAACCCGCCTCGGAGGCTCCGGTACCTGAGCCGACTGTTACCGAGGAAGTATCGGAAGAGCAAAACGAAGCGTCAGTTGTCGAGGAACCAAAGGCTGAAGCCGAAGCAGCGGAAGCTCCCGTCCTTGAGGAAGCTCCTGTTGAGGAAGCTCCCGTCCTTCAGGGAACTCCCGTTGAGGAAGCTTCGGTGGTGGCAGACGAAGAGGCTCCGGCCGCTGAGGTTCAGCAGGACGATGCCGCTGCGGCGGTTGTTGAAGAGGCTCCTGCGGAGGAAACGGCTTCGGAGGAATCTGAGACCAAAACGGCCTAATGCCGGCTGGCCTTCTATCCAAGGGTAACAACAGGCAAACTTTTTGGAGCAACGAACGAAATGACAAAAGCTGATCTGGTAGAGCGAGTGGCAAATGAAGCCGACATGACCAAGAAAGATGCCGAGCAGTTGGTCGAGATCATCTTTGACAGCATAACGAATACGCTCAACAAGGGCGAGAAGATCGAGTTGCGCGGCTTCGGCAGTTTCCGTGTCCGTGAGCGTAACTCACGTAAGGGGCGCAATCCCAAAACGGGCGAGGCTGTCGACATACCGGCAAAACGGGTTGCCTATTTTAAGCCGGGCAAAGAACTAAAGGAACTTATCAACCAGAGCTAGCAATGGACGTGCTTTGGAGCCCGTGGCGATACGCCTACATTGCCGGAGATAAGCCCGGTGGTGTAGGCGGTTGCATTTTTTGCTCATTGCTTGATGACCCTCGCTCGGACGAGGAAAAGTTCATCATCACGCGAAGCGATCATTGCTTCGTTGTCCTCAACATATATCCTTATGCATCGGGTCATCTAATGGTGGTCCCGAACAGCCATTTTGGCAGTCTCAGCAAACTGGAAAAAGTCGTCTCTGCCGACCTGATGGAACTTGCAAAAGCGGCTGAAGCAGCGATCTCCGAAACCTACCGCCCGGATGGCATCAATGTTGGATTGAATCTTGGAAAGGCGGCCGGTGCCGGGGTCGACGGCCACGTTCATTTGCATATGGTTCCTCGCTGGATAGGGGACGTAAACTTCATGACCGCCATCGGCCAGACCCGCACCATTCCCGAAACACTTGCAATGACCTACGCCAAACTTAAAGAAAAATTCGGTTAGGATCTAAATGGCCGCCTCGATCTTTGGAACTACGATAAACGCGGCAAGCAGGTTTACGAAGATCAGCCCGGTGCAAAGGATCGGCGGCAGGAACGTGAAGTAGGCCATCACGACGAACAGAAAACCGAATATTCCGAGATTTATCGCGATGATCCCGCGCATCACCGTCGGCTCGGTGTGTTTTATCAGGAGATAGCCGTTGACAAGTGCGGCAAAGAGACACAGGAACGTAAAACACGAGCTCAGCGCCGTCATCAGATTATAATACGTCGGGGCAAATCCGGCTCCGGCATCCATCTTGTAAGTCGTGAGAAGTTCGAGAAGTTGGCGCTCGACATCGGTCCGTGGTACCGGGGTCAGAAACAGGCTGAGCGAATGGAACAGGCCCGTAAGTATCTGAAACAGCACGGCCGCAGTCAACCAGAACGTGTAACGCTTTAACATCTCTATCTATCCAACTCCGCCTACTTGGTCAGGCCAAAAAATCCGATCGTCGCATAGTATCCCGGAAATACCTTCAAGTGCACCTTGCCCAGGAATTCATTTGGTGAGATCTCAACGATCTCGTCAAGAATTATCCTGATGAGGAACGGATTCTCCGGCGAATCGTAGTCGAGTTTTATCGTCTCGATCCGTTCATCGCGAAATCCCGCAGTAACATACGTCTTAAAATCATAGGCCTCGGTGTTGCCATTCTCGTCCGTTCGAAAGCCTCTATAGAACGGGGTCAGGAGTTTTAACAAAGCCGCTCCCGGAGGGGTGAACTTATTGAAGCCCAAGTTGTCCGAAGCTACAAATGACTTCCCAAGCCATGGAACCGGACCGCCGCCAAGCAGGTAAGCGGTGCCACGATAAAAGCCGTCGGGCGGCTCCGATGGGACCGTGCCCTTAAGAAAGTCGGCCTGCCGCTTCCCTTTCGTAACAACGAATGTGACCAGCCACCAAAAGACGGGCCAGCCAAGCACCAGAAGCAGAAAGGATGCGATCACATAAACCAACATAAGCCAAAACCGCCTTCCAGAGTAAATTTGATAATAAAAGCGATCCAGCCGATCTTGGAAGTGCTATTCCGCCGTCTTTGCATCGGCCTTGCGCGGCTCGTGCGAGCGGTCGATAGCCTCATCCTCGATCTCGCCCCCGGGGCTGATCGGAATATCTGCCGGATCCTGATATTTCATCAGGCCGCGCTCCTCGCTGTCATTCTCGGCGGGCACAATACTATACTGGCCCGAAGCCGGCGGAACATAACCCGGATAATCTACGCGGGAATGATAAATAGCGACAAGCGACTTTATCATCGATTCACGGATCTGCGTGAGTTCCCTGAGCGTCAGGTCGCATTCGTCAAGCTGGTCATCCTGTACGATAGCGTCGATGATCTTGGTAACGATGAATCTTATATTCTCGGGCGTGGGCTCGGCAAGCGACCTGGCAGCCGCCTCGCAAGAGTCAGCGATCATCATTATCGCAGCCTCACGAAATTGCGGTTTCGGGCCCGGATAGCGAAAATCATTCTCGGATATATCGCTCGAGTCGTGCGCCTCGGCTTGGGCCTTCTTCAGGAAGTAATGCAGCGTTCGGGTGCCGTGATGCTGGGGGATAAAATCAATTATCCGTGACGGCAGCCCCAATTCCTTTGCCAGCTTTACCCCGTAGGTCACATGGCTGATGATGATCTTTGCGCTTTGGGTCGGCTTGAGGCGGTCGTGCGGGTTCTTGCGGAGCTGGTTCTCAACAAAATGCTCTGGAGCCGCCGTCTTCCCGATGTCGTGATATAGCGCTCCGATACGCGCAAGCAGGCCATTACCTCCAACGACCCTGCAGGCCTCTTCGGCAAGCTGGCCCACGGCATGAGAATGCTGATTGGTTCCAGGGGCTCGGAGAGCGAGTTGGCCAAGTGCCGGAAGATCGGCGTTAGAGAGCTCAAGGAGTTTTACGTCCGTAAGAATGCCAAACACCGTTTCGCAAACCGGCAGCAATACCGCGGTGACACCCGCTGTGATTATTCCGCTTGCCAGGCCGCACGCGATCGTCAGCAAGATAGTATTGAGGATGATCGGCTGCTGTGTAAAAAATATCAGGGCGATGGCCAGAACGGACGTCGCACCGCCAACCAGGCCACCGGCGATCGTCACCGTCTGACGGCTCCGGTACCGCCCAATGCCGTACACGGCAACCGCCGAAACCAGAGCCGCGAGTAATGCAAATTCAAAACCGCGTGGCGCGAGGAAACCCGCTAAGAACGACGAAAAAACACCGGTAAAAAGTGCGGTCGGCCTGTCCGCGAGCAGCGTCATCAAGAGACTCGCGGTCGCGAAGGGAACAGCGAAGGACCACAGCATCGGATCGCTAAGCGGAGCCTTGAGATTCTGGATCGCAGTAAACTCCGCCAGACGGAACGCGGCCGCCATCAATAATGTCTGTACAACGATCACGAAACCGAGGAGAGCAAAGGTCTTAGTTGGTGAGAGGGCAAGGCGGGGCACGACGCCTCTGTGCTGGATGAATTTCCATGCCAACCAGAAGAGGCCGGTGACCAGGGCAAGGACGCCGAGGAAGCGGTTGAGCTGCCGGGATGTTGCCGAATAGTTCTTCAGCGCTGAGATCTTGGATAATACGGCGGCTGTTACAATATCCCCCTCGTCCACGATCTTTTGTCCGCGCTTGAGTGAGATCGTTCGCGGCTCTATCGTCTCCGCCGCATTCTGACGTGCGGTCTCGGTTGCGACGCTGTCGTATGCAACGCTCGGCTCGATCAGTATCTCGCCCGCGGCATAGAAGGCGTCCGCCTCCTTCTGTAAGAGACTTTTTATACCCGTCAAACGGGTTTTGAATCGCTCGCGGGCAACGGAAAGCGGCGTCCAGCTGCTGTCCGGCATCGATACGGTAGATTGCTGATTCGGACGGGTCCTGTCGAAAACGAAAACCTCGTTCGCGAAATACTGCCGCTCTGAATCGTCAAAAATATAGCCCGATGCGCTTTCGCGTAGGGCACTCTGGACAGCTTCCAGCTCGTTGCGGCTAAAGGTTCGACTCGAAAGCACCTTGCCAACGTCCGCCCCGCCGGCACCGGTCCAACCTGCATCCAGTTTCGCGTTGACGTTAGGTTTTGAATTCGCCGCGTCGGACGATTGGCGCTGCAGTTTCTCCCAAGACGAGACCAGTCTTTGTACAGCCTGTTCTGCACGGTTTGATTCGTAGCGAAAGATCGGTTTTACGGCCCTTCGAGCCTCCTCGCGGAGCCGGTCGGTCTCATCGGTATCCGTAAAAATGACGTCTGCCGGCGCTATCACGCTCTCGCGGGCGATGTCACCTTCCTTATAAATGGTCTCCCCGCTGGCTCGCCAGATGGGATTGTGAACAATTATCGTCGTCGTCAGACAAAGGAATGCGAACCCAAGCCAAAATCTTTGACCTTTCGAAAGCGAGGAAAACGGCCGCGCAGCCTGCTGAGCAAGCCACTCGGACCATTTAGAAACAGGTGATCGAAGATCTTTTGTTCTTTTGCTCATCGGCTCAGCCGTCAATTGAAATGCCCTGCAGCGATCTCCTTCCTTCCCAGCATCTCACCGATCTTCACGACCATCGGTCGCAGAGTGTCGCGTTTGATAGCCGAAATTGCCACGCTTGGAGCCCCATTGTCAACCGAAATCTGCCGCGACAGAACGTCGATCTTATCGGGGCCGAGCAGGTCGGTCTTATTGAGGACGATGAGTTGCGGTATTTCACCAAAATTAAGGTCGCCAATGATCTTCGATACCGAGGCTATCTGCTGGAGAACGCCCGGGTGTGAAGCATCGACAACATGGATCAAGAGATCGCTGTCGGCGATCTCCTCCAGGGTTGCGCGAAACGCCGAAACAAGCGCGTCGGGAAGGTCGCGAATAAACCCTACGGTATCGTTTATGATGACCTCCTGGTCATACGGCAGCCTAAGCCTTCGCGACGTTGGGTCAAGCGTCGCAAACATTTTCTTCTCGGCATAGACGTCGCTTTGGGTCAGCGAGTTGAGCAGCGTTGATTTACCGGCATTCGTATAGCCGACCAGCGAGATTATCGGAAGATGCTTCTGAACACGGGCCTTACGCCGTTCCTGCCGCTGGCGGCCAAGATCGTCGACCTGGCGCTCGAGCTGGGCTATCCGGTCGCGAACACGACGCCTGTCAGTCTCGAGCTTGGTCTCACCCGGACCGCGACCGCCAATGCCGCCCGCGAGGCGCGAAAACGCACTGTTTTGACCGATCACTAGTCGAGGCAGAAGGTATTTCAATTGGGCGAGCTCGACCTGCAGCTTACCTTCTCGGCTCTGTGCACGCTGCGCAAATATGTCGAGGATCAACTGCGGACGGTCGATCACTTTGAGCTCGGTCGCCTCACTTAGCGACCTGACCTGGGCAGGTGATAGTTCCGTGTCGAACACCAGAAGGTCGGCACCTAACCTCATCGATCGGATCAGCAGCTCATCGAGCTTGCCTTTTCCGAGCACCGTCTTGGGATCGATCTGGGGCCGACGCTGAATTATCGTGTCGAGTATTACGACATCGGCCGAGCTGGCGAGTTCCTTGAGTTCCGCTACTGATTCGGCAGCAACATCCGCATCACCCGTGGTCACACCGACCAGGATCGCGCGATCACGGCCCGTATGCCTATTCCTCGCCGTGAGCCGGATCCGGGCCATCTCATCTTCTAATGAGTTGATTAGGGCAATAAAGTCCGTATCCAGTTGAGAAGGCACATCTGGCTCGAGGAACTCATAAGGGAGCGATTGTGCCTCAGCTTCAAGGTTCTCGGCATTTGTGGGCACGAGGTGAGCCGAATAGACCATTTCCGGCAAGCCATCCCTTTTCGACACCTGAATTATCGACATCAGGTCAAGCCGAAGTAATGCGAGGTCTGTCAGGTCATCCTGCGTAAGTTTTTCACCCAGCAAATGCGTGTGTACGCAGCGAAGGCCGCGGAAGCGGTCCTCGGAGACGCGGGCTCGGCCAAAGTCCGGCAGTTCGATCTGCTTGGCCGTGCCGACCATTACATGCTCGATCTGTCCTTTCCGATTGATCAATACCCCTATTTGGCGGCCGGTTTCGTGGGATAGCTCGGACATTTGGCGGGCGAGTTCGGGCGAAACGATCACATCCGGCGACACGCGGCGCGTTCCGAGCTTTTCAATTCGACGAAGCTGATTGTGCTTTAGGCCGCGAGTAAATCCGCTGACGACGCTGATAGAGATCAATGCCTCCTACTGCACGCAAGTATAACAGAATATAGGCCGATCCGGTTTTTTCTATCACCGGTCACCAATCCGATATTTAGTATTTTGAACTTCCCGCGAACACCATTAAACTGTCGGCATGCCGGCACGGACTCAACGTCAACAAGAGGTCCTCGATATCATCGAACGTCATATCGCGGTAAATGGTTACCGGCCGTCCTATCAGCGGATCGCGTCGCTGCTCCGGTTAAGTTCGCGGGCGGGCGTGGCACGGATCGTACAGGACCTCGAGAAGCAAGGCCTGCTGTCGCGATCGAGGGAAAACGGGCACTTTTCGATCGAGTTGAATACAGCGTCAAACGGCGTCGCTATTCCATGGGTCGGAAACGACGCGTCGGGGGATGAGCCCCTTGCGCTGGCAAGATTCATGATCGGCGACTACGCCCCCGAGTCCATGCGGCTCTTCCGCGTCAACGACGACGGCATGTCGCCCGAGATCAAGCTAGACGACGTCGCCATCATCGAACTCCGCGACTACTCCCGCCCCGACCAAACCATCCTCGCCAAACTCCCAAACGGCGAACTAACCCTCCGAAAATACTCCCGCACCGGCCCCGAAACAACACTCCGCCCCGCAAACGAAGCCTTCGAAACCATCCACGTCCCCACCAACCGCCTCCAAATAATCGGCATCCACCGCGGCCTCTTGCGCCCCGCAGCCTAGTTGTCGAAGGGTTATGTCGAAACAGATCTTGTCAAACAAACTAGAGGCTGCCCCCTTCTATTTGTCCTCCATTCAATTCGCTTCAAGGTTGCTTACGGTCGTCGGAAGCAGACTTCAGCCGATCTAAGTCCAAGTAAAGCGAAAACACCGGATGCCCCGAATTGCCAATCGTGTTGTTGAAGTCCCTGCGATCATTGCCCGTGAGCTTCTCACTCATTTGTAAAACTCTTTTTACGTAAAAGAGCCATTGTGCGGGGCTCTCCTTTTGCATCTTCGAATCTCGTAGATACTGTGCGTAGGAACGCAGGATGTCCGCACGTATGGCACCGGGCGGCGTGATTTCAACCAAGCCGCTGTACAAAACACATCGTTGATGAAGATAATCCGCCTCGGTTTCCTCGTCCTCCGGCTTCCAGTCGTCCATCTCCGCTAAAAACGTCATTAGTTGCTGTCGCCACTCCTGCGTGTTTCGCCGGTTCTGGTCGAGAGCAGTCTCCGCCTCCCCGAATCGCAAAGCCCTAATGCTGGCCAAAAGCTGCGAACTTTTCTTCTTATGCCAGTACCGGAAAACCGGGGCGGCGGGATGGATCTTTTCCGGCTTGATCTCATCTTCGGAAAGCGGGACATCCAGTATCTTATTAACATCTTCGATGAACATATCCTGCTTCTGCGGAGTGCCAGTCATTTGACTATCCGAACATTGACCCGCTGTCAGCTGTCGCACGAGGTATTGGCGAAAAGCTCTTGGAATATGACTCGTTTCGGATCGGGTAATTCTGGCATCAGCATCAATCAGATTCTTGATCGAGCGTGATAAGCCGTCTCGCATTGAAAGGGCGAACCCACGAGTGCTGGTCGTCTCAATCCTTCGCAATCCCGCCAAAAAACTATCTCGCAAAATAGAAAACTCGGTACCCGTCGATTTAATACTTGAAATAAGCAAGGCCGCCGGGCCGACCTCGGCCGGTGAATGCATTAGATCAACGTACGCCGCAGCAAAGTAAACGTGCTGAGCCCGCCGTCGCTCTTCATCTTGAAACGTCTGATCAACGATCTCCTTCAGAGTCAGGTAATATTCTGAAAGATCATAAGAAAGAACCTCATCGCAGGATTGAGACGGCAGTTTGATTGGTGGAATATCAGCAAACATCTGCCGCGCTTTCAGCTTATCGATCTTCAACATTAGACTTACGGCACGGAGCCGGATCGAAAGCTGGTCCAGACTCAACGCAAGAGAGTTGCTGCGATACCCGGGACGTGTATCCACATTGCCGCCGTAAAAAGCCAATTTGATCGGCTCCTTTGCGTCCGAGGCCCGGCGGAAGAGTTCCTCGATTAATTCGCGTTGCCTGCGCTGGTCTTTGATAAGCTTCGCGTCGATGACCTTAAACAGGACATCGCTGGTAATTTCGACCTGTTGTGCCCCCGCTGCCAGAATGAGATTTTGAATTTCCTGCTCTCGACGAAGTTGTTTTTCTCTTGCTTCTTCCAATAGCTTCTTCTGCACCTCGTCGCCCGAGAGAGGGGACGGCGCCGCGGATTGCCCAAGAACACAATAAGCTACCGAGGTTGAATACAGCGCGAGTATCAACAATTTAGTGCTCATTTAATCTCCGATCATTCAACTAATCCGGGCAACTTAACTTCGAAATAGCTTTCAATACTCTCAATATTTTTGTTTGCATACGCTCCCGGCCAATATCTAACAATCTTCCCTTCGTTTGAAACCACGTAGGTTGCCGGTGTAGCCCGAAAATAGTAGTCCGTCCGATTTGAGTCAGATGGTTCCCAAAATACCGGAAAATCAAATTCTGACTCCTTCACATACTGAGAAACACTATCCTTCGAAATTGACAATCCGATGAAATTGTACTTTTCTTTCGAATACTCATACAAATGCTTTATGTTCTTAAGATTGCGCGTACACCAGACACAGTCAGGTGAGAAAACATAGACTACTGAGGGTAGCGAGATTTCGCTAAAGTCAACCTCGACGTCATGCCCCTCTAAGCTCTTGACCTGTAGATTTGGAACTTTTCTGCCAAGTAGTAATTGATGCTCTTGCGTTTGACTAAGAACGCTGTTCTTCGACCTAAGATTCACCACCTCAACTGCTAATACAATATTAAGTACCGTCGAGAGAGCCAGAAACGCTCCGATCAAAGTTTTTTCGTTAATGAGTCGTCGGTTCATAAATCTAGAAAAAGCACCAGAACAACCAATCTAATTAAATCTACACACATTGTTTGCATCCGCAACTTGTCTTTAGACCCTCACTAGTCAGTATGAGTCGCCTCACAGATTGCGCGACGACTCTCTAGGTGACAAAATTGGTCGGCAGCGACTCAACACTCCCTACAATAGTTCGGCTTCGATGGAGAACAAGCTGCTTCGGACGAACCTGGCTGACAACAATAATGCGTACCCTGTTTCGGCTGTCTACACTCCGTCGTGGTATTGCAACATTGTCCCACTTCAGCAAACACCACGGCTCCTGAATACGTCAGGGCTGAAAAAAACAACGAAGCTACCACAATCGGGTAGGCCAACAACCGCTTTAATGTAATCTTATCCTTATCCATAAACCTCCTACTTTTTTGGATTAACATGATCCTGGTGTTTTGCAATAGTTTTTCTTCGATGGCGAACAGTCCGTCTGAGACCCGAACGGTTCGCAGCATTGCATATCACTGCCTCCCTTTCCAAGTCCGAAACACTCTTGACCGAAAGAACAACACGTGAGACTACTATTCCCCGATACGCTTAAACCGAAATAACTTGTCGCAGCGAATAGCATTACCGCCGTAACGCATGTGTACATCAGAAACTTAAATTTCGTAACCGTAAGGCGCATTTCCATCCTCCTAAATTTTATAAATTCCGCCCCGCACAGAAGGTAACCAAGGGTAGCCTCAAAAGAAATAGAGATCCCCCCACACCTAATTCACGTCGGCTGAGGTAGTGTAAAAGCGCTAACGTATGGAAAGCAACGATCATTTCTTGTCCAAAACCATCATTTCTTGTCCAAAACTGTCATTTCTGTTCATCGTGCTCGCTTGGACGGCGGGATTGGTGAATTTCGGCTTGGGTTCTTTGGTATTGGGTCGGGGTCATGCCGTATTTTGATTTGAAGATTTTAGCGAAGTGGCTTTCGTTAGGTAGGCCGACGGCGATGGCAATCTCGCTGATGCGGAGGAAGCAATCCGGGTCGGCGAGCATTGCGACGGCGCCTTCGAGGCGGAGGTCGTTCAGCCACGCCCCGAGCGTCAGTCCGCCGTTCTCGGACTTAAACAGCCGGTGAAGATGCGGGGCCGACATGTGCAACTCCGCAGCCATGTCCTCAATAGTCCAGTTTCTACCCGGATCCTGTGAGAGTCGCCCCTTGAGTTGGAAGATTCGTTTGTCCATTGGGAATGAAAGTTTGACAAATGATGCCGAAAATATTACCCCCCCCCGATTTGATATGTCAAGGAGATAATACCCGCCTCCAATTAAATACTTGCTTGACTTTTCACGAGTTTTGTGCTATTCTTGCAACATATTTTGATCTTTGATATCACAAATATTGTTTTCGAACAAATCATACAAATCGCGGTCGTAAATCCTGTAACTCGCTGATATGCAAGCATTCACGTGTCTTACAGGATCGCGGACAAGGGTGCGGACAGGCCGCGGACAGCCGGTGGACAGCGTGTGGACAAGTTGGCGCGAAAACTGCGTCCAGGGCCAGTGTTTATGGGCGTATCGTGTATAAGAAGACCGTTGACGTGTCCGCTCACGATGGGGTGTTTTTGCGGTGTAAATGCTGTTTTTCTGCAAAAAATGGCGTTTTCCTGCACGAAAAACGATCTTATGTTAACGAAAGAGGCCTTTTTAGTAATGGGTTTTTACGGTTGCCCTTGTGGGGGTTTTTCGTCATACTTTTAAGGCTACACAGCCTGCTCTGAGCCTAGCCAAATGGGACGTGCGGGCTTTTGCATTATGACCAACACACCAACGCCCAACGCGAGCTACAGCGTCACGCTTCGAGTAAGGATCCACAACCAGCCCGGAAAGCTCGGCGAGATCACGACCGCTATCGGCAAGGCTCGCGGCGACATTGAAGGCATTGATATTGTCAGCGTCGGCAAGGATTTTCTGATACGAGATATCACAGTCAATGCGTCTAGCGAGACGCATGACGAAGAGATCGTCGCCGCAGTCAGCAACATTGACGGCGTCGAGGTCGTGAACGTCTCCGATCGCACTTTCCTGATGCACCTCGGCGGTAAGATCGAGGTCTCTTCGAAAATGCAGCTGAAGACCCGATCTGACCTTTCGATGGCCTATACTCCAGGTGTTGCCCGCGTTTGTCAGGCCATCGCCAAAGACCCCGAAAAGGCCTTCAATTTGACGATCAAAAAGAACACGGTCGCGGTCGTTTCTGACGGCACGGCCGTCCTCGGGCTCGGCGATATAGGGCCGGCCGCCGCGATGCCCGTAATGGAGGGAAAGTGTCAGCTATTTAAGGAGTTTGGCGGTGTCGACGCTTTCCCGATATGTCTCGATACCAAGGACCCGCACGAAATAGTTCAAACGATCAAAAACATCGCAGTTGCGTTTGGCGGCATTAATCTCGAAGATATCTCCGCACCTCGTTGTTTTGAGATCGAAGACCGCCTCAAGGAAGAACTTGATATCCCGGTCTTTCACGACGATCAGCACGGAACCGCGGTCGTCGTCCTCGCCGCTCTGATCAACGCCCTGAAGATCGTCAACAAACGCATGGAGGACATCAAAGTCGTCGTGAACGGTATTGGCGCCGCCGGTGTCGCCTGTTCCCGCATAGTAATGGCCGCGGGAGTAAAGAACATCATCGGCTGTGATACCACAGGTGCGATCTACAGCGGGCGACAGGAGAATATGAACTGGGTGAAGGACTGGTACGCCAGAAATACGAACCCAAACAACGAAGAGGGCACGATCCACGACGTCATCAAAGGCGCGGACGTCTTCTTTGGACTTTCGGTCCCCGGCGTGATCGACAAGAACGACCTGGCCCACATGGCCAAGGACCCGATAATTTTCGCGATGGCGAATCCCGTACCGGAGATCATGCCCGAGGATGCCGCCGGCCACGTTGCCGTGATGGCGACGGGGCGCTCCGACTATCCGAATCAGATCAACAACGTCCTGTGCTTTCCGGGGATCTTCCGCGGCGCTCTGAATTGCCGTGCTTCTAGGATCAATGAGGAAATGAAGATCGCGGCCGCGAATGCGATCGCCGACATCATTAGCCCCGAAGAACTTCACCCTGACTACATCATCCCGTCAGTCTTCGATCGTCGCGTTGGCGAAGCCGTAGCCGCAAGGGTTGAGGAAGCTGCCTACGCATCGGGCGTGGCTCGGCGTATCAGGTCGAGTGACTCTGAGTTTTAGGCCTATTCCGGATCGCTGTTAGCCGCTCGTGATTCTCGGTCGGCGGATAGCCCCGCAACGTAGAGTTGGACATCCTCAAATCGCCGATCGACCAGGCTGTCGCCGGCAAAGAATGGGTCATCTGAGACCTCCAAGATAAAGCTTGGGGGCGGCGTGAAATCGGCCATCTCTTTAAGCTCTTCAAAGTCGACACGTGCGGTATTCAGCCCCCAAAGCGGGCCCAGGTAAACGTCGAACGCGACCGAGATCCCGTCGATATCGTGAAAGTAGCGGTTCTTCCTGATCTCCCTTCCCTCGAACTGCTCGAACAGGGCATACTCATCCTCGTGAAGGTAGATCTCGGCAAGCTTCCCGATCGACTCATGCCCGTCACCGACAGGAAAATGCTGCTGAAGGATTCGTGTCCACACCTTCGAATAAGGGTCGCGAATCTGCCTAAGCCGCAGCCGCGTTCCTTTTATGTAGTTATCGAAAAGCTGCAAATGGCTGCTCGCGGGGCTGAGCGGCTCAGGCAGGCCGTGAACCAGGAAAAGACGTCGCAATTCGGTTTGGGCAGTTTTGTTCATTTTGGTCATTTTTATTATACTCGTCTCTTACAAACGCAAGAAAAACTGCGGAAACATATGAAACAAAAAGCCTTATATTTTATTGCATTTGCCGTTGTTTCGCTGCTCTCGATCAGCTGCGGAGGCGGTGCAAATTCGAACACCGCAACTGCGAATAACACCGTTTCGTCAAACACGGCAGCAGACACGACATCGAACTCAGCGCCGACGCTAACGCCTGTCTTCAAGGCCTATTGCGAAGCAATGGTGAAGAAGGATGAAGCCGCGCTGAGGAAGATCTACTCCTCGGAAACCATCAAGTATTTTGAGGCGGAGATGAAGGAAGAGAAGATCAAAACCCTGATGGAATATCTCGATGACAAGGTCAGCGGCAATATCTGTGAGGTCCGTAACGAGGTGATCACGGGTGACAAGGCCGTTGCTGAGATCCGTGCTGACAGCTATCCGAACGGCATCAAGATAGAGTTCGTCAAGGAAAATGGCGAATGGAAAATGACCAACAAGAGCCCGGTCCTCGATGCCGTAAAGGCGAATTCGAATTCGGCCCCCGCGAATGCCGCACCGGCAAACGTGGCCAACCGTCCCGAAGCCGACCCGAGTAAGAAGAAGGAAAGCAAATAGGCATTCCCTAGAGTTCCCCTTCGGCCGCACGCGAGCCCCTTGCGTGCGGCCTTTGTTTGTGAAATTCTCACATCGTTCTCGTGAAAAATGCTTGCAGTTCCGCAAGACCTAACATAATCTTTTTCCTTGGAACTTTTGCCTTCCCGGCCTCGTAAGCAATTCTGACAAGGCGAGGGTTCGTGCTTTGTAGCTTTTTCGCCCCTTTTGGGCAAGGTGGTTTTATAGGATCGCGTTGGAAGCAATAAAAGCTGTGGCCGAAATTGACGGTGCGGAACTCGTCCGGCGTGCTCGTGCTGGTGACGGCGCGGCGTGGGAAGAAATTGTCTCTGCGTTTTCGCGGCGTATCTTCAATCTTGCCTACCGCTTCACCTCGAACATTGATTCAGCCGAGGATCTGACACAGGATGTTTTCATCCGGGTCTATCGGAGTCTCGAGCAATATGACTCTAAACAGGGCGATCTGGCGAATTGGCTGATGCGGCTTGCACGCAATTTGATAATCGATGATTACCGCCATCGACAGCGAAATCCGCAGAATACGATGGCCGATGCGGTGGACGACCACCAGTATCACCTTCGAGCCGCCGGAAGTTCGGCCCACCGTGAGATGGAGCGTAAAGAACTTGCCTCGCAGGTGCAGGAAGGAATTGACAAGCTGCCGGAGGACCTTAGGACGTGCGTGATCCTTCGGGATATTGAAGAACTGACATACCAGGAGATCGTCGATGTTCTGCGAATACCGGAAGGGACGGTGAAATCGCGAATAAATCGAGGGCGAATTGAGCTGGCAAAGATATTGAGACGAATGAGAGTGGTGACGATCTAGATAGCCGGCGGGATGTTTGACGGGATTTGATCCAAGGGGTTGAGAATGATGATAAAGGAGCAGGAAAACATAATTAATTGTTCGACGTTCGAGGAACTGTTGACCGATTATTTGGACAGGACGCTTGAGAATGCGGCCCATAAGGCGGTTGCTTCTCACGCTCTGGCCTGCCCGCTTTGCCATTCCCTTCTCAACGACGTGAAAGAGTCCCTTGAGGTCTGCCATCAGATATCGGCGCCGAAGGCATCGATGACACGACTTGAGGCGCGGGTCCTTTCGATGACAATGCCCGAAACGGCAATGACCTGCGAGGACTTTGAGGCCCATCTGACCGACTATCTGGACGGCTTCCTTCCGGCTGCCGCGTTCCATCGTTGGGAACGTCACGCGGCTCTATGCACGGGCTGCGAGGACCTTCCGGGCATGGTCGTACGTTCGATCGCTTCGCTCTACACTTACAAGATGGACGAGCTTGCCGTGCCGGCGGGCCTCCATGAAAGGATATTGAACCTCACGCTGGGAACCGAAAAGGCGGCGGAAGTGAAGGCTTCGTGGACATCACAGATCGCTGAATGGATCCGGGGCATAGGCATTCCGGTTCGCATTCCGCAGCTTGCTCCGGTCGCGATGATGCTCCTTTTTGCGTTCCTGATGGTCAGCCAGACGGTTTCGGCCGACGGATCGCTGTCAGGTGTTTATGAGGAGAGTGTTCAGCTCGCCAAACAGACGTATCAGCAGGGGGCAGACGCATGGAACGGCAAGCCGTCGTCCGGCGAACCAGTGACTATCGCGACTGAGGAACAGAGATAATGAATTGTACCTTTCATAGCCAGAATGTGGCGACGGTGAGCTGCAATGGCTGCGGCAAGCCGCTCTGTCCTGCTTGCGACCACAGGATCAAGGGCTTCCCTTATTGTCAGGACTGTATCGTATTAGGCATCGATCTGCTTCGTGATCAGCGCAGCCAACCGCATAGTATTCCGTTCGTCAGAAAACGCACATCGCCGCTGGTAGCAACGCTTCTTTCATTGCTGTGTCCGGGTCTTGGGGCCGCTTACAATGGGCAGACGGTAAAGGCTCTCGTATATTTCGGCATCTTTATCGGGCTTTTCCAGATGGCAATTCTTACCGGAACACCGCTGTTCCTGTTCGGAATGCTTGGAATGTGGGGTTTCGCAGCTCTCGATTCGTTCAGAACGGCTCAGATGATCCGTTCGGGGCTGACACCTGACGTTGCTGACGACATCCTCGTTAAGAGATTTTCGGGTAATCCGAAGCTATGGGGTATCGTGCTCCTCGTGCTGGGATTCACGTTTGTTATGCAGAATCTGTTCCCGATGCGCGGAGTGTTGCGGGGGCTTCTGCCTTTGATGCTCATCGGTCTTGGGATATATCTATTAAAAGGCTACATATTCAAGGCACCTTCGACAGACACGAAGTGGAACCGGTCTGAGCCCTCGACCAGCTTTGCCCTGTCGAATCCACGCTATACTGAGGCTGACTATCGAGTCGCACAGAACGATTTTTCCGACCGCTCGCGAAGCGGAGGCTGGAGAGACGCTTAAGGAGTTTTACGTTATATGTTAAAAGCAGCATCCGTTGGAGGCAGTATCGTCGCGATCCTCGCGCTCTTGATCGTCCTGTTGAAGGCCTTGGTCGGCTTTGTCGGATTTCTCTCGGTCGCGATCAAGCTGCTGATAGTTCTCGCCTTCATTGCAGTCTTCGCAGCCGTGGGATTCATGGTCTTTCGGGCCTGGCAGAGCAATCGCAAGAAGGACTGAGCCAATAGGATCTATTATTCAACTCATAAGCCGCTCAAATGGCATTGCCGCTAGCGCTTGCCTTCTTGGGCGGTTTGTGGTTTGATTGTAGTTCCTATTAAGTTTTTATTGGGAAGTTTTTAATTTGTTCACCCACGACAGCGGACGGTCACCATGTTAGGTAATCGTCTGACTAAGGTTTCGCGTTAGTCGCTCGCGGCTATTCTTGCGTGATTCCAAGTACTGCGGCTGCTTTATCGTCGCGGTGCGCAAGATCATTAAAAGGAGCTTTACAGCATAATGCAGAAAAACGATAAGTCGTATACTTTTCTTTTATCGCATTCATCAAAATCAGGTATTTATATCAAGCGAGTAGCTCTCAGGAAGAGCTACCTTCATTTTGGAACCATTGGAATCTTACTACTTCTAGGTATTTCCGCCGTGTCGATCGGCATGAGCGGCATCGTTAAGAATTCAGCACTTGCCGATACATCGGCCTTGAACATCTCTCCCGTAGCACAGATCGCCCCTCAATCAGTCGTCCCTTCAACTGTCGAAACAACCGATTACACCAGGCCTCAGTCGCCCAGCGAACTCGCGTTTAACAGCGGCGGCCCCGAAGATGGCCCGGTTGAAGACGGTGAGGACAATTCGGTCGAGGACCAGTTAATGGCGATCCGTAAAACAGCAGATCCTTCAACCCTGCCGACCATTTGGGCCCATCTTGGCAAGATCAATAACGAATTTGGCTTCCGTCGGAATCCTTTCGGCGGACGAGCTTATGAGTTTCATGCCGGTATGGACATCGACGGCGAACGCGGCGACCTCGTCATTGCTCCGGCAAACGGCACCGTCGTCTCGGCTGGCTACAAGGGCGGCTACGGCAACCTCGTCGAGATCGACCACGGCAACGGCCTGACCACACGCTATGGCCACCTTTCGAAGATCGAGACCGAAGCCGGAACGACCGTCACGCGTGGCCAGATGATCGGTCAGGTTGGTTCGACCGGCCGCTCGACCGGCCCGCACCTTCACTACGAACTGCTGCTCAACGACAAGGCCATCAACCCGCGTCATTTCCTCCCGACCGAACCGGTCGATCTGACGAAATTAGTCAAGAAGTAGTCATTTCATCAAATAAATCAAAAAAGCGGGCGAACACGCTCGCTTTTTTTGCGTCTTCAGGCAAGATCAGTTCGATCACGACAAAGCATGTCATGCATTTCTTTGGAAAGAAATTGAACGGAAACTGGCCGTCAACAAGGTAAAGCGGCCCGTTCTTAAATTGTACCTCCTGGGTTCTGATTTTGTGCTATACTTGCATGATAGTTGCATCTGCGGCCGCCGGAAAGGGGTTGTGGAACAGGACGAGGTCCGAGAGCTTTTATCAGAACAAGACGACGAGGAACATGTCTTACACTTTTGTTGAAATAACCCAAAATTTAAGCCTTCTGACCTCTGTAAGTCATTTACAACACAATGGTTACGGTGTCCCACGAGTAGGGTGGGACAGTGCTGGTACGGGGTGGGACACTTTTGGTGACGCGCCGATATCGGATTCAGTACTTTGCGGGCAACGGCGGGACAGTTTTGGGCACTAAATTACGGGGAATGGGATGATTGCGGTATACTTTCATCACATCAGTAACCATTTAAGTCACACTAGATCGAACTCAATCATATGAAAGCTATTGGAAACAGATTTTTCTCGATCGCGATCCTGCTCGCGGTGTTTTTGTCGACTTCTTCGTTTGTCCTCGCCTTTGACGAAGGCATGTTCGCTCCAGATCAGATCGCGCGGCTGCCGCTCGATAAAAAGGGGCTGAAGATAAAGCCTTCCGAGATCTACAATCCGGCCGGCGGCGGTTTGACCGATGCGGTCATCAGGCTTTCGATAGGCTGCACGGCCGAGTTTGTTTCGCCCGAAGGCCTGATATTGACAAATCACCATTGCGGGTTCGACGCCCTTGTAAAGGCTTCGACGCCGGGCAACGACCTGGTTGAGACGGGCTTTCGTACCGACGGGCGATCCGGCGAGATAGCTGCCCAAGGTTATTCGATATTCATTACGAATCGGGTCGAAGACGTGACGGCAAAGGTCAAGGCTGGCACGGACGGCCTAGCGGCCGAAGCTCTTGCTGCGAAGATAAAGGCAAATGCTGATGCTTTGCAGGCGGCCGAGCAAGCCAAGGCAAAGCCGGGCTCGATCGTCCGCATTCAGATGCTCAACAGCGGCTTCTTTTACTATCTCTATGAAACCCAGCAGATAAAGGATATTCGCGTCGTGTATGCTCCGCCGCGAAACATCGGCGTGTTCGGCGGAGACCCGGACAACTTCCAATGGACTCGCCACACGGGAGATTTCACTTTCCTTCGGGCCTATGTGGCCCCCGACGGCTCCGCGGCGGATTATTCGCCGAACAATGTTCCCTACAAGCCGAAAAAGTTCTTAACGATGAACATTGGCGGTCTCAAGGACAACGATTTCGTCTTCGTCCTGGGCTATCCCGGCGGAACCACGCGTTATCGCGAAAGCTGGTCGATAAAATATGCACGCGACGCAAACTTCCCGTTCCTCGCTTCTTATCTTGATGCCCTTTCGAGGAGCCTCGCCAAGATCGGCGAAACCGACGAGGAGAAACGGATCGCGTTCCAGAGCGACATCGCAAATTTCGACAACTCCCGTACAGTTTACGGCGGCGGCGCCTTGAGGCTGAGACGGGCAAAGGTGGTCGAACAGCGTGAGGCAGAGGAAGCCAAACTTGCCTCATGGATCGCCTCAAACCCCGAGAGGCAGAAGAAATACGGATCGCTATTGTCAGAACTACGAGCTCTTTCTGAGGAGACCTTTGCCACTGCAAGACGCGACGTACTCCTCCGTCGAGTTCCCGACCCGCTGTCGATGACTGTCTTTAGCCAGGTTTTTGCCGCGGTCGTTGCGACCTCAGGCCCAAATGCCAAGATGCTGAGCGATACCGAGCGCGCAGCAAAACTGAAGCTGATCGAGCAGGCCTACAGCGAGCGCGAACCGGCCCACGAACTTGAGATGATCAAATACTTCCTCCGATCCTTCGACCAGCTTCCCGCTGACCAGAAGTTCAAACCGGCCGAAGATCTCTTCGGGTCGCTCAAGGGCAAGGCCCGCCGCGACGCCGAGGCGAAATTTGCCGATTCGATCGGCAACGGGGAGTACGCTTCAGCCGAAAGAGTGGCCGGACTTTACGGTCCGCGGACAATGGAGTTTAATGAGACTCGCGAGAAGATCTTGGGATTTGCCCGAGGTGTTGCCGAAGAACGAGCAGCTACCGACGCAAAGACGGCGAAGTTCAACGCGAACATCAATCGGCTGCGGCTCCTATATACGCAAGCGCTTACCGAGATGAGAGGCACCGCGACCGTGTATCCTGACGCCAACTCAAGCCTTCGCTTCACCTATGGCAACGTCAAGGGGTACCGCTCACGCGAGGCCGAGTATCGAACGCCGTTCACCACAATGAAAGGAATGTTCGAGAAAGACACTGGCGTCAACCCCTTCGACGCTCCGCAGAAGCTCAAGGATCTGCAGGCGGCTAAGGACTTCGGCCGCTATGGCGAGGGCGACAGCGTCGTCGTAAACTTCCTCTCGAACACCGATATCATCGGCGGGAACAGCGGATCACCGATCCTGAACGCGAACGGCGAACAGGTTGGGTTATGTTTCGACGGCAACTACGAAGGCCTGGGCAACGATTTCTATTATGACCCTGAGTACAATCGGACCATCTCAGTCGATATCCGCTTCGTGCTTTTCGTTACCGAAAAGTTCGGCAATGCGAAATGGGTCGTGGATGAGATGAAACTCGTTGGCCGATAGTCTCGGATGGTGATGGTCGAGGGCAGGCATGCAGTTGTCTGCCCTCCGGCCCCTCAGATCAAGTCAAAGGCCCGATATTCATTTCGTATCGACCCTAAAAGTTTTGGAATCTGTATCACTGCAAGTTGTTCCGTCACTGCACTTAACTGTCACCGTGACAGTTAGCTCGACGGTCCCCGCCTTTGTCACGTCAAGCGAGATGGTTTCTGCATCATCAATACCACCGACTATCGTATAGGTTGCGGTACTGCCGGCTCCCACCGACCACTTGTACTCCGTTTTTGCAATGCTGCACTGATTCCCGTTGCACGCGGCTTTTGAGACGTTCGGCGAAAAAGCGTGTTGAGCCCCACCTGCGATCTTCCTCTTTCCGGCAGTCACGATCGGGTTTGGATTGAGGACACAAAAGCACTCACACCCCTTTGCTCCACCGGCTACCGGTTTGCCGATCGGAACAGTTCCTGTAACGCTGAAAGTACCTGTCGTCGTGCCAGTTAGTGCAAAGTCACGGGTAAAAGAACCGTCAGCCGCAAGGTCGCTCGGCGTGATCTCGATTATTTGCGTATTTCCGCCTTGCATATTGGCAGCCCCGCTTGTAACCAGACGCAGCGGAACATTACGGCTCTCACCTTCAAGTCCCGTTATCTCGAGATGCACATTTGTTCGTTCGCCACGCTTCAGCGCCGTCCTGTCAGCGGTAAGCCGAAGTTGAACGACCCGTGTGTTTCCTTCGGTCGTCTTGTTCTGTCAGTGAGCTGGACGCGGGCCGGGCCACTGAGATTCGCAGGGGTGCGAAAGATGGCCGACCGAGGCGACTCAGCGAGTAGCGTTGCCGCTTGATCGCCTATCGTACACTGTGTGTTCGCGGCGTTTCCGTCGAATGCCCCGGTGATCGGAACCGGACGGCCGGCCTGTACGAAGGGTGGAAAATTGGGGTCTGTGTTTACGAGGCTCGCTGGATTTGTCAAGAGCGGAACTGAAGCCGTCAGTTTAGGGGCCCCGGGCTGGCTAACTGAGATCTTGCTGAGTCCGCGGCTTCCCTCCAGCACATGGGGTATAACGAAGTTCCGAAGTGTTGAGCACGGCTCACACACCTGAACTTTCTGGCCATCGCCAAGGTCAAGTACGATCCCGTTAAGCGTATCAGAGGCGGGTCCGGTCTCATTCGCTGTCTTTGTCGGTTCGGCGATGACGGTGCCGGTAATTGTATCCCCGGCCGCCATGTCCGCAGGCAGGTGAACCTTGACCGTCCCGCCGCGAACATTGTAGGTTATGGTCGAAAGACCATTTTCGGTATTGACGGAGGACTTGTCGCTTGACTGAACGCCCCCGTGAAGGGCAAAGGTAACTGGTGAAAAAAGCATTGCGGCCGCAATTTGCACGACAGCAACTCCTCGAATATTCTGTCTGATCATGATAAACCTCCATTGGACAGGTGTGTCGGCGTGCACGTCTGCTTCAGCCATGTCGCGTCGCAATCGAGTCAGTATCACCGTGCCTGGGATAAATCTATGATCTGGATCATATTTAAAATAAGAAATGGTGCGATCTGAATCACACCATTTATCGAGAATGGTCGGGGCGAGATGATTTGAACATCCGACCTCACGGTCCCGAACCGTGCGCTCTACCAGGCTGAGCCACGCCCCGTTAACTAAGCTAAGAGTGTATCTACGCCGGCCTCGATAGTCAAACCGGACGGAGCTTCGATAAGGATCCGCAGCAAAGTTCTCTTTAGTCCGTGCAGCGATAAGGCCTAGTTCACCGCGTCCGACCCCGGCTCGAGGGCCGCTTCGGCTTGTTCCTTCCTGCCCTCTCTTCTCGCTTTCATATACTCGAAAATGATCGGCAAAATGGAGAGGAAAATGACCACGATGACGACCTTATCGATGTGATCCTCTAACTTGAAGCTCTCGACACCAAACACATTTCTCACGAACTGCTCAACGAGTCCGCCGAGAAAATAGCCGGCAAACAGCATACTCGTTACCCACGCCAGCCCGCCAACGATGTTGTAAAGAGCAAATTGCCGATACGACATCTCAGCCGCCCCCGCGACGATCGGGGCAAAGGTCCTCACGATCGGTACGAAACGCGCGAGGATGATGGTCTTTCCTCCGTGCTTCTCATAAAAATCGTGTGCCTTCTTAAGATGCTTAGGGTTGAAGAAGCGGGACTTCGGCCTGCTAAAGATCGCCGGCCCGACCTTGCGTCCCGAGTAATACCCAACCGCATCTCCCAAGACGGCAGCAATAACGAGAGCGACGAGCATTATCCACAGATTCAGCTTCCCCGCCGCCGCAAACAGGCCGCAGACCACAAGAAGTGAATCGCCAGGCAGAAAAAAGCCGATCGCCAGACCAGTTTCGGCAAAAACGATAAAGAATAGGCCGAAATAGACATAGATGCCAAGTTTCAAGAGCATCCAGTCGATAAGGATCTTGGGGTTGAGATAGTCCTTGACCTGGTATAGAAAATCAACGATCGATTCCATATTGAAACTATTTATTCCACCCGTGTTCACCGATCAGAGGCACGAACGCACACGGTCCGAGATCCTCCTGCGTATAACCTCTCTCGGTTCTTACAATTCGACACAAGCGTTGCGAACGCTGATCGGCACCGATCGGGATGACCATCTTTCCGCCGGGCTTGAGTTGTAGAACAAGCGGTATCGGGATCTCAGGCCCGCCAGCCGCGGTCAGGATCGCATCATACGGATGATAGGCGTCCCATCCGTTTGTGCCGTCGCCCGCCTTCAACGTGATGTTTCGGAAACCAAGCGAGCGCAGTTTTGTATTTGCCTCGGCCGCGAGCTGTTCGAGCCGTTCTATGGCAAAGACCTTGCGTGCGAGCAATGCCAAGACGGCCGTTTGATATCCGGAACCCGCTCCGATCTCGAGAACCTTTTCATCGCCCTTCAACTCGAGCAGCTCGGTCATCCTCGCGACGATAAAAGGCTGCGAAATGGTTTGTCCCAAAGCAAGTGGAAGGGCATTGTCCTTGTAAGCCTGATGCCTGATAGCTTCCGGTACGAAATAATGCCGCGGAACCCGGGCCATTGCGTCGAGAACGCGTTCGTCCGCGATCTTGTACTTGTCCCGTAGCAGCTCGACCATGCGATAGCGCGGCAGAGTGAATTCATCTGTCAGGTCGGGCTGTGTCGCGGCGGTCATCAGTTTGAATTCCAGTTCTTGAGCTGCTCGATGGCGACATGGTTCGTGAGGTCGCTTCGCATCGGCGTAACCGAAACGTACCCTTCGTCGATCGCCTCAAAATCGGTCCCGCCTTCGGGGTGAAAGCCCTCGCGCAGCTCACCGATCCAATAATATAGCTTGCCGCGTGGGTCTAGATGCTCGGTAATATGCGGGCGGGCATGCTTAAAACCCTGTTTTGTGATACGAATGCCTTTAGGAACGCCCTTCGGGACGTTGACGTTCAGCAAAGTCCACATCGGGATTCCATCCGCAAGCGCCTTTTTCGTTACTTCGACCGCGACCTTTATGGACTCGTCAAAAATATGGTCGCGCGTAACCGCGAGGCTAAAGGCGAGGCCCGGCACACCCAGAATAGTGGCTTCCATCGCTCCTGCAACAGTTCCCGAATACGTCGCGTCATCGCCAAGATTAGCTCCGTGATTGATGCCCGAGCAGCAAATGTCGGGCATCTCGTCCTTCGGCAGGATCTGATTTAGCGCCAGCGTCACACAGTCGGTCGGCGTCCCGTCGACAGTCCAGTGCCGTTCGCTCCGCTGCCGGATACGCAGCGGCCTGGCGAGCGTCAAACTATGCGAAGCCCCACTCATCTCCGATTCGGGGGCGACAACATACACATCGCCGATCTCTTTCAGCCCTTCCTCAAGAGCCAGAATGCCATCTGCGTGATAACCATCGTCGTTTGTTAGTAAAATTCTCGGTCGCGACATTATTGAAACAAAAGGCAGAAGTCAAAAGGTGAAGAAGCTATGTCTATATTAAACGGTAAAAGGTGAAAAAGTTGGGTGCTGCACCGCGCTTTTTCACCTTTTACTTTTTACTTTTAACTTTCGTTATCTGTTCTGCCCGAGCGGCGGACGCGAAGCACCAGCCCCGATCCCCGCACCTGTACCCATCGGACGCTGCTGACGGAACCTGCGACGATTGCGCTTGCGCGCGTTGACCGACTTGAGCTTTGCCTTCTGGCCCGGAGGAATGAAATGAGCGTGCTTCTTGAGATCCTTGATGATCTCCTCGCTGATAACCTTTCTCTTGAACCGGCGAAGTGCCGACTCGATCGACTCGTTGTTATTCACTGTAATAAATGCCATTTCGTTTTCTCACCTCCTCTTCGGCAAAAGATGCGCTCATCAGAGCAAACTATCATTAGACCTGAGTCCACCAGAAAATGCAAGTTTCATGCGGCCCGCCGAGACAACCCGCAGGTTTCTTACATTTGTCTTACACGAACTTTGGCCGTAAGTGTTGACGTGATAGGAGGTTAACCTCGATATTCCGACTGTCCCATCGTTCCACGACTGTCCCACGCACCTCTTGGGACAAATAAACTCGCTGTTATCAATACTTTACGACCGCGATCACCTCACTTTCCGCCGTTTTCAAAAAAATTTTTGTAAGACAATATAAGCCTATCACCCCACAAAACAGGGCGGAATTTGGGACCCGCTCATCGCAGCTTTTTTCTTGTCAAAGATCCCGCAGCCGAGCCATATAAAGGCTATGCAACACTCTTTCACTGATAGCACATCTGTTGCGTAAGAGTCAAGATGTTTGTCACTGAGGTCCAAGGTGGTGAGATGAACTGTCGATCTCCTTTCGCTCCGATCGTGAGTTGGCCAACTCTTGAAGGAATTGCCTAGCTTTAGGTATGAGTCGCTTGAGAGAATTGTCTCTTGCTCAGGCTGTGGAGAGCTTGAATGAATTGCTACTAACTCCGGCTGTCGATAACCTGAAAGAATTACCACTAGCTTTAGCTAGTGGATTGAATTCTGTAAATGACCCGGGCTTCAGCCCAATGGTGTTATAAGCTGTTGGGCTAAAGCCCGAAGCCTCTTTTCTTGCCTATTTCCACTAGCTAAAGCTAGTGGCAATTCATTCTAAAAACAAAGCTAACGCTAGGGGCAAATCCATCTGTAACCATCTCTAAGAATGGGAAGCTAGTGAAAATTCCGGCCTTTTTTTCTCAGGCAGATGTTGGTTTTGAGAACTGTTTTCACTGTTTTAGTGGCTAGCTGACTGTTTTGAATTGCCACTAGCTTCAGCTAGTGGATTGCATTCTGTAAATATTCCGGGCTTCAGCCCAATGGCATTACAAACTGTTGGGCTAAAGCCCGAAGCCTCTTTTCTTGCCTATTTCCACTAGCTAAAGCTAGTGGCAATTCATTCTGAAAGCAAGGCTAAAGCTGATGACAATTCATTCCGAAAACAAAGCTAACGCTAGGGGCAAATTCCTCTGTAACCATCTCTAAGAATGGGAAGCTAGTGAAAATTCCGGCCTTTTTTCTCAGGCAGATGTTGGTCTTGAGAATTGTTTTCACAGTTTTAGTGACTAGCTGACTGTTTTGAATTGCCACTAGCTTCAGCTAGTGGATAGCATTCTGTAAAATGATCCGGGCTTCAGCCCAACCCTCGCTTGAATCCTCCGCGCTCAAGGAAGTCATCGAACTCTTCATCAAAAGGCCTGACACGATGATGATCTTCCTGCGAATCGATGTATTTTCTCACCTTCGGCAATAGAGATTCGCTTACCGAAACCACAAAATATTCATCCTGCCAGTGAAATTTCCCACGGCACAACTGATTCTTGTTTATCCAGTACGACGACTCGCCTTTCAACAGCCGCATTATTTCGTCAAGGTTTTGTCCCGAACCTAACGACACAAGGCAATGAACGTGCTCGACCCAGCCATCCAATGCTCCGATAAATATGCTTTTGGCCTTGGCGTTTTCGCGAATATGCTCGAATACCTTGGATCTGATCGATTCCGTAAGCAGCGGTTCGCGATCTTTAGTTGTCCAAACGAAATGTACCCAAACACTGATATGTGGCATACGACCAGTAAGAGCTCAAGCCCAGAATCCCTTCTCCCTATTTTTCTTAACTAGTTTGAGCCAATGATGATCGATCTTTTAGAGAATTGCCACTGGCTTTTGCTGTATTTTCGGAATAAATTGCCACTAGCTTTAGCTAGTGGATTGCATTCTCTCAATGATCCGGGCTTCAGCCCAATGTGCTCAAACTGTTGGGCTAAAGCCGGAAGCCTTTTTTCATGCCTATTTCCACTAGCTAAAGCTAGTGGCAATTCATTCCGAAGGCTAGGCGATAGCCAATGGCAGTTCTTTCAGAAAGCCCGTGGCAATGCAAAAAGAGCCAGGGGCCAATCGCCACTCCGGCCTTTTTTCTCAGGCAGATGTTGGTTTTGAGAACTGTTTTCACTGTTTAGTGACTAGCCGACTGTTTTGAATTGCCACTAGCTTTTGCTAGTGGATTGAATTCTGTAAATGATCTGGGCTTCAGCCCAATGGTGTTATAAGCTGTTGGGCTAAAGCCCGAAGCCTCTTTTCTTGCCTATTGCCACTAGCTAAAGCTAGTGGCAATTCATTCAGAAGACAATGCTAAAAGCTGGTTTATTGGTTTTTCCGCATGAATAAGCTAAACTTCCGCTGTTCAATTCTTTAGCTATGCTCTTCCTTTCGCAGTCGGCGTGCGTTTACGGTATTGATGCGTTGATCGTCGATATCGAGGTGAATCTGCAGCCGGTGAAGAACGAGGGCGATGTTGTTCCGCCGTTTACTATCGTCGGGCTGCCGGATACGGCTATTCGTGAATCGAAGGAGCGAGTTCGGGCGGCGATCACTAATAGCAAGTACTTCTTCCCTTTTCACAAGACGACGATCAATCTGGCTCCGGCTGACGTTAAGAAGGAGGGGGCGGCATTTGACCTGCCGATGGCCTTGGGGATATTGGGCGCGAACGGCGATCTGGCGATCGAGAGCGTCGAAGGTATCCTGAGCGTAGGCGAACTTTCGCTCGACGGACGCGTGCGGCCGGTGCGCGGGGCTTTGTCGATCGTTTTGAAGGCACGCGAGGTCGGGATAAAGCACGTACTTTTGCCCGAGGAGAACGCGCCGGAAGCTGCGGTCGTGAGCGGCATAAACGTCTATCCGGTCGCCGATCTGCGAACTGCGGCTGAGCTTTCGCATGAGTTGATGACCGGAAAACCGACCCGCGTGCAGCCGATGCGGCTCGACATGGCCGAACTGCGTGGCCGCGAAAATCGTTACAGCGTCGATTTTAACGAGGTTCGCGGACAGCAGTCCGCAAAGCGTGCTCTCGAAGTGGCAAGTGCCGGCGGGCATAACATACTGTTCATCGGCCCGCCGGGCTCAGGCAAGACGATGCTCGCGAAGCGTTTGCCGACGATCCTGCCGCCGCTTGAGTTTGAAGAAGCGATCGAGATAACAAAAATTCATTCGGTCGCGGGGTTGACGGGGCGTTCGGGGCTCATCGTCGAGCGGCCGTTCAAGTCGCCGCATCATACCGTTTCGCAGGCCGGGCTTATCGGCGGCGGTTCGATCCCGAAGCCGGGCGATGTTTCCCTGGCTCATCTCGGCGTGCTGTTTCTCGACGAGCTGCCGGAATTCGACCGCTCGGTGCTCGAGGTCCTCCGCCAGCCGATGGAGGACAAGACCGTTACCATCTCGCGTGCGGCGACATCGCTGACCTTCCCTTCGAATTTCACTTTGGTCGCCTCGATGAACCCTTGTCCGTGCGGGTATTTCGGCTCGTCGCGTGAGTGCAAATGCACGCCGCCGATGATCCAGCGATACGTCGGCAAGATCTCGGGGCCGCTGATGGACAGGATCGACATCCATATCGACGTGCCCGCGGTCAAATTTAACGAGCTTCGCGGAAAAAATGTAGAAGAATGTGACAGCTCAGCGACCATACGCGAGCGTGTTATTCGTGCCCGCGAGCTGCAGATCAGACGACTCGGCGGCGACGGTATCTACTCGAACTCAGCAATGTCGCCGAAGCAGATACGACGCTACTGCGAGTTGGATGAGATGAGCGAACAGCTTCTTGAAAAAGCGATGCTGCGGCAGGGCCTCTCGGCCCGCGCACACGACCGGATACTGAAGGTTTCGCGGACCATTGCCGATCTCGACGGCAAGCAGCACATCGAACCCGGACACATCAGCGAGGCGATAAATTATCGTTCGCTCGACCGAAACTACTGGGCATAACAGCGATCCGTGTTAATCTGTGGAGACCGCTATCAGATCGATCTATGAGCAAGCCGATCCTCGAAATGAAAGGGATAACCAAGCGATTCCCGGGAGTTCTCGCGCTTGGCGATGTTGACCTCGCGGTCGGCGAGGGTGAGGTGATCGCTTTGGCCGGCGAGAACGGCGCCGGGAAATCCACGCTGATGAAGATCCTCGGGGGCGTTTATCAACCTGACGAAGGAACCATCGTCATCAACTCTAAGGTGACGGCGATACGCTCGGTGGGCGACGCGGGGGCAAACGGCATCGGTTTTGTGCATCAGGAGCTGAACGTCCTCGACAATCTGACGGCGGCTGAAAATGTCTATCTCGGACGCGAGCCCAGGAAGATCGGTTTTATCGTCGATCGAGCAAAGATGAACGCCGACGCCGAGGTCTTTCTGAAACGTCTCGGGCTGGACATTCCAGGGCGCACGCGACTCAGCGAGCTTTCGATCGCCCAGCAGCAACTGGTCGAGATCGCCAAGGCTCTGTCGCTGAATGCACGCATGCTGATCATGGATGAGCCGACTTCGAGCCTGACGCTGACCGAGACCGAAAGGCTGCTCGGTGTGATCAAAGAGCTGCGTGATCAGGGAGTCTCGATCATTTACATCTCGCACCGATTGGGCGAGATCAAGGAGATCGCAGACCGCGTCGTCGTGCTTCGTGACGGCCGGAATGCCGGGGTTTTGGAGCGTGACGAGATAAACCACGAAGCTATCGTCAAGCTGATGGTCGGCCGCGACATCAAGCATACCGACCGCCCACAAAACGCGACCGACGTGTCTGATACCGTCAAGGTCCACGGTCTGCGAACACGGCGATATCCGAATAGTCCGATCTCGTTTGAGATACGAAAGGGCGAGATACTGGGATTCGCAGGCCTTGTCGGGGCGGGGCGGTCTGATGCGGCGCAGGCGATATTCGGGGTCGATGTCCCGCTATCGGGAACGGTTGAAATGGATGGCAAGGCGATCAGCATTGCTTCGGCCAGAGACGCGATCCGCAATGGCATCTTTCTTGTTCCAGAGGACCGCCGAAACTCAGGTCTTATCGTCGATCTCTCGATCCGCGAAAACATCACGCTGCCATCCTTGGATCGCTATTCCTCAGGCGGCCTGGTCAGCCGGGCCGACGAAACGAAGAAAGCCGAAGAAATGTCGGAGCGGCTCAGGGTGAAAGCTCCTTCGGTCGAATCGAAGGCCTCGACCCTCAGCGGCGGCAATCAGCAGAAGGTCGTGCTCGCAAAATGGCTTTCGCTCGAGCCGAAACTGTTGATATTTGACGAACCGACCCGCGGAATTGACGTAGGAGCCAAGTCCGAGATCTACCAGCTGATGCGCGAACTCGCCGCAAGCGGCGTCGCGATCTTGATGATCTCGAGCGATATGGAAGAGGTTCTGGGCGAGAGCGATCGGATCGCCGTGATGCACGAGGGAACCATAACCGGGATTCTCGACCGTGCCGAGGCGAACGAAGAAGCGGTGATGAGACTGGCCGTTGGGCATTAAAAGACGGCCTTTGGCACTTGGCAGTGGTTTTCGGACAGAGTTATCGGAGACGAGAACCGCGAGCAAGGCCAGAAGGCCGAGGGTCTTACAGAAATGAGAAAAGAATTAGGAACGTTTGTATTGCTCGTCGTGCTTTGTATTGTGCTTGCGATCCTGAATCCGAGCTTTGTCTCGGGAGTCAATCTTCAGAATCTGACACGGCTGATAGGCATTTACGGCATTTTCAGCATCGGGCTCGGGCTGGTCGTGATCACGGGCGGCATCGATCTGTCGGTTGGTTCCGTGTTTGCTTTGCTGGGCGTTCTGCTATCGATCTTTCTGGTCGAATGGCAGCTGCCGGCCGCGGCCGCCGTGCTTCTGGTGGTTGCCATAACGACTTCGCTTGGCGTCTTCAACGGGTTTCTCATTACCAAGGTCAAGATCCAGCCGTTCATCGTTACCCTCTGTGGATTGCTTTTTTATCGTGGGCTGGCGCGATTTGTGGCGAACGACGAGACCAAAGGTTTCGGTGCGGCGAGCGGGTTCGAAACACTCCAAAGCATGGCGACCGGCAGCCTGCTTGGCATACCGACTCCGTTTATCATCCTCGTTGTTATCTCGGTCATCGCTTGGTTATTTCTGCATCGATCGATATTCGGACGTTATCTTTTTGCCGTCGGAAGGAATGAAACGGCGGCCCGCTATTCGGGGATCAACGCGAACCTTGTTGTCGCGAGCGCCTATGTCATTTGCTCGTTCCTGACGGCGATCGCCGGCATTCTGCTCGCGTTCTACACCAACTCGATCTCACCCTCGTCACATGGAAATTTCTATGAGCTTTACGGCATCGCGGCCGCCGTCCTCGGAGGCTGTTCGCTCAGGGGCGGCGAAGGATCGATAATCGGCATACTGATCGGGACGGCATTGCTGCAGGTTTTGCAGAATCTCGTAAACCTGCTCGGCATCCCGAGCTCGCTTAATTTTGCCGTGATGGGAGCCGTGATCCTGATCGGCGTCGTTGCAGATCAGCTTTTGCGGCAAAGGCAGGCGGCGAAGGTCGCGTCGTAAACACCATGGCCATTCTCGTAACAGGCGGAGCGGGATATATCGGAAGCGCAACGGTCGAGTTGCTGCGTGAATACGGGCGCAGCGTCGTCGTGCTGGATAATCTCGTTTACGGCCACCGAAATGCGATCGACGCGGATGTGCCGTTCTATGAAGGAAATGTTGGCGACAGCGAACTAGTTGGCCGCATCGTTGCGGAACACGGCATTGACGCCTGCGTTCATTTTGCGGCCTATGCCTACGTCGGCGAATCGATGGCCGATCCGGCGAAGTATTTTGACAACAACACGGTGAGGGCCGACCGGCTGCTGAAAACCTTGATCGAACAGGGTGTGAAAAGATTCGTTTTCTCGTCGACCTGCGCGACCTATGGCGATCCGGTCAGAATACCGATCGACGAGGCACATCCGCAGAACCCCGTTAATCCCTACGGCTGGTCGAAGTTTATGACCGAGCGGATTCTGGAATCATATGATGGGGCCTACGGAATGAGATCCGTCGCCCTGCGCTACTTTAATGCCTCGGGCGCCACGAAGCGATGCGGCGAGCATCATGACCCCGAAACCCACCTGATACCGTTGACGCTGGATGTTGCGGCAGGTGGATCGCCGTCGGTCTCCGTTTTCGGAAACGATTATGAGACCGCGGATGGCACCTGCATTCGGGATTACATCCACGTAGCCGATCTTGCCGATGCTCATGCACGGGCGCTCGATCACCTCGAAAATGGCGGGGTGTCAACGCACATCAATCTCGGAAATGGCGTGGGATTTTCGGTCCTTGAGGTGATCGAAGCCGCCCGCCGCGTAACCGGAAGACCGATCGCGATAAGCATGGCACCTCGTCGTCCGGGCGATCCGCCGCAGTTGATCGCCGACGCGACAAAGGCTTGGGAAGTGCTTGGATGGAAACCGCAGATCGCGGATATTGAAGAGATCATCCGGACAGCCTGGGATTGGAAAATTGCCAACCCGCATGGCTACAACTAGCGGAGAGGATCAGAATATGACGACAAATTATCAGCCAAAACCTGAAGACAAATTCACGTTCGGCTTGTGGACTGTTGGCAATCGCGGGGCTGACCCATTCGGGACGCAGGTTCGCGAGAAAAGGACGGCGGTCGACCTCGTCCAACTTTTGGGCGAGGTCGGAGCATATGGCGTCAACTTCCACGACAATGATCTGGTGCCGATCGACGCGACCGCCGCCGAGCGAGATCAGATAGTCGCCGAGTTTCGAACGGCCTGCGAAGACAATGGCATCAAGGTGCCAATGGCTACGGTAAATCTGTTTTACGAACCCGTTTTTCGCGACGGTGCGTTTACGGCCAATGATGCGAAGGTTCGCCACTATGCTGTTCAGAAAACGATGCGGGCAATGGAACTCGGGGCCGAGTTAGGAGCCGAGATATTTGTCCTTTGGGGCGGCCGTGAAGGTGTTGAGACCGACGCCTGCCGACGGCCCGATGAGGCGATCAAGCGGCTGCGTGAGGCGATGAACTACCTCTGCGAATACAGCATTTCGCAGAATTTCGGCTATAAATTTGCGCTGGAGGCCAAGCCGAACGAGCCGCGTGCCGACATTTACCTGCCCACGACCGGCGCATATCTTGCTTTCATCGAAACGCTCGATCACAAGGAAATGGTCGGCGTAAATCCCGAGGTCGCCCATGAACAGATGCCCGGACTTTCGATGTACCACGCCATCGCGCAGGCGTGGGAAGCAGGAAAGCTATTCCATATCGACCTCAACGACCAATATCCGGGCCGTTACGACCAGGACCTGCGGTTCGGTTCCGTGTCGGTCAAGCAGATGTTCTGGGTAGTTAAATTTCTCGAGGATGTCGGTTATCAGGGAATGCGCCACTTCGACGCCCACGCCTATCGCACCGAGGACTACAACGGCGTAAAAGACTTCGCCCGAGGCTGTATGCGGACATATCTGATCCTAAAGGAAAAGGGCGAACGATGGAATGCAGACGGCGAGATCCAGGCCATTCTTGCCGAGATAGAAGAAACAAATAGAGGTTCGCTTGGTTCATTCGAGAGACTTCTGGCGACTGATTTCGACCGTCACCAACTCGCCTCGCGAGGCCTCGGATATGAAAGACTCGACCAGTTAACGATGGATATCATTTTTGGCGTGAGATAGCTTCCGAGGGTAGCGACCCTCGGCACGTTCGAACGATCGGGGAAAACGGTTTCGTCCTCGCCGTCAAACTACGCGGGCACTACTTCGAACAGGGCGAATTTGATAGAACGCCCTGCTGGTCGAATCGATACTCATAATCCTTGGCGTAGGTCGTCACATTCTGCTTGATCTTATTGAAGACAAAGCAGTGATAATCCTCCTTGCTGATGCGTTCTTTCAGGTAAAGCATTGCGTTGACCTCGCTCCAGTATTCGCGGCTTTCCCATATCTCGACCGGCGTGCCACCCATCTGGCGCGCCAGATCGACAAGTTTCGCGTCCCGGGTATTCCGCCCGTTCTTGAGAAAGATCGATGTATAGACCGGCATTAGTGAATTCTGAAGCTGCATGAACGAGCGGTTGGCCTCGGATGTCTGGTTCACGTGGCCAAACTCGTGCGACATCTTTGCAGCGGCGAGTATGCGGCCGCTGATCGTGTAAGATGTCTCATCCGACGAGAGCGAATTCATCACCGGGTAATAGATCGGGTTTGGGTAGCCTTCGTTCAGTTTGCTGCCCAGCGTGATGGTCGCACCGACGAAGTTGCCATCCTCATCCCATAGATATTTGCCGGTGCCGGCCCCTTTTCCCTTCTTGTCGGAGATCGAGATCGTGAGCAGAAAACTCTTGTTGTTCGCATACCTTTCCCATTGAGCACGGCCGAAATCGGTCGCAAGCAACTCGGCTTTCCATCGATCATACTTCTGTCGATATTGAATGGGAATGTCTTCTTTGATGCCGCCCTCAGCAGGCCTCTTCACGACGGTCAAACTCTCATCCGGATAACCGTGATAGTAGCTACCGGCGAAGACGCAGTTAACGACACAAAGTGAGATAACTGCCGCAAATCGTAGCGAAGAAAAGAGATGGCGCTGTTTCATCGAAAAACCCCCTCACTTTGGAGTGATAAATCTGTGATGATCTGTGTTGAAAAAAGAGGACTCCAACATATACCAACCGCTTCCCGGCTGTCAACGATTCCCGGACGGCCGGGCCTAACGTCCGCCGTTCAAAATGTGCGATGCTGGACGTATGATCCCCGCTTCCGAACAGCTCTCGATCCGGCGTGCGTTGCCCGAAGATGCCGGCCTGATCTCGGTTCTTGCCACGGTCTCGTTCTATGAGGCCTATTTCGAACAGGACGATCCGCACGACCTGACCAATTACATTCGCGGATCGTTCGAACTCGACCGCGTCGCCGAGGAACTCGGCGAGCCCGGATCCAGCTTCCTGATCGCGTTTCTCGACGGTAAAGCCGTCGGGTATGCAAGGCTGATCGAAGGCTCACGACATCCTTCGATAACCACGCCAGCTACCACGGAGCTTCGTCGAATTTATGTCGTTGAACGCGTTTGGGGAACCGGAGTAGGCCAGCTGTTGCTCGATCGGTGTTTTGACGAAGCCCGAGAACTCGGCGCCGGGTCGATTTGGCTCGGAGTATGGGAAAGGAACGCCCGCGCTCAGCGATTCTATGAAAAAAACGGCTTCGCGCAGCGAGGCACGCTCGAATTTCCTTACGGTGACTCCGTCGGGATAAATCTTGTACTAGAAAAGACGCTTCAAAATTTGATGCTATAGCGAACCGTCAGGCTTCGGCCCGGGCCGTCGATGCCCCAACCCGGTGAACGGTGGCCTTTGTCCGCGATGTTTTCGAGATCAAAGTTTAGCTCCTGGCGTTCCATGAGCCGAAAACCGCCGCGCAGATTCACAAGTCCGTAGCCCGGGATCGCCCTGAACAGCGGCACGGCGGTATCGTTATTTACAACGAGAACGCCGTTGATCGTCGCTCCGATCGGCAAAACCCGGTTCAGGACCTGTGCCAGTGTCTCACCGGTCGCCGCAAGCTGGTAATTGCCGTTCGATGTACCGCAGGCCTGGACGACGGTCGGTACCGATATCCCTCTGACGCACGCGCCGCGGCGAATAAAATTCTGTATCTGGGATCTGGTCCTCGCCCCGCCGGTCCGCCTGTCGGAAACGTCGAGTGATGACAGCCGGTCTTGTCGTCCGGCAAGATTCGCGTAGGCCTCGAACCAGTAGCGCTTGCCGGGCGGCTGATATCTTAGCCGCATAAATCCGAACTGCGGCGGAAGTCCCCCACCGCCGAGATTTGGCGGCACGCCCGTCGATCTGTCTTCCGCAAAGACGTAAGAATAATTACCGGCCACGGTCCAGCTACGGTGAAAACGATAAGCGAAGTTGAATTCGGCTCCTTTCAGCCTCGTGCTGCCAAAATTGGATTGGACGAGCACCGGTGTCGTTGAAGCCGGAACGAACACGGCTCCATTGGCGTTCTGACTGGTGATCGTCTGGCTCCCCAGCCGTTTCCCGACCGCCCCCGGCGGAAGGATGAGCGTTTGTCGAACTATTGTGTCAGAATAGTCGATATTGAATCCCGTAAGGTCTAATTCAACACGAGAGTTGCGATATCGGATGCTGAAATCGACGTTGTCGCTGATCTCGGAACGAAGCGGGCCAACCGAAACGCCCGTCGAAACCGCCGTCGCATTCGCGGTCGTACCGATCGTTCCGCCAAGCCCTGCCACATCTGCGGTCGATACCTGGAATCCGACTCCGACGAGGCCGAGTCCGCCGAGACTGGTAATGTTCGGCGCACGAAATCCGCGCGAGTAGTTTATTGCGAAGTTTAACCCGGTCAATGGTGTGACGGTCATGCCGATCCTGCCCGAGAAGTCCTCAAACCTCGCTGAATCGTCTGGAAATAGAGGAGTGCCGCCTACGACCGGCGCATCCGACGCCCGCGATCGATAGGAAGCGACGTTATAACGCAGCGATCCGCTAAGACGCAGCCGTTCCGGGACGGCTTCAAAAACATCCTGCACGTAGAGGCCCGCAAGCTTGTACGTTGAGCCGTTCGGCACACGTGGCCGAACCAACGTGACCGTACGCGAGACCGGATCTGTGCTGAAGGAAGGAGCCCTCACCTTGTCGTAATAATAGTCGCCGCCGAGCAGGAAATTGTTGCGTGAGGCTTGCTTGTCGAGGTAGAACGCCAGGCCGTAAGTCGAAGTGCGTTCGCGGTCGTTGGTGATCGAACCCGACGGATTGCCCTGGCCGCCCTGGTTGATCCGCTCCTCGCGCTGGCTGTTGTATGACACGTTCGCCGAGAAATTATCAAAGAAACCGACCCCGAGCTTTGTGTATCTCAGGTACCCAAAATCGAGCATCAGATTCTTAAGCTCCGCGATCAGGTTGCCGTCGCCGCCGATCAACTGATCGTACCGCTTGCCGCCGTCCTGCTGGCTTCGCTGATACCGGAAGCTGAGATTCTGGTCGTCCCGCGGGGTAAAATTGGCATGGAGCGTGCCGCCATATTGCGTGAACGCTGTGTCGGGCAGCCGATCGTCGCCCATAAAGTTTGACGGAAGGCCCAGAAATCGCGTGATCGCCGAATGGCTCTCGACGCCTCCTCCCGGCCGGAGCGTATTCACCCGCCTGCCGATGATATTTGTCATTATGCCGTATCGGCGGGTTCCGTAACTCGTGAGCAAATTAGCTCCAAACGAATTGTCAGCGGAGGTATATCCCGTATTGAGGTCGCCGTGCCATGCCGGCTCGTCGAAACCATACTGCGGCTGCCGCGAAATAAGCTGCACGTTACCGCCGAGCCCGTCCGAACCAAACTGGGCCGTATTCGGGCTGCGCTGGATCTCGACCGAATTGAGCGCCGTCGGCTCGTTGAGGTTAAAGAAGGTATTGATCCCGCCCCGCTGCGTCGAGTTGGTGTAACGGACACCGTCCACATAAACCCCGACCTCGGTCAACCCTCGAACAAGGACCGCCCCGATGGTTGGGCTTGTACGCTGGAGCGAAGCTCCGCTTTCTTCATCGACAACCTGCGCCAGCACGTTCGTCGTCCTCTGCATTATGGCGTCCGACGAGATGATATTGATCTGGACCGGAACCTTGTCCTTTTCGCCAACCAGTCCGGTGTCGGCAGTGACCGTGACCTGTTCGGTAAGCTGGTTGACCGAAAGGGCGATGTTCAGCCCCGAGATCGATTCCCGGTCAACCTTGACAGCTTCACTCTTTGGACTAAAATTCTGGCTGGCCGCCTGGATCATGTAACTGCCATTGGCGACCGAATCGAAGCGGTAATTTCCCTGCTGATCGGTCTGCGTGACCTTGATCGCTATCTGCTGCGCATTGATCAGCCTGACTTCCGCACCCGGTATCGCGGCGCCCGCACTGTCACGAACATTTCCGGCGATCGAACCCGTGCCCTGTCCGAAGGCGGTCGTCGAAACTATGAGAACTAAGATAATTTGGATTCCTGTTCGGATCGAGATCACGCGCTTGTTCCTCTACTCTTCTTAAAATCTTTCGGCCCGTACCAGAGCCAGAAACCGGTAACCGTAAATAGCAACAGAGATACCCCCATCACGGAGGTATAGAATAGTTTGAACTGGCCGTCCGTGCCGAGAAGATAGTCGATGACCGACCCGTCGTGTATATTCTCGGTCAGGTCCGCCCACCGACTCTCCATCAGCAGCAGTTCGCCGGTCGTCGCATCTATCTGGACTCCCCAATAGCCTTCCACGAAAACGAACTTGACCATTCCCTTGTCGGGCCTGACGTCGATACGGTCGATCTTCGGATCAAAATCGGCTGAAACATGCTGCTTTGCATGTTCGATAGCCTTCTGCCGCAGAACATCTATCGGAAGCCAGTTTTTTGGGTCATTCGACTTCCCGGCGTGGGTTTTAGCTAGGATCAGTCCACCTGTATTCTTCTTCCAACCCAGGATCAGGCCCGTTGTGGCAACAATAAAGAAAAAGACGAAAAGCAACGCGCCGGACATGCGATGCACCTTCCGCGCGATCCTGAGCATCGCTGCCTTTCGTTTTCTTTTTGTGTCTTGCAAGGGCCGTTCGAGGTCTGCCCGCGAAAAAAGGGCTTGACCGTATGTCCAAAACTAACAGTAGTGCGCCGCTCGAACTACTACCATTCGGCGTATTAGTTGGAGAGCGTTATTCGCTAACATACGTGGCGACGCTCGTTGGGGTTTCGTAGCAGCGGACTTTGAATACACGCACTCGCTCGTCCGCAACCCGCGTATTCAGGTACTCGAGGAAATAGCGTGCGATATTCTCGGCCGATGGATTGAGCTCCTCGTCAAACGGCGGAAGCTCGTTTAGATTGCGGTGATCCAGATATTTTACAACCTCGTCTGCAGCCTTTTTCAGGTCACCAAAATCGATCAGCAGGCCGATATTGTTCAGTTCCTCGCCCTTCGCGAAGATCTCGATCTTGTAGTTGTGCCCGTGCAGGTTCTCGCACTTCCCCTTGTACCCACGCAACTGATGGGCCGACGAGAAATTGCGCTCGATCATTACTTCAAAGAAACTTGACATATCCGACGATCCGCTAGAAATATAGCACCAACCGTGCCTCGTAAAATAGCCAGGCGGGCAAGGCGATCAAACATTTGAAGCCCAAAGGGACAACGTAAGATGGTCAGGGGCATCGACCCCGGGAAACGGCTACAATCGATCTGCGATCCTTGTCATCTCCATTGTATCTTGGATATCACTCGTTATTCGCATTCGTGGCAGACTCCGCAAGAAGTCCTTGCCATATCCTTTCGTCCTCAATCGAGGATCGAGGATCGCTATCACGCCGCGGTCGGTGCGGCTGCGGATCAGGCGGCCGATCCCCTGTTTCAGGCTGATGATCGCCTGCGGCACGCTGTAGTCAAAAAACGAGCTCCCGCCGTTTTCCTCAATGAACCGCGATCTGGCCTGAACGAGCGGGTCGGTCGGGACCGAGAACGGGAGTTTGTCGATGATCACGCATGAGAGCTGTTCGCCCCGCACATCGACTCCCTGCCAAAAGCTCGAGGTCGCAAAAAGCACGGCATTCGGCGTTGACCGAAACTTATCGATAATACCGGTTTTCGACATCGTGCCCTGCAGGTAGCAGGGATAACCGACCCGCGACGAGACAAGTTCGTAAAGCGCGGCCATCGACGAATTGCTGGTGCAAAGAACGAATGCGTGACCCTTTGTGGCGTGCAGGATCTGCACGATCTCGGCCGCGGCGATCTGGTTGAACTCAGGCGAACGCGGATCGGGCATGCCCTTGGGCAAGTAAAGTATCGCCTGATTCTCGTAATCGAACGAGGACGGAGCTTCGAGCAGATCTGTTCTACCGCGGGTCAGGCCGAGCCTTTCTCGAATGAAATTAAAGCTGCCCTTTGCCGAGAGCGTCGCCGATGTGAGTACACAGGTATCGACCTTGTCAAAAAGTTTCTCCTGCAGCAGCGAAGAAACATCGACCGGCGAGGCCTGCAGATACGTTCCACGCCCGCGGCGTTCTAGCCAGTAAACGAAATTGCGGTCAGCCTGCGCGACGATGAAGCCAAGGTCAAAACGAGTTTGCCTGATACGTCTTACGACGCTGTCGGCCTCGACAAGCTTTTCGGCAAACATATCAACATCGCTTTCTAATCGGCCAAGCGCTTCATCGAGCGCCTGATAGCTTTCTCCGAGCGGGGTCGGCACCTCGCCGTCAACCGTTCTTACGCGAAACGCCTCAGATGGCAGCGGAAACCGGCCTTCCTGGCCCCGGGCCTGTGCAAATCGCGACCAAAACTGCTCCGAGAGGTCGGCGATCCGCGCGGAAGTTTTCATTATCGCGGAGTTGAATATTGCGTCCGATATCTGCAGCGACCCGGCATCGTGGACAAGCTCGTCAATACGAAAATTTGAGACCTGAAACCCAAAATAGTCGGCGGCGATATCTTCGATCAGGTGAGCTTCGTCAAAGATCACGGCTCCATAATCAGGCAGCACCCGACCGAACTGGTTGCCGCGAACATTGAGATCCGCAAAGAAGAGATGATGGTTGACGATAACAATGTCCGCATTGTCCGCCGCCGTCCTCATTCTGGTTATGAAACAGGGTTCGTGATCGGGACATTTTTGCCCAAGGCAGGTTTCGGCCTTGGCGTTCATTCGCGGCCAGAACGAAAGGTTTTCCGGCAGAAATGTAAGTTCCGAGCGGTCGCCCGTTTCAGTTTCGCGAGTCCACTCGGCGACTTCGCGAAAATACTCGACGTCGCCAATCCCGTCGAGAATCGGCTGGTCGTGGCTCTTGTGAATGCGATAAAGGCAGGCGTAATTCGAACGCCCTTTCATATATGCAGCCGTGAACTTCTTCGGAAATACCTTCTGCAGAAAAGGAATATCCTTTTCCATCAGTTGTTCCTGCAGGTTTTTCGTACCCGTAGAAACAATGATCCGTTTCTTGGTGCGGATCGATTCGTTTATCGCGGGAACGAGATAGGCAAGCGTTTTTCCGGTTCCGGTTCCCGCCTCGACGATCAGGTGCTTCTTGTCGAGGAACGAGCGTGCTATGGCCTCGGCCATTCTCACCTGGCCTTCGCGATATTCGTAGTTCTCATGTGCACGGGCGATCACACCGTCGGGGCCGAACACCGATCCCCCCACTTCGCTATTATTCTCCTGCGGTTTCTCGGCAGCCATTTTTGGCGAGTATTGTCCTTTTTTGGTATAAATTAGTTTCTCGAATCCGCGTTTTCCGAAGTATTTGGAAGACTTTCGCCGTACAATTACAACCTTTCTATTTTAATGTCTTTGCTAAATTACTTCGAAACCGGCGGCCATTTTTTTGCATCAAAAACGGAAGCACGAATAAGGGGAACTCATTAATGGCAGTTTGTTTTGTGAAAAGGGCCGGACGATGTCTGTGCTTGCTCTCGGTCGTTCTCATGATCGCGACTGCGATCTGGTGGACATCTGCGGGGTCTGCAAATGCTGCGGCCGGCCGCGATCCGCGTTCGACCGGCCAGGCCAAAGAGCTTCCAAACTACGACATTCGTTTGGACAAGCACGCGATCGACACGGTCGCCGCCTATCGAACCGAAGCGGGCAGGTCAGCTCCGGACGTCGCCGACGCGCGCGACCGCATGGTCGCCGCCGAGGACAAGCTCCGTCTCCGCGTGCCAACGCTCAAGGTTGAGTACAATCTCGATCTCAAGATCCCTGAGGTGATCGCTCCCGACGTCAAAAAGGGCCGCAGGTTCCTCGCCCGCCCTCTGTCCGCTGACAGGGCCGTCTCATTAAAGAAATTTCTCGCCGAGAACGCCGAACTTATCGGTGCAAAGCCGGCCGACATAGAAGATCTGAAGGTCTTTTCAAACTATACAAACCCGGACGGAAATCTCTCGTTTGTCGAACTGGACCAGGAGGTCAATGGCGTTCGGGTTTTTCGCGGTGGGGTGAAAGCCGGGTTTACCCGCGACGGCGACATCATCCGGGTGATCAATAACTTTGCGCCGGTGATCGATGAATCTGCCGTTTCAGCCGACTTTGGTGATCCTGCCGCGGCCGTGCGCATCGCGGCTGCCCACATAGGTGACGACCGTTTGGCTCAAGCCGAATTGGCTGTCGATGGTGCCTTATCTTCGGGAACGAAGGCAGTCTTTGGCCCCGGGATCAGCTCTCCGAAGGCTGAAAAGACCTACTTCCCGACCGAACCCGGCGTCGTGGTGCCGGCATGGCGGGTCTTGATCTGGCATCCTGCAAATGCTTTCTACGTGATCGTCGATGCAAAGACCGGGACGATGCTCTGGCGAAAGAACCTGACGGAAGACCAGACGCAACCGGCCACATACAATGTTTATGCGAACCCCAACGCAATGGTGAAAGTGGCCGACAACCCGTTCCCGATGACACCCGGCCCGACCGCACCGACAGGTGTTCAGGGCACCGCCATATCTCGAACCCTGGTGACAAGGGTCGGCAACGAATCTCCGTATGAATTCAACAACCTCGGCTGGATAACCGACGGCAACAACACGCTCGATGGCAACAATGTTCAGGCGGGACTCGACCGTGAAGCGCCGAACATTGGTTCGCTGGACCCGAACGCGATCGATCCTGGCAGCACTCCGACCGGCTCGCCAAACCGTGTCTTCGACTTCCCGATCAATCCGAGCATCCCGACGAATCCGGCGCTCAATACTGGCGACTCGCCGCTACCCGCCGGCCAGACGGCTCAAACCTGCCTTGAGCAAGGAACGAACGCCGTTCCGACCGATTTTCAGAAGGCCATCACAACACAGCTCTTCTACATTACGAACGTCTTTCACGACGAAGTGTACCGTCTTGGTTTTACCGAGGCAGCACGCAACTTCCAGCACGATAATTTTAGCCGCGGCGGGCTCGGCGGCGACCGTATTTCAGCACAGGCCCAGGACTGCAGCGGTGTGAATAATGCCAATTTCACGACGCCTGGCGACGGCGACCGTCCGCAAATGCAGATGTATATCTGGATCGGCCCGAACCCTGACATCGACGGATCGCTCGACGCCGACGTTGTCATTCATGAGCTTACCCATGGCGTCTCAAACCGCCTCCACGGTAACGGCGACGGGCTTTTTCTCGATATCGCCCGCGGAATGGGTGAGGGATGGTCGGACTTCTTTGCGAGTTCCCTGCTAAGCGAACCGACCGACGCCATAGACGGGCTCTACACCATCGGCAGCTACGATTCTTATCTGTTCGGTTCGGTCGGCTTTAACAATTATTACTACGGCATTCGACGGTTCCCGCGTGCGGTAATGTCAGCCAGGGGCGGCCCCGCCGATCTGCCGCACAATCCGGTCACCTTCCAGGACATCGATTCGACCAAGATCGATATCTCAGACGGCGCGTTCACGCCAAGATTCAATCCAACGGCAGACCAGGTTCATGCGATCGGCGAGGTTTGGGCCAGCGCCCTGTGGGAGGTCCGGGCCCGAATGATCCAGCGGCTGGGCTGGGAGGTCGGCAACCGCCGGATCCTGCAGTTCGTTATGGACGGGATGAAACTGGCTCCGCTCGGCCCGACGCCGATCAGCGAACGCGATGCGTTGATCGCAGCGATCTTTGCCAGCGGGACCGAGGCCGATCTTGTCGATGCGTGGGAGGGCTTTGCCGTTCGCGGCTTTGGCGCCGCGGCATCGGTTGACAGCGTTGGCGGCATCAGCACCGGCGGCAGCAGCAGCGTCCGGGTCACGGAATCGTTTGCTCTGCCAAACATCGCCCAGGCCCCAACGATAACGGTCAGCGATGCCCCAGGCGACGGCGACGGCTATCCGGAACCGGGCGAGGCCGTCACAATTTCGGTCCCATTGACCAATTCAACGGGCCGCGTGGCAACGGGTGTTACGGCTCAGATCGCAGGTGGCGGAACGGCTGATTTCGGAACGATGTCCGGTTTATCAAGCACCTCGAAAACGATCGACTACACGATCCCCGCCGCCACAGAATGCGGCTCGACAATATCAACTACGATCAGTGTTGACAGCAGCTTAGGGCCCGTCTCGTTCCAACGGTCGATCTTTGTCGGGGCACCTGGAGCGACGACTGCGGCCGAGAACTTTGACTCCGTAACAGCTCCCGCCCTTCCGGCCGGATGGACCGCCGTCCCCGTCGCGAATGGCCTGAACTTTGTCAATTCGACCTTGACACCCGATTCGGAGCCCAATGTGATGTACGCTCGAAACCCGACGACCGTCGGCGGCGGCACCGATCTGACCGCACCTCCGATCTCCGTGACCTCGACATCCGCCCAGGTCACGTTCCGCCACAGCTTCAATACCGAAAAGGGCTGGGACGGCGGCGTTCTGGAGATCGCCGTTGCAGGCGGCGATTTTGTCGATCTGGTATTGGCCGGTGGCGTATTTCTGCAGAATGGATACAACGAGGCTCTCGGCGGCGGGCGTAACAATCCCCTCGCGAGCCGCGAGGGATGGTCGGGAGATTCGAATGGTTACGTGACAACGGTCGCACAGCTTCCGGCGGCTGCGAACGGAAAGATCATCAGGCTTCGATGGCGGTTCGGTGCGGATGACAATACAGCGGGGACGGGAACAGACCCGGGTTGGCGTGTCGACACGATCTCGCTTAACGGTGCGGCGTTCGTCACGAACTTTACCTGCCAGCTCGCGCCGCCTCCGGTCTCGATCTCGGGGCGCGTTCTGACACCAACGGGCCTCGCATTGCGAAATGCTGTCGTCACGCTGACCGATGCACACTCGGTGCAGCGGCGCGTTACGACCGGATCGTTCGGCCTGTTCAGCTTTGACCAGATCCAGATCGGGCAGGCGTACACGGTAAGCGTCGGGTCCAAGCGGTACCGTTTTGCTCCGCAGGTCCTGAATATCACCGGAAATGTTACGAATCTCGACCTTACGGGCCTCGAATAGCCGTTTAACATCGTTGTCCGCCCCTTGACTATCAAGGAATCAGCACCCTATCCTTTTAGGAGAACATTTTTTTCAAGACTTTCCGGGAGCTTTGGGCGTCAAAAATAGAGCAGGTAAATTCATGAACAGGATCGTCGCAGGCAACGCCGCGTTTCTTAAACTAGCGATAATCGCCTTCGTCTCAGTTCTTTGCCTCTCGCTCGCCCTGTTTGGAAGCCGGCAGCGTGCGGCAGCGTCGGCATTCGGCCCTTCACCCGCCCACACCGGAGCACCGCTCGAGGCCAACTGCACACGGTGCCATGCTGATTTCGAGGCAAATAGCGGCGAAGGCATGGCTCAGATCATAGACCTGCCTCCGTCGTACATGCCCGGCCAGCAATACACCGTCAAGGTAAAGCTGACAGAGGCCAACGCCGTGATCTACGGCTTTCAGTTGACCGCTGTGGACCCGATGGGGCAGAAGGCAGGAAGCCTTGGGATACCGGCGGCGAGCGATGATCGCGCTCAGATCGTCTTTGGCGTTGTCGGCCCCAACAACATTATTCGCGAATACATCGAGCACAAAACGGGCGGCCTCTCGAATGGACAGTTCGGCTTTAACGAATGGGTCTTCACCTGGACGGCCCCGAGCCAACCGATGGGCCGGATCGATTTTTACGTTGCCGGACTCGCCGCCAATAGCGATGGCGGTCCGGGCGGCGACTATGTCTATACAAAAGCGGCTTACACGCTCCCGGATGCCCCGCCGGTTTCTATTAGCGGCCGCGTCACCACCCCGGCCGGGATCCCAGTCCGCAATACGAAGGTCCTCCTGACCAACGGTTCGGGCTTACAGACCGTTGCGGTAACGAGCTCGTTCGGAATCTACAGCTTCACGAATGTCCCGGCAGGCGACAACTACACGCTCGGCGTCCAGTCAAAACGCTACCGCTTCGCCCCGCGAACACTCGCTCCGATGGAAAATGCAACGAATATCGACTTCGTGGGCCTCGAATAGCGAGTGCCGACACCCGCGCGCAGCAAGGGCGAATCACGCTCGTGGCCTTTCCCGCTAGTTTTCGTCTTTTTCCAGATACCTGCCTGAGATCAGAAAAGCACACACACTGAACATCACAACGTGCACAGGGTGATCACGAGTAACATTGGACCCTAACAAAAAGATAGCCCGGCCGATACATATCTCAGCATCGGCCGGGCGTTTTCGGAAGAAACAACTACTTTTCGATTATGCGATCAATCCTGATCTTTTGGTTTGATCGGCGAGGCGGGCGTCTCGAGGCCCGGCGACTGCAGGATGATCGGGCCGGGCGTCGGGGCCGGAGTTGGCATCGAGTTCGATGTCGGGTTGGCCATCGGGACCGGCTGGGTGATCGCCGGGCCGCGAGGTGCGGTGCCCGGTTGTACCTGCGCGTTGTAATCAGGACGCGTGATGCGCGGCGTGATGAAGAAAAGGATCTCGTTCGTATTGCGCTGAACGCCTTTTCGCTTGAAGAGATTGCCGAGCAGCGGAATGCTCGCGAGACCCGGCGTGCGATCCTGGCTCTCACGCTCGTCGTCGAAGAGAACTCCGCCGACGACCGTAGTTCCGCCATCGGGAACCGTGACCTGCGTCGTCATGCTCTGAGTATTGATCGCAGGAGCAACACCGGCAGCGATCTGCGCTGTCGAGCTGTTCTCCGCAACAACATTCAGGATGACCGTGCCGAGATCGGTGATCTGAGGCGTAATAGCGAGGCGAAGCGGTACGTCAACGTATTCAGTTGTCGCGACCACGGCCGAACCGCTGCCGGAGTTAGGCTGTATCGTCGTGATAGGTATCTGGGTGCTATTCTTGATCTCCGCCGGACGATTGTTCAGGGCGGTCACGCGCGGTGTCGCGATCACTTTGACCTGGCCTTTCTTTTCACCGGCCGAGATCAGGGCACTAAGCTGAGCCGTACCGAAGACGCCGGTCGTCAGGCCGATAGCGGTGTTGGCGATGCTCGAAAAAAGATCGTTGTTGATCGACGGAACGGGCAGACCGCCGGGAACCGGCAGAGTGGTCGTCGCGTTCGGCAGCGTGCCGATCGAGCCGCCGCTTCCGCGGGCACCGGTCAAAAGCCCGGCAAGCTGAACGCCGATATCGCGACTGAAACTGCGTGACGCAACGACGATGCGGGCTTCGATCTCGACCTGCGGCTCAGGCTGATCAAGGATCGCGATAAGCTGCTTGACGGCCGCCACGTTAGCCGGAACGTCGGTGATGATAAGCGAATTGCTGCGCGAATCGATTTCGATCGAGCCGCGGCGTGAAAGTCTTCTGCGGATGATCGGCAGCAGCCCGTCGCCGCCCGTCATCGACGCTGCACCGACGCCCTGTCCCATGCCTCCGCCCATTCCCAAACCGGAAGAAGCGGCAGCCTGCATCGAACTGCCGGCAGCGGTCCCGCTAGTGGTTGCTCCCGGGCCCTGCGAACCCGCTGCTGTCGCATAATTGAGGCGAACCAGCTCGGTGACAAGTGCAGACGTATCTATCTGATTGTTCTGACGCTCGCGAAGCAGGGCACCTTCACTCGCCAGCACCGTTGCCGATGCAACGCGAAGGATGTTCCCATTGACCTGCACGCCGAGTTCCTGAGCCTGCAGGATCGAATCGAGGGCCGTATTCCAGGGCACGTCTTTTACCTTGACCGTCACGGGCGTTTCCTTGACCGACTTATCGATCACGAAGTTTATGCCGTACTGGTCTGTGATGTAATTGAGGATCTCGCGAACGTCGGCATTGACGACGTTGAGGTCGATAGACTCGCCCACAAATCCGGGGTCGCCGTACATTTTGCCCTGCGACTGCGGATCAGTTCGCTGAGCCGAGATCGTCAGTGCAAAACATGTGATAAGTGCGATAGCGGCCAGCAATCTGGCGGCCGCGGCGCGTGTTTTGTTAAAGGACTTCATTGTTTCCTCCGTATCTGGATCAGATCGTTTCTTTGTTTAAGAATCGAAAAACTTGTGAGAGCTAGAACTACTGCTTCTTGTTCTTGGCCGTTTTTGCCGGCTTCCTTGCCGTTTTGACCGGCTCTTTTGGCTGGTTCTCGGGAAGTGCGTTCATTTCGTCAACAGGCGAAAGGAAAGGATTATGCGCGGGCTGGGTCGACGGTTTTGTGCCCGGGGCCGCATTTGTCGCCGTTTCCACCGGCTTGTCTGCCGGCGGCGGAGCCGCTGCGGTCGTCGCTTCGGCCTTGGTGCCGAACGGTTTCAACCCCTTGTTCTCGACCGACGAGACGAACTTGCCTTCGCCGACCTTCGTCACCTTTCTGAAAACGAGACGTGCTTCATCGACAGCGACCAGCTGCCCGTCAAAGAACTTCTCGCCCGGATAGATCGTGTAAGAAAGCTTGATAGGTATTGCTTCTACGATCGCTGCGTAGCCACGCGGCGTCTTGAAGATCCCGCTTACCGCCAGCTCGCTCAGCGTCATCACGCTCGTCGGCTTTGGCATAGGAGCTCCGCTCGCGGCTGCCGCTTCGCGCATCCGCTTGTAATATTCAACGCGGGCTTCGACCGGCGGCGGTGCGTAGTTCACAACTGGCTTCTCGACCTTGACGGGCTTCGGTTTAGCAACAACGGTGGGCCTCGGCCGCATGAAACCAGGCTTTGCAAAAGGATCGCGTTGGGCAATGGCCTCAGAGAAGGCTCCGCTCAGAACGATCAACGCGGCGGCGAACACGCCAAGGCTGACAAAGCGTTTTAGTGTCGATGTGTAGATCATGGCTTTTCTCTTGGGTTTAATCGAACGATCAGGCCTAGTTGGCTGGACGTGCCGCTGCCGGTGCCGACTGGATCGCCGGCGGCCGCGGGCCTGCGGGTACCGCGCCGGGTGCAGGTGCTCCGGCAGCCGGAGGGGCTCCGGGAACGGGCGGTGCGCCCGGACCGGCGGGCTTCGGATTAAGATCGGACGGAGCGGCGTAATATGCCGTCAGCAGGAAAGATGAGTGGATGGTCTTTGCATCGGTCTGCTTCGGGAGCTGATGTATCTTGAAATCTGTGATCGAGACGATCCTCGGAAGCTTGGCCATCGCATCGAAGAATGAACGCAGGTTGTTGAAGTTGCTGTCCACCTCGACCTCGACCGGCTTCGACATGATCGAATCCTGCATCGCATCCTCGCGCGGATTGAAACGCATCACCGTCAGCCGCTGGCCGTTCGCCGTATCCTGAAGGCTCTGGAGAACGTTGGTGATCTCACGCTGTTCAGGAAGCAGGACCTTCAATTCCTCATATTCCTCGGCCTTGCTTGCATAAAGGGCTCGAAACTCATTGATACGCTGCGTAGCGACGCGGGCCGTCTCGTTCTTGGCCTGCAGCTGGGCGACCTGGTCCATCAGCGCCGCGGTCTCAGTGCGAATATCGCCCGTATAGAAATACCAGACGCAGGTGTACAGCAGAGCCGCAACGGTCACGAGCAACATCAGTTGGAAGTGCCACTTTAGATTCTTGATTTTCTCTAACATGTCGTTATCCCTTTATTCTTGCGTGTCGATTCGGCTCAGTTCTTGGCGATCTGTGCGGGTTCTCCGGCTGGCGCTCCGGGCTTTTGGGCCGAAGCGGTCGTCGGATTCGTGTCGCTATTTGCGCCAGCGGCCTTAGTGGGCGTGTAAGCGGTCTTCACCTTGAAGTTAACGATGTTGACCTTTGGCCTTTCACCGCCGGCGTCGCCGGCTTTGACCGGTGCGTTCTCATTGGTGATCTCGGCTCGATTTGTCTCGATGTTGAGATCAGAGAACAGCCCGTTCGAAAATTCGAGGCTCCGGCCGAACTGTGTCACCTGAGATTCGTCGGGCGAGGTGCCTGATATTACAAGGCTTCCGCCAGACTGCTCGATGCTCTCGAGATAAAGGCCCGGCACCATAGCAATGCGCTCGCGAACGGCATCAAGCACCGCACTCGGCCCGGCCTGCGAAGCCCGGAGCTTCTTGATGGCCTCGATCCTGGCGTCGATGCTCGCGATCTTGCCCTCGAGTTCTTTCTGCTCATTGATCACTGCCTGAAGCTCGGCCTCTATCGTCTTTTGCTCGGCCAATTGCCTTTCGGCCTCGGTCCGGGCCATTTGCGAACTAATGACGTCCCAGCCCACCAACGCGCCGAGCAGAATGAAAACGACTATCGACATCAAGGTAAACTTCGATGTCGGGCTCGATATCTTGCGATCGACGGCAACGACTGCGCCGCCTTGTCGTTCGGTAACGGAATTTAACAGGTTGATCTTGATCATGTTGGTTACACTCCCCTTACCGCCAGTCCGACGGCAACCGCCATTTCGGGCACGATCTCATTAAGGTAGTCCGGGTCAAACTTTTTGCTGTCAACGTTGATATTGCGGAATGGATTCAGGACCTCTACCGGAAGCTCCAGTCGCTGTGAAAGCTCCTGTGCGAGCCCGGTCAGCTTCGAACCGCCGCCGGAGATCAGGATCTTCTGAACGACCGTCTGATTGTCCTCGGTCGTCGCCCGGTAAAAATCGAATGTTTTCTGGATCTCCATTGCGACGATCTCCGTCACATTGTTCATTAGCGGTTCGATCGATTTTTCTTCGACGCCGTCGACAACGTCGGTCATGCCGCGCTTGAGGGCTTCGGCTTGCTGAAAATTAAGCCCGAGGCTTCTCTGCAGCACATCCGTGAACTGGCTGCCGCCTACCGTAATATCGCGGGTGAACAGCGAACGCGTTCCCTTGACGATGTTCACGTTCATCGTCGATGCACCAATGTTCAGCAGCGTGACCACCTCGTCGTCCGACGGGCTATAGTTCACTTCGTAGCAATTCTGAAGGGCAAACGTATCGACATCGATGACCACCGGCGTCTTGCCCGCAAGCTGAATTGCCTGCTTGATGTTGTCGATGCGCTCGCGTTTGCAGGCGGCGATCAATACGTGGGTCGCCTCAGGATCCTCGGCCGTCACCTGATAATCGAGACTGACGTCAGCGAGATCGTACGGAATATGTTCCTCCGCGTGCCAGTCTATCGATTCTTCGAGTTCTTCACGCGTCATCGGCGGCAAAACGATGTTCTTTAGAATGACCGAATGGCCGCTCACGCCCGTGACGACGTTCGCCGCATTGACCTGATGATTTGAGCAAACGCTCTGAATAACGTCCGAAACGACGTTCAGCTCCATGATCTGACCGTCGATGATCGTGTCGCCCGGAAGATTCTCGAATCCGAGGCTCACCAAATTCAAATTGTTCAGCTTGCCCTCGAGTTCGACCATCTTGATCGAACTGGAACCGATGTCCAAACCGGCAATGCTTTTCTTTTTACCGAACATTATTTTTGCTCCTTTGTCCGCTTCGCTTAGCTTTTTGCTTCAAGAAAGTTTTCTTTGTTCCCAGCCGATAAATGCGAGTTTTGATTTTGAGGTTATTTGTGCCACCAGCCGTTAGACCGAAAAGTAAGGAATGTTTTTGCTAGACAGGTCAATTCTGAGATTTGCCTAAAACCCGCATTTGTCGGATGTTTGCGATCACGATCTGTGATCTGTGGAACCTAACTTCAGAAAACTTTGCCGTTCCTGGTGGCGAAGGTGTGAAGGTGTATGTGACCGTCACTCTATAAAAATTACAGGATTGGCAAACATCTGTCAACAGTTTTTTGTCTTGTTTAACGCATATTGAGAGAAATTTGTTCAACCTGATATGGCGGCATCAGTCAGGTTGAACGAATTGGAGAGGATCGACGGGGAAAATGTCCCGGGATCTCTATCGGAGATAGGCCCCGAGGGTCCAGACCAATGCGATGATAACGATCGCTCCGACAATATCCAAAAGTATGCCGTAGCGAACCATTTTCATCAGTGGAATGTAGCCCGAGCCGTAAACGATCGCGTTACAGGGCGTTGAGACCGGCAGCATAAACCCCAGGCTTGCCGCCAATGTTGCGCCAAGTGCCGGGATGAACGGGTCGGCTCCCTGGGATTGTGCTATGGCGATAACGACCGGCACGACCATATTTGCCGAGGCGGTGTTCGATGTCGTCTCGGATACGACCACCGCCACAAAAACCGAGGCGACCAGTAAGCCGAATCCGCCCGAGAACGGAAGCAATTCCGTCAGGCCGCGTCCAACCGCCTCGGCAAGGCCCGTTTGAAACGAAAGTACGCCGAGCGCAAATCCGCCGCCGTAGAGGAAGACGACACCCCAATCGATCTTGACCGCGTCATCCCAACTGATCGCCTTCTCCTCGGGCTCGTCGCCGGGAAGAACGAACAGCAGCATTGCCCCCAGCAGTGCGCCAACTGATTCGGGCAGCCGGCTGTTGAGCAGTTTATATTGCTGACTCTGTTCCCCCAGAATAAGGGCAATGATGCCTGGAACGATCCACAGCACGACCGTTACGGCGAACGCAATAGCAACCGACCGCTGGCCGCGTGTCCAAGGGCCTAGTTTCTCGCGCTCAGCGGCAAGCATCTCACCGCTTCCCTCGATCACCTTGACGCCGGCGGGCGCGAGCTTGTTCAGGTAGAACCAGAGGAATAGAAACAGGACCACCACAACGGGCACCCCGATCATCATCCACTTGAAGAAGGAAATATCCGTTCCGCCCAAGCTGCGAATAAAGCCTATGCCGATCACATTCGGCGGAGTTCCGATCGGCGTCGCCAGACCGCCTATCGACGCCGAGAAGGACGTCATCAGCATCAATGCCGTAGCGTAACCCGGATTGATCTTGATGCCGGTCTCTTTCTCCTGCCGCATCAGGAACGAGATTATCGACAACCCGATCGCGAACATCATGGCGGTCGTTGCCGTATTCGACATCCAGCCCGACATGAAGGCCGTTACCGCGCCAAAGGCAAACATTATCCTCGAAGGCCGCCCGTCGATGATCTTTAGTGAAAGGACGGTGAAGGCGACTCGCTTGTCGAGATTTCTGACGAAAAGAGCTCGCGCCAGAATAAAGGAACCTATAAAAAGGAAGATGAGCGGGTCGGCGAACGGCGCAAAGACCGCCTTTGCGTCGGCAACCTGAAGAACGATGGCTGCCGCAGCCCCCAGCAAAGCCGTCGCCGTCATCGGCAGTGTCTCGCACAGCCAAAGAACGATAACCGCCGCCATTATCGCCGCAAGGCGATGGGCCTCGGGCTTTAGGTCCTGGAACGGGTAAAAGAAGATCGCAAGAAAGACCGCTGGTGCGAGGACATAGCCCGCACGTCTCCGAAATGCCTCGAATTTAGCTTCCCCCTCGCTTATTGTTTCAGGTGGATCGATCGATTCTTCAATACTTGGCATAGGTTAGTTGTTAGTTTTCAGCCCGATCTATTAGTCATGATCACTGATCGACGACAGCCGACGGCCGGCCGCTGATCTCCATCTTGGCAATTGATTCAAGGTGAACTTCGTCCGGCCCATCAGCCAGACGCAGCGACCGGGCATAGATCCAGAACTGGGTCAGCGGATGATCCTGCGAAACGCCTCCGCCGCCGTGGACTTGGATGGCCCGGTCGATCACTTTTAGCGCCATTTGCGGCACGACAGCCTTTATCATGGCGATCTCACGACGGGCCGCCTTGTTCCCTGCCGTGTCCATCAGCCAGGCCGTTCTCAGTACCAAAAGCCTCGCCTGATCGATGGCGCATCTCGCCTCCGCGATCCATTGGCGAACGACGCCTTGTTCGGCGATCGGCCTTCCGAACGCAACACGAGCCCTCGCACGCGCGCACATCATCTCCAGCGAACGTTCCGCGATCCCGATCAGCCGCATGCAGTGATGAACGCGGCCCGGCCCAAGCCGCCCTTGGGCTATTTCAAACCCGCGGCCTTCGCCGAGCAGAATGTTCTCCTTGGGAACGCGAACATTGATAAAGGAGATTTGCGAATGCCCACTCGGCGCGTCATCAAATCCGAACACATTCAACTGCCGCTGAACGACCACGCCGGGTGTGTCCATCGGGACTAGGATCATCGACTGCTGCAAGTGCTTCGGTGCAGTTTCGTCAGTCTTCCCCATAAAGATCGAAAGCCTACAGCGCGCGTCACCGCCACCCGTCGACCACCATTTCTCACCATTCAGAACATAGTCGTCGCCGTCGCGGACTATCGAGGCTTCAATATTCGTTGCGTCCGACGAGGCAACATTCGGCTCGGTCATCGAAAAACACGAGCGTATCTCGCCATCGAGCAATGGCCGCAGCCACTTCGCCTTCTGATCCTCGGTACCGTAGAGGTGCAGGACCTCCATATTCCCCGTGTCCGGAGCCGAGCAGTTAAAGACCTCGCTGGCCCATATCACACGCCCCATGATCTCGGCCAGCGGTGCGTATTCCAGATTTGTCAGGCCCGACTCGGCCGGCAAAAAAAGGTTCCATAACCCCGCAGCCCTCGCCTTGGCCTTCAGATCCTCGATCAACTCAAGCGGCCGCCAACGGTCACCGCTTTCAAGCTCATTCAAGTACGCGGTTTCGTTCGGATAGACGTTCTCATCCATGAACGCACTCAAAAGTCGCGCAACCTCACGGGCCTTCTCACAAACTTCGAAATTCATTATCAGGATTTTACACGAATGTCCGCCGTGGTCGAAAAGCGCTTGACATCTTGTCTTATTTATGCAATACTTTTGCACAGACTGGATGCTCGGCGATTTCGTGGCGGCGTTGAGCAGCGATCCCGGGCAACGGGCTCAAGGATATGGGTTGTTTCATCCGTTTGCCGGAGCGACGTTTTTTCTGGCATTATCGGTTTGCCGTTGACGAATGGCGCGATCGATGGAATGGGGGAAACCAAACCGGTAAGGCAGGGCGAAGAGATCGATATCGAACGGCTGAGTGCGTACCTTGAAGGCGAACTTGTGACGCACGGCCCTATCGAGATCGAACAGTTCCCTGGCGGCAGCTCGAACCTGACGTATCTGGTGCGGATCGTGCCGGAACGGCCGGCGGCGGCAGGTGAGGCGAGCGAGCCGTGTGCAGATCCAGCCGGCTTTGGGACGCAGGAATTCGTCCTCCGCCGTCCTCCGTTCGGGAACACGGTCAAGACGGCTCACGACATGCGTCGCGAATTTGATGTTCTCTCGAAACTCGCAGCCGTCTATGCCCCCGCACCGAAGCCGCTGCTTTTCTGTGGTGACGCATCGGTGATCGGCTCGGAGTTCTATCTGATGGAACGCCGCCACGGCCTGATCATTCGAGGCAGAATGCCTGGGACGTACGGCGAAAGTGCTGAAGCCCGCGCGTTAGCAAAGGCGAAACACGACCTTGAAACTTCCGAAGACTTCCGTCTCGATGTCTGCCGCTCCTTCATCGAGAACCTGGCCGGCCTTCACGGCCTCGACTACAGCGCGGCGGGCCTCGAAACATTGGGACGCATCGAAGGCTACAACCGCCGCCAGATCGAAGGCTGGACGAAACGCTATTTTGCCGCGAAGACGCACGATTGGGACGCGCTCGAAAAGACGATCGTATGGCTTAACGCAAACATTCCAACCGAATCGGGCGCGTCGCTGATCCATAACGACTATAAATTTGACAACGTGATGCTCGACCCCGCCGACCTCACGCGCGTCACCGCGGTGCTCGATTGGGAAATGGTTACGGTCGGCGACCCGCTAATGGACCTCGGCACTACGCTGGGATATTGGATGTCTGGTGACGCGGGTGACGAGATGCTTTCGATGCCGTTCAACCCCAGGGTCTTGATGGAGAACATCACACGGCAGCAACTCGTCGATATGTATTCGGAAAGTTTAGGACGCGCCGTTCCTGACATGCTTTTCTATTACGTTTTTGGCACATTTAAAATTGCGGTGATCGCACAGCAGATCTATGCGAGGTACGTCAGGGGCTTCACGGGTGACGCGCGGTTCGCCGGGTTCGACAAGTTCGTCGCCGCTTTGGGATGCATCGCAAACGGGGCATTGAAGCGAGGAACAATATAGGCTAACGTTTCCCTCGACGATGGCCGCCACAGTTCATCATTAGCGTGAATCATATCAACATGAATATGTCCGATTGCTCGAAAACAACAATGTTGAGTACGACCCCGAATACTTGTAGTTGCGTGCCCTACTCTGTGCATCTTCAACGCACAGATCGTATGCGGCAAAAAACCAGAAGCTCCGCATCTGGCTATTTCCTCTTCACCGCTTCGCGGCGTTTGTTGGAATTCACGTCACTGATTTTTATCGCATTTTTCACCGTCACAGCGCAGGATGTTGTCATTCGTGTCAACCAGGCGGGATACCTTCCGAAGGACAAAAAGGTTGCTATCGCGTTCTCAAAAGCGCCGCTCGAAGACGAGGCTTTTCTCGTTAGGGATCCCGCGGGCAATATTGCGTGGTCTGGCCGTATCAAGCCGATCGAGGCCCCGGCCTGGAGATCGTCATTTCCGCATCATTACGAACTGGACTTTTCAAAGATGTCATCGGAGGCGTCGGGCAAGCATTCGATCCAGCTCGTAAAGGCCGGTGCGGTCTCGAAAGAATTCACCATCGGAGCCTACCCGGGTTTTCACGAGGATCTGCTTTTTTTCATGCGGCAGCAGCGGTGTGGCTACAATCCATTTCTCGACATGGTTTGCCATCAACGTGACGGGCGCTCATTCTATGGGCCGATGCCGGACGAAACCTTTGTCGATGCAACGGGCGGCTGGCACGATGCCGGTGACCAGCTGAAGTATCTGATAACGGCCAGCAACGCGACCGCGCGAATGATGCTCGCCTATGAGCTCGAAAAGGCCAAGTTCGGTGACTTTACCGACGCGTTGGGACGCGAAAACCGCCCGAACGGCATAGCCGATATTTTGGACGAAGCACGATGGGGCCTCGACTGGATCCATAAGCTCCATCCTGCGGCCGACCAACTCATTCACCAGGTGGCTGACGACCGCGACCACCGCGGCTTCAAGATGCCGGATAACGACAACGCGGACTACGGCTGGGGCCCGAACAGCTATCGGCCCGCATATTTTGCCGACGGCAAGCCGCAGGGCCTCTCGCAGTTTCAGAGCAGATCGACCGGTGTCGCAAATATCGCCGGCCGTTCGGCGGCAGCAATGGCAATGGGCTCGCGGATATGGAAAATTGATCTGAAAGATGTCGGGTTTTCCGCCAAGTGCCTCAAGGCGGCTGAAGAGCTTTACGCGATGGGCAAGCGACAGGAAGGATTTCAACAAGGCAATTCCTTCGGTGCTCCCTACCGCTACAACGAAACGACGTGGGCCGACGATATGGAGTACGCGGCCGCCGAACTTTACAAGGCGACGAGAAAGTTCTCGTATCTCGCAGACGCTAAACGTTATGCCAAGCTCGCCGGAACCACATCGTGGATGGAATATCCCGACTCGCAGATGGGCGATCAGATGTCGAGACACTACGAGATGTACCCGTTTACGAACGTGGGACACTTCGCACTCTATCCGCTCGTCGATGCGAGGACAAAACGGGAACTCGCCGGGTATTATCGCTCCGGCATCGAGCGCATTGTCGAGCGCGCCAAAACAAACGCCTACGGGATCGGCGTACCGTTTCTCTGGTGCTCGAATAATCTCGTTGTGGCCTACATCACGCAGGTCGAACTGTACGAGCGAATGACAGGCGACAGGAGATTCCGCGATTCGAAGATCGCCCACCGCGATTGGCTTTTCGGCACAAATCCTTGGGGCACGTCGATGTTCGAGGGCCTGCCCGCAGGCGGCGAATTCCCCGAGGACACTCATTTGCCGACCGTGCAGCTATTGAAAAAGCAGGTCCGCGGCGGCCTCGTCGACGGGCCGATCGCTGCCGAGACATATAAGGGCCTCATCGGAGTTTCTCTTCACAAACCCGACGAATTTGCGATCTTCCAGCCTGCCGAGGTCGTCTATCACGATGATGTCGGCGACTATGCGACCAACGAACCAACCATGGACGGCACGGCTGATGCCATACTCGTGATGGCCCTGTGGAGTCAGAAGCGGCTGCCTGAGCGGGCGTCCGCCTCGCCGGCGAATGATCCGCGGTTGACCTACGTCGAAGGAGGCATCACGCGAGGCGATAAGACCTCCAAACGTATGTCTCTCGTCTTCACCGGCGATGAATTTGCCGAGGGCGGGACCGTGATAGCTGAGGCATTGCAGCGACACAACATCAAAGCGTCATTCTTCCTTACCGGCCGCTTTTACCGAACGCGGGCCAATCGCCAGATCATCGAACGCCTAAAAAAGGACGGCCATTACCTCGGCCCGCACTCCGATCAGCACCTGCTCTATGCCGATTGGGCCGACCGAAACAAAACGCTCGTTACCCGTGAGCAATTTGAGCGCGACCTGAACGACAATTTCGCCGCAATGCGCCCTTTCGGAATTGACCGGACACAGGTTCCGTTCTTCATGCCTCCCTACGAGTGGTACAACGAGGAGATAGCCAACTGGACCGAGGCGCTTGGCCACAAGATCATCAACTTCACGCCCGGGACCCGCTCAAACGCGGACTATACAACCGATGACGACAAGAACTACATCTCAAGCGAGGCTATCATGACCCGGATCGGCGAGTACGAAGCCAAGGAACCCGCAGGCCTGAACGGATTCATCCTGCTGACGCATATCGGTTCAGGCCCGAAGCGAACGGACAAGTTCCATGACAAGATAGACGAGCTTATTAGTCTATTGATAATAAGAGGTTACAAACCCGTTCGCATTGACGAATTGCTGAAAACTCAGTAGATATGCGACGGAGACCATGGAGCCGTGTGACCCTGATCGGACAAATTCTATGAAAATCGCAGGCCATATTTCGATGTTTTTTGCCGCGACCATCGCGCTGTTTGTTGCTGCATTCTCTCCCAGCTTGTTTGCCGCTCAACCTCCGACCCGAGCAACGCCGACCCCGACGCCTACCTATCGCCCATCGTCGACGCCTCCGGTCTATCGGCCAAAGACCCCTCCCGCTCCGACAGGCACGCCGATAATGAAACCGCCTGCATACACCTGGGCGACCGCCGAGACTTTGACGTCGGTAACACAGGTGACGGACATCGAGCCGACTGACTTTGGGTATAAAGAACTCAAGCTCCTGATCGAGAAATATGGCATTGCCGGATTAACCGAGGGCCGGAAACTAATGCCGGATCAGAATCTCTCGCCCGCAGCCTACAGGACCATCAGGCAGAGCGCCGTCGCCCAGTTGCGGCAGATCGCTTCAAAGATCGGCATGCCAGCCAAGCGTTTTGACGAGCTTTTCATCACGAATTGTCCCGAACCAAAAGCAATTGCTGACGTCATGACCGCCGGCGAAGTTGTTAATTCTCTCAAATGTATATTCGGGCCGGCCTCGCTGTCGTCAGCCGATCCCGATAAGCCGATGACGCGCGGATTTTTTATACTGGTGCTCGATGATGCGGTGGAGAATGGCTCGCGAAGAATTGCGAGCAACAGCCGGCTGGAATTGGGGCCGACCAAGACACCCGGCAACCCGGCGGAGATAAAGGCACTCATCGAACAGGGCCAGCGTCTGATCAATGCGCAGGACTATGACGGCGCGATACGTCTATTCAACCAGGTCCTGGACTATGATCGCGAATATGTCGACGCGTACAGATTTCGCGGCCTCGCCGCTTTGTTAGGCTACCAGAAGAATCCGAATGATCGGCAAAAGCTCTACACCGCACAGTTTAATTTTGATGATGTTGTAAAGCGCAACGCGGCCGTCTCTGACGATTACTATCTTCGCGGTCTGACACACATCGGGCTTGGGAGTAAAGAGAAAGCGGTCGCTGACTTTCGGTCGGCACTTCGAATGAATCCAAACCACCAGGGAGCCAAGAACGAACTAATGAAGTTGGGCGTGAGTCCTTGATAGTGTTCTTTGAGCGACAATACAGCGGCCGATCCGCTGCCATTATCCGATCTTTGACAATCTAACTGGCCGTCCTTTCCCGCCATGTCTGCGGGTTCGAACCGTCGTCGCGGCGTTCCATCGTGATCGCTCCGGGCGAAGGACAGACGAGGGCGCACAGGTTACAGCCGACGCATTCGGCCTCGATCACACGCGGATATCGATGCCCGTTCGATTCGACGAACTCGAAGGATTGGTGGGCTCCGTCCTCGCAGGCCACGTAGCAGAGGTTGCAGCGCACGCAATGTTCTTCATTGACATGAGCCTTGACGACGTAGTTCAGATCAAGGTTTCCCCAGTCGGTCACGCGGTTCGCTGAAAGGCCGACGATATCATTGACGGAAGCGTAGCCCTTGGAATCGAGATAGGTGTTTAGGCCGTCGATCATGTCTTCGACGATGCGGTAACCGTAATGCATCACGGCGGTGCATACCTGGACCGATCCGGCCCCGAGCAGCATAAATTCAACCGCGTCGCGCCACGTATTTATGCCGCCGATGCCCGAGATCGGAATGTTGAATTCCTCGTCACGCGCGAGCTCGCTGACCATGTTCAGCGCGATCGGTTTGACCGCAGTGCCGCAATAACCGCCGTGAGCGGCCATGCCATTGACGTTCGGATACGGAATGAACGTATCGACATCGACGCCCATCACCGAGTTGATCGTATTGATCAGCGAAACTGCATCGGCACCGCCTTTTTGCGCAGCACGGCCGGGCGGAACGATATGCGCGACGTTTGGCGTGAGCTTGACGATCACCGGCAACTCGGAAACTTCCTTCACCCACTCGGTGACCATGCAAGTGTATTCCGGCACCTGCCCCATCGCCGAGCCCATTCCGCGTTCCGACATTCCGTGCGGGCAGCCGAAGTTCAGCTCAAACGCGTCGCAGCCCGTATCCTGCGAACGCTTGACGATCTCGTGCCAAGCCTCTCGCTTCGACTCGACCATCAGACTGACGATCACCGCGTTATTCGGATATTTTTTCTTGCACTCGTAAACCTCGCGAAGGTTGACCTCAAGCGGCCGGTCGGTGATCAGCTCGATATTATTCAGCCCGAGCAGTCGCAACGGCCCCTGATCCAGCCCCGCAAGCCGCGATGAGACATTCGTGATCGGCTCGCCAAGTGTTTTCCAAACTGCGCCGCCCCAACCCGCGTCGAACGCACGCTCGATCATCGAGCCCATATTCGTCGGCGGAGCGCTCGCCAGCCAAAAAGGATTAGGAGATTTGATACCAGCAAAATTTATGCTTAGGTCGGCCATAATATTAGAACTCTGGCGGCAACTTCAACCGCTGATCACTCGGATGACGCAGGTGAAACTTGATCCCATGGGCTGAAAGACGAGATGGTTGCGGAAAATAGGCATCTTTCATCACGTCTTGAGCATTTCTACGCCGGGATCAGCGAAAAGGCATTTATCAGTCCCACACACACCGCTAGAAACGCGTACAGGATCGCTATCGCCCAGTTATCTTCCTCTATCTGCATCGGGATGATCCAGTACAGAACCTTGAATGTAACGATCTGGATGGCGCCCGCTACGCCCGCCCATATCAGGAAATCAATATAATTCGTACCGTGGTATGAAACCGAGAGAAGGGGGAAAGTGAAGCCGAGCAGGGCTCCGCCCATCGCAATTGCAGGAGCTTCCTTGCCTTCGCGGATCTGCGTCATCTCGTGATAGGGCGTTGTAAATTGGTAGAGCAAGCCGAAAATACCAAGCAGTCCGATACTGGAAAAAGCGTAGAGCAGAAAGTTTAGAAACGCTTCGAGTGTTATGTATTTCATAGATTCTCCTCAACGAAATAATGCGGTACGAAATGCGATCCGTTGCCGCTGATCAACGTTCGGTCATCCCGAATTCCCATGCCTGCCGCTTGATTTCCGATCATCCACGATCCGATCACCGGGTGGTGCCCGTCAAAGGCAGGGAGTGGCGCGAACTCCTGATATACGAACGCGGTCTCATATTCCGCGGACTCCCACGAACCTTCCATCAGTCGCCCGTTGCGATAGATCGCTGCCCCCTCGCGGCCGAGAATAGGCTTTTTCACAAATCCTTCGACCTCGTCAAAATACGCGGGGAGAAGGTTTGGATGATTCGGTTCCTTCGCCCACAATAGCGGAAGTATCGCTTTGTTCGACAGCAGCATTTTCCATGGCGGCTCGAACCATTGGGTGTCGGCATCGAGGACAAACTTGCCAAATGGATCTTCCATCATCCACTCCCAAGGATAGAGCTTGAACGCAAAACGGATCGGATCGCCATTGATATCGACGAAACCATCGTCGGAATGGCCGATGTTCTCCATTTCATCAACAAATATCTGCCATCCGGCCTGCAAAGCGACGTCCGCCATGTAGGAAACGTTTCCCCAGTCTTCGGGCGGAGCCTCCTTCATCGCAAAGAGGTGCAGAATGTCGCCCGGCTTTCGCAAGGCCCGCCGCCAGCGTTCGACCAGTTTTTCGTGGAGGCTGTTGAACTGGTCATGGTTCGGCACCGGCGTCTCCTCGACCCAAAGCCATTGTGCAACCGAGGCTTCGAGGAGTGAGGTTGGCGTATCGGCATTGTATTCGTATAGCTTGATTCGCTCCAGCGATTCAAAGAGCAGGTCAAATCGACCGTAAACAGCCGCACGGCGTTCTCGCCACGAACGTTCTACCAGCGTTTTGGCCACATCAGTCAAGCCATAACCGTCAGGGTAGTCACCTGAAGTGACAATATCGTCGACAAGAGCGAGACATAGATAGTGAAGCTCCTCGGTAGCTGCCTCGATCGCTTCTATCTCGGCTAACGAAAATTCATACGCCGCAGTTTCCGTCCAATATGGATCACCATCGGTCGATCGATCAACTGCATAGTGAAAGCCGATCTCCTCATGACGCTCTGCCGCGTTCGGTCGCCCCGGAAATGACCGCCTCTGCATCTAACTGCTTGGGCTCGAGCCCCTACTTCCGGTGAATCCGCCGTAGGTCGTCCGACTCGGTGAACTCTTGCTGCTCCGCGCTGACGTCGATGACGACGAACTGATCGTGTAGGGTTTCAACGCACCGCCGTTGCTCGATCCGGATATGGTCCGTCCGTTGTAGCTAACGGATCTATTCCCCCGATAATAGACCGGTCCCCAATAGTATCCATGGTGGCCGCCGTGATAGGTCCGCTCGTCGGACTCGCCCATCTGCTCACACAGATCGCCTTCGCTCCAATCCTTTATACACTCCTCTTTTGTCTTGTAGACGTCGCGAACCTGCGGCTCCTCGCCGCCCCCGCACGCAAGGGCTGAGGTCAGAAGCGGCGCTATCGCAAGGATTATTCGCTTACTCTTTTTCATAACGTTCAATGCGGATTGGGATCGACCGGTGCTTTTGGAGGATCGCGAAGGATCGCTCCCGCGAATTCGATCTTTTCTCCCGAGAGCATTTCGTGAATACCCATCGCAGCGAGCTTTCCCATTTGCGAAGCATCGACCGCTTCGGCGCCGCCGTTGACGCAGTCGCCGCCGGCAAACACCTTCGGATCCGACGTCTGCATGTTCTCGGCCACAACGACGCGGCCTTTTTCATCAGTTTCAACACGAGCGACGTCGCTGAAGAACGAGTACATCTTCTGCTGGCCTATCGCTTTGATGACTTGGTCGCAGCCGACCTCAAATTCGCGCCCGGCCTGTCGAACCCGAATACCTGAGACCGCCCCATCCCCGAGGATCTCTATCGGCGTCGTCTCCCACATGAATTCGACGCCGTCTTTGCGGGCGAGTTCCATCTCGTAATCGTAAGCCGGGGCATCCATTTCCGTCCTCCGGTAGACCAAGGTAACCTTCTCTGCCCCAAGCCGTTTTGCCTGCGTTACCGCATCTATTGCCGTATTTCCTGCACCGATCACAACGACATTTCTGCCGAGCGGGACCGCATGCCAATCCCGCGTTTTTATCGTTTCGATGAACTTGAGCGCATCGATCACATTGGGCAAGTCTTCGCCGGGAATATTGAGTCGGTTTGTTGCCCCAAGGCCGGTCGCCAGAAAGACCGCGTCATATTCTGCCATAAGGTCCGAGAATGTAACCGTTCCATCCGAACGTGCTTCGGCGTCAGAACAGATCTCCACTCCGAGCCGAAATTCGACGCCCATCGCCGCGATATGCTCAACCTCGCTGAGGCTAACGGATTGCGGCATCTTGTACTCGGCCATTCCGTAGGTATCAAGGCCGCCGGCTTTTTCCTTCCTCTCGAAAACAGTAACAGAGTATCCCGTCCTCGCGAGATAGGATGCACAAGAAAGTCCCGCAGGGCCAGAACCGATTATGGCAACTGATCGACCATTTCGTGGGCCGGGCTCATATATCCGGGTTCCGTTCGACATGACGTGGTCGGTCGCGTATCGCTGCAAACGGCCTATTTCGATCGGTTTCTTGACGAGCGTCTTCTCAACACAAGCCCCTTCGCAAAGCACTTCGACCGGGCAAACGCGGGCGCATGAGGCACCGATCGGATTCGCATCAAAGATCACTCGGGCCGCCCCGGTCACATTGCCGCTAGCGATCTTCTTGATAAACGCAGGCACATCAATATGTGTCGGACAGGCACGAGTACATGGGGCATCGAAGCAATACAGACAGCGGTTGGCTTCCTGCAATGCCTCGGGAGCAGACATCGCGGGATTGATCTCGGCAAAATTCTGCTCGATCTGTCTAATATCGAGGGGTGAACAGTATGCTGACATGAATCGAATGTTACACCAGTTCGACCAGTTCTGATGAATAATATCAACGTATCGGCAGCCGAACGAACTCTTTCCCATCAAATCGATAGGTAATAAACCTGTTCGTCACCCGCCCGCCGTTCGGGAACTTGCGATCGGCAAGCACGACAGGAAACCGAAACTGCTTTCTGGTCTCATCCCAATAAATGAGCTTTACGGGCCGTTCCGGCCGATCGACGACCGAGAAGAAATCAAAATCGAATCCGACCGAATCACGCAAAGCCGTAGGCGTTCGGATCAGCCGTACGTCGGTGTTGAGCTTTTCGCCGTCGATGGCAAAAGCACGCAGATCCTGACGCATCTGCGACGTCGAGAAGACCGAATTCGAGGTCGCGAGATAGACTCGGCTCTTTCCAGTATCCAATTGAAATATCTGGGAATAAAACCCGCGCGGATCCCCCTTTCCGGTGCCGATGAACGGCTGTGAATAAACCCGTCCACGCTTGCCCTGAAACTGAAAAACGCCTTCGAAGAACTTCATTGTGCCGCCGGTATTCGTGTCCCAGGAATAGATCCTAAACCTCCGGTCCTTCGACGTAGTTATATACATCCTTTCGGCGAGGGCCTTGAAATCATATTTCAACGTCGCCAGCTTTTTCCCGTACCGCAGCAGCTTCTGTTTGAGGACACGGTTCTCGGCATCGAGAACAGTTTCATTCTCACGACTCGTTTGGATGTTGTCGAGATGCTTGATCAACTCCGATTCAATTGCCTGCGCACTTTGCGCGACTACGCTCAGCCAGGAGCCGGCAAGGATCGCAATAACAGCAAACAGCGTTCGAACAATCATTCCACGTTCTAATCGGCCACTATCGCTCCGTAAGCATCCGGGCGCCGGTCGCGGAAAAACTGCCAGGTGTTTCGGACCTCTCGGATCTTGTCCATATCGAGATCGGCGACGATGAGTTCGTCCTGATCGCGTGTGCCGACGGCGAGCATCTGTCCGCGCGGATCGCAGAAATACGATTGGCCGTAGAACTCGCCAATGTTCCACGGAGCCTCGGTGCCGACGCGATTTATTGCCCCGACAAAGTAGCCGTTCGCGACAGCGTGTGCAGGCTGTTCGAGTTTCCAAAGATATTCGCTCAAACCTGCAACGGTGGCTGACGGATTAAAAATTATCTCGGCCCCATTCAAACCAAGACATCGAGCGCCTTCGGGAAAGTGTCGGTCGTAGCAAATATAAACGCCGATCCGCGCAAAAGCCGTATCAAAACACGGATAGCCGAGATTGCCCGGACGAAAATAAAATTTCTCCCAGAAACCCGGTGCGACATGCGGAATGTGCGTCTTGCGATATTTGCCGAGATACTTGCCGTCAGCGTCGATCACGGCAGCCGAATTATAATAAACGCCCGTCTGCTCTTCCTCATAGATCGGGACTACGAGCACCATGCCAAACTGCTTTGCCACATCCTGCATCAGCTTGACCGTCGGGCCATCCGGTATTCTCTCGACCGCCTCGTACCAACGCGTCGTCTGCTCGGCACAGAAATATGGCGTCGTAAAAATTTCCTGAAAGCAAAGCATTTGCACGCCCTGCTTCGCCGCCGCCTCGACAAATTTCATCTGATGATCGATATTCGCCTTTTTGATCTCTTCGATCGGGGCATCCGCCGCCTTCTGGTTGTGAGCCTGGATCAGGCCTCCTTTTACGATTCGCGCCATTGATTCGCTCTTCTCCTATTTCTTTTCGGACAATACAAGTTCTTAATCCTCGGTGTTCCTCTTCACGTCGATCCTCATTTTTAGGCAGAGCCGCTCGTATGTTCACAGTCGAGCTTATCCGTAAAATCCCTCACCTCGGCAAAATTGGAAATCTTCGATGGGATCAACCAGGCAGTCGAGCCATCGTTGAACTGAACCTCGCGCCTCCAGATAAAAACCTGGCCGCGGCGGGTAACTAACTGGTCGTGAATGCCCTTAAGCGTCGACCAAGGAAATTCAACACCGTCGTTTCGCATCACACCGCGAGCCGAAAAGCGTCGAACCGTACGACGATGAGCCCGAAACACCAAGTAAAAGACCGCAGCAAATAACGCGAGAATCACAACGGCCATAACAAGGAAGACCGGCTTCCCGCCCGAAACACCACTGTAAAGCATCCCAAGCCCCATCGGCACAAAAAGCACCGCGAGGAAGACCGTCGCAACGATCGGCACTTTACTTGTCTTTACTTCAAGCTCCTCCATCCACCTGGCCTCCTTTTTTGACTTGGGCGTTCATCTATCTTAACTCATCCAATTGACGCCAGCCTCCGGGTTCCACTTGGTCGTTGTCTTTTTCAATTTCGTCCAAAATTCGATCGAGCTTTTGCCCGTAATATCGTTTGCGCCAAACCGTGAATCGTTCCATCCCCCGAACGAGAACGGTTCGCGCGGCACGGGTACGCCGATGTTGACGCCGATCATTCCTGCTGAGGCGTGTTCCATGATATATCGAGCCGCACCTCCGCTTTGCGTAAAGACCGACGCAGCGTTTCCGTACGGATTTGCGTTCTCGATCCTTAACGCATCATCGATCGTATCCGTACGCATGATCGAGATAACCGGGCCGAAGATCTCCTCCTTCGCGACCGACATATCTGGTGTTACATAGTCGATCACGGTGGGGCCGACGTATGTACCGCCTTCCTTGCCCTCAACCGTGGCACCACGGCCATCGACGAGGATTTTTGCTCCCGCACGCTCGGCCTCGGTTATGTAATCTTCAATGCGTTTCTTCGCAGCGGGCGAGATGACCGCGCCGAGATTTTTGCCGGGAACTACCTTTTTTGCCTCGTCGCAGATCGACGAAATTATCGGATCGACGTTACCGACCGCGAGCATCGCCGAGGCAGCCATGCAGCGCTGGCCGGCGCAGCCTGACATCGAAGCCGTCACGTTTGTCGCGGTCATCGACGGGTTGGCATCAGGCAGCACGAACAGATGATTTTTCGCACCGCCGAGCGCGACACAGCGTTTGAGCGCGTTTGTCGAGCGCTGGTAAACGAGCTTCGCGACCTTTGTCGAACCGACAAAACTTACTGCCTCGATGTCGGCGTGATCGCAGATGCCTTCGACGATCTCCTTGCCGCCGTTGATGATGTTAAAAACACCGTCGGGCAAACCGGCGTCTTTCAAAAGCTCGGCCATTCGCTGACACGAAAGCGGCACGAGTTCACTCGGCTTCATGATCATCGTGTTGCCGAGCACAAGCGCATTTGGCATCGTCCAATTCGGCACCATCAGCGGAAAGTTGAACGGCACGATCGACGCGACAACGCCAAGCGGAAAATGTTCGGTGCGGCACTCGACGCCCTTTGAAACCTCAAGGATCTCACCCGCGACGAGCTGCGGCATCGAGCAAGCAAACTCGGTCAGCTCGATCGATTTTTCAACTTCGGCTTTTGCCTCGTCCCAAGTTTTGCCGTTCTCTTCGGAAACGAGCGCGGTCAGCTCGTCAAAATTCTTTTCGAGCAAATATCGATATTTGAAAAAAACCTGAACGCGCTCCTTTATCGGCGTTGCTGCCCAGCCCGCTGCCGCCGCCTTTGCCGATGCAACCGCAGCATTCAATTCGTCGATCGTCGACATCGGAACGCTGGAGAGCTGCGAACCATCGATGGGCGAAACCACCTCATCAGTCCATGCAGCCGAGCTATCCACAAATCTGCCGTTGTAAAAATTCTTAACTTTTGCGTACTTCATCCTAATCTTTTGTACCGTAGCGAAATGCAACAAGTGCCGCAAAGTAGCCCGCCGCCATGATAAAAACCCTGATCCAATTGCCCGTTATCCACGCATTCGCGATTTCCGTGATCTGCTCACCACTGAGCCCCGCGTTCTCGCCGCGAAACAATACATCGTTTTTGCTGAAAAAGTATAGCAGCGTGTAGGCGAGAGTCACGACCGAGCTCGCGGCCGAAACAAAAAGCCAAGGCGTACGCCCGCCGCTGCGCCAACCTAACAGAAATGCCAACAACGACGACAAGATCGTTGTCACAGCGACGGGCACGTAATAGGGTGTCGGATTGAACTTGAACTCAGGCCGTGAATTCCATTCGATCACGGATTGCGGCAGGTTCGAACTCCACAAAGGAAGCACAGTATTCATTTCATAAACGAGTGCTCCGAACCACAGCCCCCAGGTAACTATAGATATCCAAAGAAAGATTGCCGCAAGTCTCTTGGTCATCATTCAGCTCCTTTACGCTCACCCTTGCGAGGGCGGACTAAACTTCGTGAGAATAAGATACACCAAAAACGCGATGCCGAAGGTCAAAAACCACGCATAGATATAAAGCGTGTCGAGAATTCCGGCGTCGGCGACCTGACCGCCCGGCGTAGATGCGGCCCGCAGAAACCCCGGAACCACCGGAGCTATAGCCAAAACCAGCGCCGCGATCGCCCGCCAGTTAAACCCGCCGCCGTATGAATATATCCCATCGGTATTAAATAATTCGGCTAGCTCCAGATGTTTTCCGCGAACGACAAAATAGTCGCAGATCAGAATGCCCCCGATGGCGCCCATCAGGCCGGAATAGCCGATCAGCCACGTAAAAATATACGCTCCCATCGACGACATCAGCTGCCACGGCATCATCAGAATGCCAATGATGGCGGTAATGATGCCGCCCGCAACGTACGATATCTTCTTTGGATTTAGGTTCGAAAAATCATTCGACGGCGATACGACATTCGCAGCCATATTGGTCGAAAGCTGCGCGGCAAAAATGACGATCATCGCAAAAAGAATGACGACCGTCGAATCAAATTTCTGTATCAGCTTGACGGGATCTGGGATCGCTTCGCCGTAGATGATGACGGTCGCACTCGTCACCGCAACACCGATGAATGCGAACGCGGTCATCGTCGTCGGCAAACCTAGCGCCTGCCCCATCATCTGCGAACGCTGGCTTTTCGCGTATCGCGTGAAATCCGGAATGTTCAGACTCAGCGTTGCCCAATAACCGACTGAGGCCGTCAATGCCCCGGGAAAGATCGTCCAAAAATCACCCTGCTGCTTCTGCAGAACCGCCACGCCGGACAGCACATTGCCTAGTCCCCCGGCAGCGCTGGCAGCCCAGATCAGCAAAACGAGTCCGCCGAGCAGTAGTATCGGTGCCGACAGGCTTTCCAGATGTTTGATGCCCTCGATACCTTTCAAAATAATTACGACCTGTATCGCCCAGAACAACAGGAACGATATCCACGTATGCAGCGGATTGCCGCCAAGCATCGCGTCGATCGACGCCCAGCCCGGCCATAACGCGGTCAGCAGAGCATCGATGGCTGCTCCGCCGATCCACGTCTGAATACCGAACCAGCCGCATGCCACGATCGCCCGCAAAATAGCCGGAATATTCGCGCCCTTGGTTCCGAACGATGCACGGGCCAGAACCGGGAACGACACGCCGTATTTCGTACCCGCATGTGCATTCAAAACCATCGGTATCAGCACAATGCAGTTGCCGAGCAGGATCGTGATCATCGCCTGCCACCACGTCATCCCGGCCTCGATAAACCCACCCGCGAGCGTATAGGTCGTGATCACCACGCTCATCCCGATCCACAACGCAGCGATGTTCCACGTCGTCCACGTCCGCTGCCCGATCGTCGTCGGAGCAAGGTCCGCGTTCCACAACGGCGAGGCCGAAACGTCGTCGCTCAACTCGACAAATTCCCGGGTTGAATCACTCATAATGAATTCTCACAAGATTGAACCGATCCAATTTATTCCAGAGCGAACGATAGTAGGAAATGCGATACGTTGTCAATGCGGTTCGATCCCAAATGCCGGATCAAGAACCGCCATATCGGGAAGGAAGTTTAAAGATCATCGGTAATGCGGCAATGACGCATAAGACTAATCCACAAAGTATGACAAAAAGATGTCCCCTAATTCGGCCCCCTGTTTCGAGACAATTAAGATAGGGATCTCGAGGATGATAATGAACAGCTACAGGTGCGGCAAGTGGGTATTTCAGCGTCATCGCATCCGCATACTCTTGCGTATCACGTTCGTAACCGAACGTGATACGATCACCCCAGTATTCAATACCATCAACACTAAAACGATATTTAACCTCGGGACGCGGCCATTTCCAACTGCCCTTAGATCCTGAGATCATTCGAATTTCCGACGAAACGACCTGACCCTGGACAGTCGGCCATGATGGGTTTACAAAAGACCAATAAATGTTCCGGGCGCTGTATCCTGCCAAGGCCAAGCCTACGATCACAGTAACCGCGACCGCAATGAAAAATAAGATCCGATCAAGCGTCTCCTTCATCGATCATCTGCTGTTTGCGGTCGTTACACCCAACAACAAAAATTTGCCGCTGCAGCAGACGGCTCTTACCTGGTCGCGGGTCCTATTAGCTGTCTGTTTCCGTCGTCGAGACAATACAGGAGCGTGTCGTCGTAATAGTCTCGCCTACATTCTGGACATCGTTTCATCGTTCATTTTTGATCCGGAAAACCAACTTTCTCCAGGAGCCTCTGAAATCGCGGATGCTCTCGAATCCCATCAAAACGCGGATCGACGTTGAGCATCACAATGTGGCCTTCGCGGAGTTCGTACGACTGTTCGAGACTGTCAAGAGCGGAATCCGTTTCGCCTAGGGCGGTGAAATACACAGCCGAGATATAGGCGGTCACGCACTGACGAACCTCCTGCGTGGTCATTGCATGTAAGAACCCGTCCCAGCCGCCTCGCGAAAAACCTTCCCTCGCAGCTGCCGCGACCTCGGTCAAACCAAATATCTCAAGAAAACGGCAATAATTCTCCTGCGACGCCTCCGTGTCGCCCTTCATCTGGTAGTTGAATGAAAGGATCAGGTACGCTGCGGCAAAATTGCCATCGAGCTCGAGGATCTTGTTCGCACGTTCGATCGATTCGTCATAACGCCGGGCGAGGAATAACCCAAACGGATAGATCCAGCTTCCCATCGGCGAAAGCGGGTCAAGTGCGAGTGATCGCTTGAAACGCCGTTCTGCTTCTTCAAATCGGTCAAGCTGTGCGAGCAAGGCTCCATACATCTGATGGGCAAGGGCGTTGTTCGGATTTAGTTCGATCGCTCGTTTATATTCGGTCTCGGCCCGCTCGAAATCGTATTCGAACTCCTGCAGAACGATCGCGAGCGATGTATGAGCCTCGGAGAGGCCGGGGTTTAGTTCTATCGCTTTCAACGCGGCTTCCTTTGCCTTCGGCATCCCTTCCCGCGGCGCGATCGGGCCGAGTTCGGTCAGCCACATATAGACGTCGGCGATGCCCGAATACGCCTCAGCAAAATCCGGTGCGATCTCGAGGGCCTCCTGAAACGATGCCAAGGCGCGGTAGAGGTCCTGTTCATTGAATTTATTGAACAGGAATCGTCCGCGGAGATAGAATTGGTAGGCCGTCACGTCGTGCGCGTGATGCTTCAGCTCCTCGATCAGCGCTGTCATTCGGTCGTCTTCGTTCGTCGGCCGGCCGAGCAGCTTTTCCTTTAACGAGGTGACGACCGAACGCGTTATCTCGTCCTGCACGTCGAAGATGTCGCGCATTTCGGTATCGTATTTGTCGGACCAAATGTTAAAGCCGTCCGACGTGTTCGTGAGCGACACGCTGATCCTCATCCGCTCGCCAAACTTACGTACCGAGCCCTCGACGACGTTGCTGACCCCGAGCGCAGCACCTACTGTGGCAACATCTACGTTCTTTCCCCTGAACGAGAAGGCGGACGAACGTGCGACCACTTTTAGATCTTCAACTCGCGAAAGCGCGTTGATCAGTTCTTCCGCGAGGCCATCACAGAAATACTCGTCGTCAGGGTCGCTCGACAGGTGAGCGAAGGGCAGAACGGCGATCGAGTTCGGCTGATAGCCGGACATCGATACCGTCATTGCGTCCGGAGCAGCCACGAATAGCCGTGTCGGTGATTCGGGACCCGGAAGAATAACGGTCGCTTGGTCTGGGCCGACAGCATCGTCCACCAACCACGCACCGTCGTCGAGACAGAAGTTCTGCGTCTCGTCAAAATATTTCCGTGAGCATTTTGGGCAGCGCTTCATCGTTTTCAGGCTTGACAGGTAACGAGAACATACTACCCCAAAAGCTGCCACTTTATCCGTGTATAAGCGATCTGAAAGCCATTCTTTTGCGCATTTTTCTGCGATTGGCTGCTAGGGGCCGCGCACATCATCGCGAGGCGGCAACCATGTTCCCTAGCAAAATCGAGTCGGGCTGCGAGCAATGCGTTCTGCGCACCGCGGTTACGGAATTCGGGCTTTGTCGACGCACCGGCAAGGATGCAAATATCGTCGAAGATAATAAGCCCGCCGGCAGCGATGTTTTGACCGTCGAACTCGGCGATGAATGGCTTCGAATGCTCTGTTCGGGCAGCGATCTTCCCGAAATCAAGCATAAAATCCGCAAGCCCCGGATCGATCGTCGCCCAGCCTGCGGCGGCTGTCTCGGCCCATAGATCGGCTTCGTCACTCTCGATAGGTCGCGCGACAATGCCGGAGACCGTAAGCCCCGCATCAATGAGTTCGCGATACATTACGGTGGTAAGCTCGACCGGCCGGTATCCGCGATCGCCAAGCAGCCTCAGTATCGCTTGGTCAGCCAACGGGCTAACCTCATGAAACACTTCGGCCCCGCGTTCTGTGAAGAAACTCTCCAGCTCGTCGAGATGTTCCGGGCTGGCATCCTCGAAAACGCCCAAACCGAAAGTCTGAGTCAATGGGGAACCGACGCCGTCGAACATTGCATAAGCCCCGCCGACCTCTTTCCAACACGCTCCGCTATCCGGGAACAGGCGTCGCCTCGCTTCAACAAAATCGACGTTCGAGCGAGCCTCGGTTCGCTCCAACCTTCTTGAAAGTTCAATATCGGTAAAGATCATAGTGTGCAAGCTATTGTGCCGTGAGACCCGACCGACGCTCAAGGTCGGCAAATCTGGCATCATTTCGCAGCTTGTCGTATTCATATCCCGTCCTTATGTAGCGGAGCAGGAGGTCGCGGTTGATGTAGCTGCGTTCCAGCAGTTCTATGGCCTTGTCCTTGTCGTCAAGTTCGGTGTAAATGATAGCGAGGAGCGCCGGCGAAACGTAGGTATTCATCGCCTCGATCTTTGCGAGGAGAGCCTTAGCTTCGGCCCGGCGATCGGGTTGACTGGCGTAGATCGCAGCGAGGTAGACAAGCGGCTGGCTGTATTTATCAGGCCCACCAAGATCGTCGACCGCCTTTTTGTAGTATGAGATGGCCTCGGCCTTCATTCCTTTCCCGGCATACGCATAACCGAGAGCAAAGTCCGGGATCGGTTTTGACGGATCAACCGCTTGTGCGGCTTGATATGCCTGCAGCGCCTCATCAAATCGTCGTCCCTGCACAAGCACAATGGCCTTCTGCAATAAACTCTGCCGTTGATTCAACGGATCGCGCTTGCGTTGCTCTTCGAGTTGGGCCAGAGCCTCGTCCTGACGGTCGAGCACCGAAAGATAAAATGCATAGTTATTGCGGGCAAAGTCGAGACTTGGACTTAACTCGATCGCCCGCCGATACTCCCGTTCCGCATTGACCCAATCGAACTCATATTCGTGGATCACTGCCTTCGCGACATGAGCTTTCGCGAGTTCGGGATCTATCGCAAGAGCCTTCTCAGCCGCCGCACGAGCCTTCGGCATCACCTTTCCGGGATCACTGCTTGCGTTCGCATCCTGCCAATATAGCCAGGCGATCTCAGCATAGGCGAGGGCGAAATCCGGATCGAGTTCGACAGCCTTTTCGAAGAATGCTCGGGCCTGATCGCGGCCGTTGCCGTCGCCGTTTATTGCCTTTAGGCCGTTCAGATAGTACTGGAACGATTCGGAGTTCTCCGTACTCCGTTTGGCCAGACGGCGCGATTGATCCGGCGAAAGGTTTAGTTCAAGCTTGGCGACCGCCGCGCGGGCGACCTCATCGGACAGCCGGACGAGATCGTCGGCCGACCGTTGATACTGACCGCCGCCGAGCTGGCGATCGTCGTTTGCGTCGATCACATCGATACGTACGCTGATCTGGTTGCCAACCTTTGAAACGCTCCCCGTAACGACTGCCCGAACGCCGAGTCTCAATGCCGCTTCTCGCGGATCGAGGTCCGATCCAACAAAACGGGAACTTGACCGCCGCGAAATGACCTTTAGCTGCGGGAGTTCCGCCAATCGATCGATCAGGGCTTCGGTCAGGCCGCCAGCAATAGGATCGAGGGACGGATCGGCTGTCGGATTGTCAAATGGCAAGACGGCTATCGAATCGACAGGCCGGTGCCCTCCGAACCAACGAGCGCCAAAATAGGTGGCCGAGGCGAGGACGGCAATTACGGTGACCGCCGCCAAGGCAGAACGCACTCGATGCGATCGGGCCTCGGCGACGACGCTGTGAAAGCCGCGTGGTCGCTGTGCGCCGACCTCGTCGACACCTCCGTCAGTTGGTCGGGCCTCACCTCCCGCAGTGGGAACGGCCGCTACTTTCAGGTCGACATCTGATATGGACGCTCCGCTCTGTTGTGAGGTCGATTCAAACTCGACTCGACGTTTGATCTTTTCAAGATCGGCTTTCAGCTCTTTGGATGTTTGATAGCGAGCCTCAACATTTTTGGAAAGGGCCTTCGACACGACCCACTCAAGCTCGGGCGAGACATCGCTCCGGTAGGATGCGATCGGCGACGGTTCGCGCAGGAGCACCCCGACGATAATATCGGCGGATGTATCGCCGACGAACGGACGACGGCCGGTAAGCATTTCGTAGAGAACGACCCCGACGCTCCAAATATCGGTCCGTGCATCAACGCTCAGCCCGCGAGCCTGTTCCGGCGACATGTATGCCGCCGTACCCATCACCGCGCCGGGGCGCGTTTTGTGCAGCGCGACCGTCGGATCCTCGGATCCCGACATTCCGGACCCTGCCGAGCCGTCCCGCTTATCAGCAAGCTTTGCGAGGCCGAAATCCAAGACCTTAATATAGCCGTCAGGCCGAACCACTATATTTTCCGGTTTTACATCACGGTGGATGATGCCCGCTTCATGTGCGGCAGAAAGGGCCGATGCCGCCTGTATGGCGATATCGAGGGCCTTGTCCGGCTCTAACCCGGAACCTATGATCCGGTTCAGGCTCGTTCCATCGACATACTCGGAAACAATATATGACGACCCGTCGTCCGTCTTGTCGAACTCATAGATCGTAATAATGTTGGGGTGGTTGAGAGCCGAAACGGCCTGCGCCTCTCTTTCGAATCGACCAAGACTCTCTTTATTCGAAACTAGGTCAGGATGCAGCACCTTGAGCGCGACATTGCGGTTGATGCGCTTGTCGTTGGCTAGATAGACCTCGCCCATCCCGCCGCGCCCCAGCAGCCGGATGATCTCGTAACGATCGTTTATCAGGTCACCCTCGTCGTACCGCGACGGAGTATCGCCGGACGCTCGAGTGCCGAGGGCAGCCGTTGTCCCGCCTTCGAACATGCTGACGATCTCGGCAACCGCCGATTGACCGAGAAACTTGTCATCCCGGGCGGAATTGAGCAGCTTTTCGACCTCATCTTTGAGTTCCAGGTCGCCACCGCAGGCCCTGAGCAGAAATTCGCTTCGCTCAGCTCCAGAGCATTCCTGGGCCGAGGAAAACAGGTTCTTTATCTTGTCCCAGCGTTCAGGTGTCATGAGAAACAGATCGAGCGTAGCCGAATTCCTTTCCGATCACAATTACCCGATCAATAGCATAAGCGACAAATTCATGCCGACAGGCTCGTTTTCGCCTTTGCCATTGGGAAAAACAGCATATGATATTCGATGGATGTCAGACGACCACCTCGATCCGCCGCCGATCACAGATCTGTTGCGCGACTGGCGCTTGGGCGATGCCGCCGCGCTGGACAGTTTGACCGGCTACATCTACGCCGACCTGCGCCGGCGGGCATCGGCCTATCTCCGTGGCGAACGCCCCGGACACACGCTCCAAACAACTGGGCTCGCCCACGAGGCATTTATCAAATTGGTTGGCAAGCAGGACATCGAGTGGGCCGACCGCAATCATTTCTTTGCCATCGCGGCACAATCTATGCGGAGGATCCTGGTAGATCACGCCCGAACGCGTCGTCGCGAAAAACGCGGCGGTGAGCACGCGACCCTTCCGCTGGCTGAGGCCCACAATGTCCACATCGCCCCGACGAGCATCGACCTCGTCGCCCTCGACAGCGCTCTGGCCGAGCTCAGCGAATTTGATCCTCGTCAGGCGCAGATCGTTGAGTTAAAGTACTTCGGCGGAATGACTCTTGATGAAACAGCGGAGATCCTAGGTATATCCCGGGAGACGGTCAAACGGGATTGGCAGATCGCAAGGGCGTGGCTGCGTCAACGCCTCGAATAGTGATAGACGTCGATTACCCCGATCGAGACATTCTGTCGCTTATTTAAATGAAGTCGGACCTTTAGTTTTCTCCTAAGGAGACAAGAAAATGAGTCAAAAAGAGTGGACGATAATGGTTTATATGGCTGGCGACAACAATCTCGCCGTCGATATGGCATATGCCATGGAACAGATCAAGGGCGTTGCCGGCAAAGGTGAGAACAGCCCGAATCTCTTCGTTTATTACGATGGGAACTCTCCCTCGATCCCTACTCTGTATTGCGACTTTTCAGACCCAGATAGGCCAAAGTACGTCCGTTCGTACAAGGTTCCCGACAAGCTGCACGACGTGCCCTTGAAACAGAACGAGAACGCCGCCGATTTTCGCTCGGTACTTAATTTCGTCGATTGGTGCGTTAACAAGGTCGAGGTCGATAACCCCGGTGGCGAGATCACCTACGGCCGGCGAGCGAAGAAATACGCCTTCATATTCTCAGGTCATTCGCTCGGTTTTCAGGACATCGGGCTGTTTCGCGACGAAACATCCGGGAAAACAATGAAGATGGCCAACCTCTACATCACCCTCCGACGGCTGGTTCGGGATAAAGACGAACTCGGACGAATTGTCGAAGCGGATGACGTTCCCGCTGATATCCGCGAGCGCGATACAACAGTTTTGCTTGGCCAACCGCTCGACCTACTCGGTTTCGACGCATGCGTGATGGGAATGCTCGAGGTCGGTTATGAGTTCAGCAAGGTCGCAAAAACGATGATCGCCTCTGAAGGCAGCGTTCCAAGTGCAGGATGGACCTACGCCAAGATCCTTGGAAGCCTGGCCTGCGATGATGATGTCTATAACGGGTCGAGGTTCGCCGAACGGTTTGTTCGCGAGTTTATCAAATCGCAGGACGCATTCACCGTTGGCGGAGTATCTGTCGATATGGCTGCCTGGGATCTCTGCCGTTTGCCGGAGCTGGCCGATGCCTTCGACGAACTAGCGGTCGCGCTCCTTCAGTGTTTTGCTGTTCCGTCCAGTCGCATTTATCGCCAGATGGAGCGCGTTCTCCTGCAGGTTCATTGGAAGTGCCAGTCATACATGTACGACCAGAATGTTGACCTGGGTGATCTTTGCGAATTGCTTGATCGCGAATGCGGACTTGTGATCGAGGAGCTCGGTGGTGGGGACGACCTCGAGATCCTGGAGTACCTCCGTTCTACCTGTCGTCTAGTATTGTCAGCACTAAGGCAAGCGGTCATCCTAAGCGGTTTCAGTGGAGCTGCTTATCAGTACTCGAACGGTGTATCTGTTTTCTTTCCGTGGTCGCGCGAAGGCTACGAAGTCTCAAAGAAAAACTACGAGGGGCTCTTTTTTATCAAGGATACGGGACGGGCAAAACAGACTACCTGGACCGGCTTTCTTGAAAAATACCTAAACGAAGTCGCGATCCGCCGCTTTGAAGCACCCGTTGAAAACGTAGCCGTTGGCGAAAAGTATCGTTACTACTCAGGAGTCAGGTTCGATGACCATTCATCTCGATCAGTGGCTATAGGCTTCGACACAAAACTCGCTGGTGAACGCGATTCGAAACTTGCGGGCGAGAAGGACTCGAAACTCGCCGGTGAAAGGGACTCGAAGCTTGCTGGTGAACGCGATTCGAAACTCGCCGGCGAGAAGGACTCGAAG
>JAJTWY010000015.1 GCA_021463165.1 Pyrinomonadaceae bacterium | reverse complement strand
GCACGATCAGACACGTCCACAGATCGATCCGAGACGCCTGGTACTCTCCGGTCGAAAAGCGGAGCTCTTCGAACTGATAAGCAAGCAGGGCTACGTCCCGGATAACAGGAACTTCTCTGACTTCTGCGAAGCGCTGAAGTCCGGCCGTCCGTGGTTGATCTCAGGTACGCGCGGAAGCGGCAAGACCGCTTTTCCCGAGGCCGTCGCCATCGCCTGCAATCTGACGATGTGTATTGTCGCCGGCCGAGACGGACTAAAGCAGGAGGAGATCCTATATGACTGGGATCGTGAGGAACAGAACAACTGGATGAACGAGAATCTGCTTCTAGCCAAGGGGCTGGCCGAAGACGAACGAGAGATCTTTCTCGAAAAATCACGCCGCGGCAAATGGAAGCGTGAATTTCTTGTTCTCGGAGAAGTTGGCACAGCTTATGATCTCGCGGCAAATGCGGCTCGCGTAGGTTCTGATATTGCGCCGCCGATTCTCCTTCTCGATGAAAGCGACAAGTTCGGACCGGCGATCGAGGATTCGCTGCTGATGCCGCTTGAGCGTGGTCTCATCTATATTCCGCGCTTCGAGAATGGATGTATCGGCGTTCCCGATTGGCATGCAAGACCGATCGTTGTCACTACCTCGAACGATCTAAGACATAAGCTGAGCTCCCCATTTATATCACGTCATATTTATAGCCGGTTTAAGACCCCGTCACTTGTTAACGAACTCGAAATACTTGCTGCAAGGAACCCGACGGCGACCTCTGCGCAACTTGCGTTGGGGATAAAGCTCCTTGACGCGGTCCGGGGTATAGCCGGCCTTGAGGATCATCCGAGTCTGCGTGAGTCGCTCGATGTGGTTGCGGCATTCATCCGAGACGGTGTCGAGGATCTACACGAGGAAACGCTTCTGCGGATCTTCTGTTATTTCGTGAAGGCTTCGGAGGCGCAGGAACTTCTGAGATTGCAGCTCGACTACCTGATGATGATGGCAGCTGCGTTTCAGCCTGAAGTAGACACGTGGCTCTCTGCCCGAGACCCGTTGTGGGCTCGGCGCTGGAGTATTGCCGACGATGTTAAGCATGGAAATGAGATCCGTAGACATTCAAATGGCCGCAGTTATGTTTAGCGCACGATGGAAAAGCTTTCGCGATCGGTTAACGAGATCATTTTCCTCGCCGATCGTTGGCGTGTCGATCCTTGTTGTCGTGATGGTCGGAGGATTTGCAGGTGTAAGAACGTTTTTACCAAACGATTCGGCGGCGCAGCTCAGGTTCGTGGAACTGCCTCAAAAGGAAAAACTCACTGCTGCGGAAACCGCGAGTCTCGAACCTCGATCAGAAATTTTCTACGGTGACGTGTATGAATCAACCATTTGTCTGCGTGAAAGCGCCGCCCTTGGCATGGCGGTCTCTCTGACAGTCTTCGCCGAATACGCTGAAAAACGAGCTGTGCCATCGACTTCCGAAGTCGTTCTGAACAGCCTGCACCGTCGAAATCTTTTGCCACCCGGGATCAGGATCGAACAAGGCATAGCGATCTCAGATGTGAGCCGGTATCGACTGCGTTATCAGGCATCACCTCTGCGTTTTGAAATTCTGTCGACGCCCGTACGACCGGAACGGTCCTATTCTCTCCTGCTTCGATTTCCCCTTCCTGCGTCGAGTTCAGGCACCATCACATACTTTCGCTCATCGCCTGAAAAAGGCCTTCAGATCCCGAACCCGTTCAGCAGTCCGGATCAGATCGTCGGGATGGGATGGACGATCGAACAATGGCATGGGGATGTCCTGGCTATCGACGAAAGTACCAAAACAGCGCTTCGCGAGCAGAGCGATTGGCTGAGATCACAGAGATAAGGGTGTATGCGTCTCCGCAAGAATATCGAACAATTCGATGCCTCGTACGGCATTCCGAGGAAGGCGAATGAACAGTACCTCCCGGCGTACCAGGCATTTTGGGCGTGGACGGCGGACCTTGGGCGTGCAGTATTCTTCTGTGTTCTTGGAATCATTGGCGCCCTTCTATCGCTTCTTGCCGGATGGCTTCTCGGAGTCTCAGGCCTGATAACGCTGGTCTTCTGGATGATGGCATTGATCTGCCTCGCCGGGGCGTTGATAGATGCCTATTCGTTGACATGGGACTATCGGACCAGACAGATGAGCACCTCGCATGGCTCGGCGCGATGGGCTCAAGTCGCCGACCTTGTCAGGGTCGGCCTGTTGAACCGGATCAAGGGTAAGCCCATTCCAAAAAACGCGCTTCCCGTGGCTCAAGTGTTCGGGGGGCGCGAGCTGTTTCTTCCAAAGGAACAATGGCTTCGGCACTTTGCGATGTTCGGGCCGACCGGTTCGGGCAAGTCCAAGACATTCTTTATATCGATGCTCCGAGCGGTTCTGAAACGATCTTCGTGCCTGGTTTACGACCCGAAGGGTGAACTGTGCGAGCAGACCGGCAACGCTGCCCGGCGTGTATTCAGGCTTGACCTCAACGATCCTGCGAGAAGCGACCGTTGGAACTTCGTGCCTGACTGCAGGAACGATCCGGCCTTCGCATGTCAGGTCGCCGGGATGATGCTGGGTGTTGAAAACCGGCGAAAAACGAACGCAGATCCCTTTTGGGGCGATGCGGAACAGATCGCTCTTACCGCTATCCTGCTTCACATCGCCGAGGTCTATCGCGACAAAGCGATTCCCGCATTCGCTGCAGACTTCTTGCTGTCCCTCGACGAAGAGGACAACGACGCATTCGGACGCGCAATGAAGGTCTCGCCAAGCCTCTACGCCAAGCAGGCGTACCTTGCCTTTAGGCAAGCTCCTTATCAAACTCGCGGCTCGATCCTTATCGGCTTGTACAACAAACTGCGTCCGTTCACCCTGACTCCCGCCCGGATGGTGACCGCTGTGCCAACCGATACAGAAGCAGCTCGAGGCTGTCGCCTGATCGATTTCCGGATGCTTAGAGATCCCGGGACCGCGATCTACCTGGTTGTTTCAGAAGGAGCCGCGGACATGTACAAGGAACTCGTCTCTACGTTTCTTGGCCAGGCCGTAATGGAAATGCGTCTCGATGGGGTAAACGAGCCCGAGCATCCATGTTTTGTTCTGATCGATGAGGCTTACCAATTGAACGTAGCTGAAGTAAAACGGATATCCGGGATCGGCCGCGGCCGCGGTGTCGGTTTGGGACTCGGATACCAGGATCTACCGCAAATGTACGATCAATACGGCAAGGAACAGGCAAATGCGATCCTGGGCACGGTGATGACAAAAATATTCCTCCCCGGTCTTGACGATGTGACGGCCGAATATGCGTCGAAGCAGTTGGGCGATACGACGATCTTCTCCAAGACATATCAGGACTATCCCGGAACGAAGAATGACAACATTCGTTATGCCGAGCAAAGACGCTCACTTATGCACGGTGCCGAGATCCGGCAGATCGCCCCATTTAACGAGGTTCTGATCGTGACGGATACGGCTCCGCCGATCCGTGCCGCCTATCCGCCTCTTGCTGTCACTTCCGCGAAGTTCGCCGCTCCTATGTATGGAAGACCGAGGCCTGCGCATCTTGGCGATATCGACCCGGCATTTCAGTTGATGAAACCTCCGACCAACAGTATTAACCCGGCCAGTTCGACCAGCAGCAGCCCCTCGGCACGCCCCGTCGATGATGTAGTTTCGGGAGCGGTGGATGATTCATTGAATGACCAGTCGCTTTTTGATGTTAGTCGGGTCACGCAGTCCTGCCGAGGAACGGCGGATAACGCTCTCAAAGGGTTGCCGAACGAGGTCCGCCTCAGATGGAACGAGCAGCGTGATCTCGCCGTCCTGGCACATAGCCGCAGCATGGTCTGACGCCCATCATTATGTTTAACCGTCTCAAAATGTCGATCGTATTGACGCCCCTGGTACTCCTGCTCGTCGTCGGTGTTTACATTTATTCATTGTGGGCGGCTGAGAACGAAAAGGCCCAAGATCTTCCGGTGGACGCGGCGAGTATGATGATGCGCGATCTTCTCCGTTATCACGAGAAGCGGGGCGGCTTTCCGGGAACTCTTAAAAGCTTAGAGGGGATTGTCTGGGAAAAGAAACCGCGAGAGTTTTCGATCGACGGCAGGGCTCTCACTCACCGCAGATATTACTACTTCTATTCGCGAATCGACCATCATCACTTCACCCTGTGGGCGATACCAACCGGTAAGCTCCGCGAAGAAGCTGTCACCTGGTTTCTGTCTGTTACGCCTCAGGCTGCCCGTCGTTGGAAGGGCGGCGCCTTGCCGCTCGATCAAGTCGATCAAGTCGATGCAAATCCGTCGCTCAAGGAACTTGGCGCGCTCGGCATGATAATGCAGCAGCCTCAGGTCGATCTTCGAAGTCGGGAAAAAGCGAGGGACGTTCTGTCAGGATCGATTTTCCCTTCTGGAGCTGTAAGGTGAATTGTCGTTTTTGGCCAGCAAACGGATTAAAGCTTGGAAGAAAAGTTCGCGGCTAGCGCATGGAGATCTATCTTCAGGTCTGATTTTTTACTTAGAGCTGACGCGTAGACATGCTCCTTTTTCCATCGGTTACTAAACAGGTCAGTACGTTTTTCTCTGGTTTCCTTTTTCAATTTCAACTCACCCAATTGTCTCGATTTACCGAACGATTTGGTAGCTTCTTCACTTAGGGCATTCTTGGTGCCCTTTGAAAGCAAATTCCATACGTTCGGTATGGCTGAGAATAGGTTCAAATCTTGAAGGAGATTCACGAGCGTTTCTGACCATCGAGCTTTCAGTTCGTTACTGACGGCATCGGATTTCTGACAAACTATCTTTAAGAGGAGCAATGTCGAGACTAGTGGATATCCGCTTACTAACGCGTCGAGAGCTGCTTCGAGAACGGATCCCTCATCAGAACTCGTTGTTTTCAATATCTGTATATCAGATTGCAATTTCCAAACGTTTGCTTGGCGGACGATTTTCGAAGCGATCTTTTCTCGTTTATTTAGTTCTTTCGCAACCGCCTCTTCAGGGAAGTAAACGGGACGATTTAAGAAAGAATGCCCAGACCTAAGTTCTAGCTCTCCTTCGACGAAATGTCCGATCTCGATGCTACTCGATGCGTATATTTCAAAGAGAGCCCTTCCGTCATAGATGAAGAATTTTGAGAGGCCAGGAAAACTATGCTGATCCTTCTTAAACACTACAACGCCTTTCACGCGTCCCGTCTTTCGACTAAATAAATTAGTGTGCTTTGGAATCGGAAATCGATAGGACGGGGAACATACGAGAGATAGTGAGGTGTAATTCGTAGCATCTCGATGAATTCCCCAGCATTCGTGTTTGGGCCAGGGAATTCCAAGAGAATCGAAAATAGCAAAGCCTCCTTCGGGACTCGCAAAAAGGTAAATTAGGTTCCCACAATAGCGGCAAATTGTAGGAAAGCACACGGAGTAGCCTAATTCTGCCGCTAAATCTAGTAGCGACGGACCGAAATCAAAGAAAATCGGGTATGTACCGGTGCCGGAACCGCCTCCATGGCCGCCGCCTAAATGGCCGTCGCCTCCGAAGCCGCAGGTGCAACCATCATAGTGATTCCATGCATTACACATATAGTACGGCTACACCATCACAGCTGGCATAGTTACATAACGTCAATACTTGCTAATATCTATTGACATTGTGTAACATCGTTCCGTGAGCAAACTGACGAACCAGGAAAGGATACTGCGATACGCCGAAAAGAAGAAGCTGATTCGACCGATGGATCTCGCCAACATCAAAGGCGCTCGGACACTGATGTCGCGGCTAGTGGACGAAGGAAAGCTCGTAAAGGTCGGTCGCGGTCTTTATTCGCCCGCCAACGCGGAATTCGATGAAAAACAGAATCTTGCTGAGATCGCCAAGGTCGCACCGAACGCAGTGATCTGTCTCCTGTCGGCCCTGCGTTTCCATGACCTGACCACCCAAAATCCATTCGAAATATGGATCGCGATCGAAGGCATGTCACGAAGACCGTCTGTCGAGTTCGTTCCGCTGCGAGTGCTGCGCTTCTCAGGCCCCTCATTCACGGCCGGGATCGACACGCACAAGATAGACGGCGGAAGCGTGAAAGTCTATAACCCTGCCAAGACCATTGCGGACTGCTTCAAATATCGCAACAAGATCGGTCTCGACGTCGCAATGGAGGCCCTTCGGGATGGATGGAACCAGAAGAAGGTTACGATGGACGAGCTATGGCACTATGCGAAGGTCTGCCGCGTGTCGAACGTTATACGGCCCTACCTTGAGTCGCTGCAATGACCGAAGAAAAGAAGAATATTGCCGCTTCGGTCCGCCAGAGGCTTTTCAACATTGCAAAGGCAAGCGGAGAAGAATTCAATCTGGTGCTTGGCCGCTATGCAAATGAAAGATGGCTTTATCGGCTGAGTGTTTCTGCTTATCGAGACAGCTTCTATCTTAAGGGCGCATCGCGGCTGAATTTGTGGTTCGACGAACCCCACCGACCGACCCGCGATGTTGACCTGCTAGGATTCGGCTCAAGCGATATAGAGGATCTTAGAGACAAAGTCTCAGAGATCTGCGGGATCGACTACCCTGACGGACTGACATTCGAGGCTGGAACGGTGCAGGTCGAAGAAATCCGCGCCCAAGCTGCCTATGCGGGTCTGAGAGCTAAATTCACGGCACTCCTCGATCGAGCCCGAATTGCCGTTCAAGTCGATGTCGGGTTCGGGGATGCGGTCACCCCTGCTGCGGAGACGATCGTCGTGCCCACGCTCCTTGACCTCCCAGCCCCCGAACTCCTCGCATATCCTAAAGAGACCGTAGTAGCCGAAAAGTTTGAAGCCATCGTGAAACTTGGGATCGCGAACAGCCGGATGAAGGACTTCTGGGATCTACGCCTTCTGATCGACTCATTCGAGTTCGAAGGACCGCTTCTGCAACGGGCGATAATGGCAACATTTGATCGACGCGGGACGCCATTCCCCCAGAGCGTGCCCTTGGGCCTTACCGACGAATTCGCTGTAGACGATTCGAAACAGGTTCAGTGGAGAGCATTTCTTCGCACCGCCGGATTAGATGATTCCCGGGATCTAAAGGAGACCACGGAACGCCTCCGCGAATTCTTCAATCCGATCGTCGATGCCGGCGAGCACACTTTCGACCGAGCATGGAATTTGGAAGAGTGGACATCTTAGACACCTTTTGCCCTTAAATCTTATCGGCTATAAGTATGTTCAAACGAACGTTCTTTGATCGGTTGGCGAACCGACGGGTCCTTTTCGTTGTGAGGTGAACCATTGTCAAAGCCGCTCATACTGGCACGTTGGACCGCTCTCGAATTCACGCTCCGCTCTTGCGATTGAATTTCCCTTCTGATCCTTTCGCCTACCTCATGTCCCAAAGCCGCAACCTTATCGCGGTCGATCGACAAGCTGCTCTTACCTAGATGCAGCTCGATCACACGACTTGTTTGCGCAGCTAGATCATCATTGACAGATATCGGCCTACCGGAGAGAAGTTCGATCAGTTCCTGTTTGATGCTCTGGCGAACGGCGGCTGCATCTTGTAGATACTCTTTTTGTTGGACCGCCCGCTGGTAAACATAGTCCTTCTCCGCAGGAGGCAGTTTCCGATAGGTGTCCGAATGGTCGAAGGAATTCCGATACCGCAGTTCCTGATCGGGCGTCCGTAGACTTTCAAGAAAATGCTTGGTGGCAGAGATGGAGTCCTTTTCGTATCGCCGTTCTAAACGTGATTCCAAGCTGTCGATCAAGGTTCGCGCCTCCGGACTTGGAAGTATTTCGCTTCGCATGAGTGCGTTCGTCGTCGCCTTCCGACTTACACCCGCGTGTGAGTAGGCGAGACGTGAAACCGTCATCTCCGAGGTGTAGTGTCGCGGCGATACTTCGGTAAACAGGAATTGCATTTCCTTCGCCGTCAAAGGACGCAGTCCTTCCATTTCACCATTCGTCCACGCAAGACCGTCCTTGGCATTTTCCAGGCGTATCGCTGAAGCCGCGCTGATGACCTCGCTTCGCGTGCTCGCGCTCTCGAGCATTGAGGCGTATTTCCGATACCTCTCGTTCACATGACGCAGCCTTGACTCGGGGTTATTCAGCTGATGTTCCACATACGCGGATGCGATCTTCAGATCGGCGAGGGCCTCTTGCGCGTTTGCCGGATCGTGCATCGACGTTTGGTAGACCGTTTCCCGGAATCTTTGCAGGATCTCGCTTACCGGCACGCCACGCTCCAAGTCTTGGTCGATCCTCTGAAAACGGTCGTTGAACCACCGCTCGCGTTCCTCGGCACTGGTCTGCGAGATCAGTTTTGCGATCAGTGGCTCTCGTAGATCAATTCGCTCATAACCAATTCCTAAGAGGGATGACCCGTTTTCACGGTCAGCGGCCTGGGGAATAGTTGGATGCTTCCCATTGGTTTCGTACGAATACTCAGGTTCATCGTGAGCGGCGACACCGGACCCAGCGGCAAGGCCATCGGAGGGTTCGAGTTCACTCATTTCTCCTGCTAGTCGGGTAATGCTCTGCAGATTGCGGTTAAATCGCTCACTCGAGGATTCGCTTCTTTCAGCCGGTTGATCATTGGGGAGAAAGTCGTATTTCCCTTCGAGTGATTCGTAGATCGAAGAGAAGACATTTAGCGTTGTCTCGCGGTCGGGCGTAAAACCTGCGATCTTATGACCGGCTTCGACTATTTCCGGAGCAAGTTCGGCCGCCCTCTTTTCATCTCCCAGGATCCTTGTGAGCCGCTTCACTGCGTGCTCGTTTGTCGAAATGGCAAGAGGTTTCGCGTGAGCGGGCGCGTCGGTTGGAAGTACCAGGATCCCGTCACGTGCTGTCGCACCCTGCTCATAAGCTTCGCGTGCGAACTGCGAGTAGCGATTTAGGTAATCAGAATGTTCGCTGCGGCTACGACCGTCCGTATCGTCGATCCGAGCCAAAAGTCGGTCATTGTTGCTGTAGCTAAGTATCTCGGTAACAGCTCGTTCCGTTCGAACGTTTCGTGTGAGTGCTGATTGAGGTCGTTGAGCATTTTCTATGGTCGGCACTATGGTGGCTGGCTCGCGCTCTTTTAGATACACCCCGACTTTTTCGATCGCCATCTTCACAACGTCGGCGTGGCACATCTCACCGCCGCGGCACGAGCAGGAGATCGCAATAGTCTGGCCTCGGTCGATCGTCTCAGCTAACATCGCCAGTCCGTCGCGAAAGCCATTCTCATTTTGCCTATAACTATTTCGCAGCCGGTCGGCATACGCGACAAGGATCCCTTCGCGACTGACGCCGGGAAAAGCAACCTCGTCACGTTTGGGTGATAGAAGCAATAGCTCAGGTGTTCGAATCTTTTCAAGATCAAGCGAGCGCGTTTTCAGATCGACGGATCTACTGTTCAGTCCCAGGACAATGACTTCGTTTTGATTCCTCGACTCCATTCGAGATCCGGCTCCGCCCCGATGGAATGCAAGTTCTATTCCCGATGTCGTGTCTCCGATTATCTAGACAATCCTCGCGGCTCACGTCCACGCTGGATCGGAAGTGCGGGTTGGCGATCCACAAGATCTTCTGCTCCTACTTCTCGAGCCTTGCCGTCTTTCGCAATATTTAGCTGGCTTACATCTCGTTCACTTTTACGAACGGGTGTCTCAAATCCTTCGAGGATCTTCGTCAGAGACTCACTACGCTCGTGGCTTCCAGCAAGAACCTTTTCAAGCCTTCGGACCTCTGCGCGATCGGCACTGTGGAGAATGCGGCGTTCGATCATTTCTCGCTCAGATATAGTGAAGATCGGCTCGTGAGTCTGAACGGTTCGCAATCCGAAGAACTCCAGCTCTTTATATTCCGAGGCAGCTTTAGAAGAGCTGTCAAAAATCGCTTTTGCGGCCCTCACTTCAGCCTTGAGATTTTTCTCCATTTCTCTCGCGGCGTCTTTGACGATCGCACGGAGTTGTCTTCGATTCCGGCACTCGGTCAAATAATCGACCGTTTGGTTCAAAAGTGAACCGGAACGACCTATCTCGACCTCCCTTAAACTAACGAACTCGCTTTTGCCGGCTTGCGGGTCGACAACCTCGAACTTATGCAGTCCTCTGAACTTCGAATACTGCCGCAGTTCAGACTTCGCTTCGTCGAGTTGGATACGGCTTATGATCTCGCGTGCAAAGGCCCGGCCCGCGATGGTCTTCGCTTTGTGGTCCTCAAGGAGTTGTTCCGCTTCGGTTGCGGATCGGCCTTTGAGTATCTCGCGACCGATCGGGGAGGTCAGCGAAGCTCGCTGAATGAGCGAGCTCTGCATTTCCCAACTTCGCTCGAAATGCTCGACGTTCTTTAGTCTGAAAGAAAGCGATTCTATGTCCTTCATGTACGCGCCGGGTATTCTCGAATTGCCGTAGTCGAAGTTTACCGTCAACTTTGAATCTGGCAGTGCGTACCTAAGTAGTTTTGCCTTCTTCTGCTTCAGTGATTGCCGCTTAGAAAGCTGGCGATCCTCCTCATTCAGTTTGTTGAGAATCTGACTCCTGAGTTCGGAAGTTGTAGTCCCGGCTTCGAGTCCGCTGGTTTGCAGGCCAAATGCGGATCTGACCTTCGCGGAAAGGGTTGAAGGAATTGAATGCCGTCCCAGACTCTTGTCCAATTCGAAGAGCGACAGGCTCGTACCATTCAATTCGACCTTCCTGGTATAGCGATGCTCCGAATGTCTCTCAAACCTGTTCTGGTAGAGTTTGGATCGCAGATCGTAAATTGTAGCGAGAGCCGATAATTCCTGTAGATCGTGTTCGTCACGCTCGGGGATCTTTCTCGAAGAGCTCAACTCACTTCGTATCCGTTCCAGATACCCGAATGTGCGTATGTCATCCGAATCGAGGCATTGTTTTTGTAGTCGATGAAGTTCATCCTTCGTGAGCGCGGGGGTTGGAAGTTTTCTCTCTTGTTTCCGACACGCCGACCTGATGGCGTTCGCGTCGCGGTTTATCGCTTTAAACCTTTCTTCAAGAGCTTGTCGTTTAGATTCTTCACGGGCCGTTAGTTTGAGGAGAATGGTGCGGATGCGCCGACCGGCTGCCTTGTCCGTGTCATCACCAATCGGGCGGTTTTGTTCTTTGATGTCGGCGCGGCGATCAAGTTCTTCGAGAGACAAGCGACGCTTCCTTCCCGTCATTGAATCGAAGACCATGAATCGCATTCTGTGCCCGTGGTCGATAAGGGCGCTGATCCTTTTCTCGCATGCCTTCAAAGCAGACTTTTGCAGCAGCTCTTTCCGCAGGATCTGTGCATCGCGTTCACGGGGCAACGTAGTGCCTGACTTCTCCCGGATAGATCTGGATGTTCTTCTTCGTCCTTTATCGCGCCCAGGGTTGCGGTCGATTATGTCCTCCATTTTTTCTGCGGCGGCCTCGATCAATAGTCCCGGGGAAAAGTCTTTTTTCTTTCCACCCTGATCGCGATAATGCGGAATCGCCTCGCGAGGGATCTTCGCGAGGATCTTCTTCTCCAGATCCACGTTGAAGTATTGCTTCTGGATAGCGATGTGAACATGGGGATTACCAGTGTTCAGATGCACGGCCGCAGTCCAGGCGAGTCGATCAGAATTCACGGATCTTTCCAGGCGATTCATGGCCGCACGAGTGATCTGTTTCAGGCTCCGTCGGCGGTTTCGATCCCGCGTTCCTAATCGTTCGAAATCTTCCGGCCGGAATGAAAGGACAAGGTGATGAAGTTCCTCATTGGATGGCCGGCTTCGAGAGATGTCTGCCTTGAGATAGTTATTTGCGCTTTTTACATCCAGAGAATCGCCAAAGCGGTTGAATAATTCGCGGCCTCTATCGGGTTCGTTATCCGGGTCGATCTTGCTGTGAGAGAGGTAGTGAACGAGTCCGCGCGAGCTGCCGCGTTTCGACTGTATGCTGGCGATGATTCTCACTCGCGGCTCTCCGGTTTCTCACCGCTGGCTGCAGCGGATCTCGGCTTGCCGATCCCGGGTTCTAGCCGCTCAAGCTTGGAGAAGATGTAGAGATCGTCCGGCAAGCTGTTCGGCGTTTCGAGATCATGGTATGCAGCGCAGCTTCTTAGCTCTTCAACAGAGTGTTCGATCAATGCCGCCATGACCCGATTGGCAACATCGACGCTGTACTTGCGCTCAACCTCAACGGGCGACAGAAATTCCAGTATTTTCGTGAAGATCTGATTCAGCGAGGAGATTGCGATGCTGGTCATGCAGAAGATCTCCGCTGTAATAGCGATGGCAGACTCTGAACTATTGCTTAGATCTTCCGCGGAGGTTTCTATTCTTTCCAGACGTTCTGAGAGGTCGTGAAGTTTCGCGGCTATGGTCTCCTCGACCGCTCCGGTTTGCCTGGTGTTTCTTACAAGCCAGTCGACCTTTTCCTCAACTCCATTATTGCTGAACTTTAGTTCCTTGCCGGCAAGCGCCAGGTGGACAAGCTTTTGGGCAATAGCGGACTTTTTCTCGCCAGTGAATTTCGATATCTCTTCGATCTTCTTGTCGTCAACCTCGTACGGCCGAAAATATAAGGGACCGCCGACTTCGAGACGGGAGAATTTCTGAGCTTTCTCAATTATCTTTTCTCTCTCGCGACGCCGCATTCCTCTCCGCTGTATTCAGTCCTCCGAGTTGAAATGGTTAGAGATCTATCACACGGCGAAGGAGCAATCTCCGTTCCAATACGATGTCTATCGGGGTGCACGCAACGGTTTGGTTAGAATCTAACGAACCGAATGCCCCTTGTGATCGGCGTGATGAATCTAACAGGCGGACAAATGGCTCCTATCCTGTCGTACAACCCGACACACCTTTCGCTCAAATCAGTTACGAGCCACCCCTATGCTGCAAGCCGCTCGTTTTTCCACGAGATCAGAAGCACCTTTTCGCGGAACAGCCTCGTCGTGGCACGCCGGTTGATCTACGTCTTCGACAGCATCAAACGGTGCAAAAACAAACCGAGGTAAGCAAAAAACATATGTCGCTAGATCAAGAACGACCCAACACGACAAAGACAAACGCCGACGCTCCTATCCTTCAGCTCTACAGGCAAAACTATGTAAAAGTGAGCGGCCGGATACTTGATACGACCGAGAAGAAATTGAACGATTATCTGCAGTTCGCTTCCGCTCGAATGAAGACCGAGATAACCAGCGGCGACGTTCTGGAGCATGCCCTAAAGCTGCTCTTCGAGCGTGATTCGAGCTTCCGAAACTGGCTCAAGCAGAATGGTTAGGTCGGTCGCATTATCTAGAATGCGGAAGGGGGCGTGAAGGCAAATCCCTGGCGATGAGAATTCAAATTTAATTCGTCGAACGGATCTACCGATCTTTGTGGCTGATAGCGGGCGGCGAGGCGCCTAAGCTCCTGTTCCACGGCTCCGATCGCTGCTTGATCAGAATCAACTTTGACCAGTCTCGAAACACTCTCAAGCTCGTCCTCCGACAAACCCGATCGCAAGTCCGCTGCCACCCGCGACAAGCGATCGGCGATCTCCTGAAACACTACACCTGAGTGGCCGCGGATCCATTTCCAGGTTACGTGATGCCGATAGCACGCACGGATAAGACCATCCCACAGAGTCCGATTGCTCTTGATCCGATTCCTTCCCGCCATCGTATCGATTACGTATCGCGAATCCGAAAATATTTCTATGCGACAGGGCCGCTGCAGCAGGCGGAGAGCATTTGTACAGGCAACGATCTCGGCCTGCTGGTTCGTTCCAGGACCAAGATAGCTCGCCTGAAGTCGCAGCTCACGGCGGTTGTGGTCGATAACGACTGCCCCAGTTCCTGCCGCTGAGTCCTGCGTCCCGTTTCCAAAACAAGACCCGTCCGCATAGATTGTAATGATCGGAACATATGTGTCTGCGGAAGTACTTGAGTTGTCGGTCGGCAGCGATTCGTAGGCCCTCATAATTGCACCTCGGCTGAGACCAGCAAGGGACGCCAAGGACCGGCATCCCTTACTAGTTGATCAAGATCAAAACTGATTTACGAAGGGCTCGTCGGCAGTTCCGGCTGCAGCGGCGGCGGCCTGCGCAGGCACCTCAACACCGCTCTCCGACGGCTCATCCGGCACGATCTGATCCGCATCTACCGGCTCATCCGCACGACTGCTCGCGAACTCGAAGTCCTTCAGAATCACATCCGCGGAAACGCGTGGCTCGTTATTCCGTGTCAGCCATGGGTTGAACGTAAGGCTTCCTCGAACCAGAAGATGGGTGCCCTTGCGGACCGTATTTGACAGGTTCTCCGCGAGTTTCCCGAACGCGGTCACGTTGTACCAGTCGGTCTTCTTCTCTTTGCCTCCAGGGGTGTTCCGAAACGAGTTGGAAGCGATCGAAAACGTCGCCATCACGGTGCCGTGCTGAGTCTGTCGAAGCGTCACTTCACTTCCGGTGTTTCCGAGTATCGATACTGATGTAGACATGGTTGCTTTTCTCCTTTTGGTCTATTTATTTTCCAGTCCGCCTGGATATATTGATTTAGGCAAGAATCGAGCCCCGGCCTTCGCTGAATGCGTCGGCCGGTGCACTGTGTCATTCGCACAAACCTTGAATAGTGCACCAGCCGATCCCGATGGCTTGGCCGTGACGATCTGGCTGACCGCCGCTTGTTTGTTCTTATGCGACATGAACCGCGATGGGGTTCACCGTCACGCGTGGAGTTTGCACCGAATTCGTCTTGAAGAGTTCTCGCTGAAGTGACCGGTTGATGGAACGCGATTCCGTCTGCAGTTCGGCCTCTCGAGCTCGGACGGAGTCCCACAATCGCTGCTTTTCCTGGCGAGTCAGGCTCTGAACGTCCCGATCGTTGTATAGCGAGTACTTCAGAAACCGCAGTCGGTTCGGCGAAGCGGTTGCGATCGTTTTCAGTAGTCTTCGTGTAGTCGGAGATATCAAATCCGCAAGACGCGATTCCTGGGATTTCGCAACGGTGTTCAGGGCCGTGAACTCCTTGAGGGTGAGGCGATTCTTAGCCTTAAAATCCGAGTAGGACTCTTTTTTCAACTCCGCCACTTCGGCCGTATCGGTCGTCTTTCGGATGGAAACGTACAGATCATGGTAAGCCGAATTGCGGAGACTCCTGAGGTGAAAGTCGGCCTTCTGTCGATGCCACAGTATCTGAAAGATAGCAGCGACGTACTGCATCTCCTCATAGTCCGGATTCACTTCCTGACCGCTCATATATTCAAACGACCCGTTCTTGAACGACCGGATCCGACGCACGGAACGCACAGTCCGCCGATCATAGACCGCGTCAAGCACGGTCGCGAGCCATTCGCTGAACTCATGGTCGCTGATCGGATCGCGCGAGTAAGACGCAACCGGCAGGACGCTGTTCCCCGCAACACAGCAGCCATTTGGGTAGGCCAAATCGTTTTGACGCTGCACGTTGGCGGCAGCGAGGAAGTGTCTCGCATCCTGGGCGGCGGCACCGCCAATGGAATGTCCGACAAACATCTTCGCGAGCTGCGTCGCAAGCGGGCGAAGGTCCGCAGGAAGATACGTAGGATCGACCTCGGCCTCGAAGTCGTAAACGATAACCGAGCGTTGCCCACTGTTCATCGAGAACCCGACGATACCGTTCTCGTCGTACTGTTCCAACGCTTCATAGGTCAGAAAATCCTGATCGAGATCTTCGATCGTTTTGCCACCATCGTTGAGAAAATAGTCGGCAAAATCGTCGTAGATCATCCGGCTCACCTTATGGCGTCCAACTCGGTGAAGAACCGCGGCCAGCTCATCATCGTAGATCGGGGTACCTGGCGGGAGCGGCCTTCTACTTTTCGCAGCTTCCCTGCTTCGTCGCTGGTCGGCAACAGTCAGCTTCTGTTCGCCGATCTCAGTCTCAACAAAATCGATCTCACGATCGGCGTTCGTGCGCGTTACTGACTCCATGTGAATCCCGAGCAGTCCCATTTCCTTGAGCACCTCCGGGGCGCCGCGTCGACGGATCTCTCGGTAGTAGTAGGCCGCGATCTGTTCGTACTCGTACTGGCTCGCGTCCGGGCTCGAGATCGCCATCACACAGCGAACGAATTCGCGTCCGTCTACCTCATTGCCGAGCGTGCGGATCGCATACTCAAGCGACATGATCTTCACTCGTTCGAGCGGTTCGGGTTCTAGTTCATCGGCGATGCGAACCACCACATCGGCAAGTACCGCGAATTCCTCGAGCTCTCGGCGGTGGGGAGCATTTTCGCTCAAATGGCGACACCAGTCCTGCATCGGAGACCCGGAATCCACCGGTCGAAACACCAGGATCGGCGATTGCGGTGCGAATGTTCTTAGCTGATTCAGATTTAGCTGTCCTACCATTTTTTCTCCTGTCCGGCCGCACTTATCCTTTGGCCGGGAAAGCGTCTTCGTTAAGGTGTCGCTTCCAGTCACCTGATTAAAAAAAGCGACCAAAAACAGGCTCGAAGACCCCTTTCGTGCTAAGTACCAAGGCTGATGATGTGAACGAAGGTCCGTTAGCTTAGGAAGGATCTGCCAACTCGCGGAGTCTCTTCGCCAGATAGGCAAAGGTGCGCGGTGCACGCCGCTCTAGCTCGGCTCTACCGGTTCCAAGACCGGCAGAAGGAATGACCAGAATGCTTGACCCAAAAGATGCAAGCAGCCTTTCAACGATCTCGCGAAATGCCCGATCGATCGCTGCTCGATTGGCGTCAAACTCCTCATCGGTGAAATACGAATCCGGCGTTCTGGCGGGGCGTTTCTTTGTCGGAATGCCTATCGCGTTCGGCTCGCCTCGCATTTCGCGGGCTTGTCCGCCTAGCCCGCGTCGCTGCAAGTTATCGCCGAACAGAAATAGCTTGTGAGGATGGCTTCGGACCTCCTCGCGGGTGATGTATGAGCTGTGCTCAACCGAATATTTCATAGCCGTCATCACATCTTGAGGCCGGGCCGCCCGGAAACATGGAGGGCCCGGTAATGGTAGGCGGGGGGGAATGCGTCTTTAGTGTGCGGCGGCCGACTGGCCGGAGACATCCTGAACCTCAGTCGGAGGGATCGCGGCTGATTCGCCGCTCTCGCCACTCTCATCACGACGTCCGCCCGGTACGAACTGAAACTCCTGAAGAACAACGTCTGCGCTGACCTGCGGTTCACCGTTGCGGTTGAGCCACGGGTTAAACGTCAAGCGGCCCTGCACGCAGAGTCGGCTGCCTTTGCGAAGGTATCGCGCTAGTGTCTCAGCCTGCTTTCCGAAGGCCGTCACGCGGAACCAGTTGGTTTTCTTGATCTGTCCTTCCGCCGTATTGCGTACGGAATTTGATGCCATCGGGAACGTCGCGATGAGCGTTCCGTTATCGCTGATGCGGGTCTCCGGTGCGCCGCCGAGATTTCCCATTAATGAAATGTTTGCTGACATGGTCTTTCTCCTCAAATTGATTTGTCACGATTCTCAAGGTGCCCTCCGGGTCCCTTAGAGTTCACCCGTTGGCGTCCGCTCCTTTTTCGTCTTCCCTAAGGCAAAGTTTCGTGGGTTGTGAATCTGTGAATGCTATCGGAGATGACCGACTCGATGGATGGAGAAATAGGACCCGAGTTACTTGGCCGAGGGAAAAACTCACACTAAAAGAATGAGGTGCCTGGTGCATTTATGAACCAATCGGTTCGCTTCCGCACCACTACCGGTTCGTTTTTGCACCACTGCGGTATTCAGTGGGCGATTCTCTTTAGCTTTTTTATAAGTCCAGACCGGCTGATACCGAGGTCTCTCGCGGCCCGGGTTTGGTTATAATTATTCAATTCGAGGGCCGACTTAAGAAGATCGGTCTCGATCCTCTCGAGGTATTCAACCATTCTTTGGCCCGGGACAAACTGCGGCCACGGTCCAAGCGGAGACGACGGGGAACTTCCCGCATTCAGGGATCTTTTGCTGAGGCGATTTTCAACTATCTCCTTAGTCATTATCGCCTTTTGATCACGCCTACCAGCCGCATCGGCTTCGAAGAGAGCATCCAGGCAGGCCTTTTCGATGAATGATCGAAGCTCGCGGATGTTCCCGGGCCACGAGGCCGTTTCGAGGCGTCGCAAGACCTCTTCTTTTGCCCATACGTTTCTGCCGGATTTGGAATTAAAGTTCCTGAGAAACTCCTGTGCAAGCGGGACGATCTGCTCGACCCGTTCACGCAACGGTTTGAGATGGACGGCGTGGGCCGTCACTCGATAGCGCACATCCTCGCGAAAGACGGCGGGATCCCGATGGGTCGCGTAAACTATCCGCACATCGACAGGGCGGGACCTATTTCCGCCGACCCGCGTAACGTTCTTTTCTTCGACGATCTTCAAAAGTTTGGCCTGCAGATTGACCGTCAACTCGCCGATCTCATCGAGAAAGAGCGTTCCGCCGGCGGCAGCCTCAAACTTTCCTTCCTTAGACGAAATGGCTCCCGTGAAGGCTCCTTTCTCGTAGCCAAATAGCTCCGCCTCAATGATCGACGGCGTGAGCTCCGCACAATTGACCGCTATAAACGGCTTCTTGGCACGCGGGCTCAGATCATGTATCAGCTTCGCGGTATGAGTCTTGCCTGTACCTGTTTCACCAAGTAGGCAAAGGTCGAGAAAATCATAACCGGCGAGAAGAGCCAGATTTCCGGTGTTGCTCAGTATTTGTAACATTTGACTAGTTTTCTTCGGCTATTGCAGAATTTATGTGAATCGAGACAACTTTGGCCCACGTTTTCTGTTCCTTGACCGCGAAAACCAAGCCGTCGAATTTCAATATCTAATTATAAAAACCCAGCCTGAGACACAAGGTTACTTTTTCCGGGAGGGTTTCTTGAAGATATCGAAAAACCGTCTCCATAGGTAACACAACCGGCGCAGCAACTCTGTGCCTGAATTTCTGTGAGAATCCTGCTTCGACGAGAGAGACAGAATGATCGAATCTCTTTTAGAAGACCTTCCGCCGCACGGCGCATACGACAAAAAGGATGCTATACGCGGTCCGAAGGCCGATGTTGCGCCCACCGAGACTTCCTTCCTCGCCTCGCTACCAATCGTCCAACGAATAGTCGCTAGACGGCGCTCGCACGTTGATCCGGACAACAGGCCCGATCTCGTGCAGGAAGTCGCTTTGAGAATTTGGCGTTGGGGTTCGAAGCATCAGGACAAAAGCGACCAGATGTCCGGCGAGGACTGGAACGCCTTCGCAGCGCGAACTGCCTATAACGAAGTAAATCGGCAACTGTGTCGCGAACGTCGACTGCCGGGAATTCCACTTGAAGAAGTCTCCGAGATCCAACAGCAATCCGTCGCGGGTCAGACCGCCATTGAAGTTTTCTCACTGCTCGAGAAGGTTTGGCAAGCAACTTGCGAGCTTTCGCTGCGACAGCGTCGATCACTGTTGCTCCACTCACAGGATTTGATCATCTATTTCCTCCAGATCGGGGTCACGGATAGAGATTTGGCAGGGGTGTTGGAACTGAGCGACTTAGGTTGGCACACGGTCCGGGATCGACTGCCGATGACGGACATTGAGATTGTTGAGATCGCTGGTGGAACGGCCGGCTCCATCAAAAAAGCCAGGTACGAGGCGCGGGTAAAACTCGAAGGATCGATCGGAAGATGAAGACGTCGGACCACCTAACAAGGAATCAGATTGAGGCTTTCGGCACCGGAGCACTCGCCGCAAGCGACTCGCGAGTTATTGGTGGGCACTTGATCCGATGCGTAGAATGCCGGAGCCTGCTTCCATTTCCGAATGCGGCACGAGTTTGGACCGCGATCACGAGAGAAAGCGATCTCAGCGAGGAGACACAGAAGCGAGATCCAGCAGCAACTGAACGGGCGTTCGAAGGGGTGTTCGCCGGCATCTTTGGCAAGCGGAATCGACTGGCTTGGGCAGGCGGCCTGGTGGTTGTCTTGGTCAGCCTGGGGGCCATGATCATTGTAAGCGTTTGGAGTGAGAGAAACGGAAGGACCGACGTTGCGCGTTTGTTTGAACTCGAAAATCCGACTCCGGGTCCGAATAACGATCTACCTAACGAATGGAATGCCCTAACTGCAGAGGATCTCGGAAATGACTCCACCGTTAAATCGACAAACTCAAGAAATAGCGTTGGAGGGTCAAACAATCTTCGAGAGAAGCCTGCCGCACTGGCCACAACGAGCGTCAAGCGCCCCTCGAGCAGTAGCAAAAGGAACATATCCACCACAAGAGGAGCAATCACCCCGTGTACTCTCGGAAAAGCGATGGACGTGGAACTCGGCTCCGATAATACCGATCTGGTTCTGAGGTGGAAACCAGTTCCAAACGCCGCTAAGTATCATCTGTATATTTCGGACGACAGCGAGGTTCTGATCGACGAGTTCGAAACACACGCGGAAACGGTGTACGTGCTCCGGAAACCACTCGATCCGACAAAGGCGTACAAATGGAAGATAGTGGTAACGCTTGAGGATGGCCAGAATCTCTACGTCGATGCGCAGAAATTCACTGCTAAAGATTTCCGATCGTCTTTGAGCGGATATAAGAGGAAGGCCAGATTGAGCACGCGTTGCCTGGCGAACGAGTGATTCTGAGAGGGAGAATACTGAAAATGGAGATACAGAAATTAGTCCGAGGAAATACGGTACTCGAATGGTCGCTTGTGGTGGCCAGCGTATTTCTTCTTGTCTCGCCGGTGCTTTCCCAGAACAATGACCTCTTTCCTGTGCCTGCATCATACCGAGTGGAGGGCGTGCCGCCGATCCTGAATTCTGAAGTGAGCAAGCTCTTTTATGAGCCTTCGGAAATTAGAAGTAATTTAATCTGGGATGCCGATCAAAAGAATCGAAGGCTGCTAGTCACGGACGAAACGAGCAATGTTTATCTACTCCAGGCACCACTCTCCAAACCGATGAAGCTTACCGAAAACGGGGTTCCCCACTCCGTCCGGATTAGTCCTGACGGTCGTTCGTTTATTTTCACTTCGGACCACGAAGACCCAGACAACTTTCAGCTCTATCTTTACGATTTTGAGGATCGCTCCATTAACAAGGCGGCAAGTTTGACCGGCAAAGACGAGTCGATCGAGTCCGCGGTTTGGGGTCGGAAGGGCGAGAAAGTTTATTACACAAAGATCGATTATGAGTCGAAGATATCCAAACTGTGCCAGTCCGTCGCTTTGGGTGAGACGTGCTTCAAAGTTGATCTTAAGGGCATCTGGTACGTCCTTGACGCGGATGAAAAGCGAGTTTTATTGAAGCACTGGAAGTCGTCCTCGAACCAGTCACTCTATTCGTATGAGTTCGCGACCAATGAGCTCGCGACCGTAGAGGATAAGGGTAATTCTTCAAAAGGAGGCCTGGCCGGCGGATATGTTGTTTACAGTTCCGACGGAACTGATCTTTGCAAAGGGCGGAGTTGTCTTGTCTCCTTCGATCTGAAGAGCCATCGTGCCGAAGCATTAAACCTTCCCAGGGACTTAGCTTCCATACACGATTTCAAACTGTCACCTGGATTCGACAACCTGCTGATCCAAGAGACCCGCGATGGTGTAGATCGGCTGAGAGTATTTAAGTTTAAGAAAGGTCGCGTAGGAAAGGAACGTCCTCCGTTCATAAAAGGATCGTTTGTCATATGGAACACGCGATGGTTGGGTAACGATGAGGTGATCTACACGATCGAGAATAACGGAAAGCCTGCGTCGATCAAGTCGTTCAACCTAACGACCGGCACCGCAACGGATTGGACAAAGGAAAAGTTGCCGGAGGCACTTGATGGTAAAGTGGATCCCCCGGAAATCATTAAGTGGAATTCGTTCGACAAGAAGGAGATTTCCGGATACATCGTCCGACCTCGTACAGGCGCGCGACGCCAGCCGGTTCTCATTCGAGTCCACGGGGGGCCTCAACTTCTCGATAGACCGGTCTTCAACTCCAACGACACCACACTCGCGTCACAACTCGGGATCGCGATCATTCACACGAATATCCGAGGCTCTTCAGGGTTCGGCAGCGAGTTTATGAACGCCGACGATCGCGAAAAGCGGGAACACGCGGTTAAGGATATAAGGGCGCTGCTCGATTGGGTGGAAAAACAGGAAGATCTTGATCCGAACCAGATCTACTTGCGAGGTGAAAGCTACGGCGGATTTGTCGTCCTGTCCGCTGCCATGTTTGAACCTTCCAGGATCAAGGCTGTAATCGCCGAGTCCCCGATCGTCTCTATTCGGAGATATCTTTCGCAGAGCTGGGTAGACGATTTTGCAAAGATAGAATACGGCGATCCAAAAGATGAAGCTCTCATGGTTAAACTGGATGCATTGTCGCCGCTAAACAATGCGGACCGGTGGAACAAGATCCCCCTACTGCTGACGAGAGGACAACGTGACGGACGGATTCCCGAGGCCGATGTTGTCGACCTGAAAAATCAGCTACAAAAACAAAACACGGAGGTATGGTACATCTATTCCACCGAGGACGGTCACGGTTTCGGTGGACGATATACATTTGCCTCAATCTACAAATTCCTCAAAACCCAAATTGAACAAAGGAGAAAATAAATGAAAAAACTACGGTCAGTCGTTCTTGTAACAATATTATCTACAACACTGGTTGGAAACGTGTTTGCCGTAGGCTCGGTCGGAAGTGGCTATTTCTCATTTTTTGACCTAGCTGTTAGCTCGGCTGTTTCGTTCTTTCTTGGCGGTTCAGGTGACGACAATTGCCCGGTTCGGACATGCGGCGGCTGCAAACCGGGCGGCCCTGATTGCCGTCCGCCGGAGAGATAAGCCATGTATTCCAAGGTTTTGCTGATAACAAGCCGGTTTACACCAGCCGGCTTGTTACTTTCCTTGTTTTTCGTAACAACAGCATCGGGCCAGAGCGACTTGATGCGGTCTCAGTTGGCGCTTTGGGAAGGCGATTTCGAGACGGCTACGCGTGTCAGGGTTGGTACTGTTGACTATAAGAAAAAGGGCGATGTACAGCGGATCTTTTTAAGTTACGACACGAAGGCGAAGGCCTTGATCGCGCTTGCTCGCTATCCAGAAGCCGAGGCGACTGCGAGTAGAACCTTCGATTTTTTGCGGGAGCATTCGGCTCCGCCTCGTCTATTCGCGTTGGCTCATCTCACGCTCGCCGAATCGTATCGATCCGAAAAGAAAATTGCACGGTCGATCGAGGAACTCAACAAGGCCCTACGGCTCGCGCCGCTTGACCGCGAAATCCAGGCCGAATACAACTTAGGCGTTGGGCGGGCTCTGTTTAAGGCCGGCTACGATATTTCGGCAATATTGTGGCTCGAGAAGGCCGAAAGGCTTTTCGGTAAGCAGCCGGTTTCTGAAGGAAAGCTTGATACCTACAGATTTCTTGCCCTTGCCTGGTCAGCGAAATTGGACTACTCAAAAAGTCTGGAATACTTCCGGATCCTAGCGGACGTATCCGAACGAAGCGTTTATAAAAGTAGATATCGGCAGGCACTCCTCGAGTACGCTTTAGCTCTCAACGCCACCGGACAAAAACACCGGGCCTTAGCTGTATATGAGAAAGGGCTGACCGCGTCGCTAAATAGTAAAGGTCGTCGACAAGCTCGAGATTTCTTATCGTCGCTCCTATTGGACGCCCTTTACCGCCGCGAGATTATTAAGGCAAAGGAATACCATCGGCGTTTGACAGACGTGGACTCCGATGCGGGGTACTTGCAGGAACGTCTGCTTGGTGAAGCTGTTATTCACGCGTTTGAAGGTAGAAGAGAAGCATCCAACCGGACCTTCAGCGAACTTGAGAAGATTGAGAAGACCTCCAAATTCTTGATCCCAAACTGGAAAATAATAATCGCTGAGGATTCCCGAGACTGGGAGACCGTGATCGGACTGAATAACGAATTGCTCGATTTGATCGTCGAGAGTAATTTTCGAGAGGACTTGCCGCAGGTATATTTATCGCTTGCAAAGGCGTACTTCCATACGAATCGGAAGCGACAGTGTCTTGAGTACTTGGAAAAAGCGATCAGTCTGATCGAGGAGATTTTAGTTTTAGAAGGCGGGGCTCTGTCGCTGGGGTTATCTGAAACGTTTCATACTGCTTATCGCCTCCTCACTCAAATCCATTTGGAACAACCGCAACTGGCACTACAGTCAAGTGACTATCTAAAAGGCAGGATCCTAAAGGACCGGATAGATGGCGCGATTAGCCGGCCCCGGCTGGGATTGTCGCGGGAGCTTCAGAGCCGCGCCGGCGAGCTTTCAGCAGAGTTTCTCAGTAACCCTGTCGTTTCCAAGAAACTCGAGGAATTTGAGCGATCTGTTACGATGGCTCTTCCTCCACTAGCATTAGCCCAAGTTGACCTTGCTAAATTAGATCAAATTCGAGACCTCGAAAATGTGGCAATCGTTTCATACTCCTTCGCACTTGATGGACGCCTCAGTGCGTTCGTGTGGGAAAAAGGAAAGCCAGTGAAATCGGTTGAAGTTCCAGTCACAGAATCCGCTTTAGCCAGGGATGCTGAGGCGGTTCATCGGAAAATAAAAAACTCTATATTCTTCAAAAGAGACGGAAAGGATCTTTATGACAAACTTTTGGAACCGCTTGCTCTAACCGCAAAACATCTCGTCATCATCCCGGACAAACATCTCTGGAAAATTCCCTTTCAAGCTCTAAGTCCCGACGGGGTTCGTTACCTTATCGAAGAGAAACTCATCAGTTATACACCCTCTGTTTCGCTACTGCTGGAACACTTGAGCCAACCAAAGCCGAACAGGCGAACTATTCGCGCATTCTCTAATTCCTCGTTCAACAATCTGACGCTGCGGTTTGCAGATTCCGAAGCATCGGGCGTAGCTGGTCTTTACGGATCAAGCGCTAACCTTGCTGCTACGGCTGCGGATCTTCGTCGGCATTCGGGCAACGCTGACATTATTCACCTATCAATGCATGCTCAGGTCGATGGCGAACAACCGCTCGAATCCTTCCTTGCCTTCCGCGCCACCGGTGCCCACGATGGTCGCTTTACCGTCAACGACCTTTTGAATCTGAACTTCAAGAAAGCGAGTCTGGTATTTCTGGCTTCGTGCGACACAAACAGTGTTCTGAACGGCGAAGGGCTCGTTAGTCTTGCCTGGGGGGCGATGGGAGCCGGGGCAACGACAGTGATTTCTGCACAGTGGGAGGCGAACGACAAAACGACCGGACAGTTCACCCAAGGGTTCTATAAGCACTTTAGGAACGGCCTCTCACCCGTGGAGGCCTTGCAGCGTACGTCTATCGAAATGATCAACAACAAATCATTTGGATCTCACGAACCTTATCACTGGGCAGCCTTCACGCTCCTAGGAGATTTCCGATAGATCACTGCAAGTTGGTTCCCGCATCAAGGCCTGCCCAAGTGAATGTGTTGCCGTCAACGTGCCGGTAGGTTATGCCAAGCTCAACAAAATCGCATTAAACAGCGAATTTTCCAGCCTTCTCAATAGCCTTACAGAAATCCGCAATTTCCATGATCAACAATAAAGAGTTGGGGTACCACTAGCTCTACTACTGGGCAACGTTTAACCTGCTTGGAGACTTCCGATAGACCTATAGCCCTAATATTTGAATGTGTGATTCAAATGCATGGGTTTGGAAAACAGTGGACGCCACCTAAGCAGATAAGTCGGAAAATCGACCGCGGCCTCCGCGCTTTTTCCACAAATCGGACTGTAAGACTCTGCAACCGGGACAGCTCGGATTCGCGAGACGCCTAATGCTAGTAACCGCAGCAAGCTCGGTTTTGAGATCCCCGGAAATTTCATTTGGGACGCGTTGCATCTCGGGCAAAGCTAGTTTCAACAACTCCGCACACACCAACGCGGCCGCCGCTGCCGATAGAAAAGGCAGAGATGCCCGGATTGGGGTATCGGGTTCGACCGGGGCGATGTCGCCCTCGGCACACGGGCCGCGAAACTCGGCCCTGGGCCGCGGCATTCGGCATAGCGTGCAGTCTTCTTTCCGCGGAATGTGCCGACCCGCTCCGAAACCCCATCCGCTGGTCGTCGTGCCCTGAATCACGACCGGTGGCAGTTGAAACGGCAGCTGCGCCCAGGCTCCATCTTCGTTCGTGAAGCTGAGCCAAACGTCGTAATTCGAGGCGGCAATGGTCGCGGAATTTTCGCGCCACGTCCCTTCGAGTCGATCGACCGAAAGACGCGACGATCTTAGGAACTCTTCGGTTAGCTCCGTTTTCGTCGCATTTGCGAGTACGTGAGCGACGTCGAAGATTAACGAACGGTTGAGATTTGACGCCTCGACCCGGTCGCGATCGAGCAGGGTAACCTTCCCCGTCGCCCCCGCGAGGTCCAACATATAGGCGAGTGAAGAACCTATCGCTCCCACACCAGCGAGCAGGACTTTACCGATATCAGGCATATTGGTGAACCGTCCGATCGATGGGCCGATCTTTTCATGCAACGACTGATCGATGAGGTTCCAATTGAATGTGGCGACCCAGTGCTCTTTCGGATGCCCGATCGCCCTCTTGAACAGATCCGCCACGCCGAGCGATGCCGCCAGCGCGGACGCTGGGGGGAAGGCCGGTCGTTCTTCAAACGGGGAGAAGGGTTGCCCTCTTCGCCCGACGACGTATTCGCCGGTACTGGCTACGAGAAAGTCGTCATCCTGGATGCGAATTCTGCCGGTATCGAGATCCCAGTTACCGATAAACAATCGAAGAGCCTCGCCGGCACCTATATACGATTCGCTCGCCACGATTCGATAGCGACCGAACGGGTCGGCTCCGTGCATTTCCGTGATGATGCGTTCCGCAAGATACGTATAACTTCTGCGATTTAGATCACCTAAGATCCGTGTCCCGTTTGGCATGACAACCGTTATGATGCGAGCCCATCGGGCGGCAAGATTACAGGCGACCAACGCTGCCTGTTGCGTCGCGGGCGATTCCGCAGAAGACAGGCTTATCAGGATCTCGACTGGACGGCCTGCGTAGGCAGTTAGCTCCGGCGACTCACGGAGAGTGCGGTCATCGCGCTCGCGATAGAAATCAGCGGACGTCGGCCATCTTGCAGCTATCGCGTTCCGAATGTCTTTAGGGTTATCTCTCATTGCGATTTACTTTTCGACTGCTTCCTGAAGTTGCGCTCGCCGAGCAGCACGACCAGATGATCCTCGTTCTCACTCGGCGGAACATTCTTATAGGCTCCGTCGACGAATCTGTGAACTCCGCATTCTTGAAGGCCCACCACGTTTCGGGCGAAGTGCGGAACCACAACGGATATCGCTCCGTCGAATCGCGGAAACGTCTGACGATCGTCAATCGGAGAGTGGCTGACGTCGCTTCCGGGATGCGAATGGGCCTGGCCGATGAGTACAAGCGGCATGCCGACAACGCTCATTAAAACCTCCGCGTTCGCTTCGGCGGATGTCGAGATACATCCCCAGCTCGCGATGGCATCGGGAACAAGCAAGGTGGTCACAATGCCGACGTCGGCAGTTTCAAACCCGAACCAATAGACGATTCCTTCGGTCGCTTCAGACCCAACGGCCGCGAAGCTGTTAAGCAATCTCCTCGAACGTTCCCAAAGGACGTCGGTAATATAAACTTTTTTACTCTGCATTTTGCCACCCCCTTACTGCATCCGCCCCGGGCATTCGAGGATCTTCGCGTGCAGATCGCTGATGATCATCCCAAGCGTGCCGATGGGACCGCCGCCGGAAGTTGCGAGATGCCAGTCGATCATCCGCCATTCGCCGTGCGGCCCGCCGTGCTCTTGATAAGCCTTTCGGCTGTATCGCATGCACACGCAGGGTGACGCGTGGAAACAGGACGGATACATATTCTTTTGACCCACGCTGCCACCTGATTCGTCCGTGAACTCGATGAAGGGCGGAAGGAGAGGGAATTCGGTGCAGTCGAAGCGGGCAAAAAAAGATTCGCCGGTACGATTGAAGAACCGCATCTTGAAGACGAGGTTCTCTGGCGTGAGATCTTTATGGTCAAGTTCAACACCGATGGAGGCCGCATATGCGGCAGCCTCCATCAGTTCGGACTTGATCGCCTCTAGCGACACAGCCGGTTCAACGTGCTGATAGGCGTTCCCACCCTGCACGCTCAGGATGAGCAGCGTTCCGTCGACGAAGTGATAACTTGCCAGCGGCCGTTGCGGCTCAAGCGGGTCCGTTCCGTGGAACATCTTGTACTGATTGTCATCTTCGACGAAACCGAAAACTGCCCGCGTATCCGCGATCACCTGTTCGATCTTCGTCGAGATCGGATAAACCGGACGTTTTGCAGCATCCGACGGGTTAGTCATATTCCATTCACCGCGGGGCGTCTGGATCCGAAGCTTGACTGTCGGCGGCCCACCACCATTGCCCTTCTCTTTGTCTTTGTTTTTGTCTGCCATCGTTCTGTATACCTCTTTGAAAGAAAAAGATGCGGAGGGTTGTTCGCCTCCACATCTATAAACGGAACGATGGTGCCTTATGTGCGGTTGAACGTTAGCTAGTTCGTCGATAACGATGCTTTCATCCAGAAAGGACAATTTGGGCGATTCTCACATTTGGTCTCACACCAGAACTCGTCTGCGGAACCTTCAAAACGTCCTTCGGAAATAGCCGAACGCTTATCGACGATCGCTGCGATCTCTACTTCGACCGGGGTTCCTTTTCCCCTAGCCTTCCACTTCAGTCGATAGGCCTTTCGGTCCATCCCGGAGTAGAGCCACGGGGTCACATTCTCATCGAACGATCGCAGCAGGATTATCGCCGTATTCGATTTCTTAAACTCCGACCAGTTGAGTTCGCTGCCTCCACTTTTCGGCTTTAGTGATTCTGGTCGAAATACGATTGCGTGCGTCAGTCCCGTCTGATCCTTATAGTGCGCAATGAAGCCGAACCTGATCGCTAGCGGATCGCCGCCGATCTCCCCGCCAAACACTTCATCTGTCTCGATGAGCTCCTTGGGCTTGGGAATCGATTCGATCTGGTCGAGGAAACCAGTTACAAACGCTACTCCTCTTCGCTTGTAGATCTCGTACAGCGGATGCTTAATCAACCACTCCTTTTCGAATCGTTCGATAAATATCGCTGCGGCCTCATCGTCCGAAACACTCACATCACTAGCAACTCGGCTAATGATCTCGCCAATTGCCCTTCGCGTCGAGCCAAAAAACTGCGGGTAAAGCGAGTCGACAAGAGTTGGGAACCCGCCGCCGTAGATGTCCTGAACGTAAACCTTAAGGGAGCACCATGAAGGATCGAAACTACTGGCGGAAAGCCTCCGACTGACCTGCGGCAATCCCCAGATCGCATCAAACTCGTAAGCCTCACCCGCTGACCTTTCGCCTTGCCACTGTTCGGGTTCTATCGAGTACCTCTTCATCCACTCGACGAGCAGATTCGGCAACTTTCGTTGGACCGTTTGTGCATATGAGATGGCAAGCGACCGCTTAGAACGCGTTGCTCCTACAAAGAGAAGTGCATCTGCTTGTTGTTTCTCTTCCTCAGTTGAATCGATGCCGGGCGGGAGCCAACTCTTGTTCTGCATTTTTGAGAGGGTCTGGCCCGTAACTGCAACGCACGGGAACTCAAGACCTTTACTTGCATGACAGGTCATTACCTGAACTGCTCCCTCTACCTTCTGAGGAGGGATAAGTGCTGGCCGTCCGGCAGCCAGGATTCCGCGAAAGAACTGAGAGAAACCTATCCGCGAATTGCGAGCGGATGCAGCCGGATGACTGTACCGATACGAGACTGCCCAGGAAAGGGATGAAAGTAGTTCGCTGATCTCCAAAGATCGGCGGGTTTCGTTGTCATCGGTCAACACACGACGAAGATGATCGGAGCCGTCAAACAGGAAGGCGCACATCATCGAAAACGCATCTCCTTTGAATTTGACCTTATCCAACGCGGCTCTCAGTCTTTCCACTTGCTCAATCAGAATTGCAACTCCGTCCGGCTCTTCTGACAGATCGATAATGTCTGCGTTCTTTCTCAATAACGTGATTGCTCTATCGAGAACGTGAGTCCCAAAACGGCGAGCGTTCAGTCCGTAGACGACCCGAGGCAAGGACGGAGCTTCAGCATCAATAAACGATGAAACGCACGCCATCAGTCCGGCCGTCCCATCCATTGTTATCAAACCGGGTGTCGAGACTTTTACGCCGCGCTTAGCAAGCTCGATACAAACTTGACGAACATCTTTATTTCGTCGGGTAAGCACAGCGATTTCGTGAGCTGGAATTAGCTCCAACCATTCGCCGACCTGCCTCGCAATCCCGTCATACTCCGAGGCATCCGAATACGCCCGGGCAACCTTAATCGCTTGTTCTTCGCCTGCGAGGCGTACTTCGTCGGAACCCCGAACCCAAAGCGGCTTACCGTCAGCGGGCGGATCTCCGAGCCCCATGATCTCAGCGAACTGATTTGCAACTTCTATCACTTGGTCGCACGAACGATAGTTTTTACGTAGCTCAAAGACCTCGACATCCTCAAAGTCAGTGGGAAAATTCGTTACGTTTTCCGGAGCAGCTCCACAGAAAACATAGATCGCCTGGCGAAGATCTCCCACAACCCAGGGAGGATTATCAGGGCCACAGATATTGCCGAGAAGTTCGGCTACGGAACGGCTAACGTCCTGATATTCGTCGACCATCACCCATTTGTATTGCTTCCTCATCTCCGCGACAAGTTCCGGATTCGATTGTAGGATGTCGAGCGTAAAGTTTATTAGGTCCGCAAAGTCGACGACGTTCTGTTCCGTCTTTGCTGCCTCGTAAGCACGGTAGATTTCCAGTAACGCTCTTGACTCGCGATGCTTAAGAAGCTTATCAGGCTCTGCGGCCTCCCATTCCTTGATGCGTTCTTCCAATTCATCAGGCGAGATTCTGCGTTCCTTCAGCTTCGTGACCTGTCGGACGCACTCCCGGGCAGTTTCGAGCGGCTCTCGCAAGTGCAGTATCGGATCGCAATCTGTTCTACCCAGTAGTTCGAACACAAGTTCCTCTTGTCGAGATTCATCCAGAATGACAAATTCTTTATCAAGATCCGACTCCCATCTCAGGAGGGCGGCATGCCCGAAACCATGGAAGGTTGTGATCTCTATTCTCTCTGCCTTCTCAAGGCCGAACACATCTTCTATTCGACTACGCAGTTCTTCTGCAGCTTCATTACTGAAAGTTAGGATCAGAATTTCGTCCGGATTCGCGTCAAGTTTACCGAGCAGGTAGTCGACGCGCATCGTGAGGGTTGCAGTTTTTCCTGTTCCCGGACCTGCATTCACTAACGCAGCAGAGCCCGTATGACGTGCCGCTTTGATCTGGCTCTCATCGTCAGACGTCAATTTCTTCTTTTTCTCTGGTTTCGAAGCGAATGTCAGCTCCGCGTCAAAAAGACCTTCCCCCAGTCGGGATGCAGCCATCCCCCGCGAAATCCCGTACTCCTTTGCGATGGTTGCCGACGTAACTTCCGGATCGGAGCGCCATTTCTCAAACACGTCACCGCTAGGACATACAAATTCGTTGGCGAATGCATCTGCCTCGATCTCTTCGCGGGAACGCCGGTTGTAGCGTGCGAGTGCAGGGCCGCCTGTATTGAAATAGGGTGAAAGCGGCGACACGCCACGCAGTCGTTCTTCTTCCAGTCTTTTATGGAGAATAATGTGGCCGGCTTCGTGGGCGATCGCTACGAGCCGTTTGGCAGGTTCTTTATCCAGCTCCCTGTTATACCGGATCTGTTTGTTCGCAGGAGTGAAGACTGCATCTGCGTTTTTGATGATCGATGCGCCAACGGCACGAACCGTATATCCTCGAGCGGTGAGTTCCGCGACAAGGCCTTCAAAAAGATCGGTTGAGCGCTCCAAAACCGCCGATCGAAATTCTCTAGCCTTTTCTTTTACAACTGGGAGTGAGTTCATTATTTATTCTTCCGTATCCGCGAGTGACAGCCATAGTTCGAGTTGTTCATCGGTAAGCTCCAGATCTCTGAGCTGTTCCCGAAAGGACGGTCCTGGCCCGGTTGAACGATCTCGTGCCGCTTTCGGCAACTGTGAACGAAGTGAGGCTAGCGATCGATCACGCGGAACTCCGTACCGCTTGAAGGCTCGATCGGCGATCTCGTTTCTGATTCTCAGCTGCGCCCCAGCGGGCTGGTCGCCAAGGACGTAAAGAAAGTCGTCATTGATCTCAATCTCAGCGAAGGCCTCGTGCGGCTCGATCTTGGCGTAAGCGCCGAGAAGATCGGGAAACGTTAAGAGTTTCCCGATCGTCTTGGTGTCTGGTTGTTCTGGAGTGATCGTCTCCGATCGGCTCTCGGGTGGAGGCGGTATGGGATCCGGTGTCGTAAGCGTACGTGTCTGACCCTTAAGTTCGGCCGCCATACGTCGGATCTGTTCGATGCCATGACCATCAAGCCACTCACGAATCGCCGTCACCTCCCTTTCGGACCTTTCTCCACTATTCACCTCGTGTTGGACCAGGAAGCTAAAGATCTCGTACAGATAGCTGGCATACAGCGGATTTTGCGATGCGATCCGGTCAACAACCAACGGATCATGCTCGGCGAACCAGGCGGCTTCCAACTCGGCCGCAAGACGATCAAACACCGCAGAGTTGTAACCGTCCGGTCCGTACATTCCGTTGATCAAGGCGGGAACGCTAAGGTCCTCATCTAGCTTGTCCCAGTGCAGCCCTTCCCCCGACGGAGTGATCTCTACCGCGGCAAGATCTTCGTCACCGGCTTCCCGCAAGCGGGAGACCCAGGCGGTCGGGAATGAAAACTCTCCTCCGTTCACAAGCTGAATCACGATCCGTTTCGATTCGCGATCGTATGAAGCCGACGCTGCTCTAGCTTCGGTCCTATTTGCCTCCTCTCCGGCCTTTCGAGCTCGTTCAATCTGTTCGTCAAAAGTTTTCTCACTCATGTATCCTTCTCCATAGATCTAGCAGGACTTTCCTGTGTGCTTTGACCGCCTCTAATGCATGTCGCTCGTCGCCTTTTTTCATCCGAGAGAGTTCTCGTTCGAGATACGGTTCCCCGTCGCCCAGAATAAAGACTAGTTCACCGTCACCTTTGACGACGTGGACGTGCGGAGGGTCATGGTCGTTAGTGCGAATTATCAAACTGAATCCATTATGCTTTATCGATGGCATAGTTCTGGCCGCGTTCCCCGTGCTAATCCGCAAACTTGCTCAACCACTCCATGTCGATATCCTTCTCCCGCTGCTTCAGCAACTCTGCAGCGAGCCGTGATCTTCCGCTCATGATGGCCCGGCGTATTTTGAACCGATTCACCCCAAGCTGCTCCGTAAGCGGGGGCTTTCCTCCTTCGGACTTCCCTGCGGATATCGGCGAAGGATCATCGCTTAGCTGGTCCTTCATCACGTACCGGATCAAGGGATCTTCGATCATTTCAACGGCTCGCTCCATAAATTCTGCTAGCCAAGGTGCGGCATCCTCTCTAAGCTGGGCATGCCAATCGGCCTCGCTTGCGTCCGTTTCCTCAACCGGATCGTGTTCCGTACCGGTCTTCGGATCGGTATAGACACCTACTCGGCCTTCCGGATCCTTCTTGCCGTCGCGGCCGTAAAGGTTACGCCACGCGTCGGCGAAACGCTGCTGGATAAAAGTTACCCAGGCTCCCTCCGCCATGGCTCCGCGGTCGGTTGGCAGGGTCCTTACGATCTCCTTGATCGTCTCCTGGACAAGGTCTTCGGGGTCGTAGCTAAAATTCCCTTTCGGCTCGTACGACGAAGCCAATTTCCTGACGATCCCGATGTAGTCGAATCGGAGATCGCCAAAAAGTCGGACAAGTGTCGCATTGGCCGCATCTAGGCTTCCTGCAGTTACCAACTGTCTAAACGCCTTGACCAACACCTGAGCCGGCAGCTCCGCTAACCTCGCAGTCTCGAGAAGCTTCAGGTATTCTGGCGAGCCAAGCGGCGGCACGTTCGCAAATATCGCGTCAAACACCGTCTTGGAACGGTTCGCCGCCGCCGGCAAATTTTCAACACTCATAACATCGATATCCCCCAAACCACAGTCGTTACCCGCCACCTATTCAGATAAACGGATGCATTTTTGAAATGTGCATCAAGACCTGAGTTTTTTTCACTTTATTCGTATGCTCTCTATGCAGCGAGCGCGGAAATACCGTCATTTAATGTTTTGAAAATTCCTGCCGAATCCTTTCGTCGCCATAAACGTGGCGGATCAGTTAAAAAGATAATGCCGCGAGAAACTCATACGAATTCAGCGATTCTTTGCTTAGGCTACACTGAATACAAGCGCACGCAAGGTTCCAGTAGGCGTTCGCTCCGCAGTTCTTCCTGCTTCGCATGTGATCGACGTGGTTGTCAGGAGCCCAGCTATCCAGTAAATAGCAGATCTCTCTATCACGCTCGCGAATGTATGCCCGGTAAGGATCCGTTAACGGCTTGTCGTTATCGGACAAAAATTGCATCCATCACTTCGAGTACCATCTGCAGAGCAACGTAGCAGAACGCAAGCGTCACTCCGAGGCTCAGAAGCTCATCGATCGGGCTAACGGGATGAAACCCCTTCCGAAACTGGGGAAAGTTGCCATCTGCGCCGAACCATCGACGACCTTTACGTAATCCGTCGGTAGCACGTGGGAATTTCCGGGGGGATATCCGAGTACTATCTGTCCTTGGCTGGTTAGTCGTGTCTATTGCTGTCTGAAAGTGTCCACCTACAGACTTGAGAACCTAGGGTCTGAGATAGATCGTATTAATTATCCCAGACCTGCATTGATCGGCTCACCAATTCTACATCCAGCACGCTTTCATTCCGCGGACGTTAAGGTACTCGCCGTATGTGGCGGCCGCATCCATGACCTATCGATCGTCAGGGGCTCTGTTTGTCGTTCACAACTGGGAGCGATACTCCTTCGTCCATATCAAACGGCGCTCGTTGTCGTCCATGTCGAACGCTCCGACAGCCTCCATCTCATCACAAAGCCACCTCGAAATGGCTACTTTCTTGCCGGTCGCTCTATCCTTGCCTCGGATCACTTTATTTCTGCGAATCCCGCACCACGGAGACAACGGCGTCTGCTAGATAATCAAAACCTATTAAATCGATATCTGCTTCGTTGTCCGACCACACAAAGCTGAAAAAATTGAACTCTCAGAAACCCACGTCTAATTCAAAATTCAAGACGATCTTCAACATCTTGCGCGGGCCCCACCTAGCCGAGTAGCGACAGTTAAATTCCGCGAACCAATAACTCCTCATAGTTTCCCGCACCCGCATCGGTGCCCTTGATGATGGAATACCTCATCTTACTTGCGGCGGCGAGTTGACGTGCGTACGCCGCTTTCGCTTGTACGACGGATGCTTCGATCAGATTGTCTCCTTTCACCTCAACTATCAGCCAGGAATCATCTTCGAGTTGGACAAGAAAGTCCGGGTAGTATCGTTTGACCGTATGCGAATCGGGGTCGATGTACTGGATGTAGAAGTCCGTCTGTCCGTGCGTGAGCATGCCAGTAAAGTAGATCTTCTTGACGCGCTGGTCGGCCAGAAGGTCGCGGAAAAGGACATTCTCCGGATTTGAGTCAAAGCAGTATGCGTCAAGGTGAAAGCTCTTCGATACAAATTCGGCGATCTGTGAATCGATATTTCTCACAATCTTGTCCGGCTCCGCTCGAACAGAGTAAAAGTCCCGACCCGCCGGTGGCGGCTTGACCAGTTCGATCTCGTGTTCGTCCTCACTCTTAAACTCGCGAAGCTCGTAGAGCGAGTCGAAGATCTTTGGAATCACTGCATCGTAAAGAAGTTCGTTGAACTCATTCACGCTTGCAAGAATTCCCTTGATGCCTTCCTTCGTTTGCGAAACGATCTCTTCGACCTGGAGTGGCCGAAGGTTCAGATATCTCGCGATCTCAGCGACGAGAGTTATTTCGCTGAATGACCGTCGCTCGCGCTGAGCGGTCAAATCCTCTACCTTTTTGAATGCGGCATTCCGATGCTCCTCTAATCCCTGTTGCTCTATATGCAGAAGTCGATATTTGTCTTTATCAATCTGCTCGAGACCAAGCGAGAATCCTTCTTCGATAGCTTTCTCCCGCATCTCGAACCGGGAAGAAATGCGTTTGATCTTGATCTTGACCGGCGGCGGAACAACTCGGATTTCGACGGTCTCCTTATCCTTCCCGGCGTTCTCCAGATCGTCGCCGCTGATCCTGAAGTTCTGTTGCAGTTCATCTTCAAGGATCTGAAGGTTCTCGTCACTTAAATAGATCTGTCCTGTGTACTGTTTGTCGCCAATCGACCTCAAACAACGCATCGTGGCCTGAAGGACAAAAACACGTGACTTCGGTTTTCGGAATAGAGCTACTCCGAACAGGGACCTACAGTTCCACCCCTCGCGACCTTTGTTTACAAGAAGTATGAATTGCTTCTCCGACGTCGGCTTGTCGAGGTTGTTAAATTCGCGGATCTCATCGTTCGAGGTCAACTTTGGATCGCCGACATTGACGAGAATCTTTTCGGCTGAAAAGCCGTGCTTCGCTATCGCCTTCTCAACGGCCGGACGCAGTTCCGAGTTAAGGTCCTCGATCGTTGGGGCGAAGAACGCGATCTTAGGTAGCACCCCTTCAGGACGGACAAATTCTCCGTTCACTTTTACGCTCTCAATGAAGTTATCGATCGCTAACTGAACAAACTCTTCCGACCGAGGGTTGGTGTAACCGTGTCGTTTGACCTTCTTGAGTAATCCTTTCTCTATCGCTTCCGTCAGGCCGTAAGCGTAAATAACCTCGGGCAATACTTGGTCGCCGATGTAGGGCGTGCCGGTATAGTTGAAGCACGCAACGATCTTGGTCCCGGTCCGCTCGAGACTAGCGGCGAGCTCATCGATCGTGAGGCGAAGACTCGTCTTCGAAGTCTTGATGCCCATGTCCTTCGCAAGCGGGTCGCCAAATGCGTGGTGGGCCTCGTCGACGTAAATTCCCAGCTGCGAAAGTCGCTTCAGCTTCTCAAAGCGTTGATTCGTCGCGAGTTCGGCTTCCTCTTCTGGTTCCTCGGCAAGCAGCTCCGAGATCTCATCGTAAACTGAAGGCTCGGCCGGAGCCTGGCGTTCATGTGTTTCCTTTTCGCTGCCGAACAGTGCGTCCGTCGCAGTCTTCTCCTTGTGCTGCTTCTTGAGGATGATCTTTTGAGTATTCGAAATGACGATGTTGAACTTTGACCGGTCGAGCAGATTCAGCGTTGTTCCAGCATCGTCGAGAAAGTGGAACTTGAGATGCGAATCGAGCCAATTCACGTACTCTTTTGGAACGACCAGGCTTTTGTCGAACTCGACTATCTCTCGCAGCGAATGCAGGACCGTCTTATCGGGAGCAAATACGAGGGCGTTGTGGCAGTAGTGCTCATCGAAAGGAAATTTGTTCGCGAGAAGAAATTCATAGAAGATGCACGTGGCCATCAGGATCGTCTTACCGGTGCCCATCGTCAGCGCGTAGATGTAGTTCGAGTATCTACGCGAATTCTTCTGCATCTGTTTGTATAGGCCTTCGAACTGCTCCTCAGTAACCGTCTCAAATAGTGTCGTCTGCCCGAATCGAGCGCCCACGTTTCCGCGCTTCTCGAACAATTCTCGACGCTCCAGCCACTCCCGGAAAAGGCGATGTACGGGGGCGTTGTTGCAATACTCCTTGATGAAGATGTACATCTCCAGAGCTTCGAACTGCGGGACTCGCAAATAGGCGTCGTTATCTTTCGGATCGTTGAAGTCGAGAAACTTCTTTGATAGATCCTTGTAATGAGATCGAATGAACCGGCGATTATCGACGTAAAAGTTCCTTAACGCACCAAAGAATGCGAAGTCGAGTCCAACTTGTTTCTGCTTTTTCGCCATCTCTAAGCGTCAGCCTCCAGCGACTCACTCAGGAGGTCCGTTATCTTTACGCGGATGTTCCCCGCGTTGGCTGGAATTTCGTATTTGCCTGAGACCAACTCGTTCTTCTCCGGAATGTCGAGAAGAGTGGGCTGAAAAATAGCTCCGTCGTAATTGAAATCGATCATTACGGATTCGACCAACTCGCGCCAATCCCCGACGTTCTCTTTGAACAGCGAAAGCTTCTGCAGCAAGTTCATCGGGTAGAATTTCTCGATCACCAGTTCGGTTTCCGAGGTTGAGATCCTAGTCTCCGAGTCGCGTTTGAATTCGAGCTTCGAGCGGTCGCGTAGAATATCAACTACTTCGATATCCAACTTGAACGGTAACATTTCCTTCTGTAGGTGGGCCGCGAGATCCGGTTCGTGTCCCATACAAACGAGAAGCAGCTTTTCGACCGGTTTATTTGGATTTTCGTTATGTTTCTTTTCGAGCGTCTTGTAGTCGAAGTTGGCGATCAACTGATTGAGGTCCGCTCGTGTAGCAAGCCTGTTCACCGGCATGATCTTTACCAACCGACCATCTTTCTCGCCGTCGTAGACGACCGAAGCGGGTAAAGGTTGAACCTCTAATGCTTCGATCAAAATGTCCTTTGCCTGAAGGGGATTTCTAAACAGATCGTAGTGATTAACATTATAGATTTCGAAGCCTTGGAATTTCGGCGTCTCGTCGTCGTCGACCAGTGTCGGTTTCAGAGAATCTAGTTCGTCGGAGACTTCGATGAGGCGTTTGGTCGTGATTTGAACCGCGCCAAGATTAATATCCGCACCGATAAACTTGCGTCCTAGCTTCATGGCTGCCGCTTGGGTTGTCCCGCTTCCCATAAAGCAGTCGAACACAATATCACCAGAGTTAGAGGATGCCTCGATAATTCGTTCGAGCAATGATTCTGGTTTCTGTGTAGGATAACCCTGCCGCTCTGATGACATTGAATTTGTCAAAGTCATTTTCCAAACGTCTGAAACCTTCTTGTATGGGTCGTCTTCGCTCCACAATTGCTTTCCTTCCTCATCCCTGAGGCGAATCATCTTTCCGTCAACCTTCTGTCGAAGCTCTCGTTTTCGCTTTGGATTCTCCCTAAGTTCAAACACAGCGTTCGCGGTAAAACTCCCTCCTTTGCGGTATTGAAGTAGGGTGTCATGTTGCTTGTCTAAAGATGTTCCACCGGTCGGCATCTTGTCGTAATACCACCAAATGATCTCGTTAATAAACTTGCCTTCACCGAAAACCTCATCTAGTAAGCAACGCATCTGATGATTCTTATGCCAATCGCAATGAACATAGATTGAACCGTCCGCTGCGAGAAGTTCGCGCATTAGAACCAGCCGCTCGTACATGAACTGTAGGTATTCATCGTTTGTCCATATATCAGTGTATTGTTTTTCTTCGAAGGCATTTTGGTCATTCGTGATCGATTGCCCTCGCAACTGAATCTTCTTCTTGTAGTCAGCCTTCGAGTCAAACGGGGGATCGATATAGATAAGGTTGACCTTTCCGCGAAACTCCTTCAGCAAATGCGACATTACCTGAAGGTTGTCGCCCCAGTAGATTCGGTTTCGCCAGCCATTAACTTCCGGGCCGTAGGTCTCCTTCAACTGCGCGGGGTAGTACTGAGTCGAAGTAAAAGGCCGCTTACCCTTCCAATAGAGCATCGGATAGCCCTTTATCGGCTCAAACTCGATCTTTTCAACAGTTTCTTCACTCATTCCAGTTATTCTTTATTTGATACCCAACAGAGCTCCCGAGCTACATAGATCCTTTTACTGTTTTTCATGTAAAAGCAACCGCCTCGCGGACCACGCTGTAATGGTCCTTTTACGAAATCAACAGCCTTAAGAAAAGACCTTGCAGGTACGACGTCTTGGCGGGCGTACTTCGACTCGGTCCTAAGCCCATTCCTCGACATGACTGGGTTCGCTCTTGCCCCTCTCGACCTGAAACTCCACGGCGGCGTAGGGTTTGCAAAGAACCAAATCTTTAATTTTTCCTTTCGTGCTGCTAATTCGGCCTCTGCATAGGTCTCTCGGTCCCCGGCCGACTGCTCCTTTGCATACTCTTTGAAGTGCCAGGCCAGCCCTAGCCGTATTTGCTCAAGCGAGACATCAACTCCATCAATCAGAATCTTGCCAATAATACGCCCATACCTATCGGTCTTCTTGGTAGTAACCGTGATGCGTTTCCCATAGACGAGCGTTGAAAGACTCTTTTTCGATTCTACAGAGAAGTCTTGTCCTTTCTCGGGAGCATCAATCGCAACTAACCTTACTCTTCTTTGGAGTTTCTCGTCGTCCAACACAATTACGGTGTCACCATCAATCACCCTCGTCACTTCTCCAGTGAATTCAACTTCTTGCCCAGTCAGAGTCGCGGCCGCTACAGCGATCCAGAGCGACGCTAAGGCCGCAAAGAAGAATTTTCTTTTTGTTGCTAATACCCTTTTCATTGCCCCTTCTTTTCCTTTGCGTCGCAATAGAATCGAACGTCGCAGTTGCGGCAGAGCTTCTTAGGCCGCTCCGCGATCGCAAAGTCCCTGTTTTCTATCCTGGAAACCACTCCATCAAAGCTCTCGATGGTCTTGCCGATCGAAGCCTCGTCGTTCGGGAAGGTTATATACGGACTGCCCGACTCCTCGGACGTGTAATACAAATGCATCCGGCTGACGTTGAGGCCCGTTCGTTCCTGGACGATGTGGGAATAAACTTCGAGCTGCCGTTTGTAGCGGTCGATCTTCTCACGCTCATCGAACAGGTCGGGCTTCTTCTCCGACTTGAAATCTACTATCTCAACCGTGTTGGGCGCCGCATTCTCATCTCTTATCAAGTCGATAGTGCCGGCAAGAATGTACTCGTCCTTAACGAGCGAAACATCGACTTCCGCTTCCTTCAGTCGAGACCAGTCGTGACTTTCGCGACGGTAGTATCGGAGCACTTGCTCAAGCGCAGCTATCCGGGGATACTCCGAAAGATAGACACGCTCCTTCTTACTTAGAGCGGCGTAGTTTATCTCGAACCAGGTTCGGATACGGTCCTCATCGATAATGTTCTCTTCACCACGCAGTACGGTCTTGTGAATATCCTCAATCGTCTGGTGAACTAATGTACCGAACAAGATCGGACTCGTACGGATGGGAGCAAATTCAAGCTGCCGGAAGAAGCGATACTGCTCGGCACAGTTTTCGAACAAGATTATGTCTGAGGTAAACGAGTACTCCCGCTTAAGATTCACGGTCTTCACCGGCTCAAGTTCGAGAAGTTCGGGTTTGAATACCGGCTCCTTCCAATCCGGCAAGGCATTCCACATGCCTTCAAGATAAGTCGAAGGGACTCGCCGCTGTCCGCGGCCTGGTGCTTTAGTTTCTGCCGTCAGGACGAGCAGGTTCTGTGCTCTCGAAAATGCTGTATAGTAGAGCCGCCAGAAGTCGTAGTATTTAGTCTTCTCTATTGGCTCAAAGGGCGGGCGATGGTAATACTCCGACTCAAGTATTTCATCGATGTCGCTGTGTTGTTTGTACGGAACCGCTTCCATCGAACCAACGAAGACCACCGGGAACTCAAGCCCCTTCGATTGGTGGATCGTAAGAAAAGAAACACAGCCGGACGGTGCATATTCGGAAACATCTTCGTACTCGTTGATACCTCCATCCTTGAGAAACCTGAAGAACTGATTGAAAAGTTGCGTAACTTTGTCGTCAACATCCTTCGGCTGAAGTACTACGACATTGTGCAGGTATTGGAATTTGCTAAGGAGTTTCGAAAGGATCGCGAGATTACGGCCCGCCCTTGATTCGCGGACGTCGCCGGTCGCTCCGTCGCCTAGATATCGACTGAATAGCGGGAACTGGATGAGCTGGTAAAGAAGATCCGCAAAGGCATAGTCGGTGTTTTGGGCAAGCTTCTGGTTCTTACGTGCGAGTTGGACGATCCAATCCTTCAGCTCCTGATTCTCAGGCGACTTTATCGCTTCAAGGAATGGACGGACACATTGATTGTCGTAATAGTCCCATATCGATAGGTCTATTTCCGGATGCCATTTCCGCAGTGAGGCATACTGCGGAAAGAGGAATATCAGAGCCCCAATCATCAATCGGATCTCTTCCCGGTCGAAGAACATGTTGGACCGGGGCGAGTAGACCGGAATTCCGCTGTTCTCGAGAAAGTCCGCCAAAGAGACGGCTTTGTCGTTCTTTACAGATCGAAATAGAAACGCGATCTGATTCAGATCCGATAGCCCGCCCTTTTCACGAAGTGTGTTAATGAAATCAAGCACCTCGTTGTGCCAGGCCTGTGGAGAGTGAGCAGAAACGCGAACTGCGGTTGCTGTCTCGGGAAATGTCTTGTCACGCCTGGGCTCTATCGTTTTCTCAAGTCGAAATACCGCTCCCTGATGGTCCCAGAAATGCCCGCCCATCCAGGTGTCGTAGCGCTGAATAATGTCCGGGTGCGAACGATAGTTGGTCGAAAGCGTTACTTCGGCACATCCCGAAGAGAACTGATCGCGGAATTGAAGAATATTTCTGATCGAAGCTCCTCGAAAGCGATAGAGGCCTTGATCGTCGTCTCCTACGACGCAGAGATTCGGATTTTTGTCGGTGATCTCCTGGAGAATCATCTCCTGGATAGTATTGGTATCTTGATACTCATCCACCATAACGTACTCGAACCGATCCTTTAATTCGTAACGAATCGTTTCGTGTTCACGCAGTAGTTTTAGAGTCTCGAACTGGATGGTTGAGAAGTCGAGAGCGTTCTCTTCTCGTATTAGGTCGTGATAGAGGTTACAAGCTTCGCCCAGTGCCTTAATCTCGGGATGGCTGGATTTCGTAAGGTCGTTCGGATCTACAGCCTCCTCTGAGATCTTATTTATCCATCCGAGAAGCTTGTTCGACAGTGCCCACGATGAAGTTCTTCCCGGATCCCCCGTCAACAATTCGATGTTCTCGATCGCTTCAAACCTCTTCTGCCGCTGATAGAGAAAATACTGCTGATCAAATTCGTCCATCAGCGAGTAATTCCTTCGCAAACGCGTAAACTCGCGAAACTCCTCAAGCAGCCTCAAACACATCGAGTGGAAAGTTCCAAGATACATCTCGTTGAGATTGAAGCGAATGTTCAACTCAGCAAGACGATTAGAAATGCGCGTACGAAGCTCTGCTGCTGCCTTGTCCGTGAATGTAAGGATGAGGAGCCTTTCGGGCGGTACCTGATGGTGTGAAATTAGGAAGACAACCCGTTCGACGAGAGTGAAAGTTTTACCGGAGCCAGGCCCCGCGATGATCAACAATGGACCGGTCGTATGGCCGATCGCTTCCTGCTGTTGAGGATTGGCAGTACTTTGAAATGAGGGAGCTAGATCCATAAGAGCCGAACATATAACGCACCGACTGCTTGTCCCCCATTTGAAAGTCTAAATCCATCGTTGATGAACCAATCTTCGTCGAATATTCGTCACTGATTCACAGGGCGTTAGCAGGCGAAACCAGCCCATATGATAATCCCAAAACGGTTTGTAGGAAAGCAGGCTAGAGACGCTTTCCCGCAATTAGTACAGGTCCACGTTCTGAGCGTCTTTCCATATTGGCCTATTATTCAACCACTGGTGCAAAAAGTTACCAACAAGTTGGCAAATCGACTAAGAACAAGAGGTTTAGCTTTCGGAATAGAACTTGCCGTAGCCCAACTTGGGTGAGGTACTGAAACAATGCTAGGTGAGTTTGTTGTGATGCAAAAGGAAGAATTTGCTCGAATGCTGCGGATACTTATCAGCGAGGAAATCGAGGCCCAGATCGGCCCGCTCAAAGCAGTGATCGCCATAAAGCAAAAAGATGCATGTGATGCCATCGGCATAACGGACGACACCGCGAGGAACCGGGTGAATCAGGGAAAGGTCACAACACTCCAGCGTGATGGGTCGAGGTTGGTCTATTTTCAACTCACAGAATTGCCTGGATTAAAGCCGCGTTTTCGGAGTCAACGAAAGAAGTAGCCCGAGATCAAATGGTTAGTAAAATGGTTAGAAACGAGAAAAGGCGTCCAATCTGGACGCCTTAACTTGTTGATTATATTGGTGATCCGACCTGGACTCGAACCAGGGACCCAATGGTTAAAAGCCATTTGCTCTACCGACTGAGCTATCGGACCACACGGCCAATGGGCCGAATCCAAGATTTTACATATTGCTGCCCGGGATGGCAAGTTCCATACGGATGTCAGCACGGGCGTACTCGGAATTCGGATCCATCGGCGTTTCAACAAAACCGAATTTTCGATATAGGGAGAGAGCAGGGCCTAGCGAACGGTGTGATTCGAGAAAGACAAGATCGACGCCTCTTGCAGTCGCGAATTCTATACAGCTCTTCATCAAGTGATTCGCGATGCCCATACCCTGAAACTCCGGTGCTACGGCCATTTTGGTGAGTTCCATCACAGTGCTGCCCGCCGGGATCATCGCGACTGTTCCTGCTGCGATGCCTGAAACGATCGCCATAAATATCTGTCCCCCGGGCTGGATAACTGACCTCATCGGGTTGTCAAGGATCTCACGATCGTGTCTCTCGACGCTGAAGAACTTCTCGATCCATTCGTAATTCAGCGACGCAAAATCACGAGCCCACTCGTCAGTAAACTCAACGATCTCAATATTTGGCATTCCCGCTCAGGCGAACCACCCCTCCATCACCGATCTCTGCATAATGATCGTCTGATCGCGTTCAGGACCGGTCGATATCAATCCGATCTCGACACCGATCTCATTCGAAAGGAACCTCACATAGCTCTGAGCCTTTTCCGGCAGCCGGGCAAATTCGGTAACACCGACAGTCTCTGTCATCCATCCGGACAAGGTTTCATAAACCGGCTTGATCTGGCGCAGATCGCTCGAAACCGCCGGAAACGTATCGACACGTTTGCCGTCGATCTCGTAACCGACACAAACTTTGATCTCGTCAAGCGCGTCGAGCACATCGAGCTTTGTCAGAGCAACGCTGTCGAATCCGTTCAACTCCGCTGCATATCTTGTTGCAACGGCATCAAACCAGCCGCAGCGTCGCGGACGCTTTGTTACGGAGCCATATTCATTGCCGCGCTGGCGAATCAGATTTGCCGTACCCTCTTCGGCATCGAGCATCTCGGTCGGGAACGGCCCTTCGCCAACACGCGTTGCGTACGTACGGACGATACCGAGCACGCCGGTAATGTGATGAGGTGGAATTCCCGCCCCGACCGACGCCCCGCCGGCAGTCGGATTTGAGGAAGTCACATACGGATAAGTTCCGTGATCGACATCGAGTAGAGTCGCCTGCGCGCCTTCGAGCAGAATTTTCTTATTCGACTTACGCGCGTCAGCAAGAAAGTGCGATGTCTCGCACACATAGGGCCTCAGTCGTTCGATCAGCGGCGATACTTCAGCCAAGATCTCGTCGGAGCGCAGCGGCTGCTGTCCAAATAGAGCGATGATTCGATTTGCTTCTTCAAGGTTGCGTTCGACACGTAACTTTAATATGTCAGGCGACATCGCATCGGCGACGCGAATGCCGCGACGGCCTGCTTTGTCTTCATAAGCCGGCCCGATGCCGCGAAGCGTTGTGCCGATCTTCTCGTTACCAAGTCGCTCTTCGGACGTATGATCGAGCGCCTTGTGGTACGGCATAATGAGGTGAGCGCGCGAAGAGACCTTCAGCCGTTCCGGCGAGACCGAAATACCCTTTTGCTCGATTTGATCGACCTCTTCGAAAAATGCCTTTGGGTCGATGACCATGCCGTTGCCCAGTACGCAGGTCTTGTCCTCGTGAATAATGCCCGACGGCAAAAGCCTGAGAACAAAGGCTTTATCGCCTACATAAACGCTGTGACCGGCGTTGTGCCCGCCCTGATAGCGCGACACGATATCAAACCGATCGGCTAGCAGATCGACGACTTTTCCCTTTCCTTCATCGCCCCATTGGGCTCCGATTATCACAATTATCATAGTATCTGGGGTATAGCTCCTCGACGACCGCTAGGACCTATATGGATCGAGCTATGCCAAGGTCCATTTGTAAAGCTCAACGTAATTTCGGGCGGCGTTCTCCCACGAATTATCGACGGACATTCCATTGCGTTGGATCGTTACCCACGCTTCCTTATCTTCGTAGGCAAACCGGGCCTCATAGATCTTTTCGAGCAGCTTGTCCGACCGATAAGGACCAAACTTGAACCCATTTCCACGACCGCTGACCGCATCCCAATTCTCGACGGTATCATCGAGCCCACCGGTAGCGCGCACTATCGGAACCGTGCCGTAACGCAATGAATACATTTGGTTTAGCCCACACGGTTCAAACTTCGACGGCATCAAAAACATATCCGCACCTGCTTCGATCAAATGAGCCAAGCTTTCATTGTAGCCGATATAAACGCCGACCCGCGATGGCGCGTAATCGCGAAGAGCCTGCAAGAATTGTTCGGAATCCTTCTCGCCCGAGCCTAGAGCGATAAAGAATCCTCCAGCTGCGAGAATGTCACCGGCTCCCTGCCTGATCAGCTCGACGCCTTTTTGCCCCGTAAGCCGCGTAACACTGGCAAAAATGGGCCGGTCGAGTTCCTGCGGAAGGTGGAAACGATCCAGTAACGCCCTTTTGCATTCAAGCTTTCCCGCCATGTCGTCGATCGAGAAATGAGCGGGCAGTTCCTTATCGGTCGCAGGGTTCCATTCTTCGTAATCGACGCCGTTCGTTATCCCGATCAGTCTATTCGCTCGCTGTCGAGTCAGCCAATCGAGGCCCTGGCCAAACTCGGGGGTTTGTATCTCGTAACCATACCGGCGGGAAACGGTCGATAATGTATCCGAGACCTCAAGTCCGGCCTTCATCGCCGAACCATAGCCATCAAAACTAAAGGCATTTCGGGCAAAGCCGCTTGTGAAACCTAATGCAGGTAATTCCCCCAACCCAAACCCACCTTGATAGGCCATGTTGTGGATCGAAAAGACCGTTCTGGTATCGCGAAAAAACGGATCGTATCGACGACGAGCGGCAAGTTCGACGGCCGCAAAGCCGCAATGCCAATCGTTTAGATGAACCACATCCGGAGCATGGCCGATGCGTTTTAGCAACTCGATCGCGGCGTGGTTAAAGAAGGCAAAGCGTTCGTAGTCCTCGGTGTATCCGTAGATCGAATCGCGATGAAATAGCGGAGGAGAATCGACCAGGAACGTCGAGGAGCCATTCGCTTCGCTGTAAAATGCCTTGGCTCGAACGGACTTCCCTCGCCAAGTCAACCAAAGGTCATCGATCGCCGTATGCCATAGGTACTCGCCCTTGGTCTGCCAGTAACAAGGCGTTATCAATAGCGAATCGATCCCGATCTGCTTCAATGCCTTTGGCAAAGCGCCGGCCACGTCGCCGAGGCCGCCTGTTTTGGAATATGGAACCGCTTCGGATGAAATTACAGCAACACGCATCTTTAGACTGAAAGTGTAACCGCTCCGATCACTCCATTGTAATGAAGCGTGCAATGTTGCAGAAAATCACGACCGATCAGCGCGATCAAACCCTGACTTTGAAGGCTTGCCCCAACGGCCCGCGGCACCTCGAGTCTGATCGGTGAGCCAACAATTTCCAGCGTAACCGCGTAAACGTGTTGCTGCGTTGCGGGATGCGAGGCAGACGAAATCAGGACTTTGTCGAGCGACGGTATTCCCATCGACCACGCGATCGAGTCGTCAATGCACGTTGTGGATGCGCCTGTGTCGATCAACGCAGAACCGGCTACCGGCCCCGGCGATGCGATTCCTTGATGCGCCAGTTCTTCGGAAAACGCTGTTCCTATGCCTATGATTGCCTGGACTATCGGACCTTGTTTGGCAAGGGCTGATGCTGAGGAAATCTTTAGGTGTTTGCCATCCCGATCTGTCGACTGGCCCTCATACTGGACGTGTAGAATTGGCATTTAACAATCCCAAACTAAGAGCGGGAATAAATAATTCTGCTTCAGCTTCAAGCTTAACCTCACGAACGAGGAAGGAAGAAAGGCCGAATTGTCGGGCACCGGCAGCAATAGCTTCTTGGATGGTGTTAAAGACGCCGATGAGTTCGCTATCCCGAATAAGCACGAATCGCCCAAGGTATTTTTCGACCAATTCAGGTTTTTGCTTATCGAAAAATGCTATTTCAGTCTCAAGCGCCATCTTGTTTGATGATTTCAGCTTATCCACCGCTCAGAGCGTTGTCAACGATCTTAGGTCTGCATTGAGGCCAGAAACTCAGCGTTCGTCTTCGTCTTGCCGAGTCGTTCGAGTACGACCTCCATTTGCTCAACGGGCGACAGCGGGTTGAGCACACGCCGCATTACCCAGATGCGGTTCAGGTCTTCTTTGCCGATCAGCAGCTCTTCTTTCCGCGTGCCCGAACGCTGGAGATCGATCGCCGGGAATAGCCGTTTATCGGAAAGTTTTCGGTCGAGATGAATTTCCGAGTTACCCGTTCCCTTGAACTCCTCAAAGATGACGTCATCCATTCTCGAACCGGTATCGATCAGGGCGGTGGCAATGATCGTCAGCGAGCCGCCTTCTTCGATATTTCTGGCCGCGCCAAAGAAACGCTTTGGACGCTGGAGGGCATTCGAATCGATACCGCCCGAGAGGATCTTTCCTGACGGCGGGACAACGGCGTTATGGGCACGGGCGAGACGCGTGATCGAATCGAGCAAGATAACGACATCGCGTTTGTGTTCAACAAGGCGTTTTGCCTTCTCGATGACCATGTCCGCAACCTGCACGTGTCGCGTCGGCGGTTCGTCAAATGTCGAGGAGATGACCTCGCCCTTGACCGAACGCTGCATGTCGGTAACTTCCTCTGGACGCTCGTCGATAAGCAGAACGATCAACGCCACTTCGGGGTGATTCATTGTGATCGAATTCGCGATCGTCTGCAGGAGCATCGTCTTACCAGTTCGCGGCGGAGCGACGATCAGTGCACGCTGGCCCTTTCCGATCGGCGTGACTAGGTCCATCACGCGGGCGGCGATACGTTCTGGATCGCCCTCGATCTCCATGTTGAGTTGTTCATCAGGATACAGCGGCGTCAGATTGTCAAAGAAAACTTTCTCACGCGACTGCTCAGGTGCCTCAAAGTTGATCGCCTCGACCTTGATCAGGGCAAAATACCGTTCTCCCTCCTTTGGCGGCCGGATCTGGCCCGAGACCGTATCGCCGGTTCTGAGATCGAACTTGCGGATCTGCGACGGGCTGACGTAAATATCGTCCGGCCCCGGCAAATAGTTGTATTCCGGCGCACGAAGGAACCCAAATCCGTCGGGCAGCGTCTCAAGAACTCCCTGCGAAAAGATCAATCCGCTCTTTTCTGTCTGAGCAGCCAGAACCTTGAAGATAAGCTCTTGTTTTCTGAGTCCCGTCGCTCCCTCGATACCCATTTCCTTTGCGATGTGCGTCAGCTCGCTGATCGACATATCTTTCAAACTGGAAATGTTTAGCGCAGTGTCTTCAACAGGTGCGGGTTCAGACGACTTCTTGCCGTTGGTGTCGCTATTTGTTGATTTTGGCTCTTCAACATCGACAACCGCTGTCTCCTCCGGCGGAGCAGCCTTGGCAACTTTGGGTTTGCGGGACTGGGTAGATTTAGTAGGCATGTTTAGTCAACGTGATCAATTGGAAGTATGGATGCTCAATACGAGCAAGATCGAAGTTTTTATCAATTTTCCTCGCGCACTCACGCGATTCGAAAAAATTTAGAATTAAAGCGGAGAAAATCTTACGGAACTGTAAAAATAGTAAAGCCAGTGATAAGCTCCTAGAGCTTTCCAGAAAACAGAGTTACCGGGAAACATAATTATTACAATATCACCCGAAAGAAATCAACCCGAAAATAACGTCATCGGCCAGAAAGCTCAAAAAAATTCGATCGTTAACAATTTCAGATCGATCCGGCGATCGCTCCCCAGACCTCATCGCGTCCCCGGCCCATGGTAGCGGAGTATGCGATTATCCGTGCATTCGGTATCAAAATCTCGATTTGCTTCTTAGAACGCTCGAGTTCGTTATTTGAAAGCTTGTCGGATTTGGTCGCGACGATCACCCGAGCTTTCTGGTTGTGCTCGATCCATTCGTTGAGTTGAAGGTCGAGTCTTGTCGGCGGATGGCGAGAATCGATCAGCTGAACACACAGCCGAAGCTGTTCTCGCTCTTCCAGATACTGCCTCGCCATATCGCCCCATTCGACCCTCATCGACTTCGCGACTTTTGCAAAACCGTAGCCGGGCAGATCGGTAAAATAGAACGAATCATTGATCAGGAAAAAGTTGATGCTCTGAGTGCGTCCCGGTGTGTTCGATGTCCGAGCGAGGCCTCGCCGCATTAGCAAGGAATTTATTAGAGACGATTTCCCCACATTCGAGCGACCCAGGAATGCGATCTCCGGCCGGTCGTCATCGACCCAATGTCGCTTTTCGAACGCGCTCTTAACGAATTCCGCCGAAACGATCTTCATTGGCTCACTCGACGCCCGCCGAGATATCGGCCGCCGACGGTTCGCTGCTCCACAATACCGGAGTGTCGAGTTTGATCTCGTCACCACGCTGCTCAAGAGCTAGCTCCAAAACCTCGTCGATGTACTCGACAGCGTGGACCGTCAATTCGTCACGAACCTCGTCAGGAATATCGACCAGATCCTTTTCGTTGTCCTTCGAAAGAATGATCGTCCTCAGCCCAAAACGATGGGCGGCCAACAGCTTTTCCTTGACACCTCCGATCGGAAGGACCTTTCCGCGAAGCGTTATTTCACCGGTCATTGCAACATCGTGCCTTGCCGGATTTTGCGTCATCACTGAAACCATTGCCGTTGCGATCGTTATCCCGGCGCTCGGCCCGTCCTTCGGTATCGCTCCCTCAGGGACGTGAATATGAAGGTCGTGCTCGCGGAAGGTCGCCGGGTCGATCCCGAGATCCTCTGCTCGAGTTCGGATACATGTCAGCGCCGCTTTTGCCGATTCCTGCATCACCTCGCCGAGCTTTCCCGTCAGGGTAACATCTCCTTTGCCCTTTACGAGCGTCGCCTCCACCTGAAGCACGTCACCGCCAACCTCTGTCCAGGCAAGGCCGTTCACGAGTCCGATCTCACTCTTTCGTGCGATGTCCTGCTTGCGATAGCGAATAACCCCGAGCAATTCCTGGACCTTTTCGGCGTCGATCACGACCCTGAATCCATCTTTGTCGTCGGTCCCGACGAACTTTCGGGCGATCTTTCGCAGACATGACCCTATCTCCCGTTCCAGGTTGCGAACACCCGCCTCCCGCGTATAGTGCCTGATCGTCTCCAATATTCCATCGTCGGTGAAAACTACACGTTCGGGATCGACACCGCTGTTCTCGCATTGCTTTGCGATCAGGTGCTGTTTGGCGATCTCAAGTTTCTCTCGCTCGGTATAACCGGAGAGGTTCAGTATCTCAAGCCTGTCCTGAAGGGCCGGCGGGATCGTATGCAGCACGTTTGCCGTCGCAATAAAGAATACATGCGAAAGATCATAATCGACATCCAGGTAGTGATCGCGAAACGTGCTGTTCTGTTCGGGGTCGAGCACTTCGAGCAGGGCCGCGCTCGGGTCGCCGCGATAGTCGCGCCCGAGTTTATCCACCTCGTCAAGCAACATCACCGGATTCGTCGTACCCGCGCGTTTCATCAACTGGATGATCTGACCCGGCATCGACCCGATATACGTTCGACGATGGCCGCGGATCTCGGCCTCGTCATGCACACCGCCAAGCGCCAGCCGAACAAATTTTCTGCCCGTTGCATTTGCGATCGACTTTCCGAGCGAAGTCTTACCGACGCCCGGAGCCCCGACAAAACACAGGATCGTGCCCTTGGGATTTTTTACAAGCTGGCGAACCGCCAGAAATTCGAGAATTCGATCCTTGATCTTCTCGAGGCCGTAATGGTCCTCGTTGAGGGTCCTCTCAGCCTGGCTCAGGTCCTCGATCTCATCGGAGCGTTTCTGCCACGGGACATTTATCAGCCAATCGAGATAAGTCCGAGCGACCGTTCCCTCAGCCGACATCGGCGGCATCGCTTCCAGGCGGGCAAATTCCTGCATCGCCTTATCGGTCGCCTCCTCGGTCATGCCGGCTTCCTCGATCTTCTTCTTGAGGTCATCCAGCTCTGCCTTGTCGTCCTTACGGCCAAGTTCTTTGTGTATCGCCTTGATCTGCTCGTTCAGATAATATTCACGCTGATGCTTGTCCATCTGCTTCTTTGTCCGCGAATGGATATTTCGATCAAGCTGCCGCTTTTCGATCTCGGCTTCTAGGACCTCGACCAGCTTCTGCAACCTTTCAGCGACCGAAACCGTTTCGAGCAATTCCTGCTTCTCCTCGACCCCGATCCGTAGGTGCGATGCCATCGAGTCAGCGATCTGCGCGGCCGAAACGCCTCGGAGCGAAGCGTGCAGAGCATCTGTATAAGCATCGGGCGACACGCGCAAAAACTGCTCGACGAGTGAGTGGATCTTCTGCAGCAATCCGTCGGTCCGGTAACCGGATTCGTCCGTCGCGGCTATTCTGCGAACGTGCGCATAGAACATGCCGTCAGCGCCCTGTTCGACACGAACCGAACGCCCGCGATCGCGGCCTTCTACCACGACCTTTATCTGTCCGTTGTCCTGTCGCTGGGCTTGCAAGATCCGCCCAAGCGTACCTACCTGGAAGATCTGGTGCGGAGCCGGTTCATCGACTGTCGCATCGTGTTGGGTGGCGAGAAATATCTGTCGTTCGCCGGTCATCGCCTGCTCAAGGGCCATCACCGACGACGGCCGGCCGATCTTGAATGCTACTTTAGTGAACGGAAAAATAACTACGTCCCGGATCGGAACCATGGGGAAACGTTCGATATCCGCCGGCATCTGATCTGTGAATTCCTGCATACGTCTGAGAACAACCTCTTAACCGTTAAGCAACTTTGTTTTGAATGGTTTGGATAAATCTATTTACGCAAAAAGCAACGACAAAAGCAATAGCTGATCTCGGGTTTTCGTTGAAGATTATCGCGTTAAGATTACGAGGTGAATATAGTCTTAAACGCTCGCGGTTTCTAAAAATAATCCACTCGCATGAGCCGGTCGCGAAAAAAGCCGCTGAACGAATCCAGCGGCCGGTGAACAGGAAGTAAACCTATCAGGCAGCTTCTTCCGCCCGCGGGGTCATTATCTCGAAAACCGGCACCTTTTTCTCGATCATTTCCTTGGTAACGACGATCTCCTTTACGCCTTTCTGCGTCGGAAGGTGATACATCGATTCGAGGAGGATCTCTTCAAGGATCATCATCAAGCCCCGAGCCCCGACCTTCCGCTTGTGGGCCTCGCGAGCAACAGCAGTAAGAGCCGTTTCAGTGAATTTTAGCGAGATATTATCGAACTCGAATTTCCGCTGGTACTGCCTCACGAGCGCGTTCTTAGGCTCTGTGAGGATCGAGACGAGCGCATCCTCATCCAACTCGCTGAGCGTGCCGATAACGGGCAGCCTCCCCACAAACTCCGGGATCAGGCCATACTTGATCAGGTCCTGCGGCTCAAGCTTGCCGACCATGTCGTCATGCCGCTGCTTCGCCGTCTTGACGTCGGCCTGGAAGCCGAGCGATTTGTTGCGGAAGCGTTTCTCGATCACTTTTTCAAGCCCGATAAAGGCGCCTCCGCAGATGAAAAGGATATTGGTCGTGTCGAGCTGATGAAAATCCTGCTGAGGATGTTTGCGCCCCCCGCCGGCAGTCGGAATGTTCGCGACCGTGCCCTCGAGGATCTTCAACAGAGCCTGCTGCACGCCTTCGCCCGAAACGTCGCGAGTGATCGACGGGTTGTCATCCTTGCGGCAGATCTTGTCGATCTCGTCGATATAGATAATTCCCTGCTGAGCCTTTTCGATATCGCCGCCAGCCGCCTGGAGCAGCCGGTTAAGTATATTCTCGACGTCTTCGCCGACATAACCCGCTTCGGTTAGGCTGGTCGCATCGACAATGCAGAACGGAACGGAAAGCACCCGCGCAAGCGTCTGGGCAAGCAATGTCTTCCCTGTACCCGTCGGACCGATAAGCAGGATATTCGATTTCTGAAGCTCGACCTCATTCCGTCTCTTCGATAACTCGAGTCGCTTGTAATGCTGATAGACCGCCACCGCGAGCCTCTTCTTGGGCTCGTCCTGGCCGATCACATATTCATCGAGAAACGCCTTGATCTCATGAGGTTTGGGTAGATTTGGCCGAACCGAGGTCGAAGCCTGCTGTTCGTCGTCATTGATTATCTCGTTGCAGATGTCAATGCACTCGTTACAGACATACACGCCCGGGCCGGCGATCAGCTTGCGAACGTCATTCTGCGATTTACCGCAAAACGAACAGGCGAGAAGTTCTTCGTGACGATAGAATTGAGCCATAGGTCAGTCGTCGGCAGTCAGCCGTCAGTTGTCAGTTGTCAGTTGTCGGTTGTCAGTCGTCGGTTGTCAGAAAGAGACTGCCTTAAAGATCGCGACAATCCGTTCATCAACCTTCCTACTTCGGCCGCATTCTCTATGAGTTGATCCGCCTCAGTTTGAGAAATATAGGTCAAGTTCACGGCGATCTGAATTTGCGTTTCAGCTTCCATCAATGACCCATACGCAATCGACAGGTGGTGAATAAACTCACGTGTCGAATCCCGCCCCTGTCCCTCGGCGATATTGGATGGCACCGCAACTACGGCCCGCCTTAACTGACTGGCCAGCCCGAACATTTCGGTCTTTGGGAAGCCCTCTACCAGTCTATAAACATCGGTCACCAAATTCATCGCCATTTGCCAAACAATCAGATCCCGATAACTTTGACCTCTCGGCATATCGTCAATCTCTTCAATGACAACCGACAACCGACAACTGACAACTGACAACTATTTTTCTCGATGCTCAATAACCTCATCGATAAGGCCATATTCTTTTGCCTGCTGCGGCGTCAAGATGCGGTCGCGTTCGACGTCTTTTTCAACTTGATCGAAGCTCTGTCCGCTGTGCTTCGAGATGATGCTCGAGGTCATTTCGCGCATTCTGAGGATCTCTTCGGCCATGATCCGAACGTCCGTCGCCTGGCCCGAAGCACCGCCCGAAGGCTGGTGGATCAGCACCCTTGCATGTGGTAACGCAAATCGCTTCCCTTTTGTTCCGGCGGTTAAAAGCAGTGCTCCCATCGACGCGCATTGGCCGACACAGATCGTCGTAACATCGTTTTTGATGAACTGCATCGTGTCATAGATCGCCATGCCGGCCGTTATCGACCCGCCGGGGCTGTTGATATAGAGGTTGATGTCGCGTTCGGGGTCTTCGGCCTCGAGAAACAGGAGCTGAGCCACGATCAGATTGGCGATCTGGTCATCGATCGGCGTACCGATAAAGATGATGCTGTCCTTCAAAAGCCGCGAGTAAATGTCGAAAGCCCTTTCGCCACGCGAGGTCTGTTCGACGACCATTGGTACTAAAGCCATATTCTTCCTCTTAGAGAATCAAACTTTCCTGAGCTGCTACTTGAATTGAACGACGATAAGTTGTTGAAAATATGGCGATTGCCAATATCGGCTACCGATTTTACAACTTTTCAACGCAATTGCAAGTAGAAATGACCCGGCCCGGGCAAGCGGCTGGCGACTGCCCGATGCCAACTAATCCTGAGCCTTCTTCTTCGTCTTCTTTGCCGGTTTCTTCGGCTTTTCTTCGGTCCCGACGGGCATTGCGGACTCGTCGACCCATTCGCCCTCGACTATCTTGACCTTCGCCATTACAGCCTCGATCGATTTTCGGGTCATCAGATTATTCCGAATACCATCGAGTCCGCCGCCCTGTTTTTCGAGCGACTCGCGGATCTCATCGTGCGAAGCCCTGTAATACTCGGCCATTTTTGTGACCTCTTCGTTAACTTCATCGTCAGAGACCTCGACCTTCTCGATCTGTCCGACACGATCAAGGAGCATCGCGCCGCGAACGTCGCGTTCTGCCTGCTGCCGCATGTTCGTATAAGCCATCTCGACAAACTGCCGCTCGACCTTATTGAGATCGACACCGCGCTGCCGCATATCCTGGGCGAAATTGTTGAGCAGGTTTCGTGCCTGGTTCTCGATCAGGATGTTAGGAACCTCGAATGAATTGTTTTCTATCAACTTTGCGATCGCGTTGTTGCGCAGCCGAGCATCCGCATCAGCCTCGGCGTATTTGACGAGATCAGCCTTGAGCCGTGAACGCAGGTCGGCGAGCGACTCATACCCTTCGTCCAGGCTTTTTGCCCAGTCGTCATTCAACTCCGGCGTTTCCGAGCGACCGACCGATTTGATCTTCGCCTTGTAACGAACGGTCTTCCCGGCCAGGGCCTCCGACGAAAAATCGGCCGGATACGCTACCGTAAATTCCTTTTCATCGTCCTCAGCAACGCCGATCAAATTATCGGTGAACGACCTCTCGATATGCTCGCCGCCAAGTTCGACCTCGAGGTCTTCCGCCTTGATCGGCTCGGCGTCGGGCTGATCATCGAAGGTGCCTTCGAGGTCAGCGATCACGGTGTCGCCGATCTCCGACTTCCTTCCCTCGACCGGGATCAGCGCCGCTTCTTTTTGCAGACGCTCGGCGATCAGGTCCTCGACCTCGCCATCGAGCGCAGGCTTGAGGCGCCGCGTGACCTCGATGTCGTCGTATTTAGGCACCGGTATCTCCGGCATCACCTCGATGTGAAAGTGAAGCGAAACGGGTTCGCTGCCGTTTACCTTGATGCCCTCAAAATTCTCGAAATGAAGCTGCGGATCGCCCAGCGGATGCACATCGTGCTCCTGTATCGCGGCATTGACCGCCGGCGGCATCAGTTCCTGCAGGACGTCGCTCTTGATCTCTTCCTTGAACCGCATCCGCACCACATCGAGCGGTGCAAACCCCTTCCTGAAACCGGGGATATTCGCCCGCTTAGCGTACTTCTGACTCACCCGCCCATACGCGGCCTTTACCGTCTCGGGGTCGATCTGTAAATGTATCTCTTTCTGTGTCGGAGAAATTTCCTTTATTTCGCTTTTCATGTACGAAAAAAAGCATAACAAAGCAGTTGTCAGTTGTCAGTTGTCGGTGGTCAGTTGTCGGCGAGCAGTCGTCGGTTGTCAGCCGTCAGTCGCCAGAGATAAGAACATTGACTTTAGCTATCGGGCTAAAAAGAAGGTCGTGGATCAGATGCCAGCTTCTGACAACTGACAGCCGACGACCGACGACCGACAACCGACAACTGCTGCCTTCTGACAACTGACGGCTGACAACTGTTCTGGTGCCGAGGACAGGAATCGAACCTGCACGCCTCGCGGCGCTAGATCCTAAGTCTAGTGCGTCTACCAATTTCGCCACCTCGGCAAAGGCAAGCTTCTCTCGCGGGGTCAGTACCACCTGCGATAGCGGGTGGTTGAAGATTAGCATTTTGAACCGCGGGTTTACAACAGAGCGACAAAGCCGCCTGAAACGACGGCTTTGTTGAAATAATGCTATTTGCCCAACAGAACTACGTCCCAGGCCCATTTACCGAGTTGAGCGCCGTTAGCATCTTTAACCTTGGCCCGGTAAACGAACCGATTCCCGTGTTCGTCAATTCTTCGAGATTCTTTGTAATCAAGGTCGATCTTTCTCAAGCCAGCCTGGTTCACGGTCAATAATTCACCTGGCTCTGACAACCCATTATGATTAAGATCCTGCCATAATCGAAGCTGAGGATAAATCGCATCTCGAAGTGATATCAATCCGTCACCATTACCTCCGTATTCGATCTTGTCGTAAACAGCAAGAGCTAAGAACCCGTTGCGGGTTTCGCCTGTCGGAGGCGTCGGTTGCGACGTAAAGTTTCCAAATAGTTCGTGTCCATTGTCTATGGTTCCATTGCCATCCCGGTCCAAAGCAAGCCAAGCATCATCGACACCAAGGGCGGTCCACGAAATATTATCAATAAATCCGTCGTTATTGAGGTCGAAGGGTACCCCGTTTTCGGCATTTGTCATTTCGAAGCCGTCACCATCTATGTCCACAACAACTGGCGTTCCATTCCAGCAACATTTACTTGACTGGAACTGGCGAAAGAGTCCGGGAGGACATCCATTGTTCAACGGTAATGGATACGCACACCAATCGACTGGCTCTACCTCATTCCAGATCGGCCACGGTTGTGGAGGCAAATCTTCTACTGGATCGTTTGGGTCACAATCTAACGGGCAAGACGGCGTTGGTGTTGGTGCGGGTGATGGTGTCGGTGTAGGCGAAGGGCAATACGTTACTCGAACCGACGTGGTATCGTTTGAATAAACCTGATTAGTCTCCATATCTACGATTCGCATCGCCGAAAAGTAGCAAGAAAGAGGCGCATTCCACAATCTGAAGGTATGGCCAATTTCATGTATCATCACCCCTTTCAGAAATGACGTTTTGGTTTGACCATTTGAGTCTCGGATACTCCCATACAAACGGGTCTCCGCGTTCGGAACACTCGTTATCGCAGTCAGACCATCATAACCAGTATTCGTACTGGGATCGTACGAAACCCAGTATGTGCGATAAAGTGCCGTTTGCCCTACAGGCTGACTAGCCATAACAGAGTAGTTGATTGTATCGAAATTGACATCTGAGCAATTATCGATGTGCTTGTTGTTCCATTCCGATAGAGCCTGAAGAATCGTATTGCGCTCATGTAGCGTAAACGTATCTTGGAAAATAATTGAACTGGGGTGCCGACAGGCCAGTAATGAGGAAAGTTCCATAATGGAGGGCAGGTTGGCGCTTGTGCCATTACTAGAAGGGGAGCAGAACACAAGACAAGCCCCGCTAATAGTAACGACATCCCAGCAGAGAAAAAACTCGGCAGGTTTGGTCGATACATTATTAGTCCTCCCTATGTCCCTTCAATGCTTTTTCCAAAGAAAGCATCAATTTCTCTTCTTGTCGACCCTCGTATGACCTCATGGGATGGTCAGGAGGAAGTGAGTCAAGGAGTCGCACGTTACCCTGGTAAAACTCGAACCCGGTAACTAGGTAAAAACCATCGTCATCTCGGCCATAACCAGGAAAAAAACTGCTAAGAAAAAAGACCCCTCGCGTACCAGGCTTCGGCAAATTCTGTCCAGCTACTTGATGCCAGATCCTCTTTCCGTTTGGGAATCTAACAACTCCGCCTTCGCGTTCCGTCTCTACGAGTTGACCAGCCTTGACTTCTTTTCCGGCTGAGTTGCTAAGTACTCTTTCAATCGAAATTGCCGTCACTGTGAAGACAGTTTTCTTGCTCGGCGGTAATACTGCCCTTACTGAATCTACTTTTCCGACAACAACAAGGCTACTTTCCTTAACCGGCAACGCCCCAAGTCTGACGTACCAGTCACCCATCGAAACGGACTGGATATCCCTAGTAACGTCAGGAATTAGAACTTGCATTGCCTTCTCGTATTTTCGTGACCGACCTTCATCCGGTCTATTAGCCGTGTTATCGTAATAATCAACGGTCGGCAGACCTTCGGGTATAGCAACCTCAGGGGGCGTGCTTGAGGGCACTGCAAAGCCGTGTTGCACTGCCGGTTCGCTATACGCTACAAGGGATACATACACCAGAAAACTTACGATGAGGATGCAAACTACGCCTACTTTCGAATATGAGAATTTCATAGACCTCCTGAACTCTAATATTGAATCATACGACCGCGCCACTTTCCGCAACCGGCCAGAAAGAACGCACTTCCATCTGAAAATCTGGAGATTTCCTCCTTTCTGCTCTCGCGGGAGTTAATCACGGGAGCGTCAACAGAAAGGCTGTTCGGTCTTGGGAGACAAAACAACCGGGACAATGTTTTGAATCACCATAAATTGGGATCAGCTTTCTTACACGCCCAAGCATGGATGGCTGTCAAGCGCAAAACATTAATATTCGTTTTATTAGGAAGAAGGCAGACTACTACCTACTATCCAGAGGGCGCTCGTTCAACCACCCGCTAGGGCAGGTAGTACTGACCCGGAAAAACTACTTATGCAAATACTTCTTATCGTACTCATCCCACGACATGTTGATATCTGCATTTGTTCCTAACCCCTGATGCGGGTCGGAGCCGAGGGCCTTTTTCTCGACAGCCAGGAATAGGCGATAGCCGCCGTAGCCGATGAGGCCTATGAGGCCTAGCCAGAATACCCACGAAAGGAGCGACCCGACCCAGCCCAGCACCCACAGCAGGAGCATTCCGACAAAAACGAGTCCGATACCGGCGAGGATCAATTTGATTATTTTCATTGCTAGCTAACCTCCGTGTCTCTGCATTGTAATACGAATTCGCACGGATGATGTTCGTGGAAAATAATCGCGTGTCGTATAATCGCGAATTGCCTCAGGTTTTTCTTTGCGTCCCTTGCGGTCTTTGCGTTAAAACATAGTTTTTCAAGCAAGAGTCGCCAAGATCGCAAAGATATCGCAAAGAAAATGGGAGTAATTACCACACAAAAAGTCGCTCTTGAACTGGACGCGGAGCTTTTCGGCAACGAGAACGCCGAGGTCACGGGGGTCACGCACGATTCGCGGCAAGCCGAGGGTGGAACTCTGTTCGTTGCCATCAAGGGCGCGACCGTCGACGGGCATCGCTTTGTCGATGAGGTAATGCGGCGTGGCGCGGCGGGGATCGTTTCGGAATACGATCCGGAACCCGGATTTACCGGCGCTTGGCTCAAGGTCAAAAACGCTCGCGAAGCGTTGGCAAAGGCCGCCTCGGTGGTCAACGGAAACCCTTCGCACCAGCTCGACCTGGTCGGTGTGACCGGCACCAACGGCAAAACGACGACGACCTATCTCTGTTTCGCCCTTGCTGAAGCTGCAAAGCAAAAAGCGGCAATGCTCACAACCGTCGAATACCGCATCGGCGAACGGAGCGAGGAGGCCGTCCGCACAACGCCGGAGGCATCGGACACTAACCGTTTTCTCCGCGAGGCCGTCAACGAAGGCTGCACCATGGCCGTTATGGAGGCATCGTCGCAGGCGATCGATCTCCACCGTTGCGATTGGCTGCGTTTCAAGGTTGCTGTTTTCACCAACCTCACTCGCGATCACCTCGATTATCACGAGACGATGGAGAACTATTTCGACGCGAAGAAAAAACTCTTCGACGGCCGGTTGGGCGAAACGCCACTCTCCGCAGTCATCAACATCGACGACGAATGGGGCGCAAAATTAGCGAGCGAATTGAGGGAGGAAGGCCGCCGCGTAGTCACGACATCGTTATCAGAAACGGAGGCTGCGACGACCGGGGCCAACGGCGCCGACATAACCGCAGCCAACATTCAGATATCACTCATCCGCGGCACTTCCTTCGATCTCAAGACTCCTGCGGGCGAACTGAATGTCACCTCTCCGCTCGTCGGCCGCCCACATGTTTACAACATGCTCTCCGCGACGGCGACCGCGCTGGAGCTTGGCTACGATCTTGATTCGATCAAGCTGGGCCTAACGAAATGCGTTGGGGCACCGGGCCGATTCGAGCGGGTTCCACACGACGGCGACTTTGCCGTGATCGTGGACTACGCTCACACGGATGACGCTCTTTTGAACACGCTCAAAACTGCTCGCGGCCTCACAGATGGCAGGATCATCACGGTTTTCGGCTGCGGCGGTGACCGCGATAAGACCAAGCGTCGGCCGATGGGCCGCATCGCCGGCGAATACAGCGATCTCGTTTTCATCACCTCGGACAATCCAAGAAACGAAGACCCGATAAAAATAATCGAAGAGATCGAAATCGGCGTTAAAGAGACCGGAAAGGACTATTCGGCGATCCCGGACCGCCGTGAGGCGATCAATAGGGCGGTCAGAACGGCCCGGGCCAACGACGTCGTCATCATCGCGGGCAAAGGCCACGAGACCTATCAGATCGTCAATGCAAATAAGTTTCACTTCGACGACCGCGAGGTTGCCCTCGAGGCGATCGAGCTGAGGTCTGAATTGGTCTAACTCGCTCCCCGCACCAGACGTCCGAGCACGTCACGCTGCGCCGCCGAAAGCTGATCAAATCTCAGTCCGAATCCGATGTCGGGCACGTGATTCGCCACGCGGCCCGTGAACTCCACCCTCATCCCGTCCGCAAGCGGAACAAAAAGCCTGATCGCTTCGCCGTCTTCGACATCGCCCGAGCAAAGGACAAAACAGCCATCGAGGCTCACGTCGCTGATCGAGCCTTTATGACGCGGCCCCGGACCTTGCCACTCCACATCCACTTCGATCGGGTAGCGATTACTCGATCGCCTTTCGATCCCGCTTCGCCTGTCTTGCACCGACATATTTATCCGTTCTTATCGTCAGAGCCGCCCTTCGAGTTGAGGAAATAGTAGATCGGCAGTCCGAGCAGGATCAAGCCGATGCCGATGAACGAACTTTGCGGAGCCGTCATCATCGTATTGACCAGAAGCCAGCCGGCAACGAGCAGAAAAACGATGGGAACCACCGGATAGCCCCATGCCTTGTAAGGACGCGCGGCATCGGGATACTTGCGGCGGAACACAAATATCGACGACGTGATCAGGGCATAGAATATCCAGGAACCAAAGATCACATAGTCCGTCAGCGTGTCAAAAGAACCCGATAGGGCCAGAATGCTCGCCCAAACGCCCTGGAAAAGCACTCCGTTGATCGGCACGGAGTTCACCGAGACCTTCTCAAATGTCTTCAGCATCATCCCATCCTGCGCCATTGCGTAGGGGATACGGGACGCGCTAAGGATCGATGTGTGCAGGGTACCGAGCGACGAGAGCATCAGCCCGACCGTAAAGATCGCAACCGCAACGCCTGTCGCAAGGCTTAGGATGTCTCCGCCGAAGAACTTGCTCACAACGACCATTGCTACAGATGAATCCTTTGAGACCGAGGCGATCGCCGTTGGATCGAGGATATAGAAGTACGCAACATGGGCTCCGACATAGACAACGATGATGAGCACAACGCTTCCTATGATCGCCAAAGGAATGTTCCGCCCCGGATCCTTGACCTCGCCCGCAACGAAGGAAAGATTGTCCCATCCATCATAGCCCCAGAGTGCGGCGAGCATCGCGGCCCCGAATCCCGCGAGGAACGTATATTCGGAGCTCCCGAATCGAACCGCGCTGGCAACCCCCTCGCACGTTCCTGACGTGTCCATCAGCGAGAAATTACCGAACGATCCGCCGGTCGCAAAAAGGAAAGCCCCCAGGGCGACAAACAGAACAAGAGCGATCTTGACGCCGGTCAGCGTAGTCGCGATCTGCCCGCTCATTCTGACCGAAAGGCAGTTCAGGGTGGTGAAGATAATTATCACAACGACCGCGATTATCTGCAGCGTTGTGACCTCATAGGGATAACCGGCGATGTTTGTCGCGAATAAGGTTTGTTTCAGAGCTCCGCCGAGATAGTCGTTCACGGCGATCGCGAAGACCACGGCGACGCTCGCCTGAGCACCTGTCCTGGCGATGAACATCTGCATCCATCCAAACAGAAAGCTCGAAAGACGCCCGTAAGAATCGCGTAGAAAAACGTACGGCCCGGCTGCTTCGGGCTTCATCGCCGTCAGCTCGGCGTAAGTCAACGCGCCCGCCAGCGACAACAGCCCGGCGGCCACCCAAGCGAGTATCACCCACGTAGGATCGCCGACGTTACAGGTCATCACACGTGCCTTGAGAAAGACACCGGTACCGATCACATTCCCAATGATCACCGATATTGCGGCGATCAATCCTAGGCCGCGGATCAGCGTCTGCCGTTCGCTTTGTTCTGGATTCATATTTTTTGCAAGTATTTTGCTGGCAACATATTACGCGAAAACGCCTCTCAAGTGAAAGCCTGCTTCCGTGATAAAATCGCCGCCGATGGTCGAGCTATCATTAACCGCCGACGAACTCGTCTCAGCCGCGCTCAAGCTGTCGCTTACAGAGCCCGTCTGCATTCTCGACAGTTGCGGCGTTGACTATCTGGGTTCTCACCAGATGATCGTCGGAGTCCGCCCAAGCGAAACGATCGAAGTTTCGTCGCGGGCCCCTTCTGAAACGCTCGATCTGCTGGATGTGAAGATGAGGGATGATAGGGCGTCGATCTTCACGCTCTCCTACGAGCTGGGTCCGAAGATCCTGGGCATCCCGGTGCGTTACAAACCCGGGCCCTCGGAACCCGACGTATTCATATCTACTTTCGATGCTCTGATCATTCACGACTACGATGCACACCAGACCCGTATCGTTGGTGATGCCGCCGGGGCTCGGCGGATTCGCGATCTTATACTTGGAGCCGGGTGCGGCGAGATGACCGAACCGTCCGTTGGTGTTCCGGCTATTGTCTCGAATTTCACCAAAGCTGAATACCTCGCCGCCATCGAGACGATCAAGGAATACATACGGGCCGGAGACACGTACCAGACGAATCTGACCCAGCAGTTTTCAGCCGACCTCCCCCTTGGACTTACGCCCCAAGCAATCTTTCGACGACTGCGTAGGGATCACCCCGCACCATTCGCCGCGTTCATCACCAGAAAGGATTCAACGGTTGTTTCGGCGTCGCCCGAACGCTTCTGCAAGATCGGGAGAAACCCGACCGGTGGCGAGGGTGCACTGCGGACGATCTCAACTTCCCCGATCAAAGGTACCCGAAAACGCGGCCAAAACTCCGAACACGACGCCCGACTTAAGGCCGACCTCGTCGCCAGCCCGAAAGACCGTGCGGAGAACACGATGATCGTCGATCTGCTCCGCAACGACCTCGGCCGAGTGTGCGAATACGGCAGCGTTAAAGTAGAACGTCTTTGTGAGACCGAAGAACATCCGACCTTCTTCCACCTCGTCTCGACCATTTCGGGCGAATTGAGAGAAACCGCCCGATTCTCGGATGTTCTCACAGCCGTATTCCCCTGCGGCTCGATCACCGGTGCTCCGAAGATCAGCACGATGAAGATCATCGACGAACTCGAACCAACAAGACGAAGCCTCTCGATGGGAGCGATCGGCTACCGTATCCCATCAGGCTTCGGCATTCCCGAATGCACCGACCTGAGCGTCGCGATCCGCACGATGGTGATCCGCAACGGCCGGGCCACCTTCAACGTCGGCGGCGGCATCGTCATCGATAGCGATCCCGAAAGCGAATTTCAGGAAACGCTCACGAAGGCTCAGGCCCTTTTCGCGGCTCTCGGCCAAGATCTCTAAGCTGCAAAGCAGCGAAATAATAGTCGCACGACGTGAAGCACGAGTGGAGAGTTGGGTTGAAACGTCCAACTCCGTTTCAGATCAGATCGAGAGGACCGTCTTTATCTCGGCTACGCAGCCTAAAGATAGACTGCGTCGAAGACCGGTAAAACGGGTATGTTATAATTCCCTTCGGCCGCGTATTGCTTAGCGTGGCCCGCTCTCCAGATCATTGGTCGATGGTGAATTACTACGACATTCTGAAGGTTTCACCAAAGGCAACCGGGACCGAAATAAAATCGGCTTACCGGAGGCTCGCTCGCAAGCTGCACCCCGACAAGAACCAGGGCTCCGAAGAGACGGCCTTAAAATTTGCCGAGATCGCTGAGGCCTACGAGGTGCTCGGCAATCCGAAGGAGCGAATAAAATACGATCAGCGAATGGCCGATGCCCGCTTCAGGTCGAACGGCTTTGCGGATTCGTTCATTGATTCGGCAAACCCGCATGCCCGCCGCTGGCGGCAGATGGTTTACGAAAAACGCTACAACGACATCATCGACCGCATGATCGCCGAAGAGCGCAAGGAAGCGATGGCGTTTCAGAAGGTCGTTTACCCGTTGGTGGCACTCATCCTGGGTTGTCTGCTTACGACCGCGCTGAGGCCGCGGATCTTTTTTGATTCAGACATTTTGGGCCGAATTATCATCGTTTCGCTCTTCATCGTCGGCATCATACACATCATCGGACGCGTCCGTGATGGTTTTGAGCGATTCACGCAGCCCGATGACGATATTCATGAGTCGATACTTGATGACAATGAGCGAAAGGAAAAACCAGTTTCCCGTCTCGCCGCCGCGGCCGCCGTCATCGGAGCTATACTGCTTGCACTCGGGATCGGCCTCGTGATCGGCTATCAGTTCATCTCGCCGGACTCGAGATTTCCGCTTTTTTCGGAGAATCTTAAACCCGAATTTCTCTTTTATCCACCGATAGTCACGTTCTTCGTCGATATGATGCACACGATCGCATCGAGATTTGAAAGATAAATGTGGCAAAATGATATAGACTAGAGTTATGCGATTGACTGGCAAAAGGATCATTCTCGCGATCGGCGTCCTATCTGCACTCGTCATCACGGCGATGGCGTTTATCCCTACTTACACCTGTGCGTGCGGCGATATGGAGGAAAGATCTCTGCTCAGATATCTTATTGAGAGCACGTTCTAGATCGACGGATCGCCATGATCACCGAGAGCTATCTTGAGTCTCCGATTTGACAACCCTCGCTCAAATATCTATTATTTGGAGTTTGTCTTGCAAGGCTTAAGTTAAAACGATGGCGAATCATAAATCTGCAGAAAAACGCGTCAGACAGACGATAAAGAAGAACGAGATCAACCGCAGCAACCGCAGCAAACTGCGAACCTCGATCAAGAAGCTGCGTTCGGCGGTGGCAAGCCATGATAAGGCGGCGAGCACCGACCTGCTTTTCCCCACCGTATCGCTGATCGACAAAGCGGTGAACAAAGGCATTATCCATAAGAATACCGCGGCCCGCTACAAATCGCGGCTGACCAAACACGTCAACAAAATGGCTTAAAGCCAGCATCAATTTGGTTTCGAGGAAGACTGTCTCACAAGACAGTCTTTTTGCGTGTTGATCGCGTTAGCACTCGCAACCAGTCAGTACATCGGGGCGAGATATGGATCCGCTTCGCCACGCCCCGTGCTTTTACGCTTTTCTGCTACAATCTCTCGCATCATGACGTCCGACCGACATTACAAATATTACGACCTGATCATGGCGGCCTTCGTAGCGGTCCTCCTCTGCGCGAACTTGATCGGGGTTCACAAGGTCTCGTCCGTGAACTTACCTTTCTATGGCGAGTATATTTTTGGCACCGGCGTTTTGTTTTTCCCGCTAAGCTATCTCTTCGGGGATATTCTGACCGAAGTTTATGGCTACGCCCGGTCGCGAAAGGTCATCTGGGCGGGCTTTGGCTCCCTCATATTTGCGTCGCTGATGGCATTTGCCGTTACGAGCCTGCCGGCTGCCCACACGATGTCGCCCGAGTCGCAGGCCGCCGTCAATACGATCTTTGGCCAGACATGGCGCATCGTCCTCGCCTCACTTACAGCATTCTGGCTCGGCGAATTTGTAAACTCTTTCGTTCTGGCCAAGATGAAACTTCTCACGAACGGCAAGTATCTCTGGATGAGGACCATCGGCTCGACCTTCGCGGGCGAGGCTGTTGACAGCCTGATCTTCTACCCGATAGCCTTCCTGGGAACATGGTCGACCGAACAGGTGGTGAGCGTAATGATCGGCAACTATTTCATCAAGGTGTTTTGGGAGATTCTGGCGACGCCATTCACCTACCAGATCGTCGGATTCCTGAAACGTGCCGAGCATGAAGATTATTTTGATAGAGATACCGATTTCAATCCATTCAGATTAGACGTGACCTAGTGCGGATAGTTGGTCTCGATCACCGCCGCCTTCTCGACCGGTACGGAATGGTCAGTATGATAAAATCCGCCCAATGCCCGTTCGCCTGGACACGCCAATAATTGAACTCAGCCACCACGGGATCGTGGGCCTGAGTTCGGCTCTGTCGCGCAAACTCGCCATCGCCCTTGCCTCACACGCCGACCGAACCAACATCGAACACGTGACCGTCGAAGATCTACTCAACTACTTTCCCGCCCGCTATGAAGACCGCTCGAACATGCTTTCGATCGATGTCATCGAAGATGGGATGGAAGCGGCGGTTGAATTGATAGTTAAGGTTTCGGGCGGCTATCGCGTTGGGAAAAATCGTGGTCCGCGTCAGCCTCCGCTCTATATCTTCGAGATCAGCGGCGCCGACGTTGCCCGCAAACAACGGCCCGTCGTTGTCAAATGGTTTGTTTCCGGAAAGGCCGCAGAACGGATCGTCGCATACTACCAGGAACGATTTACACAGAACACGCGTTTTGTTGCATATGGAAAGTGGGAACGCGATGAGCGGCGAAACACGTTCGCCCTGTTGGTGAACAAACCTGAAGAGCTTGAGATCCTTCCGGATATCGACCCGGGGCTCTGGCCGGACGCCGGACCGAGTGGATCATCACCGACGCCGACCGTCGAAAAGCTTGATGACCTAGAAGAAGACAACGCCAGCCCCGAACTGGCGATCATTCACAGCGGCCGCGCAGTTCCGGTCTATCGAAAACTGGGGCAATTTCAGACGAAACGGCTCCGCGAGATCATTTTCAGCATCACAAGAGACCTTGATCCAGATTCAGTGCCCGAGCACTTGCCTGCAGACGTACTCCGCCGTCACAAACTTATCAGCCGAGCTCAAGCCCTCCGCGAGATACATTTTCCGCCCGAGACGACATCGCTGTCCGCCTATGCGATGTTCCGAAGCCCTGCGCACCGCCGTCTGATCTTCGAGGAATTCTTTTGGCTTTCAGTGTCGATGCAGCTGCTCCGCGGTGAACGCCGACGAGAACCGAAAGGCACGGTGATCGAGATCACCGACCCGACTCGGCACCGGCTAAAAGACCTGCTCCCTTTCGCTTTGACAGGCGCCCAGAAGAGGGTGATAGGCGAGATATTCGCCGATCTCAAGTCCGACGAGCCGATGAATCGCCTCATACAGGGCGACGTCGGCAGCGGCAAAACGATCGTAGCTTTCCTCACAGCGTTTGCCGCGATGGAGAACGGTTATCAGGCGGCTCTGATGGCCCCTACCGAGATCCTCGCCGAACAGCACATTCGAAATGCACGAAAAATTTTCGATGGCTCGGGCTACCGCGTTGAAATGATCGTTGGGAGCACAAAAGCTACGGAAAAGCGCAAACTTCACGCCGCCCTGGCCGCGGGCGAGATCGACTTCGTGATCGGAACCCACGCCATTATTCAGGACTCGATAAAATTCGCTCGGCTCGGGCTTGCCGTTATCGACGAACAGCACCGCTTTGGCGTCCTTCAGCGTGCCCAATTAAAAGCCTTGGGAACGAATCCCGATATCCTGGTAATGACGGCAACGCCGATCCCGCGTTCGCTCGCGATGACTGTTTACGGTGACCTCGACGTATCGATCATCGACGAACTGCCGCCGGGCCGAACCCCGGTCAGGACCGTTGTCGTTGGTGAGGACAAACGCGAAGGCGTCTATCGCGGCATCGACCGCGAGATCGCACTCGGCCGTCAGGTTTACATCGTATATCCGCTTATCGAGGAATCGGAGAAGATGGACCTCAAGGCCGCAACGAAGATGTACGACGACCTCCGTACCCGAATATTCCCGCACTACAATGTCGGCCTGCTCCACGGGAGAATGAAAGCCGCGGAAAAAGACGAGATCATGAAGAACTTCGTCGACGGGACGATACAGATCCTTGTCTCGACCACCGTCATCGAGGTCGGCGTCGATGTTCCCAACGCGTCTCTAATGATCATCGAACACGCCGAACGCTTCGGCCTCTCGCAGCTTCATCAGCTTCGTGGCCGCGTCGGTCGCGGCTGCGATCAGAGCTATTGCGTACTGCTCACCGACCACAAGAAAACTGCCGTCGCCAAGGAACGGCTCGGAATAATGGAGGATACGTCGGATGGTTTCAAGATAGCCGAAAAAGACCTCGAGATACGCGGCCAGGGCGAGATCCTGGGAACGAGGCAATCCGGCATTCAAAATTTCAAGCTGGGCAACATCGCCCGCGATCTCGAACTCCTCATCGCCGCCCGGAAGGAAGCCGAATATTACCTCACCGAAAAACGCACGTCTCCCGAGACCGCCACGATGATCCGCATCGCTCGCTCTGACAAAAATGTAAGGTTCGGAAGCATTGGATGAGGATTCAGACAGCGCTTGATTGCCCGTAAGTGCCTGATTTTCTAAACTGTCAATACCTTCTGCGATATTGAGCGGGCCTGATCAATAGGCGCAGACGCCGCCCCTTAGCGCGGGCGGCAGCGACTTAAGACGACTCCTTTCTATGCGCATAATCTCCGGACAATATGGCGGCCGGGTCCTCAAGAGTCCGCCGGACAATCGAACGCGGCCGACATCTGACAGGCTTCGCGAGACGCTCTTTAATGTGATCGCTCCGAGGCTCGACGAGGACACGCGCTTCCTCGACCTATGCGCGGGGACCGGTGCGATCGGCATCGAGGCCGTTTCGCGCGGCGTTGCCTTTGTCACTTTTGTCGATCGATCCAAGAAGGCATGCGCACTGATCGAGGAAAATCTCGACAAACTCGGTGTTCCCGAATCAGCGACTGACGTTCTCGCCCTCGAAGCCGAGAACTTCTGCGGCCGCCGGCATGAGGTTGGCTGGGACATCGCCTTTTTTGATCCGCCATACGATTCTGATTACTCTTTGGTGCTTCACGAATTCGGCTACAATCACACGCTGCTCAATGAGGATGGCTTGCTCATCGTCGAGCATCACACGAAGAAGCAGGTTCCCGACGAGGTCGGTTCTATTCGCCGCTGGCGCGTTTTGAAGCAAGGTGAATCAACCCTTAGCTTCTACGAGGCGAAATGATGCGGACCGTGCTCGTCTGGGTCTTTCTGTGTCTGATCTGGGGAACGACCTGGATCTTTATCAAGATCGGCCTCCAGGACCTGCCGCCGATCGCCTTCGCGACGGCTCGATTTGTGTTTGCCGTCGCAGGCCTGGCGGTCGTTATCGCGACACAGCGGATACCGCTTGCACCGCTGAAAGCGAACTGGAAGCTCATCGCACTCACCGGTTTTCTTCAATTCTCGATCAATTACAGCCTTGTCTTCTGGAGCGAAGTATATATCACGTCCGGCCTCGCCGCCGTGCTGCAGGCGACGATCTCGGTCTTCGGCTTACTGCTCGCCTGGATATTCCTGCCGAACGAGAAGGTTACAAAACTTAAGTTCGCCGCGATCATCATTGGTATAGCCGGCGTGGCTACCATCTTTTTCGATCAACTGCGACTGCAGAGCCTGATGGCATTTGCCGGGAGCGTTGCCATTGTCATAGGCGCTTATGCAGCGGCGCAGGCGTCCATTCTGGTAAAGGCGAAGGGCGGCGCCATTCATCCGGCTGTCCTGCTCCTCGGCCAGATGATCTGCGGCCTGCCTGCTGTCCTGACGTACAGTCTGATCGTCGAAGGAAACCCGCTGACATTCAACTGGAGCTGGCGAGCGATCGGCTGCGTGCTGTATCTTGCCTTCGCCGGCACGATCGCGGCTTTTTGGCTTTACTACTGGCTATTGGGTAGAATCGAATCGACCAAGGCAATGATGATCTCGCTCGTTACGCCGCTCATTGCGGTTGTCGTCGGAGCGATCTTTCTGGGTGAGACCCTGCCGCGTCAAACGGGGATCGGCGGCCTTCTGATCATCGGGAGTGTCGGGCTGATCGCCTTTCGGAAAAAGGTTGCCCCTGATCCCGAAAACGACGATAATGCGGCGATCCACATGACCGGTTAGCGGGCAGCTCCAATCGGGCGCCGCGCACCTAAGTTCTATGCAATTCAAATTCACAACCTCGGGCGAGTCGCACGGCAAAGCGCTTGTCGCGATCATCGAAGGCGTCCCCGCAGGACTGCCTATCGACACAAAAGCCATTGACCACGAGCTCTGGCGGCGTCAGCAAGGCTATGGCCGCGGCGGGCGGATGAAGATCGAGACGGATACCGTCGAGATCCTCTCGGGCGTCCGTCACGGAAAAGCTCTCGGCTCGCCGATCTGCCTGATGATAAAGAACGACGATTTCGTCCATTGGACCGAGATCATGTCGTCCGAGGCCGTCGAAGAAGCCCCGAAAAATCCTCGTATCGTTACCCGCCCGCGACCCGGCCATGCCGACCTCGCGGGAGGACAGAAATATAAGACCCGTGACCTTCGCGATATTCTCGAACGAGCCTCAGCAAGGGAGACGGCCGCCCGCGTCGCCTGCGGTGCCGTTGCAAAACAGCTTCTCGCCGCGTTCGGTATCGATGTAAAGAGCCACGTCATCAAGCTCGGCCACGTTCAGGCCGTCCCGCTTTGGCGGACTTGGGAAGAGATCTCTGCGATCCCGACCGATTCCCCTCTCAACTGTGCAGACGACACTGCTCAAAAAGAGATGATAAAGCTCGTCGATGAGACGAAAACCGCCGGGGACACGCTCGGAGGCATCTTCGAGATCGTCGCTCGCGGCCTGCCCGTCGGCCTCGGCTCGCATACATCGTGGGAAGACAAGCTCGATGGGCGCATCGCCCGCGCCATCATGTCGATCCACGCCGTAAAAGCGGTTGAGATCGGCGAAGGCGTCGCCAACGCCGGCAGGCCCGGATCGCAGGTGCACGATGAGATATTTTTTGGAGAGTCCGCTGATGCAGGTACTTCTGCATTTCACCGCCCGACCAACCGCGCCGGAGGCCTCGAGGGAGGAATAACGAACGGCGAAGAGTTAAGGGTACGAGGTTACAAGAAACCCATCGCCACGCTGCGAAAGGCACTCCACTCTGTCGATATCAATACAAAAGAGGCCGATCTCGCGGCCTTCGAACGCTCCGACATCACAGCCGTCCCCGCCGCCGGCGTGATCGGCGAAGCCATGCTCGCGATAGTCCTCGCCAACTCAATGCGGGAAAAATTCGGCGGAGACTCTCTCGAGGAGATGCGAAGAAACTACGATGGGTATCGCGAACAGGTCGCAGAATATTAGTCAAAACCAGGACCGTAGCGCCCCGGCCCACGTTTACGGCAACGGCAACGCCAATAACCGGAAGGAACTCGGTAGAATGGTCCATATGAAATTAAGCTTGGTCCTGACGAACCCAGACGCGGTCGCCAAATCTCCCGGTTCAGACTATCTGCGACACCTTGTTTGGGCTCTGTTGATCGCGATAATATCCTGGGGCTGTTCCACGCCCGCCAGTAACCGCCCCGCCTCAAACATGACGGCCGCGCGCGAGGCCAAAAAGGAACGCGCAGAACTCCGTTCGAATATCAAAAAGATCGAGCCTTTCTTTAAGCCGATGGGCAAGCCGCAGAGCAACGATTGGCTTGAGACACACAACGAGCCGGGGCAGACATTCGAGGAGTATCTTGACGCCGATCCCGTGAAGCCGACCAAAGAGCGTCAGAAGATCTACGTCCTTCCGCTGGGAACATTCAGTTCAAAGCAGCAGAAGATCGTCGATCAGACGGCCGAATATCTCGATGTCTTTTATGATCTGCCGGTTGAGAAGCTGCCTGCTCGGCCGCTCGTCGTCGGACCGTCTAAAAACGGGATCCAGAACCAAAGGCAGAGCAAGCTGAACAGGGCCCGCCAGGTGAGGACCGGGTACATCCTCGACGATGTTCTCAAACCTATCCTCCCCGCCGACGCAGCCGCTCTGATAGCATTTACGGTCGATGACCTATACCCGAACGAGACGCTGAGCTACGTCTTCGGCCAAGCAAGTCTCGAAAACCGTGTCGGTGTTTGGTCGCTCGCCCGAATGGATGACAACACGGATGATCACAATTTTCTCATCCGCACGCTGAAGATCGCCGCCCACGAGACAGGCCATATGTTTTCCATGCGCCACTGCAAGAAATACGAATGCCTGATGAGCGGAACCAATCATCTTCAGGAAACCGACCGCCGCCCGATCGACGCCTGTCCCGAGTGTACCGCGAAGATCTGCTGGCTCTCGGAGGTCGATCAGGCCGAACGCTATAAGAAACTCGCCAATTTTTCACGAAAGAACGGCCTTCCCAAAGAGGCTGACGAATTCACACGAAAAGCCAATGCGATCGCCCGGAACCCCGAGCATTAGTGCCCGTGGGCAGGCGGGGCGCAATCGTTTTCATTTGTTTCCAATGCTGTCGAGTTGGTATATTCTTTCTAACTCAAAACAGGAGTGAGAAATGAAAAGAACGTCAATACTTATTTTCGCAATACTTGTCTCAATGCTCTCGATCATCTCGGTTTCAGCTCAACCGGGTAGCGAACCCGCAAAACCAAAGGCTGACGATGCAAAAAAAGAGAGCCCGGTCGGCGTGAAATGGGAAGTCATGATCGCGGCCCCGGGACAGGATTATGCCGGCATTCTGAAGATCGAGAGATCTGGCGACAAACTGACCGGGTCTGTCACGACCGAACTTGGTGAGGCCCCGCTCTCGGGGATCAAGGTCGATGGTGATTCATTTACGTCGATCATCAGCGTCAGTGCCCAGGGCCAAAGCTTTGAAGGGACCATGTCCGGAAAGGTGAAGGACGGCAAAATAACAGGCGAACTTATTCTGAGCGGTCTCGGCTCGATACCGTATACGGGCGGAAAATCGAGGCAGTAACCGGCCTTCGGCCTCTTCAGGATCGCGTACTCAATACGGATACAATTCGCCATTGAGTGCGCGTTCTCTTTTCTTTATATCTGAAAAAACTCCTTCCTTTCGGATTTTTTCTCTTGACATTGTGTCTTATCTGTGCAACACTTGATCGGAATCGGGATATTTGGGGCGGTCTTGGTGGTGCGGTATGGCTGCAACAGAAATGATATTTGATAATTCACAATAGCGATGGCCGAGAGCAGCGGTGAATGGGCGTAAACACTGCTTCTTGTCGGCACTCCGGTGTTTGTAGCGGTTTTCCGTCGTGAGCGAAGTACCGTCGCTGGTTTTTGGAGAGTTTACGGACAAGGCTGCTCTTGGGACGCATTTTCCTATCTGCCGATATCACGGCGAAAATGCATTCCGGCGAATGAGATCTGGGACGCAGCCTGATAGGTAGACCGGATAGCGGAGGCGAGGTCGTCACCGGTCGCGGTGACGCCAAGCACACGGCCGCCGGACGTGATGAATTCTGGTGACGCATCAGTGGATCTGGCGGTTCCGGCGTGAAAGATCGTAACATTTGGGACGCGCGTCGCCAGGTCGATGCCTGAGATCACATCTCCTGTTCGGGGTTTCGACGGATAATTTTGGGACGCAAGAACGACGCACGCCGAGCTTCCCTGCCGCCAGCTGATACTCGAAAAAGCTTGGGACGCGTCACCAGACAACATCGCTTCGCAGATATCCACAAGATCGGTCTCAAGACGAACCAGTATCGCCTGAGTCTCCGGGTCACCAAACCGGACATTGTATTCGAGAAGTTTGGGGCCTGTCGCCGTTAACATGATGCCGAGGAAGAGGATCCCGCGGAACGGAAAGCCCTCGGCAATACAGCCTCTCAGGGTGGGACGTATGATCGAATTCACAACGGCCTCCAGCACGAGCGGATCGATCAGCGATCCATCCGTTATCGTTCCCATACCGCCGGTGTTCGGGCCGGTGTCGCCTTCGCCGACGCGCTTGTGGTCGCGCGTCACCGGCATCAGAGCAAAGTTCTCGCCGTCCGCAAACGAGAGAATGGAAACTTCTTTGCCGAAAAGACACTCTTCCAGAACGATCTTCTCAGCCGCGTCACCACCAACGAGACCGGCCATTCCCCTTATCGCATCGATCGCTTCGGCTCGGTTCGCGGCAACGACGACTCCCTTTCCCGCCGCAAGGCCATCTGCCTTGACGACCACTGGCGACGATGCGTCACCAAAGCGGCCGCTCTCGAGTTCCATGACCGCGTTATCAGAAGAATCAGCGTTGAAATAGGCGGCCGTTGGGATGCTGTGTCGTCGCATGAAGTCTTTGGCAAACGCTTTGCTGGCCTCTAGTTCGGCAGCCCTTCGATAGGGGCCAATGATCCTAAGGCCTCGCGCTTCGAACTCGTCAACGACCCCAAGCGCCAGCGACGTTTCTCCGCCGACAAAGGTGAGATCGATCAGTTCCGTCATCGCAAAGTCAACCAGGCCGGCAATATCGTCCGGCCTGATCGCGACGCATTCGGCAACTTCGGCAATACCGGCATTGCCATTCGCACAGAATAGCCTTGTGACCTTCGGTGAGGAAGCGAAACTCGAACACAATGCGTGTTCGCGGCCGCCCGATCCAATTACGAGAACTTTCATATTATCTTCGCCGTACGAATAGCTGGACATAAATGGTGCTTGACACCAAATACGGTTAGTTGTAATGTCAGGGAGTTCGGATAATTGACCCGAACGGCTCCGCGGTCAGCCTCACCCGTGGATCAGCAGCTTTACATGCCGAAACGATGGTAAGATCGGAGTGTTTGGCCATGACAGAACTCAAAGATGCGGAAACTGTCGAAACTTTTCCCGCACCGGTCGATCCCCAACCTGAATTCGAAGACATCACGATCCATTGTATCGACTGCGCGGCGGATTTTGTATGGTCCATCGGCGAACAGGCGTTTTTTCGCGATAAGCACCTTCGGAATCCGCCGAAACGCTGCAAGGAGTGCAAAAAGGCCAAGAACCAACGTCTCGAGGCAATCGAGGTTGCAAAAATAACCGGAAAACGACAGCGGATCGAGGTCAGAGCCGAATGCGCACGCTGTTCAGTCGTTTCGACGGTTCCGTTCTATCCCTGTCAAGGGCGACCAGTCTATTGCCGTGCCTGCTACGCGACAATGAAGGACGTGGCTGCACACTCAGCGGTTGGCCGCGTCTAACCGCCGACGTGAACGCTCGGCCGCATCTCCGGATCCTCTTCCGCCTGCCTTAGTATCTCTCGCGTGACCGGGGCCGTATCGCCCTCGCCGAACAGGATATATCTGGCCAGATACATGATCGGATTCCCTTCGCTCCAGCCAAAATACACGTGAGGTATCTTGCCTGTAGAGTCGCGTAGATAAAGCAGAAAAGCCGCTATAGCATTCGGCACCGCGGGAGCCTGGGTACGAAGGACCTTATAGCCTTCGACGTCAATGCCGCGGATAAAGAGTTTGCCCTTGAATTCAGAAGCATCACCTGTCTCTATCTCGTAAAACAGGATCGGATCGCTCGATGGAATGTGGTTATCAACCCGTTTCTCATGTTCTTTGAAACGATATTCGGTCAGATCGCCGGTCTCCCTGCGGTTTGTTACGATACGGATCTCGCCTTCGGAATCGGCATCGTCGAGGAAGCGCTGAGCGACGGGATCGAGCACGATCTCGTCGATCCTGATCTCCGTCGAACGCATCACCCGCGATACGAATGAGGCAATAATGATCGCGAGAATGAATGCGGATGCGATCTGGATCCCGCTTGGCTGTTCCACAACGTTAATGACCGTCGTGAAAATGAATACCACAACGATCGCGGCGTAGAGAGCAAATCCCCGTTCCTTCCTCCGCCACGAGGCGATGGCGACCGCCACCGCAGCCGACGTCATCAGGACAAGAACTCCGGTAGCGTATGCTCCACCCTGCGCGACGACGCTGGCACCGAACATTATGGTCACGATGAAGCAGATCGCCGTGAATACGAGGACAAGCGGCCTGACAGCTCGTGCCCAGTCGGGTGCCATTCCATAACGGGGCAAGTATCGCGGGACGATATTCAGGAGTCCGGCCATTGCCGATGCTCCGGCAAACCAAAGGATCGAGATCGTCGAAACGTCGTAGATGGTACCGAATACATCCCCGAGCATCTCGTGGGCTAGGTACGATACGGCACGTCCATATGCTTCACCTCCCGGCTGAAATTCCTGAGGCGGGATAAGCATCGTCGTAACGATACTTGACCCTACAAGCATAAAGCTCATGATGATCGCCGCACCGCTGAGCAGCTTCTTGCCATTGCGGATCCGGCCCGCAATGTATTCTTTCTCGCTCTCGGTCGGAACTGAGTCAAACAGGGGTCGGATCGGCTTTTTGCCGTTTCCGTTCGGCGGTTTCACGTCGCTCTTCACGAGCGGCATCACGACGACGCCCGTCTCGAATCCCGATAGGCCCAGAGCAAGTTTTGGGAATAAGAGCAATGCAGCTACGACCAACCAAAGGACGCTGCCGCCTACATCGGGATGGGCCCAGATCGCCACCTTCCAGTCCTCAAAAGCAACCGGATTGAGGACGAATATCTCGTAAAAGCCCCTGGCGATCGTAACCGACGTGAGCGCCAGAAAAATGGTCACTATGCCTACGGCCAAGCCGATCGCCTCGTTGAATCCACGAAGAAATACCACTCCCAGCAGCGAAATAAGAACAAGGGTCACGGGAACCGGCTGCTCGAGAAACGGCATTGAGTGCCGAATGAACGGATTCTCTATGATATGCGCGGCAGCATCCGCCGCCGACAGGGTGATGGTTATTATGAAACTCGTCGCAACGAACCCGAGCAGGACGAGAACGAACATCTTCCCTTTCCAGCGCGAGAGAAGATTTTCGAGCATCGAGATTGATCCGTCACCGTGCGGGCTATCCTCCGCTACCCGCTTGTACATTGGCAGGGCGCCAAAGAGGGTTAGCAGAACGAGCACAAGAGTTGCGAACGGCGAAATCGCTCCCGCCGCAAGGAAGGCTATGCCCGGTTGATAACCGAGGGTGGAAAAATAATCGACACCGGTGAGGCACATCACCTTCCACCACGGATGCTTTTGGTGTCGATGGTCGTGGTCAGCGGCATTCTCGGATTCAGTAACGCCTCGGTACAGCCACTTCTTTAACCAGCTCTGTTCTCCTGCCCTCATCGTAAAAATCAAAAAGACCGCGTTGCTCTCGGCAAAACAGGTCTCTCACTTATCTCGGCAAATGTGATCGGAAAATGACACCAGGTCAAATACGCACAGTACGACAACTCAAACGACAAAAATGATTCTACGCTGATAGCGGATAAGGTCAAGCAGACAAGGGCCGAAAAAGAGAAGGAGCGACGTCTCCCACACCGTCGCCCCTGGGGCCACCAAAGTGGCCAATGTTCACCGGGAGGTGAACACTGACAATTATCCACAGCCGGGCGAAAAAAGCAAGGACAAAGAAAAGCTGAATCAAGCGGACCCAGGAAGGGAGTGCTTAGTTCTCTTGCACGTTGACCGCTCCGATAAGTGCAGCCATGTTGCCATCCTTATCGGTCGCGAAGATCGAGTAAACGCCCGCGGGAGTATCAGGGTGAACAGCAATGCGGAAGTTAAGAACCGAAACCCCTTCCCCAAAATCCTCTTCGGAGATCGATCGGGGAATCACCGATATGAACGGCGAGTTGAACTCAATGACCGTCTTCCCGGCTTCGAGATCTCGTCCGCCAAGAAATATCGAATTCTCAGTACCCGGGGCTACGGAAACAGCAAAATCGGATAACTGGCTATCGACACCTACGTAATTGAGCATCACATCGTGCCGCTGGACGGCGATACGCTCATTGATGACGCGGGTCTCACCCTCTTCAAGGCGGTATGCACCAACGTGAACCAAAGATGTCGAAAAAGGATCGCCGTCGCGAACTGAAAATATAGAATACGAACCAGAACGCAGCCCACCGAGTCTAAACGTTCCGTCCGCATCTAGGGTGGTCAGGGCCACAACCCGCCCTGTCTCCGATTCCTCGGCCCAGACTCTAGAGCCCTTTAACGTCCCATTTAGCTGCGTCGTCAGCTTACCAACCAACGCTCCACAGCACGCTTCAGTTGACTCCGAAACGCCATAGAGGTCGCGAACCGCCGAGATGTCGGCCTCGTCGAGACTACGTCCCGCAAGGTCCGATCGTCCCAAAGTTCCATTCTTTGGCAATGAACCGGACATCGTTGCTCCAAGGACACTGGTATGGCGAAGACCAAGAAGATGACCTATCTCATGGGTCAAGGTGGCCTCGAGATCGAAGGTTCCAAAAGTACTATCCGTCGAAAACTGCTGAAATGGATTCAATACGATGTCAGCCTCGGTGATCTCGTTACGACGGTTATAAAAAACTCGGGTCCTCGCGGATTCGGCGAATGGGTCACGGTTGAACAGCTGTAGATTCTCGGGCGTCTGTGCGATCGTAAGAAGGCTAACTCCATCCCCTGCGAACCCGGACGGACTGACGCTGGCTCGGTCAGAGATATCGTATTCGATCTTGATCTCTGCCGCTTGCTGCCAAGCTGAGATACTCCGCTGGATCGCCCCCATCACGTCGCTGTCATATTTGATGTTTGAGTTCGGCTCGACGACAGAGCGGGAAATCGAGAGTTTGATCGAACCCTGACGCCATTTCAGGCCCGCAGGCTCCGCCTGACCCGGGACAGCAGCCGTGTAGCTACCGAAAGCAGTCGAAGCCGTCATGCCGAGCACGAGGGCAAAAGCGGTAATGTGACGCCAACCTCTCATCCCAAAAATCCAAACTTAGGATCGAGACTGATCCTCTCCCTCGCTGAGACCCACCTTTTCGAGGTCCGCGAAGGCCACGACCAACAAGAGTGACACAAGCGATAATGTCGCAAGTACATAAAGGATCGATATCTGTTCGTACGCGATCAAGATTCCGACTACGATCGCAACAGCCACCATCCACAATAATGCGATGGTTCGACGGCTCATTCTATTCATATTTGCTATTAATGATCTATAATTCGACCCACCTGCCTCAATCTACGATCCGAAGCGGTAAAACACGATTGTATGGGTCGCTACTTTCGTCTGTTGCCATCACGGGGGGAAATTTGCTGCGGCTCGCCCCCTTGGCGACGACCTCTATTATATCAAAAGGTTGTAAAACTTCATCAATAGATTCACCGGCTTTTAATCTTGCAAGGTCAACTTCGAGCGAACGCACCTCCGGGCCAGATCGACGAAAAATAAACGCTTTTCCGCTTTCCCCTTCCTTTGAGACACCGCCGGCAGATGATATCACACGGCTGAGCGTCATTTTCTCGCGAGAGTAAACCGGTCTCGGATTAGCCACCGCCCCTATTACGTATATCGGAAGAGCTCGGTTTACAGAGACAATATCCCCGCTAAGAATATCAGGGTCTGCTTCAATTTTCCCCGCCAGGAGATCAGAAACTTTGATGTTGGTTACGATCGGCCCGTTGTCCGATAGGGACATTCCGGACTTTTCGGCAGCTGGTGCTATCTTTGATTGGCAACTCAGGTCCCGTGGCCTGACTATCGTTATTTCACCACTGGTGCCGTCGATGAGTCCGCCAGAAAGTACGAGGAGCTCACGCAGGCGTACGGGCCGGCGAACCTGGAATCTGGTTGGAGTGCGAACTGCTCCGTCAAGACGTACAACGGCTCGGTTTGAGCGATCGACGATCCTGACAACTACCTTCGGTTCCCGCAGGATACGCGCCAGAGAACGCTCGATCCCGGCAGCGACTTCAGCTTCTGACCGGCATAGAGCGAAAAGCGGTTCCTCTAGCCCTTCAAAACCATCCAAAAAACCGTCCGGGGTGAGTGAACCGCGCCAGTCATATTCGAAGCTCCCCTGAACATCGATATCGATAATGTCGCCGAAATGTACCAGATCATCGCCCGACCTGAATTCTTGCGGGCCTGTGTTTTGCAAACGCACCGAAGAAGAAGTCGCGAGAATAACAACGAAAATACCTGTAAATATTGAAACTCGCAAGATCCTTCGTAGGTGACTCAAGAGAACTTCAGTCGGCGGGCCTGACTTTCTTCTTTTTCCGGCTCGGACGCGATTCCACGGTTCCCGGCACTGCAAAACCCTTAAACTCCCAGTTGCATCCGTCACACAAAAGGTTGTAACGAAATAGTAGTTTAGAAAATATCGAAGTCGGCCGGTACCCGCGGCGGATGCGGTTGCTTCGGCATTTAGGACAACGTTGGGAAATCATTACCCTAAATGATACCAACCCTAAGAGATGTCGCTCAACTCACACCCCTTTTTCTGCAGAAACTTCAAATGCTCGATCTCTTGCAGGACACGGACCTTGACGTCGTCCAGCGATTCACCTTTAAGAAGATCGCCCTCTAAAAGTCTTAGGGCCTCGCCATAACAGCGAAGGGCATATTCGTGATCCGCGAGATAAACGGAACGCTCGGCCATTTCGATCAGGCCGGAAACCTCGATCGAAGCTATCAATTCCTGAACCACAGATCGTGACTGAGCAAGAGCGGCGTCCTCCGGATAAAAGCCAATGGCAGTGTCCAGCACATGAAGAGCTTTTTCAGCCGATTCTACGCGTTCGATCGCGGTGCCGCCGCCCTGAGCCTCGGCGGTAAGCGAACGGGTCTCGATCTCAGCCCATCGCAACAGGTGGAAATGGTGGCACTCCGCCGCAAATGTCCGTCCCTTTAGGAGCGGGGCGAGGCGGGGTGAATTCGGACGGATCCCTTTCAATTCCGCTTCGTTCAGCGAAAGATACTCGCGACACATTTCGAATACTTCACGGTGACTCGACGATATATTATTTAGAAGCTTTGCGGCTCCCGACTTTTGGCGGATCTCATTCAGGATCACCGCATTGGCTTCGATCGTAAGTTTTCTGGCGGAGGACCGGTCGGAAGCATTGCGTGGAAGCTGGTTTTGTTTTTCGCGTTCGAAGGCTTGGCCCACGACCGTAGCTTTTCGCGATGACCGCAGTATGATCTCTCGCACGATCACCGACCCGCCGAGGAGGATACTTGAGCTGATGCCCGCTGTTATCCAGGGCATTTCGTCGCCGCTGTCATGCAGAATGCCCCAAACGACAAAGAAAAACCCGACAGCTATCGCTACAGCTAGAACATAATAGTTCGAAGCCGACATCGATAACGGCGGTCGTTTCTTTTCCATGACAGTGACTTGATGAAATCGCCCAGAAGGACAAGAACTTTAACAATACTGAGATCTGAAACTCACAATGTCAAACATTTCTCAGACGTGATTCTGCTACAATGAGCTGTGAAACAACAGAGGAAGAGTATCCGAAGCGAACGTCCGGTCTTTGATTCGGTGCGAAAACCGACAGCTCCGCCAAGCCGACAGATTGGGAATCAAAGACCTGATGAGAAGCAATTTCCGTCACGCCGAAAGGCCAAACATAAGAAACCGCTCGAAGTCGAAGACGAATGATTCAAAATAACGTCTGGGCCCGACCGGAGATGCTTGTCACCTTCCGGGCCGAGATAATGAAGAGCATAACCAGGGAAGAAAGGACGTTTAGGATTCAAAAGGTTCTCCCCAACGGACGAGTACGGCTGCACGGCATTGAGGGCGAATTTAGCGAAACCGCGTTCGAGGCACTGAACTTTCTGAGGGAGAAGGCGCGACGCTCTTAGAACTCGTAGACTCGCCCGATGTTGAGTATATGGAGACCGTCTACAGGTGCGTCCGCGAGTTCCTTGATGACTTGCTCACGATACATCGGCTTTATGTTGATCACATATAAGGGACAATCTCGTTTCTTAAGCTTCTCCAATTCTCTACGCAAACTCGCAGGCGTTAGGTGGTTTGAAACCTCGGCCAGTTTCGCCATTTCGTCCGGAAAGGCGCATTCAACCAAGACCGCTTTCAGGTTCTCAGTCGCGTTGCAGGCCGCCCAGAAATCTTCCGTCTCACCCGTATCGCCCGTGACCGCAACCGCCGTGGTTCGGTCAGAAACAATATAGCCACTTGCGGAAACGCGGTGATTAACGGCAATGCTCTGAAAGGTAAGGTGTTTGATCGAAAATGTCGAACCGCGTTCAAACGATCGATATTCGACGACCGGGCCGCTTTGGTTATTGAGTTCAGAAAAGCGCGGATAAATCGACCAGTTGAAGATATCGCGTTCCAATATCTCGATCATTTCCGGAGTGGCATGGATCCGCAGCGGTTTGATCAAACTGCCAAACAGGTCATCTATGAAGATCGGAAGACCTGCTATGTGATCCAAGTGAGTGTGAGTGAGGATAATATCCCTTACGCCTTCGCGCTGAACTGCCGAGCACGCCATCGCCAGAGAACCTGCATCGATCGACACGCAATCATCGATCACAAGCGACAACAAATGCTGCCGCTGCGAGGCCGCGCCGTTTTCGTCGATCGAACTGGGAAGCATCTGCAGCTTCATTCCATGTCTCCGCTCTTTTTCCTATCGCGCACAGGTCTGTCCTCGGCCGCCATCGATCTCGTAGGTCGCGCCGGTTATCCATGATGCCTTATCCGAGGCGAGGAAATAGATAAGCTCCGCGACCTCCTGTGGAGTTCCAACTCGCCCGATCGGGTGTGTCTCCTTCGATCGCTCAAGAAACACCTTGTATGATTCCTCGTCCATTCCGCCGCGTTTATGGATATTGGTAACCACGACGCCAGGATTCACCGCATTTATTCGAACGCCCTTGGGGGCAAGTTCGAGAGCGGCCGAACGGGTCAATTGGTCTAGAGCCGCTTTTGACACACCGTAAGCCAGAACATTCGGAAATGACCTCGGCCCCGCGACGCTCGAAACATTTACTACATTACCTTTCACCTTAACAATGTGCGGCAGGCACTTCTGGATCAGGATGAAGACTGCTCTGAGGTTAATGTGCAGCATCTTGTCCCAATCTTCCAGTTTCGTTGTCTCGATAGAGCCGTTCGCGATTATCCCGGCCGAGTTGACCAACACGTCGATGCGCCCAAGGTTATGTATCGTTTCGGAGGCAATACGTTCGAGCTGCGACATCTGCGTCATATCGGCGAGATGTGGCTTGATGCTGCCCGTTTTGGACTTTACCGACTTACCGAGCGAGGAAAGCTCTTTCTCGTTTCGTCCGACGGCAACTACGGTCGCCCCTTTGTTTGCAAATAGTATCGCCGTCGCCTGTCCAATGCCACTGCTGGCGCCCGTGACGATAACCACCTTACCTTGCATAGAAGTTGTTCTTGGTCGTCTTAATTGCAGTAAGGATAGCAATGATGTTGAAATACTGGCAACTGTAAACCGCCTCTTACTAAAGTAAAAAAGCGGCCACCGCGGGCCGCACCGAGGAATGAATGAATAAAAACGACACCAACGATCAGATCATGACTCGCTTGGCCTCTGATTCGAGGCGAACAGAAGGTCCAGTGCCGCCTTCGTTTCGATAGTTTTTCGGTGTTTGAGATCCGAGACCCAACCGGTAACATTGGAGACGATCTCTCGAGCAGCGGCCCGAGAACTCTTGACCTTATTTTTATTCTTCCTTGAACCGGCAACTCTGACTTCGCCCTTCTTGACCACCTTGATCTTTGTTCTGTCCATCCTGTTGATTGCCCTCCTTGTCTGGTATGAATGCACCGACATCCTGTTTTTTGCATTCTGCAAAAGATCTCGGTCGAATTCGCGATTTGCAAACATTTTGATTACGACCGATGTCATTGAGTTGTTCCCATTTTTTGTTTGGAACGCATACCAACTAATTGTGCTCCCGTTCATTGACTCTTGGCACGCTCGTTGCTGCTTCAGTCACGCGTGAACCTGATCGATCTACTCATCATTTACCTCGCATGTGGTTCGCCATTTGCGGTTTACCGTGCGACTCAACGAGGAACGGAGAGTCCGATCAACAAATGTTTTTTCGTGGCGGCAGCCTTGGTCGGTTGGCCGTTCGCAGCCGCTCGTTCTCTCAAGTCCTCTCGACTAGCGTCTATCGAAAACCGCCGCACGTTCACCGTCGAATCGATCCGAACTGAGATCGAGTCGATACTTGACATCTCGAGTTCAGGATCACGCATGTTTGAATTCCGCGAGGTGTTCTATCGTTCAACTGGTCTCTCAAATGCCGTTGCCAATACCAGGCCTGATCCCCCGACCCATGAGCTTTTCAATATCACCGGACACCCCTCGAAGGCGTTAGCCACTCGATGTCTTGCCCGCCGGAATCATGCAAAGCTGGAGCGGCATCTTGTCTCGTCTCAGATCGAACTGGCCGAACTCGTCTCCAACCTTGTAACGACAGAAGCCGCATCGAAGGTGTCCGATCTCCTATCTGACCTCTTCAAGGACAACAAAGTCACCATTGAGCCTTCGAGGTATAACCTGAACACGAACCTCAGTGTGGAAATGCCGAAAAGGACAGTCGCATCAAAGGCCTAAAAGTCTTTTCGATTGAGGTCGGTCTCACAAAGCCGTAATATCTTTAGCGAATGCTGGTGATCCTCCATCTGTTCGCACTTTTTCTCCTCGTCGGACTGGGCTTTTACGTTTTTGTCGCTGATCCCCGCAAGCGGGCCAATCAGACATTTGCCGCATTCATCGCGTTCCTCGCCATCTGGACCACTAAAGACCTCGTCTTCTGGAATTTCTACCCCCGTGACTCCACAGCCGGATGGTGGGTTTCAGCCAGTTTCATTACGGCCCTGCTGATGCAATACGCCATGGTCGTATTCGCTTGGGTCTTCCCGCAGAATGCAAGGACGCCCCGACGGCGAGCGGCCGTTCTATTTGCTCCGGGGCTTGTATTCATTCCAGCAGCTCTCGTCGGCCTGCTATGTGTTAAAGCCGGTTTTGATTCTGGGCGGTTCGTCATCGAGCTGACCATCCTTGCATACGCGTTCGCAGCCTACGTCTATCTTCTATTCTTTTTCGGCGCCGTAATTCTCTTTCAAAAATACCGTCGATTCAAGGGATCCCAACAGGGACAGCAAGTCGGCGCGATCATTTGGGGGCTTGCTATCACCGGCATACTCAAAACTCTCGCGAATCTCGTGCTTCCCTACTTCGGATATTTTGAGCTGCTGCCTTTTAGTGCGATCCTGGTCCTCCCGGGTGTCCTCATCTATGCTTACGCGATCCTGAATTTTCAACTCTTTTCCTTCCAAACGGCGCTCAACCAATTCCGCTTGTTCCCCCTTACCTACAAGGTGGCGATCAGCATCGCCGCTGTCGCCGTGATCAGTTTTGGGGTCTTCCAGATCCCTATCGTTTGGTGGGCGTTCCGTAACGGAATGGATGCGGAAGCCTGGCGAAGATATCTCGTCTTCAGTGTAATCACGGCATTGATACCAAACCTCGTCCTGCTCTTGCTGGTGCTTCGAACAGTTTCACGCCCGCTGCAGCGAATAACGCTCGCTGCCGTCGAGGTAGCAAAAGGCGCCTACGGAACCGAGGTTGACCTTCGCAAAAGCAACGACGAGATCGGTCTTCTGGCGGATTCCGTGAACGAAATGTCGCGAAAAATGGCGTCCGATATCGACGAACTACAGCGGCTAAACGATCAGCTGATCCATGCCGAGAAGCTCGCGGCCATGGGAACACTCGCCGCCGGCGTCTCACATGAAGTGAATAACCCGCTTGCATCGATCTCGTCGCTGGTTCAAATGCTTCGCTCGCAGGAAGGCCATTCTCCCGAAACCCGCGAGAAACTGAAGATGATCTCCGAACAGATCAACCGCATTACGCAGGTCACGCGCGATATGACCAACTTCGCCCGCTCCCGGCCCGCCGCCAAGACTAATGTCGATGTGAACGCCGTAATAAAGACCGCACTGCGCCTCGCTAGCTTTGACAAGACATTCCAGGATATCAGTGTCATCACCGAGCTCGCCGAAGGCCTGCCAACCGTGTTTGCCGACGAAGACCAGCTTCAGCAGGTATTTCTGAATCTTTTCCTGAATGCCCGCGACGCGATGACAGGCAACGCCACTCTTAAGCCCGAGCAAGGGCGTAAGAGCCACCACTTGGCTGACTGCATGCTTACCGTCAAAACATCCAAAACAGGCGATTCGATCTCGATAGAGATCGCCGACACTGGCATCGGTATCGAAACGGCGGCCGTCGGCCAAATATTTGACCCATTCTATACAACGAAACCAGCCGGAAAAGGCACCGGACTCGGCCTTGCCGTATGCTATGGCATCATAACTGCCCACGGGGGGCGAATCGCCGTAGAATCGGGCTACTTCGATGGCACGAAATTCGTGATCACTCTACCTATCGACCACTGATCGGTGATTGAAATGATCATCTGCTTTTCGGCAGAGATGGTCGTGATCGGACGGGATTTGACACGCCGCGCATTTCGTTGCACCGTATCTGTATAGAACGAAATCCAATTTAAGTAGAGGTTTGTAGATGAAACGTATCCTATTTTCGTTTCTCGTTCTGTTCGCAGCCGTGTCGTACTCCGTTGCCCAGGAAAAGCCTACGGCGTTCATCAACGCCCGAATTATCCCTATCGTTGGGCAGCCTATCGAGCAAGGTGTACTCATCGTCCACAACGGAAAGATCACAACCGTTGGCGATGCCCGAACCGTGCGGCTGTCGTCGGACGTGACTATCGTCGATATGGCCGGAAAAACGATCATGCCGGGCCTTATAGATACCCACAGCCACATCGGCTCGCCAGCCGGTGCCGATTCAACCTCTCCGATACAGCCGGACGTCCGCATTTTGGACAGCTTAAACCCGTCGGCTTCAAGCATTCAGCGTGCTCAGGCCGGTGGAGTTACCGTTGCCAACGTGATGCCCGGTTCAGGCCACCTCGACAGTGGACAGACGCTCTATCTAAAGCTGCGTGACAATGCGGTCAAGGTCGACGATCTGCTGATCTTCGATAAGGCGGGAAAGTATATGGGCGGCATAAAATTCGCCAACGGAACAAACCCGATCCGACCCGGCGGCGGTGCCTTTCCCGGTACTCGATCTAAATCAGCCGCTCTGGTTCGCGAGCAGTTCATCAAGGCGCAGGAGTACAAGGAAAAGGTTGCAAAGGCAGCCGGTGATAAAACAAAACTCCCGCCACGCGACCTCGCGATGGAAGCCCTCGTTGAGGCACTCGACGGCAAGCGAACGGTTCACTTTCACACACATCGGCACGACGACATCATGACCGCGATCCGGCTGCAAAAGGAGTTTGGCTTTCGCCTCGTGCTTCAGCATGTGAGTGAAGCATGGAAGGTCGCCGACGAGATAGCGAAAACCAAAATACCGGCTTCGATCATTATGATCGATGCCCCGGGCGGGAAGCTCGAAGCAATGGATGTCGATTACAAGAACGGTGTCGCTCTCGAGCGGGCCGGCGCAAGTCTGATCGGCTTTCACACCGATGATGGCATCACGGATTCACGTTGGTTCCTCCGTTCAGCCGCCGTCGCCGTGCGCGCCGGGATGAGCCGCGACAAGGCACTCTATGGAATGACCATGGCCGGGGCGATCATGCTGGATCTCCAGGACCGAATAGGTTCGCTTGAGGCCGGCAAAGATGCCGATCTCGTGATCCTTTCAGGCGATCCCCTCAGCATCTATACACGCGTCGAGCAAACCTGGGTCGACGGCAAAAAGGTGTTCGACAGATCGAACTCGACGGACCACGTTTTTGCGGTCGGCGGCAAGGGCGCAGTTGACGACGGTGACTCACTGCACGACATTCATTGCTTCGATGGTGACTTCGGAGGTGGAAACTAATGAAAAGTATCATTTTCACCGCGAGGACGCCGTGTCCCGAGCCTTATTCAAATATGCTTTCAGTTTTCAAAGATCTTGTTTTGCTCGCTCTCTGTCTCGTTGTCTCCGCCGTGAGTATCACCGCGCAGATCGCAGTCAAGGGCGAAACGGTGCACACTATGGCCGGCGGGGCGATAACCAACGGCGTTGTGCTCGTCAATGACGGTAAAATAACCGCAGTCGGTCCGGCATCATCGGTAACGATCCCGGCGAACTATCGAATCATCACTGCCAAGGTCGTCACCCCCGGACTTATCGATGCCCACACCGTGATCGGCCTTAACGGTTATCTTAACCAGCCCCACGACCAGATGGCGCTGGACGGCGGTGCTTCCTTTCAGCCTGAACTCCGCGCAACAGACTCATACAATGCCGAGGAACGGCTTATCGAGGTCGTGCGGCAATATGGTGTTACCACCATTCACACCGGACATCAGCCGGGAGCACTGGCCTCAGGTCAAACAATGATCGCCAAAACCTGGGGCAAAAACGTCGACGATGCCACGATCGTCCCGACCGCAATGATCGCGGTCACTCTTGGCCCGTCGGCTAACGCTACCGGCCGTTCGCCGGGAACCCGAGCAAAACAGGCATCAATGCTCCGCGCCGAGTTGATCAAGGCCCAGGAAAATGACGCGAAGGCCGAAAAAGCGAAAGACCTTAGATCGCTTATCATGGCCCGCGTTATCAAACGCGAGATCCCGCTGCTCGTAACAGCAGAGGCCGCTCAGGACATCATGACCGCTATCCGCATCGCGAAGGAGTTCAACATCAGGATCGTCCTTGACGGTGCTGCGGACGGACATCTGATCGCGAACGAGATCAAGGCATCCGGCTTCCCGGTCATCGTTCATCCGACCATGGCCCGCCCCGGCGGCGATCGAGCGAATCTTTCGCTCGAGAATGCGGCGAAACTTCGTGCTGCTGGCATCCCGATAGCTCTTCAAAGCGGTTATGAAGGCTACGTTCCGAAGACGCGCATCGTGCTCTTCGAAGCGGGTATGGCGGCCGCCAACGGACTCGGTTTTCAAAATGCCCTCGCATCGATCACTATCGATGCAGCAAGACTGCTCGGCATTGACAATCGTGTCGGTTCCCTCGCGGTCGGCAAGGACGCCGATATCGCTATGTACGACGGCGACCCGTTTGAATGGACGACACATTGTACGGGGGTCATCCTTAACGGAAAAGTCGTCAGCGAGGTGACCAAGTGACTCAAAATCATAACGAATGTCCCCGGGGCGATCGGCGAATGTGATCTCCGCGTCATCGCCCCCTCGCTTCGCTCAGGGCCCTGATAACCTACAAAGAGCAGCAGAATTCAACGACTGCGTGCCGCGGTGGGCTCGAGATCCTATCCATCGCGTTCGTCCCAAATTCATTCGTGCTCAATCAATGAACGCCGAATATATCCCGGCACGCAGCTTGCCATAATCGTCGATATTCCCGGCCGGCAGCAGTTGGGTCATATAGACAACGACTAACTGTTCCTTCGGATCGACCCAGTAATTCGTGTGATATGCCCCGCCCCAGCCGAACTCACCTACAGTTGACGGAGCGCCGTAAACGCCCAGATCCTTCACTACCGAAAAACCCAGGCCAAATCCCTGTCCGGGGCGAAACGCCAAGCCATTCAGATGATCGACCGTCATCAGTTCGACCGATTTCCGGCTGAGGATCCGCCTGCCGTTCAATTCACCGCCATTCAAAAGGGCCTGCAGGAACCTCGCGTAATCATCCGCTGTCGAGAGCAGTCCGGCGCCGCCCGAAAAGCTCTTTCGCGGCCCGTTTACATAATGCCCCTGAGCGGCAGTCGTCCCCTCGACCGGGGCACGTTCAGCTTTGCCGTCTTTCCACGAATATACGACTGCGAGACGGTCGAGCTTCGACTGCGGCAGATAAAAGCTGGTGTCCTTCATCCCGAGCGGCTGAAAGATCTTTTCTTCAAGAAACTTGTCAAAGGCCATTCCGCTTGCTCGTTCGATGACGGCGCCGAGAATGTCGGTCGAATATCCGTAGATGTATCTCTCGCCCGGATGGGCGTCCATCGGCAGCGCTGCCATACGCTTTATCGTCTCGCCGATCGGTTCGTCGCGGTCCGAGAAATAGAATCCAGTGATCTTCGCCGCTTCCCATTTGTCGCGGCCCGGCCCGGTACCGTAGCTAATGCCAGCCGTATGCGTAAGCAGATCGCGAAGCGTGATCTGGCGCTTCGCTCTCACCACATCGTACCCGCCGCCTTCCTTTGGCACCGCGACCGTTGAGGCTGCGAACTCCGGTATGAATTTGCTCAACGGGTCTGAAATAGTGAGCTTCCCTTCTTCCTGAAGGATCATTATCCCGACGCTTGTCAGGGCCTTGCTTTGCGATGCAATGCGGAATATCGCATCCGGCTTCATCGGCGACTTCGCCTCGCGATCGCGATCCCCGAACGCGTGCCGATAGACGACCTTGCCGCGTCGCATCACCATTGCGACCCCACCGGCGATCTTTCCTTCCCGGACATATCCATCCAGTGTTGTCGAGAGCGTCTGCAGCCGAGCCGAAGACATTCCCGCATCCTCGGGTTTGGCCTTTGGTAATTCCTGCCCAAAGGCAGTAACAGAAACAAAAAGTGCGAGCGATAGGAACAACTTGCGTGCGATCTGATGAGTTTTCATGGTTTTATTTGCTAAGAGCATAACTTGGAAGCGGTCATTCTATCAATTTTGTAATAAACTGCGGTTGGCGACGCAGCTTGTCTTACACCCTAAACCCTTACTGCACAAGCATTTATCGAAAAAGCGACTTGTCCCGCTGTCCCAGGTGTCCCATGCCTGTCCCACCGCCTTCGTGGAACGCGTAAGTTCTGCATATTCATTAGTTACAACGATCATCCCTACGTATTTTCACAATTTCTTAAAATTGGCCTTATATTGTCTTACAATCTGTGCAACACTGTATCATAGATCGGATTTCCAGTCAAGATTTTTCCGTTAAGCGAGGCCCGGTCAATGTCTAACAACGGGTGCAGAACCGGTGCAGAAGACGAATCGGCCGTTTGCCCGCCTGGGGGTCCAAAAAACCACAACGAGGCTCGGTAGTATTCCCATTTCCATGTTATGCTCTCTTCGAATCCAAAAAAACAAAACCTATATGAAAACAGCGATACTTCTGTGCTCTATCTTCGTTCTGTCCACCATTACCCTAGCCCAGCCGCCGAATCGTCAGGGCGGCGGGGGAAATCCCCAAGGGACGCCTACGGCGACCCCGGCGACGGCCGGCACGGTCGCACCTCTGCGAGACGAGCCACCGATCGTGACCAAACACTCGATAACAGTCGGCGGCCGAAAGCTCGACTACACGGCCACGACGGGCTATATGCCGCTCAAGAACGCTCAGACGGGCGACATCGATGCCCGGATGTTTTATATGGCCTACACGCTCGACAACGCCCCGGCGGGGCGGCCGCTGATGTTCGCATTCAATGGCGGCCCCGGGTCAGCATCGGTTTGGCTGCATTTGGGTGCTCTCGGGCCGCGACGGATAAAGATGCTCGACGACGGAATGATGCCACCTCCTCCGTATGAGATGGAGGATAATCAGCAGACATGGCTAACCGAAACAGATCTTGTCTTTATCGACCCGATCGGCACGGGATTTTCACGTGCAGCGAGGCCGGAGCTGGCGACCAGATACTTCGGTGTCCAGGGCGATATCGAATCTGTCGGTGATTTTATCCGAATGTACCTGACTCGAAACGATCGCTGGATGTCGCCGCTCTATGTCGGCGGCGAGAGCTACGGCACGACGCGGACCGCCGGACTTTCAAATCATCTCTTTGACCGCGGCATCGCTCTGAACGGCATAATGCTGATCTCAACGGTACTCAATTTTCAGACCATCAGCTTTGCAAATAACAATGACCTGCCGCTGATGCTCATCCTGCCAAGCTACACCGCGACGGCGTGGTATCACAAGAAGCTACCGGCATCGATGCAAAGCAAGACCATCGAGCAGGTGGCGCAGGAGGCGAGGCAGTTCGTCGCGAATGAATACGGCCCCGCGATGCTGCGAATTGATTCGCTCACGGATCGCGAGCGGGACGCACTCGCGACAAAGTTCAGCAGCCTTACCGGTTTGAGCAAGACGTTCATCGAACAGAATAACTTCCGCGTGGAACTTGGCGAATTCAACAAGGAATTGCTGCGAAGCGAACGGCGAAGCACAGGACGGCTCGACAGCCGTTTCAAAGGCATCGACCGTGACGCCGGCGGCAGCACAACCGGCGGCGACCCGAGCATGAACGCGATCCGCCCGCCATATACGGCTGCGTTCAATCAATATGTTCGCAACGAACTCGGTTTCAAGACCGACACTGAATATTACATCCTCGGCGGCGGCATCACGGGCCCATGGAACTACAACGTGACAAATCAATATGCCGATACGAGCACATCGATGAAAGATGCAATGGCCAAGAACCCGTATATGAAGGTATGGCTCGCTCAGGGCTACTACGATATGGCAACGCCCTTTTATGCCGCGGAATATACGATCTCAGCGCTGAATCTAGATCCTTCGCTCAAGAAGAACATCTCGTGGACCTACTACGAGTCGGGCCACATGATGTATATCGAAACGCGTTCATTGAAAAAGTTGAAGGACGATATGGTAACGTTCATGACCCTGTCGCGGAAGAAGTAGTTCGGAGCCGGCAGGCCGCGGCGCCGTTGTCGTAGATCGGCGTCCGAGGGTGGAATCGGGGAGTGTGCGTCAGCACACGATAATTCTGGTAGCTACACGTGCAGCGAAGCGGAACGTGTAGAATAGGTCCGACCGATCCTCCGAGCGTGTGAAACACGCGGCACGGTGTTGGTGTCGCCTGTTTCACAGGCTTTGAGGATTCTCGCTCGCCTGACCACAGGTTTCGCTCCGCTCCACCTGTAGCTAACATAATGTCGTCTGCTTCGCAGACTGGGATGGGGTGATCACACCTAGGGGCTACTGAACGCAAAAAAGGCCGCGACCGATCGGATCGCGGCTTTCTTTTGTCTAGAGCCTGTTCAAGATCAATCACACTTGACCCGAATCATCGGGATGTCCATTCCCGTTTCTTTTCCATTCATTGGCCCTTCGATGCGCGCCCATAATGAGTCCGGCTTTGTCTGTTTGTAAATGATCCGCTGTGGAAAATCGTGTTTCAGGTTTTCGAAAACCACCTCTTTGTCGCTGACCGTTTTGGCCATGAAAGCCGTCTCGTCTTTTGCACTCGAGGGCTTTGCGACATAGACGAGGCCGTGGCCGTTGTTTACGACCCGAAGAAATTCGAAGGCAACACTTTTCGTTCCCTTGATCGTCTGCGACGTACCGACCAGGAGATTTTCCGTTGCCTTTCCCCATCGTTCAGTAGTTATTCGGCCATTGTCGCTCACCTCCCAACAGCCTGAGATCCAGCTGAGGTCGGATACTTTTGTTTTCGTGATGTCCTGAGCCGCGACCGCGCTTGCGAGCAACGCGATAGTTGTAATGGTTAGAATTGTTTTCATATTCGTTCGTTAGAGTCTGAAAAGTTTTGTTCAGCACGTTGCGGAAGCCCGCGCG
>JAJTWY010000014.1 GCA_021463165.1 Pyrinomonadaceae bacterium | reverse complement strand
GGCAGGTGTCGGCGGAGCGACATTTGGACAAATGGGCAATGGCTCGGCCTACCAGGACACGTCTACGACGAATGACCCGGGCGGCCGTCTCATTGACATCATGCTGAGGATCAACTGGTAATAGATCCGGTTGTTCGAAACAGTGTATGGGGCGTTGCCGGTATATCTGGTAACGCCTTTTTTAATATTTGCTCAGGTCGGGTCTTGTTGTATGACCGTCGCGCCTGTCCTATCATTGTTTTGCAGGCGCGGAGGAGGATCTGGATATGAACTTCCGATGGAATAGCAGAGTGAGCACTTTTGCGGGATCGGCCGGGCTTCTGTTCTTTCTTGTGACCACGGCCCTTTCACAACTCCCCGGTGCGATGAACGAGACCACCGCAACGCGAATGGGCGGAACCAGTTTCATTGTGGGAACCGTTTACCTTCCGTCCGGTGTTCCGGTGAGCGCTAGAATGGGGATCCGCCTTGTCTCACCGATCGCCGGCGACTTTATTTCCACGACCGACGATCGCGGCCAGTTTATTTTCAGCGGCCTGCGAGAAGGTATCTATTCGATCGTGATCGAAGGCGAGCGTGATTTCGAACCCGTGAATCAGGTGGTCGACGTTCTCTCATCAAGAAGCGGCAAGAATCAGCCGTATAATGTCACGATCCGACTGACGGAAAAGCTGAAGACAAGAGCCAAGCCGGGTGTGATACAGGCGGGGAGCTCCGGCGATATGAAGCGGGCCGTGGAACTCTACACAAAGGCCCTCGAACTATCGGCAAAGAAAGATCATCGTGCAGCCATCGAGCAGCTGAAACTGGCGCTTGAGGCAGACCCCTTCTTTGTGAATGGTTTTAACGAGTTGGGTGTTCAATACATGCGGCTCAATGAATTGGAACGCGCGGAAGAATCGCTCCTCTCGGCGCTCAAGATCAAACCGGCAGCTCTCGAGCCGATGCTGAATCGCGGTATCGTTTTGTTTCGAATGGACCGCTTGGCTGAGGCAGATGAAGTCCTGCGCAACGTGATAAAACTAGACCAGCGTTCGGCCATCGCCCATTTTTATCTCGGCCGTAACCTGGCAAAGACCAAGGCGTTCGGTGAGGCCGAGAAGGAGCTGAATTTGGCGATCGAGTATGGCGGTAACGATCTACGTGAGGCACACCGCATCCTGGCCATGATCCACATCGAGACAGACGATCGTGCGCGGGCAGTCAAGTCGCTCGAGACCTATCTAAAACTCAATCCGAATGCCGCCGATGCGGCGCAGCTTCACGACAGCATTGCCCAATTGAAGGCGGCGATACGAAAACCCTGAACCCGGTGTCGTAAGTTATCGCTGCCAACAGGCCGGCCAAGGATGAGCGTCAAAGATCCATCACATTCAAACCTCGCCGTGGTTCCGCTTGGGGCCGGAGACCTTATTGACCGGGCGGTCAGATTCTACCGAAGGAACTTTTGGACGTTTATTCTCATCGCTGCCCCGCCGGTGATCGTCGGCACGTTAGTATCGGTGATCTGGACGACAGTCGCGCGTGAGTTGTTTCTTCCCGGCAATTCCGGCAACTATGTTGAGACCGCGCTGTATTCTATTTTTCTAGGGTTTGGGAGTGTCCTGATCTGGCTGACCGAGACTGTGGCGACACTGGTTGTCATGGGCGGCGCATCGCGCAATTTCGTCCGCCATCTCCTCTTTGGCGAGGCGATCACGTTCCGCGAAACGTATCGCAACGCGGCGAGCAGATTTGGTGGATTGATCTTCGCATCGGCACTGATCACGCTATTGCTGGGTGCGATAGGCATGGCGATCTTCTATTTTTCGGCCCTGGTCGTGCTAGTGATCGTCGGAGCTACTTTCTGGGCGATCGGCGAACTGATCCCAGTTGGGGCTTTCCTGATCTCGCTTGCCGGCGGCATGGCCGTCGCCGCGGGTGCGATCTGGTTGTTTTTTCTGGCGGCGTCGCGGCTTGCGTATGTTCCCCAGGTGATGCTGGTTGAGGGCCAGGGCGTTTTCGCTGCCATCGGCCGCAGTGCGAGTCTTGCGGGCGGCAACGTCCGCAGGCTCGCGGCGTTATTTGTATTCTCAACCGTGGCCGCCTATTCAGCTCTCGCTCTTCTCTACGTCCCACTTGCGTGGTACGCCGCTGCCAATGGAGTACAGGTCATGGGGATCGATGCGGACCTTGTGCCGGCGTGGTACGAGATCGCCTTCAACCTTATCTGGCAGATCAGCTTCGTACTGCTTTCACCTGTTTGGATGGTCGGCTTGTGCCTTCTATACGTTGATGAGCGGGTCAGATCAGAGGGCTATGACATCGAGCTGATGGCGGCAGCCCGTTTAGGCGACATACCGGACGTGCCGAGCTCATACATCAGCCCGCTCCAGCCGGCCCTTTCACGTATCGCGGGATCCACTTCCGCAGACGGATCTCCCGCAATAACTTCGCTTGGTCTCAAGTAACCTCTTTTCCAGTTGGGTTTTTATTTCTATCAAATTCTGTTATTGTTCCAATCACAGCTAGCAGTAACGGCGACCGTCGCTTATGAAAAACGTTCTCCAAAGGAGAGAGTTCCTTTCAGCGTTGTCGTGCGCCCTTCCGATGTTATCCGTGAGCCCCTCCGTATGGAGCCAGGGAGAGCCGGAGAAAGTCTGTTGGCTTGAGGTCTGTGCCCCGTTCATTCTGGACGACCCTGGTACCGGAGTACGGGCTGAGATCATTCTCACATCCGACACCTTTGTTGGCCCGAAGGGGTATCACGATGGCGTCGACCGTACCGAATACGAGATATGTCTGTTTGATTCGACGGGCCGGCCGATCGGGCCGGACGGTGTGACCAAACGGCTATTTGTTCCCGCGATGCAGACCACCGTCTTGTTGGTACGGGAACTTCTGGGCGATCAGAAGCCATTCTTCGGCGGATTGAAGGTGCGATTGCGGCCAAGCACCAGAACACCGATGCACGCGAGCGATCTTTTTAGTTCGGCGTTCGTTCGATGGACTACAGAGCATTCGTTCGACAACGTGCATGCCAATCCGGATCCCGTCCAGCTTCAAAAGCCCGATCCGTTCTTCTATTCAATGCCCTTTCCGCCGCTGAGGGAGTATGAGTGCATATTTAGTGTCTTTAACCCGTATAGACAGCGAAGCTCAGGCAGCATTTCGATATTCGATCCCGTCGGCCAGCGGCTAAAAAGTATCGGCTATCAGCTAAAGCCGGGGGCATCGCTGCTGCTGGATCTTCGTCGCGGCGAACTCCTCAAGGACACCAAGTCCGTATTCGGGGAGAAGGATCCGGGCACGACTGCCGAACAAACAATGCTCACTAATGAGGGGGGCACGATCGTCGTTACGAACAAGGCCGATTCGGTTAAGAATTTTGCCTATATGATGATCAGGCACCCGGAACGAAAGCGGTTCAGCATCGAACATCCGATCCATCAAAGTCCATATGATCCGTCGCCGCCCAAAGTACCTATCGACTCGGCCGGCCGTTTCAAGGCTAAGAATATTCTGTACACGCCGCTTGTTTTCAACTCAAAGCGCATCGGCGGCATCACGCTGGAATCGAAATTTCACTTGAGTTCCGGAGCTCCGATAGAGGAGTTCCTTTGGCTGCGCCCGTTTATCGTCGACAAGCTCGGAAACGTCCCATGGCAAATGATGAACGATCCTGATCAGTCGCGACTCGGAATACCCGCAAAACAGATCCAAAACGGTGTACTGAAATTAGGCGGTCAGCAAAGTTGCGTGATCGATTCATCGCGGCTCGGCCTTCCCGCGGATTTTTCGGGCGGCCTATCGCTTGCGATCGCACCGACGTCGAATCACACATTGATGAAGGTCGAACTGCTTGTGCCGGAATGGAAAGCCTTCGCCTTCACACACTTCCGCCCGGGCTTGGCCGCAGCCCGCGGATATCAGCGACAAGCACCGCGCGGCGGCATAGCGACCGATTACATTACATCGGGGGCCCGACTGGAAATCGGAAGCGGTAAGATCGTCCGCGACGAAGTTATCTGTGTGATCAACATTGATGACAAAGGAACAAGCGGTCAGCCCGAGCTCGAAATATTTTCATCGACCGGTTTGCTTTCAAGGGTCAAACTTGGGAGCGTGCCGGGCTTTGCATCGGTGCATTATCTGTTGTCGGACCTTGCTGGCCGAGACATCTCGGGCCGCGACCTCAGCCTGCGGCTTGTCGATCAGCACGCGACACTTTTGATGTCGGTCGTTCATATCGACCACGTTCGACGCGATATTGCGATCGACCACGGTTCAGATAGATTCTCCACTTTCCAGGATTTCAACTGCACTATCGAATAGCGATCACCCCCTGCTTTGATCGTCAACATCCAGATCATCGAGTTTTCTTGCTAAGATTGATCGGACAAGGGATGAAATCATTTAAAGAGGCCACCTTCTGCTCGCTGCTCGTTGTACTCCTGATATCCACGACGAGCGTGCTCGCTGTTACGCCACAGAACTACATCGGTCGGTTGGGATCTGCCCGGGTCGGCGTCGAGCAGTTGCTTAGGCGAGTTGGGGTATCCACCCCTGAAGAAGAGCGGGCCCTCGTGCGGTCGATCGAGAGGGACGTTCCGGCAAACGAAACTATCGAATTGCCCGGGGGAAGCGTCGAAACTGACAATAAATGGCTCCATGCCAAATTAAAAGAACTTTCAGATCAAACGGACGGGTCAAAACGAACAGCGATCCTTTCCGAGGTCAGCGAACGTCTGTTGGCGATCACGGTAGCCGTTGAGATCCGTCAAAAGGCCTCGGCCAAGGCCCGCTCAAAGGACGAGGACAAGCAAAAGCTCGCTGAGATCCTTGGGCGCGAAGAATATAGAAAGCCGGAGCCGAAGGCAGAGAGCAGGATGGAAAAATGGTGGCGCGAGTTTCTCGAATGGCTCGCCCGCACGTTCCCGCCGGCGCCCGAATCCGAGCGCTCGCCGTCGAGCGGGATCGGCTCGCTGCAATTTATACTTCAGATCGTCATTCTGACTGCCGTGATAGCTTTGATCGCGTTCCTCATCTACAGATTCGCGCCGTTCGTCCGGCGTGGTTTTGGATGGGCGAAGGGCAAAGACGATGCCGATCGCGTGATCCTCGGCGAGAGGATCAGTCGTGATGAGTCGGCGTCGGACATCTTTAGCGAGGCTGAGAGTCTTGCGAGGGCTGGAAATTTGCGCGGGGCGATCCGCAAAGGGTACATCGCCGCTTTGTGCGATATGGCCGATCGAAAGGTCCTACGGCTGGCGCGGCATAAGACAAATCGCGACTATTTGCGCGATGTCAGAAACAGCAACGAGATATTTGAGCACCTGCGTGCGTTGACGCTTAGTTTTGAGAATAACTGGTACGGTTTCAGGGCGGCGGATGTGAGTGATTGGGAAGAATTTCGCGCCAACTATCTCAGGATGCTTTCGAACGCAGGACGGGCTTCAAAATGAAACAGAGGCTGGTCATTTTTGTTGTTCTGATCCTGTTCGGAGTGATCCTGATCGGCCTGAACGCGGCGTCATACACCCGGAAAGAGAAGACACCAGACAGCGAGCTTTCACCCAACCGCTCGACCTTCAATTCTGGTTCGACCGGTACACAGGCATTTTTTACGCTCCTGGCTGAGACCGGACGCCGTCCGCTGCAATGGCGCGAGCCGCCGGCCGCGCTGATCACTTCTGGTGATAAAGCACCGAATGTTTTTGTGATCACCGGGAATCTCCGACACCAATTCACGGATCCGGAGATCGATGATCTTCTCCGTTGGGTAGCGACCGGAAGGCGGCTGGTCGTTGTCGACCGAGAGCCGCCAAAGGGGCTGATGACGACATCCGCGACGTGGCGGATAGATATCGTGAACGCCCTGAACCCCGATATCTATACGGCCGATCCCTCCGACCAGAAGCAGATGATCGGTACGACACCCGCGACAAAGCCCGTGCAGCCGACCCTTTTCACGCAAGATGTCAATGCCGTCCAGGCTTCCAGATTTGCGGCATCGGTCGAGTTCGAACGATCGGTCGATGATGATGATGAAGAGATAGCGACTTTCCGGACCGATCCGCCGGCTGTTGGGGCCGAGTCGAAACCGTCGGTCGAATCGCCAAGTCAGTTTGGCCCCGTGGTTCATCTTGGAGCGACGGGATCGAATCTCGTGGTAGCCGTTCCTTACGGAGATGGCGAGATAGTCTATCTGGCCGACCCGTTCATTATTTCAAACGGCGGGATCGATCTTGTCGACAACGCCCAGCTTGCTCTCAATCTGGTATCCACTGACGGCACGGTCGCGTTTGACGAATATCATCAAGGATTCGGTGCCAACAGCAATAGATTTCTGCAGTTCTTCTCGGGAACGCCGGTCGTGGCGATCTTCATTCAATTGATCGTTATTGTCGGGCTCGTATTTTTCTCGCGGAGCAGGCGGTTTGCGCGGCCAATACCGGAAGCTGAGCCGGACCGCTTGTCAAAGCTCGAATATGTCGCGGCGATGTCCGATCTCCAGCACCGGACAAAGGCCTACGATCTGGCGATCGAGAATCTATACTCAGAGTTTCGACGCCGTGTATCGAGGCTCTACGGGCTGGACAGTTCAACAGCAAAGGTCGAGGACCTTGCGGCCCGGATAGCCGAGAGGACGGGTCTTGAGGCGGGCCAGGTCGCTGAGATCCTTCATCGCTGCGAGGATATAACTTTTGGCGGGCCGACAAGCCGACGCGAGACGCTGAAGTTGGCGGCGGATCTTCGCGCGATAGAGCGGAAACTCGGGCTAACGCGAACGGGGAGGGCGGGGAACTGAGCGAATGACGAGCTTGTCCATCATTCTTCTGGTAGTGATCTTCTTTGTGACGAGCGCCATCGGGGTCGTTACGGGCAGCAATTCGCTGATCACAGTTCCGGCAATGTTCCAGCTCGGTATCGACCCGAAGATCGCGGTAGCGACGAATATGTTCGGCTTGGTCTTTATGTCAGTCGGGAGCTCGATCCCTTTCCTACGCGCGGGGCGTATCGACATTCGGAGAACCACTCCTTTGATCGCAATTACCGTGGTTGCTTCGGGGATCGGTGCGGCGCTGGTCGGGGTGATCGGCGGCGAGACATTGAAAATGATAGTTTCCGTCGCAATGATCGTTGTCGCTTTGTTCATGATCATTCGGTCGCCAAAAGAGCCGATCAAAGGGCATCTGGCAGTGCCGGCGGTGCTTCTTCTGACGTTCGTCCTCGGGATCTACGGCGGCCTGTTCAGCGGCGGCTACACGACGATGCTGACGGCAGTTTTGGTCGGTGTCGGCGGTATGCAGTATGTCGAAGCTGTTGCATCGACCAAGCTGATCAACCTGTTTTCTTCGTTGATTGCAACGGTGATCTTTATGTGGCAAGGTTTAGTGGACTACAAGCTCGGCCTGATCCTTGGCATCACGATGTTCGCGGGCGGCTATGCGGGCGCTTATCTTTCGACACGACTGAACGAGGAGTGGCTGCGACGAATATTTCTTACGGCTGTCATCCTACTGGCGATCAAGACCTTTTACGACCTCTTTTCATAAATGCTGACTTATACGCCTTCTACCGTTTCACATATCCTTAACGAGCTTCGTAAGACGGTCGTCGGCCAGGACGATGTCGTCGAGCAACTGCTTGTCGCCTTGCTGGCCGAAGGCCATGCATTGATCGAAGGGGTTCCGGGCACGGCGAAAACCCTCACTGTCAAAACCCTCGCGCATATCGTTGGGGCACAATTTTCGCGAATACAGTTTACGCCCGACCTGATGCCTTCGGACATTACCGGAACGAATGTTTTTAACATGCAGACGTCGCAGTTCAGTCTTCGGCACGGGCCTATCTTCACCGACATTCTTCTGGCTGATGAGATCAATCGTACGCCGCCAAAGACGCAGGCAGCTTTGCTCGAGGCAATGGAAGAGCGGCAAACCACCATTGACGGAGAGCGGTACCCACTCTCGCCGCTTTTTACGGTTCTCGCGACTGAGAACCCGATAGAGTATGAAGGCACGTATCCGCTGCCTGAGGCGCAATTGGACCGCTTTCTGATGAAGATCCTCATCGACTATCCCGTTCAGACCGATGAAGAGGAGATCGTCGCCCGCTGGGATGCCGGTTTCAACTCCCGACACCTGCAGAATGTCGAGATCGTACCGCTTTCGGATGCCACGGTGGTCCAGCATTGCAGGGCCGAAGTGCGGGCAATGCGGATGGAACCCGGCATCCAAAAATATGTTGTCGAGATCGTCAGGAAGACCCGTACGCATCCCAATGTTCTGTACGGCGCCAGTCCCCGGGCATCGGTCGCATTGCTTCTTTGCTCAAAGGCGCTGGCAGCCATCCGCGGACGCGATTTCCCTACACCGGACGACGTTCGCGACGTGGCGTTACCGGTGCTTCGGCATCGGCTTGCCTTAAGGGCCGAAGCGGAACTCGACGGAGCTATACCCGACGCCGTGATCTCCGATATCGTAAAGACTGTTGAAGTTCCCCGATGATGCGTCTGGGTTTTCCCTTATTGTTGCTTTGCGCGTTTGCTGTGACAGTCCTCGGAGAGTCATCGCGGATTCCGCGTTGGATTTTGGAGGAGAAATTCCTCCGCGCCTGCGGTGAGGCAAATCTGGAAACGATCAAACGCTTCCTGAAACTAGGCATCTCGCCTGATACTAAGGACCGCTTCGGTCAGCCATGCATCCATCGCGTCCTTCGCCCAGAAACGAACAAGAGCTTTGAGGGCGTCGCGCCGACCCTGATCCATCTGCTCGACGCGGGCGCAGATATTAATGCGACAAATGACTTTGGTTCAACTGCACTTTTCCTGACTACACGACCGGTACCCGGGTTAAGTGAAAAGGGCACACCTCTGGCGATATTGGCAGAACGTCGCGCAGATCTGGATCATAAGGACAAATGGGGACAGACCTATCGGGACGCCTGGTCGGGCTACGATCCGGATGCGATGCCACGGCATGATATGGTCTGGCGATACCTGATCGAGGGGAATCTGAGATTTCGAGATATTCCGCCAGACCTGCGGCCATACAGAAACTCGGCGACGTTCATGATGGCAGTCGCCTACTATGGCGAGGCCTATCAGTTCAGCATCATGCCCAGGGCTCCGGTCGAATTCGACTCGAACGGCGAGTCGTACTTGTTCTACATGGCGAGCCGGACGAAGTTCCATTCCTTTGAACTTGCCTTCATCGACCGGCAGCATGCGGAATCTAGAAGCGCCTCCGGTGAAACGGCGCTGATACGTGCGTCTAGATTCAACAACGATCTTTTGGTTTCGAAGCTCCTCGCCGCGGGTGTCAGAACCGATGTCAGGGACAAGGAGGGACTGACCGCCCTGGACTATTCGGTCGAATATGATCAATTTCTAACGACGCTCGCGTTGCTTTCGCGGGCCGATCCCAATTCCGCAGCGTCCGGTGAAGCTCCTATTTTTCGTGCGATCAGGAATGGTAATGCGAATGCAGTCGCGGCCTTCGTCCATGCAAGGGTAATGATCCCAACGCTCGCGGCTGCAATCAAGACTGACCCGCTGGGAAAAGCCGCTGAGCGAAAGTTGGCGGCGGCACTTCGCAGGATCGATCTAGATCGACGCGATGCACTCGGTCGTACTCCTTTGATAGCCGCCGTCGAGAAAGGGGACCATCAGATCGTCCAGGCTCTCTTGAAGGCAAAAGTGAAAACAGATATTCGAGACCGGTCTGGGAATACGGCTCTGAGCATTGCGAAGGCGGCTGGAAATGGCGAGATCGTCCGGCTATTGACCGCAAAGTAGCTACGGTTTCGACTCGTCCGGCAGTTCGTCAGTTTTCTTCTCGGTGCCGCTTTTCGGTGTCGTCGCGGCTGGTTTCTTCTCGGTCTCGCCCGGCTTTGTTTTTGGCGGCGGCGTTGCCATCGGCTTCTGCGTCGGCGTTGCCGGTGTTGGTTCCGGCGTCGGCTGCGTTGCGGTGTTAGAGGCTGGAGGATTTGGTGTCGGTGCTGCTTTTGCCGGAGCCTTCGTTCCGGGACAAGGGAATATCTCGCCCGAAGGGATCTTTATACATTGTCCGGTCGCCGGATTAATTGTGTAATTGATGATCTCCACGGCGCCCGTATTATCAGGCATGAATTGGCTTTGACCATCCCCAACCGTATATAGTTGTCCGCCCGGAGGAACATAGCCTGTCGGCGGAACCAAACCACCGCCTGACGGAACGCCCGGCATCGAACCGGCCAACGGAGCACCGGCAGGAGGTATACCGCCGTTCGCCCATGCGTTGAAACCATCGCCGCCGGGGAGCATATCGGCACCTTGTGCGGAGGTAGCCATGATCTCGGCATCGGTCAGCGCCGGAAGCTTAGCGAGACTTTCTTCCTGAGCCCCGGTCGCAGGGCCGATCGGCTGAACCGGCAGGCTGCCTGCATCGGCCTGTAGATTCTGGGTCGGATCCGTTTGCCTAACCGCCGTTGCGTAGATCAGCGCGCCGGCGAAGATCGCGATCCCGATAAACACAAAAATAGCCGTCTGCCATACATTTCTTTTTGGGCCGGCGACGGCGGCAGCGGCAGCCTGGTTCGCGACCGGCGAGCCCAGGCGTGCGGCCAGTGTGTCAAGGTCTTCGGCAAAAGCCTCCATATTCGGATAACGTCGATCCGGATCGATGGCCATCGAGCTCAAGACGATCGGCTCGATCTCGGGGTGAAGGTCGCGCCGGAATGCGGAAAGCGGCGGAGGCGGCTCGCTGTTTTGCCGGGCCAGAATGTCCGCCGGGGTGGTTCCTTCATAGGGAACTACACCGGCGAGCAGATCATAGATCATGACACCGAGCGAATAGACATCGGACCGGGCGTCGGCCGAAGGGTACCCATTGCACTGCTCGGGAGCGAGGTAGCGTACATCGGCATCGCGGGGAACGGTCAAGGGGTCCGCGCCGAAACCATATACCTTGACAACATCACCCTCGCCAACGAAAACGCTATTGGGCTCGAGACGCCCGTGGACGACATTCTTGGAGTGGGCCGCGGCAACGGCGGCCGCAATTTGCCGGGCAAGGCCTATGGCCCGCTTCTCGTCGATAGGCTCCTCGCTGCTATTCAACTTGGCAAGTGTATTACCCTCAATTGGGTCGAAGACGGCGTATGAAACGCCTCTCGAATCGGTCCCAAAGTCGGTGATATTGAGTATGCCGTCATGGGAAAGCGTCGATGCCGCTCGGGCTTCGCTGAGAAATCGTTTGACCCATCGCTGATCTACCGCGAAGGCTGCCGGGAGGATCTTGAGCGTAACCGGTTTATCGAGCACCTCGTGGCGCGCGGCATAGAGGTCGCCCGACTCGCTCTCGCGAATAAGGCTTTCGACTCGATATTTATCAGCGATCAGTTTCCCTGCAACGTCGTTAACCATTAATTTTTAGAACGTAAAATCCAGCCCTAAGTTGCAATAAAAAGCATAGCACACAACCTGGTCGGGCGGTGTTGAAGCATCAGAAAGCGAAAGGCGCCATCCCGAACAGAGGATAACGCCTTCCAAAGCTGTTAAGTACAAAGCGCTGTTTAGAGCTTAACGAATACGATAAGCAAAGCAAACAGAACGAGCGATTCGATCAGAGCGAGCGCGATGATCATCATCGTCTGAACAGTTCCCGCGGCTCCCGGGTTGCGGGCCGCTCCCTCAGCCGCACGCGAACCGACGAGACCCTGGCCAATACCTGCAAGACCAGCGGCAAGACCGAAGCCGATGCCGCCGCCGATGGCTTTCGCCGCGCTGACGGTCGATTCGTTGTCAGCGGCACCGGCCTGTGCCATCGCCGCTACCGACATAAGAGCGATCGCGAGGGTCGCGAACACGATATATTTCATTCTTTTCATTTGTATTCTCCTTTTGTTTTCTAAAGGAAGAGCGTTGCTTGTATGAGTTCGCCTCGCTTCCGGTATTGCGTGGATTTTATACTCCCAAAGAGTCCACGCCGCCTGTAGCGTGCGGGCATATGCTATCTAACGCTTCTTCCAACTCTTGCCGCCATTGGCGACAGATCCTAAATGGTGCCTAAACTGCCGGGGCCGCCACGGCCTCGGTGTGGCCCTCGACGTGCTCGTCCTCATGATGGTCATGCGGAGCATGCGAAACCTCGCCGATATATATCATCGAGAGCAGGGTAAAGACAAAAGCCTGCACAAACGCAACGAAAACTCCGAGCAGTGTAAGCACAAGCGGTACGATAAAGTGTGTGAACGGCGGCGCAAGATTCGTGATCTGCATGAACACCTGCTCATCGGCGTATAGATTGGCGAACAGTCGCACGCCGAGTGTGAACGGGCGGATCGAATTACTTATCAGTTCGATGAAAAAGATCAGGGCCGTGATCGGCAGCATCAGCGCCGGCAGCTTGGGCCCGGCAAAGTGCTTGATATGGCCGAAAAGTCCGTTCTCGCTGATACCTATGTAGTTGTAATAAACAAACGACGAGATCCCGAGGGCAAAGGTCACATTCACCGAGGCTGTCGGCGACATGAAAAGGGGAAACTGGCCCATCAGGTTCGAAACGAGGATCAAGATCCCGAAGGTTGCAACGACCGGGAAGTGGCGCGCACCGTGATCGCCGATGATGCTTGAGATCATGTCCTTCACCGCGAGATATCCGGCCTCAAGCGTAAGCTGCCCTTCTTTTGGGTCGTCCGACGAGAGTTTGCCCTTCAACAGACTGACAATGATCACCGTCAGAATGCAGGCGATCACGAACATGATCGTGTACCAGGGGATCGCGTTCTCGACGGTGTACGGGCCGAAGGCCTTTTCGGCCGTTGTGCCAAAGTGTGAGAACACGTACTTGTTCCACAAAGGCTCCGTGTACGCCTTCTGAAAGTTATATACGGGCGTACCAAGATAGTGGTTGATGAACTCAACGATCAATGGAACGTGATGGCCGCCTTCCGCTAATAAAAGCATCTTAAAATCCCTTCTAAAAAGTGCTCGTAAAAATATTCTTCAACCCCTGAACGACCACCGCAAACGCAAATGTCCCAAGCCCAAGTATCACTGCCGCGACGGGAAAAGCTCCGGTAATATGAACCAGCCAGATCACCGTTCCGAGTGCCGCATAACGCAGAATATACTTCAGCGCCAGGACGGCGGCTGATGTTGTTGCGTTCTCACGAAAGATCGCCTTTGTTGACCGGTCAAGCCATACAAAGTTCACGAACGACAGAATGCCGCCGAAGATCACGCCGAATGCAAATTGCCTTCCGCCATAGACAGCTCCCGCGATGGCCATCGCGATAACGATAAATGACATTGCGATGAGAATGCCCCGGGCACGGATAGGCCGCGGCTGCTCGTCAGTTGTCGAAAGATCAAAGTCTTCGCTCATTGCGAAACTTACATCTTATCGTTGTTCGAGGCAAAACTCAAAAGCGAGCGGCTATTTGTCGTCCTCGGCGCGGGAAAGCAGGGGGCGTTGTTGGGGGAGGTCTTTCTTGGTATTGAAGATCTGAGATGAGATCCGGAAGAACTGCATAAAACCAATGACGGCTCCCAGGACAATGCCGATGACTATTCCCCAAGGCGAGCTTCCAAATAGAAGGTCTGCGAGCCAACCGATGAAAAGCATGAAGGCGACGGAACCAAAGAACGCGATGCCGGCCGACCATGCCAGGCCGCTTTTTCTGACCGTTTCCTCGACTGGCTCCGGGGTGTAGGAAAACGCGACAAAGGGAGTCTCGAACGGCGGTTGATCATTCACCGGAGGTGCGAACGGATCGACCGGGGTCGTTTCGAATGGCGACACCACGGCCGGTTCCCGATCTGCCGGATCATCCGGCCAGAGGTCGTATGGACTCGTAGGCTGCTGCTGTGCGATCTTCTCTTCGGTCATCACTGCCTAATCCGCAATAATGACAGTTTCGGTCGGGGATTTCAATATGTAGGACGTGCCTCGCCACGTGATCCGCCGCGAAATGGCAGCCGCGATCGAGTTGTAAAGAAACACGGCAGGCGTAAGCGCCCAAAGCGTATTCTGGCTCCAGAACTGCCGCTCGACCGCATCACGGTGATCGGTCAAGACGAACGAAACAGCTTTAAGCCGAAGCCATGCCTTGGCCGTACTGCAGATCGAGATCGCGAATAGTGTTGCTGATGCGGCGTTGAAGGTGAGGCCCAATGGTTTTGCAGTGAATAGCAGCACGATCGCTGCGAGCATGACCGCGCAGAACAGCGCCGATCCAAAGAACGAAAGAAGCCAAAGTCCGCGTGCGTAGGTTCTGGTGATCTTCATTTGGCGGGTCGTAAACTCGAGCAGTTCGGCAAATGTACACCTTCCGAAGGTGGCCGTAAGCGCCTTTGGAACGAAGGCGATATCAAGCCCGGCGGCCTTTATAGCCCTGGTTACCGCAAAATCATCTGAGAGCGTGCCCGCCCAGCTATCCCGGATCCCGAGCCGGTCAAACGTGTCGCGTCGAATGGCCATCGAGCCGCCCCAGCAGAAATTCGAATGCGTATTCGGGCCGAGTGCCGACGCGATCGAGGCGTTCCATGCCGATCTCAGCTCGGTTGCCAAAGTCGGCCTCTTGGAAAGGAACCATCTGTAGCCGGTCGCGGCGCCGACCTTTTCATCATGGAGAGCGGCAACAAGATGCCTGAGCGATCCCGAGGGCGGCCGCGCGTCAGAATCGTAGAAAACAAAGGCCATCGACCTTTCTGAGATGTGAAGAACAGCTTCACGGAGATTCTCGACCTTTTGGCTCGAGCTGATCGCCTTTTCGGCGACGACCAGCCTTGCCGGACGGTCGCCGGCGGCCATCAAGTTTTCTATCGTCGATCTGGCCGGATCCGCTGCATCATCGATCACAAAGACGATCTCGTATTCCGGATAATCGAATCTAAAAAGCGAAGACAAATTGCCCGAAAGCCCGTCCTCAAGGCCGCGGCAGGGCACTATTACGCTGACAAAGGGTGTATTCGCGGGCGGTTCTGAGTTTACTGATCGCCGGCAATAGCTGAAGAAGCGGATCCCGCCCCTCAGCGAGTGGAGACTGAGCAGCACGAGCAATCCGGCAAATACACAAAAGACGGCTGTCATCCGGTTCTTAGCCCCGTAGGAACGGGTTCAGATACTCGATCGTGCGATCTACGGCTCCTCTATTGTGTACCATGACGGCCAATGCGCCCGATCCGAGCGATGTGAGCCGGGCCTGGTCGGAAAGTATCTCCCGGATCGCCGCGACAAGTTCTGCGGCCATCTTCGCATCGCTTCCGTCGGCAATTTGCACTAGTGCGTCCCTTTCGAGAAATTCCTTTACTGCCGCCGAAAAATTGGCGGTGTGCGGGCCGGTGATCATCGCTTTGCCGGCGGCGGCAGGCTCGAATACGCTCTGCCCGCCGTGCGGAATCAGGCTTCCGCCAACGAAGACGACCTCGGCCAACGGATAGGCCGATCGCAGTTCACCGATGCTGTCTAGCAGGATCACCTCGGCCTCGGAATCCCTTGCCGACACTGGGTCGGACCTTCGCGTCCACGCGAATCCGGAGCCTCGGATCTGATCGGCAACGGCATTGAACCGCTCGGGATGGCGCGGGGCGATCATCAGCCGCGGAAGCCGCGAACCCGCCGATTTCCAGCATTCTTTGAACGCATCCAGTACGATCTTTTCCTCTGGTTCGTGAGTGCTTGCCGCGACGATAAGCGGGGCATCTGATGAGATGCGGAAACGCTCGCGAAGCTCTGATGTAAATGCAGTTTCGGATTCGTCGAGATCGTGATCGAACTTCAGATTGCCCGTGACCCGGACCTTGCTTGCCCTTATTCCGAGAGCCATCAGGCGGGTAGCATCGGCATTCTCTTGCATCAAGGCAAGATCCAAATAGCCCAACACCCTTTTTACAAAACCTTTTACGATCCCAAACCTTTTGAACGAACGCTCGGAAACCCGGCCATTGACGATCGCGAGTCGGGTCTTATTTTTGCTGGCCTCGCGAATGAAGTTGAACCAGATCTCCGTCTCCATCAGCAGCACGACCGACGGCGAAAGCCGGCGGAGGGACCGCCGCACCGTTGAGCGCCAGTCGAAAGGGAAATAGAAGATCAGTTCGGCCGTGTCGGCAAAGATCGTTTTCGCGAGGTTCTGGCCGGTTCGTGTTGTGGTGGAGACGATAAGCCGTATGTTCGGAAACCTGGCCTTTATAGTCTGGGCGAGCGGGCGTGCGGCATTGGCCTCGCCAACGGAGACGCAGTGGAGCCAGACGACCTTGCGGCCGTCCGGTCGCAGCCTCGGTACAAAACCGAGACGCTGCTTGAACCCGGCCGCATACTTCCCCTTGAATATCGCATCGAAGACGAACCTCGGCAGGAGAATGATCGAGGCGAGCGTTAACAGGATGCTGTAGAGAATGAACATGGTCAAAAGTAAAAAGTAAAAAGTAAAAAGTCCGCGGTTTTGACTTTTGACCTTTTACTTTTGACTGCACAAACGCTATTTCACGCGTTCGATATACTTTGATTCGGCCGGGTTGACGCGGATCTTCTCACCCACCACGATAAATGGCGGGACCGAGATAGAAACGCCGTTCTCGAGGGTCGCCGGCTTGTTCGAGTTGGAAGCCGTTGCACCCTTGAGGACCGGTTCAGTATCGGTAACTGTCAACTCCATCGACATCGGCAGAGTAACACCGATCGGCGTGCCGTTATAGAACTCTACTTCGATAGTAAGGTTGGGCATCAGCCACTGCGCGGCGTCGCCGAGTTCTTCCTCGGTCAGGGCGACCTGCTCGTAGTTCTGATTGTTCATGAAATGGTGATGACTTCCGTCCGAATACAGGTACTCCATCTTTTGCTGTTCGAGAACAACCCGTTCAAGCGTATCGTTCGAACGGAAGCGAAACTCGAAGGAGTTGCCAGTGAGCAGATTGCGAAGCCGCGCCTGTACCATTGCCCGCAGATTTCCGGGAGTGTGATGGTGGAAATCCATCACCTTGACGGGTGAGCCTTCGTGAAGGATCACCATTCCTTTTCTTATATCGTTTGCAGAAATTGCCATAAAACCAAAATGTTGCTGCTCCTGTGAGCCGTCCTTGCGTTAAACAAAAGACATAGTTTAGTGAGATAGGGCTTTGTTTGTCTAGTTGGGGCCCACTCCGGAGTTCGCGACCACTGCCCTAACAACTGATCAGCAGCGCTGTCGCGCTACGTCTTTTTCATAGGCAACGGCGGAGGCTCTTCGCCTTCTTTCGGAGCCTGACGCCCAAGGCTGTCGTAGATCATCGTGATCTTGTCGATCCATTCTTTGGCTTCGGTGTTCGACGGGTCATTCTTGACCGCCTTGCGATAATCGCCGAGAGCTGACGCGTATTGCCGGGCATCGGTCAGCGCGACGCCGCGTTCATAGTAGGCGGTTGCGAGGGCTTTCTTTGCCGACGGATCATTCGGCTTATCCGACGCGGCTTTTTGAGCTTTTGTGATCGCTGCATCCAATTTTGTTGTATCGATCGGGTCGCCGCTCGCAGTCCATTTACTGCCCGTCGAGGGTTGGTTGGGTACCGCCGGAGCCTTTTTGTCCGACGAATGGGCAATGGCGGTTTGCGACTTATCCGGTGTCGATGACGCAGGCGAATTGCTCTGCGCTATCGGCTTGGCGGCATCGTTGCAGGCGATAAAAAACGTCAGGGCAAAGAATACGGCTACTATCTTATACATAGGGATCAATTCTACCTGGTCTTATCGATATAAGGACGTGACTGGACGACATAGATCTTTCCGTTCAGTATTCCCCATTCTATGTCCTGTTCGGCCTTTCCGCCGAATGCCGTACGGATCTTTATCGCGGCCTTGGCAAGGTTGCGGGCCTGCAGATCTGTGAGTACACGCTTCTGAGCAGCCGCGCAGCGATCGACAGTTTCCTTTAGATCGCCGTCCTCATCAAACGCGAGAGCATTTTCCTGCTGCGATAAGGTCATGACGACAACCGAATTCGACCGGGGGTTGAACAGGATCTGTTCGGGGATGCCCGTGTTGTCCACGACCTTCGAATTATGGCCGCAGACAGCGCTGATATAGACCGCGTTCCGATTTCGCTCATCAAAGGGGTCTTTGGTGATCATTACGCCGCCCTTGTCCATATCAACCCCGACTTGGATCAGAGCCGACATATATACATCCTGCTGGCTGACGTAGTTGCGTACACGTGCTTCATAGGCCTCGAACTTCCATAGCGATGCCCATACGCGCTTGATGCCATCGATCAGTTTCTCTTCTTCGATCACGTTCGGTACGCTCGAATAGAGCCCGGCGCCGCTGAAATTGGGCAGGTCTTCCGAATTTGAAGAGCTGCGGATAAATACCGGCTTTCCCGCAAGCTGCGTCTTCCATTTTTGGATCACAGCCGAGCGGAGTTCTGGGTCAAATTTGCCGCCCTGGATCGCAGCCCTGTAGTCATCCAGCTTCTGCCTGCGGTAGCGAGGGTTGTGGACAAAATCGAGATCCTCGCTGAGCCCGTCCATGATCTTGTCGAATCCGTTGTCCTTCATGAACTTGTCGTACCAGTAGAACGGGACCGTAAATCCATCCGGGATCGCAATTCCGCTGATCTTGCGATAGATCATCTCACCGAGATTTGCGGATTTTGATCCAAACCGGATGCTGTCACTTTTCCTCATCTCACCGAGGCCAGTAAGCTTGGTCGTTTTTAGGTCGGCAGGCGGTATCTGCTGATCGGGGGAGATGAATTCTTCCCGAACCTCGTCCATTGACGCCCGCCGCAGCGAATAGTCGGTCAGGTTGGCCTCCAACTTGTAAACGAAGGTGTCGTATTCGCGAAAGAGTCTGTCGGCGTCTTTGATATACACATTCGGCACGTTCCAACCCTTCGCAAGAATATTGATATGCGAAAGGGGCGATGACGGTTTAGCGATAATGATGCCCCGAACGGGCGGCAGCGTGATCGGCAATTCCTTGAGCACGATGATCTCGTTGTCGCCGATCTCGACGGTATCGTCAAGTTTGTCGATGATGTGAATACGGCCGACCGCTGAACCTGTGTTGAGGGCGAGATAGGCCTGGTTGCGATTGAGTTCGTCCTGTAGGACGCGCTCGATGCCGAGATCGGCCGTTACATCTTCCTGGCGGATCGAATTCGGCTTAAAGAAGACCTTCTGAAAGAATGCTTTATTTATGGCCGTGTCGGCTTGCTTGATGATCTCGGCAGTTGCGAGGTCGCCTTCCCACAATTCCCATGTGAACTTATCAACGGTCTTCTGGAAGGCGATGGTTCCAACGATGAATCTCCGGTCGGTGTCGACGTAGATGGGTTTGAAGACATCGGCTCCGCGCGGCACCAGATATGTGGCAAGTAGAAAGTCCTTATGAAAGCGAAATTTCTGGGAGTTGACGAAAAATACCTTGTTCTTGGCCCGCCGGTCGATCACGAACATGGCGTGCGGGATCGCGTATGGCGTATCCGGGTGATAGACCCGTCGGATCTTGTCGAAATCGGCCTGCGACCCGACCCGCGACAGGCTGTTCCGGGGTGAATCCGGTTTGTGATCCATCACACCTTTAGGTTCGCGGGTCGGCGACGGCTTTCGGGACATCTGTGCGTTGCCTGCCCCTGCCAGTCCAACGATCGCTGAAAGACAAACGATTGCAAATTTAGTAACCGTAAACAGGCTCATACTGAAGCTAATTTGATGCGCGAACCGCACCACGGCGTTCGTCATGGAAGAGCAAGCGGTCGCGTAAATTCTTGAGATCGTCATTACCGCTGATCGAGATGTCGAGATCGCGGATCTGGCCGTCTTTGAGGCCATATATCCAGCCATGGACCGAAAGTTCCTGCCCGCGATCCCATGCATCGAGCACTATCGTCGTTTCACCGACGTTCACGACCTGCTCGGCGACGTTCAGTTCACAAAGTTTGTCGATGCGCTTGGCCGGATCGTCAATCGATTCGAGGAATGCGGCGTGAAGATTTGCGGTGTCGCGGATGTGCCTCAGCCAGTTGTCGATCAGGCCATGGCGCTCTTCATCAACGGCCGCGACCACGCCCCCGCAATTGTAATGGCCGCAAACGATAACGTGTTCTACGCAAAGCACTTCGACAGCGAACTGGATCACCGACAGGCAATTCATATCGGTGTGATTGACGAGGTTGGCGACGTTTCGATGGACGAATATCTCACCCGGTGCCAGATCGACGATCACATTCGCCGAAACACGGCTGTCCGAACATCCGATCCAAAGATAATCGGGATTCTGCTGGCCTGCGAGGTCGGCAAAGAAGCTCGGGTTGTCGGCAGCGACGCGTCTTGACCAGAGCTTGTTGTTTTCGAGAAGATCTTTGATCCCGCCCACAAGACCATCTTAATTCCCGGAGGCAATTTACTCAAGATTTCCTATTGCCCGGGCCTTCAGGCTCGGTCTGATCCGGCAGATGGCTGTTCGGCTGCCTCCTTGCCGGCGAGACGGGCTTTCAGCTGGAAACGCATCCCCAAAAAGTAGCTGCACACACCCAACACGAAACAGCCAAAGGCCCAATCGTTGTTGTCGGCCCACAGGAAATATCCGGCCAGGCCGACGAGGATAAGGGCCAGCATTCGAAAGGCAAGGATCATATCGTTAGCCTGCCTTTCGAGCAACTGTCTCAAAAGAGTCGCCGCGAATGAAGCCTACGGTTGCAATGAAAAGGCGTCTGATCGCTCTGAACACTTTCGGAAAGAACCACAGAAATACGATGGCGAAAATGCCGAGGATCGTAGCAATAATGATCGGCGCAAAAACGGCGAGTAGTGCCCCGCCGAAGGCGATCGCGTCTTCGACTAGCGAAAGGACCCAGTTCGAGACAGGCTCGGGTGAAAGATTCGCCCCGATACGGGCAGCAGCCTTGGTTCCATGCGAGGCAAATGCGAGCCCGCCGCCAACGAGGGTTGCCGGGATAGCGATGCTCGGGTCAAGATCCGTCGTTGCCGCATAGGCGACGATGGCCCCGGCCGGGATACGGATAAACGTATGGACAACATCCCAAACGCTGTCGACGTAGGGGATCTTATCGGCAAAAAATTCGACCAGATATAACCCGGCCGCAAAGCCGATGATCCACCAGTTATCAAGCACATCAAGGCCGCCCGGCAGTTTCGTACCGCCAAATTTCTGAAGAATGCCGAGAACCGAGACAGTTGCGTAGAGATTTATCCCGCTAGTCCAGGCGGTGCCGAGCGCGAGACTGAGTGTTGAGAACCATTCCATAGCGAAATTCGCCTCCAACCGGGTTTCAATCAGGATAGTCAGGACGAACCAGATTGTCTATCTGTCTGCCGCTTCATCCCGTCAAAGATCTCCTGCCACAATTACGACACATCGCCCTCGTCGGTTCCGCTCGTCTCGTCTTTCTTATAGCCAAATTTCTCGAGGCGATACTGAAGTGTCCGGAAGGTCAAACCCAGCAATTTTGCTGATTTTGTGATGTTGTTGTCGGTTCGTGCCATTGCCTGCATTATCAGACTTCGCTCGATATCCTCAAAGTTGACTCCGCCCGGGGGCAATATGAACAGGTCGCCCGGGGCGGCAGCCGGTTTACCGGGGCTTTGCGTCATTTCCGGCGGCAGATCTTCTATCGTCACCGTGTCGTCTTCGCACAGCAGGATCGCGCGTTCGAGCGCCGATTCCAGCTGGCGGACGTTTCCCGGATAGCTGTAACTGTCTAGCAGGCGTTTTGCATCGGCCGAAAATGTGATCTTGCGGTTTGTCCCGCGAGTGTGTTTCTTGACGAAATAGTCGATCAGAACCGGGATATCGCTTCGTCGCTCGCGGAGCGCCGGCAGTTCGATCGAAAGAACATTGAGCCGATAATATAGGTCTTCGCGAAAGCGTTTTTCGCTCACCATGTGGAGCAGGTCGCGGTTGGTTGCGGTGACGACCCGTACATCCACGTTCAACTCCCGCGTACCGCCGACACGACGGATCTGTTTTTCCTGCAACGCGCGGAGGATCTTCGCCTGAAGTGAAATATCGAGCTCGCCGATCTCGTCAAGAAAGAGCGTTCCGCGGTCGGCGATCTCAAAGAGGCCCTTCTTGTCAGATACGGCGCCTGTGAACGAGCCTTTTTCATGGCCGAAAAGCTCTGATTCGAGCAGGTTCTCGTTTATCGCCGCACAGTTTACGGCCTGGAAGACCTCGTTCGAGCGAAGGCTGTTCTTGTGAATAGAACGGGCTATGAGCTCCTTTCCCGTGCCGCTTTCACCCCGGATCAGGACGGTCGAATTGGACTTTGCGATCTTCAGTATCAGCTTTTTGACCTTGTCCATTTCGGGCGAGACCGATACGATCTCGGCGTCGAGCGTGGTTAGTTTCTTTAGCGCTCGCGAGATCGTTTCGAGCAGCTTTTCACTGTCGTAGGGCTTTTGCAGATACTCGAACGCACCAAGCCGCAGGGCATCCACGGCCGAATCGATCGTGCCATGCGCGGTGAGCAGGATAACGATGATCGACTTGTCGAAATCGGTCAGGGCCTTGAGCAGATCGAGGCCGGACATGCCGGTCATCTTGAGATCTGTCAGAACAAGGTCAAAATGCCGGTCGGCGACAAACTTCATCGCCGCCTCGCCCGAACTTGCGGTCGTTACATCATACCCTTCACCCGAAAGGATGGTCTCGAGTATTTCCCGTTGATTTTTCTCGTCATCGACGACGAGGATCGATTTACGTGCCATAAGAAAATGTCACCGCTGAGCGCGGCGAGTATGAGTGCTGATCTAGCTTCGTCTTTGCGTCTCTATGGTCAATCTGCTTTCGGTAATTTCACAATAAACTTCGTCCCTTCACCCACGACCGATCCCACCTCGATCTTTCCATGATGTACTTCAATGATCTTCTGGACTATCGCCAGCCCCAAGCCGGTGCCCGTTTCTTTGGTAGAAAAGTAAGGCTCAAAGATCTTCGACAAGTTTTCTTCCGGGATGCCATTGCCCGTATCGGACACCTCAAAATTAACGTATTCGCCGCCGCTATCCGGAAGGATCTTTATCGTCAAATGTCCACCGGTCGCTTCCATGGCCTGGATCGCGTTGATGAACAGGTTGTTGAATACCGACCGGAGGAATTCCGGATCACCGACAATCCCTGGAACATCTTCATGCTCGACGATGCCGATCGTGACCCCCTTTTCCGCGGCTTCGGCTTCGGCGATACGCAGCGAATCTTCGATGACCGTCCTTGCTTCGATAGGCCGCGGGTTTGCCTTTGCGGGACGCGAATAATTCAGAAAGTCTGAGATCTGCTGGTTTATTCGAGCCACTTCACCTTTTAGCTGCGAAGTGAGCTTTTCAAATGTTGCACGCTTTTCTTCATCATCGGGTGCATATTTCGACCTCAAATGATCGAGCGTCAGGTTTATGTAGTTCAAGGGGTTGCGTATCTCGTGCGCGATCGCCGAGCCGAGCCGTCCGACAACGGCAGACTTTTCCGCCTGGGCAAGCTGCTCTTCGAGCTCCCGATTCTTTTCCAATTCCGCCGCCATTTCATTGAAGGTGAGGCCGAGACGTCCCATTTCATCAAAACGATGCGCGACGGGCACGCGTACTTTCAGATTTCCTTCGGCAACTTCGCGCGCTGCATTCGACAGATCGGCGATAGGCCGGGTAAACCGCCAAACAAGCATAAAGGTGATGAGCGAGGAAACGAGAACAATGCCCAATGTGAACACAAGAGGCTGGGCGGCTCGCCACGCCGCGTCGGTCTTATCCGCTTTCAGGATCACCATCACGTAGTAACGCCCAAGGCTGGTATCGAGCGGGATCGCATATGCCTCGTCAGGCTGGTTCTTATTAGCTGTCGTCTTCCGGTTTGGAAAATTCTTCAGGTCTTCGCCCAATCGGCTGCCTTCCATCAGCGGCGGAAGATCGGTCAGATCGCTAAGATGGCGGTAAACAACGTTGTCATCCTCGTCGTACGCGGGCAGGTAATCCGGATTGAGACTGTCGGTAACCCGCCAGTCGGCATCGATGATGATTATGTCCCGGATCATTCGTTTGGTCTCGTCGTCAAAAAACGCCTGGTCGCGTTCTTCGAACAAGTCCTTTACACGCAGATCCTGAAGCGGAATGCTCCTGAAACCCAGCGTAATACCAACATTGAGAGCCTTAGCTTGAGCCTCCAGAAGTTCATTGTTTTGGGTCTGAGTTTCAAGGTTCAGGTAGTATTGAAACCCGATCGTCGCGACCAGCAACATAGCTAGTATGAGTAGCAGCCGTCCGCGAAATGTGTTGAAGAATCTCATCCAGGTTCTAAAATGCTGAAGAAAAACCGCTTGCCTCGATGCGTCTTGAATGTTATAGTCTCGACTAGACATTGCGCAACCGCCCTGAAAAGGCGATCCATAAATCTCCAATACAAGTCGAGGATCTGAGGTAAAGCATGAGGTTAATGTTCCTTAAAAACTCTTTTGTTGGCACGTTGCTGACAGTATTCGTTCTCAGCATCGCTATGGTCGGCGGTGTTTCGGCCCAGTCAAAGAAGGCCCCGGCAAAAAAGGCTGACAGCAAGAAACCAGTCGCCAAGGCCTCGACTAAGAAGAACGAAAAAGTAGCAAAGGATGCCAAGAAAGATCGTTCGAAGGCGAAACCCACAGCCAAGAACACAAAGAAGGAAACCACCTCGTCCAAGAAAGACAAGCAGACGGCTAAAAGCAAATCGAAGCCAGAACCAAAAACTGATACTAAGGCAAAGAAAGATTCTAAGAGCAAAGCTGAGGCAAAAAAGGCCGCTGCGGAACGCAAGCGTATAGAAGCCGCGCGTCGTGCCGCCGCTCTAGCCGAGGCTCGCCGTCGCGAACAGGCTAGGCGCGAAGCTATTGCGCGGAAAATTGCGTTCGAGAAAGGCTTGCGGACCGAGACCATCGAAAATATTGCGAAAGACCAGACCGAGGGTGAAGACCTTGCCATCAGGCAGGTGGCGATCAACGCCCTTGGGAACCGGGCAGGTTCGGTCGTCGTTATGGAAGCTCAGACCGGCAAGGTTCTGACTGTCGTCAATCAGGACTGGGCGGTCAGGAAAAGCATCCGTCCGTGTTCGACGATCAAGCTGGTGACCGGAGCGGCAGCTCTTAATGAAGGCGTGATCGATAAGCAGAACGGAGAGATCAAGAACGGTTCATCAAGGCGAGATCTCGACGATGCTTTGGCTCGTTCGGACAATCCGTATTTTCAGCGTGCCGGTGTTCAGATCGGTAATCAGAAACTGGTCGAGTATGGCAAGCAGCTTGGTTTAGGCGAGCAGACGGGTATAAACCTAGAAGGTGAAACGCCCGGGAGACTCCCGATCTCGAATTCAAACCCGCGTATCTATTCGCATGGCGACGACACAGAGGTCTCGACTATCCAGCTTGCCGTAATGGCGGCTGCGATCACGAACGGCGGCCATCGCGTACTTCCTCGAATCCCCCGCAACGAAATAGAGAAGGCTAAATTCCAGCCGTTCTACAAAGGGAACGTCACCGTGCCGCAGCAGAGCGTTAGGCGTGTGATCCCCGGTATGATGGGGGCTGTTGAATATGGCACGGCGAGGCGGCACATTAACCAGAGCTTGGGTGTTGCCGGGAAGACGGGTTCGTGTATCGACAAGGGCTCGTGGGTTGGCCTCTTTACGTCGGTCGCTCCGATCGAACAACCGAAGTATGCTGTCGCAGTGATCACACGCGGGCAGTCCGAACGCGGTCGTTACGCTGCGGCTGTTGCGGCGCAGATCTACAATGCCCTGAGTCCGAAGATAGTCCGAACGGATCGTAATCTTGCTCAAACCGAGTTCAAGCTTCCGCCTAGAAACCAGGTCGTGACGGCTGCGGCGCTGAACACAACTACGGCTGCCGCCGACGCCGACGAAGACGAGGACGAAGCTGAGGATGGCGATATGGCGGACACCGTTCCCAACGCGGTCGATCCGTCGGGGCGGAAGGTCATCGTTGTGCCAAATGCGGCCGGTACCAAGAAGCTTGTGACAAAGACCGGTAGCTCGAAGCCAGTTTTGCCGCCTGTGGTCATAACCTACGAAAAGGAAAAAACGGATAAAACGGAAAAACCCGTTATCAAGCCTGAGTAAGCTAATTATTCGTAACAAAAGACATCCCGATCAAGCTGAGGAGCTATCCGCTGCGGGATGACTTTTTGTTGACCAGAGGCACATTTTTTGGCTTGACAGAGAATCGGGAACTACGTGATTATTTAGGTTCTCAGAAGATATCCATTGATTGGCTATTTAAATCAGAATGTAGGGTGGATCACGCAAATCCTTGCAACTTTCTGGCGAGGTGTGAACATCTGATTGTCGCCGGCAAAGGAACGCCTGTGTGTTCCCGATCCTCGGCGAATTCGTGGATCAACCAGAGAGGTAGGATTAAGATGAAAACGATTTTTAGATACACAAACATAGCTCTACTTGTTGCGGCCGTCATTGCCGTCGGAGCTATGGGCACGTCTGCGCAGGATCCTTGTGGCGACGCGGAAGGCCAGACAAACGCCGGAGACAAGATCCGGGCGGAATTCAAGGTCAAGACCATAGAAGGCCGGAAAGCCTTTGGTAACACCGGCAAAGCGTTCCTGGAAAAATACGGAGCCTGTGAATCAGCCAAAGACATGAACGAGTGGCTCAAGATCCAGTTGCCCCGCAATGACAAGGCTATTAAGGATCTTGAGGTAGCTGCTAAGGAGAAGGGGCTGGTCGATCGCTTTAACGCGGCCCTGAATGCCAAGAACTGGGACGAGGTTTATGTTGTCGGCAAAGAGGTTTTGGCCCACGACACTGAGAAGTTCCGGGCAGTTGAGCTGGTCCTTGGATCCATAGGTTACGACGAGCTTTTCAAGGGCAATGCTAAATACAATGACGAGACCCTTCGTTATGCGAAGATCGCTCTGAACAGCCTCGAGTCGGGGAAGACTTTCAGCAGCTATGGCGTGAATCCTTTCACCTATAAGAGCAAGGACGACGCGATCGCGTGGATGAACCTTACGATCGGTTACATCACTCAGGTCGGCCGCAAGGATAAGGTTGGTGCATCGAGCTATCTGTTCAAGGCGACACAGGCCTCAATGTCTGACACCTCCAAGAATCCGATCCCGTACGAACTCATAGGCGGCTATTACTTTGACGAACTCAATAAGCTGGTCGATCAGATCCAGGCAAAGGCGAAAGAGCAGAATGACGCTGATCCTCCGGAGGTTGCGCAGAAGAAGGTCGATGAGATCAAGGCCTTGGTTGCGATGTCGAATGGTACCGCAGAACGAGCCATGGACGCATTCTCCCGAGCATATACGCTCGGCCAGGCTCCGGCATACAAAAAGAAAATGAAGGACAACGTGGCTTCCGCATACAAGGTCCGTTTCGCTAAGGAAGACGGGGTGGATGCTTGGATATCGAGTGCTGTGGCCAAGCCGTTCGTCAATCCGACAACACCGGTCCAGCCGATCACCGATCCGGAACCGGTCAAGACAACCGGCGGCGGTGGTGAAGGTGCCGGGAACGGAACTGGTACTGGGACGGGCGTTGGCGGCGCCAAACCGGCGGCTGTCGCTCCGACTAAGAGTGGTCCCGCAAAACCGTCTACGGCGGTTGTTAAGCCTGGTATAAAGAACTAGGCCTTTGCTCGTATCTGAAGATCACCGAACGCCGCCACTGCTGGCGGCGTTCGGCTTTTCTTTTTGCGGCATTCTTCATAGAATTGCAAATAATGACACCGAAACTGGCGAGGCTCGAAAACCTGATAGGCCATACTTTTGGGGAGCCGGGCCTGCTGGAGAGGGCGGTAACGCATCGTTCGTGGGCATTCGAGAATGTAAGTGGTGCCGATGAAAAGAGGGTGCGCTCGATCGAGAACGAGTCGATGGAGTTCATCGGTGATTCGGTGCTGGGGCTCGCAATAGCCGAACACCTGTACCGCGATCACCCCGACGCGAGCGAGGGCGAACTGACCCTGATGAAGCATCATCTTGTCAGTACTCAGCGGCTTTACGGGATCGCACAGGCGATGGGTATCGGGGATTTTGTTCGTGTCGGCCGGGGCGAAGAAAAGACGGGGGGCCGACGCAAACAGGCCTTGCTTGCTAATACGCTCGAGGCAATTATCGCTGCGGTCTTCCTCGATGGTGGTTACATTCCCGCGAGGGCATTTGTCGCACGTATTTTTTCCGATGAGCTTCGAGCCGCGTCACCGAGTAAGTCGCTCGATTACAAAACGATGCTTCAGGAAGTGCTGCAAGCGGGAAAACAGCCCGCTCCAAAGTACAGTGTCATTAGAACCGAAGGCCCGCCTCACGCTCGAATTTTTTCTGTCGAGGCCGTGTGGTCGAACGGAAAATCGCATGGCACCGGAAATTCGATAAAAGCCGCTGAGATGGTGGCCGCAGCCGAGGCTCTGAGCATCATCAATGGTTCGAAAAGCGCCGAATGAAACGAGTTTGACGGCGAAGACGTATATTAACTCCCCGACCTTTTATGAGTAACGAAGAGAACATTGGCGGCGAAAGCCTGGAAAAGAAACCGCTCGGGCCACCGAAATCTACAATTCGCGAGTATTTCGAGTCATTCGTTGTGACCCTGGTGATGGCGATATTCGGAATGACCTTTATCCTGCAGGCAGTGACGGTACCGACGGGTTCGATGCAGAATACGATCCTCGTTGGCGACTACCTGTTGGTGAACAAATTCATCTTTACCCCTGGCGGGTATGAGCTGCCGTTCCTGCCGCAGCGTGAGATCGAGCGCGGTGACATCATCGTTTTCAAGTACCCCGGCAATAAGGTCCGGCCTGAGGCCGATCGTTCACGCAACCTGATACCGTATCAGATCAATTACGTGAAGCGAGTGATCGGGTTACCGGGCGAGACAGTCGAGTTTCGCGACAATCAGGTATTCATCGATGGACGGCTTCTGCCCGAGCATCGTGTTCTGGGCGATGCCGACGATAATCAGTCGGCCCTCGAGGTGACCGAGTTTGAAGAACGCCGACCCGAGGAAACATATAGTGTTTACTACTCGAAGGAGACGATGGACGCTGTTAAGGCTGGCCGCAAGTTGACACGCCAGGGATACGAGTTCGGTGTAGCGGGAAAGCCGATGCTCGTGCCCGCAAACAGTTTTTTCGTTATGGGCGACAGCCGCGACAATAGCGAAGACAGCCGCTACTGGGGATTCGTCCCGCGTGACCTGATCGTCGGTCGAGCAATGTTCGTTTACTGGTCATGCGATCGTGCGGCATCAAATGGCGATTTCTTTGGATGTCTTACACATCCACGGCTTGGCCGTATAGGTAAGTTTGTAAAATAGTCAGAACCGCGTGTGTAAAGCAAAGGGTTTGGACTCCTTCAAGCCGAGCGACGCAGGCGGATCGTCATCTTCTGATGGAATTCCAATTCAGTGAAGAGGTCGCGACGGCCCTCCGCGAGAGGCAGCCGTTGGTTGCACTCGAGTCAACCGTGATCGCGCACGGGCTGCCGTATCCGACAAATCTCGAGACGGCCTCCCGGTGTGAAGCGGCAGTTCGCAAACTCGGTGCGGTTCCCGCGACGATCGCGGTCTTTGGCGGCAAGCTCTGCGTTGGCCTCGATGAGAGCCAGATCCACAAGCTGGCGACAGCAAAGGACATACGAAAGATCTCGCGTCGCGACCTCGCGATCGCAGTTGGGCTTCGACTTGATTGCGCCACAACCGTTGCGACGACTGCGTTTATCGCTCATCGTGCCGGGATCCGGGTATTCGCTACTGGGGGGATCGGCGGTGTGCATCGCGGATTCGAGGCAGACGTCTCCGCAGATCTTCCCGAACTCGCTCAAACCTCGATCGCGGTCGTCTGTTCCGGGGCAAAGATCGTTCTTGACTTATCTCGGACGCGCGAGTGGCTTGAAACGAATGGCGTTACGATCCTCGGTTGGGGGTGTGACGAGATGCCTGGTTTTTACAGCCGTTCGAGCGGGCTCGATGTCGATCAGCGCGTCGAGGGGGCCGCAGAGGTCGTCGATATCATACGGGCCCGCGATGCCCTCGATCTGACCGCATCTGTTCTGGTAACTGTACCGGTTCCGTCATCCAGTGAGATCCCGCTCGACGAGGTGGAAGCGATACTCGCGCTCGCTCTCGCTGATGCCGAAAGACAAAATATTACCGGAAAACGCATCACGCCCTTCCTGTTGTCACGTATGTCGGACGCGAGCGAAGGAAGGACGCTGGCCGCAAACGTTGCACTGCTTGAGAATAACGCGCGTGTTGCCGCTGAGATCGCCGTCAGCCTGTCCGAAGCTGATGTCCGATAACAGACTTTTACGATATTCGTTTCCCCGGCAGACCCTGACTATTTCTTTTCCATTTTCTGCTTGAGGGCATCGAGCCGCTTCTGAGCCTCGGCGGCTTCGGGCGACGCCGGAAAACGTGTGACGATCTCTCGCCAACTGGCGCCATCGTAATGATAGAGCCGCGTGTTCGGGTTAAAGAGGAAAATAACGCCGAGTTTTCGATAGCGGTCGAGCATGTTGAAGTTCAGGAAGAAGCTATGCAGCGGAGCGCCGCTTGCCGCCATTTCCTTTCGATCGATACGTGAGATCGCTTGTCTCGACAGCTGAACAGCCATTTCCTCCGCGGTATCACCGACGAGAAGCAGGATCGGCGGTTTGAGCTTTGACGCCGGGAAGAAGTCGAAAAAATGCCGCGCAGTCTCGATACGCTCAAAGCCTTCGTATGCCTGAATGAGTCTCGCCAGACGCTCCTCGTCACCTGCCCGAAACCGACCCACGAGCGCATCCGCCTGAACCCATCCAAAGTTCGCGGGGGGAACCGTCACCTTGAAGAATTTAACGCCGTCTGCCTCTTGAACCCCTTGTATTCGAACCTGCCGGCCACGCGACATTCGGTGTACCGATTCGGAGAAGAGACTCGGCGTTTTACGAAGAACCGAGAGATGTTCGTCGACAACGATCGCAGATTGCCCGATCTCGGGCGGCTTTGCGGTTGATGATCGCGTACGGGCCGAATTTGCGGAGCGCTTTTGTGACAGGAGCGGCGAGAATGTCGCCGTGATCAAGAGGATTGCCATGAGAAGGCCGATTCTCATATCGAGACTTTTATCCTGCGCCCGCTCTTCTCAACCGGTCACCGAGACCCGCATGGTGAAAATGACAGATCGCGATGGCAAGGGCATCGGACGCATCGAAGGGCTTGGGGGCCGCTTTCAAACCGAGCAGCAGGCGAACCATTTCCTGGACCTGATGCTTCTCCGCGTTCCCGTACCCGACAACGGTCTGCTTGACGAGCCGCGGTGCGTATTCGGCGACATCGATCCCATACTGCTCCGCCAGCAACAGCATTGTTCCGCGGACCTGCCCGAGTTTTAGCGCGACGCCTACATTCACCGCATAGAACGTATCTTCGACCGATAGGACATCGGGGGAATGCTTCACGACGATCTCGGCGATCCCGTTGTAAATATTGAGCAGACGCTTGGAAAACTGCTCCTTTGGATTCGACTTCACCGTACCGAACTCGACGAGCTCATACTTTGAACCACGCCCGTCGATAACGCCCCACCCTAGCGTTTCACTGCCGGGATCGATTCCTAAAACGCGCATCAAAAAAATCCTTATTTGTCGGTAACCAAAACAAGATAATCGAAAGAGCCCGCGAAACGCAAGCCAAAAGGGGCCTTGCCTGATCCGACCGGTTGTTGCACCCGGTGATAATTTGTAAATCGCCGCCAATATTCTTATCATCGAACTTTATTCCCGGGCTTCAACATCTAGATGGATAGTAGGTCAGATCAAACAGGCGTTCGCGAATCGGTCCGCACACTCCTGGCGGGCGCGATCGATTATGCGGGCTTGTTCCCGCCGTCAGGGCTTCCAATGTCCGAGGCTGTAATTAACTACGCGATGTATCGCAACAGTAATTACAACTGGATGCTTGGTGCGTTCGTGGTGCCTTCGGTACAGATCGAGGAGTTTATGGACAACGCCAAGGACTTTATTTCCCGTGACGGGAAAACTGCCTGGCGGCTTAGCGTACTGGCCGGCGAAGATCTGAGCGCAAGCATTCGCGAGATCAAGGAATGTATCGCAAAATACAGCCCCGGAGTGGTGGTCGATTCGATCGAGGTTCGAGCAAATACGGTTTCGAAGATCGAAAACACGGTGTATTCGCTCCCGGCCGGTATGAAGGCGTATTTTGAGGTCGGCCTGGGCAAGAATTTCCCGGATCTGCTCGCAAAGATCGCGATCACTGGCCAATGCGCCAAGATCCGCACCGGCGGCGTCACGCCCGGAGCTTTTCCTGCCTCGAAGGAGATCGTTCGCTTTGTCAGATCCTGCCTCGCGGCGAATGTTCCGTTCAAGGCAACCGCGGGCCTACATCACCCGATCCGCTGCTTCCGGCCGCTGACCTACGAAAACAACTCGCCAAAAGGCACAATGCACGGATTTCTTAATCTTTTCCTGATGGCTGGATTCGCGCGTGAAGGCTATCGGCCGACCCTCCTCGAGGATTTGATGGAGGAGGAATTCGACGAGGTCTTTCGCTTTGCTGACCAATCGGTCAGCTGGAGAAACGAATACCGCCTAAACGCCTGGCAGCTTGAAGCCCTCCGCAAAAAGGGCATCCACTCATTCGGCTCATGCTCATTCGACGAACCGATCGCGGACCTGCAGAAGCTTGGTATTTTATGAGCTTTTGCCCACGAATAACACGAATAGAACTAATAAAAACAAGAAATTGATTTTCTATTCGTGATATTCGCGTTATTCGTGGGCAAAATAGTCCTATGTACGAGATCAACGAAACCCACGACCCGAACCTCAGAAGCTGGGTCGAATCCGCCAACGACCCGAATACGGACTTTCCGATACAGAATTTGCCGTTTTGCCTGTTTCGTCCAGATCCGGAAGATGAATACGATTTCCGGCCTCCACAAATGGGGGTCGCGATAGGCGACCAGATATTCGACCTTCTGTCCGCACATCTCAATGGGCTGTTTGGCAGACGCTTTGACGATATCTTTGTTGGCTTGGATGAATTTTCTCCGGACTTTATCGCGTCGATGTTTGGGCCTGAGCCGCTTAGTGATCTCAGAACTGAGGCCATGAACGTGCTCAACGTAAATGCGCCGAGGTCGATCATAGCAAACGCAAAGAAATATCTAGTTCCGATGGGCGGCGTCGAACTGGAACTGCCGTTTCTCATTGGCGACTATACCGACTTCTATTGCTCGATCTACCACGCGACGAATGTCGGATCGATGTTCCGGCCGGACAATCCCTTGATGCCGAATTATAAGTACGTGCCGATCGGGTATCACGGGCGGGCTTCGTCGATAGTGATCTCGGGCACGGACATCAAGCGGCCGCATGGACAGAATCGCAGCGATGCTGAGAAGCCGCCGGTCTTTATCCCGGCCAGAAATCTCGATTACGAAATGGAGCTTGGCTTTTTTGTCGGCCGTGAAAACGAGCTTGGCACGCCGATAAACATTAGAGATGCGGAAGATCACATATTCGGTGTTTGTTTGGTGAACGATTGGTCCGCCCGCGATATACAGGCGTGGGAATATCAGCCACTGGGACCATTTCTTGCGAAGAATTTTGCGACGACGATCTCGCCGTACGTTGTCACGATGGAGGCCCTTGCACCGTTTAGAACTCCGGCCTTCGAACGCGACGCGGCAGATCCGCAGCCGCTTGATCACCTGAACGACGAACAGAACCAAAAATTCGGCGGGCTTGATATCAATCTTGAGGTCTATATTCAAACCGAAAGAATGCGTCAGCAGAACATCGAGCCGCACTTACTCTCTCGCTCGAACACAAAAGATCTTTATTGGACGATCGGCCAAATGCTGACGCACCACGCCTCGAACGGCTGCAATCTGCAAACCGGCGACCTAATGGCGACCGGGACCGTCAGCGGCAAAGAGAAAAACGAACGCGGCTGCCTGCTCGAAATGACTTGGCGCGGAACCGAACCGATCGATCTGCCGAGCGGCGAACAACGCCGATTCCTCGAAGACGGCGACGAGATCATCATGAAAGGCTACTGCGAACGCGAAGGATTCCGCCGCATCGGCTTCGGCGAATGCCGCGGACGCGTCCTGCCGGCAGACTAATATGCTTTCAGCGAGTCTAAAAGCCTTTCACGACAACGTTTACGTCATCACTATGCAGTCAGCGGCGGATCGCCATCGTAACGTAGTTGAGCAACTCGGCGAAGGAAATTTCGAATACATTTACAGCCTTGACAAACGCGATGTGGTGATCGAGCAGTTGATCGCCGATGGGACCTATGACGAAACCATCGCCCGGCGGACCGACCGACGAAACAAACCGATGACCCTCGGGCATATCTGCTGTTCTATCGGGCATCGTCGTGTTTACGAGCGATTTCTCGAAAGCGGCTCTGAGCGAGCTTTGGTTTTCGAGGACGACATGGTCGCGTTGGGGGTCTCTGACGAAGAAGTTGCCGAGATCGTGTCAAACAGCCCGCCTGACGCTGACCTGATATATTGGGGCTGGGAAGGCGGCGGTCATGCACCTTGGTATGGCGGTTTGAAACAGGCCGTGTACCATGTTCAGCATGCTCTGGGCCTCGAACGCTACGACCATACGATGATCCGAAATTTGTACGCACGGCCCTACAACAAGTATTTTGACCGGGCCGGCAAACATTTTCTTGCGCACGCTTACACGATCAACCGCAGAGCGGCCGAGGCGTTGATCGAGTTGAATACGCCTATCAAACTCAACGGTGACAATGCCCTGCTCTACGCCGTTCTCAAGGGCCGCGTGAACGCCTATCTGGTAAAGAAACAGCTTTACGGCCAGCGAAGCGCCGACAAGCGCGACCCGATGCAGACGCTTACCGCGACATAGCAGGCAGGAGCTGACCGCGCGGACGGGCGTATGTATGCTTTAGGATCGAGCACCACAGTTTACAATGTTCGTGAGGCCGTGCTCACGCCAGCGGCTTTGCCTTTAAGATGTTGACTCCGGACGAAATGATCGAGCGGATCTACGCGACGCGCCGCCTAACCGGCCGAAGCGGGAAGGAGCATGAGCTGCATTCGGCTCTCGATCGGGAAAAAGGCGATTTTCTGCGTTCGATCGTGGCAAATGACTCGGAGATCGTCACAACCCTGGAGGTCGGTTGTGCCTACGGCCTTTCGTCGCTCTTCATTTGTTCGGAACTCGCTAAGCGAGACGGGGCGTCGCATACGATCATCGACCCTTTCCAGAATACGGACTGGGATGGTGCGGGCCTGCTGAATCTCGATAATGCGGGAGTGAAATTCTATACATTTGTCGAAGAGCGTTCGGAATTCGCATTGCCGGAAATATTGAAAAAGGGCGAGGGCAGGTTTGATCTGGTGTTTGTTGATGGTTTTCATACATTCGACCAGACACTGCTTGATTGTTATTACGCGACGCGGCTGCTGCGGATCGGCGGCGTACTCGCGATCGATGATGTGGCTTTGCTGCCGGTTGGGCGGGCCACTCGATATTTTGCGGAATATCCGTGCTACGAAACGCTCGGCGTCGTTACTGAAAGCCGCTCGAAGCCTGCGAAAGCAATTATCTCGAAGACGATGAAAGCGATCGCGGGTCGGGACCGCTGGGCGAAGGTCATTTCAGCAAGTTTAAGCAAAAAGCTGCTCGATCATCCGCGGGTCGAGATGATCGCTCTCAAAAAGATCGCCGACGACAACCGCGAATGGAATTGGTACACCGACAATTTCTGATGATCCCGGAACCGCTCCTCAGATTTCATGACCGAGCCTACGTCGTTACCTACGCCGCGGCCGAGGAGCGCCAACGCGGAGTCATCGAACAGCTAGGTAAGGAGAATTTTGAATTTGTTTACGGCGTCGATAAACGCGATGTGACGAAAGAAGGATTGATGGCTGACGGCACGTACGACGAGGAGCTAGCCGTTCGCGTTGATCCGAAAGGCCGTTCGATGACGCTTGGGCACATTTGCTGTTCTATTGGGCATCGTCTGGCTTACGAAAAGATGCTCGCCGATGGGTGTCAGCGAGCACTGATATTCGAGGATGATGTTACGGTGCTGCCGATCGATGACGAAACGGTAGAGACTATCCTGGCGAATGCTCCGCCGGATGCGGAATGTATCCAGTGGGGTTGGAGCGGCGGACGATTTAAGCCGTTCCTCGGCGGGATACAGCAGGCGATCTTTCACGCCAAATATGCATTGGGTGCCTACAAGCTCGATCATCGTATGATACGGAACCTGTATATGCGGCCTTACAATGTTTTTTTTCATAGAGCCTCGGTCAACTTCCTGGCGCATGCCTACACTGTAACGCGACGAGCAGCCGAGGAATTCATTCGCTGGAACACGCCAATAAATCTGAATGCGGACCACGTCCTCATCCACGCGATCCTCGCCGGCGATGTCCGAGGTTATGTATCGGCAATGCAGCTTTTCGGACAGCGAAGCATTGATGCCAGCGATCCACTTGAATCGTTGACACAGAAATATTACTGAATCGTACCGCTCTGCTAGAATCGTAGTCGTGGAATCCGTTCAGACACTTTCGCCGAGGGCAACTCAGAACGTTACAGTAATCGCGGCCGGGAGCGAAACGACCGATGTTCTGGCCGTCGAAGAGCCTCTCGAAATACGACTGGGCTTCGAGCAGGCCGGCAAGCCCGTCCACCGGGCGATCTCGATCACGATGCGCACACCGGGCCACGACGGCGAACTCGCGGCCGGGTTTTTGTTCACTGAGGAGATCATCCATGCACCCGAACAGATCAGACAAATAAGGCATTGCGGGCTGAAGATCGGCCGACAAAAAGGCACGCTTGACCGTGCCGCAGCCCTCAATTCGAATACGATCCGGGTCGATCTCGCCGACCAGGCCGATATCGATCTAAAACGGCTGGAGCGCCATTTTTACACTTCTTCAAGTTGCGGGGTTTGTGGAAAATCCTCGATCGAGGCGGTCGCGGCAACTGCAATGCCACTCGCTCAGACAAGCGGCCGTTTGAATGGCAGCGTGCTGCGGCAGCTTCCCGCGAAGCTCCGCGAGGCCCAGGCCGTCTTCGAACACACTGGCGGCCTTCATGCGTCAGCTCTATTTGATATGAATGGGACCCTCGAGCTTGTTCGCGAGGACGTTGGCCGACACAACGCGCTCGACAAGGTGATCGGCGCAAAGTTTCTCGAGGGAGAATTGCCGCTTTCGGACAAAGTGCTGCTGGTCAGCGGCCGAGCCAGCTTTGAGCTTGTGCAGAAGGCATTGATGGCCGGCATTCCTTTTATGGCCGCCGTCGGTGCACCATCTAGCCTGGCAGTCGATCTTGCCATGGAGTATGGCATGACGCTGGTCGGATTCCTGCGTGGCGATACCTTCAATATCTATTGCGGCGAAGAGCGGATCGCATGAGAAACAGAGATACAGACCCTCCACAGGATATCGGGCCGAGCGATCGGTCTCCCGAACTAATTGAGGCGATCAGAGTGACCGAGCCGCTCGAAACTGCTGCCGGGCTAGATGCGATCGTTTCGACCACAAAAAACGCAGTTCAAAAGATGGGCCCGCTTCGAGCAACGCGTGCGCTCCTTTCAATTAACCAGATCGGTGGTGTTGATTGCCAATCGTGCGCCTGGCCAGATCCGGACGAGCGACGGACCGCAGCTGAATTCTGTGAGAACGGGGCCAAGGCGATGGCCGACGAGGGAACAAAACTCAAGATCGGTGCGGACTTCTTTGCCGAATACAGCGTGGTCCGGCTAAGCGAGTTTGACGATCAATGGCTAAACGCGCAGGGCCGGCTTACCGAGCCGCTTGTGTTCGAACGGGGTGAAACGAATTACAGGCCGATCTCGTGGGAGGCCGCGTTCGAGATGATCGCCGCGGAGTTGAATTCGCTCGATTCGCCTGACGAGGCGGTCTTTTACACATCGGGCCGCACCTCGAACGAGGCAGCATTTCTCTATCAGCTTTTCGCTCGGCAGTTCGGAACGAACAACCTGCCCGATTGCTCGAATATGTGCCACGAATCCTCGGGCGTCGCTCTTAGCGAGTCTATCGGGCTCGGCAAGGCGAGCGTGAGGTTATCTGACTTCAACGAGACCGATCTTGTTATCGTCATCGGCCAGAATCCGGGAACCAATGCACCCCGAATGATGTCGTCGCTGCAGGATGCGAAGCGTGCCGGGGCGAAGATGATCGCGATAAATCCGCTTCCCGAAGCCGGTTTGATGAACTTTGTGAATCCGAATCCGCAGCATTATTCAAATCCGTTTAGGTTCCCTATCGCTGTTTTAGGCGACCAACCGACACATCTTACGGACCTCCATCTTCCGGTTCGGATCGGTGGTGACATGGCTGTTCTCAAGGGCATGATGAAGACGATGCTCGAACGCGAGCGGGCCGAGCCGGGGACCGTTTTCGATCACAAGTTCATCACTGAGAAGACCGACGGATACCTAGATCTGGTCAGATCCCTCAACGAGACAAGCTGGAATGACATCATCGCAGAAAGCGGCTTGACGAGAGGACAGATCGAAGAAGCGGCGGCGATGTTCATATCTGCCGAGCGGGTCATAACGTGCTGGGCGATGGGCGTTACACAGCATAAGAAAGCTGTCGCGACCATACAGGATGTGGCAAATCTGCATTTCCTGCGAGGACAGATCGGCAAGCCGGGCGCCGGGTTATGTCCCGTTCGCGGTCATTCGAATGTCCAGGGCGACCGAACGATGGGAATCTGGGAGAAGGTAAATCCGGCGTTCTTTGCGGCGCTGGAAAGGGAATTTGCCTTCACACCGCCGCAGAAAGACGGTTTTAGCACTATCGAAGCGATCGAGGCGATGGACGACGGACGAGCGAAGGTTTTCTTCGCAATGGGCGGCAATTTCGCCAGCGCCGCTCCGGATACCGAGGTTGTTTTCAACGCTCTAAGAAAATGCCGGCTGACAGTCCAGGTCATAACAAAGCTCAATCGGACTGCGTTGGCCGTCGGTGAGCGATCGCTCATCCTCCCGTGCCTCGGAAGGAGCGAGATCGACGAGCAGCGTGGGCACCAGCAGTTCGTGACAACGGAAAGTACGATGCTTAATGTCCAGATGTCGAAAGGGATCTTCGAGCCGGCATCGAAGCATTTGCGCAGCGAGCCGTGGATCGTCGCACATCTTGCGAAAACGACTCTCGGCGAGCGATCAGAGGTCGATTGGGATGCGTATGCGTCGAATTACAACCTGATCCGGGATTCGATCGAACGGGTGATCCCGGGATTTCAGGATTACAACCGACGGGTCCGCGAACCTGGCGGATTCTACCTTCCCAACCCACCGAACGAAGGCCGGTTCACAACGCCTTCCGGCAAGGCTCAATTTCGGCCAAGCAAACTCGTAAAAACGGAGATCGCAGCGGGCCGCCTGCTGCTGACCACGATCAGGTCGCACGACCAGTTCAACACAACGATCTACAGCCGCAACGACCGATATCGAGGCATAGAAGGCGGCCGGCGCGTTATCTTTATGAACGAGGACGATATTGCCTCGAGGGATCTGCAGCCCGGGCAGGTCGTCGATCTGACGAGCCACTTCGACGACGGTGAACGCCATGCCCGACGATTCGTGATCGTCCCATACCCGATACCGAAAGGGTGTGCGGCCGCATATTTTCCCGAGGCCAATCCGTTGGTGCCGCTGAAAAGCTATGCGGAACGAAGCCTGACACCGACATCGAAGGCGATCGAGATCTCGCTGACAATATCGAAGAATGAGTAAAATGGAGGCATTCATCCTCATCGGTGGTCGATCGAGTCGGATGGGCCGGGATAAGGCTCTGGTCGAGATCGACGGAGTATCGCTCGCCGAGAAGACTCTTTCGACACTGCGCAATGCGAAGTTGTTCTCAAAGATAACCTTCGTTGCGGCGCATAAGGGACAGTTTGCGATCCCGGGAAACGGATCGGATACTGCGTGGATCTTTGATATCTATCCGGGCCGCGGCCCCTTGAGCGGGATCCATGCGGCGCTTGCTTATGCGAAAAGCCCCTGGATATTTGTCACGGCCTGTGATTATCCGTTTGCGACCGAAGAACTGGTCCGTCTTCTTGCCGGCCATATATCGAACGATCTTGGAGCGATCATTCCGGAACAGCCCGACGGCCGACTTCAGCCACTATTTGCGTTTTATCAGGTTGGCACAGCCAGTGAAACCATGGATCGATTAGCTGTAGATCACACTGCAGCGCCGCCGATGCATAGCCTTGTGACGCAGATGAACCCGCGGATCGTTCACCCCGCAGAATACAGCCATCTGAGGAACTATGAGAGACTGTTTTACAACGTAAATACACCAGATGATCTGGTTTTGCATAAGTAGCCGCCCTTTGGTCACTCCAACTGCTAAGTGGCACAATGTACGTTATGGATCTTGTGCTCGATAAATTTCACGAGGAATGCGGAATTTTCGGCATCTACGGACATCCCGAGGCCTCGACGCTGACCCAGCTTGGGCTTTTTGCGCTGCAGCATCGCGGCCAGGAGGCTTGCGGGATCGTTTCCTCGGACGGAGCCGAACTTTATCAGCATCGTGCCATCGGGCTCGTGGCGGACGTTTTGAATCCAGATGTTTTGCCAAAACTCGTGGGATCGAGCGCGATCGGGCATACGCGGTATTCTACTGCCGGGAAGAGCACGATCAAGGAAGTTCAGCCGTTTTCGGTGACTTGCCAGCACGGCCGGATAGCGGTCTGCCACAACGGAAATCTACCGTTTGCCGACCGCGAAAGAGAAAAGCTGGAGCGGGCCGGGGCGATCTTTTCCTCAACTTCCGATACAGAAACGATCCTTCACTCGATCGCACGAACGCCGGCGCCGAACGTCGTCGAGGCGATAAAAAAGGTTCTGATCGATACCGAAGGAGCTTTTTCCCTGCTGTTTCTGACACCGACGTCCCTGATAGCGGTCCGCGATCCACGCGGTTTCCGGCCACTGGTCCTTGGAAAATATCTCGACTCGTGGTGCGTCGCATCCGAAACCTGCGCCTTTGACCTGATAGATGCGACCTATGAACGCGAGATCGAACCGGGTGAGATGATGATAATCGATGCCGATGGCATCCATTCGTCCAAGCCCTTCGAGCCAAAACCGGTTTCGGTTTGCACGTTTGAGCACGTCTATTTTTCGCGGCCCGATTCAACGATCTTCGGCCGTTCGGTGAACGAATCTCGGCACAAGATGGGCAGGCGGCTTGCCGTCGAACATCCCGTCGATGCCGATCTGATCGTTCCCGTGCCGGATTCCGGTGTCGCAGCCGCGATCGGTTATGCGCGAGAATCGGGTATCAACTTTCGCCAGGCGATCATTCGCAATCATTATGTTGGGCGGACGTTTATCGAACCTTCGCAGCAGATCCGCTCATTCGGCGTCAGGCTGAAACTAAATCCGATCAAGGATCTGATCAAAGGCCGGCGGATCGTACTCGTCGATGATTCTATCGTTCGCGGTACGACATCGAAGAAGATCGTCGAAATGGTCCGCGAGGCAGGGGCGACCGAGGTCCACATGCGCATCTCTTGTCCGCCGACCGCCCACTCCTGCTACTACGGCGTCGATACACCGAACAGAAAGGACCTGATCGCATCACAGATGTCGGTCGAGGAGATCGGCCGTGCTATCGGCGTGGACAGCCTTGGCTACCTGTCGCTCGAGGGAATGCTCGAGGCGATAGGGATCGATGGATCACGGGCCTGTTCGGCTTGCTGGACGGGCAGGTACCCGACACTAATCGCGAACGGGAAGACAGCGTCATAGGGGGCCGGCTTCGACGACATTCCTCGCTCTGCTCCAATGCCACCGCGGCGTTGGTTACTTCACGATCTCGATAGTAAGAGTCTGCGAACCGGTGATCAGATACTCGCCCGATGGGAGTTCGATCTCCGCGACGATCGTCTGCACTGATGGTTTCGAGCCGCCGGCAGTCCTGTCGTTGTTGAGTGTGGCGAGCACCGATGGAGGCAGATTCGGCAGCTCGTTCGCACCAATGATCGTCCCGGCCGATGTGCGTGAGAGTATGGCGTAGAGGCGGTCGGGCCGCTTCAGGCGATTGATCGTTTCGATCAGCTCAGCAGCCGTTTTAGGCGTGAACTGCGTGATCGCGGAATTCTCCTGGACCGCATTTCCGTCGCCGACCTTCAGCGTAAGTTGGCCGGGTGCGGCATCCTTTGGAATTGTGAGCGGGATCCTCCGTGTAGTAAAACTGCCCGATTCCGTGCGTTCTATTGCCGTTAGCTCGATCGTTTCGCCAGGTCTGACCCGCTGTTTGTCGACCGATATGCGGTCGAGCGTGCCGCTCTTGCCGCCATCGACAGACGACATTTGAAGATCGACGCCGGTTATTTCCATGCCATCGAAATTCGCCCTCAGGAGTGCGGATAAAGGAGCTGCGGTTGCCGAGGACGCAAGAGCAAGTGCCTGCTGGCCGCCGAAACGGCGATCTATCCGGATAGCCTGCTCTCCTTTTATCTTGATCTCGCCCTTAAGCTCGATCGTCATTTCGCCCATCTGCCGTTCCTGAGCAATGAGCGTGTTCGCGATACCCGCATTGATGATCAACGGTGTCAGGAATTCGTCGAGCGCGGACTCAAACTTGATCTCACCGGTCTGTCCGCGGCTGTTTGTCAATCGGATCGTCACCGGCAGCATTTTAGCTGACTGTCCCAATCTGCCGTAGATCGCGGTAGCCCGGTCCTGTGTCATCGCGCCCACCGTCGCATCAGCGACCGCAAGCTTGAATGAGTTGTTTGCGTTCGGAATGACGGTCACGACGTGCGATTCCGTCATCGGGAGATCGGCCGTACCGAGACTAAAGAAAGGATGGCCGAAGGCGTATATCTTTTCGCCGTCGCGGTGGGTTACCGTCCCGGCAGCGCCGATCTGGACGTCGCCGCGAGCAAGGAAAACCATCACAGAATCGCCGCCTAAAAGGGTCGTTTCGTTGTACGGGGCCAGCACAGATGCATTGATATCACCGCTTGCGGCAGCGACAGGCATGGCGCCGGCTCGTGACAGTTCAGGGGCAAACGCCTGAAGAACCTCAGGCGAGATGCCCGAAACGTATAAGGGAGTCGTGATCGGCACCATTTGTTGGCCTGCTACCGCCATCAATGAGGAATTAGCCGCGAATCCAGAAATAAGGCCGCTCTGAAATGGCTGCCGGGCTGCAGGCCGCCATTTATCGCTCCGGAGTTCGGTCAGTGAGAAGGTGACGGGCGTCCGTTTTGCCGGTAGGTTCTCAGATGCCTGATCCATAACGGACGTCATCTGGCCGTAGGGAGTTATCCCGCAGATAGGCTCCTTAGCAAATGGGAAACTGTAGGAGATCGCCCCGACGAGTTTTCCGTCAATATATACCGGCGAGCCGGACATTCCGGCAAATACGAAAGTTCGCTCGGCGTTTGCACCGCTGAGCTTGCCGATGATCACATCCTGACGGGGCCCGATCCAATTCGGTACTATACCGAGTATCTCGACACCGAACTCTTCGGCTTTTGTGCCGCGGAAAACCGTTCTCGCCGTTCCGCGCATGCCTTCTTTCACGTCTGATATCGGCATCACCGTGACTTGAGCTGCGGGAGTTGAGGCTGGTTTGTACTGGCCGCTCGAGACCCCGGCGAGAAAGATCAGCGAAATAAGAACTGCAAGAAAAATGTGGTTTAACATCGTAAAAACTTCTTCCTTACGGGACGGCAAGTATGGTATCATTTTACTCGACCGTTCGAAAGGCTCTTCTTTCGGCGGCCTTCCTCCTTATTCGATGCCGCGACGCGGCGATATTCTTCGAAAAAATTCCTGCTATGGCAAAATCCACTCGCCTTCTTAAAAGCCTCTCCCGTTTATTGCTTCCGGTCGTTCTTCTCGTCGTTGCCGCGGTCGTTGCGGGCTCGGTGACGCTCGTTTACATGTCAGCGCGGCCGCTCAGATCCCGCTATCTCGTAACGCCCGAGAAATATGGGCAGTTGAGCACGCGGGCGGCCCAGGTCACCGAGGAAACCTGGTCCGGCCGCGACGGCGGGACCTCGCGCGGATGGCTTCTGCGGGGTGCCGAGGGGGCACCGGCCGTAATTCTGCTTCACAAATTCGGCGCGGACCGGTCGTACGTATTGAATCTGGGTGTAAAGCTCAATGAATCGACCAATTTTACCGTGCTGATGCCGGACCAACGCGGGCATGGTGAGAATCCGCCGGTCAAGAACGCGTCGTTCGGCGGTTGTGAGACCGAAGACAGTCTTGCGGCGGTCCAGTTCCTCAAGAATCTTCGCACCGCGAATGGGATCGCTCTTATCGACCAGAACAAGATGGGGATCTTCGGGGTTGAGATGGGGGCGATCGTAGCGGTCGCCACAGCTGCCAAGGAGAAGACCATTAAGGCTCTCGCACTGGATTCGGTGCCTGCTGATTCTGACGGAGTTCTGGTCGAGACTGTCGACCGGCGTTTCCCGTTCGCGAGCTTCGCGACCTCACGTCTGGCCCAGCTCGGTACCAGGGTCTATTATTTCGACGGCTGTTATCAACGCGAACCGGTGTGCGACATGGCAAAGAAGGTTGCGGACCGTGATGTGCTCCTTCTCGCAGGGGTTGATGCGAAGGCTTTTCAGGAATCCACATCGAAGCTCGGCAAATGTTTCGCTCCGGGTTCCAAGGTCGAGAGCAAAACCGACCTAAGCCCGTCGGGCTTCAGCATCATCAATGCGTCAATGGAGCAATCGGAAACCTACGATCAACGACTGATCGATTATTTCAGAAACAGCCTGGGCAATTAGAGGTCGATCTTGGACGGCCCGTGGCCGTTCGTCCGCGAGATCGCCTGAATATCAACATTCTTTTCGATCTGTTTGACCGCCTGATCGAGCATCTCCTTTAGCTCGGCCAGGCGGTTTGTCGTTGAGGTCATCGCGAGGAGACGATACTTCTTATCATTGTCAAAATTGAACGCTGCCGTGATCAGAAAGGAGAGTGATTCGGCGTCAGTCCGTCGGATCTCCGGCATAATGCCGCGGCCGCCGCTCATCCGGAATGCCGCTTTTGCCATACGCTGAAACAGCTCGAACACTTCATCGGCCAACGGTGCGACGTCCTCAGCCTTTTCAGGATCGTCCGAAAAAAAATCAACGTCCGCGACCCGGTATGGTGCATCAGTTTCCACGTATTCAACGATCCTGAAGCGCACCGCTCCGAACGTCAGGATATTCGATCTTCCGTCCGGCAGCTGTTCGGATTCGCGAAGCTCGGCAACGCATCCGATGGCTCCTTCCTCAGGGCGTTCGGTGGACAGATCGTCGGGTTCGAAACGGACGACACCGAAGAGCCTATTACCTGCCTCGATGTCCCGCAGCATCTGCCGGTATCTTGGCTCGAAGATGTGCAGGGGAAGCAGCTCATTGGGCAGCAGGACAAGCGGCAGCGGAAATATAGGGATCTGCCGGATGCCACGAAGTTTTTTTATTGCGTCAGACACGGGTTGAACCTCGATCCCTTCGATTCTCGGACATTTTAACTGCGATGAATTCAGATATCTTCTGGGGTTCATCATCCGAGAGGGCCATTCGCTTCGCGCCGATCACCGCCTCGGAAAATTCATCAGCCATTTGCTTAAACCTGCTATCGCGAGCGACCAGATCCCCGATGACACGGCGTTCGAGACGTTCGCGGCCTTCGTCGGGGATATCCGATCCAGCGTCGGGATGATCAGCGGGAACTGTCTGGTTCTTTATCCTCACGTGCAGCGCGCCCGTGATCGCCTTCGCCTCGTCTCGGATCTTTGCCATCTCGAGTAATGAGTTCGGAAACCCTAGCTGTCCTCGCAGTATGACCTCGATAATGGGCTGAGGCTTGCCTTCTTCGGCGACGCGGGCCTCACGGCTTACTTTTTCCACGACACCGGCGGTCACGGCCTTGCCGCTTTCGATGTTGCTCACGTCAAACTTCAGTTGCTGAAACGGACGAAAACGGTAATCGGTGACATGGCGGGCGATGACAGTATTATCCTCTCCTATCTCCACGACAAAAGCGCCGCGTGTCTCACGATACTCACTGATGTTCGTGATCTCGATCGAACCGGGGTTGAACGCCCAATTGTCGATCTCGTAGTGCTTGTGCGTGTGCCCCAGGCCTACGTATTCGACGACGGATTTGAGCTCCTTCAAGGCCGCTACGGAAAGGGCCGGGATCGGATGGACCTGATGCCCTTCGACATCGGTATGGAGAAGAAGAATGTGGAATGCACCGGGCCTGCGTTCGTTCTTGATCGCCTCGGTCAACATCGGGATCGCCCAGTTACCGGAAGCTCCGTACCAGTCTGACCCGAAGATGCGCACGCGGCCAATGTCGAAATAGCCTCCTTTTTTTGTCGTTTCGTTCCATGCAGAGTAACTGGCTACTCCGTCTTTGGTCTCGGGTTCGAGCAGCTTGAGTAATCCCCAGCTCGAAAGTGATCTGAGCCAACTAAAGGCGCTGTCAGAGTATTTCTGATCGTGATTGCCCTCGATCGATATTACGGGAATACCCGCGTCCCGCATCATCGTTAGCCCTTCGACGGCATAATTCATTGTTTCCGGCGGGACCGAGCGCTTGTGGAAGAAATCACCGCACATTATGACAAAATCGACCCTTTCATCGATCGCGTATCGTTTGAGCACATCGATCCACGCGTCGAAAAAGTCCCGCGGGCTTTCAGCCAATTGATATCTGGTACACCCGAGATGCACATCGGCAATATGAAGGAACTTCATATCGCTAAGTTTATCATCGCCGCGACCCGGCGCGGCATAGGAAACCGGCAAAGAATTGACTGATAGCGGGAACTGCGATGCAAGCCGTACAATTCTCGGCGTCTCTACGGTTATAATCCAACGAATGGACAAAGTCATATTTATCACAGGCGCGTCAAGCGGGATCGGACTGCACACTGCGAAGCTGTTTCAGGCCAAGAATTGGAAGGTTGCCGCGACCATGCGATCACCGGAGAAAGCGACCGATCTGGCTCGGATAGTCGATATCGAATGCCTTCGCCTTGATGTGACCGATCCCGAGTCGATACGTGCGGCGATAGCAGCGACGCTGGAGCGATTCGGGCGGATCGATGTCGTCGTAAATAACGCGGGATACGGACTGCTAGGGGCCTTTGAAGCGGCTTCGTCTGAGCAGATCGAGCGACAGTTCGAAACGAACGTTCTCGGCTTGATGAGTGTTTGCCGCGAGATATTGCCGTATTTTCGCGAACAGAAAAAAGGGTTGATCGTAAATGTTTCGTCGGTTGGCGGTCGGATGGCCTTTCCGGTTTCCAGCTTATATCACGCGACCAAGTGGGCGGTCGAGGGGTTTTCTGAATCGCTGCATTATGAACTCGAGCCTTTTAATATTAGGGTCAAACTGATCGAGCCCGGCCCGATCAAAACGGACTTCTACGATAGGTCAAAGGAGCTTACAAAGAAGGAAGGCCTGACCGTGTACGATAGTTTTGTTTCACGAGCAATCGATAACATGGACAAGGCCGGGCGCGAGGCACCCGATGGTGAGATCGTTGCGCAGACGATCTACCAGGCTGTGACCGACGGTACAAGGAGGATGCGGTACGGGGCGAATACAAAAGGGATCCTGAAGGCGCGAAAACTCTTGCCGGATGCCATATTTTTTGCCCTTATCAAAAAAATTATTCTAAGATAGCGAAAGCCTATTAAAAATGAGATGATGGGTCGATAAATCGTTCTCAATCCAATATAGTCCCCAAAGACGATTAGAACTCTGAGGTACTGTTTGCTGATTTCGGTCGTCCTTTAATGAAGATCTTACTTTACAACCCGGATAATGGCATCACGCGTAACTTCATGCCGCATCTCTGGATGTTTCTGCTCCAATCGCTGACGCCGCCTGAACACGAAGTTATCCTGATCGATGGAAACGCAAAAGCGATGACGCGGGCCGAGCTTGTTCAGTTTTGCCGGGATGAGAATATTGGCCTTGTCGGGATCGGATCAATGACGCGGATGGTTGCTCGCGCCTATCTCGTTGCGGACGCCCTTCGTGAAGCTGGGTTCAAGGTCGTGATGGGTGGCCCGCATGTCACGGAATGCCCTGACGAGGCCCTCGGCAAGAACGGTGGGCCAAGGCATGCTGACGCCGTCGCACTCGGCGAAGCTGATGATTACTGGGCTCGAATGGTCACAGACGCGGCGAACGGTGAACTTCGGGAGATCTATCAGCCAAAGCTGGATGAAAAGGGCCATGATGTAAAACCCGGTCTTCAACATTATCCGCACATCCCATGGGAAACTCTCGATCTTGACCAATTTTCGCTTGTTCCAAAGTTTCTCCGGCCGATAATGTCGCGAATGGGCGAAGGCTGGGGAAAATTCTTTGTTGTGCCGATCGAGACCGGCCGCGGGTGTCCTTACGGGTGTGAATTCTGTACGGTCACAGGTTTCTTTGGTGACTCGATCCGTTTTCGGACAAATGAAAGCGTCGTCGAGGAATTACTTCGGCTGAAAGCCAGGGCGAAGAAGGAGAAAGGCCAGATGGCCGTCTTCTTTATCGACGACAATCTCGCCATCAACAAGAAGCGTTTGAAGGGGCTTCTGCGGGATATTATCGCGGCCGGTGCTCAACTTCCCTGGGTAGCCCAGATAAGTGCGAATCTGCTCGCGGACGAGGAACTCGTCGACCTGATCGCCGAAGCCGGAGGCAAATGGGTATTCATCGGTATGGAGTCGATCGATCCGGCCAACATGGCGGACGTAAATAAGAATTTCTCTCGTCCCGAGAATTATAAGGGTGTGCTCGAAGGGCTTCGTAAGCGGAATATCTACGCGATAACCTCGTTCATTTTTGGGATGGACAACGATACACCGGGTGTTTCTGACCGAACCGTCAACGAGATCGAGAGCTGGGCTCCGGGCCTTCCGGTTTTTGGTCAGCTTACTCCGTTCCCTTCGACCCCGCTTTACGATCGTCTCGCAAAAGCCGGTCGTTTGAAGCGCCCAACGCATTGGCTAGATTTCGCTCCTTTTGTCATGGCCCACGATCCGCTAAAGATGTCGATCGAGGACGCCAAAAAGGAAACATTCAATGCCTGGTCGCGATCCTATAGCCCTCAGCGAAACTGGGAGGCGGTCAACGCCATACGCGAAGCCCCGATCGACATACGTATCAGCCACCTGGTCGCCCGTCTATTCTTCCGTGGGATCTATTTTCCTCAAATGAGCCGATCCGCTTGGTTAAAGCTCCTTTTCGACAATCGTCGCACCATCCTCAGCCTGACCGGGGAAGGCCTCCGTACATGGCGTGCCGCCCGGAGACGCCGTCGCTTGGAAAGCGCCGAGGTCCAGACCGTGCAGTAGCGGAACTGCGTCCCAAACCTGTTTCTTAGGAACCCGCACCGCCTCAGAAGTTTACACCGCCGGGCAACATTCCGGCGGCAGCGATCGAACACGTGACGACCGGCGTCGGCGAAAGACCGTGCTTTCTAGTTGATCCATTACTAATTTCTTGATCTTTTCGTTTTTTTCGTTGGAAACGCGAAGAATTGGTATATTCTTGGTGAACTAAAGCAGTGCGTCTTGCCGGAGGTTTTATGACCCGAAACCTGGTGCTGATCGTCATGTTGATCTTGACGATTGCCTTTTCGATGGTTGCCTTGGTTCGCGAAGAGGCATCTGCCGCCGCGGTTGGCCACCGAGCGGCGGTTGTGCCTATCGGAACACGAGAGGCCGCCTGGGCCCTGGCGCAGTCACCGGCCGGTTCCCCCTCTTTAACGTCGCTCGCGGGCTGTGTTGCTCCACCGGCCAATATGGTCAGCTGGTGGCCGGGCGATGGGAATGCGAACGATATCCGCGGTACAAACAACGGCACGTTGACGGGTGGTGCGACGGCCAATGCGGCTGGCAAGGTCGCCCAAGCGTTTACCCTTAACGGGACCACAGGATATGTGGCGCTCGGCAATCCCGCCAGCTTGAAAATATCCGGCGCGATCTCGATCGATGCGTGGATCAATCCGTCGGGCCTTCCTCCTGTCAATAATCTCGACGCTATAATGACGAAATGGGCACAGGATTTTAGTACGAGTTCAACTTCCGATTCATACGGACTCTGGACGGTAAATCGGAACGGGAATCTGCAACTTTTCAGCGCGATCCATTTCACCAACGGCGCCGAGCCGAACATCGAGGGCGGAACGATTCCGCTCAATACTTGGTCGCACGTGGCTATGACGTACGATCCACCGAGCGGGGTATTCTCGATCTATATCAATGGTGAGCGCGTCAATACTCAGACCATCGCAGGCAGCAATGCCATCCTGGCCACCGACCGTGCGGTCGCTATTGGGAAGGAAGAGTCCTTTCAGACCCGATTCTTTCCGGGAATGATCGATGAGGTCGAGATCTTTTCGCGGGCATTGGCCCAGTCAGAGATTCAGGCCATTTACAGCGCCGGCCCCGCGGGCAAATGCAAACCGGGCTCAGTCCCGCCGAATAATGACTTCGTCAATGCACAGCTGGTCACCGGCCCGGTCGGCACCGTTGGTGGTATAAATGTTGGGGCGAACAAGGAGACCGGCGAACCAAATCACGGGAATGACCAGGGCGGAGCGTCGGTTTGGTATCGGTGGGTCGCTCCGACGTCTGGACCGGCCTACTTCAACACGCTTGGAAGCGACTTCGACACAACCCTTGGCGTTTATACAGGGGCGAGTGTTAACGCACTGACATTGGTAGGAACAAATGACGATTTTATCGAAGGCGGTGTTGGGTACATTCAGAGCCAGGTAAGGTTTACGGCCGTGGCCGGGACGGTCTATTACGTCGCCGTTGATGGGAAGAATGGGGCAACGGGCAACGTCAATCTTCGTTGGGGAGTAAGCAGTGCCGCCGGGTGTGTCGTCGCCCCATCCGGAATGGTCGCATGGCTCCCCGGTGACGGCAACGCTAATGATATCCAGGGATCGAATAACGGGACATTGCAGAATGGCGCAGGCTTTACGCCGGGAGTGGTCGCGCAAGCGTTCAACATGGACGGTGTTAACGATCATGTCTCGATCCCGGCTTCGGCTAGCTTGAATACCCAGTCGTTTACTTTTGATGCTTGGATCTATCCGACTGATCTTGCTACGCGCCGCCCAATCTTCGAATACGCCGCGCCTACGGGTTCGGCCGGTGTTCACCTATGGCAAAGTATCAGTCCGACCGGTACGGTGCTTCCCGGGGCGCTTTTCGCAAACATTCGCGACACGTCGAACGGAAACCACGTGTTGGGGACCTCGACGAGCGTTCTCACGGCCAACGCATGGCATCACGTCGCTTTGACTTTCGATAAAACGACTGGGGCTGCGGCGATATTCGTCAACGGCGCCAGCGTAGCGAGTGCAAATCTCGGTACATCCTTTACACCGCAAAACTCACTGCCGTTGCTACTCGGAGCACGGCCCACGGGTTCGGCAGATTCGCTTGCGGGATCGTTCTTCTCGGGTGTGATCGATGAAGTTGAGATGTTCAACCGGGAGCTTGGCATCTCGGAGATCCAGTCGATCTACAATGCTGCGAATTATGGAAAGTGCAAGCCGGGCCAGACTCCACCAACGCCTACACCAACGCCTACACCAACTCCGACCCCGACCCCAACACCAACGCCAGTTGCTAGTCCTACGTTGACACCATTGCCCTCGCCGACGCCACCCCCGACCGGCCCGACCCGGATCGTTTTTGCTAGCAATCGCGATGGCAACTTCGAGATCTATACGATGAACCCGGACGGTACAGACCAGACGCGTCTCACAAATGATCCGGCGACAGATCGCCAGCCGAGGTTCTCGCCCGATGGCAGTCAGATCGCTTTTGCCCGCTCGAGCGGCTCGACTGGCATTTATATCATGAACGCGGACGGAACCGGTCTTGAGAAGCTGACGAGCGGGCTCGACAACTGGCCAAGTTTTTCGCCCGACGGCACTCGAATAGTCTATGGCAGCGCAGCGACAAATTCGCTCCATGTCATGAACACCGACGGCACAAACAACGTCAGGCTCACAAACTTCGGATCAGGGTCGGACGAGGCCCCAAGCTATTCGCGGGATGGCAGCCGTATTGCGTTTCAGGCATTTCGTAATGGAACGACCAACGTTTACACGATAACTGCCGGTGGCACAAACGAGGTCCAACTCACGACCCTGAGTGGTCACAATCCGCGATGGTCGCCGGATGGCAGCCGCATCATATTCTGGAGCTCGCGCGATTTGAACGCCGAAGTTTACGCGATGAACGCAGATGGATCGGACCAGGACCGTTTGACATCGCATCCCGATGGGGATGGCGTTCCCGCATTTTCTCCCGATGGCAGCCGCGTGGTGTTTTTCAGCAGTCGCGACGGAGACGCCGATATATATCTTATGGACCCTGACGGTACCAACCTGTCGGCTCCGCTGACAAGCAATATTGCTATCGACCTCGAACCGGACTGGGGCCTTGCATTTAGTGGTGGCCCAACGCCGAGCCCGACGCCGTCGCCGGGGAGCGGCTGCGTCGCGCCGCCTGCGTCATTGGCTAACTGGTATCCGGGCGAGGGCAATGCGAACGATACGCGCGGTAGCGCGAACGGGACTCCAACCGGAAGTGTGACGTATCCGGCGGGCAGGGTCGGGCAGGCATTTTCATTCCCGGGCGGGAACAGTTATGTTGAAACACCCACGCTCAATCTGGGATCTCCCTTTTCGGTTGAATTCTGGATGAACCCTGCCGTAGCTGACCAACCATTCCGTCATGTGATATCGAACGACTTTGGCTCGCCGAATTTCGGTGCGCTTTACTATGTCAACGGCACTTTGTCCTATTGGAAACAAGGCGCCGTTTTCGGCTCGTCCCCAGTTCCGACAAACCAGTGGACACACGCCGCCCTCGTTTGGAACGGCACCGACATGCGGCTTTATCTGAACGGTGTGCTCGACCGGACAAGCGGGCCGCAGTTCTCGGTGACTTTCAACAATCCGGTCCGCTTTGCAGACGGCATTAACCGCGACTCGTCACTGACGTTTCAGGGGATGCTTGACGAGGTAAGTTTCTACAATGGCGCTCTGACGGCGGCTGAGGTGCAGGCGATCTTTAACGCCGGAGGCCAAGGGAAGTGTACAGGCGCGGCTCCAACTCCAACTCCAACCCCGACGCCTACTCCAACCCCGCCGCCGTCGGGAATAACCGTTTCCGGAAGGGTTTTCACACCGAGCGGTCTGGCACTTCGAAACGCCGTAGTGACGCTCATCGATGTACAGAACAACCGCCGGATCGCTACGACGAGCTCGTTCGGGTTGTATTCGTTCAACGATGTGCCGGTTGGTTCAGATTATATATTGACAGTGGCATCAAAACGCTATCGCTTTGCGCCAAAGACGCTAAACATCACCGTAAGCGTGACGAATGTAGATTTCGTGGGCCTGGAATAGTTATCGCGGATGGGGCTCAAAAGTCCTGGCGCGGCTCGAACGTGGCGAGGACAGACGCGAGTTCGCCCTTTACCCCGACATCGTCAACGCTGCGAACGGTGTCGGAGAGCGACGTGGCGAGCATCGTGATCTCAAAACCATTCCGCGCTCCCGGGCGTGCTGCCGGAACAAATACGCGCCTTCCCCAGACCACCAATTTCTCGCCGCTCGGTGAAGTCCCCCCGCCCTGGAATTTGACTTCGTACGCTCTCCATTCCTGATTGATCCTGATCTCACCCTCCGAGACCATTTGATATTCCGGAAGCAGCTTCTTCAGGGTGTCGTTCGTCTCTTTGACGAGTTGCGGAAACCTCTCGTCGTCGCTGTCAAAGGTGCCTCTGCTTGGATAGTAGCTGATCAGCATCTGTTCCTGCATTCGCCCGTCAGGCCCGGAACGGGAAATGTCCAGAAACTTTCCGCGTGAATTCGGCGAGGAACCGTTTTGCGGGCCGTTGAGTTTCCACTCCGTTGGGTAATACAGCGAGAAACCGACGAAATTTCTGAGCAGGTCTCCGCGCAGAGAGTCCTTGCTGCTCTGGAACAGGCTCGTGTTCGGCGGCTGCGGGATGTTTCTCGGGAGCGGCGGCATTTCCGAGGAAGGGGTAACTTCCTGTGCAATGTTTGTATTGACCGGGTCGCCGGTAGGCGGGGTCGATACATCCACGTTTCGCGTCGAGAAATACCATGCCGTGGCGGCTACGATGACCAGCGCTAGTACGCCCAGCCCGGCTACTAGCACGCGCTTAAATGATCCCGTCTCGGGCGGTTCCGGCGAACGGCTTTTCCAGTTCGGTTCTTCCTTGGGCAAGGCCGGAACGGGTGCCGGCTTCTCCTTGACCGCCGGTTCGAGCGAAATGATGGTCGGCACCTTGGCCTCCCTGGCAGGAACCGGCTCCACCGGCTGCGATGGGCGCTCAACAGGCACCGGTATGGCCTTCGGCGGGTCAGTGATCGCCGCGTAAAGGTTATCACCGAACTCCCGTGCCTTCGTAAATCGATCAGCCGCATTTAGGGCTAGTGCACGCTCCAATACTTCATCAACGCTTCTGGGAAGGTTCGTATTTATGGAACTGGCTGATCGGGGGAGTCCGGAACTTTGCTGCTTCAGCAGCTCCTTGGCGGACCCGCCGTCGAACGGAAGTTGTCCCGTCAGCATCTCGAACGCTACTGCTCCGAGTGAGAAGATGTCACTTGCCACTGTGGCGATCCGACCCTCGAGCACCTCCGGCGCCTTGTACGCCATGTTGTGTTCATTCGGTTCACCGTTCGAAGCCCCAAAATTTACGACCTTGACCTGTTCAGTCGTATTCGACGCATCTACGATCAGGTTGGAGGGCCTGATATCCCTGTGAATAATGCCCTCCTGATGGGCCTCGTTGAGAGCGTTGGCGGCCTGGCGAATGGAGCGTACCGCTCGCTGCGGCTCAAAAACGCTATGGATCGCAAGCAAATCGTCAACCGATAGGGCGTCGAAATACTCGCTGACGAGGAAGTTCAAGCCGTTTGAAAAGCTGCCCGAGTCGATCAGCCTTGCGACGTTCGGATGGCTGAAATGTGACAGGGAAACGCGTTCTTCGCCCAGGATGCTCGTCATTATCTCGTCGTAATCGTTTTCGACGAGGATGCGAACCAGAACTTTTCTATCCTTAGCGAGACGATCATCGGCAAGGTAAGCGAGGCCGTTCTCATCCCCGCCAAGAAACTCACTGACAACGTATCTGCCTTTTACCGTCCGTCCAACAAAACGCTCGGGATCTTCGAGGCTGAAATCCTGCGCGGGGCTCGGAAACCGGTTGACGCCACCAAGATCCACATGGCCGGCGGGGATCTCAAACGGCTGTACCTTACGCCCCAACGGCCTGGTCTCGGCTTCGGCTGCGACAGGCGGAGCGGCGGGGATTTCCACGGCTTCGGGTAACGGCTTCTGGATCGGAGGCGGGATCTCCAGGTCCGGGTCGTCAAGTTCAAAAAAAGGGATACCCAGCTCGGGTTCGGCAATGGCCGGCTCGGACAGCTCGTCCTCTGATAGCCGCGTAGGCCGCTGTACCTTCTCATCGAGATCGCTGATCGCATCGATCTTTGGGATCAAGCTGGCAAAGATGCCCCCTGACCGAGCATTTGCCCGGGCAGCTTCAGAGATGAGCCGCGATCCGTCGGTTGGACAGAATCTCCGCGACCCTTCTTCGAATACATCTTTACACTTTGGACAATACATTCTGATCCTGGGAGTCAGCTACGCTGTGAACGGGTGAGCTTTGTAACGAGGCTCCGATTCTCATTGTCTAGATCTACCGCATGGCGATACGATCGTTCGGCTCGCTGTCGGTTCCCGGCTTTCATAAATCCGTCGCCGAGCGCTTCGAACTGTTGTGAAAGCCCGCGTCGGTCGAGCGGCGAAACGTAGCGGAGAGCCTCCATCAGCGAAGCTTCCGCCTTCTCGAAACTCCCTTGCCTAGTATAAAGCGTGCCCAGCAGACTGTTCGGCATATAAGAGTTCGGGCTGACCGAAATGCCGGTTCGAAGAAAACCCTCCGCCTCGGCAAATTTACCTTGCGCCGTTAGTGACCGGCCCAGCAAGAGTAGGGCGGAAGGATTCCGTTGATCCAGAGCGACCGCACGCCGCAGCAACTGTTCCGAGTCGGCATACCGCTGTTCCGATTGCATCACGTCGGCCACCAGAACGAGCGTAGCTGCGTCGTTCGACCGCTGTACCGCGCTCTCATACATGCTTGCGGACTCCTTGACGAGGCCCCGGCGTTTCATCAAACGCCCAAGATGTGCATAGGGCGGAGCGAATCCTGGGTCGATCTGCATCGCCTTGCGATAGATCGATTCGGTTTCCGGTCCGATCAGACCGAGAAGCTCCAGTGCCACGCCCAGTTGGTCAAATGCAAGCGCGTTGTTTGGCGCAAGCTGTATCGCTTTCCTCGCGATCTTTTCGGCCTCCTCGTACCTTTCCGAAAGGTTCGGAGCCGCGATCGGCTGTGTCAGCACGTAGCTCAGGGCAACATGAGCGATGGCGTTATCCGGCTCTATCTGAAGGGCCGCACGATAAGAACGTTCGGCTTCTTCCCAACGTTGCTGGTCGGCATACAGGTTGCCGAGTCCGTACACAGCACGAGAATCTTTGGGCTTCAAGGAGCGCGCCGCTCGGTAGGCTGATTCTGCCTGAGCGTAGTTCCTGGCATCACGTGCATCATTCCCGCTCTCGATGAGGTCTTCAAAGCGAGTTTCGTCATCAACTGACGCACTCACAATACTGGGCTGTGGCTTACTGACGGTTATTTCCACCTTTGGAGGAATGGCGTCCGAGAATTGGGTGAACCTGTTCTTTGGGGGAGTTGCCGGCGTTTTAGCCGCAGTTGCTGATTTCGGTTTTTGTGTGGTCTTTGCGGCCGTGACAGGCTTCTTCGGAGCGGCCTTTGATTTTTTTGCTGCAGTGTTCGTTTTTGGCGATGTAGTCGTGCCCTTTTTAGTAGGCGTACCCTTGGCTTTTGCGGGTGGGGTCTTGGCGGATTTCGCTGGCTGCTTTTTACCACCGCCAAAGAGCTTGTTACTGCTGCCGAGATCCTGTCCCGCCGCGATCGTGGCGAACCCGGCTAAAATCGTTAGCAATAAAGGAAGCTTCAGAACGCCGATCATAAAACACCACCCCCGGCTTTCAATTCTGCGTGACCAAACGAAAGCCAATTTCCTTTTCGCGCCGGCTCGCGTCTACATCCACTCTGAACGCGGCCGTGACCGCAAAGGGGCCCGTTGATTTTGACAAGGCCGCTCCGCCCCGGATCATATATCTGGGCTCTTTGGTCTCACGCATTGAACCACTGCTTCCCGGATAGAGGCTCGCTTTGCTTCCGGTCCATTCGTAAACATTCCCGATAAGATCCAGGACACCCCAATCATTCGGACACGAGGCGGTGCCCACGGCCTCGGGCTCGGTACTCTCGTTGTCAAGTGCGGCACACTTCGGGTCGAATGTATTCCCCCATGGATAAAGGTTATTCTTCGCGCCGTTACGAGCGGCATATTCCCATTCTGCTTCCGTCGGCAGCCGATAGGTCACGCCATCCCGTTTCGAACGCCACGCTGCAAAAGCATTTATATCATCCAGATTCACAAACCGAACGGGCATTTTCTCCTGGTATTGCAGCGGGACATCGTTTACCCAGTGGGCTGGAACCGGCCGGTAGCCCGTCTCTTTAACGAACTCAGCATATTCCGCGTTCGTTACCTCGGTCTTATCCATTCTGAAGCTCTGGACCGTCACGGAGTTTTCCGGTTTTTCATTGTCAAGCCCGTTATTCCGACCCATCTTGAATGTGCCGCCGGGGATCGTTGCCAGATCCGGCTTAGTACCAATTTCAGGGGACGGGACCGGAGTCGGCGTGGCCGCAACATTTCCCGGCCCTACGGGGCCCGGCGGCAGCACTCCGAGAAGATATGCCGCGGCCAGACCGATAATTCCAACCACTAAGAGACCCAATAGGCCTCCTATTCCGAAAAGCACCGATTTGGAGGTCGATCTTCGTGGCGGTTCAGTTGACTCGATCCGGACATCAAAACGGCTCGGGGAACGGCTCTGCTGAACCGTTTTTGCGAGATCATCCTCATCCTGAGGGGTAAGCACGATCGTTTTCTGCATTCCGCCGACGGTGACATCAGGGATCGGGCTAGCAGTCTGCGACGTTGGGTCGCCCTCTGTAAGTTCCGCGTGAACCTCGATCGGCTGACCGTCGCAGACGACCTCACTCATCCAGTCGAGATAGCCATTGTGCGTCACGCGCAGACGATGGTTACCGCTTTGGAGCCCTTCGATCAGGAGCAGGCCGGTTTCCGCAGTACGCCCAACGGCAACATTATCGACAAAAACTGCCGACTGGGGCGGTTTAGATGTGAGCTTCAGCGATGAGATGGGCAGGGTCGTACTCGGCGCGGTCTGTACGAACTGCATTCTCGGCTGGATCGCCGCGCGCAGTTCTTCGACCATGACCTGGACCGAAGGCGTCCGCTTGGCCGGGTTCTTTTCGAGTGAATGCTGAACGGCCCTTTCGAGCTCGGGCGATACCTGCATGCCAGCTGCCGCAAGTGTCGGAGCCGGATCGGAAATGTGCTTCTTCATGATCGCCGGGATCGACGAACCCTTGAAAGGAACGTCGCCTGCCAGCATCTGATAGAGCATTACGCCCAGCGAATAAATATCCGCGCGCGAATCCGGGTCTTCATCGGCCCACTGTTCCGGTGCCATGTAGTATGGCGAGCCCATGAGTCCTGTCGTCTGCGCCTGGATGAATGATCCAAGCAGCTCACCCGATTTTATCTTTGCCAAACCAAAATCAAGTATCTTCACCGCCTGCGACAAGTTTGGTTTGTCGTTGCAGATCATGATGTTGAGCGGTTTGAGGTCGCGGTGAACGATACCCTGATGGTGAGCCGCGCCGACGCCCGCACATACAGCAGCCATCAGCTCGAATGCTCGCTCGGGCGAAAGCGACTTCTCACGACCGAGAAGGTCGTGGAGCGATTCACCCTCAACATACTCCATCACAAGAAACGGCAGTGTCCCATCGATAACGCCGTAATCCGTCACGCTGACGACGTTCTGATGACGGATCGCTGCGGCGGCCAGGGCTTCCTGGCGAAATCGTGTTACGAGTTGAGGATCATTGCCGACCAGGTCAGGAAGGATCACCTTGATCGCCAGTTGGGTCTTGAGGTAGGCATGCCGGGCCTTGTAAACAATACCCATTCCGCCTTGGCCTAGACGGCATTCGATTTGGTATTTGCCCTCTAAAACGGGATCGCCGGGTATCGTGTGAACCGTTGGCATCCCGTCATTGGGGCACGTTTCAACGATATCGGCAAAACAGTTTTTACAGAGATGACATTCCTTCATCTTAAGGTTTCGACACCCGGGCCGGTGCTCGGAAAACACTAGATTAACACGAATGTGAGTAGATTTCGCAGTCCAACTCGCCGCTGATGACAGTTTCGCTCGGCCGTTTCCCGTATGGCCCGAATATTCTTCGCTTCTGGATGTGGCGGCAAACGAACGCGTTCAGCGAGCCAGCCCGGCACGGTGCAGCAACTCTACAAAGCTTGGGTCGTCGCGAAGGATGTCAAACCACGGATTCTGCGCCAGGCCGATTATTTCTGCATCGTGATCGTTGACGGCTCTGGTCAGCCAATCGATGGCACTCGCCTTCTCTCCAAGAGCCGCATAGATCGCAGCTATTCTCATCGGTCTCGGATCTCCATTCTTCGCTAGCTGCAGCTCATCTGCCAGGAGAAGTCTTAAGAGTCCCGGTTTGCCTTTCGATGAGTAGGCGGACGTGAAACGATTGAGCCCTTTTTCCCCGCGAATGCGCTTGGCCTCGATCAGGTCGGCCGCGAATCGGTCACTGTCATTTTTAAGGGAATAAGCTGTTGCGCGGTAATCGTAGGTCTCTGCGTAGGAAGGATCGGTGGTGATCAAGCTGTCACATTCAGCTATCGCCGCGTCAATTCGCGAGGCATCTTCGCGATGGCCATGCAGAAGAATATGTGCAGTGTCAGCCCTGATAACGCTGTTCATCGGGTCCAGCTCGTGAGCCCGCCGGATAGAACGAATCGCTTCATCGTACCGGTTGAATGCGGTCAGGTAGAAAGCGTAAACGTGGAATGCACGGGCGTAGTTGGCATCGCGAGTTACGGCCTTCTCGATCATCTCGCGGGCCTCGTCCCAACGCCAGTCCAGCACAGCCGCATTTGCCAGGGCGGTCATGGCCTCAGCGGAATCAGGGTCGATCGCGAGCGCCCGCCGCGCGGCCTCGGTCGCCTTCGGAAGGGCGTATTCGCTCGGGAAAGGGACGTACCACAGCCCCATTGAATAACTCTCGGACAAACCGGAATATGCACGGGAGAACATCGGGTCAAACTCTATCGCCCGGTTGAAATGTTCGATGCTCTTTTTGATCCCGGCTGGGGTCCTCTTGTTCCACTCATAGCGTCCCTTGAGGTATTCCTGATAGGCGATCCCATTTTGGGTATTGTGTCCGGCGTCGCCACAGATCTGCAATCTCAGCTCGGCCGCTACGCTGCAGGCGATGGTGTCCTGAAGATCTGACGCGGCAGTAAATCGCCGTTCGAAATCATTGCTCGTCCATACTATCGAGCCGTCGGAAGCATTTATCAGACGAACTCGTATATTGACATTCTCTCCTTTCGACTGCAGCGTACCCTCGAGGATCACGTCCACGCCCAGTTCGCGCCCGAGCTCGCGCGGGTCGATCTCACGGCCCTTAAAAGAAAAGGTTGATCCGCGCGAGATCACCTTCAGATCGCCGGCCCGGGCTAGTTCGGTTATGATGCTGTCGGTAACGCCGTCACTGAAGTACTCGGTTTCGGCCTTGCCCGTAAGATTCTTTATCGGCATGACCGCGATCGAGCGCGGTGTCCCGCGGTGTGTGGCCTGCGCCGTTGCCGACGAACTGCTTTCGCTGGGGGCGGTCACATATAATCCAAGCGTCAGGACGGCAAGGATCACAACCGAGGCCGCAAGGATGAGTGCTCGAACAGGGGTGAAACTGCCGGAGCGGACGCGTCCGTTCGCCAATAACGCGGTCGGCACTCTGGCCGTCGCCAAGTCGGATACGAAACGATAACCGTCACCGTAGCGAGTTTCGATATAATTCGACGGCCGCTTCGTATCACCGAGCGCTTTTCGGACAGCGCCGATACTTTTTCTGAGGGCATCGTCATACACGTCGTGCCCGTCCCAGAACCGGTCCAGCAGTTCGGAGCGGGGAACCACTCTGTCCCGGTTCACGATCAGATGGACAAGGATGTCGAATGGGCGATGGGCCAGGCGAACCTCGCGGCCCTCCCGAAGCAGGATCCGCGACCCACGATCGAGCACGAAGGGCCCAAACGCAAAGTTTCGATCGTCCGCCGATTTTCCGTCCATAAAGCCTCAAAACGCCACAGGCTTGCCGCTTTTTTTCCGTTTTGTTTCCAGTTTTCTGACGGCTGGAAATTCTACAATCGTCGCAATCTCTTGATTTAAACCAGTATAGACTTCATACGGCGGTTCAATCCAGCAATTTTTTCGCGCGGCATACACGGGAGGTAACGACAATGGGATCACGAAACGGCAGACCGGGCAGTCGCAAGGCATTTCGGTTCATCTTCGCTCTTTTTACCGCGGCCATTGTCACCGGGATCTTTGTTCCTCAAACAGCAAGGCTGGGTACGGATGTTGAACGTTCTTCGCCCGCCGATCATCTGGCCGATAAAGCTGCAATCGAGACGGCCGCTTGCGTGACTTCCGTCACTCCCCTCGAGAACGTCGTCCATTGGCGCGGCGATGAAGGCACCATCTCCGTCTCGGCGCCTGCCGGTTGCGGTTGGCTTGCTACCTTCGGTGCGCCGTGGATCACGAGTATCGGGCGTGCAAATGGGATCGGGAACGGTACCATCAGCTACAAGGCCGAAGGCAATCTCAGTTCGTCATTGCGACAGGCTGCTATCACGATCGATGGCATCGAGCATCGTGTTTATCAGTCGCGCGAAGGTCAGTCACAATGCCGTCTCGTTTTCGGCTCGTCGATGATAAACGTACCGGCCGAAGGAGCTGCCGGCACGATAACCTTTACGGCTGGAAGCGAATGTGCCTGGTCGGCACAGTCTAACGTTCCGTGGATCACACTTTCGGGTGATCTCATAAATACGGGCAGCGGAAGTGTTGCATATTCGATACAACCGACAAACCTGACCTCGCCGCGTCAAGGTATTGTCAATTTCGGAAACGGTGTTGGTACGGTCCGTTTTACACAAGCTGCCGCGACCGGGCTTTCAGCAAATGCCGGGCCGGATCTGACAGTGGTCCTGCCATCGGTCGGCCAGCTCGCCGGCCAAACCAATGGCGGTTCGGGTGCGGTATCCGTTGTATGGAGCCAGGTCAGCGGGCCCTCGACGGTGATATTCAGCAGTTCTACAGCACTGAATACTCAGGCCATCTTCAACCGCGCCGGAATATACCAGCTTCGGTTGACCGCGACTGATGGCATCCTGGTTGCGACAGACGACGTAACTGTTACGGTAGGCTCCGATCCGCTTCCACCGCCGCCGGATCCCGCAACCATCGCACCGGCGGTCCGGCCAAATACGGCAACCAACCTTTCCGACGCCACAAAGTTTCTATATTCGGGGCCCGACGCGATACAAACCGGGGTTGCCGAAGGGACTATAAAGCCCGAACGGGTTGGTCTTATCCGTGGCCGTGTCATCGACAGGGGCGGCCAGCCGATCCCAAATGTAACGATCACCATCAATGACCATCCGGAACTGGGCCAGACCCGCACGCGAACCGACGGAAAGTTCGATATGGTCGTCAACGCCGGCGGAGAGATCGTCGTAAAGTACGAACGCCAGGGTTTTATTTCCTCTCAGCGCGAAGAAAAGATCGATTGGCAGACTTACGAGGGATTTGACGATGTTGTCCTGCTGCCGTACGACCCAAATGTGACGATCGTCAACTCCAACTCCACGGTGATCCAGGTCGCCGCGGGATCGCTCAATACGGACGGCGTAGGTTCACGTCGGTCGGTACTCTTTTTCAAGCCCGGCACTGTCGGTTCGATGGAACTCGCTGATGGGACCCTCCAGCCGATACCTGTTATGAATGTTCGGATCACCGAATTCACGGTCGGTGAGAAGGGGCCCCAAGCGATGCCGGCGGAGCTTCCGCCTACCAGCGAATATACGTTCGCGGCCGAGTATTCCGTGGATGAGGCGGTGGCTGCGAATGCGAGATCGGTCAGGTTCGACCGTCCCGTTATTCAATATCTCGAGAATTTCATTGGCTTTCCGGTCGGAGCCTCGGTCCCATCCGGGACATACGACAGGGTCACCGCGGAGTGGACGCCGGATCCTTCCGGCAAAGTCATCCAGATCGTCTCGATCACGGCCGGCGTTGCGAACCTCGACATAGTCGGGAACGGCCGAGCGACCGACGAGGAGTATGCGTCGCTCGGGATCGACCTTGCCGAACGGCAGAAACTTGCCCAGCTATACCCAGTCGGCCAATCTTTATGGCGTGTGCCGCTAGGCCATTTTTCGCCAAAGGATTACAACTATCCCATGCTCCTCAAACCTCCGCCGGATGCCGCACCGCCATTTGCCGAGCCAACCCCGAAAGAGGTATGCGACGAAGAAGTGGACATCGAATGCACAACGGAGATCCAGACTCAAACTGTTACCGAGACGATCGAGATCACCCAGACAGGGCTCGAGATCAGCTACAAAAGCTCCCAGCAGCAAGACAGCCAGAATATGGGTGCGGTAATACCCCTCACCGGTCCATCGCCTGATCCTGACGTGGAAGCAGTCGCGGCGACCGTGAGGATTGCCGGCCGAAGGATAGACACGGAACTATTTTCTCCGACGCCGAATAGAGTCACGACCTTTACCTGGGACGGCCGGGACGGCTTTGGACGGCCCGTCCAGGGCAGCCAAACCGCGAGGATCGAGGTCTTTCATTTGTACCCATTGAGATACACCCTGGGGGATGAATTCGGACAGCCGGGGAACGGCAGCGGGCAGGCCGTTTCGACGACCAACGGTGGCTACACCGTGCGCGGCTATGATATCCAGCTTGGCGGATTTGATCACGGGCGCACCGGTTTGGGCGGCTGGTCATTCAATGTCCACCACGCCTACAATCCGACTACGCGGACCCTGGTCGAGGGAACGGGAAAGATCCGCAGCGCAGATGGAATCGACAAATCGGTGACAACCCCCGTTGGATTGGGGATCGACGACGCGGGATTTTCCGGCGACGGCGGCCCTGCGGTCGAGGCACGTTTGAACGCCCCGAGCGATGTGGCGTTCGCGCCGAATGGCGACTACTTTATCGCCGACACGCTGAACAATCGCGTCCGTCGCGTTTCCGCAAATGGCATAATTACCACTTTTGCGGGCGATGGGAACGAGTGCGATCCAGCCGCACCGTGTGGTGACGGTGGCCCGGCCGCGTCGGCCCAGCTTTTCGAACCGCGGGGCGTCGCGGTCGATCCGGACGGCTGTGTGCTGATATCGGATAGCGGTTCGAACCGGATCAGGAAGGTCGCTCCAAACGGCGTGATCAGCACGCTTGCGGGAACCGGGGCCGCGTGCGACCCTCTTCAGGCTTGCGGTGACGGTGGCCCGGCGAGCCAGGCCTCGTTCAACAAACCCGGAAAGATCCATTTGGCGGTAGATGGTTCGCTCTATGTTGCTGACACGGACAGCAACCGCGTAAGGAAGATCTCGACCAACGGCAATATCCGAACCATCGCAGGCAACGGCCGAGCGGAGTGCCCCAGCGACAATGTCCCCGCCTTGACGGCCTGCATCGAATCCCCGACCTCAACGGCCCTTGCTCCCAACGGCTCGCTTTTTATCACTGCAAATGCGCCGGACCATTCACAGATCGTTCGTCTCGACACTGATGGGCTTGTGCATAAGTTGGCTGACGGCATCTGCAATGGCGCGCGTCCGGCCGGGCTCAGGTCGATCTGCAATTCAATGGGTGTCGCTATCGGTCCCGATGGAATTCCCTACGTTGCAAGCAGCGGCGAGAATCGCATCTATAAATACGATATCGATGGCGAATGGAAGGATCTCGTCGGCAGCGGAAGCAATGTGCCGAATGGCGACGGCCAGCCCGACCTCGCGGCGAATCTCGGTGAGCCGATGAGCGTAACATTCGCTCCAAACGGCGATCTTTTTATCGCAACCTCGTTCCATAATCAGGTGCGTCGGTCGGCATCGCCGCTGCCGGGTTATTCCGACGGCGATCTCCTAATCGCTTCCGAAGACGGTTCCGAAGTATTCCAGTTCGATGCCGACGGCCAGCACCAGCGAACATTGAACGCTCTGACCGGAACGCCGAAATACATCTTTGCCTATGATAACCAGGGCAACCTGACCTCGATCACCGACGGGGACAACAACGTGACGACTATCGAACGCGACGGCGGCGGAAAGCCCACGGGCATTCGCTCGCCATATGGGCAGCTGACCGCGCTCGCTGTCGATCCGAACGGCTATCTCACCTCAGTGACCAATCCCGCCGGCGAAACATACCGATATACCTACACATCCGGCGGCCTGATGCTTACTAGACGCGATCCGCGCGGCGCTCAGCACACCTTCACTTATGACCAACAAGGCAGGCTTGTTCGTGATGAGGATGCCGCCGGAGACGAGCGGAATTTCACGCGAACCGGCGAGCCGAATGACTTCACCGTTACTCGTACCAGCCCTTCGAATAGAACCTCGACGTTCCGCGTTCAGGTATCGCCTGAGAGGAAAGAGACGCAGGACATCACTTTCGACGACGGTTCGCAATTTCACATTGAGACGCAAACTGACGGGTCGTCGTCTGAGATCGACGCCGACGGCACGACCTCATCGACCACGCGCGGGCCCGATCCGCGCTGGGGAATGCAGGCGCCGCTCGAGCCAAACTCGGAAGTCCGCACGCCGGCCGGAAGGACCCTGACCTTGACGCAGACGAGGACCATTGCGTTGATCGATCCGGCAGATCCGGTCGCTATAGCCGAACAGCATGATGTTTTAGGCAAAAATGGCCGAAACTACCTTATCGACTATACGGCGGCGAATCGGACGTTCGCCTATCGGTCGCCGTTAAACAGGACTTCGTCACTTGTCATCGATCTGCAGGAGCGACTCACGCAGCTTCAGACAACGGGCATTAATCCGTTGGATTTCACTTACGATTCGCGAGGACGTCTGAGCACTTTCAGCTTTGGCACGGGCGCCGAGGCGAGGACATTTACCAATACCTACAATACAGACGGCTTCTTGTCGCAGCGTACAGATCCATTCAATCGCACCACCGGGTTTCAATACGATGCCGTAGGGCGCACCACGCAAATATCACTCGCGGACAACCGCATGATCGGGTTTGGCTATGACGCCAACGGCAATCTGACCTCTGTGACGCCGCCGGGCCGCCCGGCACATACCCTCGCCTATAACGAGCGCAATCTACTTGCCTCTTACACCGCGCCAAACCTCGGCGGCAACAGGACGACGGCCTACGAATACAATGCCGACCTCGACCTGACGCGCATTACGCGGCCCGATTCTCTGCAGATAAACTACACATACAACGCCCTCGGCCAGCTTCAGACCAAGACCACGCCGACGGGCCCGTACGGCTACACGTATAACAGTCAATCGGGTCAGTTGGCCGGGATCACCGCGCCCGGCGGTATCACGAACAGCTTTCAATACGACGGTTTTCTTGTCACTCAGGCTGCCACGACCGGCGCCGCACCCGGCAGCGTGTCCTACACTTATAACAACGATCTCCTCGTATCGTCTGTGTCGGTGAACGGAGCGACGCCGATCGGTTACACATACGACAACGACAGCTTGCTGATCGGTGCCGGAGGCATGACCCTGAATCGCAGCCCGCAAAACGGACTTTTGACCGGCACGGCGCTCGGCAACGTTACTGACACGATAACCTACAACACGTTTGGCGAACCGGCAGTTTATGACGCAAAATTCAATGCGACTTCCGTCTATAACGCTCAGAACACTTACGACAAACTTGGGCGCATCATCCGCAAGATCGAGACCATCGGCGGTACGGTCACGACCTACGATTACGGCTACGATACGACCGGCCGCCTGACGACCGTCGCGCTAAACGGCGCACCGCAGCCGATGGTCACCTACACTTACGATCCGAACGACAACCGCACCAGCGTGAACCTCAGCGGTGTTGTCACAAATGCGACATACGACGCGCAGGACAGGCTCATGACCTACGGCGCCGCGGCCTACACATACACCGCGAATGGCGATCTGCAGACAAAAACAACCGGTGGAAACACGACCACTTATAATTACGACGTTCTCGGCAATCTTCGCTCCGTCACGCTGCCGGGTGGAACACAGATCGAGTATGTGATCGACGGCCTCGACCGCCGCATCGGCAAGCGTGTCAATGGCACATTGACGCAAGGGTTCTTGTATCAAGACGATCTGCAGATCGCCGCCGAGCTTGATGCGGCCGGCGCCATAGTCAGCCGGTTTGTATATGCCAATCGTTCGAACGTGCCCGATTTTATGCTCAAGAATGGTCAGATCTACCGCTTGATCCATGATCAAGTCGGAAGCGTTCGCCTTGTCATCGACATTTCAAGCGGAACGATCGCCCAGCGTATCGACTACGACGAATTCGGGGTCGTTATGCAGGATACAAATCCTGGTTTTCAGCCATTTGGCTTTGCGGGTGGGCTATATGACCAGCACACCAAACTAACCCGATTCGGCGCACGTGACTATGATGCCGAGGTTGGACGTTGGACATGCAAGGACCCGATCCTCTTCGATGGCGGATATTCGAATTTCTACGGATACGTGGGAATGGATCCGATCAACTCGATCGACCCATCCGGAAAAGGAGGCATTACCGATATTATTACGGCCTTGATCAACGGGCCGGGAGATGTAGCATACGTCGCTCAACTGAAGCACATCGAACTTCTAGAGGCCTACTCTCGCGATCTAGTCAGGCAGATTAAAGAACTACGGCGACGAATGAAATGCGCGAAGGATTACTGGACCAAGGTCTTGCTTCATATTGACATCATAGTGAAGCAAAATCAGATTCTGGAAATAACTCAGAAACTAAACGAGGCCAGAGCGAACGCCAATAACTGGGCAAAACAGCATGGAGTTCCAACTCCGTTCCCTAATCCGAACCAGTCGATCCAGGACGTATACAAACAGTCACGGTATTAGGTCGGTCTAGGCGACAACAATATTCACCAGCCGTTTCGGCACGATGATGATCTTCACGATCTCCTTGCCGTCGGTGAATTCCCTGACCTTTGCATCGGCGAGCGCGAGTTTTTCGAGGTCTTCGTTCGACGTCTCGGGAGCCGTAACGATGCGGGAACGCAGCTTTCCGTTGACCTGAACGGGAAATTCGATCTCGTCTGCGCGGGCAAGCTCCTCGCTGTATTCTGGAAACCGCGCGCCGTTTGCGATAATGCCATTTTCGTTGCCAACAAGAACCGAATAAAGCTCTTCTGCCGTGTGCGGTGCGAAAGGCGTGAGCATCAGCGTCAGAGCGGTCAGGGCTTCGCGGACGGCGAAAACATCGGCTTCCGTAGCGTTGCCGGGATCGATGCCGAAGTCGCCGATGGCATTTGACAGCTCCATCAGCGCGGCGACTGGTGTGTTGAATTGCAGGCTTTCGAAGCTGTCGCCGATGCGTTTTATCGTTTGATGCGTTTTTTGACGTAGTTTTTTCGCATTCCCGGCTACCACGATCCCGTCATCCAGAACGGACGATCGGGCCGCGAGCGGAACCGCCAGCGCGGCCTGCCATTTCACCGCCAAACGCCATACCCGCTGCAGAAAACGAACTCCACCTTCGATCCCCGCCTCGTTCCATACAAGCTCGTTATCGATCGGAGCGGCGAACAGGATGAAGAGCCGGGCAGCGTCGGCGCCGTAGATCTCGACCATTTCGTCCGGATCGACGCCGTTGCCCTTCGATTTCGACATACGCTCGATAGCGTATTTCAGGTGCAGGCCGTCCTTCGACTTGGCCGACAGGATGCGGCCTTTGCCGTCGCGTTCGACTGTAACTTCGGCCGGTGGAATATAGGCCCGCTTACCTCCCGATTCGTAGAAGAACGTCTCACCGACGACCATGCCCTGCGTCAACAGCCTTTTGAAAGGTTCCGCGAACGGGACAAGCCCGAGATCGTACATCACCTTGGTCCAGAAGCGGGCGTAGATCAGGTGCATCACCGCATGGTCGTCACCGCCGATGTACTGATCGACGGGCGTCCAGTAGGCGGCCATCGCGGGGTCGAACGGCAGTATCTCGTTCTCAGCATCGGTGTAGCGATAGTAATACCAGCTCGAATCGACGAACGTATCCATCGTGTCGGTCTCGCGGCGTGCGGGCCCATCACATTTCGGGCAGGTCGTCTCATAAAATTCGGGCACTTTTGCCAGAGGTGATTCGCCCGTGCCGGTAAACGGCGCCGTTTCCGGCAGTTCGACCGGCAGATCCTCAAATTTCTCCGGAACGGTGCCGCACCGGTCGCAATAGACGATCGGGATCGGCGATCCCCAAAATCTCTGGCGCGAGATCCCCCAATCCCGCAGCCGATAGGTCGTAGCTCCCTCGCCAAACTTATGCTTTTCGGCATATTCGGTCATTTCGACCTTTGCCTGCTCGCTCGTTTTGCCGTTCCAGTAGTCCGAATGAACCAGCACACCGTAGTCCGGGAATGCCTGTTCCAGAGCCAATGCCTGCATCGTGTGATGGGCGTGCTCCATATGCGGTTCGGAGATCACCTGGCGGATCGGCAGGCCGAACTTCTTGGCAAACTCAAAATCACGCTGATCGTGGGCGGGCACCGACATCACGGCACCGGTCCCGTAGTTCATCATCACGTAGTTGCCGACCCAGACGGGCAGTTCCTCGTGGCTGAATGGGTTGATCGCTTTCAGTCCCGTATCGATGCCGTCCTTTTCGATCTCGGCCTCGTGATCGGCGGGCTTGGCATTCTCGGTCCGGATAAATGCGATCTTCGCTGCGACCTCCTCGGCGAAGTTGTCCATGTTGGCCTGTATCACCGGGTGCTCGGCCGCGAGCACGATCGCATTGGCACCATAGATCGTATCGATGCGCGTCGTAAAGATCCGAACGCGATCTTTGCCGACATCGGTGGAGCTGGTTATCCCATCGACTATCGGGCATACGAACAACGTCTCGCCGGACGCCTTGATTTCGAAATCAACATAGGCGCCGTAGCTTCGGCCCATCCAGTCCTGCTGGCGTTTGATCACGCTGGCGGGCCAGCCGTCCTCGATCTCGGCCATATCGTCGAGCAGCCGATCGGTATAGGCCGTGGTCTTCAGGAACCATTGTTCGAGATCTTTCTTGGTAACCGAATTGCCGCATCGCCAGCAGATGCCACCGCTCGCCTGTTCGTTCGAGAGCGTCGCCTGGTCGGTCGAGCACCAGTTGACCTGGGTCATCTTCTTGTAGGCGAGGCCCATCTCATACATCTTCAGGAAGAACCACTGGTCGAATTTGTAGTAATCAGGCCGGTGAGCGTACATCTGCCGACGCCAGTCGTAGCTGATGCCGAGACGCTGAAGCTGGCCCCGCATGGTTTCGATATTTGCTTCGGTCCACGTCCGAGGGTTGACCCCGCGTTTTACGGCCGCATCCTCGGCCGGCTGGCCGAACGAATCCCAACCTATCGGATGTAGCACGTTGAATCCGCGGAGACGCTTGTACCATGCCAACGCGTCGCCCGCCGAATAATTTCGTACATGTCCCATGTGCAGATTGCCGGACGGATAGGGAAGCATCTCGAGTGCGTAGAATTTGGGCTTCTCGTCATCGATCTCGGCGTGAAAAGCACCGGTCTCTTCCCATATCTTCTGCCACTTCTGCTCGATCTTCTTTGCGAAATATTTCTCGTCCATTGCGTTGGGTCCTAAAGGCCTGAGGGTGCAAAGCCTGCAACTCTCATCAAAAAGATAGAGTTTACCGAAATTGACCGGTCAACTTCCAACTAATAAGGGGTGAATTTCGAGGAGCGTTGCAGAAATAAAAAAGTCAACAATTGATAGCACATTTGGCGTATAATAGCCGGTGGTGAGATTCGGGCGATCATCAACTTTTTTTATGACGCGAGATTGTCTTACATTTTTTTGAAAATATTGCGAAAATCACACTGAAGTGATGATGCAACCTGTTGATAGTAGGTGAGTTAAGGTGTCCCACCCGTAGGGTGGGACAGCAGCGGGACACCCGGGACAGTAGCCAGGAAATTTCGTCGCCGTCGCGACCCAAGTGAGAAGCTAAATAAAGATGCTAAAGGTGCTTACAGCCGAACAGATGCGCGAGGTCGATCGCCTGACGACAACGCGTTACGGTGTCCCCTCGATCCAACTTATGGAGAACGCGGCCCGTTCGGTTCAGAGCGTCGCGGTCGAGAAGCTTGGTGGTTCGGTGGAAGGAAGATCGATATTGGTCCTGTGCGGCAAAGGGAATAACGGCGGCGACGGCGCTGCTCTGGCAAGAATGTTGTGGCAGGACGGAGCCGCGGTCACTTTGCTTTTATTCGGTCGTGTCGAACACGCAAGGGGCGACGCGAAGGTGAATTTCGAGCGACTCCGCTCGCTCGGCGGCGATGGCAACCTTCGTGTGCACGAAGATGACGAAGACCTTTTGGAGCTTCTCGAGACTGCACTTGGTTCAGGCAAGACCGATCTCCTGATCGACGCGCTGTTCGGAACGGGGCTTTCAAAGGAATTGACCGGTGTCTTTGCGGAGGCGATCCGAAGGCTCGAACATCACCAGCCGCGAATCATATCGGTGGATCTGCCATCGGGACTGGATGCAGACCGCGGCGTTCCGATCGGAGCCAATGTCCGGGCAGAAACGACCGTCACGTTCACCGCACCCAAGGCTGCCAACGTATTACCGCCAGCAGCCCGGTCGAATGGCGAACTGGTGATCGCGAACATCGGAAGCCCCCGTGAACTGATCGAAGAACAGCGTGCGCAGCTCTTTGTGTCTGAGTCGGCGGATGTGGGAGCCTGGCTTCGGCGTACAAGGTTTCAATCTGGCGACTACAAGAATCGACGCGGCCACGCTCTCATCGTTGCCGGTTCCGAGGACTATTCCGGAGCTGCGGTTATGTGCGGCAATTCGGCAATGCGGTCCGGGGTTGGCCTGACGACGCTGTTGGTGCCGGCTTCTTGCAGGACGGAGGTGGCCTCGAGAGTGATCCCGGAAGTTATCGTGAAGACGCTCGCGGAAACGGACGGCGAGGTTAGCTGCGAGGCCTTTGCGCTGAATCAAGAGACGATACAGAAGGCCGATGCGATACTCGTTGGGCCCGGGCTCAAGGCGACGGACAAGGGTGTTGAGAGGTTCGTTCGGGAGATCGTTCTGAACCGGAAGTGTCCTGTGGTGATAGATGCCGGGGCCTTGTCGGACGGTGCGCGTGCACTCTGGCCTGAATCAACGCCTTCTGTGCGGACAGAGGGGACCGCTCTCCATCCGCTTATACTGACGCCTCACGAAGGCGAGTTCATGCGATTGCTCGGGACTGACGACAAGGAGGCGATCAAGGATCGTGTCGCGGCGGTTCGTGAGTATGCGGCGGATCACAACACCATTCTCGTCCTGAAGGGTGAACGGGTTTTGATCGGGTCGCCGGACGGGCGTGTCGTTGTGAATCCGACCGGCAATTCCGGCGTCGGCAAAGCGGGGAATGGCGACACACTCGCGGGCATTCTCGCAGGATTTGTCGCCCAGGCGGTGAGATCTGATGCGGACATTTTCGAGACAGTGGCCGCGGCGGTATATGTTGCCGGGATGGCCGGTGATGCGGCGGCCGGGAAGTTCGGAAAACGGATTATGACGGCGTCGGATGTTCGGGAGTGTTTGAGCGAGGTTTTTCGTGCCTTTGAGGAGAATGATAGTCGTTAGCCGTTTGTGATGACCGAGACATTTACGATTGCAACACCTGACGATATGTTCGCCCTGGGCGAACGGTTATCGGCTTCGTTCATCACCGGCGATGTCGTCTTGCTTTATGGCGGGCTCGGAGCGGGGAAAACGCTCCTGACAAAGGGCATAATGTCGGGTCTCGGTTTCGATGTCGATGAGGTTACGAGCCCGAGCTTTACGCTTGTGAACCTCTACAAGACCGAAGGCTTCGATGTCTATCACGTCGACCTTTGGCGGCTCGAGGGCGATAGTGATGCCGCGGCAGCCGTTGGCCTCGACGAGATCGTAGAGAACGAGAATGCGATCGTAATTATTGAGTGGGCCGACAGGCTCGGTGACCGTTCCTTTGAGAATGAGTTCCGCATACGGATAGATGGCGACGGCGACGAACCGCGGCGTGTCTATGTTGCGAAGAACCGGTCGTGAGGAATTGCGATACACTGAATGTTGGGCCGCCGCTGCTTGCGTATGGATCTGCGGTATGCGACGTTGGCCGCGATGACGCTTGATACATTGAAAAAGAGCAAAGCTACAACTCAACCTGCGACGACGACGTCATCGTCCGCGTATCCGGAATTCGACGGAAGGCCGTACTTCAACCGCGAACTTAGCTGGCTCGAATTCAATCGCCGTGTGCTGGACGAGGCCACCGACGACAGTCTGCCGGTTCTGGAGCGGCTGAAGTTCCTGTGCATATTTTCGACCAATCTGGATGAGTTCTTCATGATCCGGGTCTCGGGCCTTAAAGAGCAGGTCGCCGAGGGCGTCGGCGAAACGTCGCCGGACGGAATGACGGCATCAGAACAGGTCGCGGAAATATACCAGCGGCTGCGTCCGCTGCTGCAGAGGCAGGTGAGATATTTGGGAGATAACGTCTTCCCGGCACTCGAGAAAGAGGGCATTACGGTCGAGGCGTATTCGGGCTTGACTGCGAAGGAAAAGAAGGCCCTCGATAAATACTTCCGGAACAATTTGTTCCCGATCCTTACCCCGCAATCGGTAGATTCGAGCCATCCGTTCCCGTATATCTCGAACCTGAGCTTGAATCTGGGCCTGTACATCGAGCCGGACCGTGCGTTTACGCAGGCGAACTTGAGGCACCTCTTCCGACAGAAGCGCTTTATTAGAATGAAGCTGCCGTCCTCAGTGCCGCGGCTGATCCCGATCACGCCACGCGGAAGCCGCTTTGCATTGATCGAAGAGGTTATCGCGGCAAACGTGGCCGAGCTCTTCCCGAATATGAAGACGAGCGCGGCTTACCTCTTCCGTGTGACCCGCGATGCGGATATCGAACTGCGCGAGGACGAAGCCGGCGACTTGCTGAGGACCTTGGAGCGCGAGCTGCAGCGACGGCGGGACCGATTTGCCGTTCGGCTGGAAGTTGCCGGAACGATGCCGGATAAGATGATAAAGCTGCTGATCGCAGGCACTGGGTTGACCGATGACGAAGTTCAGCGAGTTGATGGTTTCGTAGATATTGCGGACCTGATGCAGCTTTACGCGCTGGATCGCCCGAAGCTAAAGGAGAGGCCGATCGTCTCGCTCGTGCCGGCTCCGCTTAAAAAGAAGGAAAATATCTTTGAGGCGATCCGCAAGCAGGACATTCTGCTTCATCACCCGTACACGTCGTTCACAACGGTCACGGATCTTATCGCTGAAGCTGCCGAAGATCCGGATGTTCAGGCTATCAAGATATGTCTTTATCGCACCGGCAAGGATTCGCCGATCGTAAGCTCGTTGATGCGGGCCAGCCGGCTGGGGAAACAAGTTACGGCGCTCGTCGAGCTCAAAGCCAGGTTTGACGAAGGCAACAACATTGAGTGGGCGCGACGTTTGGAGAACGAGGGGGTTCACGTTGTGTACGGGATCAGCACGCTGAAGACGCATTCGAAGGTGCTTCTCATCGTGCGTCGTGAGAAGGAGAAATTGGTTCGGTACGTGCACCTCGCTACGGGGAATTACAACCCGCTGACCGCGAAGATCTATACGGACCTCGGTATCTTGACCGCCGACGCGGAGATCGGTGAGGATGCAACGAGCCTGTTCAATTTTCTTACTGGCTATTCGCAGCAGGACAAATACAAGCGGCTCCTGGTTGCGCCGCTGAACCTGAGGGAGCGGCTCATCGAGCTGATCCGGCGCGAGAAGAAGAACAAACTCGCCCGCAAGGAAGCTCGCATCATCATCAAGGCAAACAGCATCACGGATGAGCTATTGATAAACGAGCTCTATGATGCGTCGAAAGCGGGTGTCGAGATCGATCTGATAATTCGCGGGATCTGTTCTTTGCGGCCGGGAATAAAGGGAGTGTCGGAAAATATCCGTGTACGCTCGATCATCGGACGCTTTCTCGAGCACAGCCGGATACTATATTTTGCGAACGGCGCGTCGGAGAATGAGGAGGTATATATCGGGAGCGCCGATCTGATGCATCGAAGTTTTGATCGCAGGGTCGAGGTAGTTACGCCCGTTCTCGACACCGAGATCCGGTCGTACCTAAAGAATGAGGTTCTCGGCGCCTACCTGAAAGACCAGGTGAACGCCAGGATCCTTCAAGCTGACGGGACCTATAAACGGATCTCCGCCCGAACAAAGACGGGGTTCGATTCGCAAATGCATTTTGTGGGACTGGAGACTCCGGGTTAGCCGGAAGTTGTTTTGACAAATCGGCTCTCGGTGATCCCGTTGACGAGCTTGCCGTGTTTTAGACTGAGGCGGGGATAACCGCGGCTTTCCGTCTCGAACCGGTCGGCGCCGAGGAGTTTCTCGGCTTCGAGGATATCCTCGATCTCGCCCTCGATCTCCATGTAGTAGCCGAAGGGCAGTTCGTCAAGGACCACCTCGACTTTGTTGAGACGCCACGCTTTGCGGTGCTTTTCGTATATCACGGAAAGCTTGTAACCGAGCTTTTCGATTATGCTTTCGGTTGCATCGACATCCGAAACGTCGGTCTCGAACTCGATCTGATGTTTGAATTCGCCCTCGGTAGTAACTTTTTCCTTGTAGGTGAGGGTAGTGCGGTGGTCGGTTTTTCGGAGTCGCAAAACGGCAGCCCGGCCGTCGAGCAGGCCGCCTTTGTGAAGATAATTCTCCTCAAAGGTCTCATACGCGAACTCGGCGTTGAGTTCCCCGAGCCTGGCCGTTAGCTCGACTAAGGACTTCTTGTCGATACGGTATTTTTTTTCGATCTCGATGGCCATTGGTCGGTGTGAAGCGACGATTTTAGCGGTTTGGAGCCGATCTGGCAAACAGACGGCTCGGACAAGAAACTTGACTTGCGGTGATTTCTTCTCAATACTTGAAAAAAAGGTCAAGATTATTGACCGGATCATTTTGAGTACTTTCGGAGACTGAATTTATGCCTTATCCAGAAATGATGATTTACGGAATGCGGGCCGAACTGGCGGGCCTTGGCATCGAGGAAACCAAGACGCCTGAGGCTGTCGAGGATGCGATAAAGAATACTGACGGCACGTTGATGGTCGTGGTCAATTCGGTTTGCGGCTGTGCCGCAGGCGGAGTTCGGCCGGGTATCGCAATGGCTCTTGAGCATTCGCCGGTTAAGCCGGATCGGTCAATAACGGTCTTTGCCGGCGCCGATATTGATGCGACGGACACCGCCAGGGAATATTTCACAGGCTACATGCCTTCTTCGCCTTCGATCGGTCTTCTAAAGAATGGCGAACTCGTCAAGATGTTCGAGCGTCGGGATCTCGAGGGCCGGCCGCCGCAGATGATCGCGCAGGCATTGGCTCAGGCTTTTGAAGAGGTCTGTACGAAAACCGAATCCGCAAAGAACTGATCGCCTTTTGATCTCGGTCTAGTAGATACCGTCTCAACGGGCGGTCGTCTTGGTTCTGCAACGGAGGGATAAAAACTATTGCGTGAGTTCTTAAACAATCGTTAGAATGGATGAGGCCGTCTGAAACGCCGTAAATCTCGCCGACGCAGATCAAATGTCGATAAATCAAAGACAACATATCCGATTCTCGTTGGATATTCCTGCGATCATTTACACCAAGTTTGGCGAAAAGCAGCACACCCGGCTTGAACAGATCTCTGTTGGCGGATGCTTTACTGGCTGGGAAGAGAACATCTTTGTCGGCGATGAATTCCGAATGGAGATCGAGCTCCCTAACCGGAACTTTTTGCCCCTTCAGTGTCGAGCTCTGTATCGGTTTGATAACGCGGGTATCGGGGTTAAGTTCGTCAATATAAGCGGCTTTGAGCAGGAGTTGATCTCGCGGATCATTGCCCACAAGTTGGACATGGAAGGCGTTCCTCTCCAGATCGATCCATTTACGCTGCCTCCGACCTTCGTCGGTGAAGAACCCAGTCCTAGGATCGCCGAGATCCGGGAGAAACGCGATAGCATACTCGAAAGGATAATGTCCGCCGATTGAATTACGCCGGAGGTCCGTTAGTCTCGGGAAAATGGATCCAGTGTCCTGAAAAATACTTTCGAGTATAGGCCGCGGCAGGCTAACGCCAGAGCTTATTAGCAGGATGCATAGCGGTTGAAGTCAGTATAAGATCGACCGCGTTCAGGAAGGTAAGGACGTAATAGATCTTAAAGATCACGCGCCGCATTCTTACAGCTTAAAACAGTGCCTCTATCGCCTGTTCCAGGTTCCTGACACCGAGCACGCGGATCCCCAAAAGCTTCTCCAGCCCTTTCTTGTTTGACTCGGGCAATATCAGCTTCTTGAATCCGAGTGTTTGGGCTTCGCGGGCCCTTGCCGAGGCTTGCAAAACCCCGCGGACCTCGCCGGTCAAACCTACTTCGCCAAACACAGCGGTTTCGGGCGGTATCTGCAGGTTGCGAAAACTCGAGGCTATCGCGGCGACCACGCCGAGATCGGCCGCCGGTTCGTCGATCTCTATCCCACCCGCGACATTTACAAAAACATCATCGGCGGCGAGTTGGAAGCCGAGTTGCTTTTCGATCACTGCGATCAGCAGCGAAGTTCTATTTTGGTCGAAGCCCTGCGTCATTCGACGTCCCGAGCCGTATTTCGTCCCGCTAACAAGTGCCTGTATCTCAACCAACAGTGGCCGCGTGCCTTCCATAGAGACTGTGACTATGGAACCGGTTGCGTTCTCGGGTCGTTCCTGAAGGAACACCTCGGAAGGATTGCCAACTGGAACCAGTCCGGAATTTGTCATTTCGAAGACACCGATCTCGTTTGCCGCCCCAAACCGATTTTTCGTCGCCCGTATGATCCTGTGGTTGTGATGGCGGTCACCCTCGAAATAGAGGACTGTATCGACAATATGTTCAAGGGTTTTGGGGCCTGCGATCGAGCCTTCCTTCGTAACATGGCCGGTGAGAAAAACCGGCGTCGCTGTCTGCTTGGCGAGATGCATGAACTGCGCGGCTACCTCGCGCACCTGCGAAACGCTTCCCGGCGCCGATTCGATCAGGTCGCTAAAAACGGTCTGGATCGAATCGACGATCAGGAAGTCAGGATGTAACTTTCCGGTTTCGGCGAGTATGGATTGCAAGTTTGTCTCAGGCAGCAGGAAGAGATCTTTGGCGACGACACCAAGGCGTTCTCCGCGCATCTTGACCTGGCGCTCGGACTCTTCGCCGGAAACGTAGAGCACCTTGGCACCGTTGCGGCTGAGAGCGTCGGCTATTTGCATCACGATCGTCGATTTCCCAATACCCGGAGAACCGCCGATCAGTACGAGCGACCCCGCAACGATTCCGCCTCCGAGGACTCGGTCAAGTTCTTCGATTCCCGACGTTGTCCTATCGTCATCCTGGGCGGCGATCGAACCATATGCCATCGATGTTGCCTGCCGATATGAAGCCGCAAATCTGGTTTGCGCAGCAGGTTGAGCGGCGGCGCGAAAACGTTCCTCGACAAAGGTATTCCATTGCCGGCAGTCGGGGCACTGCCCAAGCCATTTGCGCTGTTGGGCACCGCAGCCCTGGCAGACAAATATCGTGGTCGGGTCCTTGGCCATAATGAGTACGTGATCAATCGATATTCTACTCTAACAGGCCTGCCGGGCGAATCCCGCCAATTGGTGAAAGATGCCCCACGACCATCAAAGCCCGTTTTCGGGAGGGTTGGAATTGGCGGTTGAATCGCCGTATCTAGGGAGAGCAGGTGCCGACGGCTCAGGTCAAGTTCACGACGCAATTAACGCGCAGTCACTTTTCCGTGATAAAATCGCAATCGGGATGAAGTTCGATGTTCTCATATTACGGATCGCGTTCGTTGGAATGCTTGTGCTTTTGGGGTACTTGCTGAATCCATTTGAACGGACGCAGCGATTTGGACTTGGGAATGTTGCATCCGATGCTGCCCGACACTGGCTGTCGGCATTGCTCGGCGGCGTGCTTGGGGTCCTAGTCATTGTCTTTGAGATACGAGTTCGTCAGGCCTCGCTTAAAACGCTGATAGGTGCCGCAGTTGGTTCAATACTCGGCATTATTGGGGCATTCCTGATCGGTGTGCTCATCTCGATACAGAAGGAGGCTGCCGTTTCTGCCGAGATGCAGACCTTCCTAACGATCTCGCTAATGGGCTTTATGGGCTACGTTGGCTTGATGGTCGGTGCTGCTAAAGGGGATTATCTGGACCTATCGGCCCTCGGCGGTATTTTCAGCGACAAGAATATCAAGCGTGACTACAAGATCCTCGATACATCGGTGATCATAGACGGTCGGATCGCGGATGTTTCGGAAACGGGTTTCCTTGGCGGAACGTTGATCATCCCGCATTTTATCCTTGCCGAGCTGCAGCAGGTAGCGGATTCTGCCGATTCGTCAAAACGACAGCGAGGCCGCCGTGGGCTGGATATGCTGCAGCGACTCCGGAATAATAGCAAGCTTGACATCCAGATCGTTGAAACCGATTTCCCTGCGATAAAGGAGGTCGATCTTAAGCTTATTGAACTCGGTACGCAGCTTGATGCTGTGATCGTTACCAACGACTTCAATCTGAATAAGGTCTCTCAGCTTCGCGGCGTTGCCGTCCTGAACATTAACGAACTCGCGAACGCGCTTAAGCCGGTCGTGCTTCCGGGCGAAGCGATGCGGGTTTTCATTCTCAAGGAAGGCAAAGAATACAATCAGGGCGTCGCGTATTTGGATGACGGTACGATGGTCGTGGTTGACAACGCTCGACGGTTGATCGGCAAGACGGCAGATATCGCCGTTACGAGCGTCCTGCAGACGACCGCCGGCAAGATGATCTTTGGTCGGTTGTGGGAAGACAAGGATGAGGCGAACGGGAACGGCGAGAGCGCTAATCTCGGTATCCACGATTCGCGTTCCCTCGGATTTCGGAAGGCGACTCGCGAACTGCGTCAAACGACGATCGTGGAAGAGATCGAGAGTTAAAAGCTAAGAGCGGAGATTTGAACACGACCGTGTTTGCCTCTTAACTGCCTGTGAATACTGCTATCATCGTTGCTGCCGGAAGCGGTTCGCGCTTTGGGTCGCGGCAGCCCAAGCAATTTATCGAGGTTCTTGGCAGGCCTCTGATCGTTCATACCCTTAGACAATTTGAAAGATGCGAGTCCGTGCATGAGATCGTTCTGGTGTTGCCGTCCGCCGCGATCCAGGAATTTGAGACCTCGACTTTCAGGCCGAAGATAACGAAGCTAAGAAAAATTGTCGCCGGTGGGAGCACTCGCGCACGATCGGTTCGCAACGGCCTCGAAGCTGTTGGAAGCGAAACAACTCTGGTCGCAGTTCATGACGGGGCCCGTCCGCTGGTCGGCGTAGATGAGATCGCCGCGACTATTCAGAAAGCGGCCGAAACCGGTGCCGCATGTCTTGTTGCTCCTGTAACCGACACGATCAAGACGGTGCGAGGCAACGAGATCTCGGGTACGCTCGACCGTGATAGGCTCAGACGGGCATTGACTCCTCAGGTCTTTAGCGTGGACGTATTGCGTAAGGCACTCGAAGTTGACGACCTTGGTGAAGGGGTGACGGACGAGTGCTACCTCGTTGAAAAACTTGGATATCCGATCGCATTCGTCGAAGGTAGCTCACGCAACATCAAGATCACGAGGCCGGAAGATTTGGTCGTTGCCGAGGCGGTGTTGGCGGTCGAACTCGAGTAAGGTCTTGGGATTCGTGGAATTTCTTAGATATGCATCGAATCGGTTTCGGTACAGACGTTCATAGACTCGTGGCCGGACGGCCGCTTGTAGTTGGTGGTGTTCGGATAGAATCCGGTGTAGGCGCCTATGGACATTCTGATGCGGATGCTCTGCTTCATGCGGCAACAGATGCCGTGCTAGGGGCTCTTGCATTGGGCGACATTGGTACGCATTTTCCAAGCACCGACGAACGGTGGCGAAATGCGGAAAGCGCAGAGTTCTTGTCGTACGCCGTTGGCCTGGCCGCTGAGCGAGGCTATGAAATCGTCAATGTAGATTCGGTAATTGACCTTGAACGACCAAAACTCCAGCCGTACATCCACTCTATCCGTGCCCGGCTTGCGAACCTGCTGCGAGTCGATATCGGTCGTGTTAGTGTCAAGGCCAAGACGGGAGAGATGGTCGATGCCGTAGGCGGCGGGGATGCGATCAGGGCCCAGGCTATCGTCTTGCTGGTTCAGAAGGCATGAACGCTTTCGATCGCGGCAACCGCGCGATTCAGAAATGGGCCATTTCTGTGCGAAAATTGTAGTGCTTGACAGATCTGAATCTCGGGTCTGAGAAAGACCGGATCAATATCGTTACCGACTGACTCTTTATGCGTCCTCAAGAAATAATCGCTATCAAGCGCGATGGCAAGGCATTGTCCGATGGCGAGATCGCGACTTTTATAGATGGAGTTTGTGACGGAACCTGGACCGATTATCAGATCACAGCCTTGATAATGGCGATGTTCATTCGCGGATTGAATCGCCGCGAGCAGTATTCGATAACCGGCGCGATGCTGAATTCGGGTACGATCATGGATCTGTCGGATATAGATGCGCCGAAGGGCGACAAACATTCGACGGGAGGTGTTGGCGATAAGACATCGCTGATCATTGCACCCTTAGCTGCGGTTTGCGGTGTTGCCGTCCCGATGATCTCAGGCCGCGGCCTTGGTCATACCGGCGGGACGCTCGACAAACTTGAATCTATTCCCGGCTTCGATGTGAACCTGCCGTTTGCGACTTTTAAGAAGATCCTCAAAAAGTGTGGTTTTGCGCTCGCGGGCCAAACCAAACAGATCGCACCAGCCGACAAGAAGATCTACGCGCTTCGCGACGCAACGGCAACCGTCCCTTATATTCCCTTGATAGTCGCGTCGATCATGTCCAAGAAGCTCGCCGAGGGGCTCGACGCACTTGTCCTCGATGTTAAGACCGGCTCAGGTGCCTTCATCCAGAAGTATGCTGAGACACTAAAGCTCGCGCATTCGCTGTGCGAAACGGGAAAGACATTCGGGGTTAACACGAAAGCGATCATTACCGAGATGAACCAGCCTCTTGGTCGTTATGTCGGGAATTCACTCGAAGTTTACGAGTGTCTCAAGATATTACGCGGCGAGGCCGACGACGTGATGCAGCCGACACTTGAGTTGTCAGTGGAATTGACCGCGACGCTGCTTGTTCAGTGCAAGGTTGTGGGATCGATGGAGGCCGCAAAGGATAAGATCAGGCGGGCCCTCGCAACAGGCGAGGTCTTGGAGCGTTTTCGCCTGAACATTGAACTCCAAGGCGGCGATCCCAAGATCTGCGACAAGCCGGAAGGCCTTCTGACAAAAGGCTTGACCAAGGTGGCTGTGATCGCCGAGGCGAGCGGCTACATAGGCGACATTGATAGCCTGATCATTGGCAATGCTGTGTGTGAGATCGGCGGCGGCCGCCTGACGGCCGAAGATTCTGTGGATCATGCGGTCGGATATGAGTGCATCAAAACTGTGGGCGACCGTGTGAATAAGGGCGACGAGCTTGGCATCGTCCATTGTCGCAAGAATCAATCTACCCACATTGGCGAAAAGCTTCGCAGCGCATATAAAATATCGCGGGACATCACTAGGACAACCAAGTTGGTAAGGGCGACGGTCTAAATTCATATGAGAACTCGTAAGCTTTTCTTTTTGATAGTCGTGGTATCAATAGGCCTGTTCGCCTCGTCGTGTACTCGCCATGCCGAAGCTCGGAAGGAAGGATGCAAGATCAAGGTAGGGATCGTCTTCGATATTGGAGGCAAGAATGACCGTTCATTCAACGCAGCTGCCTGGGAAGGCGTGAAACGAGCTGAGAAGGACCTTGATATGTGTCTATATGATGTCGAGCCCGGCAATCCAACGTCCATCGAGCCCGCGATGCGTGCCTTCGCCGAGAAGAACTTCGATCTCATTATAGGCGTCGGCTTTGCCCAGGGGCCGATCATGCAGAAGGTCGCTCTCGATTATCCGAACAATAAGTTTGCGATCGTTGACGGTGTGATATTTGAAGAGGATGGAAAAACGCCGGTCAAGAATGTTGCTTCGCTTGTTTTCCGGGAACATGAAGGTTCATATCTCGTCGGAATGATAGCCGCTTCTAAGTCGAAGACCGGAGTTCTTGGCTTTCTCGGCGGGATGGATATTCCTCTTATCCATCGATTCAATAAAGGTTACGAAGAAGGGGCGAAGTCGATAAATCCTGACATTAAGATAGTTACGAACTATGTTGGCGTGACCGACGGTGCCTGGAACAATCCCGGAAAAGGGAAGGAACTTTCGCTTGCGCAGATCGAAAAAGGGGCGGATGTGATATTTACGGCTGCCGGCAATTCGGGCCTTGGTGCGTTCGATGCCGTTGAACAGTATGGAAAGAATGCCCAGGGAGAAGCGAACAAATTTGTGATCGGCGTCGATTCGAACCAAAACGGCGTCAAGCCCGGGTTCGTTCTCACCTCAATGGTCAAGGAGGTCGATAACGCCGTCTATGATGTGGTCAAGGAGGTGTTGGAGAACCGATTCCAGGGTGGCTTTCACACTTTCGGCCTGGACAAAGACGGCGTGAGCTTCGCGCTCGATGACAATAACCGATCGCTGATACCGGCAGACGTGATCGCCAAGGCCGAAGAAGCCAAGAAGAAGATCGTCAGCGGTGAGATCAAGGTAACGGATGCGATGGCCAATTGATCGGAGATGCTTGAATTAAGGAACATTCGAAAAACATTTGGTGACTGTGTTGCTAATGAGGACGTCTCATTGACGGTTAATAAGGCGACGATCCACGCAATTGTCGGCGAGAACGGAGCTGGAAAATCGACGGCGATGAAGGTCGTTTATGGTTTTTACAGTGCCGACGGAGGAGAAATATGGCTTGACGGGAAGCCGGTGAATATCCGTAGCCCCCATGACGCGATCGCACTCGGGATCGGCATGGTGCACCAGCATTTTATGCTTGTTGACACGATGACCGTCGCTGAGAATATCATTCTCGGTGCTGAGACCGGTTCGGCTGCGAACCTTGATCTGGAGAAAGCCAATTCAGATATTCAGGCACTTTCGGATGAACTTAGGCTGGGCGTCGATCCGCGTTCGGTTATCGAAGATCTTTCGGTTGGCCAGCAGCAGCGGGTCGAACTCCTTAAGGCCCTCTATCGCAACGCTGATCTTCTGATACTTGATGAGCCGACCGCGGTACTCTCGCCGCAAGAGGTCGTGGAATTCTTCGCCATTCTTCGGCGAATGAAAGAACAGGGAAAGACAATAGTCATCATTACACACAAACTCGACGAGGTGCTCGCGATCTCGGACGAAGTTACCGTAATGAGGGACGGGAAAACGGTTGGACATGTTAGGACGAGTGAAACGAACGCCAAGGAACTGGCAAGGATGATCGTGGGTCGCGACGTCCTACTACGTGTTGAAAAGACGGATGCGGATCCAGCCGATGCTGTTCTTGAAGTGAAAGGACTGAAAGTCCGGGGCAATCATGGGCTGGCTGTCGACGATGTTTCATTTGCGGTTCGTGCGGGTGAGATCGTTGGTATTGCGGGTATCGAAGGCAATGGGCAGACCGAGTTGATCGAGGCGCTTGCAGGGCTTGCAGTTCCCGTGGCGGGGTCGATTTGGTTTTCCGGCACCGATGTGACAAGTCTCTCCGCACGGGCATTAAAGGAACTCGGGGTTGCTCATATCCCCGAAGATCGCCATAAACGAGGGCTTTTGCTCGGTTCTGACCTCTCCGAAAACTCGATCTTGGGGGTTCACTATCGCCCGCCGATCGCGACGGGAGTTGGGATGGTCAATGGTGCCGCGGTGGCCAGACATGTCAAGGGTATTATTCGGGATTTCGACGTCCGTCCGGGAGACGAGAACCAGTTGGCAAGATCGCTATCCGGTGGAAATCAACAGAAACTCGTGATCGGCCGAGAGTTCGGTCTTAAGCCTAAGCTTCTGCTCGTCTCCCAGCCCACCCGCGGAGTTGATATTGGGGCGATCGAGTTTATTCATCGCAAGCTGATCGAATTGAGAGATGCCGGTTCGGCAGTTCTTCTTGTATCTGCAGAGCTGGAAGAAGTAACGGCTCTGGCCGACCGCCTCCTCGTCATCCGAGAAGGCAGGATCGTTGGCGAGGTGGATCCCAAAGTCGCCTCGACCGAAGACATCGGCCTCCTAATGACCGGCGGGAACTGATGCGCTCTGCCATCGAATGGACAATCGAACGCAACCAGATAAAGATAGAGAGGCTGAGCCCTAACTGACAAAATCCTCGGATCCAACCTTCTAGTTCGTTCCGAACAATTCCTTCATTGCATTTACGGCGCGGTTGAGGTTGTCGAGCGAGGTGGCGTATGAGATGCGGAGGAAGCCATCGGCTCCGAAGCCTTCGCCGTCGGTGACGACGATGTGGGCTTCGCTTAGCAGCTTGTTGGCAACGTCGGCGGACGTTCTGAACTCATTACCCAGCATTTCCCGCACGTCGACGAACGCATAGAACGCGCCCTCCGGCATTGCACACCGGAAGCCACTTATTTCATTCAGGGCCGGGATCAACCAGTTCCTACGGCGTTCGTATTCAGCCGTCATCGATCTAACGGCCGCCAGAGTGGCCTCGGTATCGCGGAGGGCTCGCGCACACGCATACTGGACAAACGATGTCGGATGCGTTGCCGAATGGCTCTGCAGCTTGACCATCGCTTTTGTCCAATCTTCGTTTGCAATGGTGTAGCCCGCGCGCCAGCCGGTCATGGCATAGGTCTTGGAAAAGCTTCCTGCGACACAAACATATCGACGCAGATCAGGCGGCAAACAGGCAAGCGAGAACGGTCGCGACGGAGGGTATGCGAAAAACAAATAGCACTCGTCGGTCAGGACGTAAACATTCCGATCGGCGCAGACCTCGACGATGCGGCGCATTTCATCCGCCGGGACAACCCGGCCGGTAGGATTGTTTGGCGAATTTATGATGAGAAGCTTCGTTTTGTCCGTGATCGAGTCAGCAACTTGATCGGCTGTGAGGATAAAATCGGAATCTTCGGTTTCGATGAAAATGCTGTTAGCCCGGCAGAACGTAACGATCTCGGGGAAAGTGACCCAGAATGGCTTGGGGATCAGGACGTCGTCGCCCGGATCGAGCAGGCAGCATGCGGCGTTGAACAGCGCCTGTTTGCCTCCGCATGCAGCTGCGATCTCACTTACGGCGAGCTCCGCGTCAAATTGATGCGCGTAAAACTCGCCGATCGCACTACGAAAATCTGCGAGGCCGGCGGTTGCAGTGTATTTCGTCAGACCCTTGCTAAGGCCCTCAACCGCGTAGTCCTTAATAAACTGTGGCGTATCAAAATCCGGTTCGCCGACCGAAAGGTCGATAACGTCAACACCCTGCGCACGCAACTCGGTCGCGGCCTGGGCCGCCAGGAGGGTTGATGACCCTTTCATTCTTGCCACATGTTCCGAAACCGAGAAGTTCACCATATGGCTTATATAATAACGCAGAGGATGCGAAGGGCCGAGATATAAAACGGAAGCCCGCGGTCGAGCTATTGCTTCGCTCAGATGTTCCTACAGATTTGTAGGACTTAACGGGAAAGCTTTTCGCGCATTCGAGCTTCAACGAGTTCGGGTATAAGGCCTTCGACCCGTCCGCCAAGCTCAAAAACCTGTTTCATCAGTGTAGATGACACATAGCTGTATTCTTCACCGGCCATCAGGAAAACCGTTTCGATCGAGGGTTCGAGCCGACGATTCATCAGAGCCATTCTCAGCTCATATTCATAGTCGCTAACCGCGCGGATGCCGCGGACTATCGCAGTCGCATTCACTCGCTTCGCGAAATCGGCGGTCAGGCCTGAGAAACTGTCTACCAGGATCCGGCATTCACCGGTATCGACCGTCGGCAGAACCTCGCTGATCATTTCACAGCGCTCCTCGACCGAGAACATCGGGTGTTTGTCGGCATTATTCAAAACGGCAACGACGATCTCGTCAAAGATGGGCGAACTACGTTTGATAATGTCGAGATGTCCGTGTGTCAGCGGGTCAAAGGATCCCGGGAAAATTGCTCGTTTTACGGTAGTGATCATAATCTCGTAGCAAGCAGCTTCTTCGCTTTCTCAACCGCTTGGCGACATTCGATCATGTAGTCAGGATTCGGTTTCATTGCGATAACCCTTTCGAAATGTTTTCGTGCTTCCCCTTCTTTCTTTAGAGCGAGGTAGGCTTCGCCGAGATGCAGGTGAAGATTCATGTTGTTAGTTTCTGTTTCGATAGCATTTTCCAATATCTCGACTGCTCGTTCTGCTTTTCCGCCCATGAGGCGGGTTTCCATCTCGATCTGAGCAAGAACATCATAGGCGTTGGAATCCTGGTAGTTTGGCTGCAGTTCGATCACCTTTTCCATTGCAGCGCGAACCTCTGGCATCGCCTTGATGCCAACCGTTAGCATATTCTTGCGCCCCAGTTCTCCAAGATTGGCACCATACCAAAAATGGCCTTCCGGTTTTTGTTGTTCCAGGCCGGCAGCTATCTTTCCGGCGTCCCGACCTTCCTCGAAAGCCCTAGTCGATTCAGCCTCGTCATTAGATTGGGTGCCAAGGAAGTAGTTGTATTTGGCGAATTTCCACTCGACCTGAAAATTGCGATTTCTATAGTCGCGAGCCTTTCTGAGTTGTTCTACGGCCTCGCGAAGCTTCGCGACGTCCTCACGCTGTTTGAAGAGCGTCTCAGAGTTGGTGAGTGACGCGGCGATCACCTCCGCACTGATCGGCGGGCTCGGCGGGTCGATCGCATCGGTTTTCGTGCAGGCCGACTGTAACCACAATGTAATTACAAAACTTGCAAAAATCAGTCGAGTTGGGTTTTTCATAAGCACAATCCTTGCCGAACATGCTAAGATTTCTGTTACACGCACTCTGCTAATTTGGAGAAGTTTGATTAAGGTAGCACAAAGCCGTGATGAATAAAAACGGACAACCGGCAGCATTTTACGATCTTGAAGGAACACTGGTCAGTACAAATCTGGTACATACACTGGCCTTCTATGCAAAACGTCAGCAGGGCCTGTTCCAGACCGCAAAGAAAAGCGTAGGGACCCTCGCAAAACTGCCGTTCTTCGGCATCACCGACCTATATTCACGAAACGTTTTCAATGAGGTCTTTTTTCGGAGCTATGAGGGTTTTTCGCAGGACCGCCTCCGATATTTTTCGGATGAGCTTTTTGAAAGAGTCCTGAAGCCTGCGATCTTCCCCGGCACCTTCGACCTGATCCGATCGGGTAGAAAGATCGGTCAGCGTCAAGTAGTTCTGACAGGGGCTCTCGACTTCACGATCCAGCGGCTAATGGATCATCTAGGCATCGACGATTATGTCGCCAATCGTCTGGAATTTGTAAACGGCTACGCAACGGGTCGCGTGCTGCCGCCGGTGATGGCCTCGGCGACGAAGGCCCAGTGGATACGTGAGTTTGCCGAACGCGAGAATATCAATCTGTCGGACAGCTACGCCTATTCGGATAGTATATCTGACCTGCCGATGCTCTCGATCGTTGGCCATCCGGTCGCAGTGTGTCCCGACTTTCGCCTTAAGCAAACGGCGCTGCAGCACGATTGGCCGATCCTCGATCTCCGATGATATTGCTTATGAGACTTAACTTATCCAATACCACGCCGCTCATGCTGGCCTTGGTCGTTATTGCGTTGTCGACAAGCTTATTTGCGCAGACTCCTGCGAATGAGGCGAGGTCGAAGCTTTTTGATGCCGAAAAGTTGATCGACGATCTGCGGATACTGTCGGCTGATGATATGGAGGGGCGGTCGCCGCAACAGGCTTCTATCGAGAAAGCTCGAAAGTACATAAAGGAACGATTCAGAGCATCCGGAGTTGAGTCGTTTGGAGCGTCGTTCGAGCAGAGATTCGAGATTAAGTTGCGCGGCAAGGCCGAACCGATGATCGGCGTTAATTACATCGGTCTGATCAGGGGAAAGAAATACTCGGACAAATACATTGTTGTAACCGCCCATTACGATCACGTCGGCATCAGCAAGGGGCAAACTTACAATGGAGCCGACGATAACGCATCGGGAACGGCGGCGCTGTTTTCGATAGCATCGTATTTTGCCAAGAACCAGCCGAATTATTCGCTATTGTTTGTTGCATTCGATGCGGAGGAGATCGGGCATTTGGGTTCTCGACATTTCGTTTCGAACCTTCCGGTCAAGAAAGAGGACATCAAGCTGAATGTGAATTTGGATATGATCTCCCGTAATGACAAAGGCGAACTCTACGCGTCAGGTCTGTTTCACTATCCGCAGTTCAAAATGCCGCTAATGGAGGCTCAGAAGAAAGCGAAGGTGAAACTCGTGTTCGGGCACGATGATCCAAAGCTTGGCCGCGATGATTGGACGGATCAATCCGACCAGATGTCGTTCCATCGTGAAAAGATCCCCTTCATTTACTTCGGCGTCGAGGATCATAGGGACTATCATAAGCCGACCGACGATTTTTCGAATATCCAACCGGATTTCTACGTGAGGGCGGTGGAGACGATCATTGAAGCTCTATGCAAACTCGACAAGCCGGCGAAATAAGGTCGTTTTGGAAATACTATGAAAAGATGTCGGCAATGCCGAAGGGATTATAACGACGATTCGTTGAGCTTTTGCCTCGATGATGGATCGGAGCTGCTATTCGGGCCGAAGTCAGAACCGGCAGCTGTAGCGACTGGGTTCTTAGGCGATGAGCCTGCAGACAGCGATCCTGCACGAGACAGCTTCGCCGAGCGACGCAGCGACCCGTGCGCGGATACACAGGACCGAGCAGACGGCCGTTTTGGCGAGTAGAACTGCTGATGTTCCAAACGACCCGCGATTTAAGGAACTGCTGCGAAAGATCGGCCTGTCGGAATGAGCAGCGTTTAATGCTGTGTGCATATTTGTTGACAGATTACACTACAGATCAGTAACATCACTGCGGAGGCCATAGTATGTCCAGTGTGAATGTGCGAATTAGTTCCGCGAGCTATGAGATCTTGAGATCGCTGTCTAAAAGCAAAGGCCAGTCGATGCAGTCGGTCATCGATCAGGCCATCGAAGACCTGCGGCGGCGGCGGATGCTAGAGGCGACGAATCAGGCATTTGCTGAGTTGAAGGCGGACAAGGCGGCTTGGGGAGAAGAAACCGCCGAGCGGGCGCTTTGGGAGAACACTTTGTCGGACGGAGTGGCGGACGAATGACGACGGCTTCGCGCGGCGATGTTTGGATGGTCGGTCTCGACCCGACAAAAGGACGAGAGCAGGCCGGAATGCGCCCGGCTCTTGTGATCTCGGTCGATATGTTCAACCACGGCGCGGCGGAACTCGTCGTCGTCGTGCCGATAACTTCGAAGGCCAAGGGAATTCCTCTCCATGTAGAGATCGCACCGCCCGAAGGCGGTTTGTCGCTTACGAGCTACGCGAAATGCGAAGACGTGCGTTCGATCTCGACAGCGCGGCTCGTACGGCGGCTCGGTAAAGTGCATGCAGCAACCGTTGACGCCGTCGAGGATCGGCTGAGAATTCTGCTGGGACTGTGAGTAGCCCATGAAAATATGTCCGCAATGCGGAAGAGAGTATGACGACACGATGAGCTTCTGTCTCGATGACGGAGTTGTTGTACGGCCCGGCGGCGGCGAACGAGCCCGTGACGACCGTGTTTGGCGCATCGCCTTCAATCGGCGGCACCTCGTCCGAAAATAAATGAAAAGATCAAATGTTGCCATGATCGTCGTTGGGACAATTACGAACATACGAAGCAAGGCGGAAAAATCATATGAATAAATCAAAACTTCAAAAGCTAGCAGTACTTCTTGTTATTGTCGCTGCATGCAGCATTGCGCAGGCACAGGTTTTGAGCAACGAGGCGATCGACAGCCTGGTTGAGCGTTCGATGAAGGCGTTCGATGTGCCGGGAATTTCGGTCGGCGTCATCAAGGATGGAAAGGTGATCTATGCCAAGGGCCACGGGCTGCGTTCGTTGAATACAAAGCAGCCGATGGACGAGAATACGCTGGTCGGCATTGCTTCAAATTCTAAGGCGTTTACGACGGCTGCGCTGGGCATTTTGGTTGAAGAAGGCAAGATCAAATGGGATGACAAGGTTCGCGACTATATTCCCGAATTTAAGCTGTATTCGCCGTACGTCAGCGAAGAATTTACGATCCGCGATCTTCTCACACACCGCAGCGGACTCGGACTCGGTGCGGGCGACCTGATGTTTTTTCCCGATGGCAGCGATTTTACGTTAAAGGATGTGATACACAACTTGCGTTATCTGAAGCCGGTTTCGAGCTTTCGGACAAAGTATGATTACGACAACAATCTTTACATAGTCGCTGGCGAAGTTATTGCTCGTGTATCGGGCAAGAGTTGGGAAGAATTTGTTGAGGAACGAATAATCCAGCCGCTTGGGATGACAAAGACCGCCGCAACATTTGTAAGGCTGAAAGATAAAAGCAACGTGATCGATGGACACGCTTCGGTAGAAGGAAAAGTGCAGGTCATCGAGCGGAGTTCGCTAAAGCTCGGGGCGGCCGCAGGAGGTGTAAATTCGAACATCACCGATCTGTTCAAATGGGTCGGAATGCTGCTCGCGAAAGGGAAATACGGCCGCGGCCTGTCGAAACGATTGATCTCGGAAGCGACGCTGAAAGAACTCTGGACGCCGCAGACGATAATTCGGGTTGGCGATCCGGGGCCGTACAACACGCATTTCGCAGCATACGGCCTGGGCTTCGGGCTGACAGATGTCAGCGGGCGTTTGCAGGTGCGGCACACCGGCGGTTTGGAAGGCATGGTCACCGAGATCACGATGATACCGGAACTGAATCTTGGCATCATCGTTCTGACAAATCAGCAGGAAGGCGGAGCATTCGTTTCGATCTCGAACCAGATAAAGGATGGCTATTTGGGGAGAAGCGGAACCGATTGGGTAAGTGTTTTGTCCGAGCGGCGCAAGAAAGCGCTTGCCGATGCCAAGGTCACGACCGATGCAATCTGGACGAAGATCACCGATGCACAGAAAGCGGCGTCGAAAGTCGATGTCTCGCAATTCACGGGCGGCTATTCCGATGCATGGCTCGGCTCGGTTTCCGTCTCGTTGAAGGACGGGAAAATGTGGTTTCAATCAAAACGATCGCCGCGGCTTTCGGGCGAGATGTTTCCGTACAAAGGGAATACATTCGTCGTCAAATGGACCGACCGCAGCATGGACGCCGATGCTTTTGTGACCTTTTCGCTCGATGAGAACGGTGCGGCGTCGGGCTTTACGATGCGAGCGATCTCGCCGTTAACCGATTTCAGCTACGATTTTCACGACCTTGAATTTCATCGAGCCAAATAGAAAGGCCCGGCGACCAAATGCCTCAACCGATGAACCGGTAGAAACAGAGTTTTATGAAACGCTGCCCCGAATGCAGACGCGATTACTACGACGACACGCTGCTGTATTGTCTCGACGATGGCAATCCTCTGCTCGAAGGCCCGGCAAGCGGTCCCAAGTCAGAACCGGGAGCGGTAGCGACTGGGTTCTTAGGCGATGAGCCACAGACGGCGATTCTGCACGAGACTGCATCGCCGGGCGAGGCTCCGACCCGCGCGCAGATACACACGACCGAGCGGACCGCTATCTTGCCAAGCGGCGTAGCTGATGTTCCGAAGGGAAAGGGTTTTGATAAACGGCTGTTACTGGCTCCGCTTGCTCTCGCGGCGGTCGTTCTGGGTGGATTTTTCGCCTATCGGTATCTGTTACCCGCCAGATCTATCAATTCCATTGCCGTCTTGCCGTTCGAGAACCGCAGCGGCAGCAGCGATGCGGATTATCTGTCGGATGGTTTGGCTGATTCGCTTATATACCGGCTTTCACAATTGCCAAATTTGAAGGTGAGCCCAACGAGTTCTGCATTGCGGTACAAGGGAAAGGAAACGGACGTAGCCCAGATCGCGAAGGAGCTTGAGGTCGATGCGGTGATGTCCGGCCGGCTGACCCAGCGTGGTGATGACCTTTCGATCAGCGTTCAATTGATCGATTCTCGAACAGGAAAACTGATCTGGGCCGAACAGTACGACCGGAAGATGGCCGACCTTCTGGCGACGCAGCGCGAGATCGCGACGACCATCACGCAAAAGCTCGAACTAAAACTTTCGGGTAACGAAACGAAGGGCATTACCAAGAAATACACCGACAATAACGAGGCCTATCAAGCCTATTTAAAAGGTCGAACTTACTGGAATCGACGGACGGCGGAAAACCTTAAGAAAGCTGCCGGCGAGTTTAGATCGGCAGCAGACCTTGACCCGAACTTTGCGCTTGCTTACGCCGGTCTCGCCGACTGTTACGCGTTGTTGCCTGAGTACGAAGGCACTCCAGCGAGCGAGTCGCTGCCGCAAGCGAAGACTTATGCCGAGCGTGCTATCGCCATTGATGACCAGTTGGCAGAGCCGCACGCAACGTTGGGAATTATATATGTCCAATTGTGGCAATGGGCGGAAGCGGAACAGGCATACAAACGAGCTATCGAGATCAATCCAAACTATGCAACGACTTATCATTGGTACTCGATCTTATTAAAGAATCTCGGAAGGTATGACGAGGCGGCAAAGGTCATCATGCGAGCCGGGGAACTTGACCCATTATCACCTTCTATTCAAGCCAATATCTCTATGACCTACCAATTGCAAAACAACCACGAGGCAAGCATTAAGAACTCGCTGAAGATCATAGAACTGAACCCAAATTATGGCCGTGGATACGAATATCTCGGGCTCTCATACTTAAGAGTGGGGAGAAAAGAAGACGCCGTAAGCACAATGGAAAAGGCGGTGGAATTGACCAACCGACAGAACATCGTGCTGAGCGAGCTCGGGTTTGTTTACGGCGCGCTCGGAAAACGGGCCGAGGCGATGGCCGTTGCGAAAGAGCTCGAAGACAAGGTCGCCCGAAACGCGGCCACCGGGCACGACGTGGCTGCCGTTTATTCCGGGCTCGGCGAAAAAGATAAGGCATTTGAATGGTTGGAAAAAGGCTTCCAGACTCGGGAAAGTCAACTGAACACGTTTCGATGGGAACTGCAATTTGAGCCTCTCCGCGATGACCCTCGATTTAAGGACCTACTGAAACGGATGAATTTGCCGGAATAGAGGGGGCGCGGACACTCTTGTCCGCATGAGTGGCCGCTTCGGCACGAACGGTGGTGCGACAGATTGAACAAGCTTAGACCATAGCGACAATCTCGCCGGAGGAACCGGCGATGCGGACAAGAGTGTCCGCGTTCGGATAAGAAAATCTCGATGGAAAACAGTTCGCAAATAATTATCTATCAAGCCCCGTCGGGTGAGACGAAGCTAGAGGTGCGACTCGAAAACGAAACGGTCTGGCTGACGCAGAAGCTGATGGCGGAGCTGTTTCAAACCACCGTGCCGAATATCAATATTCACCTAAAGAATGTGTTTGAGGAGGGCGAACTGGACGCAGATTCAGTTATTAAGGATCTCTTAATAACTGCCGTTGACGGCAAAAACTATCGAACTAAATTCTACAACCTCGACGCCATTATTTCCGTCGGTTACCGCATAAAATCGAGTGTCGCGACGCGGTTTCGGCAGTGGGCGACGCGGCATATTCGCGAATATATCGTCAAAGGTTTTGTGCTCGATGACGAGCGATTGAAGAATCCCGATCTGCCGTTCGACTACTTTGAAGAACTGCTCAGGCGAATCCAAGACATTCGCACGTCCGAGCGGCGCTTTTATCAAAAGATCACCGACATTTACGCGACCAGCGTCGATTACGACCCGACGGAAGAGAGCAGCATCACATTTTTCAAAACCGTGCAGAACAAAATGCACTGGGCGATTACCGGCAAAACGGCCGCCGAAATAATCGCCGAACGCGCCGATAGCGACAAGCCGAATATGGGCCTGACAAATTGGCGCGGGGCGAAGCCGCGGAAACAAGATGTCGGGATCGCCAAAAACTATCTCGACGAAGACGAACTTCTCGCGCTCAACAATCTTACGGAGCAGTATCTCGTCTTTGCCGAAGGTCAGGCGATGCGCCGCATTCCGATGTATATGAAGGATTGGATCGAAAAGCTGAACGGATTTCTCCAGCTAAACGACCGTAACATTCTCGATCACGCCGGCAAGATCTCGCACCAATTGGCCATCGAAAAAGCCGAAGGCGAATATGACAAGTTCAACGACGCCGTTAATAATTCTCTCGAAAGCGATTTCGACAAAGCGACAAAAGGATTGATCAAGACAGTGCGGAAAAAGTCCGCAAAGAGCAAACCATGAAAAAGTGTCCGCAGTGCGGAAGAGAGTATGACCTGACGATGAGCTTCTGTCTTGACGACGGAAGCGAGTTGCTCTACGGTCCGGCGTCGATGGATGAGCCGGCGACGGCGATATTGTACGACGAAGCGAGGGCAGGTGAGCAGCGGACAAAGATTTACGACACTCCGACGGCCGCGCCTTCCGCAAGGAGAAGGTCCTTGGCCGCGGGAGCGATCGGCATCGTTTTGGTGACGGTTCTCGGCGTGGGCAGTTACATCTATTTTGGGCGAGGCTC
>JAJTWY010000013.1 GCA_021463165.1 Pyrinomonadaceae bacterium | reverse complement strand
CGGATCTAGGTCAATTCGACGCTGTCTTCAAAGCCAGGAACCCTTACGTTCCAGCCAAAGCGATCACGTATATGCTCGGCCATCGCTTCGGCTGATTCAGGCTCGCCGTGCGTGGTGAAAACCATCTTTGGCGGTTTTGAGAGGCCGCTCAGCCATCGGAGCACCGCTTTCCAATCGGCGTGGGCCGAGAAACCTTCAACCTTCTCGACGTGGCATCGGACCGGTATCCAATTCTTCATTATCTTCACTTCCCGATCGCCGTCCTGTATCCTCCGTCCGGTCGTTCCGGCAGCTTGATAACCGACAAAGACGATGGTCGCGTCCTCATCCGGCAGCACACGCATGGCGTGGTGCAGAACGCGTCCGCCGGTCAACATACCCGAGGCCGAAATGATGATTCGCGAACCACGCAGTTCATTAAGCCTCTTTGATTCCTCCCGAGTTGACGCGGTCGTCATCGACGCAGTTCTAAGCGGGTGGCGTTTATGGGCAAGGATCGAGGCGTATTCGCGATCGTGTTCTTCGTGCCAGCGATTATAGACCTGCGTCGCCTTTGCAGCCATCGGAGAATCGACGATCACCGGTAGGATCGGGATCTTCTTTTGTTCCTCCAACTCGCGGATCATATACAGCACTTCCTGAGTTCGGCCAACGGCAAATGCCGGGATCAGAATAGGGCCGTCTCGCCTTGCTGCTTCATTTATGATCCGGGCCATCTGCGATTCGGAATCAACTTCGCCATGTAGTCGATCGCCATATGTCGATTCGCACATCAAATAGTCGCAATCAGGCGGCGGTGCCGGGTCCTTGACTATCGGCTGATCGTAATGCCCAAGATCGCCTGAGAACAGAAAACGTACAGAACTCCCATCCGGCCTGGCGTTTTCCATTTCGACGAGTACGAGGCTCGCGCCCATGATGTGCCCCGCGACCAGAAAACTCGCCTTCATTCCGGGCACAACGTCGTGCGGGAGGCCGTCATTTGGAACGGGGAGCAGCCGTTCGAGCGTTTCCCGAGCATCGTCTTCATCATATAGCGGAAGGGCCGGCGTGTGGCTCGTCAAAGCGTGTCGGTTACGATAGTCGGCCTCTTCCTCCTGAAGCCTCGCTGAATCGGGGAGTAAGATCTTAAGGAGGTCGCCGGTCGCACGGGATGTCATCACCGGGCCTTTGAAACCAAGTTTGACCAGCCGCGGAAGCCAGCCGGTATGGTCGATATGGGCGTGGGTGATTATTACGGCGTCTATCTCGTGCGGGGCGAATTGCGGATCCTGCCAGTTTCGCTCGCGCAGTTCTTTAAGGCCTTGAAAAAGACCGCAATCGACAAGTACTTTCTGTCCGTTGTGTTCGAGGAGGTATTTTGAGCCGGTGACCGTGCCGACACCGCCATAGAAGGTTATCTTCGCCATTGACCAAATATACAAGGCGAACCAGTTTTTGCCAAAACGAATTTCAGCGCCTAGTTGGCGGGATAGCTGGATTCGCGCGGAAACCAGAGAACATTGCGTGATCCGGACGTTTTGATCTGCTCCTTTCTTAACTGTGCCAAACTTAGGAGTTGTCCGGGCCTTTCGCCGTCTTCCCCGAAAGCCGCCCAGCCAATGTTGAGTTCTATTTCGAGCCGCTGCTTGTCATTGATCGCCAATTCCCTTCGGAAGAACGCCTTTTGTATGCGGGAGATGATCTCATGTGAGACCTCCTTGTCTGCCGTCGGGAGAATGACGAGGAACTCATCATTCAACGCCCGGGCAACAAAGTCCATCTGACGCAGATTCTCCTTTATCACCTGCGCGGCGAAATTAAGCACCCGATCGCCTGCTACGTGGCCGAAGGTACGATTGATCTCGTCAAAACCCTTGATATCGATCGCTAGAACGGTCAACGGCCTTTCCCCTCGTTTTCGTTGAGCCTCGGCCACTTGATTCTCCAGGACAAGGTAAAACGCGCGTTCGTTCGGAAGGTCGGTCGTGATATCAGTCAGGGCATTTGCCTGCGTGCGTTCAAACGAGATCGCCCCGAGCATAAGCGGAGAAATCCGCGTACCGAGAGCCTCGAAGGGTGACGGGTTGGCGGCCAATGGATCATATCCCCGATCAAAAAGAAGCTGGATGACCCCGAACACGCTGTCGCCGTTTTTTAGCGGGATAGCGACCGCAGAACCGAGAGTTTGACCGTTGTCGAGTTTCAGATCGCTGTCGGCCTCAACTTCACCGGTCACAAAAGCCCGGCCGGGAAGCCCGGCGTCAATGTCCAGTTCGCGTCCCCGCTCGGATTCTGCCATTGCACCGTCTGCGTGGACAGCAACAATCTTCGATCGCTCGTCATTCAGGAGATAGAGCGAGATGGTATTGTATGGAACAACGTCGTTGACACGACCGGCGACGAGCCGGAAAGCATCAGAGGTCCGCAGCGACCCCGTGAAGTACCCTATTGCCTCGTCAATGGCGGTCAAGCTTTGTTCAAGCGCGTCATCACGGGGATCATCGTGCCGGCCCTGATCCTGTCTCGCCTGCCGAAAATACAAAAGCACACAAATACAGACATAGACTGCGATGACGGCCGAGTAGCCTTTAGTCCGCTGTTCAATTCCAAGTTCGAGATTCGAGAGAGCGATCGTCGCCGTTATCGCCGCGACCGAAACGCCAACTGTAGTAATTGTATAGAGCGAAAATGCGGCTCGGCGGCCGTGAGCCTGAGCTTTGAGATCAGCTTCGTTCATCGTAAGAGGATGTGGGATCAAGCGGGAAACGGAGGGCGATCGCCCTATCTAAAAGGATACTCTGGCGGTAAAAAATGAGTCAAGGAAAAATATTCTTTGCCGCTTTGGCTCGCCCCGGGGTTGCTAATGCAAAACGCGCAAAAAAATAAATGAAAAAAAGTTGCTATTTTTACATTTTTTAGTTGACATGAGCCGTTTCGATTTCTATATTATCGTTTGCTTCGAGAAAGAAAGAGCTCTGAGCAAAACGGCTGTGTCACGATCGGCCGGTGCCTGGAAACAGGTTTTTTAATTCTTTGAGTAAAGATTAGGAGTCTTTAATAACATGACAAAAGTAATTGTACTTTCAACTGTTCTCGGGCTGAGCGCCCTCGGCATGGCTTGCGGCGGCGCGGCCAACAACGCACCTGCAAACAACGCAACTGCTAATAAGCCTGCAAATGTCACCGTTCCGGCTTCAACCCCGGAAACCGTTAGCACGCCTGCTACTGCACCGGCATCGAACGCACCTGCTTCGAACGCCCCGGCTGCAAATGCTCCAGCTGCTAATAAGCCCGCGGCTAATGCGCCTGCGGCTAATGCTCCGGCTGCTAACGCTACAAAGAAGCCGTAGTCACTATATATACTGTTGTTGATTGGGAAAGCACTTCGCGTTTTGCGAGGTGCTTTTCTGTTTGATAGAATGCGGTTACTCAGGAATTAGCAGTTTTTGAATAGAAATTTGAATATTTTTGTGTTTTGGGGGTTGACTTAATCGCCAACGGACACTATATTGTGCAATGTTCCTGAAAATTTGAGAAAGACACGGGACAAGGCCGGGGTTAACACGGTCTTCGATTAAGTTAAAATTAAATTGAATTAGATCTAATCTTTGAAGAAGACAGGAGAATCTTTAAGTTATGAAAAAAGTAATTGCCCTATCAGCTGTTCTCGCAATGGGCGCTCTGGGAATGGCGTGCGGCGAAGCTGCTAACACGAACACCGCAGCTAACAAGGCTGCGAACGCGGCCAACACCGCTGCCAACGCAATGGCTAATGCTGCAAACGCAGCTCAGACCGCGGCGAACGCGATCGCGAATGCTGCTAATGCTGCTTCGAATGCTGCGTCGACCGCTGCTAACGCTGTTTCTAATGCTGCGAAACCGGCTAACGCTGCCCCGGCTGCTAACGCAAACGCTGCTAACAAACCGGCTAATAAATAGTTCTCGTCCCTAAGTACGAAAAGAGCTCGAGCGTTATAGGCGTTCGAGCTTTTTTGTGTCTTCTCTGTGAGTACTTAGCCCAGCGTTTGCGCCAGATCTTCCAAGTTTGTAACCGGGAGCTGACACACGAAGTTCTCGCAAACATAGACCGTCGGTTTCCCGTCAATTCTGGTTCGGCCTGAAAGCAGTGGCAGATCGTCGTCATCGCCGTCCGACATTATCAGAACCGCATCCGGCAGAAATCTCTTAATCACTTCCCGACGGAGCTCATCATCGGCGGACGCCAGGATAACGATCTCCCTGGTTGGTCCCAAATAAAACTCCATCGCCGAGAGGGCCCGGCCGAATCCCTGCGGATGCCTTCGAATGAACGATGCGGCGAGTCTCAGAACCGTGACGGCAAATCGCTCATACCTTTGGTCCCCCGTCAGTTTCGCCAATCTCAGCAGGACATCGGCCGATACTGAGTTTCCCGAGGGCGTGGCATTGTCATAGAAATCCTTATTTCGAACGACCAGTTCCTCGTGATCGTTCGAGGTGAAAAAGAATCCGCCATTCTCTGCATCCCAGAACTCGGTGATCATAATATCCGCAAGCCTCTGAGCTTCGGTTAAGTACTCGCGCTTTCCGGTGACCTGAAAAAGGACTATTAACGCATCGGCGACGTTTGCGTAGTCTTCTATGTATGCGTTCAACTTTGCCGTCCCCGCTTTCCATGTCCTGAGCAGTCGTCCATTGCGACTGAGCGACTTGAGAAGGAACTCAGCGTTAGTTTCGGCGATGTGAAGATACTCGGAGCTGCCCAGAACCCCCGCGGCATCTGCAAAGGCAGCCAGCATCAGTCCATTCCAGGCCGTTAGGACCTTCTCATCCCGGCCGGGCTTTACTCGCCACTCGCGATGCTCGAACAATTTTCGACGTGCGACGACAAATCGTTCATCGGCTTGGGGATACGGGTCAGGCTGCTTCACGTTCGGGATGTTGTGCCCCTCGAAATTGCCGGCAGCAGTAACATCGTAGTATTTGCAAAATGCCGCACCCTCAGTTTCGCCGAGAATGTCGAGTATTTCGTCGTGCGACCAGACAAAGAACTTCCCTTCTTCGCCTTCGCTGTCCGCATCCTGTGTCGAATAGAAACCGCCCGACGGATCCAGCATTTCACGCCGAACGTACTCCAGTATTTCCGTCGCCACGTGCCGGTAAAGCTCATTTCCCGTAACCTGAAAAGCGTGCAGATAAACCCGGCTCAACTGGGCATTGTCATACAGCATCTTCTCGAAATGTGGTACGAGCCAGACTGCATCAACCGCATAGCGATGAAAACCGCCGCCCAGCTGATCGTAGATACCTCCCCGAGCCATCTTTTCAAGTGTGTGTTCGACCATCGAAAGCGCCTGTTCCTCACCGGTTCGCTTGTGATATCTGAGCAGGAATTCCAGACCCATTGGCTGAGGAAATTTTGGAGCCCCGCCAAAACCGCCGTTGACCGCATCGAAGCTCCTCAGGAAGCTGGTGTACGCGTTGTCGAGCATTTCCGTCGACAGACCGTCCGCCGAAACCGCAAGGCTCATTCGACACAATTCGCCGACGATATCGGTCGTTGATCGCTCGATCTCGGCTCGACGTTCGCGATATGTCTCAGAGATGCTCAGCAGGATCTGACGCCATGACGGCATCCCGTAACGTGGCTGAGGCGGAAAATAGGTCCCGCCGAAAAACGGCTTTTTATCAGGCAGCAGGAACACATTCATCGGCCACCCGCCACGGCCCGTTGTCAGTTGAACAAAGTTCATATAGATCTGATCAACGTCCGGCCGCTCCTCCATATCGACCTTGATATTGACGAAATTCTGATTCATGATCGCTGCGGTCGCCTCGTCCTCAAACGATTCATGCTCCATAACATGACACCAATGACAGGCCGAATATCCTATGCTCACCAGCACTGGTCTATCTTCGGCTTTTGCCTTCTCAAAGGCCTCCTCGCCCCACGGATACCAGTCGACCGGATTATGCGCGTGCTGGAGAAGATAGGGTGATGTCTCATCTATCAGTCGGTTTGTAAATTTAGCCTTTGATGTCATGCTACGATTCTAGCGTTTAAGGTATGAAAGTAACATTATCCGAGACCGACGAATGCCACGACCAAGTCTCTATCGAATGGCCGATAACGCTCCTGAGCGAAGATTCGCGTGGCTCAGTCAGGTCCAGAAAATGATGTGGAACGATCCGCCTCGCTTTTTGAACGCCAACCGTGGTTCTGTTATATTATCTCAATCATGACACCGCGCTCGATATCAAAACTAAGACCCATAAAACAGCGAGCGAACCTCTTCGCGGGCGATTAATTTCTCCATTTAGAACCGTTTAGCATCGGGCTTGCCCGATGTGGACCGGCGGATATTTTCCGCCTTTCAACACCTATCAAGAAGGAGAAATTATCATGACACCATCGACCGAACTTCAGCGTCCAATTATCAAAACCTCACTTCCCGGCCCGAGATCCCTTGAGATCATCCAAGGCGACGAACAGTATGTGACGCCGAGCTATCCGCGGCCGGATTATAAGCTCGTCGCCGACCACGCCAGCGGCGTTTGGATAACCGACCCGGACGGCAACGTCTTTCTGGACTGCAATGCGGGCGTCGCCGTGTGTTCGACGGGCCATTGCCATCCGGAAATTGTAGCGGCACTGCAAAAGCAGGTGAGCGAGTTGATCCATCTGTGCGGAACGGATTTCTATTATCGCCACATGCCGGAACTCGGGAAAAAGCTAAATGAGATCGTGCCGATCGACGGCCCGACCAAAACCCACTTTGCAAATAGCGGCGCCGAGGCGATCGAAACAGCTCTCAAGCTGGCGATGTATCACACTCATCGACAGAAGTTCATTGCCTTCCAAAGCTCGTTCCACGGCCGCACGCTCGGGGCTCTATCGCTGACCTCTTCGAAAAAGGCACAGCGGCTTGGGTTCATGCGACAGCCGCTCGACGTTGTCCACATCCCCTATCCGAACAAGTTTCGCCACTTCGTCACGGACCAGCAGACGGACGAAGCAACGGTTACCCGCGACGTTCTGACTTGGCTGAACAGGGTGTTTGAGACGACGACCCCTGCGACGGAGGTAGCCGGTATCGTACTCGAGGTCGTTCAGGGTGAAGGCGGCTACGTCCCCGCCCCGACCGCGTTTGTGCGAGAGCTTCGCCGCATCTGCGACGAGAACGGCATTATGCTGATCGTAGATGAAGTACAGTCAGGCATGGGCCGTACCGGCAAGATGTTTGCTCTGGACCACCATGAGGGTGTTAAGGCGGACATAGTCTGCATGGCGAAGGGCCTCGGCTCCGGAATGCCGATAGGTGCCTGCACCGCCCGTGCCGACATCATGGATTGGCACAAAGGCGCTCACGCTTCCACCTTCGGCGGCAACCCGGTCGCCCTCACGGCTGCACTCAAGACCATAGAACTGCTTCAGGGCGGCCTCGTCGAGAACAGCCGTGAAGTCGGCGCTTATCTCGAAGCCGGCCTGAACGAGCTGAAACAGAGATACAGCGTTATCGGTGACGTTCGAGGATTTGGAATGATGCTCGGCGTCGAGTTCGTCAAAGGCTCGGGCGACGATCCGCACGCCGCCGACCCTGAACTTCGCGATCGGATAGAAATGGCTTGTTACCAGAAGGGCCTCATAATCCTCGGCTGCGGAGCCAACGCTATCCGCTGGTCGCCGCCGCTGATCCTTGCGAAAGAACATGTCGATGTCGCCCTCGAAATATTTGAGGAAGCGATTAGAGAATCGATCTAGCAACTGGTTGCCCGCCGGGCACGCCAAGGATCGCGAGCAGAAGATATCCTTCGCTCCGATCCGCGTGACTTGCGGGCAATAGCATTTTTGTCTATTTTACTCTTGTCTTAATTAACTAAACTCTTTATTATAAACTCATGGACACATTCACAGCCCTGGCGGAACCGACGCGAAGGACGATCCTCGAACGATTGGCGGCGAACGGAAATATGACGGCAACGGAGATCTACCGAGGCTTCAAATCTACTCCTCCCGCCATCTCGCAGCATCTTAAAGTATTACGTGAAGCAAAACTTGTTCGTGTAGAAAAGAAGGCCCAGCAACGTATTTATTACATTAATCCAAAACCTATGAGAGAACTTGAACGATGGGTCAGGCAGTTCGCGGCGATCAAGGAACGCGAATATCAGAGGCTTGACGCGGTTTTAGAGAATATGACGAAGGGATCGGAAGCAACGCCGATGCTTCCGTTTGAGAAGGGCTAATTAAGTCAAGGCGAAAATTAGGAGCAATAGATGAGCAAACAAACGGTCGTTACCGCAGAACCGGGCAAACAGGAGCTCGTTATTACGCGAGAGTTCGATGCCCCGCGTGAGTTGGTGTTCAGGGCACACACCGACCCGGAGATATATGTGCAATGGGTCGGGCCACATGGCATGAAGATGACCATTGAACATTGGGATTGTCGCGAAGGAGGCTCCTATCGATACACCCACGAACGCGACGGCCAGAAATATGCATTCTTTGGCACCTATCACGAAGTGACTGCGCCGGAACGCTTTATCGGCACATTCGAATTCGACGGCCTGCCGGAGCGCGGACACGTCATTATGGGCAAGACTACATTCGAGGACCTGCCAAATGGCCGCAGCCGCGTTGTCCATCAGTCGGTATTTTTCTCCGTGGCCGATCGCGACGGAATGGTTCGATCCGGTATGGAACGCGGTGTCAATGATGGGTATGAAAAACTCGACAAGTTGCTTGCAGCGATATGAGACGAGCGGCCCCAAATATCGATGCCTATATCGCGGAGTTTCCTGGCGAGGTCGCAGCGAAATTGCAAGAGATCCGTAAGCTGGTTAAAGATCTCGCCCCCGAAGCCGAGGAGACGATAAGTTACGGGATCCCGACATTCAAGCTAAACGGCCCGCTTGTCTATTTCGCGGGCTTTAAGCACCACATAGGCTTCTACCCGGGTGGCCCCGACAGTATTGTTGAATTCAGAAATGAGCTTGCCCAATACAAGACCTCAAAGGGTACCGTCCAGTTCCCTCTCGATCAGCCACTGCCCACAAAGCTCCTGACAAAGATCGTCACGTTTCGCATACAACAGAATTTGGAGAAGAAGAAATGAACCAGAAAATAACGACCTTTTTGATGTTCAATGACCAGGCCGGCGAGGCAATGGAACTTTACACGTCCGTTTTCAAAAATTCCCGTATTCTCGCCACGTTTCCAACGCCGAACGGTAAGGTCGCCGGTGGAACGTTTGAGTTGGACGGGCAAAGGTTCTCCTGCTACAACGCCGGGCCGCATCCAAATTTTGAATTCTCACAGGGCATATCTCTGATGATCGCCGCCGAGACCCAAGATGAGATAGACCATTTTTACGACAAACTTAGCAAAGGCGGCGAGGAGCAGCCGTGCGGCTGGCTGATCGACAAATTCGGTGTTTCGTGGCAAGTCACGCCGCCGATACTGATGGAAATGCTAGGCGATCCGGACAGGGAGAAAGCAGGACGGGTGATGGAAGCAATGTTCAAGATGAAAAAGATCATTATCGCGGATCTCGTAGCCGCAGCCGGTTAGAAATACCGTCGACATTTTCGGTTAGCCCCCTCGCGGAGATCCTCATCAACGATCTGGAAGATCTGGTGAATAAAGGAACGTGTTGGATACGTCGTGCGGCCGGAGACGTTGATCCGGACCGACTTGCTGACTCACCCCGCAAACTTGGTAACAAGGTCTCACCCGTTATCCGCAGGTTTGCTCTCGAAAAGTCCCGGCTGCGATACGCCGAGGTTTTTGTTTGTCATTGCAGACGAAAGCGATATAATCGAGCCAAAATTCAAATCCGCAGTTATCAGGAGATGAGAATGAAACGTGTAACAAGTGTCTTTTTGGTATTTTGCCTCCTCTCGGCCCTCAACGTTCTCGCGATCGCCCCCGATAGATCGACTCAAAAAATGGTCACGATTCCGGACGGCACCGAGATATCGGCCGTGACAACCGAAACGATATCGAGCAAAACGGCCGTTGAGGATGATCCGATAACCTTCAAAGTCGATGAGGATGTGGTGATCGACGGCGTTACGGTCATCGCCAAAAACTCGATCATCAAAGGTGTTGTAACCAAGGCCAAGAAAAGCGGCTTCTTTGGAAGAGGCGGCGAGCTAAGCGTCCGGGTAGAATCTGCGACGACAGTCGATAATCAGAAGCTGAAAGTCCGGGCCGCTAAGGGAAAAGAAGGCGGTGACAAAACGGGTACTACGGTGGCTCTTGTTGTGCTCTTTGGTCCGCTGGGCTTTCTGAAGAAGGGCAAAAACGCCGAGATCAAAGCCGGAACGCCGGTCAAAGTTTTTACGGATGAAGAAAAGAAAGTTTCCGTCTCGATGCCGTAGTGTCATCAGATCAGGCGATATCATTGACGGAATCGGATGAAAACCAGCACCGGGTACAATACCGGTGCTTTTTTCTTTCCTCCCGGCCTGATCTCATGATCCCGAGGCGCTCGATCATATCCTTCTCTTCATCGTTCAGTTCGCCCCAGCTTTTTAGTCTCGGCGCATCGCAGCGCGGACAGATTTTTTCGCTTCGTTGAATCATTTGCTATACTTTGGACGTACCAACACAGTCCGAATACTATCAAATTCCATACCTATGATGAGATCAAGATCATTGACCGTCGTTTTCTGCCTTCTCACCGTCTTTGTATTTTCCGCCATCGCTCAACAGCCTGAGACAAAGTTCGATTTCTACACACGCGGGCCATATAACGAGCGGGTTCCCCGCCCGCAGCAGCTACTGAGATATGACGTAGGCGATCATCACACGACCTACGCACAGATGGAACAGGTCATCGACGCTATCGCGAAAGCGGCTCCGGATCGCGTAAAGATCTTCGATATCGGAACGACCAACGAGCATCGAATGCAGCATCTGGTCGCAATTTCGTCGCCCGAAAACATGGCGCGGCTCGACGAGATCAAGGCTCAAAATGCGAAACTGACTGACCCGAGAAAGACCTCGGCGGCGGAGGCAAACGCGATCGCCCAAAATAATCCCGCCATCGCGTGGATGGCCTATACGATCCACGGAAACGAATCGGCGTCGTTTGAGGCGTTCATGCAGGTCATTTATCAACTTGCGGCCTCGAACGAGCCTGCAACGCTGGAAATATTGAGGAACACCGTCGTCCTTGTCCTAACAGGCGAGAATCCTGACGGCCACGAACGATTTGTTACCTGGTACAATTCGGTGGCCATCGGCTCCCCCGACAGGCTGGCCATCGAAAAACGCGAGCCTTGGGCAATATGGGGCCGAGTCAGCCATTATCGCTTCAATCTGAACCGCGATACACTCGCTTTTACACAGAAAGAAAGCCGCAATATGCAGAAAGCATATATGGAATGGAACGCACAGGTCGCGGTCGATCATCATGGCCAGCCTGAGCAGTATTTCTTCCCTCCGGTCGCCTTGCCCATCAATCCAAACCTGCCGCAGCCGCAGTATAACCGATGGCTCGATGTTTACGGACGTGCCAATGCGGCGGCATTTGATAAGAATCGATGGGATTACTACATTCGCGATGTTTTCGATGCGTTCTATCCGGGATATTGGGATACATACCCATCGCTCAACGGCGCTACGGGGATGACGTATGAGACTGACGGCGGAGGGCCAAAGGGCCTGAATTATACTCGTGAGGATGGTACGATCGTCACCTTTCGCTCTTCGATCGCAAAGCATTACGTAGCCTCGCTGACGACGCTCGAAACAACTGCAAAGAACAAGGTCGAACGCATCAAGGACTTCTACGATTTCCGTGCGAAAGGCATGGCGGAGCACGCCAGGGCGAAGCTGAAACGTGTCGTCATCGACCCGACCAGCGACCGCGTAAAGGCCGCGGATCTCGTTGAGATACTTAGACTTTCGAATATCGAGGTCAAGGTGGCAGCTCAGCCGTTCACCTCGAACACAGCACACAGCTACCTCAGCGAGAAGAACGCCCCGGCCGCGACCAAAACTTTCCCGGCCGGCTCTTACGTCGTCGATCTTGATCAGCCGCAGCGGATCTTCATCAAGGCGATCCTCGAGCAGGACACGCCGCAGGACAAGGCCTTCGTTGATGACAATATGGCCAGGTTCCGCCGAAACCAAATGCGTGGAAAAGGCCAGCCCAAGGAGCAGTATGGATTTTACGACATAACGGCATGGTCGCTGCCGCTCGGGTTTGGTCTCAATGCGTGGTGGACCGAAGAAAATACGCCCGTACAGGGTGCGATGGTCGATGCCGCTCATCTCGAGAACGCTCGTCGCGGTAACGTCAGCGGCCGAGCTTCGATCGCGTATATCATCCCCTACGAAACCGACACCACGTCGGCGATGGTCATGCGACTTCTCCAGAAAGGCTATAAGGTCGCCGTCGCCAATCGACAGCTGAATGCAGGTGATCGCAACTGGCCGGCAGGGACGTTTGTGATCCGAATCTCGCGAAATCCGGATTCCATCCACACCGCCGTCGTCGAATTGTCGAAAGAATTGGGCGTCAACGTGACTGCCGTAAATTCCGGCTACTCCGAAGAAGGCGATACCAGCGTCGGCGGTGAGTACGTAAACTCACTTAGAGAACCCAAAATTGCGATCGCCGCAGACGAGGGTGTCACGCAGGAATCTTACGGCTCTATCTGGTGGACGTTAGATAAATACGGCATCAAGTTCACTCCAATGACGATCGCCAGCATTCGGGGTGGCGGATTAAAGAACTACAACGTGCTGATACTGCCCGAGGGTTCGCCCGGCAGATATATGAGCAACTTCGGCCCGGGAGGCGTCTCGGCATTGAAAACATTTGCGTCGGACGGCGGCACGATCGTGACCATCAGCGGCGCCTCAGTCTTTGCCGCATTGAAGGACGTCGGCCTGTCCTCGACGAAGCTTGTCGGCAGTGATGACGATGAGCAAAAGTCCAAGGCCGACGCAACCGCATCTCCATCGCCGTCGCCTGGTCCGAAACCTGTTGACCCCCCGGTCGAAATGGCCACAGATCAAACCGATGGCATCGCCCCCAGCCTCCCGCCGATCGCATCGCCTTCGGCGAACGCGAACAAAGTGCCCGAAGCCCTTCCCGGTGCGATTTTTCGAGCCACAGTTGACCGCACGACCTATCTGAACTATGGCCTGCATCAAAATGAGATCTCGGTCCTGATCGCCAGCGGCTACTTCTTCCGCTACTCCAAAGAAGGCACGAACGCCGTCATCTTCGACGCGAACCCTAAGAAACCGTTGACGATATCTGGTTTTGTATGGGAAGGAAACACAGAACGGCTCTTGAAAGGCACATCGTATATCATCGACGAATCCGTCGGCGGCGGCCATGTTGTCCTTTTCGCCGAAGATCCGTTCTACCGCGGCATGACACGATCGACGACGCGGCAATTCTTCAACGCGATCGCATTCAACGGCATCTTTTAGACCTTCGCTTGCGAAGACCGGGAGGAAAGAGGAGAGAGAGCTTTTAAGCGGGGCGACGACAGATCGACCCAAGTGCCGGGAAGTTTAGGACGTACGCCGGAAGTTTAGGACGTACGATGGTTGTCTGTTCTCAGCCATCGGCGTCTCGCCGTCACCGCTTCTCTTCGGCTGATCCATATGTTTACCATAAAGGCCGCATTCAACGACCATTTTGAGATCGCAGCAGACATCGCCGCGGTCCGGAAGTTCTTTGCAGACATTGCAAATTTTAAGCAGTTCATGCCTGGTATTGAGCAGATCCATCTTGATTCCAAAGGGGTTGCTCATTGGCGGGTAGAAGCCGAGGTGCCTGTTGTAGGAAAGATGCTTCAAACTTTCACACTCGAACCCGGTGAAAACACGGAGGAACATCTCGAATGGCTCCCGCTCCGCACGGAAACTCAGAATTTCCTTCGTTACAGCGTCGATCTTGTCTCCCAGGCGATGGATAGAACGATCGTCCACTTTTCACAGGTCGTCGAACTTCGTCGCGAGAAGGCTCGTGATCTCCACTTTCTGGCTGGAATGGCGGGCGAGGCATTGATCTCAAACGAGATGACAAAAAGCGTGACTGAGATGATCAAAGTTTTTATCGAGCGAGCCAAAGAGCAGCTCGAAACCGGTTGATCCTTTGCTCGACGTCCTTGCGCTCATTGAGACTTTGCACCCATGGCTTTTATCCGATAAACTGAAGCCATCGTGATACTTAGCCTGACAAGATCGTGACGATGGAGAACGACATTTCCGCCGAAACGCCCGCCCGTGTTAATTTTCGCAATCCGACGCTGCTTGGATTGGCCGCATCCGCGTTGCTGACGGTGCTGGTGATCGTCGGCTCGCGAAATCTCGAGAACTTCGATTCAGCACTATTTGGATACACGATCGCGAGTATTGTGGCGTTCGGGGCGATCGTTTTCCGTTACGCCGTATGGCTGCAGCGACCGGCGACACGGACCTATTTCAAGCGCGGCCTGCAACTCTTTTTTCAGAAGCGAAAGTTCGCCCGAAATGCCGCCCAAGCAGCCAAGACGCTTGCAACAAACCTTGTCGAGCAAAGGTTCATTTTCAAACGCAGTAAGACACGCTGGCTGATGCACGGATTGATAATGTGGGGCTGCATTCTTGCCGCACTTATCACGTTTCCGCTTGTTTTTGGCTGGGTTCACTTCAAACTCGAGGGCGACATGGGCTATCGGCCGTATCTTTTCGGCTTTCCGGCGGGCCCCGCCCTTGAAGGGCGAAACATTACGGCATGGCTGATGTTCCACGGCCTCGATATCTCGGCGGTACTGGTCATCGCCGGTTGTGCCATCGCTATTCACCGTCGGCTAAAGGACCGCGGGGCGATAGCTCAGCAGCAGTTCCTGCTGGATTTTGTGCCGCACATGCTGCTGCTTGCGATATCGGTGTCGGGCCTGATGCTGACGGCGTCGAGCCTCTGGTTTGACGGTTATATGTACGCGTTCATATCGCTCTCGCATCAGGCGTTGGTGATAATGACGCTTTTCTTCCTGCCGTTCGGCAAGTTATTTCACATTGTCCAGCGCCCGGCGTCCGTCGGCGTGGAACTCTATCAGAAACACTCTCAGGAAATGTCGCAGGCGGTTTGCCCGCGATGTCACTCGGTTTTTGCAGGCCAGATGTGGATCGACGATCTTAAGAAGGTTGTAAATAAGCTCGGTTATGACTATCGGATGGAGAACGGGCAGACCCTTCAGGATTATTGTCCCCGGTGTAAGCGCATAATGCGCGGTCTGGCATACGCAGCAATAGCAGACAGGAGCGACAAGGTATTTGCCGGAACGCGTGGCAACATAGAATAAATGAGCAAGGTCCAATACCTCGACAACATCATCGACCGCTTTGGCCCGCACCTGCATGATGCTCCGGATGGCGGATGGCTTGCGGACCGAACTATCGACAAAACGGTGAGTACACATTGCCCGTATTGCGGAATGCAGTGCGGCATGAAGCTGCTTGTCGAGGACAAAAAAGTGGTCGGTTTGGAACCTCGCTATGAGTTTCCGGTAAACGAAGGCCGTCTGTGCCCTAAGGGCGTCACCGCGTATTTGCAGGTACATCACCCCGACCGTCTCCAATATCCGCTGATAAAGCGCAATGGCATTTTCGAGCGCGCCAGTTGGGAAGAGGCTTTTGACCTGATCGTTTCAAAGTTCAAGGCGCTTCAAGAGGAACACGGCAAGGACTCGATCGCCGTCTATTCAGGATCTTCGCTGACGACCGAGAAGACCTACCTGGTCGGAAAATTTGCCCGCCTCGGCCTTGGCACGCGATATGTCGATTACAACGGCCGTCTCTGTATGGCGTCGGCCGCGGCCGGTAACAAGAAGGCGTTCGGCATCGACCGCGCGGCAAATCCTTGGAGCGATATTCCGTTCGCAGAGGTGCTCATAATAGCTGGTGCGAACTGTGCCGAGACATTCCCGATCATTAACGGTTTTCTCTGGAGACAACGGGACAACGGTGGTTCGTGGATAGTTATCGACCCGCGCGAGACCCCGACGGCGCGTCAGGGCGACATTCACCTGCAGCTCAGGCCGGGCACTGATGTGGCGGTTACGAACGGGATCCTAAACGTCCTCATAAACGAAGATCTGATCGATCAGGCGTTCATCGACAGCCGCACGAACGATTGGGAAGCGACGAGAGAATTGGCGTTGAAATTCACGCCCGATGTCGCTTCACAGATCTCGGGCGTGCCGGCAGAAAAGATCGTCCGGGCGGCAAAGCTTTACGGGCGGGCCAAGACCGGAATGGTGATGCACGCACGCGGCATCGAGCACCACTCGAACGGTACCGAGAACGTGCTGAGCTATATCAATCTCGTCCTCGCGACCGGTAAGATCGGAAGCCGTGGCCGCGGATACGGCACTATAACCGGCCAGGGCAACGGTCAGGGCGGCCGTGAACATGGGCAGAAGGCCGACCAATTGCCGGGCTACCGGATGATCACCGACCCCGAACACCGAAAATACATCGCCGGCGTGTGGGGCATCGAGGAATCGGAACTCCCGGAGGCCGGCCTTTCCGCGGTCGAGGTTTTTGAGAAAATGAGACAGGGCGAGATACGCGGCCTGCTCTCTATATGCAGCAACATGATGGTGTCGCTGCCGGACACGAACAAGGTCCGTGAATCGCTCGAGGCCGTCGAGTTCAACGTCTGCATCGATTTCTTTATGTCAGAAGCAGCTCGGTATGCCGACGTGGTGCTGCCCGGCACTACCTGGGCCGAGGACGAAGGGACGACTACCAGCGGCGAGGGCCGTGTGATCAAGATCAACAAGGCGATCGATCCACCGGGCGAGGCGAGGCGCGATTGGGAGATACTGCAGGAGATCGCGCGGCGAATGGGTCGAGGCAAGTTCTTCGGGTTCAACAGCCCGCGTGAGATCTGGGATGAACTGCGTGTCGCGTCGAAAGGCGGGAGCGCGGACTATTACGGGATAACGTACGAAAAGATCGAGGCACAGGACGGCGTTTTCTGGCCGTGCCCGACCGAGGAAAGTACCGGCACGCCACGGCTCTTTGAAGAGAGATTCGCGCACCCGGACGGCAAGGCAAAATTCCACGCTATCGAATACAAAGGGGCGGCTGAGAAGCCGGATGACGAATATCCTTTGATCTTTACAAGCGGTCGTATCGTTCATCAATACCTCTCGGGAAACCAGACGCGGCGGATCGGTTTCCTGGTCCAGCAATGCCCCGAGCCATTCGTCGAGATACACCCAGAGACCGCGTTGAAGTACCAGATCAATGACGGCGAACGGATCAAGGTTGTATCACGTCGCGGTGAGGGCGTGTTTCCGGCCCTCGTCGTCAACACGATACGCCCGGACACGATCTTTATCCCATACCATTGGGGCGAGCAGCTGGCCGCGAACCAGATAACTAATGCCGTGCTCGATCCGACGTCAAAGATACCCGAGTTCAAGGCCTGTGCGGCAAGGATCGAAAAGATACATTCGCGCGAGCTGCCGATCCTCGGAAAAGACCGCAAGGGCCGCGACGCTAGTGAGGTGCAGAAGGGGAAATGAGACAAGAGACGATGTTCGTTGACCCACAGCGTTGTATCGGCTGCCGAGCCTGCGGCGCAGCCTGCCGCGAATGCTCGACGCACAAGGGATATTCGATGATCTTTGTCGATTACATCGACCGCTCCGAGACGACGGCCACGATGCCGACGATCTGTATGCACTGTAACGAGCCGACATGTGCGCAGGTTTGCCCGGCTGACGCGATCAAGCAGGACGAGAACGGCGTAGTGATGACAGCGCTGAAACCGCGCTGTCTGGATTGCCGAAATTGCGTAAACGCGTGCCCCTTCGGCGTACCGAAATACAACTCGGCAATGCACCTGCAGATGAAGTGCGACATGTGCTACGACCGCACGGCCGAGGGCCTAAAACCAATGTGCGCAAGCGTTTGCCCGACGGGTGCTCTTACCTTTGGTAAGTATGAAGACGTGGTGCCGCTCCGCAGGACCAAGCCCGTGAACATCCACGTATTCGGCAATCAACGTGTTGAAACGAAGGTATATCTGATGCTGCCGACCGATGCTGAGTCAGTTGAAGTCAACAGCCGTGATAGCGGGATCGATCCGGCAATTCATGAATCTTGGATCGACACGCAGGTCGAGGATGCCGACAAGAGTAACGAATTTTAGGAACAATTGGGTTTATGAGTTCAGATCTGTCACAAACTATCGAGCGGGTCCTGGCCGACGAGGGCGATGTCCGAACGGCTACTGATTCGCATCAGGCCGAATTTCCATACAACCGAGACCGCGAGGCCGAAGTTACGCGACGAGAGTTCTGCAATTTCCTGTTTTTGACGTCAACAACTATGTTTGTGGGCGCTGCGGGCTTTTCGGCCAAGTCAGTCTATGACGCGGGCGCAAAGAAGCCGCTAGCTCCGGCTCCGATCCCGGATTCTGAGGCGATGATGCCGGGCACGGCGATGAACTTCAACTATCCGGGTGCAGAGGATTCGGCGATACTGATACGCTCGAACGACGGGAGCTATCACGCATACGGCCAAAAGTGTACGCATCTTTCGTGTCCGGTCTATTACTCGAAGGAACACAAACGACTCGAATGTCCGTGTCACGAGGGCGGTTTTAGCGAAACAACCGGCGAGGTCCTCTATGGGCCGCCGCCAAGGCCTTTGGATAAGATCGAACTTGAGATCCGTGACGGCCGCGTTTTTGCGATCGGCAGAGAGGTAAGAGGCAATGAAACGTAGTGCCGGCTACAGCAGGGTGAATCAGCCGCAAAATCGAGGACGCACGGCCGTCTCCCAAGCTCGATTGGCGTTGTTCGTCATGATCAATATCGCACAGATGTGGATCCTATCGGCCACGGTCGAAGCTGCGTTGGCTCACGAGTTTAACCACCTGGTGCCTCTAGTGATCGCGTCGGGCGTATGCTGGCTGATTGCCCTGTCAATGTTCCTCTGGTGGAAACCTGTTCGGATCAGACGCTCATAACCGCTGCCCAATGTAATGGCCACAGTAGGAGATCAGAAGTTACCCGGCAGTCGAATTATGCGTGCGGTCGCGGATCTTTTCCCCGGCTATTTTGCCCTGGTAATGGCTACGGGGATAACGTCAATCGCCGCGCACCTCCTCGAGATGTCGTGGATCGCGACGGTTCTCGTTTACCTTAACGTCCTCGCCTATGCCGTTCTCTGGGCAATGCTCCTCCTGCGGTTGATCCGATTTTTTCCGCGGGTCTGCTCGGACCTGGCGGACCATGCACGCGGTCCAGGATTCTTTACGGTAGTGGCTTCGACGTGCGTGCTCGGCAGCCAGTTTGTCATCGTGAAAGGACAATACGAGATCGCCTCGGCCCTATGGTTTCTCGGCCTCGGCTGCTGGGCCGTGATCATGTACGCGTTCTTTACAGCAATGACGGTTCGCGAAGACAAGCCTGTACTTCAGAAGGGGATCAACGGAGCGTGGCTGATCGCAGCGGTTGCCACGCAGTCAATATCGGTACTCGGAACGCTGCTGGCCAGCCATTTTAACAATTACACTCAGCCGATACTGTTCTTCACGTTATGTATGTTCCTCATTGGGTGCATGCTCTACTTGATGCTGATCACGCTGATTTTCTACCGTTTTACATTCCTCGATATTACTCGCGAGACACTGACACCACCGTATTGGATCAACATGGGGGCGGTCGCGATCACGACGCTTGCCGGTGCGAGACTGATCCTGGCTACGCCCGACTGGCCTTTTCTGGGTGAGATCCGGCCCTTTTTGGTCGGTTTCACGCTGTTTTTCTGGGCGTCCGGAACATGGTGGATACCACTGCTGTTCATTCTCGGTGCCTGGCGGCACTTATACAAACGGCTGCCCCTCACATATGACCCCCAATATTGGGGAATGGTTTTTCCGTTGGGAATGTACACTGCCTGCACGTTCCAGCTCGCAAAGGCACTGCCATTTTCACCGCTGCTGGCGATCCCGAACGTCTTTATCTACTTCGCTCTCATCGCATGGACCGCAGCATTTCTAGGTATGCTTTTCACCTTCTTGCCGAAGCGGGCTTAATCCGACCGCCAGCTGCCAGCCCCGCATCTTGATTGTAAGGCCTACTGGCCGATCTTCGAATTGACGATGGCGAGGATCTCAGCTTCCTGCATAACGGCCTCATTCTGGATGCGTTCGCCTTCAGCGATCATCCTTGCCGCAAATTCTTTGTCTTTAAGGCCCGCTGCATTGATCTTGACGTTCAGAAAGGCCCCCATGACAGCAGAACGAGCACACAATGCGCCCACGCCGGCGTCGCTGACAGAGTTGGGATTGCCATTTTCGGCCATTGCCCGGATAACGTCAAACGCCTCAAAAGCACACTGCATCGTACGGAATGGTACCTCCGTAGCGTAGCGTGTTGCCTCTTGGATCGCCGTCGAACGGGCAGCCTTCTCTTCGTCGCTGCTTTTGGGCAATCCAAAGGCATCCATTACACGATCGAATGAATTAGTATCTTCATCGACGAGGTAAAGAAGCTCGTTTTTCAGTCGTTGGGCCTTCACCGCTTGTTCCGAGAATTCCTCCCAGCGTTCGTCCCAACCAGCTTTGTGGGCAGAAAGATTGGCGACCATCGCCGCAAGCGAAGCGCCGAGGGCTCCAACATATGCTGAGATCGAGCCGCCGCCGGGAGCCGGGGATTCGGATGCGGTTTCCTCGGCAAAACCCCGTACGGTCAGGTCGATCAAGCGATTTACCACGTTCTCCTTCTCGAGCACGTACTCAATGATCTTTTCGTCAGGAATAAACGGTTTAAGATCGTCCAGCCCCATCGATTTGATCGCGATCTTGAGAATTTCGTCCTCAGCAATACCGATCGAGCGGCCTTGTTTTGCAAGGTAATGCTTCCCTGCCGCCAAGATCGACGCTTTGGGCACGAGGCCGACGATCTCGAGCCCTGTAACCCGGACTCCCCGTTGACGGGCCTTCTCGCTAACCTCGTCAAATGCTACGTGCAGAGGCGTTTGCGACAGATTGGTGATATTCATCGACACTTGGGCGATGCCGTACTCGTCGATGAACCAACCGATCGCTTTCGTGCCTTTTAGCGATCCCGGGATCATCACCGGCTCGCCATTCTCATCAAATATGGGTTTACCGACTATGGGATTTCCTTCACGCTTTTGCCTCCCCTTTTCGCGAACGTCGAATGCGATAGCGTTAGCACGACGGGTCGAAGTCGTATTCAAATTGAAATTCACCGCAATTAGGAAATCCCTGGCTCCAACGGCCACGGCACCTGAGCGTGCGACGCTCTCATTAAACTGTGAAGGGCCAAAATCCGGTCTCCAATCGGGATTTGAGATCTTGTCCTTAAGCCCTTCGTATTCACCTTCGCGACAATTGGCCAAATTCCGCCGTTTCTCTTCCGTGGCAGCGTTTTCGTATAGATAGACAGGAATTCCAAGGTCATCACCGATGCGTCTTCCAAGCTGCCGGGCGTACTCAGCGGCCTCTTCCATGGTCACACCGGCGACAGGCACGAGCGGACAGACATCCGTTGCACCAAACCGCGGATGATCGCCCTTATGACGGCGCATATCGATCAATTCCTGGGCTTTCTTGACAGCGCGGAATGCTGCTTCAACAACAGCTTCTGGCTCGCCGACGAATGTTACTACCGTTCGATTGGTCGTTACGCCCGGATCGACGTCGAGAAGTTTGACGCCATCGACGTTCTCGACCTCATCGGTGATCTGGCGGATGATGGACATATCGCGTCCTTCGCTGAAGTTCGGGACGCATTCGATAAGTCTTTTCATTTAACTATTTACCCACACAAACCTGAGAGATCAAACGAAGAGTCATTATGTTATAGCGCCGCCATCAACGATTACGACCTCGCCGCTCATGAAACTATTTCGGTCCGAAGTCATAAAGGCGGCGATCTCGGCGAGTTCGTGCGGCTGGCCCTGACGCCCCTTCGCTACCCAGTGGTCGTGGATAGCCAGCAAGCGGTCAGGCAAGGTCTGTCCCAGATCGGTATCGAAGATCCCTGCTGCAATCGCGTTGACGGAAATGCCGAAATTCGCCGCCTCGCGCGACAAGCATTTTGTAAATCCAATCATTGCAGCTTTCGAGGTGGCGTAATGAACCGAAGTTGGCAAACTCCGAATTGCCCCGACCGACGTGATATTCAGGATAGCCCCGACCTTCTCGCGGATCATCTGTTTGTAGAAGGGCTTTGTAACGGCAAAAAGGCTGCCGACGTTCGTCTCGACGACCCAATCCCAGCTTTTATCTGTAGTTGTCGCGAAATTGTCTCCTTTGTTCACGGCTGCGTTGTTTACCAGAACATTGACGGGGCCCCAAGCCTCTTTGATCTCGCGGGCTATATGCTTCATTCCGTATCGATCGGTAACCGAGACCTTGTAGCTGAGGGCACGGCGTCCGTATGCCTCGATCTTTGCACAAACCTCGGCAGCTAGACCGTCGCTCGAATGATAATTGAACGCAACATCGGCTCCTTCGCGTGCGAAAACCTCGCAGATCGCCGCACCGATCCCACGCGTCCCCCCAGAAACAAATGCACGCTTTCCTTCAAGTAAAAGGCTCAATGGATTCCTTCTCCGTCGCTAAAGTATACAAATAAAAAGGTTAATGAAATAGTCGAAAACTAACAAGCGCGGAAGCGAGAAACGCCACGCCGCTCGTGGTATATCGGTTGTCCCATACGATCACGAGATTCAAGCCGCGGCCTTTGCCGTAGTAAACGGATGAGGAAGAATGGCGTTTATCTCGCGAATGATCTGCTCGGTCGAATTCGGCATGGTCATCCCGACAGTCGCCTCTTTCATTCGTGAGTAGCGGTCGCGGTCGATGAGAAGGCCTTTGATCGTGGGCACAATGTCGGCCGAATTCTTTAACAAAATTCCCGCCCCTTTCTTCTCTAGGAGCTGCACAGTTCCGGCTTCCTGCGGCATCGGCGGTGTTGTCGCATCTGCGATTATCGGCAGACGGCAGGCAAGAGCCTCGAAAGTTGTCAGGCCGCCCAGCTTCGACACCATCACATTTGCTGACTGCATGAGCTTTTCGATCTCGTCTGAATATCCGATAACTTTTACCGGGAACTTGGCGTTTTTTGCAAGCCGTTCGGCTTCAATACGAAGCTCCTCGTTCTTGCCGGCCAGAAAGATCGCCTGAACGTCGAGTTCGCCCCGCACCAGTTCACGGAAGATCTGAGGTATATTCCCACCACCGATCCAACCGGCATTAACAAAGACGGTGAATTTATCCGGATCCAGGCCATAAACGCGACGTGCGTTCTGAGCATCTATTTCGTCCACCTCACGAAACTTCGGATTCACCGGCATCCCCGAAATCTTTATCTTGTCAGGTGAGACACCATAGTCGACCAATTGGCTCTTTGCATCCTCATTCGCGACCAAGTAGAGCGAAACATCGTCACAGGCCCATCCTTTCCAAAAGCCATAACATGGGTCGGTGACAACAGTTACAAGCGGAACCTGATCTGTCAGATTAAGTTCGCGAAGGATCCGCGCAAATATATGCTGCGTCAAAGGGTGGACACTCACGACCACATGCGGACACCACTTTTCAAACTGGTCCCTACAGAATCCGATGCACCGCTTCATAAAGAATTCTCTAGTCTCGGGCCTGATCTTATTAACAGCCCAATAGAGATATTTCATCCAGTGCTGCTTGTTCTTAAGGGTCCAGTTGTAGAGATTTACAAGTTTATCGGTGATATGATGCGATTCCTCAACGCCCTTGATGATCTTGACAAATGACGAATCGCTCTTCCAAACCCGTTCAAAGCCTTCCGAGATAGCCTGTGCGGCAGAGCGATGCCCGCCGCCGGTGTCGGACGAAATGATAAGGACTTTGGGGGTGTTTTGATGCATGATCCAGCTTACGCCTTCAACGCCACCTCTCGGGCTGCGGCAAATCCTGCCGATTTCGCGGCCTTTTTCATCTGCTTTTCGAGTTTTTTGATATTCACCAAATGGCCGGCATTGAAGGGCAGCGACGGATAGAAGCAGTTCGATTCATGGGTACAATAACACCCGGCACCGGCCTCTTTGCGACGCTCCTCCATCAGATCGGTCCTCCAGGCGGCCTGGAAATTCCAGTCGTAATCGCGGAGATTCAGCACATCAGCCTTATTCTCACACGACGAAAGGGCACCGTTGTCGTAGATCACTGCTCCGGCGGAACCAGCGTAGCATTTGAGCTGAGCCTTCTCTTCTTCTTTTGTTTTGGCGATCACATCGTGCATATAGATGTCGACCGCTGCCTTGAAAAAACCGCTGTCGCCACCGTAGTTGTTCTTCAGGGCCGCGCTTTTCGTATCCTCAAGGATCATGTTCGAGAGCTGCTGATAGCGACGATGGTCAAACTCCAGTTCGATGGGGTCGGCAGACGGAGGTCTAATATAGTTAATATTTACCTTGTCCGGCTTCAGGTCATGCTTGAGGAAATCGTACCAATCAAAGATCGTCTCTTCGTTAGAATGCATCACGCACGTGCAGGTCTGAATGTCTAGCTTAGGGTATTGCTCGCGCTTCATTTGCTGGAGCGTTCGAGCCGTGTGGATCGCCTTATCCCAGCTTCCCTCTTTACGGCGGATCTTCTCGTGAGCATCCTTCAATCCATCGATTCCGAGCGCGACCGAGACATTAAGGTTCGGGCATTCGTCCATGATGCGGGCAACATCTGGAAAGATCCGGGGATGGATCTGGCCGTTCGACATTAGATAAACGCTGTCAAGCTTGTTGTTCTCGTAAAAGGCTCGAACTATCTCAGGCAGATCTTTTCTGGTGAACGGCTCGCCGCCGGCGAGGACCAAGACACCGAGATTTCCACCCAAAGTTTCCGAAATCCGGGCGATCTCGTCGGTTTTCATCTGCAATTTCTTGCGCGGCCGGTCGTCAAGTTCGTCCGTAAAAAAGCAGTGCGTACACCGCATATCACAGACGCTCGTGACCAAAATATTCAGGAAAACTGGGGAAATTGGCCTACCGACCAAGATGCTCGCCCAGCGCTTAAAGACCTCTTTTGTAGCAAAATCCATTATTCTCACCTGTCCAACTGCAATCTAATTCTATGTGCAGCTACATTGCTCCATTTTACACATTACTTTATTCCCGGGATTTTGGGAAATTTAATGTTACATCCGCTTTTCAGACCTCCGGCGTTCCCAGCCTTCCCGTGCCGCATATAAAGATGAGCCGCAATAGCTGTTTTTCATTGACCCCTAATATCGAATTGACATAGAATGCGTGTGAACCGATCCGATATAGGAGCTCCATATGAGAAAAGTGCTTGTTGCCACGACGATAGCGACTGTCGTTCTAGCCGCTGTACACCTCTCGCTTGCCCAATCCGGCGGTAACTTCGAGATGACAAAGAGCGTTATCGCCGGCGGTGGCGGCGCGTCATCGGGCGGCGATTTCCGGATCGACGGTACCATCGGGCAATCGCTGGCCGGAACGACGTCTTCGGGCGGCGGCTTTCAGCTTACCTCAGGGTTTTGGGGCGGAACGGCGGCCCCATCGTCCAATATCTCAGTATCCGGACGCGTGACCACGCCGACCGGGATCGGATTGAGAAATGCCATCGTCACGTTGATCGACGGATCGGGTGTTCGGCGCATCGCGACAACATCGTCCTTCGGCCTATACACGTTCGATCTGGTCGCTACGGGTCAGAACTACACGCTGACGGTCGCGTCGAAGCGATATCGCTTTGCCCCCATCTTCGTCAATGTGCAGGGCTCATTGTCCAACGTCAACTTTACCGGACTCGAATAATACACCCCTTTTCTCAATAAGCACGAGGCTGCCGATCGTTTCGGGCAGCCTTTTGTTCTTGAACGGCTTCCATTGACCGCCACCAATTCGGTAGTATCTGTGTATGCTCCGCCGCGTTTATCTGGACAACAGTGCCACGACGCCGATCGCCCCCGAAGTGGTCGAGGCGATGATGCCATATCTGACCGATAAATTCGGCAATCCATCAAGTATCCACTTCTACGGGCAAGAAGCTCGCGCCGCAGTCGATAAAGCCCGGCATCAAGTCGCTGCGCTGATCAACGCACGTCCCAACGAGATCATCTTCACGTCCGGCGGCACCGAAGCGAACAATTTTGCCATTCGAGGCCTTGCCGAAGCGAATAACAAACACGGCCGTCACATCATCACGTCTGCGATCGAGCATTCTGCGGTAAAGAACGTCTGCGAGGACCTCGAAAAACAGGACTACTGGGTCACATACCTTCCCGTCGACGAAAACGGGATAGTCAGGATCGAAGACGTCGAGGCGGCCATAACGGCCGAGACGATCCTCGTCTCCGTAATGACGGCCAATAATGAGATCGGCACGATCCAGCCGGTCAATGAGATCGGGCGAATGATCCGATCGCTCCGCGATACGGGCCGCAAGATCTGGTTCCACACCGACGCCGTTCAAGCCGTCGGGAAGATGCCGGTCGATGTTGAAGAGATCGGCTGCGACCTGCTTTCGATCTCCGCCCATAAGATATACGCGCCCAAAGGGGTCGGAGCCCTTTACGCTCGTCGCGGAGTCCGCCTTCACCCGCAGAACATCGGCGGCCATCAGGAACGCGAACGCCGCGGCGGCACCGAATCGGTCCCAAATATCGTCGCCTTCGGGCGAGCTTGTGAACTCGCCGGAGCCGAACTCGACCTGGCGTCCGATTATCTTCGCCGCCTTCGCGATGAGCTCGAAAACAGGATCGGCGAAACCATTCCAAATGCCGTTTTCAATGGGCATCGCGAAAAACGCCTGCCGAATATTGCGAATATCTCCTTCAGACAGATCGAAGGCGAAGCTCTCCTGATCAACCTCGACATGCAGGGCATTGCCGTCTCGACTGGTTCCGCGTGCTCCTCCGGCACCCTCGAACCGTCGCCGGTCATACGGGCCCTGGAACAAAACGACGACCGTGCCCGCAGCGCCATCCGATTCAGTTTCGGCCGATTCAATGAAGAAGAGGATATCGATCGAACCCTCGAGGTCCTCCCCAACGCTGTCGAGAATCTTCGGCGCTTATCTGCCGGCAGATGATCGCCTGATTTTCAAAGATCAAAGTTTCGATCGGTGTTTGCGATGCATTCATTTGCACGCCGCAGCCTGCGTGACGGCTCGGTCACGGCCGGCTCGGGCTTTTGATCGCGACGGACGAGCAGCCGCAGGTACTCGCTGACCGTGCTGCACGCACGGCTCCGCGTTCCTTCCCGGATCATTTTGTGCATCTCGTCGTTCACCGAGATGGTGATGGTTCGCCTCACAATTACCTCCATACCGAGATCATTCGCTGGGACACTCAACTTGCCGTGATCCCGTAAACATCATAGACTCAACGGGTTACCAACATATCGAAGTTCCGGCGTACCGCCTGTCCCACTGCTGTCCCACCCATTGGCGGGGACACACAAGTCTAGTCATATCAAAGGCTTAGAGCGAATGTCTGGCCGTTTTCTCGAAAATTTTTAAAAAGATCGCTACTTTGTCTTACACCCATGCTGTGCAACATTGTCTCATAGACAGGATTTCCGGTCAAGGGAATTCTTGCTCGTACCATTGGCCGGAAATCCGCAGCTATCCGACCGGGTCAGCGGCCTCGCGACTTTTTTGAACAAAAGGAAAAGCGGCCCGCCGATCGCTCGACGAAGCCGCTCTTGTTCCCCCCGGTGTGGAAACTGGATGACGTGTCCGGGTTAGTCGCTGACGAGGATCCCGGTCCTGTCGCTGACGAGGATGCCGGTCCTGTCGCTGCATGCTGCCGGCTGCTGGCCGCGACCGAATACGATGATACCGTCTGCGGCTCCGAAGACTATGATCCCGGTGATACCGAAAACGATGATCCCATCCTTCGCACCGAAAACAATGATCCCTTCCGACTGAGTGGCGTCGCAGCCCTTGCCCTTGGGCTCGCTAACCCGTGTACGCTCCGCTGCGAACGTGAATGTGCTGCTGACCAACAGAATTGCTGCGAGTGTGATTGCTTTGATCGTGTTTTTCATTTTTCTTCTCCTAAAAGTTCAGTTTTGTTTTTGAAACCCTGCTTGTTGCCCTTTCCTGCACTTCCCTATTTCAAGGCGCGTGCCAAAGCGTGCCACAGCAATAAACAACTTTTTATCCCCTGTGTTTGCAACATTTACAGATACCGCTTGCGGAAACTGACGACGATCTGGATCTTGAGGAAAACTGTATATCCAGGTAACACTTCAGCGGTGAATATCTTGTAAGTTGAACTAAATGAGTTACTTAGATGAATGGATACTTTTTATACAAAATCAAGGTGTATAATGAATATACAGTTATCCGCGTAACCCTATATTTTTTCTGGCTTTTTCGGCGTTAAACGTGTTAAACTTTTTATAACTCGGTTTACACCGAGAAGGGTTCTACTTGCCGTGAAAAGATCAGACCTGTTCGCACAGCCCTCCCACCTGAACAGAGAAACCGTTTCCTATCTTGTTAAAGGCACGGTCAGCCTAGCTGCGGCCGTGGGTTTTGGCCTTGCCCTATCTGATCTGCCCGGGACCACATTTAGTTGGGGCTTCCTTCTGATCCTGGTGTTCGCAACGCTGGCGGCTCCACGCCTGAGCCTCACGCTGCCCCGTTCCCGCTTTGCGATCAGCTTCTCGGACGCCGCAGTTTTCCTTACCTTCCTGATCTACGGCGGGCCGGCAGCGGTCGTGGTCGCTGCTCTCGAATCGCTCGCCAACTGCCTGTATTTGCGTTCCCGCGGGTATGTCTTCGGCCGGATGATGATCCTGACAAACGTCTCGATCAATGCTCTCTCCGTGTCGGCAATGTATTTTGTTTGGCTGAACGTACCGCGCGCGCCGTTCATCACGCCCGATCCCGGCACGACTCAGCACCTGATAGCGACACTGGGAAGCCTTGCGCTGGTCCAGTTCGCCGTCTCCTCGCTGCTCGCGGCGACATTCGTATGGATCCGCGGAGGCGCCGGGTTTTGGGAGACGTGGCGAAAGGATTGTTTTTCGAGCTCGATGACGCAGATCGTCGGAGCGGGCCTCGCGGCACTGCTCTTCAAGGTCATACAGTACGGCGACGGGATCACGGGCGTCATCGCATTCCTCGCGTTGCTGATCGCCTATCTTAGCTACCGGCAGTCGATCAACGAAGTGAATGACGCCATCCTCACGGCGGAGACCGCCGAAAGGTCAAAGGCCGAGATCGAACGTGAGCGGCGACGCGAAGCCGAAAAGTACGCGGATGAGCTGGCGGCGACGCTGGAAAAGGAAGAAAAGGCGAATGCTGCGCTGAGAAAGAGCGAGACCGACCTGCAGCACGCCGCCCTGTACGATTCGCTGACGAATCTCCCGAACCGTAAACACTTCGGTGACAGGTTGCGGGTGATGATCGACGAGTACAAACAGGATCCGCGAAAAACGTTCTTCGTCCTGTTCCTGGACCTTCGCAAGTTCAAGCATATCAACGACAGTCTCGGACACGTTCTGGGCGACAAGGTGCTGATGATCGCTGCCAAGCGATTTGTTCGTATGCTGAATTCGTCGGATATGGTCGCCCGTATTGGTGGGGACGAGTTTGCCGTCCTGCTCACCGGGATCAGCTCGGTCGGCAAGGCGCAGAAGGTCGCCCGCAGGCTGCTCGACAATATTTCGCATCCTTTCTCGCTCAGCGGCAATCAGGTGTCGATCGGTGTCAACATCGGGATCGCACCATGCGATACGGAATACGAGTCGCCCGAAGAAGTGCTTCGCGACGCAGACATTGCGATGCACTACGCAAAGGAGTGGAACAGCGGAGTGGCGATCTTCACAAAGGAACTCCGCGAGCGTTTTCTCGAGCGCATCCGGTATGAGAACGACCTTCGTCAGGCCTTGACCCGCAAAGAACTGGCGATGAGTTACCAGCCGCTCATCGACATTCAGGACGGGAGCCTCATGGGATTCGAGGCCCTGCTGCGGTGGCATCACAGCGAGATCGGGAATATCCCGCCGAACAAGTTCATCCCGATCGCGGAGGAGTCCGGCCTGATCGTTCCGATCACTGTTTGGATACTCGAGGAAACGACGAGGCAGCTTGCCTACTGGCAAAAGATCGATCCGGCCTTTCGAAACCTGATCGTCAGCGTAAATATCTCGGGCAAACACCTTTCAAACGACGACTTGATCACGGACGTGGAACAGGCGATCGAAAGGTCGAAGATCGATCCGGCGTGCCTCAAGCTCGAGATCACCGAAAGCGCCGCGATGGAGAACGCCGAACACTCGATCGCTATGCTCAAGCGACTCAAGCTGCTCGGTATTCAACTAAGCATCGACGATTTTGGGACGGGTTACTCCAGCCTGAGCTATCTGCATCGCCTGCCGTTCGACACCTTGAAGATCGACCGTTCTTTCGTATACAGCGTCGGCGAGAAGGGAGAGAATTCAGAGATCCTGCAAACGATCATCTCGCTTGCAAAGAACCTAAAGAAAAAAGTGATCGCGGAAGGAATCGAGACGGATTCGCAGCTTTCACTGCTTCAGAATCTCGGGTGCGACTACGGCCAGGGCTACTTACTGGCCCGCCCTCAGACCAAAGAGAATATGGAAAGGCTCCTCTACGAAAGGCGAAGCTGGCTCCCGGAAGAGAATGCCGCCGAAGAGCACGAACCGCAGGGATCGCCGGCCTGCGAAACATTGCCCGTCTTCTAAACACCTTTTATTCCCAGCCTCGGCACGCACGCCGATCATCCCACGGCCGCAGGGCCGTGAGAAGTCCGCTGACGACGAGTAGCCCGAGCTAAATTGCGCGATAACATCAACGCGGTCTATACTTACTCCAAATCTTTCTAATAGGAGTATTTGGACCCGTTATGTTTAAGAGATCTTTCGCTCTAGCGATCGTCTGTGCCTTTTTTGCCGCCGGACTGCCGGCCCAGACAAAGTTTGACTACCCAAAGCCGCGAAGGGCCGATCAGGCCGACAACTTTCACGGCACGATGGTCGCCGATCCGTATCGGTGGATGGAAGACACCGATTCGCCGGAAACGCGAGCATGGATCGACGCTCAGAACAGGCTAAGCGACTCCTATTTCAGTACTATCCCGCAGCGGGAGGCTATCAAGAATAGACTTACGGAGATCTGGAACTACGAGCGTCTCTCGGCCCCCTCAAAGATCACCGACAACTTCTATATCTACTCAAAGAATGACGGGCTCCAAAATCAGAGTGTCCTTTACAGGACATCGTCGATCAATGATCCGGGGACGGTCTTTTTTGACCCCAACAAGCTCTCGGCCGACGGTACGGCGGCACTCGGCGGAAGCTCTTTCACTGACGACGGCAAGATATGGGCCTACGGCGTCGCGATCGCGGGCAGCGACAGATCAGAATGGAAATTCATGGATGTCGCATCGGGAAAACTGCTTCCGGACACGTTGGCGCCGAACCGTTACGGCGGCATTTCGTGGCTTAATGACAATTCGGGTTTCTTTTATAGCAGCTACGCGCCGGTCGAGCGCGGACAGGAGCTCAAGGCCAACACCTACTTCCAAAAGCTCTATTTCCATAAGATGGGAACGCCGCAATCCGATGATCCTGTAGTTTACGAGCGTCCCGACAATAAGGAGTACTTCGTCGGCGGGAGTGTAACGGAAGATGGCAACTGGCTGATCATCAACGTCGGAAAAGGCACCGAGCGCATGAATATGGTCTATTTTAAGAATCTGACCATGGCGAAAGCTCCGATATTGCCGATCGTTGAGAATCTTCAGAATAGCTGGAGTTTCATCGGCAATGACGGCTCCGTCTTCTATTTCCGTACCGACAAGGACGCCGCCCGAGGAAAGGTCGTAAAGATCGACGCCCTTGCCCAGGCCAAGGGCTGGCAGGACGTGATCCCCGAATCGGCAGACACGCTGAACGGCGTTCAGTTCATCAACAACCAGTTCGTTCTCAATTACATGAACGACGCCTCGACAAAGATCAAGATATTTGAGGTGAGCGGTAAGTGGGTGCGTGACGTAGCGTTGCCGGGCATCGGTTCCGCCGGTGGATTTGGCGGCAAACGCAAGGATACCGAGACCTTCTACAGCTACTCAAGCTATAATGCGCCACCGACGATCTATCGTTACGATATGCGGTCCGGCAAGAGTACGCTCTTCCGGCAAGCTAAGGTGAAATTCAACCCTAATGATTTTGAGGTAAAGCGGGTTTTCTATAACAGCAAGGACGGAACCCGCGTGCCGATGTTCATTACCCACAAGAAAGGCCTCAAACTTGACGGCACTAATCCGACCATCCTCTACGGCTACGGCGGCTTCAACATCGCCTCGACGCCGGGGTTTTCGATCTCACGGATCGGATGGATGGAGATGGGCGGCGTTTACGCGGTCGCATGTATCCGCGGCGGCAGCGAATACGGGAAGGATTGGTGGAAAGGAGGTTCGCGACTGAACAAACAGAACACCTTCGACGATTTTGCATGGGCGGGCAAATGGCTCATCGAGAACAAATATACTTCGACGCCAAAGCTCGCCATCCAGGGCGGCTCGAACGGCGGCCTGCTTGTGGGCGCCGTGCTGAATCAGCATCCTGAGCTTTTCGGCGCAGCCTTGCCGGCAGTGGGCGTTATGGATATGATCCGCTTCGATAAGTTCACGATCGGCTGGGCATGGCGAAGTGATTACGGCGATCCGACGAACGCTGACGATTTCAAGGTCATGTATGCCTACTCGCCCTACCACAATGCAAAAGCCGGAACAAAATATCCTGCAACGCTGGTTACGACTGCCGACCACGACGATCGCGTATTCCCGGCCCATAGTTTCAAGTATGCGGCTGCTATGCAGGCCGCTCAGGCCGGCGACGCACCGATCCTCATCCGCATTGAGACCAAGGCGGGACACGGTGCGGGTAAACCTACGAGCAAGCAGATCGAGGAAACCGCGGATATCTATGGCTTCTTGGTCAAGAATCTCGGGATGAAATGATCCCGCCGCTCAGAGATCTACCTCTGCGGCCAATCGGCGTCCGGCATAGCCGGGTCAGGCTGGTCCGCAGAGGTATTTTCTTTGTCGATACGCGCGTAGATGAAATTCTCAGAGGGAACAGGCTTCTCGTGCAGCCGTCGCAGCATCGCTAACTGGCCGGCGTGCGTCATTGCATCCGAAAACGGCCCGTGCAGCAACTGCTCCTCAGTGATTCCATTCAGGTCCTCACCTTGTGCGAGCCGTATGCTGAGATCGGTAAGCACCTCGTGGAAAGCCCGGATGTCGTCGCTGAAGTCCTTTCCCGGAACCGGACGCGGATAGCTGCCGCCGACAATAAAAGTCCGGGCATAACCGATCACGCTCCGCATGTGGCAGATAAGCTCGTGCGGAGTCCGCACCCCATTGCCGGCTTCGAAGCTACTGAAGCCTTCCGGCGCGGCGCGTAGGGCTTTCTGCGTGCGATACGCAAGAGCGGCGAGAAAATGCCTTAGCATTGTCTTTTTTTCGTTCATTAGATCAAGTAAAACTGCAATATGCTGATCACATCAAGTTTACCGGATCGATCTCAACGTAGATCGTCCGGAGGTCGCAGCCATGATGTTCCGCGTCCGCAAGGGCAATATCGAGGGCTTCTCGCAGGGCACGCCTGTTCACACCCTTAAGGATGAGTTGAAATCGGTATTCGTTCTTAAGCCGAACGATCGACGCAGGTGCCGGGCCGAGGACACGGATCGTCCTCGCGCTGTTCGCGGTATCCAGCGAACGACGCAGGAGATTCGCCATCTTTGCGGCATAGGCCTTGTCTCGGTGTCTTATCATTATCGACGCAAGGACGAAGAATGGCGGATAGTTCAGGCGCTCGCGGTACTTGATCTCCTGTTGATAGAAGCCAAGGTAATCCTGCTCTTTCGCAAAACGAAGAGCGTAATGCTCAGGATAGTAGGTCTGTATCAGCACGCGGCCGGCCTTTTCGCCCCGTCCCGCTCTGCCAGAGACCTGTGTGATCAGCTGGAACGTCCGTTCGGCAGAACGAAGATCGGGCAGGCCGAGCCCGATATCGACCGAGATCACGCCGACGAGCGTGACATTGGGGAAATCATGCCCTTTCGCGATCATCTGCGTTCCCACGAGCATATCGATCTCGCCCGCGGCAAACTTCAATAGAATATCTTCCAGTCCGCCCTTGTGCGCCATCGTGTCGCGATCAACGCGCGCGATACGCATCGAACGAAACTTCTTCTCGAGTTTTCCGGCAATGTTTTCGGTCCCCTCGCCGACGAAGTAGAGATATTCGCTTTCGCAATGAGGACAGACCTTTGGAACGCGCTCCTGATAATTGCAGTAGTGACACAGCAAGCGGCTGTCGCCGCGGTGAAAGGTCATTGTGATATCGCAGTTCCTGCACTTCATCGTCTCGCCGCAGGATCGACATAGTACGAACTGCGAAAAACCTCTTCGATTAAGAAGAATGATCACTTGCTCACCCCGAGCGTGCGTTTCTGCGATCGCATCGAGCAGTTCGGGCGAAAGCGCTATGTCCTTTCCGAACCGCTTGAAGACGGCTCGCATATCGATCAGCTCGGCGCCAGCTAGTCCGTGGCTGCCTATTCGGTCGGGGAGCTGTAGATAAGAATATTTGCCCGTTTGTGCGTTATAAAAGGATTCCATCGAAGGCGTCGCAGAGCCAAGCACGACGATAGCGCCGGCAAGATGGGCACGCATCACGGCCGTATCCCGTGCGTTGTAGAAGGGCGATTCATGCTGACGGTACGAGCCATCGTGTTCCTCATCGACGATCACAAGGCCGATATTCTCGAGAGGGGCGAATACAGCCGATCGCGTACCGATCGCTATCCTCGCATCGCCGCGGCGGATCCGTCGCCATTCATCAAAACGCTCGCCGATCGACAGGCGGGAATGGAGGATCGCGACCTCGGAACCAAACAAGGAACGCAGCCGCCGCGAGAAGATCGGGGTCAGAGCGATCTCAGGAACGAGCATCAGGGCCGAGAGCCCGCTGTCGAGAGCCTGGCTCATCGCACGCATATAGACTTCTGTCTTGCCGCTGCCGGTCACACCGTGGAGCAGGAACGAGCGAAACTTCCCCTGTCCCATCGCCGATGTGATCTCGTCCAGAGCCGCCTGCTGAGGCCCCGTCAACCGGATCTCACCTTTTTCGGGTAATTTGGCCCCGGCCAACGGGTCACGCCCGATCTCCTGGACATAGATCTCGACAATTCCGCGCTTGGAAAGCGTGTTCAAAGGCGAGGCGCTGGTTCCGACCCGCTCAAGCAGATCGGCAAAGAGCATTTCCCCGCCGTTTGATCTCAGCATCTCGATGAGTTTCTGCTGCGGGCCGGATAATTCACCTTCCTCCGGCTCATCAGTGAGGCGAACAGCTTTTCTGCGTTTTGGCCGGACCCGCTCCGCATTGATCCCTGCCGGTAGCGAAGCTTTTAGCATCTCGCCCCAGAATGACGCGTAATAATCGGCCGCCCATTGCGTCAACCTGAGGATCTCAGCTGTGATCAAGGGTTCGTCATCGAGGAGTTCTATGACGTCCTTTATTTTCGACTCATCGACCTCGACATCAGCCGGAAGGGTCGGATGAAGCCCGACGGCATAGCCCGTCAAATTCCGGCGTCCGAACGGAAGTTTAAGCCGCGCCCCGACCTTCAGTTGTGACCGCATCTTCTCAGGCACGCTATAAGTGAAAACACGCCGTATCGGTACGGGAAGCGCGGCTTCGACGTAGGCCGGGAGCTGCTCGGTCGGGACATCGGTGGTCATCGCAGATGTAGATGATACCCGAATAGGCACCGCCGCCGCGACTTTTGAGTTAGAATAAGCAAATGCAGGATTTTCTTGAGCCGAAGGAGAAGAAGAAGGGCATCAACAAGGTGTTTGCGGCCGGGGCGTTACTGGGTGTTTTGGCGATCGGCATCGTTATCGCGATCCTCGCAATGAAGCCTTCAATGGAAGAGCAGACCGCAAATATACTGGCCGGTTCCTTCCGCGAGGGCTCGCCCGAATTCGAAGATCTCCAGAAGGACATTATCATTTCAACCGCTGACGGCACGGTGCAGTCGCCGACAGGAATGGGCACGATATCGATGTTCATCAACGGGAAGATCAGGAATAAAGGCACAAAGACGATAACTGTCCTCGAGGTGAATGTTGGTGTTGTCACACAATTCAATGAGGTGCTGAAGGAAAGACGGATACTCGTAGTTCCCGTCCAGCAATCGGCGCTCGGCCCCGGCGAGATCATCCCGATCACGCTCACACTCGACGGATTCAAAAAAGAGGACGACCGGGCAAATATCCGTTGGAAGGTCACCGCAATAAAAGCCGCTCCCTAGCGGGAGGCCCTATTTGATACCCGGATCGGCCGGGTCGATATCGCGAACAAACAGATCTTCGAGGGATTGCTTTACAGGTTCGATAGACGTCAACCGTCCGCCGGCACGCCGCGTGACCGCCAAAACCGCTTCGATATCAGCCTCATCGAGGACCATGATCCCTGCTCCCTGCGGCTTTGCAGTTATCTGTGCACCGGCTATAAACTCGATGTCTTCCCGTATAGCCTCGGCGGACACTCCGTCCACACTGATCTCGAACGATCCGGCCCCTTCTGACGCCGCGAGCAACTCGTTGAGATCACCGGCCGCGGTCAGTTTGCCGCCGCGCAAGATCGCGACCTCGTCGCACAAAGCCTCGATATCCGAAAGGATGTGCGTGGACATGAACACCGTCACGCCGTTTGCCCTCAGGCCCGCGATCAACTCACGGATCTGGCGACGCCCGACGGGATCGAGGCCGCTCATTGGTTCATCAAGGAAAACGATCTCGGGATCATTGATCAGCGACTGGGCCAAACCAACCCTCTGGAGCATCCCTTTCGAGTATTTTCTTAACTGCTTTTTCCAGTCTTTCTCGTTCAGGCCGACCTTGGCAAGCAGTTCCTTCGTCTTTTGTTCACGAGTTGGGCGGTCGTATCCGAAAAGCTGCCCGAAATAGTCCATCACCTCGCGCGCCGTCAGATAATCATAGAAATATGGGTTCTCGGGGCAATAACCGACGCGTCCATGCATTTTGACATTTGAAATATCCTCGCCCAGGATGCTCGCGGAACCAGCGGTCGGAAACTGAAGCCGCATCAGGGTCTTGATAGTGGTCGTCTTGCCGGCACCGTTCCCGCCCAGAAACCCAAAGATCTGGCCCGAACGCACATTTAGCGATAGATCGTCGAGAGCGCGAACTCGTTTTTTCCGCCAAAATCCTATCTCGTAATCCTTCGTCAGGTTTCTGATCTCAACTGCGTATTCCATCTATTTTTCTACCGGTAGTTTCGTATTTTCCAGGTCAAGTTTGACCGTGCAGGCGTCGCGGTCGAGCAGATAAGGGGCTTCGGTCGGATCGACAAGTCTCCGCGCGGCATCGACCCGGAATTGACGTCCTTCCGGGAGGGCGACTCTTAGAAGATCGCCCGCGACTTCTCCGAAACTATTCGCACAGCGGCCGTTCCGCGACCTGAAATCCTCGAGCACCTTGTTGATGGCATCGCGTTCCTCAAACCAGTCGAGTTCCTTGAGCCTTCGTTCGGCGGTTATTCTGACCGGCTCCTCAGTGCTTTCGGCAAGCATCTGGCGATAGATCGAGCGAGCGGTTGCCCGGCTGCCTCCTTCGGTTTTCATTGATGCAGCCATCAGGCGCATGAACGATGACGACCCGGCTATCGCCGCACCTTGCTGGTAGGTTTCCGCTGCCTTCTCAAAGTCGCCGACCTTCCAGTAGATATAACCAAGATGCTGATATAGTCGCCATTCACCGGGATTATTCTCGATCCCGCGTTTCGCAAACGCGATAGCCTTCTCTTTGTCGATGGCCGGAAGGACGATGGCCCCATATTGATACGCCCCAATGAAATGCGGATCAAGGCCGGTCGCGTTCTCGAGAAGCGGATACAGCAGCCGAGGGTTGAGCGGTGTGAGATCCTCGAGATCGACATTGTCACCTTTCCGCCGGAGCATCTTATCGCCGATATATTGGAGAGCCCGCACCCAATACCAATCCGCAAGAAGCCCCTCCATCCCGAGCGCAAATCCGCGGATTCTCGCCCCGTGCATGCTGAGGTCTGAATCGGTGAAAGTCTCAGGCAATCGGGGTTTTGTCCGGTCGATCGGCCCGCTGATCGCCACGATCACACTGAATCCCGCGATAATGATCAATGCGGGAAGAACGGTATTTTTTACGACGGGCCTCGCCATCTCTATTTGAAATTCCGCCTGCTGAAGATCGCCACAGTTATCGTCATCAGGATCACGTTATAAACCAATGCGTACAACGCCGCGCCGCCTAACATCTGAGGCGGCGGCAGCATGCCATTTGCGGTCTCCGTTATGAAACTAAAATGCGAAAGATTCGGGAGCAGATAGTAGACCGCAGTAAAAAACCCGAGCGCCGAGCTCGATCCCATCGTGTTAGCGAGATCAAGGAGCGAGACGCTGAAATGACCTATCAGAAAGACGAAGAACGTGAGCAGCGCCGAGAGCGCGGGCGTTGAGAACGACGAGAACATGATCGCAACGGCCGTGAGGACTGTCAGTTCGAGAAAGATCAAAAGCACGGAGGCCCAAACCCCGCCGATCAATCCGCGACCGCCAACATACAACAATGCCAGCGTTACGCCTATGCCCATCACACCGATGTTCACCGCGAGCATAGCGGACAGGCCGAAAAATTTCCCTACTATGAATTCCCCTCTGCCGACCGGTTTCGAAAAGATCGAATAGACCGTCTTCTTTTCGATCTCCTTCCAAACGAGGCTGACACCTGAAAATATCGAGATGAAGGCTCCAAAAATGAGAGTCGCGCTGAGGCCCAGATTCACGATAACGCGGGCTTCCTGTCCCGCGGTGAGCTCGCCCAGGAAGATCGCACTCGCCGTGATGAGAAGGGCGAAAACGATGAGGTTGTAAAGGATGCGGTCGCGCACCGATTCGCGAAATGCATTCTTCGCGATGGTCAAGATCCGGGGCAGAAATCCTGGTCCTTCGTTGGGCATAGAAATGTGAATATTTTTTGTCCAGACCAGAGGACACCTATCCGGACACAGACAATTCTAGCACATCGCGATAAAGGAAGTTTAAACCAAGAGAAAAGAGGGCGTGTTCCGAAGAACACACCCTCAAGACCGCGTGGGAGTCGGATCAGAAGTTAGTTGGCAAGGGCAGAGGCAGCCGTACAGGCAGCAGCCGTTGAAAGGGCTGTTCCAACCGGTCCGGCCTTCAGCACACCATCCGTCTCAATACAGAAGTTGCGTGTGCCGGTTGCGGTAACGCCGGATGCCGATGTCGGGGTCGCTCCAACGTGGAACGTCGCCGGTGCGGTCGCGCTGAAGTCAACGTTGGTTGCGGTAAACGTGTAACCGCTCTTTGTACCGGTGGCAAGCGTCGAGTCGATCAGACCCGGTGTTCCCAGTGCCGTCAGGGACGGGGCATAGTTCGCTCCGCCGTAGGTCGAAGCATAGGTCATCTGAGCACCGTGGAGGGTGCGGAGAGCCGAAACGGCCGAACCTTCATTTGCCGAGCGGCGAGCCGCAAGCAGATTCGGGATAGCGATAGCAGCGATGATGCCGATGATAACAACGACGATCAACAATTCGATAAGCGAGAAACCTTTCTGATTCTTCATTTGTAAGTCACAATCTCCTAAGTTTTTGAAATCAAGGTGAACCTTTCCAGGGCCGCGAATTAAGATACAAGACGTGTGCCAGACTTGGACAGGCCGGGAAACGCGACGTCTATCCCCTTTGTTTTCTTATGTTTATAACCCATCAACCTCCTTGCTGCAGTCTGGTTCGGAGCTTCATGTTTGGCGATCCGAGGCTGATTTAACAGGATTTGGCAATTCCCGATTGACAAAAAGTGTCAATCACCGCCCATGAACCCCGCGTCCAGAAACATGCCCCCACAACAAAGAAAGAGCGCTCCGTTGCCGGAACGCTCTCCGAAGCGGCGTTGAACGCGGGTGATCGTTAGTTGGCAAGGGATTTTCCAACGGGCCCCGGCCTTTTTAACAACGAGTTCTTGTAGTGAGATGGGGAATCTAGCAGATCAGGCGTCAGAACCACGCATCTGAGCCGACAAACTGCGTATCGAATGCTTGTCAAGAAGGTGCCGCAGTGAGCGGACCGGCATCTTAAGCAGATCGGCGGCCCGCGTCTGATTTCCCCCGGTCTGCCGCAGTGCCTCGACGACATAGGTCTTCTCAAGATTCTCGAGATGACTGACGAGGTTGATCCCGTCCTCGGGAAGCTCGAATTCCGCGCTGATACGCTGGGGATTGTAGTTCGTGATGTGGTCGGGCAGTTGTTCCGGCTGTATCTCACTCGATCGTTCCAGAGCGACCGCTCGTTCTATAGTGTGCTCAAGTTCGCGCACATTCCCATGCCAGGCATATTTCTCCAGAATCTGCGTCGTCTTCGGCGAGATCGTGAGATGTTTACCGGCCTGGTCGCAGAATTTCTTAACAAAATGTTCAATGAGGGCCGCGATATCGTCAACGCGTTCCCTCAGCGGCGGCAGGTGGATAGGTATGACCGAGATGCGATAGTAGAGATCCTCGCGGAATGTATTCTCCTCGGTCATCTTCTTCAAGTCCCGATTCGTGGCGGCGATGACACGAGCGTCGACCGGAAGTTCCTCGTGCCCGCCAACAGGCCTGACTCGCCGCTCCTGCAGCACGCGGAGGAGCTTTACCTGCATCGCCGACGACATCTCGCCGATCTCGTCCAGGAAGATCGTTCCGCCATGCGCGGCCTCGAATAAGCCCTTCCGGTTGGTATTCGCCCCGGTGAAAGCTCCTTTTACATACCCAAAAAGCTCCGATTCAAGGAGGGTCTCTGTGAAAGCTCCACAATTTATCGATATAAATGGTTTTTCGGCCCTCGCCCCTCGATCATGGATCGCGCGTGCCACCAATTCCTTTCCCGTACCGCTTTCGCCCGTTACGAGAACCGTGGACTGGACCTCGGCAACGGTTTCGATCATCTGGAAGATCGCGTTCATCTTCGCCGACGATCCGACGATGTTCTTCACACTGCCGCGTTCTCTCTGAGCTCGGCGAAAGGCCTGGTTCTCCTTGATCAGATCCTGCTTTTCGAGGGTCTTGCGAACGATGAGCTTGAGTTCTTCGACATCGAAAGGTTTTTGAATAAAGTCGTCGGCCCCAAGTTTGAAAGCCTCGCGGGCCGTCTCGACAGAGGCAAACGCGGTCATTAGAACCACTCCGAGATCGGGTTCGATCTCGCGAACCGCGCGTAGCAGTTCGATGCCGTCCATGTCCGGCATTTTTACGTCTGAGATCACAATGTCAACCGGCTCGGCCGCGAGTTGGTCAAGCGCCTGCCGGCCGTTCATCGCCGTACGAACCGTATTCCCCTGCTCCTCGAAAACCAAGGTGAGCAGCTGCCGGTAGCTTTGCTCGTCATCAACAATTAGTATTCTTGCCATTTTTGCGAGTTGTGCGGCTGATCTGTCGGAAGCCCGTCGTCACCATTTTTACAGACTTCAACGCCCCGATTCAAGATAAAGTGTTCTCGCCGCGAGAATCCACCCTAAGCAGGCCCTCCAGCTTTGATACCTCGGCCCGTTCCGGAACGTCTTTCGGTACTTCAGCCTGTCCACGCCGGTTGTTGACAGGCAGTTCGACGGTAATTACTGTGCCTTTGCCTTCCTGACTTCGCACATTTATAACGCCGTTGTGGTCCTTGACTATCTGATAAACGATCGAGAGACCGAGGCCGGTGCCTCCCGATGTCGAATTCGAGAATGGTTCAAAGAGCTGTTCGACCTGTTCGGGAGCCATTCCGCGGCCGGTATCTTCGAAGGTGATCCGAATACGGTTGTTCGGGATCGGCTCAAGCCCGATCGTCAGCTCACCGCCCTCCGGCATTGCCTGCAGTGCATTCCTTGCGAGGTTCCAGAATATCTGCTTCAACTGCGTCGGGTCAGCCAGTATATTCGCCGCCTCGCGATCCCCGCGGAACAGCAAACGGTGGCTTTCCCCGACGTCCGGACTATGTTTCAAAAGCGTGATCGTATCATCGATCGCCTCGGCAACATTTGTCTCAAAAAATTCACCGGCGGCCGGTCGCGCGTATCCGAGGAAGTTTGTAATGATGCTGTTGAGCCGGTCGGATTCCTTAAGGATGATCTCCATCAAGCTCGACTGCATCGATTGCGGCGGCGTATTTGATTCAAGCACCTGGATGGCGCCACGCATTGCTCCGAGCGGATTTCGGATCTCATGTGCAAGTCCCGCAGCCACACGGCCAACCGCGGCAAGACGGTCCTTCCGCCGCACACTCTCCTCCATCGAACGGATCTCCGTCAGGTCCTGAAATGTGACGATAAGCCCGCTCGCTTCGTTTTTCTCCGAGAATAGCAGCGAAACGCTGTAACCGATGCGGACGGCAAATCCGTCGGGCGTCATCAGGTCCGTTTCGAACCGGGGCAGTTGGTCACCGTCACCGGCAGCCGCAAGCGAGAGGTCGATCGGCTCGCGGATATCGCCGAAAAGATCATATATCGAGGCGCCCTGCACCTGATCCACCCTATAGCCGGTGATCTCGGTCGCGGCGGAATTGAACGTGAAGATCTTGCCATCGAGATCCGTCGTGATCAGCCCGGAGCGGATAGATTCGACGATCCGCTCATGAAGAGCCCGCAGCGTTGCAAGATTTTTCGCAGTCTCTTCGAGTTCATCTACCGAACGATGCCGGTCCGACAGCCTGGATGCAAGCAGCCCGACGACCAGCATTGCCACCACATGAAAGCTTACGATCTGTACGGCTTTCTGCATCTCCGGCACCTGTCCCGTCGATTCGATAACAGCACCCAGCGAGAGAACCGCGAGCGAGATAAAGAGTCCGGCGCACACGGCAGACATCAGCAACGTCGGAAGCGGCCGCAGGAAAAAGCTCGTAACGCTGATTAAAACGATGTAAAGCGTAATGTATGGCGAAGAGATGTCGCCTGTCCGCCAAACGAGCCACGTTATCAGCAGAGCGTCCAGCAAGAACTGCGTCCGGATCTGCCAGGCGAGCGTCTTGCTCATTCGCAGCAAGAAGAAATAGACGATCGTAAGGCCTACCGAAATGGTAAAGACAAGGAAGAGTCCTTGCGGAAAATTCTCGACCGAAAGCCGCAGCGTCCCGCTGAACCAGATCCAGCTGGTCACAAGCAAAAGAAAAATGACGACCAGCCGCCCGATGATCAGCGTTTGGATCTTCTGAAGCGGCTTTAGATTGGCTGATTCGGCCTTTTCGCCTAAACTGTTCATATATGGAACAGAACTCGTCGCCCGCGTTCGACCGCCGTCCGTGGGGTACATTTACCGTCCTGGACGAAGGTGAAAATTACAAAGTTAAGAGGATCGAAGTGCTGCCCGGCAAGCGGCTGAGCTATCAGCGGCACTCACGACGCTCCGAGCACTGGTACGTCGTACAGGGCATAGCTAAAGTAACATTAAACGGTGTTGAAATTCTAGTAAATTCTGGAAATGCCATCGATATCGGCCGCGAAGATGCCCATCGGGTCGAGAATCCATCCGATTCGGAGGATCTGGTTTTTATCGAGACTCAAACGGGCGACTACTTTGGCGAGGATGATATCGTGCGCATCGAGGATGACTTTGGAAGGTGACGCATATGCCCGTATCACAAAAGCGGCAGGCCGCGAATCGATGCGGTGCACTCTCATTGGCTACGCCGTAGCTTTGTTGATAATACTTCCGATATCTATTGGAAACGCAAGGGTCTTTTTCGTATCCCAGTTCATCTTTCCATTCTTCCTGGTTTCGCTAACCCTTTTTATTGCCGCAAACGTCCTGGGCCGTATTTTCGGAGGATTAATATACCGGAACGGGAACCGGCGAATCATGCCATGGCTCGCCGGAGTGGCCACCGCATGGCTGTCAGTTATAGTCTCAACGATACTGGGTTGTCTTCCGGCGGCTATCCTCGAAACCGATGACTTATCTCGCTTTGGCCAGAACCTGTTCGACTATGTTGGGAAACCGATGATCTGGACCGCGATCTTCGGCAGCATCCCATCCACGCTCCTTGGACTCTATTTTGCTGCGCGCATAAAGCGGCTTCTTCCCTTACCGTAGCAGGATCTGGGCGACGACGTTGCCAAAGTCGTCGTCGATAATATCGGGTTTCCTCTCCAGTGTTCCGAGATGGCGCGGGCCGTATCCCGTCATCACCATCGCGCTCTTGATCCCGGCATTCTCAGCGATCCAAACATCCAGGTTCTTGTCACCGATCATCCAGGAATGCGTCATATCGATCTCAAGATCGCCTTGCGCGGCTTCTATCATCCCCAGATTTGGCTTGCGGCAATGGCACCCGTCGCTGGGAAGGTGGGGGCAGAAATAAAACGCATCGATAAGCCCGCCCACCGCCGCCTGTATCGCATCGTGGATCGCATGCATATCGGCTTCCGTATATTTCCCGCGGGCTATCCCGGACTGATTGGTTAGCACGACGACGTAAAAACCGCGTTCTTTCAGCTTTTTGATCGATGGCGGCGTGAATGGAAATACGATCAGATCCTCGACGCGCGAGAGAAAATTCACCTCTTCGATCAAGGTTCCGTCGCGATCGACAAATATTGCAGGCTTGGCCATCAAACGAGATTCTAAACTCAAAATCGCGAAGTAGCTACGACGCAACGAGTTAAAGTGATCTCTGTCTAGCCGATAACGTCTTCTCCGACATCCATTGCGTCCGATGCCCCGATCGATCGTGCGAACAGAAAACCCTTTGCGGCGTCGAACACTTCATCCACGCCGATCCTCGTCATACACCGATGGTCGATCGGGCAGTCGCGAAGCATACACGGCGAGCAATCGACATCCTTGCGGCGAATGAGAAACGACCGCTCGGAAAACGGGCTAGTAGTTTCGGGATTTGTCGGCCCAAAAATGACAATAGTGTCCGTCCCGACCGCCGGAGCGACGTGTGCAAGGCCCATATCGTTGGAGATCAGCAAGTCAACTGCCGCGAGCACAGCGACAGCCTCGGCAAGGTCGGTCTTGCCCGTTAGATCGACCGGCTTGACCGAACATCGGTCAAAGACCTCGGCGGCGACCTCAGATTCTTCCTTCGACCCAACGAGAACGACATTGACATCGGCCTCAGACATCAGGCGGTCGCTTAACTCGGCAAAACGCTCGGCCGGCCAGCGCTTTGCTCGCGAGTTTGTCGAACCGACGCCAAGGGCAACCGTTTTCGTAAGCGGGCCCGCTCCGGAGTCGGTCAGGAGCTTCGAAGCTGCAAAGAGCCGTTCATCAGAAACTTCGAGCGAAATATCGGGCAGCCCTGACATAACTGTTTCCCGGCCCAAAAGGCGTTTCTCGACCTCGGCGACAAGGTTCATATAGTAATAGACCTCGTGTCGCCGATTCTTCCACTCCGGAACCGCGACGGGATCGGTCAGCAGCAATCCTCGGAGGTCCTTGTTGTAGCCGATACGTCGCGGGACCCTGACAAGGAAAGTCGTCAGGGCCGACTCGAACGAATTTGGGAAAAGAACGGCGAGATCATAGCCATCTGCCTTTAAAAAGTCCGAATTGTCAACAACATCCTTGATCGCCCATTTGTGCTTGTCGTAGGTGACGATCTCATCAATGAATGATGCATCGCGAAACAAACCATAGGCCCAGCTACGCGTGTGCAGGGTTATCCGTGCATCAGGAAAAATGCGGTGAAGTTCGCGCAAAGCTGGTATCGACATCACAGCGTCACCGATCCAGTTTGCTCCGCGTACGAGTATCTTCATTGAAGGAAACCTGTTTTTAACGAAAAGCCGCCAAGGGGCAAAGATGCAAAGGCTTTTGGGTTATAGACCATTCACAACGCTGCGAATAAAGCCTCTTCATAAACACTTTCTAATAGCCCCGGCCCTCCCGGCGTTCGATGCCCTCGTTGACGGCATCGACGATCTCTTTTGCTTATTTCATTTTCATCTATCGTTTGCTTTGCGTCTTTGCCACTTTGCATCTTTGCGTTGAAAGACCTAACTAGAATAGCGTCCTCAACCCTTCATCAAGGCCGATCTCGGGCCGCCAGCCGAGTTCCCGATCGATCAGGCTAAGATCGGAGATGTAATTCAATGGAATTGGCGGAGGAAGCGGATCCTCTTCATTGATGACTGCCTGCAGGCCCGAAACCTGTTCAAGTCGGCTAACCAGATCGCTAAGCGTAAGGGCTTGGCCGGGCCCACCACCCAGATTATAGAGTCCGTGGCGTATCACTGAATCGCAAAAAGCCTCGCATGCCTTAGACAGGTCGTCCACGTGAAGGAGATCACGTATCGGGTTTCCACGGCCGGGCAGCCTGAGGCGCTCGCCCTTGTTGATCGCATCTACGAAGTGGCCGACAAAGTTGGGCGTGCTGTATTCGCTGATCGGGGCATAAACGGTCGACAGCCGAAATATGCAAGATCTAAAGTTGCGGGTGTTCGCGTAATACTCAACGTAACGTTCGGCGATCAATTTCGACCATTCAAGCGGCGACTGGCCGGCAAACAGCGTGGGACATTTTTCGTCAACCTGAGAAAAGTTATCTGCAAACCTTCCGTACACATCTTTTGTCGATGCAAAGATAAACACGGCGCCTTCCTTCATCTCACGGAGGAGGTTGACGGTGCCTTCGACATTGGTCTGGAAGATGTTTCCGGCGTTTTCCGGCGATTTATCCAGCAGCGCTGCGAGATGGATAACGACGTCGAAATTACTGACTATAGCCGCATTCTCGGGCTTGAGGATATCGAGCCCCGCTCGACGCGACAGATCCGCGGCGTCAAAAGACCTTCGAACGTGCGTGCCGAGATAACCCTGTCCACCTGTAACTAAAACCTTCATGATCGATCAACTGAAAAGCAGGCGCTCTGCGCTCCTGCGATCTTCTCTAACGGCGGTAAGGCTCAAAACAAAAGTTACAAAGCGGGAACCCTCAAAATCGCCGCGCCGTACATCAAACTAGATTAAAGGCGATAAATTGCTGTACAGCAAGCCGCGAGTTTTTATAGAATTTTGTTTTGGCGAAAAGGTCGCCCTCGCCACCCCCGCCTGCTCGTAATCGAGGAAATGCCCGATCCAAATCCAGTAAGAACAGCCCGTTCGAAGATGCCGCCGAAAGGCTGGGTAAAGGCGCGGCGGGGCACGTCGTTCCAGGCGCCGCCGGAATCGCGGTTCAGACGGGTCATCCGACTGATCTTCAACACCTACACGATCGCGATCGCCGCGTTCCTGGCTCTCGGCGCCTTTCTGACAGCGACGTACTTCTGGTTCGAGTTTTCCGATCGAATTGATCAGAAACTATTGAGCGGTAATGTGTTTACGCCGTCGGCCGGAATCTACTCGGCTCCAAAGACGCTGCGTGTTGGTGAAGCTATATCGTCCGCCGATCTGGTCGAATATCTTCGATCGGCCGGCTATATCGAAAAGAACAATAAGGCCGACGCTTCACGCAGCCGCTACAGCGTCGAGAACGATCAGCTGGCGATCGAGCCGGGCTTTACCGGAATGATCGATGGCGTTAAGGCCTTCCCCTCGATCACAATAAAGTTCTCAAAGGACGGAAGATCCGTTGCGGCCATCGGTGACCGCGACAGCGGAGCCCAGATCAGCGAGGCAAAGATCGAACCGAAGATACTAAGTTCGATCGCCGCGGAAGGAGATGGCAGGCGAAAGACGGTGAGTTTTAACGACCTGCCCGCTCACCTTGTCAAGGCCATCACCGTGACCGAAGACCGTGCGTTCTTTGAGCACTACGGCGTCAATTTCCGCGGGATCGCACGTGCGCTCTGGCGTCGTTATGAGGGTGATGACGACGGTCCGCTGGCAAACCAGGGCGGCTCGTCGATCACACAGCAATTGATCAAGAATCTTCTGCTTTCGAATGAACAAACTTTGACCCGAAAGGCGAAAGAAGCCTATATGTCGCTGATACTCGAAACCCGCCTTTCGAAGCAGGAGATCTTCACGCTCTATGCGAATCAGATCTATCTGGGCCAGCAGACAGGCGTTGCGATCTACGGCGTTGGCGAGGCCTCGAATGCCTACTTCGGAAAGGATGTTTCGCAACTGTCATTGGCCGAAGCCGCATTTATCGCCGGTATCATCAGGAGCCCGAACCGCTACAACCCATACAAACATCCGGAACGCGTCAAAGAACGTCGAAACCAGGTCCTCCAGTCAATGGCCGAGACCGGCGACATCTCCCCCCAGCAACTCGCTGAGAACAGGGCCGTCGAGATCGTGCTGAAGCAGGTCTCGAACACCCGCGACCTGCAGGGCATGCCCTATTTTTCGCAGTACGCCATCGAGGAACTGCCGAAGATCATCAGCGACCCCGAAGCCCTCCAACACCTTCGCGTCTATACATCCATAGATCCCGACCTTCAGAAAAAGGCGTATGAGATAGTCAACAAACGTCTCGCCTCGCTCGACAAGCACTTCCCCAAAAAACAGGGGTTGAATGCCGCTCTTGTCTCGATCAGGCCTAAGACGGGCGAGATAGTCGCGATGGTTGGCGGACGCGACTACATCGAGAACCAATTTAATCGGGCCACGAGCGCCATGCGGCAGCCCGGCTCGGTCTTTAAGCCCTTTGTCTATGCCGCAGCGATCAACTCAGCATACGATTCGAGCACGCGTCAGTTCACCGCAGCAACCGTTTTCAAGGACGAGAAGAAGACCTTCACATTCAATCAGGAGACTTACACGCCCGGAAATTTCGGTGATTTCTTTTCGAATAAGGAAACGACGCTGCGAGACGCTCTGGTAAAGAGCAAGAATGTCATAACGGTCGACATCGCGATGTCGCTGAATATCGGAAAGGTGATGACATTTGCGAACAAAGCCGGCTTTCCGAAGGTCGAGAAAGCATACCCGTCGATGGCCCTCGGGACCGCAGAGGCTACGCCGCTGCAGGTCGCAACCGCCTATACGATGTTTGCGAATCTCGGCGATCGCGTGAATCCAATGCCGATCACCCGGATCGCAAGCGGTGACGGCAAAACGCTCAACGCCCCGGCGCCTGACCGCAAGAACGTCGTTCGTCCCGACGTGGCTTACATAATGGACGACATCATGAAAGATGTCATTAACCGAGGTACGGCCGCGCAGGCACAGGGCTGGGGCTTCAGAAATAACGCAGGAAAAACTGCCTTTGCGGGAAAAACGGGAACGTCGCGCGACGGCTGGTTCGTCGGTTTCACTCCGGAGTTGATCACCGTAGTTTACGTCGGCTTTGACAATGGCGGCGACCTGGGAATGAAGGGCAGTGATTCAGCGATGCCCGTCTGGGCCGATTTTATGAAGGAGGCTCTTGCCATCCACCCCGAATGGAACGGCGACTGGGCAATGCCAGCTAACCTTCGCAAGGCTGAGATCGATATACGAAACGGCTCGCTCATCCGCGAACTCGACCTCACTGAAGCGACCGCAACACCTTCACCGACACCCACGCAAACACCGACACGGTTGACGGACAGCGATGGCAACCCGATCGGCGACGATTACTTGGAACCGCCAAAAGATATATACGTGACAAACGTCCCGCCGGAATTTCGCCGTATCGAGTTCTTTATCGCCGGAACCGTGCCGAACCGGTCAATGCTGCCGATGTTAGAAGAACTTCCCTCGGAAAGCGATCCACAAATGCCTCGGCCTTCTCCGACTCCGACGCCGATCGCCGAGACCTGGCAGGACGGTTCCGAACCCTCGGGAACGGCGGCCGATCTGCCTCCCACCACTCCAAGCTCACGGGAGGCTACGGTCACGGTGATGGTATGTGAGGTCTCAGGAATGAGGGCGAGGTCGACTTGCCCCAAAAAGGAACCGAAAAGCTTTTCACGGAGTTCTGCCCCTAGGGACTTCTGCCCGATCAGCCACTAGTCTTAACAGAAACACTGTCCCCAACGCGGATCGTAGTTCCGACCCTTTCGCCAATGAGATTTTGGCCGAAAAGGACTGCGGTCGGTGTCAGGCCGAGAGCTTCGACGCGGTCGGGCATCACGTCTTTTGCCATGCGATAGGTTGCGAGAGTCTTTAGCGGCTCTTTGCCAGCGAATTCGCCGCGAGATTGTTCGACGGTTGTCATGACACACCGCGCACATGGTTTGGTGACACGAAATTCAGCTTCGCCGACGCGGATCTGCTGCCAATTATCCTCTGCATACGGCTCCGAGCCGCTAACGACGATACTCGGACGAAAACGGTTCATCGGCAGCGGAAGGTGAACACTCTCGTCCGCACCTTTTTCACCTTTGGTGACAAGAGCGTCCGCGATCCGTTGATTCAAGTCAGCCAGCGACGCCTCGCCGATAACGAGCAGCGGATAGCCGTCGGCAAAGCTCACGATGTCGCCGCCGCGATCAAACCGCTCACTCACCCTTCGCCTTGTGGTTTCGGGCATAAATGCAAGCTGACAGCTCGTGCTAAGCACGTCCGAAAACCATTCGCTAACCTCGCCGCGATAAACTTCTGCCTCACAAATGCTTTGCCATATCGTGACCTTTTGACGCTCGCCTCGGTCCGGCTCGAACGGGATCCGCATCTCGCCTGCCGCTTCACTTTCGACTCTTAGCTCTCCACTCTCGACTTTGACGCCGATCGTCGCCATCTTTGGAAACTCGCGCTGAGTCATGAAATTGCCCTCTCGATCGGTCAGCATCCATCGGCGATCGTGCTCGAGGCCACGAGCCTGAACCATCGCCGATTCGACCTGGACGCCTTTAAGCGATTTTATGGGATAGATATTTATTTCCGATATGTACATTTTGGATAGATCAGGACCGGATATGATAATACCGTACTCATATTTTATGATTTCGCGACCTCCCTATTGACAGGACACCGCCACATATCCTAAACTAGCACTCTTGAGACACGAGTGCTAAACTTCGCTTTTCGCGACCTTGCGTTTCGAGAAAGCTATTCTATCAAACTTACTTATTAAAAGGAGTGAACCATTATGGCAACTAACATTACACCGCTTCACGATCGCGTGATCATTAAACGCGTCGAAGACAATGTAAACCAGACCGCCGGCGGGCTTTTTATCCCGGATACGGCAAAGGAAAAACCGCAGGAAGGCGAAGTTATCGCAGCCGGTGCGGGCAAATATAAAGAAGATGGTACGCGTCAAGCCCTCGATGTTAAGGCAGGCGACCGCGTTCTGTTCGGCAAATATTCGGGCAGCGAGATCAAACTCGACGGCGAAGAATTCATCATCATGCGCGAAGACGAGATCCTCGGAATCATTTCGAGGGCCGGCGCCGCTGCTTAAATAAATTCGACATTTACCAATTTTCTTAACCAGGAGAAACATATCATGGCAAAACAAGTAGTTCACGGAGAAGATTCACGTGCTGCGATTCTGCGCGGTGTTAACCAGCTTGCGGACGCAGTAAAGGTCACGCTCGGCCCGAAAGGCCGCAACGTCGTTATCGACAAGAAATTCGGAAGCCCAACGATCACCAAAGATGGCGTGACCGTTGCGAAAGAGATCGAGCTGAAAGACACGCTCGAGAACATGGGCGCACAGATGGTGCGCGAAGTCGCTTCGAAGACCAGCGACGTGGCCGGCGACGGCACAACGACCGCTACGGTCCTCGCTCAGGCGATCTTCAAGGAAGGCGTCCGCACGGTCGCCGCAGGTGCTAACCCGATGGCCCTCAAGCGCGGCATTGAAAAAGCAGTTGCGGCCGTCGTTGCGGAGGTTGCCAACCAGGCCAAGCCTGTCAGCGGCGACGCGATCGCCCAGGTGGGAACCGTTTCGGCCAACGGCGACAAGACGATCGGAACGATCATTGCTGAGGCGATGGACAAGGTCGGCAAAGACGGCGTCATCACTGTCGAAGAGTCGAAGACGATGGACACCATGCTCGAGGTTGTCGAGGGTATGCAGTTCGACCGCGGCTATCTCTCGCCGTACTTCGTTACCGATCCGGACCGTATGGAAGCCGTCCTCGACGAGCCTTTCATCCTGATCAACGAGAAGAAGATCTCGAACATGCGCGACCTGCTGCCGATCCTCGAGCAGGTTGCCAAGATGGGACGTCCGCTGCTCATCATCGCAGAAGACGTTGATGGTGAAGCCCTTGCGACCCTCGTCGTGAACAAGCTCCGCGGTACGCTCAACGTCGCGGCCGTCAAAGCTCCGGGCTTCGGCGACCGCCGCAAGGCCATGCTCGAAGACATCGCCATCCTCACGGGCGGCAAGGTCATCAGCGAAGACCTCGGCATCAAGCTCGAGTCGATCACGCTCGAAGATCTCGGCAAAGCTAAGAAGATCACGATCGACAAGGAAAACACCACCATCGTCGAAGGCGCAGGTGCCGGCGATGCTATCGACGGCCGCGTCAAAACGATCCGCACCCAGATCGAAGAGACGTCATCGGATTACGACCGTGAAAAACTGCAGGAACGCTTGGCGAAACTCGTCGGCGGTGTAGCGGTGATCAAGGTCGGTGCCGCTACCGAGACCGAGATGAAGGAAAAGAAGGCTCGTGTTGAAGACGCGATGCACGCGACGCGTGCCGCTGTCGAAGAAGGCATCGTGGCCGGCGGCGGCGTCGCCCTGGTACGAGCTTCGAGCGTCCTCGACGGCCTCAAGGGCGACGAAGATGACGAGACCATCGGCATCAACATCGTCCGCCGTGCAGTCGAAGAGCCGCTTCGCCAGATCGCCGGAAACGCCGGTCAGGAAGGCGCGGTCGTCGTCGGCAAGGTCCGCGAAGGCGGCGACAGCTTCGGCTTCAACGCGGCGACCGAGCAGTACGAAGACCTCGTAGCAGCCGGTGTCATCGACCCCGCAAAGGTCACACGCACCGCTCTGCAGAACGCAGCTTCGATCGCAGGAATGATGCTCACCACCGAAGCCATGATCGCCGACATCCCCGAAGAAAAGGGCGAAATGGGCGGAATGCCTGGCGGCATGGGCGGCATGGGTATGGGAATGTAGTTATTTCCGGCTCCCCTCCATTTCAAAGGAGGGGTGGCCGCTTCGGCCGGGGTGGTTTCCCTCTCCGCTCCTACAATCGCAACCAAAAGCCTCGGCACAAAACGCCGGGGCTTCTTCCGTTGTATAACCAGAATCATGTTATCCCGCGTCTACGTCGAAACCTCAGTCGTAAGCTTCTACCACGAAGTCCGCACCGAACCCGACATGATCGCCCGCCGTGATTGGACGCGGAAATTCTGGGACGGCATCGGTGATGAGTACACGTTACTAATAAGTCCTGCCGTGATCGAAGAACTCGAGCAGGGTGATTTTCCGAACCAACAACTGATGTTGGACCTTGTAAGCACTTTGACAGTCTTGCCGGTTGATCAGATGATCGGCCCCATCGTCGATTTCTATATCATGAACATGGTGATGCCGAATGACCCCAAAGGCGACGCTCTCCACTTGGCTCTTGCGTCGTATCACAAATGCGACTTCCTTCCCACTTGGAACTGCAAACATCGTGCGAACGCCAACAAATTCGGACATATTCGGCAGACTAATGATAAACTCGGACTATACACTCCGCTCCTCGTAACTCCGATGGAGCTGTTGGGAGAACCACTATGAGCGTAGAAAAAGATATCGCGATCGACCGCGTCCGCAAAATCAGGCACAAGATTTCCGCGAGCTTCGATCACGATACGCAGAAAATGATAGAGCACTACCTGGAATACCAGAAAAAATTCGACGACCGTCTTGAACCAATGACCCGGCCGCACTATGAAGAAGCCAAGGAACCAGCATTAGCCAAATGAGCGCCGGCATGATGCTCACCACCGAAGCGTTTGATCGCCGACGCCCCCGACGAAAAGGGCGGCGACCACATGGGCGGCATGCCCGGCGGCATGGGTATGTAGTGTCAGTAGCCCGCACGTAAGTAAGGGCACCTCTGATATTACGATCTCTAGTTCACTGAGAAAGCCTCGGCACATAGCCGGGGCTTTTTCCGTTGACATATTTTAAGGAAAAGTGAGAATGAGACAAGGAGATATTATGACCAGCGAAGAGATCCTAAAAGAGATCGCCGCCCTGCCGACCGGAGCCCAACGCGAGATTCAAGACCTGATCGCGCGTCTGCGAGCGCTTTACTCACCTCCAAACGCTGCTCAAAATAATTTCGAAGACGATTCTTTCTTTGGCATTTGGCTCGATCGCGACGATATCACTGATAGCACGGCCTGGGTACGCTCTGTCCGCGAAAAGCATTGGGCTAACTAGATGTCCCTCACCATTATTGACACTGATATTCTGATCGATGAAGCTCGCGGTGTTAGCACAGCAGCCGAATTTCTAAACCAAATATCGTCGAATTCGGTTCTTGCGATCGGTGTTGTAACAGAGATGGAGCGTCCCGCCGGCTTCTAGCACACCAAAATAAGGGTCAGGAAAATCGCAACCGAGATGCGACAGCCCGTCGTTTTATTCATTACAGGTTGAGCATTCAAAGGTCATCTGAATTACCCTCGCTCCTGATGAATTGCCACGCTCTTCAGAGCGTGGTGAGGATTCAATATTATCATCGGCTTTAGCCGAACTCGGGGTCAGCGCCAAATTTTTGGCTAAAGCCCGGATCAATGTAGTCCTCACTCGGCCCCCTAGCTGAAGCTAGTGGCAATTCCTTTGAAATCCGTTTATCGATTATTACGGCGTGGCGGCGTCGATGCGTTGGATAACGGTGTTGGTTATATCGAGTGAGTCGTCGGCGTAGATCAGGCCTGATTCGAATTTGCGAAAGATCGCGGCGGCTTTCATCTCCCTGCCGACGGAGTTGATGATAGGCGTCATTTTGGTGTCGGCCTGAGCGAGCAGGCGATCTCGAGTGTCGTTGTATTTCTTTTGTGCGGCGACCTTGATCTGTTCGCGTTTTGCGGGGTCGGTCTCCGCTTTGAACTGACGTTGTGAGTCCTGCTGCACCTTTTCGAGTTCGACGGTCATCGCTTTTCCGATCTTCGAACGAAGCAGTACCGCTTCGGTATCAATGACCGCGATCTTGGTCGGCGTGACCTGGGCCGTCGTCGGTGTCCAGTCGCGGATCAACGCAACCGCCACGAAAAAACCAATGATCAACAATGCGGAGCGCACACTCGCCCGCAAAGACATTTTATCTTTCATAGAAAAATATTCCTTTATCTGGCCCCTTCATACATGAGGGGATGGGCTTTATGGAGAGGATGGGATGAAGCTATGCGCGGGCTTTCCGATTTCCCTGCTCTTCGATAAAAAAGCCGATGAGCGAGGCGCTCATAAGGGCCGCTCCGATGATGACCATCGAACGCGGGCCCCCGAACAAGCCAATGAAAAACGATATGACGCCGGCCGCGCACACCAGCGAGGCCAAACGGCCAACGGTCTTTGACATTCTAGTTGAATTACTCATCAGTTAACAAGATAGCAAACACGGCGATAGTGGCAAAACGCCGCATCGTCCGAAGGTCTATTTCAGATACTTTTTGAAATGGGCGAGCGTCCGCTCCCAGGCCAATTTGGCAGCTTCCGCATCATAGCGCGGCGTCGTGTCGTTGTGAAACCCGTGCTGCTTGCCTTCGTAAATGAACGACTCAAAGGTTTTCTTATTCTCTCTGAGGGCCGCCTCGTAAGCAGCGATATTTGCATTGATGCGCTGGTCGTTGCCGGCATATTGGAACATCATCGGGGCCATGATCTTGGGCACATCCGCGATGCCCGCCTGGCTGCCGTAGAACGGAACTCCGGCATTCAGATCTTTGCCGAGTCGAACCGCGAGTTGGTTTACCATACCTCCGCCGAAGCAAAACCCGACAGCACCGAGTTTGCCGTTTCCGTCCTTATGCTTCTTCAGCCACATCGCAGCGGCGACAAAATCCTCTGTCATCTTCTTGCCATCGACGGTGCGAAATGCAGCGGCGGCTTTCTGTTCGTCGCCCGGATAGCCTCCCACCGAGGTCAATCCATCGGGAGCAAGAGCCATCATTCCCACCTTAGCAAACCGGCGGGCAACATCTTCGATATAAGGATTCAGCCCGCGATTCTCGTGAATGACCAAAACTGCGGGGAATTTCTTACCCTTCGCGGGCCTGGCAAAATAGCCTTTGATCGTTCCGTTCCCGTTGGGTGACTGGACAACCTCGTAGCCGACCCTGATGTCCTTATCGTCGGGGTTGACCGTCTGCGCCCAAGCGTAGTTTGGCTTGAGGCTTTCAAAGATCGCCGCGACCGTTAGCCCGCCGACCGCGAATTTCGCGATCCCGCTCATAAACGAACGCCTGTCCAGGTCGCCATGCTGCCATTCGTGAAAAAGGTCCAACAGCTCCTGCGGATACTGATCTGCCGTCTTACGCTCCATTGTTTTTCTCCTTTTGTGGAATCAGGATACTTTAGGTTGGCGAGTTATTCAACAGGACGACCCATAACCTGGCTCTCATTGCCGCCTGAGAGCGTAGTTAGCCAGGGCCTCTTCTTTCGTCGAGCCGAATGCGTAGCAGTCACTCTCTTCGGTGCTTACGAATTCCGTCCCGATGACACAATACTGGCCACCATCGACGAAGATGAGAGTGCCGCCCGGCCCACGCGAAGATTCCAGGTCGGGATCGCAAGCGAGGGCCTCGAATTCCGCGGTCATGGTTTGTCCGATTTTGGCTTTTCGGCGGGTGCCCGTTTTGCCGTCCATACGTCATCGGCGTTGCCGCCGAAAGACACTGATCCGCCCATCGTCTCGCCATCTACTTTACCGATAAAGCTCATCGTCAGGTCGTTCCCGTTGTAACTGATAGTATAGCTGAAGCTAATATCCTTCCCCTTGATCGTGCCCTGGATCGGCACGTCACCCGAGGAGCGTTTCGACGTGCCGGTTAGCCTTTCGCCATCTACTTTCAGCACGAGTTTGAATGGCCGGGCTCCGCCCGGAGTTTCAAATGCCCCGTCCCATTCCCCGGCGACTGATTTCGACTGGGCCGCCGCGGCCATAACACAGATCAGCAACAAACCAAAAGATAATAAAGACCCGAAGAAACCTCGTTTCATAATAAGAAAACTCCTATCTCAATATTAGCTAGAAAGGATCTTATTCACCAGCCGACCTGAGCCAGCCCGGCGTCGCCACAAAATGTTGGCTACTCACACCGCATAAACGTTCCGCTTCCCCCGACACCGGCCGGCACGATCGATTTTCCGCTCAATCCAACGACCCAATCGTGCATCTGGCAGAACGGGCGGCCCGGAATTTTCAGCAAGGCGGTGCCACGTTTGTACGAATTATAGCTGACCTTGTAGTAGCGAAAGATATCGTCGCTAGCGATATAGTCAAGGCTCTTGCGCTGGACCCAGGTTCGATAGTCGAGACCGATCTTGACGACCTGAACGCCGGGATATTCCTTCAAAAACGCCGCCTTCACCACCGCTTCAGCTGCGGCGTCGCGATACGGCGGCTGCTTGTATGAGCGGTTTGGGGCACCTGCCAGCACCAGTTCCTTTAATTGATCGGCTCGCTTTTCGGCAGCCGCAGTAGCGTCTGCCGGTACCGCCACACCGTACTCGGCATACTTCGGCTTGAGCCAGGCGAGCTTTGCGGCCCGCCATTTTTCTCGCTGCCAGATCAATTCCTGGGTCTCCCAACGAACGGGGTTGTCAGGCTCGTTGAAACCAAAGTTGAGATTTTCTTCCGTGTAGCCGAGATTAATAAGCGTCTTCGCGATCCCGGCGCGGGCTATCGGCTCGATCTGGGTACGCCTTGCGGCGACTTCACACCAGGTGGCAAAACGGTAGTCGATACTTCCCAGCTTGATGTAAGTGGGACCCTCGAAATTCTTGACACCGCGAAATCGTGTTTTGCACAGCGAATCAAGCTCGGCCAGTTCAGTCATCGCCTGTCGCCATTCTTCAGCACGTACATAACCCCCGCCATAGTTGAACTGCGGGTCGTAAAAATGCGCGAAGACAGCGACCGCTTTTTGAAACCGTCCGGCCTCGGCACTGAAGGCCTGTTGTATCGGATCCGCACGAAACTCCGACGTCGTGCCACTCATCCGAAGCTTCGGCGAATTGATCGGCAGCGTTACAACCTGACTGTCCAGATTGCCGAAGCGAACGCGCACGTTCCCTCCGCCAACGCTCAAGACTGTTGCTTTGACCCATTCCTGACCAAAGCAGAAACACTGGTATCGAACCTCATCGCCGACGGATGGCGACTGAGCCGCGACAGTGACGGTGCTCAGCACAGCGATCAGGAAAGCAAGCGGATATGAGCAAAAATTTGACGATCCCATAGTATCCGACATGATACCACCGGTGTGTTACATCGGTCACTACTAAATGCGGTATCCGTCCGATACTGGTGAAAAACTGGCTGATCTGACCCTATTTGTGGCGGTAGGTGATGCGGCCTTTGGTCAGGTCGTACGGCGAGAGTTCGACGTCCACGCGATCCCCCATCAGGATGCGGATCCTATTACGCCGCATGCGTCCGGAAATGGTAGCAAGGACCATATGATCGCTGTCGTTCAACTGCACTTTGAAATACGCATTTGGCTGCTTGTCAACAACGACCCCAGCCATTTCTATTAGTTCTTCCTTCATTACCTATAAGCATAAACGATTCTGTATGAAATTTCGATCTTGCACAAAGCATGCGGACGATCGACAAGCTCTTTTGCTTGCTTTTTGTTGCCGAAGCTGTCAATGTCTCAAGTGTCAACCCTTCTCTCGCGACACCCTTGCGGTCTCGCGCTTTGTCTTAAACGGTTTTGGATAAGTTTGAGAGCAGGCCCTTTGTTAGAAGTTAGAAGTAGCTCTCAGATTTTTTGAGTATCCTGAACCGGCCTTTCTCAAATGGAAGAAACGTCCGCTTAAGGTCACTTCTCAGTAGCCCCAAATAGGAAAGGAAAACAAAATGAAACTATACGTAGGAAATCTATCCTTCAACACCAGCAATCAGGACCTTAACGAACTCTTCGGCGAGATCGGCCCAGTCGAATCGGCAAATGTTATCGAAGATCGTGAAACTGGCCGGTCACGCGGCTTTGGCTTCGTTGAGATGACCAACCAGGCCGATGGTGAAAATGCGATCGCTCAGCTCAACGGCAAGGAAGTTGATGGCCGCCAGCTCAAGGTGAATGAGGCCAAACCGCAGGAACGCAGCGGCGGTGGTGGCCGCGGTGGCTATGGCGGTGGCAATCGTGGCGGCGGCAATCGCGGCGGTGGCCGCGGCGGATACGGCGGCGGAGGCTGGTAACCATTGCGACAAGATGACAGGCCCTGGGCTCTCAAGCTCGGGGCCTTTTCAATTGCGGCGTTATGATTTATCGATTCCAAGTGCTTGTTTGATCGCCTGGATATCGTTCTTCATTATTTCCTGTTCATCGTGGCTGAACTCATTCTGATCCTCGATGATATTGCTCAGCAGCCGGGCAACGATCAGCGGAATGATGACCAGCGGTACGATGTGCATCAGGAATAGCGCAACTATCTTGCCTCCGACCGTGACCGGATACATATCACCGTAGCCGATGGTCAAACCCGTAACGCAAGCCCACCAGAACGAATCGAAGATCGGCTTGTCTTCAAGAAATGAATACAGCAACGCCGAAGCAACTATAACCCCAACGTAATACAGCAATATCTCGCGAAATGTATCAGTCGCTCGAGATATGCTCTTCTTGTATTTTTCCATACGTGTCTCCGAATCAAATTAGGTTGGCGAAAACGAAATTATAAAACCTTTTCGGTCTTTGTCGATGCCGGCTGCAGCGGCGTGATATTCTGAGTCTAGTTCTGGTTTTTCCAAGGTGGTTCCCAAATTGATCGTTGGCCGCCGGGCTCCAGCGTCACTTTTTTGAGAAATTGTTTGCTCGCGCAACCTTTATAGTGGTATACCTCGTCATAAGGTCATGAAATTTCAGAAGGGACTCTTGGACGAAGTGGTAAAGCCTGCGAACGCGCAGCCTTCGACGACAACTACTGCCCAAGCTTCGGTCCGCGCCGACAGAGGGCCGATAGTCGTCGAAAAGGACCGGCTTTTTCAGACGGTCGAAGAAACGAGGAAGAGTTCCGGAAGCTATTTGAAAACCCTGATCGTTGTTTGTGTGCTGATCGCCATCGGCGGGGCAGGATTGTGGTACCTTAACCGTCCGAAAGCCGGCGACCAGGTGCGCGTTTCGGCGGCAATGGAACTGACGGTTCGCGATCATTTCCTCCTGGCGGAAAAACGAACTTCGACTGACATCACTTTTTATCAGTGCGATGGCTTTCACTGGGCCCGTGTGGGTGTTGAGACCCGTAACGATATTCCAAATCCGTTGCTCCGTGTACCGACCTTTGCCGCAAAGATCGTACCCGCCGGAGACACTTGGACCGTAACGGCGGTTCCGATAACCTCACCGGAACTGGATATCCCCTGTAAGTGACAGGCCTCGCGAGTCATTCTCACGCACTCGCGCATTGACCTCAGCCGGTACGGCCATGTGCGAGACTAGCTGTCAAGTCGCTCCTTGTCGGCAAATTCTCAAAAATGGGGCCCCGGATATCGGCTTTGCGAAGGTAAAGTTTGTCTGCAAGAATAGTGTTACCCGTCGCTGAACAGGTTATCGAGACATTCTTATGAAACTGGGTACTCTCGCGGAACTGACCGGGGCAACCGTCGAACGTGGCTCGCCGGACCTTGATATAACCTCGACGGCAGGGCTCGACATCGCGGGCGATGGCGACATCACCTTCCTCGCCAATCCCAAATATACCCCTCAGATCGCTGAGACAAAGGCATCGGCAATATATCTGAAGGACGGTGTGGAGATCGAACGCTCGGATATTGCGATCCTTCGGGCAAACGACCCGTATGCCGCCTATACGCGAGCTATGCGCCATTTCTTTCCGGAACCGGCGATCGAGCCTCAGATACATCCGACTGCCGTTATCGACGAGACCGCAGAGGTTGACGCGAACGTGGAGATCCACGCAAATGTTGTTATAGGTGCAAACTGCCATATTGCTTCAGGCGTCCGACTGATGCCTAATGTCACGGTTTATCCAGGTGTTTCGATCGGCGAAAACTCGACCATCCACTCAGGAGTTTCGATCCGCGAGAACTGCGAGATAGGGCACAACTGCATTGTTCACAACAATACGACGATCGGGTCGGATGGTTTCGGCTACGCAAAGGATGAGAATCGCCGCTGGCTAAAGATCCCGCAGACGGGCCGGGTCGTGATCGAGGACGATGTCGAGATCGGGGCGAACACGGCGATCGACTGCGCATCTGTCGGAGAAACTCGTATAAAACGAGGCGTCAAGATCGATAACCTGGTCCAGATCGGCCATTCGTGCACGATCGATGAAGACGCGCTGATCTGCTCACAAACCGGACTCGCCGGCAGTTCGAACATAGGGAAACGGGTGATCCTCACCGGCCAGGTTGGTATCGCCGGCCACTTGAAGGTCGGGGACGATGTTGTGATCACGGCAAAATCAGCGACTTCGCACGACGTAGAACCCGGTAAAGTGATCTCCGGCATCCCCGCCTTTGACAACCGCGAGTGGCTGCGGTCAACAGCAGCGTTCAGGAAGTTGGGAGAAATGGCCTCTCGACTTAGGAAGCTCGAGAAAAAGGTCTTTGGGTCAGAATCGACAGAATAGGCGGCCCGTCAAGCCCGCCGAGCAAAACTGTGCCTGATCGAGCACAATGGAATATTAATGCCGGATCGGAGCATTGATCGACATGAAAAGAACATTATCAGATTCCGGTTACGAGATATCGGAACTCGACCAGGCAACCGTTGAACGACTTGCGGAAGCTCTAAATGAAGAGGAATACCGGATCCTCATGAATCACGGAACTGAGCCGGCATTCTGCGGAACGCTCCTCGACAATAAACTCGAAGGCACTTACGCCTGCCGCCTGTGTGGCCTGCCACTCTTCAGTTCGAGTCATAAGTTCAATTCCGGCACCGGTTGGCCATCATTCTATCGGCCGTTCGATAAAGACCATCTGGTCAATATCGAAGATAACAGCTACGGAATGCGCCGTATTGAAATAAGGTGTGCGCGATGCGGTGGGCACCAGGGCCACGTTTTTCCTGACGGCCCGCCGCCGACCGGGCTTCGCTATTGTCTCAACTCGGCCTCGCTCGAATTCTTTGAAAATGGCGAGACGATCCCTCAAAAGAAATAGGACCTATCGGACAGGATCGTCCAATAAGTCCCCATGGAATTAAACTTGTTCCAGCTATTTTCTGTCCTTGAAGCTATCGAACAATTCCGTGTGCCGGCTTGTTAGCGGGATCTTGCGGCCGCCGATGAACATATGCTTTATGTTCGTCCGCGGATCGAGAATATCGCCGTCAGCCACTACGACGTTTGCCATCTTGCCGACCTCGATCGATCCGAGTTGGTCATCGACACCCAGGATCTGAGCCGGATAAAGCGTCACAGACTTCAGTGCCTCATCTCTGCCGAGGCCGTACGCCCCGGCAATTCCAGCGTGATAGGGCAGATCTCGGGCCTCCTCGCCGGCATTTCCGGTCGAGACCGCAAACTTGACACCTGCCTTCTGAAGCAGCGAGGGCGCTTCGTAAAGATAATCGTACGGATCGTCCTGCTGGACCGGAAGGGTGTAGATATTAGTGTAGATAACCGCAATGTTGTTCTGTTTCAGCACATCCGCCGCCTTCCAGGCCTCCTGCCCGCCCACGATGATGCCTTTGACCTTCGTGTCCGCAACGAACCTCGCGACAGCCCGAACGTCCCTTTCACGTTCGACCGTGAACAAGATCGGCCTCTGGCCACGGACGTATGGGATCATCGCATCAAACCGCAGCGAAGTTGTCGGTGTCGGCGAACTCTTGTCCTTAGCGTAAGCCTCGACCATCTTTGCGTAGGCCTCGACCTCGCGAAACATTTTTTTCAGGTCTTCAACTGCGGCATCACGCCGGCGAATAAGTTCGTTAAAATCGGCTCCCTGGCCACCACCGCCGCCGCCAAAACCGCCGCCGCCACCGAACCCGCCCCCGCCGCCTGCAACACGGGGAAAGTTGATAACAAGGCTGTGAACCGGAACAACGGCCATTTCAGCCTGCGTCGAACCATTGAGGTTGATGAAGGCGGCCTGGCCGGATATCAAACCGCCTTGTGGGCGGGAAAGCACCGACGTAATACCATTGACGCGTGTTACGTTGATATGTGACGAATGCGGATTAATACCGACGATCGCTTTGGCGTTAGCATTCATCGTGCCTACTTCCTGCACGTCCATGGTAGCGTTCGCCCCTTGGCCGATCTCGGCCAGCCCCATGTTAGTGGCCGCGTCGATCATGCCGGGAAATACCTGCAGCCCCTTGCCATCGATGCGCTCAGCCCCCGACGGTATCGCCGCACCGGCGCCGACGGCCGTGATCTTTCCGTTTTGGATGACGACAGTGCCATTCTCGATGACCGCCCCTGAAACCGTTACCACCCTAGCCCCAACGATCGCAAAAGTACCGGCCCGGCCGGTCTTATTCTGCTGTGACCCGTCACTTTGTGCTGATACCGCGAGTGCACCTACCGATGCAGCGACAACCAGGGAAAGAAACTTCGCGATCATACCTTTTGTTACTCCTCTCATCGTTCGTTTCCTCCGTCCTCGTTATCGTGATAGTCGCCGCTATTCCGCTCCGAAGGAACACGCGGAGGCGTTCCGCCCGTTCCGGGAGCCCGGTTCATATCCAGCTTTTCGAGATCTGCTTTTTCTTTTGCGAGTTCAGCACGCATGGTTCTGTCCTTTGCCCGGTCAAAATACACGTCGCCTTCAATGATCGTCATCTCAGCCAGCGAAAGAGCGCTGAAAGGATGGCCGGACCAGATCGTGATATCACCATCCTTGCCCACATCGATCGAACCCGTCCGGTTGGCAATGCCAAGCTGGATCGCCGGATTGAGCGTTATCATACGCAACGCGTCCTGCTCGGGAACACCACCGTATTTCATCATCTTAGCTGCATCGATATTCAGCCTTCGGATCCTCTCACCCGAATCCGAATTGATCGAAACCGTGATGCCGTTCTTCCAGAGGATATAACCGTTGTACGGGATGGAATCATAGGCTTCGAGCTTATAGCTCCAGCTATCGGCAAAAATCGATACGCCCGCCCCGTGTTTCGCAACTTCCGGAGCGATCTTATATGCCTCAAGGCCGTGCTGAAGCGTACCGATCTTGAAACCGAACTCTTCAGCCATCCGAAGAAGATTCAGGTGCTCATCCGAGCGGTAACCGTGACAATGGACGAGACGCTTACCCTCTAGAACCTCGACGAGTGGCTGCAACTCCTCATCGATACGCGGCTGAACCCGGGTCTTCTTCGCACGAAAATCTTCCCAGGCCTGCTTGTATTCGCGAGCCCGCACAAAGGCGTCGCGGATAACTTCCATTGTTCCCATACGGGTTCGCGGATAGCGAGCGGTTTGTCCGGGCTGCGGGGTAAAATTCGAACGCTTCACATTCTCACCGAGAGCGAATTTGATGCCGGGCGGAGCTCCCTGTATCGGAAACTCGCTTACGGGCCGCCCGAATTTGAATTTGACCGTCGAGCTTTGGCCACCGATCGGGTTTGCAGAACCGTGCAGCAGCAATGCGCCCGTCACGCCGCCCGCCAATGCCCGATAGATCCCGATGTCAGTCGGGTTGAGCATATCGGCGATACGCGTCATCGACGATACGGCGACCGATCCTTCATTTATTGCTGAGACCATCGCATGCGAATGGGCGTCGATGATCCCGGGCGTCACATACTTCCCCGTCGCATCGATCGTCCGAACGCCTGAGCCGGCCGTCAGGCCTTTACCAATGCGGGTGATCTTGCCATTCTCAACAAGCACGTCGGTCGCCTCCAGCGTTCCCTTCGAAGCCGTCATCACCGTGGCATTTTTAATCAGCAGATCGCCCTTCGACTGGCCTATGACAAGGACGGGCGAGATCGTCAGCAACGAAACTATTGTTAGAAAAACTAGTGTCTTCCTCATCTCTTTATTCCTGTTTATTCTGAAAAGCTGGGGTTCCTGGTACCTGAAAACGAGACGTTGCCCTGGGGCGAATCGACCGTACCGCTGATGCTCGAACCGTTGACGGTTCCCTGCACCGTTATATCGATCGAAGCACCGCCAAATTGAACAGTGGTTGTGAAGCTAAACCCGTTTGCCGTGGCCCGCCCATTGGTGATCGGCGACGTGCCGAGCTGCGAAACCATCGTTCCGGTCATCGCAGTACCTTGCTGTTGAAGATTCAGCGTAGCCGGGAGCGGCTGGCCGGGAACATCAATGGTTATCGAATAGGTGCCGCCCAAATTTGAGGCGGTCGCTGCTCCAGGCCCCGGGCCTGCACCACCGGGGCCGCGGCCGCCCGGCCCGGCTCTCGTCGGTTCACGCTGCTCGAAGAGTTTTCCATCGACGAATACGTGGGACGCAAACTTGTCGCGGCCGAAGAGATCGCCCTTTATCACAACTAGATTTGCTATCTTCCCTGTTTCGATCGACCCGATGCGGTCGCTCAGGCCGAGGATCTCGGCCGCCCCGAGCGTCATTGCCCGGATCGCCGCGTCGCGAGACAGGCCATTCTCAACTGCCTTGCCTGCGTTCGTAAAAAAGTCCGCCATCGATGTTGCCCCGCCGGAACTAAAGGCGAACTTCACCCCAGCCTGCGCCAGACGGCCCGGGCCCTTTGGTGTCTCGGCACGAAAGCGAAGTATATCGAGCGATTCTGGGTCCGCGTCCGGCGAAGCAGCCGCGGTGCGCCTCGGGAAATTCAGCGATACCAGCACAGGCACGTTCTGGGCCTTCAAGCGCTCACTCAGCTTCCACGCCTCCTGGCCTCCCGCGATGACGCCTACGAGGTTGTATTCTTTGATCAGGTCGAGAGCCCGGTTGATCTCGAGCGCACGATTCGCGTTGAAAACCACTGGCATCTGCCGGTTGATCGCAGGAAATAGGGCCTCGAGCGATCGGTCCGAACCCGGGCGCGGCATTCCACGCGGGTCGGCGGCGTATGCCTTCTGCATATCCTGCAGCCGCTTCGCGTCGTTAAATATCTGCCGCAGTGCGGAAAACGTACCCAGGAGCGATCCGGGATATGTTCCGGGAATAGTAGCGAATGATATATGATGCGCGAAGGGATCCTTCAATATCATCGCCGAAACGGAATCACCAGCGAGATCGATCACCGCAGACTGTCCCGGAAAAATTCCGGTACGCCCCATGGTAACGGCTGTTGTAAATCCGGCGTTACGGTTCGATTCGAACTGAGCGTCACCGGCTCGTATTATCTCCGACACGGTAACCTCCGGCCGAAGGCCGGCCGGATAGTTCGAATTCGAGGTATTTTGGGCAGCAGCTGCGGCTGCCGCGGCAGCAGCCTGTCCGCCGCCTCCGCCACCCGGTCCTCCGCCCCCGGTTCCGGCAGCCGCCGCCGGAACGCCCAGGTTGGTGGCCGTGTCAATGAATCCGGGATAGACTGTCGCCCCTCCGGCGTTGAGCACCGTCGCATCCGGCGGCGCCGTAACATTCGCACCGACGGCAGCGATCAACCCGTTTCGAACGACGACCGTTCCCTTCTCGATGGTCGCCCCCGAAACCGTGACGATCCTTGCATTCGTGATCGCGTAACTCTGTCCTGATGCGGCGACGCTGAAAAGCGTACAAATCGCCGCAAACGAAAGCGCAAGAAGCTTTGATCTCATATTGGAACTCAAAATTTTCTAGTTTTTTGAATTGTTAATACGCAAGAGGATATAGGAAAAGTTTCGAACCTCAAAACGCAGGATCGGGAGATGGGAGCATCTTTACAAAAGATTACATTCGCTTACATAGCAGAGGCTGACAACAGCCGAGATCGCAGCGTCATCGAGGCGACGGGGCAGACGCTCCGTAGCTCAGCCCCTGCCTGACCTCTCGTTCTCAAGCAATATCTTTTTCCGAGCCACGCCCCAACGATATCCGCTCAGTTTCCCATCGGAAGCCACGACACGGTGACACGGTATGACCAGAGCGATACGGTTCTTCGCACATGCTTGAGCAACCGCACGAACCTTTTTCTTATCGCCAAGGGCCTCTGCAACATCACTGTATGACCGCGTCTCGCCGTACGGGATCTTTCTTAGGAAATCCCAAACCTGAAGTTGGAACGCCGTCGCCTGCAGGTCGAGCGGCAAAACGAGCTTGCGATTGTTGCCGGCAAGATATTTTAGGATCGCGTCAACCGTATTTTTCAGATCTTCTGCATCCTCCGCGATCTCAGCATTAGGAAATTCGTTCCGTAACCCAGCGAATAGATCGGAGTCATCTTCGCCAAAAGTCACGCTGCAGACTCCGCGGTTAGTTCTTGCGACCAACAGTTTTCCAAGCTCGCAGGCCGTGATCGTGTAATTTATCCTCATCCCAAGACCGCCCTTCTTATAGACCGCGGGCGTCATTCCCATTTTCTCCGCTGCATTCTCATAAAGCCGGCTGCTCGAACCAAAACCCGCATCGTACATAGCATCGACCACGTCGCGGCCGCCTTTCACCTCTTCTTTGAACCTCTCCATCCTCTTCGCCTCCGCATATTTTTTCGGGCTTACGCCGATCAACTCCTTAAAACTTCTCTGTAGATGGAAAGAACTCGAACCAACAGCCTCGGCAAGCTCGTCGAGCGAGTGAAATTCGTCGCTTTCGATCAACTCGCAGGCCCTCACCACTTTCGCAGTCTGAGCATCGACAAAGGCAACGTCTCGCGGGCGACAGCGTTTGCATGCACGAAATCCGCTGCGTTCGGCGACCTCGGGCGAGGTATAGAACTCAACGTTTTCGCGCTTCGGCAGCCTCGCGCGGCATGACGGTTTGCAGTAAATTCCCGTCGTCCTAACACCGAGTACGAACGCTCCGTCGAACCTTGCGTCATTCGCTTTCACAGCTTTCCAGAAAGTTTCGGTTTCCATCACGATTTCGAGTCTATCGCCATCCGTCGGTTAAATTCTATCCGATATTTGCGGTAGAATTTTCTTTGGATGAACCGGCATTCTCACGGCTCGACGATTTGAAATGAGTCACCAACAAAGGATCGTTCTTTTTGACGGAGTCTGCAATTTTTGCAACGGCTCGGTCAATCTTATTATCAGGAACGATCCTGAGAAGCGCTTCAAATTCGCGGCTTTGCAGTCGGATTTCGGCATCGAACAAAGGATGAAATTCGGCATCGGCGACGATATTGATTCGATCGTACTGATCGAGGCCGGAAGAGCATACCTTCACTCGACGGCGGCCCTGAAAATAGCTCGGGGTATCGGCGGCATCTGGTCGCTGGCTTACATTTTTATTGTCGTACCCGGTTTTATACGCGACTGGGCCTATAAGCTTTTCGCTGCAAACCGCTATCGGCTCTTTGGCCGCCAGGAAGCCTGCATGCTCCCAACACCCGACGTGAGAGAGCGGTTCATCTAGCCCTCTTATTTATTGATCTCGTGGAATAACGGCTGAATTGCCCCGAAGAATGAGCTACTCACTGGAAACCCTGGAATTTACGTCACTTCTATCACTCGTCGCCCGCAATGCGCAGACGCCAATGGGAGTGGATCGGGTCATGGATCTTCGTCCCTGCGTCAGCCGGGTCGAACTCGATAACGCGCTGGCCACGATCACGGAAACCATCGTTCTTGATGAAGAAAAGCAGATCTCCTGGTCTTTCAGCGGCCTCGAAGACCCTTCAGAAGCGGTTGCGATCCTGCGAATACGAAATGCGTCCCTTGAACCTAATTTGCTCCTGGAGATATCGCGAGTTTGCACTCAAGCCCTTTTCGCCCGGGCCGCGATCCAGCCGGAAAAGGATGACGCTCCAAAACTTTGGCAGATAGTCGAGAGGATACCGCCGGCTCTGCTCGCTGTAACCGAACAGATCAGTAAAAAGCTGCTCCCGAGCGGCGAGATCGACGATTCGGCATCGCCCGAACTGGCCAAACTCCGCCGCGAGATCAACGCGCAGCGCGCAAGGCTGACCAAGTCGCTTGAATCTGCCATGCGCGCGGCCGGAACGGCGATCCAGGACGAGATCGTGACGATGCGAAACGATCGCTTCGTGATTCCAGTAAAAGCCGATTTTCGCGGCAAAGTGACCGGCGTCGCCCACGGCTTCTCGTCCAGCGGCCAAACTGTCTATGTCGAACCGCTCGACGCGATCGAGGCAAACAACGAGCTCCAAAATCTGAAAGGAAAAGAGGAACGCGAAGTCGCCCGTATCCTGTTTTCGTTAACAGAATCGCTCCGCGAACATCTCCCTGCGGTGGAAGCCGCTGTCGAAGCAGTCGCCGAGCTCGATCTGATCAAGACAAAGGTCGAATTTGCAAGAAAATTCCGTGCGGTTGTGCCGACGATATCCGACGATGAAGTCTTGCGTTTAGTCGACGCTCGTCATCCGTTACTGGAAGAGAACTTACGCGGTTTTTCAAGGCAAAGTAGCAAAGACGCAAAGGAAGACGCGGAGGGCACCAACGAAAACTCCCCGCCCGAAAACGGGATCGTCCCGTCCACCTTCGGCCTCACGCATGACCGATCGATAATGATCATCTCCGGCGCCAATGCCGGCGGAAAGACCGTCGTACTGAAAACCGCCGGCCTGCTTAGCTTGATGGCGATCTCGGGCCTTCCGGTTCCGGCAAAGGAGGCGAAAGTTCCCTTCTACCGCTCGATCCTCGCGGATATCGGCGACCACCAATCACTCTCGGCAAATCTTTCGACATTCTCGTCCCACATGTCGAATATCGCCTCGATGATCCACGCATGCCGGTCGCCATCGCTCGTCCTGCTTGACGAGGCCGGGACCGGGACCGACCCCGAAGAAGGCTCGGCCCTGGGAGTCGCGATCGTAGATCATTTCCGAAAGAAGGGATCCCATGTTATCGCTTCAACACACTATCGCGGACTAAAAATGTACGCCGCGAATGACGAAAGGATCATCAACGCCTCGGTCGAATTCGACGAAAAAACCCTGCAGCCCACATACAAGTTATTGCTCGGGCTCGCTGGAGCATCGTCCGGAATTGAAATAGCCCACCGCTTCGGCATCGACAATAGCGTGATCGCGGCGGCACGCGAAAACCTCGACATCTCAGCCCAGGAAGCCGAGCAATATCTCAGAAAACTCCAAAACGAGGCAAAGATCGCCACCGACCTACGCCTCGCCCTAGAGGAGGAACGCGAAGCCGTTGCGATGAAGTACGCGGCTCTGGAGATCGAGGCGGTGAAGAAGGAGAAAGCCCGACAGAAAGAGTTCGAAAGCAGACTCGCCACGACCATCGACGATTTCGACCGACAAGCAATTGCGTTTATCAAAACGCTCGAAGACAAAGCTCTGAAGAATCGCCTCGAAAAGGAGCGTCTCTCCCGAAAGGCCGAGTTGAACCGGGCCGTTTTATCTACCGCAGAGGCACAGAGGCGAAGAGAAACGGCTGAAAATCGTTCCGAAGGAAGTCCCGTGCTCGGCGGTGAAGACTGCGGGGTCGGAACAAAGGTCATCACCAGCTTTGGGAACATTGGCACCATCGAACGCATAGACAAAGGTGTCGCCGAAGTCCTCGTCGGCGGCATGCGACTGCGTGAAAAACTTGCCGACCTCAGGATCGCCGCCGAACCGTCAAAGGCCGAAAAACGACCAACCGGCAGCGTGCACCGGTCACGAGTTCAGATGTCCGGCGACAACGAACGCCGCGACGCCGCCGCAGAACTCAATCTGATCGGCAAGACCACCGCCGACGCTGAATACGAACTCGACCGCTTCATTGACGAGGCGTATATGGCCAGCATCCCACGCGTCCGCATCGTTCACGGCTACGGCACCGGTGCGCTAAAAAATTACGTTCATCACTTTCTGAAGACCAGCGACCTGGTCGAACGCTATGAATTCGCCCCGTCAAACCAGGGCGGAAACGGTGCTACAATTGCCGATCTGAAGCTCTGATGCTGTACCCGCAATATTTCATCGACGACCTGAAAAATCGTGCCGATCTGGTGCGAATAATACAGCCGTATGCACAGGATCTAAAGAAGAAAGGATCCAATTGGATGGCTTGTTGTCCTTTTCATCAGGAAAAGACGCCATCGTTTTCGGTGAATCCCTCGAAAGGGTTTTACAAGTGCTTCGGCTGTGGGAAAGGAGGGACAGCGTTCAATTTCCTGATGGAAATTGAGGGACTGAACTTCCCCGAAGCCGTCAAGCGTGTTGCCGAGATCAGCGGCATTATGCTGCCCGAACCGGTCGATGACGCCGGCTATGAGCGGAATAAAAAGAAACGCGAGGAAACCAAGAAGCTGGCGGATCAGATAGTCGAACTCAATCAGATCGCCGTCGAATTCTGGGAAGCGGAGATAAAAGGAAAGAGTAGGAAGGCAAAGCAGGCGAGGGCCTATCTGGAAAAGCGCGGGATTTCCGAGGAGATCCAGTGGCAGTTTCGCATAGGGTTTTCACCCGATAAATGGGACGGGCTGCTGAACTTGCTGCGGAAGAAAAAGATCGACGAAAAGTTGATCGAACGATCGGGCCTTGTATCTGTAAATGAAGAGAAAGAAAGGGTTTATGATAGATTTCGGAACAGGATAATGTTCCCGGTCCTCGACGTCAACGGAAAGCCCGTCGCATTCGGGGCACGGGCGCTGGATCCCGACGATCAACCCAAATATCTCAACTCCCCTGAAACAGCGGCCTACGTAAAAAGTGAACATCTTTACGGGCTCTTTCAGGCGAAGGACGACATCCGCCGCAAGAAATTCGCCATCCTGGTCGAAGGTTATCTCGACCTCATCGCTCTCGCCCAGTTCGGGATCACTAACGTCGCGGCGAGCCTCGGGACCGCGTTCACCGACCAGCAAGCAAAACTCCTCGGGCGGTTCGCAAAAGCGGTCGTGATCAATTACGACGGCGACGCGGCGGGGATAAAAGCCGCGCGACGTGCCATCGAACACCTTTTGCCGCAAGAATTCGACATCAAGGTGCTGGTCCTCCCCGATGGCAAGGATCCGGACGACTTCATTCGTGAGCACGGAAAAGACAAGTATAACGAGGCTCGCGGGATGGCAACGCCGTTTCTCCGCTTTGCACTCGGCGCCTCGACGACCGGTCGTAAACTCAATAATGCCAAGCAGAAAGCCGAAGCGATCGAGGATTTTCTCCCGGTCATTTCGGCGATTCGCAACAATATCCAGCGTCGTGAAAGCTTTGATCAGGCGATGGAGTTTTTTCACATCGAGGACGCCGGCCTCCGCCGCGAGCTTTGGTCGACCCTGAGATCCGCGTCGCCCAACGCGACCGAATACGTCACGCAGCGAATATCGCGTGCCGCCAGGGCGAAGATCACGTTCGCTGAACGCCGTCTCCTTGAACTGCTGGTCCATGATACGGACCTTCGCGAGATCGTACTGCCGCAACTCGAACCGAGCGATTTCGACGACCTCGCGAGCGCCGAGCTTTTCGAGGCCTTTATCGAAATTCACAACAACGGTGGCGTGATCGATCCCGAGCGAATAATGGAAACGGTCGGCGACGATGTCAACGCCCTCGACCTGGCCCAGCAGATCCTCGCCACCCCGCCGCGACGCGCCAAGGACGAAGCTCTCGACGACGTCCTCCATGAGGCTGAAAACTGTGTTTTTTCGCTTCGCAATATGGCCATATCGAAAAGGATCTCCGAACTAAGTCGCGACGCTATGCTGGCCGAACAATCAGGTGATATCGAGCTATTTCGCCAATTTACCTACGAACAGCTTGAACTAGAAAAAATACGACGTGAATTGCAACGCCGGGTTGCTGATCTGTGATATACTTGCGTTTTTAAATCCGGGCACCCTTTGGGATTAGAAAAAGGGCCAGCGGGACGTTGTGAATAGATATAACGAACAACGATTCAGGGCAGGATTTAATCAAAACGCATTTATTCTTTGATATGGCTGATTACGACGAAAAAGAAGACCTGATGGATCGCCTGCTGGCTCTCGGCCGGCGAAAAAAGGGGTTGAGCCTCGATCAACTCCACCGGGAACTCCCGGAGAATATGTTGTCTCCCGACGACATCGAGGATGTTTTGGAGCGCCTTGAAGGCGCAAATATCTCAGTTGCCGAAACTGATGCCCAGCTCCTCGAACGTGCTTCCAACATGGCCCTCGATGATGAGGAAGAAGAGCAGCACGACGACAGCGACGAGGATGATCTCGATCTCGACCTTTCGGCCGGCGTTCTCGACAAATCGAACGATCCCGTCCGCCTTTATCTGCGTGAAATGGGTGTCGTGCCGCTTCTTAACCGCGAGGGCGAGGTCGCTATCGCTAAACGCATCGAGCGAGGCCAGATCAAGACCCACAAGGCGATCTCGCGTTCGCCCATCGCTGTCGAGCGTCTTCTGAAGATCGGTGACGACCTGGCGGCGGGCAAGGCCAGCATTCGCGAAACTGTTGTGTTTAGTGAACAGGCCGAGATCTCAATTGAGGAGGACAAGGCTGAGGAATATCTGCGGTGGACGCTCGAGGGCATCGAAAGTATCCGCCAGAACTTCCAGCCGGTTCTTAAATCATGGGTCGCCCTGCTCAACGAGCAGGAGAAGGCCGCCGGAAAGAAAACCAAGAAGCTTTTGACACTCAAGCGGAAGACGGCCCGCCTGCGGCTTGATATTGCGCTCGAGATCAAACACCTGAATCTGACAGAACGTTCGCGACAGGTCCTCATAGCCGCGATCCGGAAGGTTGTCGACGATATTCGCAAGCAGGAGCGGGCTATCAATAAGGCCAAGGACCGACTCGAAGCCAAACCGCCTGCTGCGGAGAAAAAGGAGCTGAACGCCAAGATCGCTGCCGCTAAGGCCGTGATCGCTGAGATCGAGAACCATTATCATCTGCCCGCTGTCGAGATCAAGCGGTCATTCCAGACCATCAGCGTAGGCGAAGCGGATACCAACAAGGCTAAGCGGGAACTCGTTGAAGCCAATCTTCGCTTGGTTGTTTCTATCGCCAAGAAGTACACGAACCGCGGGTTGCAGTTCCTTGATCTGATCCAGGAAGGCAATATTGGCCTTATGAAGGCCGTCGACAAGTTCGAATGGCGTCGCGGATATAAATTCTCGACCTACGCGACCTGGTGGATCCGCCAGGCGATCACGCGCGCGATCGCAGATCAGGCTCGCACGATCCGCATTCCTGTACATATGATCGAGACGATCAATAAGCTAATCCGCACTTCGCGGCTGCTTGTACAGGAATTGGGCCGCGAACCGACCTCGGAAGAGATTGCAAAACGGATGGATATTCCGGTTTCAAAGGTTCGCAAAGTGCTGAAGATCGCTCAAGAGCCGATCTCGCTGGAAACTCCCATCGGAGAAGAGGAAGATTCACATCTTGGAGACTTTATCGAGGATAAGTCGATACTAAACCCTGCAGAATCAGTGACTTTCTCCAATTTGCGTGAGATAACGGATGAGGTTTTGGCCACACTCACGCCCCGTGAAGAAAAGGTTATCAAGATGCGATTTGGTCTTGGCAACACCGGGTCCGAACACACGCTTGAGGAGGTTGGGCAGCATTTCGCAGTCACTCGTGAGCGTATTCGTCAGATCGAAGCTAAAGCGCTGAGGAAATTGCGTCATCCTTCGCGTTCACGCAGGCTAAAGGCGTTCCTCGAAGGCAAATAAGACAGAACCGTCCGCCCCCCTTTTGACGATTCTGACATCTATGATCGAAAGGCCTCAAAACCGACCGCTTCTGCTGTTTGGGTTTGCGGCCTTTACTCTTGCTCCATCGTTCGACACGGCTCTGAAGTACCTCGGGCCGACCGGGATCCTTCCTTTTTTCGCCGTAGGAAGCCTGCTGATCTTCGCCGCCGACCGATCGGTCGTCCCGATGTACAAGAAGCTGGTGTCCGAACGTGCGGCCGACATCCTCGCGATAGTTTCCTTTGTCGTATTGACCTTCATTACAATGGTCGTCTACCCCGCAGCCAATGCCGGCAGATTCGGCGGCGGCTCTGATGCCGACGACGCGTTGATCCTGGCTGCATCCGAACTCCTTCGTGGTCATTATCCGTATCTCCAAACAACCTATCTCGGCAACCTTATTTCGCCGATGCCGGGAACGGTTCTCCTTGCAACGCCGTTTGTTCTTGCCGGTGCGATCCACCTGCAAAATATTTTCTGGCTCGCGGTTCTTTACCTCGTTTTCCGGCGATACGAAGGCAGCCGCCGGTCGGCCCTCGGCCTGATAGCTGCAATGTTGATCTTCAGTCCGACGCTCCAGCAAAACCTGGCGACGGGAGCTGATTACGCCGCTAACTCGATCTACCTTCTGGTAGCAATGTGGGTCATCATCCGCAACATTTCGCAGAATACATCGGTCACCTTTGCAGCCGCGATACTGCTCGGTGTCGGCCTCTCATCGCGGTCAACATTCATCCTATCGATGCCGCTCTTCCTGTCGATCCTCGTCCAGAATGCGGGCTGGGTCCGGGCCCTCAAAACTCTTACGATATCCGGCGTCACCTGCCTCGCTGTCACGCTGCCGTTCTGGGTATGCTATCCTAATGGCTTCAGTCCGCTAACGGTCCAATCGGAGAAGCTCGCCTTCATTTCAGACGTCGTTCCTTTCGCCGGACTGATCATTCCCGGGTCAGCAGGCATTTTAGCGATCGCCCTTTCATTTCAGGACCTCAAGAACGGTATCGCCCGCTACTTCCGGAATTTTGCGATAGTACAGATCTATGTACTTTTCCTGACAGCAGGGGTCTATTCGATAAAATTGGGGCGACTCGACCTATTTCTGACGCAATCGGGGTATGGGATGTTCTCGATGATCTTTGGAGCGACCGCCTTTTGGATGTATCTTTATAGCGAGAACCGAACCGCGAAACCTGAGATCGACCCTTGAGAGCTATCCTCAAACTTCTCCGCCCCCATCAATGGATCAAGAATACGTTTGTTCTGATCCCGGCATTTTTTGCGGGTAAGATCTTCCTGTTTGTAACCGACCACAGGCTGGCGCTGGCCTTCATTTCGTTTTGTCTGGCAGCCAGCGCCGTCTATATCCTGAACGACCTTTTCGACGTCGAAAAGGACAGGCTCCACGAGCTAAAACGAGAAAGGCCTTTGGCGACAGGGGCCGTTTCGCGGCAAACGGCGATCGTCATTCTTCTCATTCTCGCTGCGGCCGCGATCGGTACGGCCGCTCTCGTTGATCGCAGCTTTCTTGCAGTCGTAGGCGGCTATTTTGCTCTTCAGGTCCTATACAGCCTGATCCTCAAGCACATCTCGGTGCTGGACATCGCAGTGGTCGCGATCGGGTTCGTTCTCCGTGTGCTTGCCGGGGGCGTCGCTGCCGGTGTGCCAGTCTCGAAGTGGCTCATTCTGATGACGTTCCTGCTGGCCTGTTGCCTGGCATTGGGTAAGAGGCGGGACGATCTGCTGCTGGATGTCGAAGATAAGGAGGCGCTCCGGCCGTCGCTTTCAGGGTATTCCCTGCGGTTTATCGACAATTGCCTTATCGTTCTCGCCGGCACGACGATCGTTTGCTATATCATGTATACGGTCTCAGAAGAGGTGGTCACGCGTCTAAGGTCGGATCACGTATATCTCACGTCGTTCTTTGTAATCATTGGATTGCTCCGGTTTTTGCAGATTGCGATGGTTGAGCAGAAGAGCGGTTCACCGACGCTCATCCTTCTGAAGGACACCATGATCCAGGCGATGATCGGTTTGTGGTTCATCGCATTTCTCTTCATTCTTTATGCCTCGTAGGATGGTGACAAACTGGGGAAACTTCCCCCGGGTCGAAGCGGACGTCACCGAAACCTCCCGCTTTTCCGAGATCAAAGCTTTCGTCGAAAACTCGAATAACGTGACCATTCGCGGCAACGGCCGATCGTACGGCGACGCTTCGCTCGGTGAGAATATCTTCTCTACGCTACGCCTCGATAAGTTCATTGATCTCGATCCTGAGAACTGCGAGATCGAATGCGAAAGCGGCCTCCTCTTTTCGGATATTCTTAGGGTAATCGTGCCCAAAGGGCTTTTTCTTCCGGTCACGCCGGGAACCAAATTCATCACCGTCGGCGGGGCTATCGGAGCCGACGTGCATGGCAAGAATCACCACAAGGAGGGCAGCTTTGCATCGCACGTTGTCCATTTCGATCTGCTGACCGCAACCGGCGAAACGCTAAGGTGCTCTCCGAGAGAAAATACCAGCTTGTTCTGGCAAACCTGCGGTGGCATGGGACTGACCGGCATCATCCTAAGTGCAAGATTCAAGTTGAAGCCGATAGAAACAGCCTACATAAGACAAACATCGTTAAAGTCCCCAAATATCGATGCCGCGATGAAGGCATTTGCCGAAAACCCAGGATCGACATATTCGGTAGCTTGGCTCGACTGCGCCGCTCGTGGCAAGAACCTCGGACGCTCGATCATTCAGCTCGGCGAACACGCATCGCAGAGCGATCTACCGAAAAAGTTCGCCGCCGATCCGCTGTTCTTGCCATCCGGCAATGGTCCGGCGGTACCTCTTTTCATGCCATCGTTCGCCATCAACCCTATTACTGTAAAGTCTTTCAACACAGCGTATTACAATCGACAGCGAGGAACGAAAAAAACCTCGGTCATTCACTTCGATCCCTTTTTCTATCCCCTCGACGGCATTCGCTACTGGAATAAGCTCTACGGGAAGGACGGGTTCGTTCAGTACCAATTCGTGCTGCCTCTCGATAGCAGTTATGACGGAATCGTCGAGATTCTCGAGAGGGTCACGGCATCGGGCGAAGGTTCGCCGCTCGCGGTGCTAAAGCTCTTCGGGGAACCAGATCCAAATGCGGTCATGAGTTTCCCGATGAAAGGCTATACGCTTGCACTCGATTTCAAGGCAAACGAGAAAGTATTCAAGCTTCTCGATGAACTGGATGAGTTAGTGATGACGCATAATGGACGGATCTATCTCGCAAAAGACGCTCGAATGAAGCCATCCGTTTTTCGCACCACCTACTCGAACACCGTCAGATCCGGCCGCTTTACGTCAGCCCAGGCAAAGCGGCTTGAAAACTGAAAGACCAGCCACAACTGACTATCTGTCACCGGCCGAATGGGTCTCAATTCTTCGGCGGATGGTGATTAGTTTATAGTGATTAGTGACAATATATGGCAAAGACGCTCCTATTGCTCGGCGGACGATCAGATATCGGTAAGGCGTGTGCACATCGGTTCGCTGCGGCCGGCTTCGATATTATTCTCGCTGCCCGCGGTTCGGATGATCTCGACATCGCGGTCGGCGATCTTGAGATACGGCATGGCGTAAAGGCGTACAAGGCCGAATTTGAAGCCGCAGCGTATGAAACTCACGCGGAGTTCTATGAATCGCTTCCGGCTAAGCCCGATGTTGTTCTCTATTCGATCGGTTCGCTCGGGAATCAGAAGGTTTCGGAAGAAAATTGGACGGAAGCCGAAAAGGTGATCTCCTCAAACTATACAGGTGCCGTCTCGATCCTCTCTGTGGTTGCGAACGATATGGCGAATAGAAACGAAGGAACGATCATAGGCATTTCCTCCGTCGCAGGTGAACGCGGCCGGATGAGCAATTATATCTACGGCTCCGCAAAGGCCGGATTAACGACATTTTTGGCAGGATTACGGCATCGGCTTGCGTCCACGAATGTCAGGGTGATAACCGTCAAACCTGGCTTCGTCGCCACAAAAATGACCGCGGACATGGACCTTCCCAAGATCCTGACCGCTAGTCCCGAACACGTCGCAGAAGCCGTGTTTAGTGCATATCGTCGTAAGAAAAGCACCGTCTATTCGCTCGGAATATGGCGGCAGATCATGTTCGCCGTGCGTCTGGTTCCCGAAAAACTCTTCGTTCGCACCAAACTTTGAGAGCCGGCTCGCCGGTCGCCAGCTAATGACCATCGCTCCTATTAGCGATCTCTTTGTCTATCACTGACTTAGCCTCGTCGCGTGCTGCCTGAACATCTGTCACCAGTCCGTCGAGCTGCTTCTCATAGACCGCGTCGAGGATAGTCTTGAATACCGGCCCCGGAGTCAACCCCATTTCGATCAGATGCCGCCCCATAAGGAGCGGATCCGGGGCTTTCTTTTCGACATCGAGGTGGCGCACCCTTTCGATGAACCATTCCTGGGCCTCAGAGCCGAATATTGCCTTGTTCTTATCGCCATCAGGATAACGCCCTAAACTGTCAGCCTTGGCAACGCGGTATAGCAGGTCGGGCGCGACCTTCCTGGCAAGACGTCGAAAAGCACCGTCGCCGACAGGCTGCCGGGCTTCGGCATTGAAGTATTCACCCGGCTTGAGATGATAGCGAACCAGCTGAACAACCTGTTCCCGGACGTCAAAGCCTCCGAGAGTATGGATGCCCAGTGTGTCCAACACCGAGATCGTCGGCTCTACACCGGCTTCGTCATGGCCGCGTGAGCGAATACGGCCATCGACAAATTCCGTCGTTGGCGGCTTACCAAGATCGTGGCATAACGCTCCCAGCATGACCGCAACCTGTCGCGGATAGTCGAGATCATCGATGAGCAATCGCGCCTCATCGACGACCATCATCGTATGGACATCGACATCGCCTTCCGGATGCCATTCAGGTTCCTGCGGCACCCCCGTCATCGCCTCGATCTCGGGAAAAAGCTGTCGAAAAACATTGAATTCAAAAAGCAGCTTTAATCCGATAGACGGACGCCGTGCCTTGAGAAGCAGCTTCTCGAATTCACCCCAGATACGTTCCTTTGGCAGGTCGGTGACATCGATGGCCTTACATATATCGGCCGTCTCCGCCTCGATCTCAAATTCGAACCGGGCCGCGAACTGCGCCGCGCGCAGAACGCGAAGGCTGTCTTCGCCGAACGTCGTCCGGGAGACCATTTTCAGAAGTTTCCGCCCGATATCGCCTCGCCCGTCGAATGGATCAACGATCTCGCCTGTTATTACATCTTTCAGGATCGCGTTAACTGTAAAATCCCGGCGCGAACACGCCTCGTCAAACGACATTGCGGGATCACCTTCTATCGCAAACCCGCGATGGCCGACGCCCGATCTTCTCTCTCGCCGAGGTAGAGAAACATCGAGATCGCTCCCGATCTTATAAACTGCAAAGGCCTCGCCGACCGCATTCACCTCGCCAAATTCGGCAACGATCTCGCGGAGCCTTTCCGCGTCAACGCCAAACACCTCGATGTCCCAATCCGTTGGCTCGATGCCCATCAGCTCGTCGCGAACGCACCCGCCAACGAGCATCGCTCGTCCACCGGCTCTCGCCACCATCTCGCCAAGAGCGTCCACTTTTGACCTTTCTCTGCTCACAACACTCTGTCGGACCGCCCCTCAGCCCTGTTCAATGCCCGCCGGGCACATGAGCCAGCCGGCACGTCGATTGTATAATCACATAGTCCGGCGGCATAACATAGTTCGCGACCCGAGCCAAAGGGCCTTGTGTTGCGTATAGAAAAGTCGGTTTTCCGCCTGGGTAATATGTTTTGTGCCGTTGTCGCTACTCGACGCGGCTTGATCTCACGTCTTGGTCCTGACCTCTAATGAACATCGCGCTTCCTTTCGCCGTGGTGATCGCGTCGCTCCATCTGACAGCGGCGCTGCTATTCTTTGGTCGTCGAAAGGCCGACTATTCCCATTTGGTCAACACGATCAGCGAGGTGGGGGAAATCGAATCACCTGACGAGATCCCAGTGGGCTACGGCGTGTTCCTACCGGTTGGTCTCTTGCTGCTGATGGTTGCCTTCTTTTCACTGGAGATGAATCAGGAACTCGCGGCCCTGGCGGGTTCCATCGGTGTTGGCTACGTCGCCGCGGCATTCTTTCCCTGCGATCGCAACTCGCCGCTTATCGGATCGTGGCGTCAAACTGTTCACAATATTGGCGGCGCGGTCGAGTATGGAGGTGGAGGAGTGGCACTGCTATGGTTGGCGTCGAACCTCGGGCAGCCCTTCCTTGCCGGCGGCATCCTTGTACTGCTTGTGCTAATAGGTCTGGCATTGCTCCCCGCGCGATGGTACAGGGGCGCGGTCCAGCGGGTCGGCGAACTTGTCCTTTTTGGACTGCTGGCATACGGACTCTGGATGATCTAGTTCGTGCCTGTCTTACGAGATCGATTGGTATCTGCGATCGGTGTTTCACCTCGAGGTTTTACTGCGTCTGCAAACGCACTACCGATCAGCATCAGTGGGATTCCGCTCATCAGCAGGGCGACGCTAACCTGCTCAAAGACCGTGTCGTTCGCTACGATCCCGTCTAGGATGGCACAGAAGAGCCCGAAAGCGATCGATAACAATCCACCGAACATACCGATCGCCGCCAGGATCGAACAGGTTGTTGGATCAAGTAGTCGCGATCGCCGTTTGCCCTCGCGGCGGGTTGAAACGGCTAATGCGTTCGCATCCGTCATTTTGCCTTTCTCTCTCATTGATCCTCGGAGCGGGTTTCCCGCTCAATTCGAAGCTTAGAGTGCCGGACATTAAGATTGGCTAATGAACCCGTAAAAAGTTCATAAATATGCCCTGAGAGTGTGGACCGCCCGCCCACCAAAAATCCTTACGATTTCTTTACAGTTTCTTTATAACTTTGGCGCTAGTCTTTGTTGGTGGCGCGGCGGAATGCCGTGTGGTTTGAGGCGCGATCCGCGACATCCGCGATCGTGCCTTGATCGCGTTTTAGCCTTGTCGAGAAGGCTCGATCTATGGTGAACAACAACAAAGCAAACCGCATAAAAGAGTGGTTCATGAAGGGCGTGGATCGGCCTGATGCTCCGCATCAGCCCGAACACGGCGCTCGTAAGCATCCCTGGTGGCAGGTGATGTGTCTGACGGGCGTCGACTATTTTTCGACGCTCGGTTACCAGCCGGGCATCGCATTTGTTGCGGCGGGAGTCCTCTCGCCGATCGCGACATTGATCCTGGTGTCGCTCACTCTGTTCGGAGCTCTACCCATCTATGGCCGGGTAGCCTCCGAAAGTCCGCACGGCCAGGGATCCATCTCAATGCTCGAACATCTGCTTTCGCGGTGGAAGAGTAAGCTGTTCGTCCTCGCGCTGCTCGGGTTTGTTGCTACGGATTTTGTCATTACCATTACACTGTCAGCGGCCGATGCCGCCGAGCACGTGATCCACAATCCCCTGATCGAGGAGTTTTTTCCGCAGCTTGACCATCCGATCCTGGTCACCTTATTGCTGATCACATTCCTTTCGGCGGTTTTCCTTAAAGGCTTTCGTGAAGCGATAGGACTTGCGGTGTTTCTGGTTTTCAGCTATCTCATTTTGAATCTGATCGTCGTGATCACCGGACTGTACGAGGTATTTACGCATCCTGAATCGCTATCAAACTGGAAGACGGCTCTGTTTACGATGCCCGAGACCGGCGGGGCTCGAAGCTATTTCCTGATCATTGGCCTGTCGTTGATCGCCTTCCCAAAGCTAGCTCTTGGACTTTCGGGATTCGAGACCGGCGTTGCGGTCATGCCGCTGATCGATAATCCAAATCGCATCGAAAAGACTCGCAAGCTGCTTCGGACAGCGGCTCTTATAATGAGCTTTTTCCTTATTTGCAGCAGCTTTATAACGAGCGTACTGATACCGGCGGTTGAATTTGCACCGGGTGGGAAGGCCTCAGGACGAGCACTAGCCTTCATCGGCCATCAGTATTTGGGCGAAGTTTTTGGCACGACCTACGATATCAGCACGATACTGATCCTCTGGTTTGCGGGGGCGTCGGCAATGGCCGGGCTGCTCAATATCGTCCCAAGATACCTGCCGCGTTACGGAATGGCCCCAAATTGGGCACGGGCGGCCCGTCCATTGGTGCTGATCATCACCGCCGTCTGCTTCGCGATCACGTACGTTTTCGAAGCCAACGTAGAAGCTCAAGGCGGGGCCTATGCCACCGGCGTTTTGGTCTTGATGACCTCGGCCGCCATTGCCGTAGGCATCTCCTCCTGGCGGCGGCACGAAGGCGTCCGATGGGTTTTTGTTGGGATCGCAATCGTCTTTGCGTACACTACCATAACGAATATCGTCGAACGCCCGGACGGTATCAAGATCGCAACGCTTTTTATTCTCGGCATCGTCGTCGCCTCGTTCATATCCCGAGCAATGCGTACGACTGAGATCCGTATCCAAAAGATCGAGATGGATGCGATCGCAAAACGCTTTATCGGCGACATTGATGATGGCGAGATCCGTATAGTCACGAATCGTCGCGAAACGGGGGACGTGACCGAATATCGATTCAAGGAACACGAGAAACGCGTCGATAATCATATTCCAGCCAATGATCCGATCATCTTCTTCGAGATCGATATTGGCGATGCGTCGGAATTTGTCGGTAAGATCGAAGTTTCGGGTATAGAGGTTGCGGGCTACAAGATCTTGCGAACAAAAGCGCCGGCTGTTCCTAACGCAATTGCCGCCCTTCTCCTGCATTTACGCGACTCGACCGGTAAGATACCCCACGTCTATTTCGGCTGGAGTGAAGGGAATCCGATCCAGTACCTGATCCGTTACATACTATTCGGCGAGGGCGATACCGCACCTGTGACAAGAGAGATATTGAGGCAGGCCGAGCCCGATCCCGAGATGCGGCCAAGCGTTCACGTCGGGGGCTAACCGATAGGATCAAAACGATAACCGACCCATGGTTCCGTACGAATATACCTTGGCTTCGCCGGATCCTTTTCGATCTTCTTGCGGATCTGGCCGACGAAAACCCGCAGGTATTCGGTCTGCTCTGTCGAGTTTCCGCCCCAGATCGTCGCCAGAATGGCGCGATGAGTGATCACTTTGCCCCGGTTTCGGAATAGAAGTACCAGCAAGTCAAACTCCTTCGGCGTCAAATGAACAGGCTCGCCTGCAACGGCCACCTCTCTCGTAGCCATATTGATCGTAAAATCGCCGTCCTCCAGGACCTGCGACTCGCCGTCAGTCGGCTCGGGTGCACGACGGAGGACAGCACGCACGCGGGCGATCAACTCGTCGATCCCAAATGGCTTCGTTACATAATCATCTGCACCGGCATCAAGGGCTTCAACCTTGGTTCGTTCTTCACCCTTTACCGAGAGCACAATGATCGGGATCTGCGATTCCTTACGGATCATTCTACAGAGTTCGATGCCGTTGATCTCTGGCATCTGGAGATCCGTGATTATCAAGTCCGGAACCCAATCGTGAAAGGTATCCATCGCTGATTCCGCATCGGCAGCGGTGCGGACGTCAAAGCGATGGGCGACGAGACTGTGCCGCAGGACTCGTGTGATCTGCGGTTCGTCATCAACAACCAAAATTTTCCGATTTTCCGTCATCTATTGCTGGGCAGGAAGGGTCACGATGACCTTGGTTCCGACACCTTCATCCCCCGTATTTATTTTGATATGTCCGTTCTGAGCCTCTACTATCCCTCGTGCGATAGCGAGCCCTAAGCCCATTCCACCCGGACTTGTTTCATCGACTCTCACAAACTTTTCAAAAACCTGTTCGCGCAGATCCGTCGGGATCCCCTTGCCCTGGTCATTTACACTAATTTCGATGCCTTCTTCCGATCTCCTCGCGGTTACGGTGACGGTCGAAGCGATCGGCGAGTACTTAACCGCATTTTCGACCAGGTTATATATCACCTCAGCGATAGCACGCATATCTGCTTTCACCGATGGCAAGCCCTTCTCAAGATTCACCCTGACCTCGTGAACCACGAGAACCGGTTCGGCTCGCTGCAACGCGGTAGAAATGATCTCCTCGACTGGCACGGCGTCCGTGGCCAACTGCAAGGAACCGGCCTCGACGCGAGCGAGTTGGACCATACTCTCGATAAAGCCGTTCAAACGGTCTGTTTCCTCGTTGATAATGTCGAGAAAATCCGTACGACCGGAGCTGTCCAGTTCGATGGTCCGATGCCCGCCTTCGCTGTCGAGCAGCGTCGTTACAGCCGCCTTGATCGAAGTCAAAGGCGTTCTCAGATCATGCGTTACCGCATCTAGCAAGGCTGATTTCAATTGTTCGCTCTGCTTCAATGCCTCGGCCTCAGTCGCCTTTGCAAAAGCCGCTTGGAGTTGGCCATACAAATGTACCGATTCGTCGGCCCGACGCCGGGCATATGCCGAAAGCTCGCCCGCAATGACCGCTGTCACCGTAAAGGCGGCCCATGCCACAAGATTCTGCGGATCGGCAATGTGCCAGGTACCAAGCGGCGGCAGGAAAAAATAATTGAAGACGAGCATTGCCGCCAGCGAGGCAAGCAGAGCCGGATTGCGGCCAAGAAAGGTCGCGGCAAAAAGAACTACGATCAGCAGGCTAAGGGCTACGGTGGTCGCGTTAACGCGATCGCCCAGTAAACCGAGAAGCGCGGCAACAGCTAGTATCGAAAAGAGAGAAAAGCCCAAAACGCAATACCCTACTGCTGTTCTGGCCTAAGTTCTCCATTCGAGTTGCCGGTTCAATACAGTCTTTGCCGCAGGAATTGTTCCAGGTCACCTACCGCTACCCGCTCCTGCTGCCAAGAATCTCGGTCTCTGACGGTTACGGCGTTATCTACGATAGACTCGTGATCGACCGTAACGCAGAATGGCGTACCGATCTCGTCCTGGCGGGCGTAGAGTTTGCCGATGCCGCCGGTATCGTCATAAACCGCTCGCATCGACGGCTGAAGGCTCCTTTTCAAGTTTTTGGCCATCGTAACGATACTCTCGTTGTTCTTTGCAAGAGGCAGAACCGCAACCTTGATCGGGGCCAGGGCGGGCTTTAACTTGAGGATCACGCGTACCTCGCCCTTGTCGTTCGTCCGTTCTTCGTAGGCCTCCATCAGAACTGCGAGGAGCGTCCGGTTGACGCCAATGGAGGGCTCGATGCAGTACGGATAAAATCGTTCGTTCGTCTGCGGATCAAAATATGAAAGATCCTCGGTCGTATCCGGATTGATCCGTTTCCCTTCTTCGTTCTCCGGCTTCTTCGAGTGGACTCTGAGATCGTAATCGGTTCGGTTCGCTATGCCGAGCAGTTCATCAAACTGCTTGTCTTCCTCCTGGCGTTCCGGGAAAAACCGATAAAGAAAATCGACGGTCCGATCCGAATAGTGAGCCAATTCCTCGGCGGACTGCTCGTAATGAACGACGTTCTTGCTCGAGATGCCGATCGTCTCCAGCCACGCGTCGTAAGCATCGAGCCACTCCTGGTGAACACGCGGAGCGTCATCAGGCCGGCAGAAATATTCGATCTCCATCTGCTCGAACTCACGTGTGCGAAAGATAAAGTTCCCTGGCGTTACTTCATTCCTGAATGCCTTGCCTATCTGGGCTATCCCAAAGGGCAGTTTCCGTCGCGATGTATCTAGAACATTCTTAAAATTAACAAAGATCCCTTGTGCCGTCTCAGGACGCAGATAGGCCAATGCCGCCGGATCGTCGTCGCTCGAAACCGCGCCGATGGTGGTGCGAAACATTAGGTTAAATGGCCGCGATTCGGTCAGATCTGTCGAGCCGCAGTTCGAGCAAACAAGCTTTCCGTCGCTATTTCGCTCGAGTTTGTCTTCGCGCAGGCGCGTTTTGCAATCACGACAATCCGCCAGCGGATCGCTGAAAGTCGTTTCGTGGCCCGAGTATTTCCAGACCAGCCGGTTCTGGATGATCGACGAGTCCAAACCCTCGATATCGTCCCGCTCATAAACAACCCAGTTCCACCAGCTGTTCTTTATGTTGTTCGCCAACTCAACGCCCAACGGGCCATAATCCCACGACGAACCCAACCCGCCATAGATGTCGGAAGCCGGAAAAACAAACCCTCGCCGCTTCGCCAGGGATACGATAGTTTCAATATTCGGTGCAGCCATAAAGGTAAGATTTTACAATGAAGACGAAACCGCAACAATGTACTGGCGTCGCAATGCTTTACATTCTCGCTGACTTGGAACAGAATGACTCGAATACCGATCTATTTAACACACAGGAGCGTATATATGTTGAAGCGATCTATCATTCTGGCGTCTGTTTTGTTTGTCCTATCGATCGGGGTGTTCACCGCCTCGGCCCAGGAATGGGTCAACCTTGGTACAAAAGAGGTGAAGGACCGCAGCGAACAGGACACCTGGCACCTGGGTGCCGGAAAAGGCGAGTTTCGCTCGCTTAAGATCTCGGTTCAGTATCGGGCAGTTAGGTTTTATAAGCTCGAAGTAACCTACGTCAGCGGCGAAAAGCAGGAATTTTCGATCCGGTCCCTAATTCCCGCCGGTGGATCTACGCGAAACCTCGACCTGAATGGCAAAGACCGCTACATCAACAAGGTTGATGTCTGGTACGAAGCCGCAACAGTACGACGAGGGGTCCGTTCGCAGGTCACATTGCACGGGCTTAAATGATCCGAAAACTCATTTAGCGCGTTTCCCCCCTGAAACCAGTTGACAGAAAAAAGGCTGTCTGGCGGCGAACCAAACAGCCTAAGTCACTCGTTTTTAGGGGTGGGACTTGCTTACTGCACGACCGGCAGACTAGCCCCCGGCGGTACGATCCAGATCTCGTAGGTCGTCTTGAGACGTGCACTTCCCTTCACGATCGCTATTCGCCTCGGGTCGAACCCTCGCGTTTTCACCATGTAATCGAGGGCACGTTTCGATAGTCGATCGTAAGTGTTTCGCGTTACCGACAGCCGATCGGTTCCGGGGTAAATAATCACGTATAGCTGTGCGTCAGGCGTATTTTGAGCCTGGATCACGCAGTTATCAAAGCGCGCCTTGTCGTCATCCGGAGCCTTCGCCTCAAATTCGTCGCAGCGGAAAGGCTTAGGGACCTCCGGCGGAGGAATACGCCTTACCTCGGTCGGAACAGAGATAACCTGACGACACTTGTTGTCATAGACGTCGTCATTGACATCGAGTTCGGCATTTATCGTGCCGTCACCCATCCCGGTAGAATCAACGGTGATCGTAGGCGTGCCAAGTCCGCTGGTAACGCGGCCGTTGGACACCTTCCAGGCATAGCGAAGCGGTATCGGGGCCGTTCCCTGATTGATCGCGGCGAAGGTCACGAGGTCGCCCTCCGTAATGCGGTCGGGGCCGTCAAGCGTGAAGCGATACGGACACGGCGTCGTGATAGTTTCACGAACGATCTTCAGGCAGATGCAGCTCTTGCGATCCTTGAAGATCTCGATCCGGTCTCGCCAGACCTTGCCGTCTGGGCCTCCGACTTCGACCGTGTAGATGCCTGGCGCAAGATAAAAATCCGCTCCGGTCCCCACACCGCTCTCACCGACATATCGTCCATCCACCTTGACCGGATATGAGGTCTCGGTCGTTTTGACATTCAGCGTGCCGGTGTTCTTGGGACGCTTCTTGTTATCGTTGGCAAAAGCCATCGATATCCCAAGCGTCAGGATCAACCCGATCACGAAAAGAAAATTGTACCTGTTTACTCGCATTGCAAGATTCCTCTCTTAGCCGCTGCTCAGCGGCCTCGCTACTCAAAGAAAGGAGATGGATACCGCTTTTTGGCTTCTGCGATATCCATGCTCATATTAACTCTATTCCTCGCCATTTTCCTCATCGGAATCGCGCTTTTTACCAAATTTTCGTCGAGCCACGATGCCTATCGAAGCAAGGCCCGTACCGAAGAGCAGTATCGTCATCGGCTCCGGCACCGGCTCCGGCGGAGGAGGCGTCGGGGTGATCGGCGGCGGCGTAGGCGTAGGCGACTTCTTCGGCGTTGGCGTCGGTGTAATTCCCGGCGTTGGCGTCGGTGTAATTCCCGGCGTTGGCGTCGGCGTAATTCCCGGCGTCGGGGTTGGCGTTATGCCAGGTGTGGGGGTTGGCGTAATGCCCGGCGTCGGAGTTTCGACAGGGATGGTCTGAGTCGGCGTCGGCGTATCCTTCTTGCGCTTGATCAGGATAAAGGCGATCGGGATCGCAGCCAGTCCGAGCAGCGCCCATTTTGGAAACCCGCGTTTTGCTATGATCTCTTCTTCGCAATCACAGACATCGTCAGTGACGATCTCCGTCTTGGTTTCTGTGATCACACGTCCGTCCTGCGGTACTGTCGGCGAGCTCTTCTTCTTGTCGTCCCCATCATCGATGTTGATCACGAAGGAAAGATCGTCAGCCATACGCAAGCTGGTGAAGGAGACCGTATTAGCGGCACCCGGCTTAGCATCGACAACCTGCACGACCTGGTCAAAACGCACCGGGCCTGCCTCGATACGCGTAAAGCACGCAAGTATCGAACCAATGCAGATAGCCGAAAGCAATCCTCTGTATGTCGATTTATTCATCTCGTTTACCTGTCTAAAAGGTATCTGACGGCGAAAAACATTCGTTTTCACAGCATTTGTTGGCACTCGCTGTTCGAAAGATTGGGTCCGGGGCGGTCTCGAAATAATAAGATCAGCTTTTTTACGCACGGTTTGTCGTGCAGTATTTCGAGGAAAATAACCCTCAATTCCGGCCGTTATATCTAAATTCAAGGGGAAAATATGCCTAATTCGGTACTTTCTCCAGAAATTTTCGATTTTTTTCAAATATTTTTTCTCGCACCGGACAAAAGAAAACCGGCTACCACAAGATAGTGATAACCGGTAGTATTTTCCTGAATTTATCAGCGGATCCAAAGATTTTGGTGTCCGCCGTCCACTATCAACTATTCTCCATCGCCGGCGCCCTTCGCTTTTTCTTCGGCGAGGATGGCCTTGCGGGAAAGTTTTACCTTGTTGCCTTCCTTCCCGATACATTTGACGAGGATCTGCTGGCCTTCCTTGAGCTCGTCGCGAACGTCTTTGACGCGGCGGTCCGAGATCTCGGAAATGTGCAGCAGGCCATCAAGACCGGGGAGGATCTCGACAAATGCCCCGAAATCAACTATACGCGAAACCGTTCCCAGATAAGTCTCGCCGATCTCCGCTTCTGCGGTGATCGCCTTGATCCGTGCGATCGCGGCTTGTGCGGCATCGCCGTCGTTGGTCGCGATCATGATCGTTCCGTCGTCCTCGATATCGATCTTGGCACCGGTCTCTTCAGTTATCGAGCGGATAACGCTGCCGCCTTTGCCGATGACATCACGGATCTTGTCCGGATGAATGTTGATGGTAATGATCCGCGGCGCATAAGCCGACAGCTCTTCGCGCGGTTCAGCGATGGCCTTAGCCATAATGTCAAGAATGTGAAGACGGCCTTTCTTTGCCTGATCAAGGGCTTCCTGGAGGATCATCGCGTTGATGCCGCCGATCTTGATATCCATCTGAAGGGCGGTGATCCCGTCCGCGGTCCCCGTCACCTTGAAATCCATATCACCGTAATGGTCTTCCGCACCGGCAATATCCGTAAGGATCGCGTAGCGGTTGCCTTCCATGACCAAACCCATCGCTACACCCGCGACCGGTTTTTTGATAGGCACGCCGGCATCCATCAAGCTAAGGATCCCGCCACAGACCGATGCCATCGACGATGAACCGTTCGATTCCGTGATATCGGAAACGATGCGGATCGTGTACGGGAAATCGGCCTCGTCGGGAAGGACAGCCTGGATCGCGCGTCGCGCGAGATTTCCGTGGCCAGTCTCACGACGCGAGGTGGAGCCGAAACGGCCCGTTTCGCCAACCGAATAAGGCGGGAAGTTGTAATGAAGCATGAACCTGCGTTTTACTTCCCCTTTCTCGATATCGTCCATATACTGCTCATCGATCTTGGTTCCGAGCGTCGAAGTGACCATCGCCTGCGTTTCGCCTCTAGTGAACAGAGCCGACCCGTGGACACGCGGCAGCCAGCCAACCTCGCACGAGATCGGACGGATCTCCGAGAACTTCCGGCCATCAGGCCGGCGTCGATTCCCGAGCATATCTTCACGGAAGATCTTCTCCTTGAGCTGGCCGAACGCCTTGCCGGCCGTTGAGCGAGCACCGGGATCATCTTCCGGATAGCTCTCGACGACCTCTTTCTTCAGGGCATCTAGGCCGGCATAGACCTCGATCTTCTCGCGGCTCGTCGAATCGAGAGCCGCACGGAGTTTGTCCGTCCACGTTTTCTCAACGTCAGCAACGATATCGGCATCGAGTTCGGGCACGACAAATTCACGTTTCGTGATCGCAAGTGCCTTGCCGAGCTCCTTCTGCCACAAACAAAGCCGCTTGATCTCGCGATGAGCAAGCATCAGGGCCTCGACCATGATCTTTTCTTCGACCTCGTTCGCCTCGCATTCGACCATACAGATAGCTTCTTCGGTGCCGGCGACAACAAGGTTCAGATCGGACTCCCGACGTTCGTCGTAAGTCGGGTTGATCAGATATTTTCCGTCGGCCAGCCCGATGCGGACACCTGCGATCGGGTTATGGAACGGAATATCGGAAAGATACAAGGCGCAGGACGCACCTGTTATCGCGATCACATCCGGATCGTTGTCCGTATCGGCTGAGATGACCGACGCAACTATCTGTGTTTCAAAACGATAGCCCTCGGCGAAGAGAGGGCGAACAGGCCTATCGATCAAGCGGCATGTAAGAACCTCTTTCTCACTTGGGCGGCCCTCGCGACGGAAGTAGTTGCCGGGAATACGCCCTGCGGCGAATGTATTCTCACGATACTCGACCGTGAGCGGAAAAAAATCGAGCCCTTCCTTGGCTGTGCGTGCAGAAACCGCTGCAACGAGGAGCATCGTGTCTCCGTACCTGATCACGACCGAACCGTCGGCCTGTTTGGCAACCTTGCCAGTTTCAACGATCAGCTCATGATTCCCGAGCTTGATCGACTCATTCAAATATTTCTTAGGCATTTCTTATCCTCAAAAAACAAAGACGAAAGAGCGTGCCGTGAAGCTCCTTCGTCCTTGAACAACAACTTGGATTGTTACGTTGATCTTCTTTCGTTCTTTGGCGTCTCATGCTGTCACGTTCAGCGGCCGCGAACAAACTCTTCGCGAAGATCCTATAAATACGGCCCGAAGCGGCCAATTTCAACTTAAAACGAATAGGAAAAAACGCAGGTGACGATCTGAAAAATATTGATCGTCAGCTATTCGCTATAACCTACCTTCTCAGTCCGAGTTTCTTAATGATCTCGTGGTACTCTTCAATATTCCGACGTTTGAGATAATCAAGAAGTTTCCTACGACGCGAGACCAACTGAAGCAAGCCACGGCGCGAATTATTATCCTTCTTGTGCACCTTAAAATGCTCCGTCAACTCAGTGATGCGCTGCGAGAGCAACGCGATCTGAACCTGTGACGATCCGGTATCCGAACCGTGTGTCTTGTAATCCTTAACTATCTTCTCTTTTACTTCTTTAACTGTAGCCATTTATTAACTTGCTTTTATCAGCCTCTCCTTTTGCTCGCAGTAACTCCGCGTACGAGGCGCGGTAACCGCGAAAAATATTGAACAATTATCGCTAATTGTTCCCATAAATCTAACATATTCAAGCCATAAGGGCAATTTGATCGAGCCCCTAATACTTGAACTCTTCCATGAACTTCGTCGAGAAATCACCTTTTCTGAAGTTCTCATCGGCCATGATCTTCTGATGAAGTGGAATGGTCGTCTTGATCCCTTCAACGACCATCATCTCCAGTGCACGCTGCATACGAGCTATCGCCAATTCTCGTGTGCGGGCGTGGACGATGAGCTTTGCGATCATCGAATCGTAATAGGGAGGAACCACATAACCGGGATAAACCGCCGTGTCAACGCGAACACCCGGCCCGCCAGGGATATTAAAAGCCGTGATCCGACCCGGGCTTGGCGTAAACTTGACAGGATCTTCTGCGTTAATGCGGCATTCAATCGAATGGCCGCGGATGATCACGTCGTCCTGCGAGAACTGAGCATTCTCGCCGCGGGCGATCATTACCTGATTCCTGACGATGTCGGTAAGCGTCACCATTTCGGTCACCGGATGTTCGACCTGGATACGCGTGTTCATTTCCATGAAATAAAAACGGTCATCCTCATCGAGTAAGAACTCGAATGTCCCCGCCGACGAATAGCCTATCTCCTGACATGCCTTGACCGCTACCGCTCCCATTTCCTCGCGCAGTTCCCGCGATATCGCCGGTGAAGGAGCCTCTTCGAGCAGTTTCTGATGCCGACGCTGTATGGTGCATTCGCGTTCACCGAGATGGATCACATTTCCGTGTTCGTCGGCGAGAACCTGTATCTCGATGTGACGTGGCCGTTCGATATAGCGCTCGATATAAACCGCGCCGTTCTTAAAGGCATTGAGGGCCTCGCTCTGGGCAAGTTCGAGGCTGCCGGCAAGCTCACTTTCGTGACGAACGATACGCATTCCGCGTCCGCCACCTCCCGCAGCCGCCTTGATGATCAGCGGAAAGCCTATCTCGAGTGCCAGCTTCTTTGCATCCTCGATCGAATCTATCGGATCAGGGCTGCCCGGCAAGATCGGAACCCCGGCCGCCGTCATCGTCCTGCGGGCTTCGACCTTATCGCCCATCATAGTGATCACATCGGGCCGCGGGCCGATGAATTTGATATTACAGTCTTCACAGATGGTCGCGAATGTCGCAGATTCAGCCAGAAAACCGTAGCCCGGATGAATACCGTCAACATTTGTGATCTCGGCCGCACTTATGATCGCCGGAATGTTGAGGTAGCTCTCGGAAGATGGAGCAGGCCCGATGCAGATCGCCTCGTCGGCATATCGAACGTGAAGCGCTTCACGGTCAGCTTCCGAGTGGACGGCGACCGTCTTGATGCCCATCTCTTTGCACGTCCAGATGATGCGGTTGGCGATCTCGCCGCGATTTGCGATCAGAATCTTGCGTATTTCTCGCATAAACCTAAAAGATCTAGCCACGGATCACACGAACCGCACGAATAAAGAAATCTCCCTAAAAATTCGTGTTATTCGTGTGATCGGTGGCTAGATATCTTATTTCCTAACTCCAAAAAGCGGTTGGCCGTACTCGACCGGCTGGCCATTCTGGACGTAGATCTTGACGATCTCGCCTGAAACCTCGGCCTGGATCTCATTCATCAGCTTCATCGCCTCGACGATACAAACGGTGGTGTCCGCCGAAACGCTGCTGCCCTCAGTGACATACGGAGCCTTGTCCGGTCCAGGCGAGCGATAAAACGTTCCAACAATGGGCGAGGTGATCTTGTGGAGTCCGGCGTCGGGGTCAGAAGGCTCCTTCGCCTCGACTGACACAGGCTCAACCGGAGCTTGAGCCGGAGGGGGAGCAACGGGTACCGCCGCAGTCTGGGTCGGAGCGGCGGCAACCACCGTCGCCTTGCTCAACCTGACGCGAATGTTCTCGTTCTCGAATTCAAAATCCGTGAACCCGTGTTCGTTCACGAGTGCGGCGAGGGCCTGAAGTTCGTCCATATTGAACGATGGCTCGTCGCCCCGCTTCTTATCGTGTTTCTTTTCGTGCACCTGATCGTCTTTTGCCGTAGCCGAGGTCTCACTCATCTGGAAGCCTCCCTGGGATGTTATCCCTTTGCAGCCAACTCGCGAACATTATCGACCAATTCGATCACGGCCATCTCAGCATTATCGCCTTGCCGACGACCGAGCTTGATGATCCGCGTGTACCCGCCGTTACGATCTTTATAGCGCTCCCCGAGCTCATTGAAAAGGCGTTGCACCGCTTTGACACCGGCCGTGCGTTCGATAGGTTCCTTTTCTTCGCCTTTTTTGCCGCGGAAACGGCTCTGCTGCGCCTTGAAGTTCGTATTCCCGGCATGGAAGTAGGCCGCAGCCTGCCTGCGAAGGTGAACCCCACGAAGAACCGCATCATCACCCGTCAGGTTCTGAGCCTTCCGGGCCAGAGTTATCGCTTTTTCGACGAACGACCGAAGTTCTTTTGCTTTCGGAACGGTCGTGACGATATGTTCTTTCTCTGAGTTTATCAGCGAGGTCGCAAGATTGCGGAGCATCGAAATGCGGTGCTCCGTCGTGCGGCCAAGTTTACGATGTGCTTTTAGATGTCTCATTGCTTCTAAGTCCAAAGTCTCAAGCCAGATGCCCAAAGTTCGGAGCCGCTTGTGCCCGGACCTTGTCGATCGGGCATCGGACTAATCCAGATCGCGTCCGCCCGATCCCGGTATCGGATTGCCATTCTCGTCAAAGTCCATGCCGAAATCGAGGCCCATGCCGTGCAGCATATCCTTGATCTCCGTTAGTGATTTCTTGCCAAAATTCTTGGTGTGAAGCATGTCCTTCTCACTTCGGCGAATCAGGTCGCGGATCGAACGGATATCCGCGTTCTTCAAACAGTTATACGAACGAACCGAAAGCTCAAGCTCGTCTACCGACTTGTCGAGCAGGTCGTTCCGCATCAGCGGCGGACGGGCAATGTCTTCGTACTTGTACTCTTCTTCTTCCTCTTCGAAGTTAACGAAGATCGCCATGTGATCTTTGACCAACTTCGCCGCGAGGCCGATCGAATCTTCGGGCTTGACCGAGCCGTTGGTCCAAACTTCGAGCGTAAGCCTGTCAAACTCTGTGTTCGACCCTTGCCTCGTCTGATCGACGTTGTAATTCACCTTTCTGATCGGTGAGTGGACCGAATCGATCGGGATATATCCAACCGAAAGGTCCTCATCATTATTGAATTCAGCCGATACGTAACCGCGGCCACGCTTCAACCTCATTTCGATGTTCAGGGACCCGCCCTGGCTGACGGTCGCAATGTGAATATCCTTATCAAGGATCTCGACATCGCCGTCAGCTTCGATATCTCCGCTCGTAATCACGCCGGCCCCTTTCCTGCTTATCGAAAGGGTTTTCGGCCCGCTGCCGTGAAGGGCGAAAGGCACTTGTTTGAGATTGAGGATCACGTCGGTCGCATCTTCGACGACGCCCTTGATCGAGGAAAATTCATGCTCGACACCTTCGATCTTGACGGCCGTGATCGCCGCACCTTCGATCGACGAAAGCAGGGCACGACGGATAGAGTTGCCGACCGTCGTACCGAAGCCTCGCTCGAACGGTGCGGCGAAAAACTTGCCGTAGCGATCTGTAAGGGTCTCGGTGTCGACATTAAGTCGGCTTGGCATCTGGAAGTCGGTCCAATGATTGCTCTGTGTCATATTTTTGTTCTTTTTAAAATCCGTAATGAGTTGGCTTTGTCCCCGGGCCGTCCTAGCAAGAACAAACTCTCAAGCCCGGCTACTTCGGCCAACTCAGATGCCTGACTACTTACTGTAAAGCTCGACGATCAGCTGCTCGTTGATATTTGCGTCAATGTCCTGGCGATTCGGCAAGCCGGAAACAACAACACTGAGGTCTTTGCCGTCGATGCTCAGCCATTGCGGACGTCCGCGTCCTCCGGCTGTCTGCCATGCCGCATCGACATGGGCGTTCTTTTGGCTGTTAGGTTTGATCGCAACGACGTCACCAGACTTGACCTGGAACGACGGGATGTTCACTTTCTTGCCGTTGACCGTCACGTGGCCGTGATTCACCAGCTGCCGCGATTGACGGCGCGAGGTCGAGAAACCTGATCGGTAGACCACATTGTCAAGCCGTCTCTCAAGCATGAACAGCAGATTTTCGCCCGTAACACCTTTCTGGCGCCGAGCCTTCTCAAAATAATTGCGGAACTGCTTTTCGAGGATAAAATAGATACGCTTCACCTTCTGCTTTTCACGAAGCTGCTCGCCATAACCGCCGAGCACCTTTCGCCTTGCCGCGCCGTGCTGTCCCGGCGGGTTGGTTCCGCGTTTTTCGATCGCACATGAGGGTTTAAAACAGCGATCGCCCTTGAGAAATAATTTTGCACCTTCGCGGCGGCAAAGCCTGCACACCGCATCTCTATATCTAGCCATAATGTTTCTGCCTTCGGCAGGAGCGGCCTGGTCCTTGCGTCACCAAGAAGCACTCAGTTTTCCTTGAACGTTCCTGCGAAAAAGTTTACGGGAAACTCCCTTCTTCCTTTCGATAAACCGGATCGAATCGATCGATCAAATATCTAATATTCCAACGTCCAGCGATCAGACGCGCCGTCTCTTCGGCGGCCTGCACCCATTGTGCGGGATCGGCGTCGTATCGCGGATCGATGTTACACGGATGCCCGCCTGAGCGACAGCACGGATAGCGGACTCGCGACCGCCGCCGGGCCCTTTCACCCGCACCTCGACCTCGCGCATTCCCGCGTCCAGCGCTTTCCTTGCGACCTCAGAGGCCGCCTGTTGCGCCGCAAACGGTGTGCCCTTTCGCGACCCACGAAAACCTCTAGCACCAGACGACGATTGGGCAACAAGATTCCCCTGCGTATCGGTGATCGAGATCAGCGTGTTATTGAAGGATGCCGCAATGTGAACGATCCCGACGGGGATATTCTTTCGCTCCTTCTTCTTAAAAGTCTTCTTTTTAGTAGCTGCTGCTTTTGCCATTTGATTTCAGTTATCCGTCGTCAGCCGCAAGTTGTCAGCAGAGCCAGCCAATACTGACCACTGACCACCGACCGCTGGCAACTACTTCTTGCCCGGTGCCTTCTTCTTGGCGACTGCCGCTTTACGGGGGCCCTTCCTTGTCCGAGCGTTGGTGCTCGTTCGCTGACCGCGAACCGGCAGGCCACGGCGATGACGGAGGCCGCGATAGCAGCCGATGTCCATCAAGCGTTTGATATCCATCTGAACACGCTTTCTCAGATCGCCCTCAACCTCGCCTTCTGTGTCGAGGATCGTGCGGATCTTGTTCAGTTCATCTTCGCTAAGATCCTTGATCTTCGCGTCAACGCTGATGCCCGCCTGGCCGAGAATATCGGTCGCGCGCGATTTGCCTACACCATAAATGTAGGTCATCCCGATCTGTGCCCTCTTGTTAGGCGGTAAATCTACTCCTGCTATACGAGCCATATTTAACTATCCCTGTCTTTGCTTGTGCTTCGGATTCTCACAAATGATGCGGACGATCCCCTTGCGGTGGATCACCTTGCATTTGTCGCACATTTTTTTTACTGACGGCCTTACTTTCATACTTGCCTCTATTTGTAGCGATACGTTATCCGACCTCTTTTCAGGTCATATGGCGAAAGCTCGACCAGAACCTTGTCGCCCGGAAGTATCCTTATAAAGTTCTTCCGCATTTTGCCCGAAATATGGGCCAACACCTCGTGGGCATTCTCATCAACCGCTACCCTAAACATCGCATTTGGCAGCTTTTCCAGCACTGTAGCGGTTATTTCGATCGCTTCCTCTTTCGACATAACATGCTTCAACCGGCTGATCAGTTGAGCAAACCAATGATTGTATCCCCTTTTCGCCGGATTATCAAGTTAAACCGCGGCCATTGCCGTTTGGTCGTTCAGACGCTGCTTTTTCTGCTCCTTGGTCAAAGTCAGGATCTCAGGCCCGTCCGCAGTTACCGCGATCGTATGTTCGGCATGAGCAGAGGCCTTGCCGTCCATCGTGACCACGGTCCACTTGTCGCTGAGTGTCCGGGTTTCGTGCGTCCCAAGGTTCAGCATCGGCTCGATCGCAAAACAATACCCGGCACGGATCCTCTCCTTTGTGCCCGGCCGTCCATAGTTCGGTATCTGCGGGGCCTCGTGCATCGAACGCCCTATGCCGTGCCCTGTATAGTCCCTGACTATCCCATAGCCAAACTTATCGGCGTGTTGCTGGATCGCCCATCCGATATCGCCCACGCGGTTGTTGACCCGCGATGCCTGGATACCAAGGTCGAGACATTCCTCGGTCACCCGAATAAGCTGTTTCAGTTCATCGGTGACCTCGCCAACCGGCAGCGTCATCGCGGTATCGCCAACAAATCCGTTCAGCGTACAAGCCATGTCGAGCGAGATGATATCGCCCTCTTCCAAGGGCCGGCTGTTCGAAAACCCGTGAACGATCTGTTCATTGACCGATGCACAGATCGCGAAGGGAAAAGGCACCATCCCGTAGGGCTTGTATCCGATAAAGGTCGGGATCGCGCCGGCGTCGCGCATCATCTTCTCGGCAGCGGCGTTAAGATCAAGGGTCGAAAGCCCCGGGTTGACCATCGCACGCAAGGCCTCGCGCACCTCGGCGATCAGTTCGCCGACTGCCCGCATCTTGTCAAGATCTTTTGCCGATTTCGCGATGATCATCCTTCTGCCCAAAAATACGCGTGAAAAAAGTCTCCGATCCGCGCAAATCCGCTCACCTGACCCTAGACGAGCTCCGTGACCTGTCGATAGATATCCTCGATCTCGCCTTCGCCGTTGACCTTCTTTAGCCTGCCGCTTCGGTCATAATATTCGAGTAGCGGCTTCGTCAGTTCGTCGTACGTCTCGAGCCGAACCTTGACCTTCTCCTCGGTGTCGTCGGCCCGGTGAGCCAGTTCTGACTCCGGATGTTCATCGCAGCGGTTATCAAACTTCGGCGGCTTCGAATAGATGTTATAGATCTCACCGCAAACCGGACAGCTGCGGCGGCCCGTCAGCCGCTTCATCAATTCTTCGCGGTCGACATCGATCTCGATCGCGACGATCTCCTTCCCTTGCTCTTTAGCCAGATCCTCTAGCTGTTTCGCCTGAACCGCCGTTCGCGGATAACCGTCCAGAACGTATGTTCCCGCCGCGTCTTCTTTCGAGGTCCTCTCGCGGACGATCTTATAGGTCAGGTCGTCCGAGATCAGCTTGCCCGATGCCATTATGTCCTGCACCTCGCGTGCGAGCGGCGTATCGAGCGTTTTCATCTCGCGAAATATGTCGCCCGTCGATATCTGCGGGATTCCCCGACGTTCGTCAAGCAGCCTTGCCTGAGTCCCCTTCCCGGCTCCGGGTGCACCTATCAATACAATGACCTTATCCATCGAAACGTCTTACCACAGAGGACACAGAATTCAGAGAGAAACCAAAGTCACTCTGCGGCATCTGTGTCCTCTGTGATGAAATAAGTTATGATCGCCGACCTCTAAGCCTTGAGCCGGAACCGAGAAACCCTTCGTAATTCCTCATCACCAGCTGGGCCTCGATCTGAGCAACAGTATCCATTGCCACGCCAACGAGGATCAGCAAGCTCGTTCCGCCGAAGTAAAACTGGTACCCAAGCCCGGTTGGGATCCAGCTAAGTCCGGGCGTACCCATCAAAAAGTTGTCTATCGAGGTGCCGATGAACGGCAGCCGGGCCACCTTGAAGCCGCTCAGCAAAAGCTGAGGGGCGAATGCCACGAAAGCCAGGTAAATAGCACCAACCGTGGTGAGCCTGGTCAGAATTCCGTTCAGGTACTCCGCAGTCGGGGCACCAGGGCGAATACCGGCAATAAATCCTCCGTGTTTCCGAAGGTTATCCGCCACCTCATCCGTATTGAAAATGATCGTTATATAGAAGAACGTAAATACGACGATCAACGAGAGAAAAACGAGTTCGTAATAGGGATCGCCGCCGTGAAACTGCTGGAAGAACGCCGATATCTTCGACCAGGTCGCATTCGGATCATTCGGATCGGGCGGAAAGGCCGAGAATAATGTCTGCGGCATTGCCAGAACCGACGATGCGAAGATGACCGGGATGACACCACCCATATTGATCTTCAACGGAAGGCTTGTTTCCTGCCCTCTGAATGTCTGCGATCCGACCCGTCTGCTGGCATAGCTGATCGCAATGTGTCGTCGGGCCGATTCGACATAAACGATGAGTGCGATCAGAGCCACCAACACAACGATAAGAAATACAACTCCAAGCGTCTGCATCGGATCGCCGGCGCTTACGCGGCCTGCGATCTGCTGTATTCCCTGGGGCAGCCCGATGACGATACCGGCAAAGATGAGAAGCGAAATACCGTTTCCTACGCCGCGTTCAGTTATCTGTTCACCGAGCCACATCACGAAGATCGTACCCGTCGTAAGCGTAACGACGATCATTGCCGTTGCCGTCCATGTCTCGGGGATGATCTGATTTCGCGACAGCCAGGTAGCGACGAAGAAGGTCTGAACCGAACATAGCGCGACGGTGCCGTAACGTGTCCACTGATTCATCTTCTGACGGCCGACCTCGCCTTCTTCTTGAACCTTCTTGACAGCCGGCGAGAGAACCGGCAGCAGCTGCATGATGATCGACGCGGTAATGTAAGGTGTAACACCCAAGGCGAAGACCGAGATAGTCCGAAAGTTACCGCCAGAAAACAGATCTAGAACGCCCAGAAGCGTACCGGCGACGTCGGCCCATACCCTCTCGAGCTGGGCTCCGTTGATCCCCGGGGCCTGAACGTGGGCACCAAAACGATACACGGCGAGAAGCCCGAGCGTGAAGAGTATCCTCGTCCGCAGCTCGGGCACCTTGAACATGTTCTGTACCGCGCTAAAAAACTTCTCCATATATTTATCAGTTGTCGGCAGTCAATTATCGGTTATCGGCGTTGCCATTCTGACAGCCGGACACACCGCGACTGACAACTGCTATGCGGCGTCTTCAGCCGCTTTGGTGATCACTGTTGCCGATCCGCCGGCCTTTTCGATCTTGTCCTTCGCAGTCTTTGTAAAGCGATGTGCTGATATCTGTAACGATTTTGTGACGTCTCCGGTTCCGAGGATCACAAGATCGTGCTTGGCCTTCTTGATGAGGCCGCGTTCGTGGAGGATCTCCGGCGTGACTATGTCGCCGGCATTGAAATTCTCCTCGATCTTGGCCAGGCTGATCTCAAGCCACGCCTTCTTAAAGATATTCGTAAATCCGCGCTTCGGCAGCCGACGCTGGAGCGGCATCTGGCCGCCTTCAAAACCCGGACGGCTCGAATAACCCGAGCGGGATTTTTGTCCCTTATGTCCGCGCCCGGCCGTCTTGCCCAGCCCCGAACCGGGCCCACGGCCAACACGCTTTTTCTTGTGCGTGGAACCCGGTGCCGGATGTAAATTGTTCAATGCTAAAGCCATAACTTTTTGACCTTTGATCCTGGACCTCCGATCTTCGGCCTATTCCGAGGCCAAAGATCCGGGGTCAAAGAACATCTATTCAACGATCCTCAACAGATGCGGGACCTTTGCGACGACACCTCGCGTCGCGGGCGTATCCGGACGAGTGACTGTCTGATTGAGCTTGGTTATGCCAAGCGCTTTGACAACGTCCTTCTGCTTCTGCGCGTATCCGATCATGCTCCGGTAATACTGGATCTTGATCTCACCGCCATCCTTCTTTTCAGCTTTCTTTGCCATTTTCTTAAGTTTCAAGTTCCGGAGCTTAGGAGGTTTCCGATCTCATCGGAGCCGGCCTCATAGCTCTGAGGCTAACTAAACCAGTTCCTCAACCTGCTTGCCACGCAGTCTCGCAACCTCGAGCGGATCCTTCATTCGCAACAGGCCGTTAAAGGTCGCCCGAATAACGTTGTGAGCGTTGTTCGAACCGAGGATCTTAGTGCGGACATTGTGAACGCCAAGCGATTGCAGCACCGCACGAACGGCACCGCCTGCGATAACGCCAGTACCCTCGGCGGCGGGTTTGAGCAGAACACGCCCGGCTCCGTATTCTCCGATGATCTCGTGCGGCAATGTGCCGTCGATCAAGGGAACGCGGATCAGGTTGTTCTTTGCGGCCTCGACCGCCTTCTTGATAGCGTTCGGCACTTCCTTCGCCTTGCCGGTGCCAAAGCCTACGTGTCCGGCCTCGTCTCCGACAACCACCAACGCGGCGAACGACATATTCTTTCCGCCCTTGACGACCTTGGTCACGCGGTTGATCGAGATCAACTGATCCTTGAGCAGCAATCCGCCCGCGGCAACTTTCTGTTTAGACTTGATCATATTCAGCTCGCGGAATGCTCCGCAGTGTAAAATCCCCTATTCGGCAGCGGCCGCTTCAGCCGCAGCCTCATGCTTATTCAGTCCGGCCTCACGCGTCGCATCGATCAACGCCTTGACACGGCCGTGGTAAACGTAACCGCCGCGATCGTAAACGACCGTCGAAATACCTGCCTTCTGGGCCCTTTCGGCTATCGCCTTGCCCACTGCCTTAGCGGCCTCGAGATTGCCGCCGGTCTTGAGAGCCAGCGCCTTCTCGGTTGTCGATGCGGTAGCCAATGTCTTGCCCGACTTGTCGTCGATGACCTGAGCGTAGATATGGTTCAGGCTACGAAATACAGCAAGTCTCGGACGATCGGCCGAACCGCGCACTTTCTTGCGAATACGGCTGTGGACGCCTTGACGAATATCTGCTCTGCTTTTCTGTGACATATTCTTAGTCGATCGTGAATGGTGGATCGCAAACAGCGTATCTTTCTATTCACGATCCGCGATTTACTATTTACCGGTCTTACCGGGCTTCAACCGGTACAATTTCTCTGCGTACCGGACCCCCTTACCCTTGTACGCGTCAGGCTTGCGGAGCCGGTTCAGTTCGGCCGCGACCTGACCCAGTTTCTGTTTATCGATTCCTGTTAACGTGATCGTCGTCTGATACTGCGTGATCGACGCCTTGGTGTTTACGCGCTCCGCTTTCGCCTCGATACCATCAGGCAGCGGGAACTCGATCGGGTGCGAATAGCCCAACGAGAACAGGATCTTCTTGCCCTGCACGTCCGCTTTGTAACCCACCCCAACGATGTCCATTTCCCTTTTGAAGCCTTCGGTAACACCGACCACGGCGTTATTCGCCAGCGCACGGGCGAGGCCGTGAAACGCAGCATGGTCGTCGCTGGACCGTTCGGCCGTCAGCGTGCCGTCCTCGTGCTTGAAGGTCACGCCCGCCGGTATCGGCGTCGTCAGCGTTCCTTTCGGCCCTTTCACTTCTATCTCCGATTCCTTGATCGTTATCGTCACACCTGACGGGATCGAAATCGGTTTTTTTCCTACTCTTGACATAACTTCCTCAGTTGTCGATTGTCAGTTTTCGGTTGTCAGTTTCGGGATACCGACGACTGACAACTGACCGCTGCCAACTGTTAATAAACCTGCGCCAATATTTCGCCGCCGACCTTCTCCGCCTTCGCACGTTTGCCGCTCATCAACCCCTTCGAGGTCGATATGATATTGATCCCGTATCCGCCCAGGACCTTCGGGATCTCTGCCGAGCCAACATAAACACGGCGTCCGGGAGTCGAAACCCTCGAAAGGTGCGTGATCGACGAAACCCCTTTGGCGTCGTACCGAAGAAATACACGAATCATGTATTTGACTCCTTCGCCCTTGGTCGAAAAGTTATTGATATAGCCTTCTTCCTTCAGAATTCGGGCTACTTCCATCTTCAGCTTTGAGCCGGGAATATCGACGCGTGTGTGATTCGCAGCAATTGCATTGCGAATTCGCGTAAGCATATCGGCTATTGGATCTGTCATCTTCTAAACCTCTAACACTCTTCAAAAACTAGGACGTACACGCCCTTTTCGGTTCTATAGGTCCTGTCTTTACCAACTGGATTTCACAACACCGGGGATCTGGCCTTCGAGTGCCAAATTTCTGAGGGCAACACGCGATATGCCGAATTTCCTCAGAAAACCGCGTGGGCGGCCGGACTGCGAACAACGATTGCGAACTCTTGACGGGCTGGCGTTCCTCGGCATCTTCTGAAGTTTCAAAACCGCCGCATCGACTTCCTCAGGCGTCGACTTCGGATTGTTGATGATCTTCTTTGCAGCTGCCCGGCGGTCAGCATAGAGCTTAACCGTTTCGCGACGCATTTCGTTCTTAACAATTTTGCTGATCTTTGCCATAAACTCTCTGATCTACTGCCTAAACGGCATTCCCAATGCTTTTAGAAGCGAGCGTGCCTGCTCGTCATTCGTCGCGGTCGTAACGATCGAAATATTCATACCGCGCGTTTTATCTACCTTGTTGAAATCGATCTCCGGGAAGATCAGCTGCTCACGAATGCCGAGCGTATAATTGCCTCGGCCATCAAACGCCTTGCCCGAAATACCACGAAAGTCACGAACTCGCGGCAGAGCGACCGCGATCAGGCGATCGAGAAATTCGTACATGCGGTCGCCGCGAAGCGTGACCATCGTACCGATCGACATCCCTTGGCGAAGCTTAAAGGCAGCGATAGATTTCTTCGCCTTCGTGATGACCGGTTTCTGCCCGGTCACCGCCTTCAACTCTTCCGTCGCAACATCAAGGATCTTGGCGTTAGCACTCGCCTCGCCCAGCCCCATGTTGACCACAACTTTCTCGATCCTCGGGATCGCCATCGGGTTCTTGATATCGAACTCTTTGGCAAGCGCCGGAGCGATCTCCTTTTTATATTTTTCCTTTAACCTGGCCATGTCTTCGGCTTCTCCTTAGCTCGTCTGGGTTCCGGCAATAGTTTCAGATCTCAGATATCAAATTAGCTATCAGATCGCTCCGTTTCCAGACTGAAAAACTCCTAGCTTGCTTCGTCGGTCGATTCGTCCTTCTTCTTCGGCTCACGCTTATATAGCCCGCTTTCCGGGATCACTTTTCCGCTTTTCGCTACGCGAACCTTCTCACCATCGCGAACCTCGTATTTTACGCGGGTGGGTTTACCGGTTTCCGGATCGATCAGGGCAACATTCGAAACGCTCACCCACGCTTCCTGCTCGATGATCCCGCCCTCACGATTCATCTGCGGGATCGGCTTCCGGTGCCGCTTCACAAGCATCGCTCCCTCAACCTTTACCTTGCCGTTTCGAGCGTCCACAGCGATCACTTTGCCGCGATAAGGCTGCCGCTTTTCATTGCTGTCGAAGCGGTTGTATTCCTTGCCGGCGATGAAGACGACGGTGTCGCCGCGCTTGATCTTGCTTTTGACTGTTCCTGTCTTAGCTGTTGCTTTCATTTCCAAATCAAATAGGACGAACACGCCCTATAGGTCCCATCTAGTCCTAAATAACCTCAGGTGCAAGCGAAACGATCTTCATAAAATTCCGCTCACGAAGCTCGCGGGCCACGGGGCCGAACACACGGGTTCCGATCGGCGTGCCATCATCTTTGATAAGCACAGCGGCGTTTTCGTCAAATCGAATATAAGTTCCATCCTTTCGGCGAACTTCTTTACGCGTGCGAACGATCACTGCGTTGTAAACCTTACCTTTCTTGGCCGTACCGTCCGGCGCGGCTTCTTTAACGGTCACCTTGATCGTGTCGCCGAGCCGGGCGATCTTCGATGTCGAGCCGCCGACGGGCATTATCATCTCGACCCGTTTCGCTCCTGAATTGTCCGCGACCGCCAAGGAGGTCTGCATCTGAATCATAACTTTCTCCAGTTCTCAGTGATCCGTTGTCGGTCTCCAGTTCAATGTCCATTTCTGACAAACTGGCGGCTGACAACTGACGATCACTTTATAGTTCAGCCCGATGAAGGATCTCGACCACGCGCCATCGCTTTCTTGCAGAAAGCGGGCGGGTCTCCTGAATTCTCACCTTGTCACCCGTCCTCGCTCCAAGCTCGTCGTGAGCCATGAATTTCTTCCGTCGCTTGACGTATTTGCGGTAAACAGGATGCTTGACGAGGCGGTCAACACGGACCGTGACCGTTTTGGTCATCTTGTCCGAAGAGACGATGCCAACACGTTCGGCACGCTTGTGAACCTTCTTCTCAGCCTCCCCCTCAGGCTTTACCGCCTTCTTCGCAGTCTTCGCGGCCTTCGCTTTCGGTGCCGCCTTTTTTGGCTTCTCTTCGACCACCGGAACGGTTTCCTCTGCCGGTGCGGCTTCTGCCTCCGGAGCGGCCTCCGCGTCCGCAGCAGCCTCAACCTCAGGGGCTGCTTCGACGGCCGTTTCTTCCACCGTCTCAGCCTCGGCAGCCGGAGCTTCTTCAACCGGAGCGGCCTCGTCAGCCGCGACCTCGACCGCGGTTTCTTCCACAACGGCCTCGACCGATTCCTCGGCTACTGCTCCTTCGATCTCTTCGTTCTTCTTCTTTGGCATTTCTTTCCTTTTGGAGTTCCAGCCTCGGCCGGCTCACTCCGTTAAGCCTTTGCTTCTTTCTGATTCAGCAACGTATAAACACGGGCAAGCGTCTTCTTCTCGCGGCGAATATCCTTCAGGACCTCACCCATTCCGAGTGCCTTGCGGAACTTCAGACGAAAGAGCGATTCTTTCAACGCGTCCGCCTGATCCTTCAATTCGTCAACGCTCATCTCGCTAAGCTGATCGAGCTGTTCTTTCCTTTTCATCTCTAAACAACGCCTCCTTCGAGGTCAGCACGGGTCACGAACTTGACCTTGATCGGCAGCTTTTGAGCGGCCAGTTCCATCGCTTCGCGAGCCAGCCCCTCATCGACGCCCTGGATCTCGTAAAGGACACGACCCGGCTTGACGACTGCGACCCAGTGATCAGGGGCTCCCTTACCGGAACCCATACGCGTTTCCGCAGGCTTCTTGGTGATCGGCTTGTCCGGGAATATGCGGATCCAGATCTTTCCGCCGCGCTTTACGTGACGGGTCATCGCGATACGAGCGGCTTCGATCTGACGATCGGTGATCCAGGCTGCTTCAAGCGTCTTAAGGCCGAAATCGCCAAAGCTGAGCTTTTCGCCACGCGTCGCTTTACCGCGCATGCGTCCCTTCATCACTCTACGTCGCTTGACCTTTTTTGGCTGTAACATAATCTCTCCAGTTGTCAGTCATCAGTTCTTAGTTTCGGCATCTTCCGCGACAAAACTATTAACTGTTCACCTTCCACTACCTTCTGTCGTCCCTCCGCGGGCCGCGATCGTTGCGTCGGGCACTGCGATCGACCTTGACCTCGTTCATCGGATCGGTCGTGGTGCCACGTGCCATCGAGGCGTTCGGATCGAGGATCTCGCCGCGGTAGATCCAGCATTTGATACCAATGATGCCGAATGTCGTAAGGGCTTCGGCAAATCCGAAATCGATATCCGCACGCAGCGTGTGCAGCGGCAAACGGCCCTGCAGCGACCATTCAGTACGAGCGATCTCGGCTCCGTTCAACCGGCCGGCGATCATTACCTTGATGCCCTGTGCACCGAAACGAAGGGTTTCTTCGATCGTCTTCTTCATTGCACGGCGGAACATGATCCGCTTCTCGAGCTGCTGGGCGATCTTCTCGGCCTGAAGCTGGGCATTGAGCTCCGGATGCCGGATCTCCTGGATCGATACCAGCACTTCCTTGCCCGTTTTTCGCGAGAGCTCTTCGCGAAGCGCCTCGATCTCACTTCCCTTACGGCCGATGATGATGCCCGGACGCGAGGTGTAGATGATGATCTTCAAACGGGTTGCCGCACGCTCGATATCAATGTGCGAAACACCGCCGCCGGCAAATTTCTTCTTAAGATCCCGCTTCAGCTTCAGATCCTCGGCCAGGAATTTCGCAAAATCCTGTTTCGCAAACCAGTGCGAGTGCCAATCTTTGTTGTATCCGACCCGAAAGCCGTATGGATGTACCTTCTGTCCCATATTAATCGGAGCGCGGACACTTATGTCCGCACGTCTATTTATTGCTTCTCGCCTTCCTCTTCTGCTTCCTCACTCGGAGCATCCTCGGCCGGTGCCTCTTCTGCCGCCGGAGTTTCCTCAGCAGATGCCTCGACCGTTTCCTCCGCAGCCGGCGCCTCATCGGCAACCGCCTCATCCGCGGCAGCCCCGACCGTTTCCTCCGCAGCCGGCGCCTCATCGGCAACCGCCTCATCCGCGGCAGCCCCGACCGTTTCCTCGGCGGACGCAGCTTCCTCAGGGACCGCTTCAGCCGTTTCAGCCGCTACGGCGGCCGTTTCCTCGACCGTCTCGACGGCAGGCTCGTCAATCACTTCCTCGACCGGAGCAGCGACCGGCTTTTCTACCTTCTTAGCCTCTTTCTTCGGAGCGGCGGCACGGGCAGCCCTACGAGCCGCTATGCGTTCGGCACGGGCGGCCTCAAGCGCGAGCTCCTGTTCGCTCTTCGCCTTTTCCTCGCTCGTCACTTCGATCGTGATGTGGCAGTAATGTCTCTGTTCGCGATATGCCCTGCCCTGCGGCGCCGGGCGCATGCGCTTGCGGCCCTTCGTCGGCCCCATATCGACAAAACACGCCTTCACCCAAAGACTATCCGGATCGATCGCGATATTCTGCTGCTCGGCTTTGTAAGTCGCATTCGCGATCGCCGAATTAAGACATTTTGCGATCGGATCGGCAGCACGCTTGTCTGTAAACCTGAGGATCGACAACGCACGCGAAACATTCGCACCGCGGATCAGATCTATCACGAGACGAGCCTTTCGCGGACTGCCCTTTAGATATTTTGTTTTTGCTACAGCTTCCATAACAGTTGTCGGTTGTCAGTCGTTCAGCCCTTGTCCTATCAGACGAGCGGCCGCTGACCGCTGACTACTTCCTTTTCGCCATCTTCTCTGCTTTTGTCCCCGGATGTCCTTTGAACAAACGGGTCGGCGAGAATTCTCCTAGCTTGTGTCCGACCATGTTCTCGGTAACAAATACCGGAATATGGCGTTTGCCGTTGTGTACGCCAAAGGTCAAACCGACCATGTCCGGCGTGATCGTCGAGCGTCGCGACCAGGTCTTGATCGCCGGCGGCTTAGCTCCGCCAGCCAGGATCTTCGACAGAACTTTCTGGACGCTAAGATCGATGAACGGTCCTTTTTTCAATGAACGTGGCATAATTCCAATGCAGAATTCCGAATAGAGAATGCAGAATGAAGATTTTTATTCATCATTCATCATTCATCATTCATCATTTTCTTCTCCTGTCTTTGACGATCATATTGCTCGTGCGTTTGTTCCTGCGGGTCTTGTATCCTCGCGTCGGCTGCCCCCATGGAGTTACCGGATTGCGTCCGCCTGAGGTCTTACCTTCACCACCACCGTGCGGGTGATCGACCGGGTTCATGGCGACGCCGCGAACCTTCGGACGTTTGCCCATCCAGCGGCTTCGTCCCGCCTTGCCCAGCGAAACATTCTCGTGCTCAGTGTTACCAACCTGACCGACCGTCGCATAGCAAACCACGGGGACCTTGCGAACCTCGCCCGACGGCATCCTGAGCTGCGCGTGATCACCTTCTTTAGCAACGATCTGGGCAAATCCACCTGCCGAGCGAACCATCTGGCCGCCTTTGCCGGGCCTCATTTCGACATTATGCACCTGTGTGCCCAGCGGGATATTCGCGATCGGCAATGCATTTCCGGGTAAAATATCGGCGTCTTCCCCACTGAGGATCGTCGTACCAACAGTCAACCCGAGCGGGGCAAGAATGTATCTCTTCTCGCCGTCGAGATAGTTGATAAGAGCAATGTGTGCCGAGCGATTCGGATCGTATTCGATCTGTGCTACCTTGCCCGGAATACCGGCCTTATCTCTCTTAAAATCGATGATCCGGTAATGGCGCTTATGGCCTCCGCCGCGTCGACGAATGGTTATTCGTCCGTCGCTGTTGCGGCCCGAGATCCTTTTCTTTGCTTCGAGCAGGGATTTTTCGGGTACTGCTCCCGGCGTCAGCTCGTCGCGAGTCAGGTACGTCTGATACCTGCGTGCCGGCGATGTCGGTTTTAATCTCTTGATTCCCATATTCTTAAATGATGAATTCAGAATTCAGAATGATGAATTATCGCTATTCTGCGTTCATCACCCTGCATTCATCATTCGTTATATCGCTTCCGCGTAATCCACCATCGGCTCGCCCTTGCGAAGGGTAACGTATGCCTTCTTCCAACTTGCCCTGCGTCCTTCGATACGGCCGCGGCGTTTGACCTTACCGTCATATTGGATCGTCCGAACAGCGGCGACCTTCACATTGAAGATCTCCTCGACAGCTCCTTTGATATCCGTCTTGGTCGCCTTCTTATCGACCTTGAAGGTCAACACCTGGCCTTGATTCCGGTTGCTGTCCTCATCGGTCGAATCCTCCTTGAGGATCACGCTCTTTTCGGTCACGACGGGCGACTTCAAAATGTCCCAAACTGCCATCTTACTCATCTTTCGCAGCCTCCTCGCTCACCGCTTCTGCCGGAGCCTCATTCGCAGCCGGGGTTTCGTCGACCGCCGTATCAGCCGCCGCGACCTCTGTCTCTTGCGTTGGTTCCGTCACTTCCTCAGTCGCCTTTTCTTCCACGACCTCTTCGACAGGCGCGGCTTCCGCCTTAGGGGCTTTTTCAGCCTTCGGCTTAGCTTCTTTCTTCGCCTTCGGTTTCTCTTCCACGACCGGGACGTCTTCTACTTTGGCACCTTCACGCTTCGGATCGAGCAGGTTGGTCAGCTCTTCGACAGCTGCTTTCGAGATCAAAAGCTTTTCGTGATAGATGATGTCGTAAATGTTGAGCCCAAAACTGTTAGTGACCTTCGTTTTCTCAACATTACGCGACGAAAGTATCAGATTCGCGTTGTCCAGAGAATCGACGATCAAGGTCTTAACGACTTTGCCGTTGTCCGATAGCTTGAGCGAACCAATCGCCGCGACGAAATCCTTTGTCTTCGGATTAGAGAACGAAAACTCATCGATCACGATCAGATTCCCTTCGCGAAGCCTTTCCGACAATGCTGAACGCAGAGCTCCGCGACGCATTTTCTTCGGCATCTGATATGACCAGTCACGCGGCTGAGGGCCATGGACGTTACCGCCGCCCTTCCAGAGAGGCGATCGGAGCGATGCGATACGGGCGCGGCCCGTTCCCTTCTGCTTCCAAAGCTTCTTGCCCGAACCGGAAACATTTCCGCGAGTTTTCGTCGCCGAAGTCCCCTGACGCCCGTTGGCCTGGTAATTCATAACGGCCGAATGGATCAACGCCTCGTTCAACTCGACGCCAAACACGGCATCGTTGAGCACAACGTCTCCGACCTCTTTGTTCTTCAAATTGCGAACCTTTACGGTAGGCATAATCTCACTCCGTTCGAGTCATCGGTGGCCGGCGGTCTAGCGCCGATTTCCAACCGCCAACTACGCTTTTTTCACAACTACAAGTCCGCCGTTCGGCCCCGGAACAGCTCCGCGGACCATCAGCAAATTGTTTTCAACATCGACCTTGGCAACCGTCAGATTCTGCACGGTAACTCGTGCATCGCCCATGTGGCCCGACGAGCGGGTTCCCTTGATCACACGCGACGGATACGCCGACTGACCGATCGAGCCGGGAGAACGGACATTCATCGAACCGTGCGTTTCGGGGCCGCGGTTGAACTTGTGCCGCTTGATCGTACCCGCAAAACCACGTCCTTTTGATCTCCCGACAACGTCAACGATCTCGCCATCGGCAAAAACATCGACCTTGACCTGGTCGCCTACCGAAGCCTCAGGTTCAGCGTTCAACCGGATCTCCTTGAGGACGCGGGTCGGCGGAAGTCCGCCGCCGGTCTTTTCAAAATGTCCGCGAAGCGGCTTCGAAACGTTCTTGAGGCGAATCGGTTTATCTTCGACGAGCCCGAGCTGAACAGCATTGTAACCATCGCTGCCCGCCGCACTCTTTGTTTGGACGACAACGCAAGGCCCGGCTTTGATGACCGTCACCGGGGTGACCGTTCCATCTTCAGCAAACAGCTGCGTCATGCCAACTTTTCTACCAATGATTCCGCTAATCATAAATAAGTTCCCGAAGTTCCGAAGTTTCTAAGTTGCGAAGCCCAAATCGTAACTTCGTAACTCTCGCAACTTTCGTAACTAGTTCTTTCCAAACGCCTTGATCTCGACATCAACACCAGCCGGCAGATCAAGCTTCATCAACGCATCAACAGTCTCCGCAGTCGGATCGAGTATGTCCATCAGACGCTTGTGCGTCCTGATCTCGAACTGTTCACGCGATTTCTTATCGACGTGCGGCGAGCGAAGTACCGTCCATTTGTTCTTGACGGTCGGAAGGGGGATCGGCCCGGCGATCCTTGCCCCTGTCCTCTTCGCCGTATCTACGATCTCAGCGGTGGACTGGTCCAGAACGCGGTGATCGTAGGCCTTTAACTTGATGCGAATCTTTTCGTTTAACATAATTCAGCAATCAGCTGTCAGCTCTCAGCCGACGGCTACTCAACAATTTCCGAAACCGTTCCCGCTCCGACCGTGCGTCCGCCTTCACGGATAGCGAATCGCAGTCCTTTCTCCATCGCGATCGGGGCGATCAGTTCGATCTCCAT
>JAJTWY010000012.1 GCA_021463165.1 Pyrinomonadaceae bacterium | reverse complement strand
ATATCGAGATGGTTAAACACCTCGGATTCTGATCAGGCAATTTGGTATGAAAAAGTGCCCGCAGTGCGGAAGAAAGTATGACCTGACGATGAGCTTCTGCCTCGACGACGGAAGCGAGTTGCTCTACGGCCCGGCGTCGATGGAGGAGCCGGCAACCGCCATACTGCCCGACGGCGTCGGATCGAGCGAACCTCGGACGCAGATCTTGGATCCATCCGTCGCGAAGGCTCCGGTTTCATCTGATGCGCAAAATGCTCCGTCCATCGCAGTGCTTCCGTTCGTAAATATGAGCGCGGACCAGGAGAACGAATACTTCTGCGACGGACTCGCGGAGGAGTTGCTCAACGCGCTTGCCAAGATCGACGGGCTGAAGGTCGCGGCGCGGACGTCTGCGTTCGCGTTCAAAGGAAAGGATACGAATATCAAGGAGATCGCCGAAACGCTTGGAGTAAAAACGATCCTCGAAGGCAGTGTGCGAAAGTCGGCCAATCGCTTGCGGATCACGGCTCAGCTCATCAACGCGGCGGACGGCTATCATCTCTGGTCCGAACGTTATGACCGCGAGATGAAAGATATCTTTGACATTCAGGATGAGATCGCGGTGGCAGTGGTGGACGCGTTGAAGATAAAGCTTTTGGTCGATGACAAGGCCGCGTTGTTGAAACGTCATACTCAGAGTCCGGAGGCACACGAATTTTACCTGCGAGGCCTTTCGCACTTTGCAAAATGGACGCCGGGCGATTTCCATAAGGCCATTGAGAATTTTGAGAAGGCTATTGCGATCGACCCGGCCTATGCATCGGCTTACGCCGGAGTGGCTGATTCTTACACGGAACTCTCGTTCTTCTCGTTTTCGCCGATCGATGCACGGTCGTCGGCAAGAGAGGCCGCCAGCAAGGCTTTGCAGCTCGACCCCGATCTCGCCGAAGCTCACAATTCACTCGCCCTGATAAAGCTGTATTTTGATTGGGACTATCCGGCCGCCGAGGCTGCATTCAAAAACGCCATCGCTCTCAATCCGGGCAGCGCCATCGTCCATATGTGGTATGGATGGTTTTTGGGCTTGATGGCGCGGTTTGACGAGAGCCTCCGAGAGCTGCGGCATGCACACGAGCTTGATCCGTTGTCGGCGCCGAATAACAACGCAATCGGCGTTATGCTGCTTTGGTCGGGACAGACCGATCGGGCGATCGAACAGTTCAAGGACGTGCTCGAATTGGTCCCGGGCTACCCGATTTCGAATACCTTTCTTGCCGAAGCCTACGCTGCGAAGGGCGACATGGCTTCGGCTATCGCGATCATCGAAAGAACACCGCGCGAGGCAATGGACCCGCAGGCTTTAGGAACCACGGGATACATTTATGCAGTGTCCGGCGACCGAGATAAGGCTCAGAAGATCCTTGAAGAATTCGCAACGCGTTCGAGCCATGAGTACGTACCCGCACTAAATTTCGCTCAGATCTATTCAGGTCTCGGCGATCATGAGAACGCACTTGCTCGTATAGATGAGGCCCGCAACGAAGGTGCGATCTGGATACCGTTCCTAAAAGTGGACCTAAAATTCGAGCCGCTTCGTTCCGATCCGCGATTTAAGGAATTGCTGCGAAATGTCGGCTTTGTCGATTAAAAAAGTATGAAACGCTGCCCGGAATGTAGAAGAGATTATTACGACGACACGCTGCTGTATTGTCTCGACGACGGCAAGTTGCTGCTTGAAGGCCCGGCAAGCGGAAAGTCAGACCGTGTGGCGTCAACGGGCGGGCAGTTCGATGAGCCGCAGACGGCTCTATCCTGCACGAGACAGCATCGCCGGGCGAGGCTCCGACTCGTGCGCAGATACACACGACCGAGAAGACCGCTGTCTTACCAAACAGCGTTCCGGAGGTTTCGAAAGGAATCGGCTTTGATAAACGGCTGCTGCTGGCTCCGGCTGCGCTTGTGGTGATCGTGCTCGGCGGATTTTTTGGTTATCGATATTTCGCTCCAGCAAAGCAGATCGACTCGATCGCCGTGATGCCGTTTTCAAACGAAAGCGGCGATCCGGAACTCGAGTATCTGTCGGATGGGATGACCGATTCGCTGATCCGAAGTCTGTCACAGGTACCAAATCTTAACGTGAAGGCGAGGTCGACGGTTTTTCGGTATAAGGGCAAAGATGCTGATCCGAGATCGCTTGGGCGCGAGCTGGGCGTGCAGGCTGTTCTGAAGGGAAGGCTTTTAAAGCATGGCGATCAGATTACCCTTGGTCTTGAGCTTATCAACGTGGTCGACGAGAACGTGATCTGGACGGACCAATACGACCGAAAGCTTGCGGATCTCGTCGCATTGCAGAGCGAGATCGGCCGCGACGTTTCGTCAAAACTGAGTATCAGGTTATCCGGTGCCGAGGTCGCGAAAGTGAACAAGCAGCCTACAGCCGATCCGGTAGCGTATCAGCTTTATCTAAGAGGACGATACGAGGCCGGAAAATTCACGGAGGATGGATATAACAAAGGTATTGAATACTTCAATCAGGCGATAGCCCGCGATCCTAACTTTGCCCTTGCTTATGACGGGCTGTCCTATTGCTATTACTCGAGCTGGTATATCTCGGCAAGCGACGGCCGCGAAAAAGGAAAAGCGGCGGCGATAAGGGCGCTCGAGTTGGATCCCAACCTCGGCGAAGCTCACGCGTCACTTGCAACCGTGGCCGCGTGGTTTGACCAGGATTGGTCCACGGCCGATAAAGGCTTTCGCAAAGCTATCGAGCTTAATCCGAATTACAGCCTGGCCCATACCTACCAGGGGGTAATGCTAGCTTGTCTTCGCCGTTTTGATGAGGCGGTTGCCGCGGCTCAGAGGGGTGTAGAACTTGAACCGTTCTCGGCGGAGAACAACGCGATGCTTGGTCTCGTGTATTTTTACGCAGGCCGTTACGAGATCGCTGCCGAGCAATTTAGAAGGACCGTTGAGATCGATCCGAACTTCTGGTACGCACACACCCATTTGGCACGCTCGATCGAAAGACTAGGTGATCGCGAAGGAGCGATCGCGATGCTGGGAAAGGCCAGCTTGATGGACGGGGCCACGGGCGAACCACTGATGAATCTAGGACGGATCTATGCGTCCAGCGGCCGTCGTTCGGAGGCGGAAAAGGTAATTGACGAGCTGAAACGTGCCAAATGGACGATCCAGATGGACGGTTACGAGTTCGCCGTGATCTATGCCGCGCTTGGCGATAAAGATACTGCGTTTCAATATCTCGATAGCGAGCACGCACGCGGCACCTGGTGGCTCGACTTTGCAAAGGTCGATCCCGACCTCGAACCTTTAAGGTCCGACCCGCGCTTTGACGAATTGCTCAAAAAACTAAACCTGGCGAACCAGTAACTATGAAACGCTGTCCCGAATGTAGAAGAGATTATTACGACGACACGCTGCTGTATTGTCTCGACGATGGCAATGCTCTGCTCGAAGGCCCGGCGAGGTCAGACCGTGCGGCGTCATCGGGCGGCCAGTTCGATGAGCCGCAGACGGCGATACTGCACGAGACTGCATCGCCGAGCGAGGCGGCGACTCGGGCGCAGATACACACGACCGAGCAGACCGCTGTCTTGCCGAGCGGAGTTGCAGATGTCTCGAAACGCAAGGGCTTTGACAAGCGCCTGCTCTTGGCTCCGCTTGCACTGGCTGTGATCGTTCTTGGCGGTTTCTTTGGCTATCGATATTTTTATACCAGTTCAGGGCAGATCAGTTCGATCGCGGTGCTGCCATTTACAAATGCGACTGGTGATAAAGAAAACGATTACTTAGCCGATGGCTTGGCCGAGACGCTGATCAATAATTTCACAAAGATACGCGATCTAAAAGTCATCGCGCGGAGCACCGCATTCAGTTTTCGCGGGCGCGAGAATGACCCGCAGGGTATCGGACGCGAGCTTGACGTTGGCTCTGTGCTGACTGGCCGCCTGATGCAGCGGGGCGATGGGTTGAGTATTCAGGTCGATCTGATAAACACCTCAAACGGAGCGCAGTTCTGGGGTAACCGCTATGAAGGCACGACGGCCGCTCTTGTCAACATTCAGCAGCGCATCGCTACGGTTGTGTCATCGCAGTTAAAATTGAAGCTCTCAGGCTCGCAGCAGCAGCAGATCGCAAAAACCTATACAGAGAACTCCGAAGCGTACCAACACTATCTTCGCGGGCGCTTTCTATGGAACAAGCGGACGGGTGATGACCTTAAGAAAGCTCTCCAGGAGTTTCAGGCGGCCGTCGACCTTGACCCCTCTTATGCGCTGGCTTACGTCGGTCTTGCGGACTCATTCGTGCTTCTTGACGAGTATGCGGCCACGGGCTCGGCGGAGACCTTGCCAAAGGCTCGGGCGTACGCTGAGCGAGCACGTGAATTGGACCCGTCGCTTGGTGAGGCGTATGCGACGGTTGGTTTAATGGAGCGCTACTCATGGAACTGGGACGAAAGCGAGGGGGCATACGCGAGATCGATCGAGCTTAATCCGAACTATCCGACGGTTTATCACTGGCGATCTATCGGACTCCGCGATTCGGGCAACGGTGACCTTGGACTCGCTGACATAAAACGCGCCCAGGAACTGGACCCTCTGTCCGGCATAATCACGGTGAACCGTGGATTAATCCATGTGGCAAGAGGCGAGACCGACCAGGGAATCGACGTACTGAAAAAAACGATCGAGCTCAACCCGTCCTGGTGGGGTACACATAATTGGCTCGGTATCGCATATCTAACTGTCGGCAGAAATGACGACGCTGTGAAAACTCTCGAAAGGGCGGTCGAGCTAAATCGGTCGCACACCACGCTTAGCAATCTCGCCTACGCGTATGCCATCACCGGGCAGCAGGAACGGGCGCGCGATCTACTTAAAGAGCTTGAGGCCAAGTATGCCTCTGGACAACGCGTCGCGTTTCAGATAGCGGTGGTCGATGCGGGTTTGGGCGACAAAGATGCGGCCCTCACATGGCTCGAACGGTCGTTTGCTGACCGCAATACACTCCTGCCGAGCATGCGCTGGCCGGTGATGTTTAAGAGCCTTCACGGCGAGCCTCGATTCAAAGAGATCCTGAGGAAGATGAACCTACCGGCGTGACGTATGAAAAAATGTCCACAGTGTGGCGGAGAGAATGCCGCTCGATGAAACTCTGCTCAAAGCGACAACTGATGTGGCCTTTGGTCGCGGTCTTGCTCGCGGGTTCGGGGGTGAGTAGTGCGTTTGCCCAGCAGGCGTCTCAGAATCCTTCGCCGATGACCGATACAACGCGGCCGCATCCGCGGATCGAGAAGACCGAGGTCCCGGGGCATCGGACAGAGCTTGCAACGTTAAAAGGCGCGGTCCTCTTTGTCGGGCCAAAGCTAAAGGCTGACCAACCCGTTCCGCTGATCATTCACTTTCACGGCGTGTCGTGGCTGATGGAGTATCACATCGCCAAGCATTTTCCGAAGGCCGCGCTTATCACCGTCAATCTCGGCTCGGGCTCGCGGGTTTACGGCACTCCGTTTAGCCAGCCTGAAATGTTTCAGAACCTGATCGACGAAGCAACAAGAGAGCTCGGGGCGAAAAGCAGTTGGTCTTCTATCACGCTGGTCGGCTTTTCGGCGGGTTACGGTGCGATACGGGCCATCCTCCGGCATGATGTGAATTTCCAGAGTGTAGACAACGTCCTCCTGCTCGACGGCATTCACGCGAGCTACGTACCCGAAGGGAAACGCCTCGCCGACGGCGGCGTGATCAAGGCGGACGACCTCGACTCGTATATCAAATTTGCCCGAGAGGCTGTTGCCGGGAATAAAAAGTTTCTGATCTCACACTCGGAGATCTTTCCCGGCACCTACGCGAGCACGACCGAATGTGTCGACTATCTGATCTCGACTCTCAAGCTCAAACGTACAGCCAAACTCCGAAATGGCCCTGCGGGTATGCAGCAATTGAGCGAGATAGACGCGAAGGGCTTTCATATTCGTGGATACGCAGGAAACACTGGCGCCGACCACGGAGATCAACTCCAGGCAATGCCGGCGTTGCTCAAGGTGTTGAAGATCAAATAGCTCGACCGATCAGCCAAAGAGCCTCGGAAGACGCCGCTGCAGATTCTTGGGTAGTAGGATCTCCATCGCGTCATCGACCGTGATAATGCCTGCGATGTCGCCTTCATCGTCGATCACCGGGAGTGCGAGGAGGTTGTATTCGGCGATCGTTTGGGCAACCTCCTCGGCGGATTCAGAAGGGTGCGCGAAACGAAAATCAGTTCGCATCACCTCTTCGAGCTTCTTTGTGGGATCGGCAAGGATCAGCGAACGTAGGCTGATCAGCCCGCTGATCTTCCAGGAACCTGCCTCTTCGACAACATACATGTAGTAGATCATGTTAGGCGTTTCCGCCATTTCGCGGAGACTCCGAATTGTCTCGCCGACGGTCAGATCCTTTGGAAAGACGACAAACTCAGTCGTCATCAAGCCGCCCGCGGTGTCGTGTTCGAACGCCATTAGTTCGGCGACATCGGCTTTTTCGTCATCCTCCATCAGGGCAAAAAGCTGCTCTGACTTTTCGTCGTCCATCTCGTCGAGCACATCAACCGCGTCGTCGGGCGACATTTCTTCAAGGATGTCGGCGGCGCGTTCCTCGTCCATCTCTTCTAGAATGCGGGCCTGTGCCTCGGTGGACATCTCCTCAAGCGTATCGGCAGCGATCTCGTCATCTAATGATTCGACCACTTCAGTTCGGTGGATCGGCGACAGAGATTCAGCAAGTTGGGCGATCTCTACAGGATGAAGCCGTGAAAGCTTGTCCTTTGACGATTTCAACTGCACGGTCACGGTCGCGGTGTCGGTCGCGAGATAACCCACGTCGGCCCAGTCGATCACTTCGACCGGACGACCACTTCCGTAAAATCCCTTAGGCATGAGCCTTCGAACGAAACCCTGCAAGCTAACGTCGGCGCCCGTCACCCGCCACTCATCGCCGGTATCGATCAGCTGAACATCGTTTACGCGGACAACCCGTTTTCCATCCACGTCTATCAACTGGTTGTCGAGAACGTCCTTACCCAACAGTACTTCACCTTCACGTCGTTCGAACGGCGTCAGGTTCAGGATCGCCGAAGTCATCCGCGCTCCGTGGGCTCCCAGATCGCGAAAATCTCGGCTAGGCATAAAAAAATTCCGCCGGCGGTAACGAGCAACAAGCCCGATCACGGGTGGATGTTCTTCCTCGCCGTACTTCACGATCACATCGTTGATGACCGCGATCTTTTCATTGCGAGCATCAAAAACTGGACGATTGAGGATCTGCGAAACGTATAGCATCTAAAAACACACGTACCTGAGTGAAAACATTCTACTACTTACTAGTTGCGACTGCCCACTGTTGCAGTGCCGCACAACGTTGTTGAATTTTCTTGTAATTTGTGGAAAGGCTGGCATCTTGCGCATTTTCTATAAATAGGTCAAAAGGACGGACCGAGATCAAGGTTCGATTCCGATGAATACCTGTCTGCCTACGCTCATCCACAATGAAAAGATCACACCTTACAATACTTACCACTCTGCTTTTCGCGATCCCCGCAATATCCCAGGAGCGTCCCCGCTTCTTTGACAACTTTGACACCTCCAGGGGAGTACAGGTCGTAAGGCCCGCTCACGTCCCGGTATCCTCAAAAACTCTCCCTTCAGCGAGCACTGTCTCGTATGTTACGCCGACCGGCAGTACCCGAATGATAAACGGCAAACGCTTTCTGATGCCGGGAACTACGCAGGGAAATGCAGCCCCTGGTGCAAAGAGTAAACCCGAAGGACGTACGAGCCGCATGGGTGTATCCGAAGGGTTTGCCGACCGCGAGATCTCAAACTATACAGCATCAAAGGCGGCAACATTGCTCTCCGGAACCGTCAGCGGTATGAAAGGTTTTACGACGGGAAATCCGCTTCACGACTCGTACATTGTCGAATCGAGCCGAAAGTACGGCATCGACCCGCTGTTGATCTATGCCCAGATGCATCAGGAATCGGGGTTTAAGATCAAAGCTACATCGCATAAGGGGGCGAGCGGCCTAATGCAGTTAATGCCGGCAACCGCCCGCCGACTCGGAGTGACGAATATCTACGATCCAAAACAGAATATCGAGGGTGGCGTCAAATATATGCGGATGCTCCTGGATATGTTCGACCAGAATGTAACCCTCGCCCTGGCAGGCTACAACGCCGGCGAAGGGGCAGTAATGAGATACGGCAATTCGGTTCCGCCGTTCAACGAGACACGGGAGTACGTTCGACGTATCTCCGCCAGATATAGCGCTATCTCCGATCCGTCAACGGCAAGCAGGGTTCAGCGCGTAAGCAACAAGGAGGTTGCAAAACTTATCAAAAAAGAGGCCCCTCCGCTGACCATCCAGCAAAATGCCGTGGCGGTCAGGCTTTCGGACGGGCGGATGCGATTGGTCAATTAGCAAGACCTCCAAAGAGTTCCCACCAACAGCGTGGCGTTCTTCTCCAACTAGTCGGAAGACATCCGCGGCCGGACGCACCGGCCGCTTTTTTTGTAGCTGCCGATCGTGGATGGTGGCAAGTGTGCGTTTTTGGGATATGATTTTCGCGAGGAGAATGGGTTAGATGTTTTGCATAAAATGTGGCGCGGATAATTCGGACAAGGCAAAATTCTGTCGCGATTGCGGCGAGGCGCTGGAGTTCGAAGAAGAAACCAAAGTTGCGGTGCGGCGACAGGATGGCGGCCCTGAACTTCCGGCAGAGAAGGAGATATTCTCGATCAGCCCCACATTGCTTTTTGTAAAGATCGGTTACGTCCTGGCGGCCGTCGGAGCATTACTGCTTGTAGCCTTGACGAGTATGTTTCTTTGGGCGTTTGTCTCGATCGGCGTTTCTATTCTTCTCGGCCTTCTGCTCTTTCTTATTCCCGCCTGGTTTCACTTCCGGCTGAAGATGATCAGCTACCGATTGACGGAATCGAAGCTGGAGATCGACGAGGGTTTTATCTCACGAAAGACTCGCAGCATCCCGCTCCGCCGCATTCAGGACGTGACCGTTTCCGCTAGTGTTATGCAGAGGCTGCTGGGTTTCGGAAATCTGACCATTGACAACGCAAGCGACGATACGGAAAAGATCGTCCTGGCAAATATTAATGCCCCTCGCCAGCACGCCGATGCCCTTCTTAGACAAATGCGGCGCCTCGAAGGTTAGGTTCGATTCTCCGGGCCGTTCTGTTGATCTTCGAGCATCGGCGTTGATTCGTCGTCACCAGCTCGCGAATAGTAATTGTAGTACCCGGACCCGTAGTAATAGTATTCCGTCGAATTTGCTTTGATGCCATTCAGCACAACGCCGTAGATCCGAGCTCCGATAGAGCTTACGCGGTGCTTGAACTGCTTCATCAAGTGGATCGAACTCTTGTTCGCCATCGCGACAAGCACGACGCCATCAACCAGCGTAGAAAGGATCGAGGCATCCGTAAATGAGATCGCCGGCGGCGAATCGATGATCACATGCTTGAACTTCCCAGACAGGAACGTGAGCAAATTGCGCATCTCGTTCGAGCTAAGCAGTTCGGCCGGGTTTGGTGGGATCGGGCCGCTGGTGATGATCTTCAGCTTCGGTAGTTCTTTATAGGTACGGATCAAGCCTTCGGTCTGTTTGTCACCCGAAAGATAATTGGTCAAGCCGCGCGTATTGTCCAACCCAAAATGACTGTGCAGTCTCGGACGACGGAGGTCACAGTCGATAATGACCACGTCCGCATCACCTTGGGCGAGCGTGATAGCAGTATTTATTGCTGTGGTCGTCTTGCCTTCAGACGGCTGCGATGAGGTTACAAGGATCGTTTGCGGTGGCTTGCCCGCGCTTGAAAACAGCAGCGATGTTCGCAAGTGGCGATACGCCTCAGCCATGGGCGACGTCCGTTCATCAAGTGAGATCAGCGAGGTCGAAGGTCCACCACCTCCAGTTGATCCGGAACCAAGCAGTTTCTTCTTGTCAGTGTTCGCCGAGTGCGGGATAAGTGCAAGGGTCGGCAGACCTAAATGACGGCTAATGTCGTCCGAGGTCCTGACAGAGTCGTCAAGGAAATCCAGCAGAAATGCAAGCCCGACGCCGGCCGCAAACGAGAGCAGCAGGGCAACAAGAATATTTCTCTTACGATCCGGCCCGGTTAGGCCGGCTGGTCCGGCGGCCGCTTGCTGTTTAATGTTATTCGGACGGTCGATCGAGAGCGTCAACTCCAGTTCTTTCTGTCGCTGGGTGTAATTATCGAGGAGCTTCTGATTCGCATCGAGCGAACTCTTTAGCGTCGTCAATCGGGTCTCAGCAACCCCCTCGATGTTGGCGCGTGCCGCGGCGGTCTCGAACGCCGCTTTCTGTTTTGCTTCGCGCTGACGGGCAGCCGCTAGTTGAGACCCGAGGTTTGCTAGGGCTTCCCTCTCGGCGTCTTGTTCTAGCTTCTTGGCCTCAGCCTTCATCTTGGTGCCTATATCACCCTCGATGCGAACTTTTTGAGCCCTAAGTTCGACGAGCTTAGCATTGATCGCAATCACGTCACGATGGTTCTCGGTTTTTGTTGCGAGCAATTCCTTGCGTTTCTCTTCGGCTTCGTCGATCTTCTTATCAACCTCCTCGACGCGCTTGCGATGGTCGTACTGCGCCTTCATATTCTCTTCACGAAGCTTAAGGATCGTCTCGCTTTCTATGATGGAAAGAATATCTCCGGTGCCTTTTGCCCGCTGTGCCGCATTATACTTTGCTTCCGCGAGCCCGGTATCTTTCTGCGCCTCTCGCCACATGGTCAATAGGCCTTCGAGATTGCCGGCTCTCAGCTCACCCTGTTTGTCACCCATACCAAGGTAGCTAGAGCGCATCTCGTTAATGTAATTGTCCTGCTGTTCTGCGATCGTCGTCTTTAGGCCTGCGATTGATTCCTCTAGTTCGTCATAGGCCTGCCTTGTGAATCCAGTCTCACGCTGTTCGTTTTCCTCAATAAAGAGTTGCGCGATCTTATCCGCAACCTTCGGCGCGAGGGCCTGGTCGGTTGTGGTCACAGCGACGGTGACGATATTGGTCTGATTGACCGGCGCAACAGCCACAACGAACCGCGCGGCATACGACGAGGCCCGGGCATCTTCTTCAGGGGTCAGCTGAACCTTTACACTGTTGTCCGTGGCCATTGTCGTATCGGAAATGACCGGGAGGGTGTTTGGCTTGTCAGCGGGTTTTTCTTCACCCGAAAATAACGACCTAATGCCGGCCATTAACCCGCGGTTCGAATCTCCGAAGAGGTTGGGGTCGCGATGGAGGCCGAGCGCGACCACAACGCGTTTCATCAGATCGGGGCTTTTCAGCAATTCCAACTGCGTCTTGTAGTATCGGTCGTCGTCACCAAGATTGATCGTGACAGCGTCCTTTTGGGATTGCGCCGGTTTGCGGGGTTCAATGATGATACCTGTCTGAGCTTGGTACTGGGAGGGCAGTCGGTAAGAGTAGATCGCAGCCGCAGCCGTGGCGAGAACCGTGATCGCGATGATCAGCGGCAATCGTTTGTAGACTACCTGAAAATACTGCTTCAACGAGCGCTTGCTGTCGGGCGTATCCTCATATCCCGGAGAATAACTTCCCGGCGAATAATCGATATGGCTCTGAGGCTGTATCGCCTTCATACCGGGCAATGGTGTTAACCGCTGATCGTTTTCCATAACTACTGCTAAAAATCCTCTCCGAACCGTCTGCGCAATCTTGTTTTATACCACATTCACGACGTCATTTCACCGCTTTTCGTCGCCTTTTGGGCGAATAGGCCTTAGAATCCGCTCGCAGATCCGACATAACTCTGATGTCAGAAACATTCGAAAGTGCCCGGGATTTTATCAAGCAAATTGCGAATGCTATGATATTCATTTGCCTTTTATGCGATATTTTGGGCATTGGAGCATGAGTTATGGATCTCGCCGCAATTTCTTCTGAGCACGATATTCAACTGGGTATTGCCGGATTCCGCTTCTCGGACCTTTTCGACCCGGCAAAACTGAAGAAACTCGCCGATGCGTTCTATGCCGAGGTCGAAAATCAAGATGAGGTGCTTCACAAGGCCCTCACGAAATACATCGCGGCCCGTGGCGAGGGGTACGAGCGGAAGGTCGAGTCGAAGATACTCACGGATTCAGCTCCATTCCTTTCGGACTTTGTAGCCCGATTATTTCATATAACCCGAGAACGAAGCGAGCTTGAACATACGATAAAGGTCCAAAATCCTTTGTGGAAGTTCAAGTTCTTCGTTCAGAGACGGGCTGCCCGGAGATTCAAGCCCGATCAACTCGTGGAGTTTCACGAGGGTGAGTTGTGGAGAGCGGTCGTCGAACTAAGGAACACGGCTTTCAGCGATTCGATCCGTCACGACGAAGAGCTATCAATAGCCGAAATGACCGCTGAACTCATTGAGGCGGAAGAAGAACTCTTGGCGGCAGAGAAATCAGCCGCCGGCAGCGAAGATGTCGGAAACGGGAGTCTGAGCAGAAGGCAACACGCGGCTGAGATCGCTGCAAACATTACGGCCGGATATGACAGGCTGAAAGACTCTCTCTTCGGTACTTACTATTCGAAGTACATACTCGAGACCGACGCCACCGGCGACCTGTTAGCTGTCAAGGCCGCCCTTGCGGTGATCGAGGCCTGGGCCGCTACGGCCTTTCATAAGAAGTCGAAGAAGTGGTACAGCTTCAAGGTTCCACATCCGCTCGACTATCAGAACCTTGTCAGCCTGATCCACCCCGAACCGAAACTGCACAACATCATGCGTGGCTCTGATGTCGCGATGCGAAAGCGCGACGGCTTCAAGCTGACAGACGATCGCGGCACCTTACGTGACGCCTTGTACGAGACCGACTATTGCATGATCTGCCACGAGCGTGAAAAGGATGCATGCCGGACCGGGCTTCATGAGAAGGATGGCTCCACACATCGAAACCCGCTGGGCATCAAGACGGATGGATGCCCGCTGGACGAACGCATTTCGGAAATGCACATGCTGAAAAAGCAGGGCGACCCTATCGGCTCGCTCGCGCTCATCACCATCGACAACCCAATGTGCGCCGGAACCGGCCATCGGATCTGCAACGATTGTATGAAGGGTTGTATATTCCAAAAGCAGGAACCCGTCAATATTCCCCTCGCTGAGACCGCCTCGCTGACCGATGTTCTAGATCTGCCGTATGGATTTGAGATATATAGTCTCCTCGCTCGATGGAATCCGCTAAACGCGAAGCGGCCATACGCTCTTCCGTATAACGGAAAGAATATAATGGTTGTGGGGCTCGGTCCGGCAGGTTATACGCTGTCGCATTATCTTCTGAACGAAGGCTTCGGCGTAGTTGGGATCGATGGGCTTAAGATCGAGCCGCTGCCGAGCGAGTGGATCGGATCAGAATTGCCCACATCAACCAATGATCAGCGGCCAGCGTGCCCTAAACCCATCAAGGATATCTCGGAGATCACCGAGCAGCTCGATGAGCGAATTCTCTCGGGGTTCGGCGGTGTTTCCGAATACGGCATTACGGTCCGATGGGACAAGAATTTTCTGACGATGGTCCAGCTGATGCTGACCAGAAGAAAGCAGTTCCGAGCCTATGGTGGGATCCGTTTCGGCGGCACCGTGACGATCGAGGACGCGTGGGATTTCGGTTTTGACCATATCGCCATCGCAACCGGAGCCGGCCGTCCGACGATCGTTCCGATGAAGAACAACCTCATTCGCGGCATCCGCCAGGCAAGCGATTTCCTGATGGCTTTGCAGTTAACCGGTGCGTTCAAGAAAGATACGCTTTCGAACTTGCAGGTTCGCCTGCCAGCTGTTGTCATCGGTGGCGGCCTTACCGGGATCGACACGGCGACCGAGATATTCGCGTACTACCCTGTGCAGTGCGAGAAGATGCTAGTGAAATATGAGCAGGTCGTAGAGGAATTTGGGGAGGAAGCGGTCGTTGAGAAATTTGACGAGGAAGAGATCAGGATTCTACAGGAATTCCTCGAACACGGCCGCGAGATCCGTGCCGAAAGGTCCCGTGCGGCGGCTCTTGGCGAAGAACCGAACTTTGTGCCGCTCGTTCAGAGTTGGGGTGGTGTTTCGCTTGTTTATCGCAAGCGTTTGCAGGACAGCCCAGCGTATCGGCTCAATCACGAAGAAGTTCAAAAGGCACTCGAAGAAGGCATCGATTTTGTCGAATGCATGACGCCGACCGAAGCCGTGCCGGACGAACACGGAGCGATCAAGGCCATCAAGTTCGAAAAGCTCAACTATCTGGCTGAGACTGGCAAGTTTGAGAAAACAAATGAGATACACGAATTCCCTGCACGCACGGTTTGTGTTGCTGCGGGAACGTCGCCCAACGTGATCTACGAAAAGGAAAAACCGGGAACATTTCAGATGGACGAATGGAAACAGTTCTTCCAACCGTATCGGCTGACCAAGGACGGAGAGGGGAAATTTCATGCCGTCCCGGCGGAAAAAGGTGAAGCCGGATTCTTCACCTCCTATGAAGACAACGGCAGGTTCATCACTTACTATGGCGACAATCATCCACAATATGCCGGAAATGTTGTAAAGGCCATGGCTTCGGCCAAGCACGGCTACCCCAAAGTGGTTGAACTATTCGTGGACGAGGTAGCATGGCAAGGTCCGGGCCTTCCTTCCGAAAAGTTCAAGGCCCTTGTCTCAAAACTTGATGAACAACTCCGCGCCTATGTTGTGAAGGTCGAGCGCTTGACGCCGACGATAGTCGAGGTGGTCGTCAAGGCACCGCTTCAGGCTCGGAAATTCGAGCCGGGGCAGTTCTATCGGCTTCAGAATTTTGAAACCAGCGCACCCATCGTTGACGGAACGCGGCTGATGATGGAGGGCCTTGCGTTGACAGGTGCCTGGGTTGATGTAGAGAAAGGATTGCTCTCGATGATCGTTCTGGAGATGGGAACATCGTCGCGGCTCTGCTCGCTTTTGGAAGAAGGTGAAGAAGTTCTGGTCATGGGGCCGACCGGCACGCCGACAGAGATCACGGAGAACGAGACTGTAATGCTTGCCGGCGGCGGACTAGGAAACGCCGTTCTTTTCTCGATCGCCAAAGCACTTCGAGAGAAGAACAATAAGGTTGTCTATTTCGCCGGCTACAAAGATGGGGCTGATCTGTATAAACGCGAGGAGATCGAGAATGCGACGGACGAGGTCGTCTGGTCAACAGATCATGGCGACGAGATCATCCCGCACAGGCCGCAAGATGCACATTTCCGCGGAAATATCGTACAGGCTATGATCGCATATGCCGAGGGCCGCCTCGGCGAACAACGCGTCGATCTGAAAGATGTTGACCGTATCATAGCCATCGGGTCAGACCGTATGATGAACGGTGTTCGCGAAGCTCGGCACACGACCCTTAAACCCTACCTTAACGAAAAACATACGGCGATCGGCTCGATAAACAGCCCGATGCAGTGCATGATGAAAGAGGTCTGTGCCCAGTGTTTACAGCGTCACGTCAATCCGCATACCGGCGAAGAGTTTTTTGTCTTCTCCTGCTTTAACCAGGATCAGCATCTTGATTTTGTCGATTTCAAAAACCTCAACGACCGCCTTAAGGCGAATAGCGTGCAGGAGAAATTAACGAATCTCTGGCTGGATCGGATCTTTGACAAGTCAACCGTCAGCCGGCCGGCCAGTTCGCATTGACCTGTCGAGATCGCTCCCAAACGGCTCATGCCTTTGCTCAAATTCGGTTAGTCCTTGGTGCGGTCGATCAACAGCTTTCGTCTGGCCTGGACGATCAGGCCCGGGCGCTTTGAGGTCACGTCGATAGTTCTTGTCGCGATCCCACGGGTTTCGACGACGGGGATCTTAGGCGTATAGGTGACCACATAGGACGAATCTATCATACGGGCGACGAGTGCCGCTTTGTCTTTCATCTCGTCAATGCCGGCGGGCAGGATGAACTCGCCGTTGGTGTTGACCGCAAGCGCCTCGAGCTGTTCTTCGGCGGTCTTGAGATCGGCCTTTCGGGCCTTCATCTTATTGATCAGTGTGCGGTCGAGACTGACCGTCGGGCCGATCTTTACGCCCTTATCCCGAACTCCGTTTGGCAGCGTCGCTGCTATTTCGTCAGGCATAGCTTTCGGGGGCGGCGTGTTCGAGACTGCCTTTGTTCGAGGCTCGATATCGGCCGCTTCCATACCGGTGTAGCTAAGCACATGGACCGTTATATCGGTCGTAAGCAACCGCTGTATCGCATCGAATTTCTCTGACGAACGGCCAAAGCTGTCGGTGCCATCGGTGATCAGCACCATGTGCTTATTGTCCAGTCCCGCCTTCGTCATGTAGTCGGTTGCGAGCTTCAACGCGTCGACAAAAACCGACCGCCGGCCGAACTTTGTCCTCTTGATCGCGTCGAAGGCTAAAGCCTTGTCGTCTGTCCACTCCGCCACGATCTCGGCCTTATCACTGTACTGAAGTACCGAGACCGTATCGCCCGGGCGTAAGGAATTCACCAGGCCATAGGCCGTCTTGCGGGTGGTGTCGAGCGATTTCAGGCTCCGGAGCTCGCCGCCGGTGTCCATTACGATCAGTACATTTGCAGGGATCCGGCGAACGCTTTCGGGCAGATGAATAACGTCGTTCTCAGTGATCAGAATGTCGTTTGAATTTACATCGCGAAAGAACTCGCCTTTCGCATCGAATGCGAGGACGTTGAGCTTTATCTCTTCTACGGCTACGCGGATCGGATCATCCGCCGGTGTCGGCGTCGGTGTTGGCTGTACGCGTCTGCTCTGTGCAGCCGCCGTCGAGGCGAATAACGCCGCAAAGAACACCACCAAGAGTCTGGCTCCTGCTCTCGTCATTTCAGATTGGATGCCCTCCTCTGCCGAAGATTTGTACGACATTAGGGTTATTTTGGCGGATTCTCTTCAACGAAATCGATCAGGTTCGAGACGTAACTGGCAAAAGGCGGACAGCTGATGCCATGCCGGGCCAATAACTCATCCGCGACCGAGGTGTCATAGCTTTGGCCGATAAAGAAATAGGGAACCGCAAAATGGGGCAGACCGGTGACCCCCGGTGAAATGCCGGTGTTCAGGAACCACTCGGCGACTCGCTGAGGGAGACTGAATTCTGACCTGCGTCCGGACAGGTCCTTAGCGATCACGTCGAAGAGTTCAGCGGTTGTCAACGGGGCCGGGTCGGCGATGGCTATCGTGCGGCCCAGGGCCTGCTCGTCCTGCGCAAGTGCGGCGATGGCCTCGACTACAAAATCTACCGGGACCAGATTCAGCCGTACAGTCGCGTTCCCTATGTTTAGCAAGCGAAGGATGGACGGCGCTTTGCGTAAATAGTTGATCAGGTAATAAATCCCGTCGTATTTGGGGATCTCGCCGGTCCGGGAATCACCCACCACGACCGCTGGGCGATATATCGTGATCGGGAAAAGGCCCTTTAATCGTTCAACTTCAACCTCGGCCAGGTATTTGGTTTCCTCGTAAAAATTACGAAAGCCTGCCTTATGTTCGAGATCGCTTTCGCGGATAGTGCCAGTGCGTTTTCCCGCCACATAGCACGTCGAAATGTAATTATATCGGTGCAGATCCTTGATCGAACAGACGACGTCATTGACCCGCTTTGTGCCTTCGAGATTGACCTTGAAGGCAATATCCTTTTTCACCCCAAGGTCATAAACTGCCGCGAGATGAAAGACATCGGTCGTTTCATACTGTATCGTCTGAAGATCGCTGTTAGACATACCCAGATTCGGCTGCGTGATGTCGCCCTCGATGATCACAAAACTTTCAAGAGGTATGCTGGCGGCATCCGCTATCGATTCGATCTCGTCCATCGCGCGCCTTACGAACGGCGGTTGGACGAGGATAAAGTACTGAGTCTCCGGTTTGGCCAGGCGCCCCAACAGCCGCCCGGCGATAAATCCGGGAAAGCCTGTCATCAATATCGATCTCCGATAAAGCATCTCGAAATAATATTTTACAAGTTCATGATCGGTTTGCGGAAGATGTCATTGTCCTTGTGGAAAAAAGTATTTACATCGTCGACGCGCTTTTGTAAAATCCTTGAGCGCTGTCGGTAAGTGTATGAAAATTCAGGAAATGCGGTCAGGGAAGCAGCATCTTGCCAGAAAACCCGATCACGGATTCAAAAACAACGTCTTCGAGATGCGGTCGCTTGGCGAGCCGATCTTCGGAGATGTTTTTCCCTCGGCGATCGAATGCGAGCTCGATTCGCCGATCTGGTCCGTCGTTTCCTTCAAAGGCCGCCAGGCCGGCGGGCTGAGTTACAAACAAGCTGCGACGCTGCTCTCAGAACTTGACGCCTACGACATCCCCGGCCTTTGTATCGTTACCGATGAGGCCGCCGCGCGGCTCGACGGCTAGAACTCCAGCACCACCTTCCCAAAGTTCTCATTTGACTCAAGGTAACGGTACGCCTCTTGAACTTCGGAGACCGGAAACGAACGGTCAAGATTCGGTACGATGGCTCCTGAAGCCAGCAGATCAAGCGCGTCACCCGCAAACCTTTCTGTGGCAAGCGCCTTTTCTTCGAGGCTTCGGGGACGCATCGTCGTCCCAATGATCCGGGCACGTTTCTGGAGAACCAGCCCAAGGTCGATCTCGGCCTTGCGTCCCGCCGTCAGCCCTACCTGGATCATGCGTCCCAATGGCGCGAGACATTTCAGATTCTCGGGAAAATAAGCACCGCCAACCAGATCGAGAATGACATCCACTCCCCGTCCGTGAGTCGCATCGGTGACGCGGTCGGCAAAACTCGATGCGTCCCAAACCGTGATGCCGACATCAATGCCGAACGCCTCACAACGCCGGATCTTGTCTTCGGTTCGCGAGGTCCCGATCACAAGTGCGTCCCAACTTTTGGCTAGCTGCAGGGCTGCCAAGCCAACGCCCGACCCGACTGCGTGGATCAGCAGGCTTTGATGCGTCCCAAGATCGCCCAAGGTTCTGAGCGCATCGTGGGCCGTAATGAAAACCTCCGGAATACAAGCGGCTTCGATAAATGAAAGTCGATCAGGGATAGGAGCAAGCAGACGCCGATCGGAGATCAAGAATTCGGCCTGCGTTTCACCCGCTGCAATGCCAAAAACGCGCGTCCCAATTCGCCAGTCCTTCACTGCGTCACCGATCTCGACGATCTCACCGGCAAACTCCAGTCCCGGCCGGTTCGGCGAATATCCCGCCGGCGGAGGATAGAGCCCCCGAACTTGAAGAAGATCGGCTCGATTCAACCCGACTGTCCTGACGCGAACCATGACCTCGTCGCCGGTTGGTGACGCGGGGCCCGCGATCTCGCGCACCTCGAGGCCGTCGACCGAGCCAAAGTTTTCAATATATACCGCTCTCATGTTTCGATTCGCAGAAGGTCGAGACATCTGCCGCCACACAAAACGTCTCGGTCCACAAGGTTCCCGATACCGACCCCTCGTACTGAAAACCCCACCCTCTCGGATACCCTAGCGCAACTCGGCGTTGTTAGAAATCCCAGATGTCACAAGGTGGCGGATATGTCGCAAATGACCTAAAAAAGTTTGTCAAAAATTGCTACTTTTTGAGTTTTGGAACGATATCTTTCGCCCGAAGCGTGGTTCCGGTCGCACGTTCAAGGTCGGCGATCGCCTTATTGAGTTCGGTGCGGGCGCGAAGCTCATTGCTTTTCGCGATCGTAAGAGCTGTCTGGCGTTCGAGCACCTTATAGACATCGGATTGGCCTTCGTCGAGTTTTCGCTGTTCGGATTCGTACTGTTTGACCGAATTCTCGCGTGCAATAGCGGCAGATCGGAGTCGGGCCTCATTTGTCCTTATTCCTTGGAGCGCATTTCGAACATCAACCTGAATACCCTGTTCGATCTGTTCGCGCTGGGTCTCGATCCGCTCGGCTTCGACACGAGCACGGCCAAGCTGCGCTTCGGCGGCCTTGTCGCCAAACAGCGGAAGGCTGAAGTTGATCCCAAAACGGAGAACGGGATAGCGCTGAGCGAAAAGCCCTGCGAATGGATTTCCGGTTAGCAGCGCAAGATTGGCCTGCTGCTGCTGACACGCGGCTGACGCCGGATTGGTGGTGCAGGGTGTCGGAAACGTCGGGCTGAAATTGGGATTCTGGCCTCCGCCGATACCGGAGGTGTTGTAGCTGGCCACAAAATCGACCTGCGGCCTTGTCTGTTCCTTATACAGCCTTTGGTCGAGCAAGTTTATGTCCTTCTGGGTCTTGTTGATCTCGATCTCGGGCCGATTCTCGAGGGCAGTATCGAGAGCCTCGGCCAGCGTGATCCGAGGGGTTGGAACCTCGACGGGTTCGACGGGAACTATCGCCTCGGCCCAAAGTGCGCCGTTACGGTTTGGCGCGATCAGATTCTTCAAGACATTCTCGGCCGTATTCACCACATTCAGTGCGTCATAGACTGATTGTTCGAAATTTGCGACCTGGGTTTCCGCCGCAACGATGTCGATCGGGGCGAGCTGCCCTTCGCTGACAAGACGGCGATTGTGTTCGAGCTGATCCCGCGCATCGCGGACGGCATCGCGCTGAACCTGCAGATTGCGAAGGGCAAATGTCAGGTCCCAATAGGCACGCTCGACCCCGGCAACCACCTCTATCGAGCGCTGGCGAAACTGCGTATCCGTCAGCGAGATGTTTCGCTTCGCGATCTCGATCGTTCGCCGTGTTTGGTCAAACTTCCGGCCTCGAAACAGGGGCTGCGTCACCGAGAAGCTGAGCCCCGTATTGTACTGCGGGCTAAGGATCGAGATCGGATTATCGGTGGTGACGCGCTGGTTATTGAACGAGCCCGTAAACACCGTTCCGTAAGTCGGGGCGAATGCCTGAACCGATGCATTTCCGACAAGCGAACCCACGGTGGTTTTTTGATTATTGCTGAAAATGCTTACGTTCGGCGTGGTCGAGCGGTCGTAGTATGCCTGGCCGGAAAGCCGCGGTTGATAGAATGCACGCGACGCGGCAAGGTCAAACTCGGCGATGGAATGGGCCTTTCGTGAAACTTCTATGTCTTTGTTGTTCTCTATCGCCAGTTCGATAGCTTCTTTCAGGGTGATCGACCGCTGACGCATCATGTCGACACCCACGCGGCTCAGATCGGGCAGGCTTCGATCGTCAGAGCGATAGTTCGGAGCTATTTCAGGAATATTCCTGAGGTTATCCGGTGTTGTGTCCTGCCTGTCGGCAGAGGCCGGCGTCGGCGAAGGTATCGGTACCTGAGAGCGTAGCTCTGCGAGGCCGCCGAAGCACAACAGTATTATTGGAATGTATAAAAGCCGATACATATAAATGACCGCTATTGTTTGCCCAAGATCGAGCCGGCCGCGGTTGCAACGCGACGTTTCATGCCGCCAAAGAGCCATGAAGAAAATCGATTGATCCGGCTGAAGATCCTAAGTTCCGCCAGGTCGTCGAAAAGCGAATAAAAAACGGGTACTGCGAGCAGCGTCAGCAACAGGCAGAGTGTCTGGCCGCCAACAACCAGAACGCCGATCGAGCGGTTTGTGCCCGCGCCGGCTCCGGTCGCGACAACCAGAGGGATCATGCCCGCGACCAGCGCGATGGTAGTCATCAGGATCGGGCGAAGACGGTCACGATTTGCCTGGATGATCGCGTCATATCGCGACATTCCCTGCGACCGAAGATGATTTGTATGATCGATCTGCAGGATGGCGTTCTTTTTGACCACGCCGAAAAGAAGCAGAAGCCCGAGGCCGGAAAAGATGTTTACGGTCTGTCCGGCGATCAAAAGGCTCAGAATGCCGAACGGTACCGATAGCGGCAGCGTCAGGAGGATCGTCACCGGATGTATGAACGATTCGAATTGGGCTGCCAGCACGATATACATAAAGATGAACGACAGCGCAAAGGCGAGCAGGAAGTAGAATCCGGCTTTACCCATCTCCTTCGATTGGCCCACGTAACCTGTTCGGTAACCTGGGACCTTATCGATGCCGAGCTCTTTCACGTAAGCATCGATCGCGGCGGTAATGCTCGCCGCCGAACCACCCGGCCGGGTGTTTGCAAGCAAGGTCACCTGTCGCTGGCGGTTGGTACGGTCCACGGAACTGGGGCCCGTTCCGCTTGAGACTGAAACGACACGGTCGAGCGTCACCCAGCCAACTTTCGTCGATGGGACAATGACACGTTTAAGGCCTTCTACACTTGTCCTGAACGGATTGATCGCTCGTACGCGAACTTCATACTGATCGGTCCCAGCACTGTAAGTCGTCGCTTCCTGGCCCGCCACGAGTGTATTTAGGGCCTGCGAGACATCGCCGACCCTGACGCCGAGATCGGCGGCGGTCGCGCGGTCCACTTCGAGGCGAACCTCGGGCTTCCCGGCGATCAACGTCGAATCGACGTCAACCGCATCGGGGATGGTTTTCATCTTGGCAAGGATCTTCTCAGAATACTCGGTCAGCTTTGAAATATCGGGGCCGGAGATCAGGAACTGGACATTGGCGTTGCGAAATCCGCCGCCCGAGAACGCCTGAACCTGTTGTACGCCGGTGCGCAGTTCCGGTGGGAATTTTTCAGCGATCATCTCGCGGGTGGCCGCCATCAGCTGTTCCTGCGAGCGGTCGCGGTCTTTGATATCGGCTAACTTAACGTATATCGTTCCCGCATTGACGACCTGCTGTTGCCCTCCTCCGACGGTCGCCAGCGTATCGGTAACGCCGGGCAGTCCGCGGATCTCTGCCGCGATGCGCTCGAACATTTGCGAGGATGCCGAAAGGCTCGTTCCTTCGGGAACGCGGACTGAAACCTCGAACTGCGACTGGTCATCGACCGGCAGGAAGTTCTTTCCGACGAACATGAAGAGCGGGACAATGCTGAGAAAAACGAGAACGCACAGTGTGACGATCACCCACCGATGGCCCATCGAGAACCGAAGCATTGCCGAATAAAATGCGTCAACGTAACGGAACCAGCCAACATTATGACCGTGGGCCTCCGGCTTCTTCTCTTCGATCATTCCGTCGCCCTTTACCTCAGTTTCCTTCGGCGGCATTTGGGGATCCTTCTTTGCCTTGATCAGGCGGGCCGCGAGCATCGGTGTCAAGGTGAATGAAACGATCAAGGAAACAAGTACCGCGAACGATGCCGTCAGGCCAAATGACGACATAAAACGTCCGACAATGCCCTGCATAAACCCGATAGGAACAAAAACGGCCATGAGTGAGAGCGTCGTTGCAAGGACCGCGAGGCCAATCTCCCGTGTGCCCTCGATGGCTGCCTGAAATGGGTTCATTCCCTTTTCATCGACAAAGCGATAGATGTTCTCAAGCACAACGATCGCGTCGTCGATCACGATGCCGACCATCAGCGTCAGCGATAACATCGTGATCGAATTGAGCGTGTAGCCCATCGCATACATCAATGCGAAGGTTGAAATGATCGAAGTTGGGATCGCAATGCCGGCAATAAATGTCGAACGGAAACTCCAGAGGAACAGGAAAACCACGATCGCCGCAAGGATCGAACCGACAACAAGATGCTCCTCGATAGCGTGGAGCGAATTTTCGATGAATATCGAGTTATCGCCGATGATGCGGACCTGATAGCTCTTCGGCAGCGTCGGAAGGATCTCGTTGAGTTTCTCTTTTACGGCGCGTGCCGTGGCGACCGTGTTCTGGCCTGATTGCTTGGCTACGATCAGCGTCACCGCCGGCTGGCCGTTCAACCGAGCCTCGCTTCGTAATTCTTCGGCTCCATCCTCGACATAGCCAAGGTCTTTGACCTTGACCTGATAATTGCCGCGTGTTGCAACAACGACGTTATTGAATTCTTCGACCTTGGCGATCTTACCGACCGTTCGAACACTGGTCTCCTGCTGGCCTTCGTCGAGACGGCCGCTGGGAAATTCCATGTTCTGGATACGAAGACTGCCCGAGACCTCGGCCGGGGTGACGTTGTAGGAACGCATCTTATCGGGATCGACCCAAACGTTGATCTGGCGTTCCTGGCCGCCGATTATTGTGATCTGGCCGACGCCGCTTACCGACTCGATCGGCTGCTTGATCCTCGTTTTTGCGAGCTCCGTGATCTCACGGATCGAAGTAGGGGCGGAAACCGTAATTCGGAGTACGGGCGCCGCGTCGGTATCGAGTTTTTGGACAGTTGGCTGCTCGGCTGTTTCCGGGAGGCTAGGAATGACCGTCTGAACACGATTCTCGACCTCTTGAGCTGCGATGTTTACATCCTTTTCAAGAACGAACTGTACGAATACCTGTGAGATACCCTCGATCGACGTCGAGCGCAGTTCGTCGATGCCGCTGATCGTATTGACCGCTTCCTCGACCTTGTCAGTGATCTCGGTCTCGACCTCCTGCGGCGAGGCTCCCGGATTGATAACGGTGACCGTGATCGTCGGAAAGTCGATCTTTGGAAAAAGGTCAACTCCGAGACTCAGGAACGAAAACGCGCCGACCACGACCAACGACAATATAAGCATCGTCGCGAAAACCGGACGTTTGACACAAATTTCAGCCAGCCACTGCATATTAAAGCTTTCCTAGTTCATCTGTCGGATCGACACGCCGTCATACAACTCATCGAGGTTGCTTGTGGCAACTATGTCTCCTTCGGCGACACCGTTCTTGATCTGGATCAGGTTGTCTTCGAGCAAGCCAGTCTGTACAAGAACCTCGCGGACGACCCCGTCCTTGACAACATAAACCTTATTCAGGTCCCCGTTCGGCCTCACCGCCGAGGTGGGGACCATTACTGCGTTCTCCGGCTTCGACTGCGTTATACGGACCGTCGCAAACTGCCCCGGTTTTAGCAGGCCCTCGCCGTTCGGCACCTCGGCCTCGACCGTCAGGGTTCGTGCAGTTGGATTGACCCCGGGCAGGATCCGTGCGATCGTCCCGGAGAAATTCCGATCCGGATAGGCGCTCGTCTGCATCGAGATGCCTTGTCCCACGGCAACCTTTCCGACCGAAGCCTCCGGCACGTCGATCCTCAACCGAAGGGTCGAAGTGCGGACAATCGTCGCGACCTTGGTATTGGGAGCATTCGGCGTAAGATACTCACCGAGATCTGCAACTCGCTCCGAGACATAGCCGCTGATCGGCGCCAGAACAACGGTATCCGAAAGAGCTTTTCGAGCCTGATCGACCTGGGTCTCTGCACTCGCGATCGCACTGCGTGCGGCCGCAACCTGAGCCTCTGCCGAATTGATCGCCCTTACTGCAACCGCGGCGTTCGAGCGCGCCTCGTCAAGCTGGCCGAGCAGAGCGTCACGTTGCGCACGGCGTTGATCGACGGCAGCCTTTGACACATCGCCGGTTGCGAACAGCTTTTCAGCCCGGGCCAGTTCTTTCTCCGCAAGGACCAAATTCGCCCGAGTCGATTTAACCTGTGAAAAGGTCTCGATGTCGAACTTTTCGCCGTCCCCGATGCCCAGCCGTATCTGCGCTTGGCGCAAAGCCGCGATCGCCGTATCGACGTTCTTCCGTTGCTGAACGACTTGGGCCTGAGCTTGTTCGAGCCTGATCTTTGCATCCCGGTCATCCATCCGGATCAGGACGCTGCCGCGCTCGACATAGCTGCCGACATCGAAGTTCACCTCGACGACCTTGCCGCCTACTACCGGAGCGACATCCGTCTGCGCATCGCCGGCAAGGTTGCCCGTCGCTTCAAAATAGGTCGGGATTTGCCTGACTATTGACTGCGCGGTGGTTACGTCAACGGTCGTTGCCTGCGTACTGACGTTCGCATTATTGGTCGCTCCCCGGACACCACAGCCGGAAATGATAACGGCCGATGCGGTCAACAACACTGCGGCTATGCAATATTTTCTGACTCTCATAATGATGAAATCTTGTTTGAGCTATTAAGCACGGATACCTCGCATCAATATCTCAGCAAAGTTCTTTGCGGCTTCCTCGTTTGAAATATCAAGAATATTCCTCTGTTTGTCCCAGAGGATGTTGTTGAGCGAGTGGTGGATGATCATCCCCAAAAATGCTCTCACCGCGACTTTTGGTTCGATCTGGCAAAAAGCTCCGTCCTGTTGCCGTTCTTCGATGTATCCCCCGATGAAGCCATATATTTGAGCAACGAATTCGCCGAAAAAACGTTCCGCCAATTCGTGTTCCTCGAGAGCACTATAGAACAGCAGCCGCATGAATCCGACATCAGTGTGATGCTTATTCAATGCATCAAGGGCGATATGGTAGAAGACCGTGAAATCGTCCTTTTCGCGGATAGCGATCCTTAGATCCTCATTCTTGTTCCACGGAAAGTCGCGAAACCCGTCCTGACAGCCTTTACTATGCAGGATCGCTCCGTAGAGTTCGTCCTTTGACGAAAAATGGCGAAAGACCATTGCCTCCGAAACCCCGGCGGCCTTCGCTATCTCCTTGGTGGTAGTACCTTTAAACCCTTTCTTTGAAAAGAGATCGACAGCCGTCTGCAAGATCTGCTCGCGCCTGGCGTCACCCGACATCCGCCCCGTGTGGTCACAATTGAATAAACCGTTCGACAAAATATCTCCATGCTTAGTAAGTGCTTACTTACTAAGTTTACAAGACTCTCACCTTGCAAACCGTATTGTCAACCCCAAATCTGGCGGGCGGCATAAAAAAACGAAAATTGGAACCTTCCGGCCCTAAATTTCGTTACAACTATTCACGGAACAGACACATCTGAGCCGTCGCATTATTGACATTTTTTCTAGTTCGGAGGATCACGTTATGTCAGAGTTTGAAGCGGAAGTTAAGAAAGCGGAAAAGGAATTGGAACAGGGTCTGATGACCGTTGACAATGACCCGTACACCGAAAAGGTGACGACGGACGAATTTTTGGGAGATCTAAAGATGCAGGCACAGGAATACGGACAGAAGATTCAGGACGCGGCCGCCAAGGCCAAGGATTTTGCTAGCGATAAATTCGCACAGGCGGGTGACAAGTTCAAGGAGATCTCGGCCAAGGATCCGAAGGAACTTGTCGAGGACGCAAAGGAATTTGCGCGACAGAAACCAGGACAGACGATCCTGATCTCGGCGGCGATCGGCCTTATTGTCGGCCTGATCCTTCGGGGTGGTCGGCGAGGATAGCAGGAGAGGTCAGATGATAACTAGGCTGGCAGAAAGGCCTGTGCCTCTCTGCCGGCCAGTTTTTACTGAGAATTGGTTTGTGACGAATCGCTCGTCAGCCGCGCGCTTATGCCCGGGGTTCATACTTCGGTAAGAACCGCGGTGTTACGCGGCCTTTCGTTATTTGTTCGAAGGCGTAGGCGTATTTGATCAGCGCCGGTTCGCTCCAAGCCCGGCCCCAGAATGCCATCCCGGTAGCGGTGATCGTGGCAGGAACCGCGCCCCCGGCCTGATTTGTTGTTGCCGGGATCTCGCGAAGGCCGAGCGGAACGGTTATGTACGGGTAGCCTGCCGTAGCGGCAATAGCCCAGGTAGCACCGGTGGTCGGCGACACAAGCGCGTCGAGACCATCCTTGGCCAGTACGGCGTCGATCCCTTCGGCGCCGCTCGTTCGTTTTACGTTGGCAAGAGCATCGACGTAGCCCTTGTCGTTAAGGTCGCCCTTGGCCTGAGCCTGCGCGAAAAGCTCCTGCCCGAATAATTTCAGCTCTTTTTCCTTGTTCTCGTCGTTGAATTTGATCAGGTCCTGGAGCGACTTGTACTTTGAACCGCGGGCGGCGAGATATTTGTTGAGATCGGCCTTGAACTCATATAGAAGGACGTTCAGACGGTCCGCGGAGACTTTGCTGTAATCGGGCGTAAAGGTAACGTCAATGACGGTCGCTCCGGCGGCTCGGATCTTTTCTATGAACGGTTGATAGTAGGCCTTGGTCTGTTCTGCGGTCCGGCCCTGGATGAACTGCATGACCAGGCCGAGCCGGGCCCCTTTCAGCCCATTCTTATCGAGGAATTTTGTGTAATCTTTTGCGCCTCGCTTAGGCGAATCGACGGTTATCGGGTCCTCCTTGTCGTAGCCCGTCATAGCCGAGAGTAATGCGGCGGCATCGGCAACGGTACGGGCCATCGGGCCCGCCGTATCCTGCGTGTGCGCGATCGGAATGATCCCCGACCGCGAGATGAGGCCAAGGGTCGGTTTAAAGCCGACAACGCCGTTCGTGTTCGCGGGACAGATGATCGATCCGTTCGTTTCAGTCCCGATGGCCGCGGCGCAGAGATTTGCCGATGGGGCAACGCCTGATCCGGAACTGGAACCGCAGGGATTCTGGTCGAGAAAGTAAGGATTGTTCGTTTGACCGCCCCGGCCCGACCAGCCGCTGATCGAGCGGTTCCCCCGGAAGTTCGCCCATTCGCTTAGGTTGGTCTTGCCGATAATAACGGCTCCGGCTTTTCGCAACTGGGTCACGACAAATGCGTCCTTTTTCGGCGTCGGTGCACCTACCAAAGCCAGCGACCCTGCGGTCGTCATCATCTTGTCCGCGGTATCGATATTGTCCTTGATCATGATCGGAATGCCGTGCATGGGCCCACGAACCCTCTTCTGTTTCCGCTCGCGATCCATCTGATCGGCGATCGCGAGCGCGTCGGGATTGATCTCGATCACGGCCCTCGTTTTGCTGTCGATCTGCTCTATCCGCTCAAGGTACATCTCGGTTATCCGTCGCGACGTGAGCTTTCCCGTCTTCATGCCGGTCTGCAGGCTCGCGATCGTTACCTCAACGAGTTCGGGGAACGGCTCACCGTCACTGGCCGCGACGATAATGTTTGTTCCGTCGCGAAAGAGTGCCATGCCCGCCAATCCGGCGGCTCCCGACTTTAAGAATGTGCGCCTATTGCTCATCTTACTCATGGATCAGATTTCCTTTGACTTGCCGAGTATCTTATCACTGAATAGTTTCAAGACGGGACTGCGCGAGTAGCTCTTCGTCGCTATGCTACAACAGCAGGCTGGTTGGGTGTTATCATCTTGTAAATTTGGATGGCTGCATTGGATAACGCGGCTGATCCGCACTCTGGAACAACTATGAGAAGTCGAAAATATTCTTTGGCGGGCCTGCTCCTTGCCGTATTTTGTTTTGCCGGATGCTCGGGTACGAGCAATTCCACCGCGGGTGTCAACAGCGTCTCTTCGACCAAGAAGGTCCGTATCGGTTTCGCTATGGACGCTCTAAAACAGGAGCGTTGGCAGAAGGACCGCGATCTGTTTCTCGCCAAGGCTGCCGAGCTGGGCGCTGAAGTATTGCTCCAAACCGCAGACGGAAGTGACGACGCCCAGATGAAACAGGTCGAAAGCCTGTTGACGCAGGGCATAGACGTTCTTGTTATCGTACCGCACAATGCCGAGGTTGCGGGTGCAATGGTCGAGATGGCCAAAAAACAGAATGTGCCGGTGATATCTTATGACCGGCTCGTGCGGAACAGCGCCCCTGATCTTTATGTTTCGTTCGATAACGAGAAGGTCGGCGAGCTGCAGGCGAAATACCTTATTGATCGAATGCCCAAGGGCAATTACGTCTTGATCGGCGGCGCCCCGACAGACAATAACGCCGCCCTCCTGCGTAAAGGCCAGCTGAATATTCTTCAACCCGCGATCGACCGTGGTGATATCAAGGTCGTTGCCGATCAATGGGCGAAGGAATGGCTCGTCGAGGAAGCGCTAAAGCACGCCGAAAACGCACTGACGCAAAATCAGAACAAGATCGATGCAATGGTAGTTTCGAATGACGGTACCGCCGGCGGCGCGATCGAAGCCTTGAACAAGCAAGGCCTTGCCGGGAAGGTGCTCGTTTCGGGTCAGGACGCTGAGCTTGCGGCGCTTCAGCGCGTGGTAAAAGGAACTCAGACCATGACAGTGTACAAGCCGATATCCCGCCTCGCACCGGCTGCCGTCGAAGCTGCTGTGGCATTGGCCAGGAAAGAAAAACTTGCGACCACCAGAACCGTTAACAACGGACGGATCGACGTACCTTCGATCCTGATCGAACCGATCCCGGTCGATAAGGACAATATCGAAGACACGGTCGTAAAGGACGGATTTCAATCACGCGACAAGATCTATAAGGACCAGTAAGGTCTTGCATAACCTTCCAAACAAAGTAGTCATTCTTGCCCGCGGCCTCGGTACCCGACTAAGGGCCGAGGCTGCCGGCGTCGATCTTTCGCTGGAGCAGCAGCGCGTAGCCGCAGCGGGTATCAAAGCCTTGATCGCGGTCCAGGGTGATAGAACACTCCTGGATCTGATATACGAAAATGTTGTCGCCGCCGGGTTTAGCGAAGTCTGTCTTGTGATCGGACCTGAGCATGACGCGATCCGCGAACATTGTGCGAAGAATGGATTTCGAGTTAGCTTTGCTGTTCAACAGAATGCATTGGGTACGGCCAATGCTCTCCTTGCGGCGGAAGAACTGGTCCGCGGCGAGGAGCATTTTCTCGTCATCAATTCCGACAATCTTTATCCGGTAGCGTGTCTTGGGAAGCTGCGAGATACGGCTGAACCCGCAATGCTGGCCTTTGATCGTAAGGCGTTGATAGCTAACAGTAATATTCCTGCTGAACGTATTGCCAAGTTTGCGACCATCGATATCGACGAAGCAGGATCCCTCCGCAAAATTGTGGAAAAGCCCGACAATGTGCCTGCAGATTCGTCGGTGTCGATGAACGCGTGGCTATTCGACAGATCGATCTTCGAGGCGTGCAGGGCCATCGATCGATCGGCCCGCGGTGAATATGAACTGACGACGGGCGTGCAATACGCGATCGACCACCTAGGTTTGCGAATCAAGGCGATCAAGGTAAAGGCGGGCGTCCTGGATCTTTCGAACCGCAGCGATATCCGGAGTGTCGCGCAGATGCTGGCGAGGTCGGTCGAATGATCTTCATTCCCGGGCGGATCGAAGTTTTAGGGAAGCATACCGACTATTGCGGTGGCCGAAGCCTTGTCTGCGCGATCGACCGGGGTTTTAGTGCCGATATCGATGCAAGGACGGACGGGGTGGTCGAGCTCGAGAATCGCGATACCGGTGAAACTGTCCGTTTCGATCTATCGGACCCGTCGGCACCACGGGGCCATTGGCTGAACTACGCGGTAGAGGTCGCACGGCGGGTGACCGGAAACTTTGTTGGTCGGGACCTTACGGGGTGCGCCATAAGTTTCAGCAGCGACCTTCCGAAAGCGGCGGGGCTTTCGAGCTCGAGCGCCCTGATGATAATGGTCTTCGCTGCCCTCGACGCCGTCAACGATCTTCGGTCAACTGAAACATACCGTGAGAATATCTATGACGACACCGATCTCGCCGAATACCTGGGCTGCGTCGAGAACGGGCAGAGCTATCGCGGCCTTGCGGGTTCAGCCGGAGTGGGCACCTTTGGCGGCAGCCAGGATCATGCGGCTATCACGCTCGGAAAACGCGGAATGCTCTCACAATTTGGTTTTTCCCCTTTGCGTCACGAAGCTGATATTGCATTTCCTGCGGATCTTGCTTTTGTGGTTGCAGCGAGCGGGGTTGCGGCTGAAAAGACCGGAGCCGCTCTTAACAAATACAACCGTATGTCTCGAATGGCGGCGGTGATAAGTTCGGAGTTTGGCGGCAAACCGCTAGCCGCGGTTATCCAAGATCTCGGTATCGACGGCCTGCGTCAATTGATCAACACGGAGAATTTCGATCTTCCTTCTGACGATCTTCTGAAACGGGTCGATCACTTTTACGCGGAGAATTTTCAGATCATCCCCGCCGTGGCCGAACTTATCGCAGCAGGAAACTATTGTGAGATCGGCCCATTGATCGATCTCTCACAACGTAACGCAGAACGTCTTCTCGGCAATCAGGTCGAGGAGACCGTGTTCCTGCAACGCTCCTCCCGAGATCTTGGCTCGATCGCGGCGTCGGCATTCGGCGCCGGATTCGGTGGAAGTGTTTATTCGATCGTGGAACGGCGCGACGCTGAACGGTTTGCTTCTCGATGGAAGGAGAAATATCTGGATAAATTCCCGCAGCATCGTTCGACGAGTGAGTTTTTCCTGACGGGGCCTTCGGAATGTCGGCTCGGTTGAGTCTCAGGATCTCGGCCGGAAAATCTCGTTCAGACGCAGTATCGGGTGGTCAGAAGATCCGAATTGACGCCCGTTGAATTCGAAGACCTGTACGATCCCAAGCCCCGCGGAGGTGAGGAAGATCGCATCGGCCTCCGCGAGCTCCAGTACGTCGGCTATTGTCTCGCGGCAATCGACATTTTCCAATATGAACTCTCGGGTGGTACCCGCCAGGCAGCCGGTCGAGAGGGCGGGAGTGAACAGCTTCCCATCTTTAAGCCAAAATACGTTTGCCATGCACGCCGACGCGATCGCCCCGGCCTCGTTAAGGCGGAGGCCTTCGTGAAAGCCCCGCGATCTTGATTCGGAGAGGCAAAGCTGCGGTTCGAGGTAATTGCAGGATTTGACACCCGCGAGCGGAGAATGCGAATTGACGGGGAACGGTAAAAGGGCGACGCGGAAGCCGCCGGGCACCGATCGATCCTCGCCCGTGATCACCGATAATTTTGTGGCCGAGCGAGCGTTATTGTCGGTTCTCCATAGCTCCGCTTGCCTTTCATCGTGAAGTGTTACGCGGACCCGCCCGCGGCTAAGGCCGTTCGAACGGATATGCTCAGCGATCCGATCTAGCAGCGATCCGGATGAAAAATTGCTTAGGTCGATCCCCAGTTTGCCAGCGTTGCTGGTAAGTCGGCGCCAATGCTTCTCCCAGAGGATCGGTTCACCTGCGGAAACGGCGACCGTCGTAAAGACGCCGGCACCGTACAGGGCGGCATTAGTGCGATATATGTCGTCGTCCGATCTCATTCAGCTAACCGAGTTGGGACAGGTATCGCTGCTTGATAATGCGAACATGATGCATGACATGGCCGGCCGAGATGTATGCAAGAGCCCGGACAGAGACGGGACAGCCACTGGCGGTCCCCATTCGCCGCGAACCTTCGTCGGAGACATTGTCAAGCAGAAGCAGGTTCGAACGCCGCTGCAGGTCAAATTCTTCTAGAAGTTCTGCGAATGAACGGCCGTTAGCATTCGAATTTTCTATATAACCATCCTGCTCAAATCCCTCGATCGGCGTCTCGTCACCGCGGGAGATGCGGAGAATACGATAGGCAAAGATGCGTTCGCCGTCGATCAGGTGACTCAGAGCTTCCTTAAGCGACCATTTGCCCGGTGCATACGCGAAGGTGCCTTTCTCATCGGGAATTCCCGATACCAGGTCACGCAATTCGGCGGGCTGCGCTCGGAGCGTTGGCATCACATCACCTTCCTCGATCAGGGAGACGTATGTGTTGTAGTAAGGGTCAAATTCATGTGTTTCAGGTCGGTCCATAATGCGGTATAGTATCAGAGTTAATAGAACTGCACCCTTTTGTTTTGTATGGTCAGAAGAGCGATCCTAGTTTTTGCCGGAGTGCTTGCATTCGGCTGTTTTTATTTTGCGGCGGCTCAAGGCGGCAAAGCGGAGCCCAACCGCATCCAATTCAAACCGGGCCAAAGCGGGGCGACGGTCAGCGGCTCCCTGTCAAACGGCCAGGAGATGGAATATATCTTTGCGGCCAGAAAGGGACAAAGTGTAAAGATAACCAATTCGCGAACGAGCTTATTCGACTTTCGCGTATTTAATAGTGAGTTCGACTTTGAGACGGAATTCGAAAGTTCGCCATCGTTGACCTTTGAGGTGCCCGAGACCGGTGATTATCTCTTCTTTGTTCGAAAGAAGCAGGTACGGGCTCCGAGGACTGCAAAGTTTTCCCTTACGATCTCGATAAAATAGCATCGGGATCTCAGTATTATTCTTTGAGGAGAAGTAAAAATGAAGAGGTTTTCAATTCTTTTCGGCATCACGTTCCTTGCGTTTGCCGTTCTTTCCCAGACCGGGACCGGCGCGGTCAATCTCACGATCACGGAGAAATTCGCCGGAGCTCCCGCGACCGGCCCGTCCGGTGTGTATACCTTCGATAAGGCCCACACAGCGATAGGCTTTAAGGTTCGCCACAACAGCCTGATCGATATTCCGGGCTACTTTCGCGATTTTACGGGCACGATCAACTATGATGCGGCAGATGTCAGCAAATCGACGGTTGAATTTAGTGCCAAGGCGACGAGTATCGACACGGGGGTTGCTCCTCGCGATAATCATCTTCGCTCCAAAGATTTCTTCGAGGTCGAAAAGTTCCCTGACGTGACTTTCAAGAGCACCAAGGTCGAGAAGAAGGGCAACAGTTGGATGGTTACGGGTGATTTTACGCTGAAAGGCGTGACGAAATCGATCACTTTTCCATTCAATATCGCAGGTTTCAATCCGGCCACTGAACGCGGCGGGGCTCGCATGGGAGTTACTGCGGCCACTAAATTCAATCGGCGTGACTACGGCGTGAATTACGGCGTTGCCGCCGTGATCGCGGACGATGTGCACGTCGATCTGCAAATCGAGGCGACTATGCCGCGACCGACCCCGCCGGCCGCCCCGACTACCCCAAAACCATAGCCAGAGAGCAGGAACAACGGATCTATGCGGGATACCTCAGACCATTCTGATCCGCAAGGTCCGTTGTTATTTCTGCTTACAGACCTCAGCGAATGATAGGTCGAAGATCGGATACTCCTGCCACCCGATAAGGTCAAAATGCCACCATTCGTTTGCGTTGACCGTAAATCCATTTGATTCCATCAACTGACGCAGGAGGTCGCGGTTGCGCCGCTCTTCTTCAGTGCCTCCCGTGTAATTCGGCGAGGCCCGTTCGGTAAATTCATCAAAACCCGAGGGCATCGGGACGGCAGAGTTCGTTTCGAGGTCATAGATGGCGAGATCGACCGCACAGCCGCGATTATGGTTCGAGCCATCCGCCGGGTCCGCTACGAAGATCCTTTCCGCTTCAGTAACGGTTTCCCAGAATAGCTTGGTTACGGACCATGGCCGGTAGCCATCGAAAATAACGATGCCCAGCCCCAGCTCACTCAGCCGTCGATGCACCCGAATCACGCCATCGGCCGCCAAGGGTTGAAGAAATGCCCTCGCTTCCGGGTACACCTGCCTGCCGACGAAGTTGTCATCGGTCGCGTATCTGATATCGAGTTTGATCGTTGGTTCGATCTTAATGAGTTCTATCAATCGAGTCTTTCCTTTCGGTCAGTTGTCCAGCAGAAGTTTGACTTGCCCTTCAAGATGTACGGATCCAAAAACCGTTCCGTCTTCGCATGACCACACCGGCAAAGGATCGCTGTGAATAAGCCGGATCTCGGTGCCGAAGGCGGGCAGGCCAAAATGGCTTATCCTCGCAAAGGCAAGCGCGCCTGTTCGCATAATGCCGTCGGACGGGGTTCGCGCCCAACCTGCTTCTATCATCAGACATCTCACTCCAAGACGGACCTCGATCTTCGAACCGACCATTCTCGAGTTTCCATGGGCGAAGCTGTGAGGATCGAACCGCTCGATGGTGATAGCCTTGTGATCACGCATGGCACGGCCCGCGGCCTCGATCGCGGAACTGAACAGCCAGTCGACCCCGGCACGCCGGATCTGATCGTTGGTGGCCCGAAGCCGGAGATAGCTCGCTACCTCCTCACGGTCGCTTCCGCCGGCTGAGGAGGTTGCGTTATCAAGCATTTTGAACCAGATGCTATCGAGTTCGGTCATAGACGGGATAGTGATATCATTCTGACATCAGCGTTGGCTTTTTGCTATTTTCTATGAAAGTTCCGGCTATTTTTGCTGTCGTTTTCCTTTTAGCCTGGGGGGCTGCCGCACAACCGGCGAAGCCGAAGGCCCCGACGACGAAGGCGAAGCCGCCGGCCGCGAAACAGACTAACGCAAAGAAGACTCAGGACAAAGGAACAAAGAAGGATCCGCCGAAGAAGCAGCCCACTGCGAAACCCAAAACAGCGACCACGGCGACGACAAAGAAAGCCACGAAACCTTCGACCACCGTTTCCGCGAAAAAGCCCAAGGCAAAACCGGATGAGAAACCTAAGGTGGAGGAACCGGTCGTTGATGAGGCGGCGGCGGACGCTGAGTATGCACTGATATCTGCGATCGCCGACGCTGACGAAAGGATCACCGCCTTAAAGAAGTTTGTTAAGGAGTTTGCTGCCTCGAAACGCGTTGCCGATGCCGAGGCGATGGTCGTCACCGTTCGCACACAGCTTGGCAACGACCAACTCGCAGGCGGCAACATTACGGGGGCATTGGATCTTTATCGGGCCGCGATCGAAGACGCTCCACGGGCGATGCCTGATCAGCTTTTCAATGAAACGATCGGGAAGATCCCAGCAAACATTTACTTTCGGGGGGCCCGGAAAGAAGGATTTGAGATCGCTCGCCTGATCGAAGAAAAGGTTCGATCGAGCGTAAATCAGCTTCTCAGCGTCGCCATGTTTTATATGAGCGTCGAGAACGGCTCGGAGGCCCGAAGGATCGCCGAAAGGGCGATAAAACTCGATCCCGCGTCGAGTACGGCATACCAGACACTTGGCCTGGCAAGCCGGATGGACTTTCTGCTTGACGAATCGGCGGCGGCCTATGCAAGGGCGCTTGAACTCGACCCTTCTTCACTCAATGCCAAACGCGGGCTGGCCGAAATGAGGCGGGCTCTTGGAAAGGCTGATGACGCCGTCGTCCTTTATCAGGAGATCCTCGCGAAAGAGCCGGAGAATCTTCCTGCTTCGACGGGGTTCATCCTCGCGATGTTCGAATCCGGAAAGATCACTGAGGCCGAGGCCGAACTGGCCAAGTCGCTAGAGGCGAATCCCGGGAATGTGATCCTTCAGGCCGGAGCGGCTTACTGGTATGCGACGAACGGACAAGGTGATAAGGCCGTAGATCTTGCACAGAAAGCGATCGCTTCGGACCCACGCTTTATCTGGTCGCACATCGCCTTGGCCCGGGGTTATCTTGCACAGAGAAACCCGACCGCCGCGGAGAAAACACTGCTTGCGGCAAGGCGATACGGCAATTTTCCGACGCTCGAATACGAGATCGCTTCGGCTAAGGCCGCGGGCGGGTTCTTTCGCGAAGCATCTGAGGAACTTGCCAAGAGTTTCTCTGTCAAAGATGGGGTGGTCTCGACCAATTTGGGCGGAAGGGTGACCCGCAGTTCTAGAGACATTGGAGAGCTGGTTGGTTTTGAACGCCGGGCCAGTATCTTTTTCTCTGCATCGCCAGATCCCGCCGAGGTTGCTGCCGGCCTCGCAGCTCTGCTTGATCTCAAGCAGGAGATCGATAAGCCGGAACCGGATATAGCCGCGGTCGAAAAAGCGGTCGATAACTTTGTTCGCGGTGATGACAAGATGAAGATCCATCGGATCCTTTATGCAGGTACACGGCTTCTGGACAAGAAACTTGCGCTTCCGAAGATCCTTGAATTGGCCCGAGCTGCTCCGCCGGCTCTCGACTCAGGCCTCGATGCCCCCGATCCGGCTGCGGCCGTAATGGCCGGGGAGTTGTACGAAAGCCGGTCACTTGCAGCCATCAGCGACAGGTATATCGACGTCCCTTCGGTTCCGAGGGCGACTCTTTCATCGGTTCTGCGCGGGCGGGTGGAGGAGTTGAGTGGCTGGACCTATTTCCAGATGGATGATGCCGAACAGGCTTCTGTGCATTTAAAGAGAGCGGTTTCGGTCCTGCCAGTTGACAGTGCTTGGTGGCGATCGAGCACCTGGCGGCTCGGAACCTCACTGGCGCTCCAGGGGAAACTGCCCGAGGCTCTCGATATGTACATTCGGAGCTATAAGAGCGGCCAGCCGCCCGATCCGCTGAAATACAATGCCATAGAGGCTCTTTATAAGCGCATCAATGGCCATACGATGGGCCTTGAACAGAGGGTCGGAGCCAACCCCGCACCCACACCATCGAACGCGACCGTGGCGCAAACCACGCGACCAACTCCCTCGATCCCTGTTGCCCGTCCGAGTGTTCAGCCTACGCCGCTGCCGACACCGGTTTCGACGCCCAATGCTGATCCAGTAGAAACAACAACACCGGCGGTCGTTGCGTCGCCGACCCCGTCTCTTGCGGAAGCGCGACCTACGTCAACTCCTGAGCCGAGCCCAACGCCAACACCTGCACCGGTCGAGACACCAGAACCGATCGCAGAAATGAAGCCAGCCGAAACCCCAACGCCGGCGCCTACCCCTGAGCCGACAGTAGAAGCACCGCCGACCCCAACGCCGACGGCTACCCCTGAGCCGATAGTAGAACAACCGCCAACTCCAACGCCGACGGCTACCCCGGAAGTCATTCAAAGCCCGACGCCGTCGCCCGAGGAAGCTACGAAAGTAGAAACCAGGCCGCAGTCAACACCCGACGAACGTCGAGAACCCGATCCCGCAAGCGTTGCGAAGGTCCCATCTGTCCAGACCCGTCTGGTTGATAATACCAACGGATTGTTGGGGCCCGTCGTCGTGCAGATCCCGCCGTCGCCTCCGGTCAGGACGCAGCAGCGGGCCGACGCCACCTCAAAACCAACTCGGCCGGCTAGTTCTACGGTTCGCGACACACTTCCTGCCGCCGAAGCATCAAAGGCCGACGCGGCCGCGCCCATCCCTGACGGCCGCGCGAGGATCGTAGATGGCGTTCCCACCAGGTCGGACGTGGCCGAACCATGTTCACTGGCGCTCGATCAAAGGAATATTGTCCTTCAAGCGTCAGGTAATGATCAGTCTGTCGTTGTTCGCCGAACTGACGATGGGGATGTAGAGGGCATCACGGCCAGATCGTTGAGCCCCGATGACATTGCGGTACGCCGCGAACCCTTGCCAGGGATCAATTGGACGTCTCTCTTCATGCTGAGATCAACAAGCACAAAGACTGGCCTTTTTCAGGTTCGCTTTGAGGCTCCTTGCGGACGACTTGACGTGTCAGTCAGGGTCCGATAGGTTTCGCCGTCTCCTGTGGCGCGTAATGCCGGGAGCGACCGCAACGGTCGCAACTGAGCATAGGATGAGGAAGAAAAACGCGTTTGACGGGGTTCTTAGCGGAAAATCAAAAAAGCTATGAACCAAAACACCGAGGCAGCCGGCAACCGCTCCTGTCGCCGCCTCGCCGCGAAATCCATCTGAGGATGCGATAACCGCCAGCCCTTTTCTGAAGAACAGAACGATAAAGGCTACAAGGCAGATGGCACCTGCGATCCCTGCATCCGCGAGCGTCTGCAGATACTCGTTGTGGGCCTGCTCGACACGAAACTGTCCGCTCCATGTATCGTATCTGGTGAACGCGACGCCAAACGATTCAAGGCCCGCACCAAGTATCGGATTCGCGAAAAAGATCTTCAGGGCGACCGACCAGAAGTGGAGGCGCCCGGTGCTTATATCAGCCCCCGTCGATGCCGCGCCGATCCCGCGGAAAAGTGCATCATTCCCGCCGATCAAGAGGACGACTCCGAATATCACCAAGGCGAGTGCCATGCCGCCCGCCAGGATCGCGACCTTTCCAGTCACTGACTTTTTCGATCTTGTTTCGGAATGTTTGCGGCCAGAAAAAGCAAAAATGATCCCAACAAATGCCAGAGCCGCCAGAAATCCAAGGATCCCGCCCCGGGAGCCGGTTGACACGGTGGCGACTCCCATTACAACCAGACCTGCTCCTAACAGCAGCCTCTTTTCGCGGCCAACATCACGGCCGAGGAGTATCGCCGCCGCCAGGGCGGCGGTCATCTGCATGAATGTCGCAAAGTGGTGCTGGTTGACAAAGGGCCCAAAGGGTATTGCTCCGGATGTTTCCCTCATCCCGTAGATGCCTTCAGGCGTCGCTAACCGCTGGAGAATGCCGTAGAACGCCATCAGTGAGCCGAATACGATAACCAGCCAGACGATCACCTTCAGCCGTTTCTCCGAATTGATGAACGCGAGACATGCCGCAAAAAACGTCAGATATATGATGAGTTTAATGACGAAGAACCGGGTTGAGAGCGGATCGAGCGACAGAGCGCGGGACATCTGAACGCTGACCCCCGCGACCTGACCGCCGAGGGGTAGAAGTTGGATCAGCCCGATGATGATCATCCCCAATAACGGAAGTTGAAGGGCACTGGTGTTCCACAGTATTCCGCCCGCCCGCCATGAGTCGGCGATCCAGGCGAGCGTAAGGATCGCCCAAAATACGGATATCAGGATCCACGTCGCATTATCAACGCCGCCGAAAAGAAGCGTTGAAAACACTGGCAGAAAACATACAATTCCAAAGATCACCCGACTCGCCAGCGACCGGGATCCGCCGACCTGTATCTCCTCGGACCAGAACATTGAATTGGAACTTCCTTTATCGTGCGCCATCAGTTGATGCGGTGTATCGTCAGGTCGTCGAACGAAAGCCGGCCCGCGATACGACAGGCCGATCCGGTGCAGTTCTCACGGACGAGGCGGATGGTGATGCCGTCAGTCGCTCCGGGAACCTTGAATCTAACACTCACCCTCGCCCAGTCGCCGGCTAGCGCGAGAGGGTTCGTCGCCGTGATCACATTTCCCGTGGAGGCTTCGGCGATCTCGAGCTTCATTACCGCAGCAGTTTTCAGATCGGAACGATAAAACCCTTCGAACTCGTACTCGGTATCGGGCACAACCGCTATCGTCTGCGAGAATGTACGGAACTGCGACGCTTCGAATGAATTGAAGACCAGAAGCAATCCGAACTTTCCAGTACGTTTCTGGCTTTCGCTAAGTGCGATCTGAGGTTCCGTTCCATCGGCGATCTGCCACTCGAATGTGCGAGCGCCTCGCAGTTTGACGCCGTTTTCAAAGCTGCTGTTTGAAACAACGCCGACCTCGGGCTTTGCCTCGGGATCTAGATCGGACAGGACCTGGGCGGCCAGGCGATACTGGTTTTTCGCGAGAAGCTGCTCGAATAGCTTTTCGCCGAGCTGGCCAAAGGCATCACGCCGCTCGATGGGCAAACGCTTCCAGGAATCCACCGCGTCTGCAAATCGTTCCTGGGCCGCGAGCGAGGTGACCATGGCGGCGTTCAATGCCGGGCCGTCACCGAGTGTGGTTCTAACCCTGGAAATATCGCCATCAAAGAGTTGCAGGGCCAGAGCAACCGCGTTTTGAGCCAGGTCTACGTTCGCCTCGGCCGCCATCGAGGCAAGGCGAAAGCCCTCCTCGGTGCGTCCTTCGCGTATCAGAAAATTGCCATATGCCCACTGTACCTGGGAATAATTCGGAGCCAATTCCAACGCAGTCATGAAGGCCGCCTCAGTTCCGGCGACATCGCCGTTCAGATTCCTAGCCCGTCCGAGATTGACCCACATCCGGTAATTGTGAGGTGATAAGGCCGCTGCGGTTTCGTATTCGAGGAGTGACCTCTGGAGATCATTGGGATCGAAGGTCTTTTCAAATATGGCGGCTGCTGAGTAGTGCGTCTGAGGGTCTGTCGGTCCAAGCCCGATCAACCAATCGATCACCAGCTTGGATTCAGGCCTCTTTTCGTCTAGTTTTGACGCGACCGCGTTGGCAAAATGCCAACGAACGGAAAACCATAGCAGAAGAACGGAAGCGGCCGTTAGGACAACAAAGATTGCCTTGGCAAGTCGGGGTTCGGTTCTTAGCAGTACTAGCGACACTTGATCAAATAATATCCACTGGCTCGATGGTGATATGGGCCCGCCTGAGGGCGACCTCGGCTTCGTCACAGACGTCGCGAATGGCTTTCAGTCGGTCTGCCGGCAGATGCCTGACTGAGATAAGGACCTCTGCGATCTCTTTGTCCTTGCATATCGATCTAAGGGTTCCATTGGCATCATAGACCTTCAGTCCGTGGATCAGCTTGTCCCGTTTCAGAGGGTCATCATCAATGAATCCAACTGGCTGGAGCTGCCATTCGGGGTTGTTCTTCAGCTCGCGAAGTATCATTTCACCACCGTCCCCGGCCCCGTAAATAAGCACCTTTCTGCCCGGCTGACTGGGCGTTGCGGGAAGGACCTGGCGAATCAAACGGAACGCCATTCTACTGCCCATGACCGCGAGCAGAAGCAGGACGGCATCCATAAAAAAGACCTTGCGCGAGAATCCTTCGAATCGATATATCACCAGAACTGCAAGCATACTCCCGGCCGATCCGAGTGCAACTCCTTTCGCAAAGGTTATCAGGTCGCCAATGCTTGTATATCTCCAGAGGCCTCGATAAACGCCGACCGTCAGGAACGCGGCAAGCTTGATGAGCACGAGAAGCGGGAGTGTTTGGAGAAATAACACCCAACTGGTCGATTCCTCAAAATCCCGGTAAAGAAGCGCCCAAGCTGAGTAATAAGCGACCGTGATCAGGAACGCGTCGAGAAAGACCTCAAATATCCGCCGTTTGTGGGATACGTTGACCAAAAACGTGAAGACGGCGTTTTCGCCCATCGCCACATCGTCTTCGCCGCCTTCATAGACCTTGACCTTTGACAGGTAAACACCGATAAAGGCAAGTGCGACGACGAACACGCCGATCAAGCCAAAACTACCAAATGGCCCGATACGAGAAACGAGAAGAGCGAGTACACCCGCGACCAATGCTAACCCGTAGAGCATCAACACGGCTGTCCGTTCGGAGAGGCCGAGAGCAACCAGTCGATGGGACGTATGGTCACGGCCGCCTTGTGAGGCCTTGCGTCCCCATAGTTTTCGGAGGACGGTAACAAAGGTTGTGTCAAATATGGGCACAAAAAGGATCAGCACCGGGACCGCCAGAATAGCCACGATGCCGCGCGAACGCCCTCCGACCTGGTTGAGAAGGACCGAGCCCGAAAGGAGAAAGCCAATGAACATCGACCCGCTGTCACCCATGAATATGGAGGCCGGGTTGAAATTGAAAACCAGGAAACCCACAAGTGCGCCAATAAATGCGCTGGCGAGCAAGAGTTCGTTCGTCAGGCCGTTGGACGCAAAATTCAGGGCGAGGGAAAAGGCCGCGATCGCCGAAATTCCGGCTGCCAGGCCATCCATGTTGTCGAGGAGGTTTATCGCATTCGTAATGCCCACCACCCAGAAGACCGTTATCCAAATATCAACGATCTCGAAGCCTGTTAGCGGCAGCTTGAGCCCGGAAAGGACGAGAATTCCGGCGCCGATAAGCTGCCCAATAAGCTTCTGGTACGGGCGAATGCTGATCAGATCGTCGATAAGGCCCAATAGAAACAGAAAGCCTGCTCCACCGATAACCACCAATGATTCGCGAGTCGCCGGAACAAGGGCAAAATAGACGCCGATCGTTGCGAGGAATATCGCAATTCCGCCGTGCATTGCCGTCGGACGCTTATGCCAGCGGTCTGACTTCGGTTTTGCCACAAACCCTTGTTTTACGGCAACTGCCCGGACCGCATAGGTGCAGATCACCGAAAGCACCGCCGCAACAGCGCCCACGAAAAAGGGGTTTGAGGCCAAGCCTTGCATAGAAGATAACGACAGGGCATATTATGGCAGAAAATGCCTAGAATTTCGCACTTCGCTAGCTTCCGGCCTTTGCGTTGAATGCCGAGACCGCATCTGCTTTCTTCTCCAGCAGCATCTGATACACATCCGAGATATCGGCTACCATTTTTTCGGTGCGGAAATTGGGGTCAACATGGGCACGGCCGTTTTCGCCGAGCCTTTTGCGAAGTTCAGGGTCTTCAAGGAGGTGGGCGATGCGGTCGGCCAATGCCGTGTTGTCGAAAGCTTTGACGAGATAGCCCGTTTTGTCGTCGATGACAACCTCGGGGGCGCCGTCAATATCGAACGAGATGCAGGGCTTGCCCATAGCCAGCGACTGGGGCAGGACTCGGGCCAGGCCTTCCCGCAAAGATGTGTGAACGACAATGTCCATCGCGGAGATCATCTCTGGGATACGCTCACGGGAAATAAGGCCCGCGAACACAAAATTTTCAAGAATACCGTAGCCGCGGGCGCGTTCCTGTAGATGTTCCAGCAAAATCCCGTCGCCGATCAAGAAAAACCGGACGCCGGGAACACGTCTGACTATCTCCGGAGCGGCGTCCATTAGTTCGTCATGGCCTTTAAGCGGAAAAAGGCGAGCTATCTTGCCGACGACCGGGGCATCGAGCGGGATACCAAACTCCTCCCGGACCCTATCCGCATCAAACTTGGCGTTTAGAAACCAGTCGAGTTCCATTCCGCTGTAAATAGTGCGGTACCGATCTGGTTCCGCGATGCCGGCGGCGAGAGCTTTTTTTACGATTATTTCCGATACGCTGATGTAAAAATCAGTAACAGGTTCGCAGATCTTCTTCGCCAGCCACCACGCCCTATTCACTAACCACGGCTGATAATCGTGGAAGACCAGGCTGTGCAGCGTGTGCACTATGATGGGCGTTCCTGCGAGCCATGCAGCCAATCTACCTAGTACGCCTGCCTTCGACGAATGCGTGTGGACGATGTGGTAGCGGCCCTCTTTTATACGCTTATAGAGCTTCCAAAAGGCAACAAGATCCGAGAACGGATTGATCGATCGGCCCATTTCGGGAACCACGATCAGATTGGTGGTTTCGCGGGCCTGCGACAGCAACTCGCCCTCTTTGCCCTTATCGATGCCGCTAATGAAATCGACCTCGTATTCAGGCATGGCATCGAGCCCAACTACCGATAACAGGGTATTCTCCTGTGCCCCGCCGACGATCATGCGGGTGATGATGTGGAGCACGCGGACCGGGTCAGACATTGGCGACGACCAAATAATCGCGATCGAGATGGATAAACTCGAAATCAGTCACGCCGCTTTGAGCCAGAAGATCGCGGACCTGAGACTCCGTGTATAGGAAAAGCGGTGTGCCTTTCATCCAGAATCGGAGGCGGCGGAGCGGCACGCGCCATTCTACGGCCTTCGGGAAGCTCATGATAAGTTTCCCGTTTGTGATCTCACGCATTGCCGAGATGATCGGGGCCGGATGTTCGATGTAGTCGAAAAAGCCGTTACCGGTACAGGCATCAAAAGGACCGTCTGAGTCCTCGATATCGTCGGGAAACGCACCGACTATGTATTCGCACCGGTCGCCTACACCAGCCTCATTTGAAAGTTGGTCTGCCAATTCTATCATCGCCGGAGCGAAGTCGATGCCGATCACCTTCTCCGCTCCTTCCTTTGCGAATGCGATGCAGAAGCGGCCAGACCCGCAGCCGACGTCGAGGATCTTTTTCCCTTCGAACGGGCGCAGCTCCTTGAGGTTCAGTTCCAGACGCTTCTGAACGACGCCGCGCCAAAAATTATCGATAAAGGCCGCTACCGGGCCTTTCTTTTCCACATAGATCGCGTCAAAACGAGCAGCGTCGTCGTGAAAGTGATCGCGAACCTTGTCCTCTACACTCTGCGTCATAAAGTCAGAACCACCGGCCGTAGCGGGTGGTTTAAGTCAGGTCTCTTCAAGTTTACGTTTCACGAGGCCGGCGTTCAAACACTCGCTATCGCGGACGGTTTCTCACAGATCCCTAACACCTCACCCATCGGAGCCAACTTGAAATCACGGATCAGCTTTTTCAGCCGTCGCTCGGTAGCCCCGAGGTTAAAGTAATGTGTCAGGGCGATCCGGCGCGGAACGTCGATTCGCGGATGATCCGGATCGAGTTCCCATGGATGCAGATAGAAAGTCACCGGCTGGCCTTCGCGATTGACCGCCTTGATCGCTTGTTTGGTCACCTGATACGGATAGATCCGAAAGTAGGCTCCGCCCGAGATCGGCATCGTGAAACCCGGCAGTTTCAAGGTCGAGATAGGAAACTCAATAAACTCGTATTTTTCCCGTTTGATCGTATAGGGGAAACGTGGCGCATCGGGAATGCCGTAACGATAGTTCAAAACTGGAAAAATGCTCGAATCATACCTGATCCCCAGTTCACCAAGAATATCAAGTGCCCACAGGGAATTCTTGGTTATCGAAAAGAACGGCGCCCTGTGGCCGAGTACCTTTCTGCCTGTCAGGTCTTCAAGAAAGTGGATGGCCCGCGTGAGTTCTTCCTTAAAGAGTTCCGGCTTCTGTGTATAGATCAATGTGTGCGAAAACCCATGAGTTCCGATCTCGTGCCCCTCGGCCTCGATACGTCGGACGATCTCGGGATGTTTCTCGGCAACGTAACCAAGCATGAAGAACGTCGCTTTTACGCCGCCCTCGTTCAGAATGTTCAGTAGTTTATCGCCGACCATCTCGATCCGGTCTTCGTAACTATCCCACTTTTCGTATGGTATCTCGATGCCTTGATACCAGTCTTCAAAGTCGATCGTTAAGGCATTTATGATCGGTTTTCTGGCCATAGTAGAGATGGCGACCGGCAGACCGACCGCGACCTGATCGTTATCGGGTCAGGCGGCGGCAGATCGTACGACAGTGCGGGGAAGTCGCCGCCGGTCACCAAACTGTAAAACTATAGTATCACGGGTCGAACTAGTCGGAACCGCCTGCAGCAGCGTCGATAAAACGCTGAAACCAGAGTTCGAGCATAAGCAGGGTCCATATCTGGAACGAATGGTCGCGAAGGCCGGTCGTGTGTTCGACCACGTACCGCTCGAGGATCTCCGGTCTAACTATTCCTCTCCGGCGGGACGTTTCGGACAACAGTATATCCTTAACGAAATCTTTCATCTCGCCCCGAAACCATTTACCTACGGGCACCCCAAAGCCCATTTTGCGCCGATAGACGACCTCACGCGGGACTAGCCGGGCGGCGACCTTCTTCAGAAGCGATTTGGTTTCGAAACCACGCATCTTGAGTTTTTCCGGCAGGCTCGCAGCAAACTCGATCAGCTTGTGGTCGAGAAAAGGGGAACGGGCTTCGAGGGAGTTGGCCATAGATGCGATATCGACCTTTACGAGCAGATCATTCGGGAGATAGGTCATCTGATCAGTGAGCATCGTCGAATCGACGGTCCCGATCCCATCGGCCCTCGTGAACCAATGGTCCAATATCCCGATCGGATCGACGGCATCCAACGACCCGCGAAAATCATTAGTATAAAGCTCGTTCTTAGCATCACGGTTGAACGTGGACATCCAGCGAAGGTAACGCTCGTTACGCGGAAGATTGGCTGCCTTGAGAAAACGCTTTGCGTCGCGAATACGGCTGCGTCGTAGCTCGGACGTCGGCAAAACGCCGATCGGAGCCTCGATAAACGCCTTTCTCAGCGGCGAAGGCACGCGGGCATATTTTTCAGCGATCCGCATTGCGGCGTATCTCTCATAGCCCGCGAAGCTCTCATCTCCGCCGTCGCCGTTAAGTGCTACGGTCACGTGTTTCCGCGTTTCCTTCGAGACGTAGTAGGTCGGTATCGCAGAAGAATCGGCGTAAGGCTCGCCGTAGTGATCGACCAGCGTCGGGATGATCTCAAGGGCATTCGGGCGCACGATGAACTCGTGATACTCGGCCCCCACGTGTTCGGCTACCCGTTTTGCATACTTCAGCTCGCTAAAATCCTGCTCTTCGAATCCTATCGAGAATGTCTTGACCGGCTGGCTGCTTTCCTGCGCCATCAAGGCGACGATGGTCGAAGAATCAACGCCGCCCGAAAGGAACGCGCCGAGCGGAACTTCTGAGATCATCCTTAGTCGCGTTGATTCGCGAAGAATACGTGTAGTTTCTTCTATCGCTTCCTCTTCTGAGATCGTGATCTTCTTTGAAAAATCAGGCTGCCAATAGCGCCTGGTCTCGATCTTACCGTCCTTCCATTTGAGCCAGTGGCCAGGCTCGAGTTTGCGAATACTCCGGAATGCCGTCATGGGCGCCGGGACGCACAGGAACGAGAGGTAATGGTCGATGGCCTCATTATCGACTTCGCGCGCGACTGCCGGATGCTTTAGGACGGCCTGGAATTCAGAACCAAAGATCAGATCGCCGTTCGGCTGGTGCGAGTAAAGAATAGGCTTCTTGCCGACCCGGTCGCGAGCCAGAAATAGCAACCTTTCCGCCTCGTCCCAGATCGCGAATGCATACATCCCTCGCAGATATTGCAGGCCTTCAGGGCCGTATTCCTGGTAAAGGTGGATGACAACCTCAGTGTCAGACCTCGTATAGAATTTGTGGCCAAGCTTGATGAGGCTTTCGCGGACTTCTTGATAGTTATAGATCTCGCCGTTGAAGACAATGACCTTTGTGCGGTCTTCGTTGTAGATGGGCTGCTGGCCGCTTGCAAGATCGATGATGGAAAGGCGGCGCATTCCAAGAGCGACATTTTTCTCTACATAAAACCCATCTTCGTCCGGACCGCGATGAGCGATGGCTCGATTCATCGATTCGACGATCGATCGATCAGCGGCCCTATCATTCGCATATACAAATCCTACGATCCCGCACATAAGAGTTAGACTCGATCCATCGCGTTCGCCCTGATCTGAGATTCGACCCTACGCTGCGATTCGGCACGAATGATCCGCTTGTTCTCACGCGATTCCTGCCAAACGGTCCACCCGGCCCCGACCAGAATGAACAAAAACACCTGTATCTGAGTTCGCTGGCGGTAGGCCGTGCCGACGTTCCCTTGGAAAAGAGAATACGCTATGGTGAGCATCAGGCTGAACATCAAGATCGAAAAAGCATTGCGCAGCCGATTTCGTATTGTGAAAACAAGCCCGACTATCAAGAACGGTATCGAGGCCCACCAGACCAGCACTTCCGGTATCGTTATTGCTTGACGAAGGTTTGCGGCCTGCCACGGAAACGGAGCGAACATCAAATAGGTAAAGCCAACGGGCAATGCAGACAAGGCACCTTCCGCAGTTGAAACGTCAAGTTCTTCACCATAGCCCGATTCTGCAGCACGAGATAAGTCGCGTCGGCTGCCTTCGATACGCTCGAGGCGGGTGAAGACCGACAATTCCACTGTCGCACGCTGTCCGACGCCGAGATAAGCGAAACCGAGCCCAAGTGCAGCCAGGATAACCGCGTTTCTTATCAACGAGCGTTGACTTGAGGATATTCCGACAACGAAGCTGCCAACAACTGCGACCGCAACCATGTAGAAGATATAGAAGCGAAGCGAAAGGATCCCAAACATTGAGAGAAGCAGTGTTAACAGGGCGAGATAATTGAACCGCGCCTGCAGCTGCATGACCATCGTCATCGCGACAACCAGAAGGAAGATGATCAATCCGTCTTTTAAGAGCTGTCCGGACCAGATAATGAAGGAAGGGAAAATGGCGATCGCAATAGCTGAAAAACGTGCGACTTTGAGGTTATTGAATATCCTTCGTGCACAGAAATAGACCATCGGCCCGGTCGCTGCCCCGATCACCGCACAAAACGACTGCGCGGCGAAGATATTCCGGCCCACGATAAGATAGATCGCTGCAGTGATATAGTACATTCCCCATGCGATACCGCTTCGTGGATCAAACTCGAAAAAAGACGTGTCAGGATTTATCGAAAGTCCGAGCCAGTTTTCGACCATCGTGGCGGCCTTTGCATCATATGAAAAGGCATCGCCGCCAAAAAAATCACGAAGCTCGTAGATGTGGATCAACAACCCGAAGGCCATTCTTAGAGCCAATCCCACAAGGAATATTGTTGTAATAAACTGTTTCTCTTCCGTGAATTTGCGAAAAACAAGGATAAAGCCCGCCGAAAGGGCCATTGTAAGTGCGATAGCAGCCGCACCATCAGGAAAGGGCACTAGGACAATACCCGTCGCTATGACAAGAAGGCAGGCAAGGGTGATGAATTGGTTCAGCACGTTACTCGTTCCCTTCGCGAAGCACCAGATTATTTTCCAGCACCAACGCGTCGAAACTAGCGTTTCGAAACGTATTGATCGCGTTTTGCGGCGTACACACTATCGGCTCCTGGACGTTGAACGAAGTGTTTAGAAGCATCGGGACCCCGGTGATCTTCCTGAATTCATTAATAAGTGTCCAATAGCGCGGGTTCACGTCTCTGTTTACCATCTGCGGCCTTGCGGTGCCGTCCACGTGAACGACCGCCGGGATCTTCGACTTATAGTCGTCCGCGACTTTAATAACGGTGATCATGAACGGATCGTGATGATCAACGCCGAAAACTTCGTTCGCGGCCTCCTCCAGCATCGACGGTGCGAGCGGACGGAACCATTCGCGAAGTTTCACCTTATGATTCAGTATCTCACGCATATCAGCCCGACGGGGATCGGCAAGAAAGCTTCGTGCTCCGAGCGCGCGCGGCCCTAACTCCATTCTTCCATTGAACCAACCGATGATCGCTCCATCTGAGATCATTTTTGCGAGCCTGGGCAGCAGTTCATCGTCTGTGATCGTTTGATACCTCAACCCGGCTTCGTCGAGAACTTTTTGACACTGTTCGTTAGAAAATCCAGGCCCGTAATAGGCGGAGTTCATAACGAAGTCCCTTGGGTTTCCAAGTTTTTGATGCCAGACCATCATCGCAGCCCCGAGAGAGCACCCGGCATCTCCCGCAGCGGGCTGCACATAGAAACGCTTGAAGGGCGTTTCGTGGAAAATCCGGCCATTCATAACTGAGTTGAACGCAACTCCGCCAGCCATGCAGAGATTCTCTTCGCCCGTCATCTCCTTTAGATGTTTGACGAGATGGATGGCGGTGTCCTCAAGCGCTTTTTGGGCGGACGAGGCTATATGCCAATGGTGTTTGGTCAATTCCTCGCCAGGCAGACGCGGCGCCCCGAGTTCGCTTTTGATCGCTTCAGGAAACTGATAATGCTTTGCAAGATGGTGATCGAGAACCCGGATATTAAACCGAAAATCGCCGTTCCCGTTAGTTGTAAGTATCTTTTCACGAAAAAAATCGTAGTATTTGGGTTCGCCGTATGCCGCGAGCCCCATGACCTTCCATTCATCGCCCGCGAACATGTCGAAACCTATGTAATTCGTGACTGCGGAGTAGAATTGTCCCAGACTGTGCGGAAGCTTGATCCGTTTGAGTACCTCGATCTTATTGGCCCGACCGCGACAAAAGAGCGTCGTCGTATCTTCTCCCGTTCCATCCCAGGTCAGGATCGCCGCGGAATCAAACGGCGAAACAAAAAAAGCAGAAGCGGCGTGCGTTTGATGATGTTCGAGATAATGAAAACTAAAATCCGAGGGTCCAAAATGCTCGCGGAGCCGTCTTGGATGCTTGAACATTCCAAGGTAGCTTTCACTTACCTGAGCGACACCGCGATCAACGCGGGTCTTGAACATATCCTTCGAGATAAACGCAACCCGAGCCGCCTGCATGGCCTTATGGCGCAGGATCCAGGGCTTCCAATAATGGCCAACATGGGCAACATCTTTCAACGTAATTCCGGCGTGATCCAGACAGAATTGGATCGCGTTATACGGAAACCCGGCATGATGCTTCTTGCGCGAGAACCGCTCCTCCTCGACCGCCGCAACCAGCTCGCCATTTCTGATGAGCGAGGCAGCGGAATCCCCGAGGGTTGTAAGACCGAGAATGTACATCTATCTATTTGACAAGAGCACGGCTGGTCAACTCAGCAGTTGCCGCCTCCACCTTGTCCTCCGCATCCTGTTCGCCAAGCCATTTCAGAAGCTCCGCCAGTCCGTCTTCCAGCGTGACCGATGGCGTGTAGCCAAGCATTTCCTTCGCCTTCGAAATATCGGCGACACAGTGCCTAATGTCGCCTTCACGATATTTGCCGACGATGACCGGGGCGATGTCTTTGCCAAGGCCGGCAGCGAGCAGCTCAGATATCTGCTTTATCGAGGTTGCACGACCCGTCCCGATATTGAACGCCTGATAATCGCCCCCGCTCGTTTCCATCGCAAGCAGGTTTGCCTGAACGATATCCTTTACATTGACGAAATCGCGGGACTGTTCGCCGTCCTCGAAGATCGTCGGCGCCTGATCATTCAGAAGGCGGGAAGAAAAGATCGCACAGACCCCCGTATACGGGTTCGACAGCGCCTGCCGCGTTCCATAAACATTGAAATAACGAAGGGCGACCGTCGGAATTTTGTATGCCCGGCCGACCGCTAGACAGAATTGTTCTTGATCCTGCTTGCTGACCGCATAGACTGAGGTCGGATACAGCGGCTTCTCCTCGCTGGTACCGATAGTTCGCAGTTCGCTGCCGCATTCGTCGCATTTGAAATCCCAGTCGTGAGCCGCAAGTTGTTCGCTCGGACGGAGGAACGGGAATATCGACTTGTCACAGAATTCACAGCGATAGGCCCCTTCACCATAGATGGACATTGAAGAAGCGACGATCAGCTTTTTGAACTGCTGAGGCCGCTTGATCATCTCCTCAAGCAGCACGGCGGTGCCGAGGTCGTTGGCTTTTACGTACCGCACGATCTCGTACATCGACTGCCCGACGCCTACTTCCGCGGCTTGATGATAGACAACTTCTACCTTGTCCAGAGCTTTCGCAACGATCTCGGCATCATTCACATCGCCCTGAATGAATTCAGCCTGTTGGTTGAGGTGTTCCGGCGGTGTAGGACCGTGAACCTGTTCGACCAGCGAATCGAGGATCCTGACGGTGTGACCGCGTTCGATAAGTGCGTCAACAAGGTGAGAGCCAATAAAACCGGCACCGCCGGTAACCAATATATTCATCTATTCGCACCTTCCTATCCTCCGATCATCATTCGCCAGCCACGGACCGAAAAAGTCAATATCAGTGGAAAGCAGTTAGAGCAAAGAGGATAGCTAAATCGTTTCGACCGCTCCGCGAAACAGCTCTAAAACCCTAGGAGCAACCGTCTTCGCCGAATATTCGCGCTCGACGGTCTCGCGGCCGGCCTTCCCGAGTTTCTTTCTCAGCTCGACGGATCCCATCAGACCTTTGATCTTTCGGATCCATTCTTCCTTGGTATCGGCGAGAAACCCGTTTACTCCGTCTTTAATGATTGTAGAGTTTACGCCGACGGGCGAGCAAATGGTCGGTATGCCCAGAGCCATGTATTGCAGGGCCTTGAGACCGCATTTTCCTTTTGTCCAGTCTTCGTCCGGAAGCGGCATAAGGCCGATGTCGATCTCGCGAAGATCTTCGATCTCGGTTTCAGAACGCCACTGCATCGCTTCGGTGTCGACATTCGGAACCTTGTAGCTCGGCGTACCGATCACGCGCAACTTGAACTTCTCGCTTCGGCCTAGCTCCTGCAGTACGTCGCGTATCGTATCGAGGTGCTGGATCGTGCTAAAACTTCCGCTCCAGCCGACGGTCAGTGTTTCCGGTTCGCTTTTCTCCACAACCGTGTATTTATCGGTATCGATCGTAGTTGGAATGACCGTCACGCTCTGATTAAATCGTCGGGCGTATTCTGCCAGATATTCGTTTCCGGCCATTACATGCGCCGATAAACGAATGATCTCTCCAGTCTTTGAAGGAAATTTCAGATAGCTGAGGTAACCGTTCGAAGGGCTTTTGTATGAGACGAAGACGGCATCGTCAAAATCGAAGACCATCGGAACGCCCGTCTTTGCGATCTTCCGCTCGAACCACGGAGGCCCCAACAACGCTGCTTCACGGAAAACATATACGAGATCGAACTCGCCGGCATCCGAAAGCTCGCGACTTCGCCGCCGGAGGTTCCGTGTAACGACACCGATCTTCTGAAGTACCTTACCACCTTGATAGAGGATCGCCCTCAGCTCGTCGTTCTCAAACGGCGCGTAGGTGATCTGGATGCCGCCCTCGGCGAGTATCGGCTCCCATTGTTCGATCCTAAATCTCTGCCCCGGCGACGTGTCGTAAACCGACGGAACTACAGCGAGTACGCGCATACCAAAACCAATGATGGTAGCAATCGGCGACGGTCAATGCAATTCGGACCAACCTCGGGTCGCTTGGTCAACCAAGCAACGAGCCGTACAACCGCCGATATCGTTCTCCGCCGACCGTTTCGAGGTCGAACCGGCGTAACGCGACCTCGCGGCAGCGGGGTCCGATATCGATTCTAAACCGACGCAGCGCGTAGATCGCATTCTGATAGGATTCGCGTTCAAAGCGATCGATCAGTACGCCGACATTTTCGGTACGGATGAGCTCATCGACATCCCCGACACCCGAGTTTGCGATGATCGGCAGGCCAGAGGCCAGGTATTCCGGGATCTTGGTCGGCGATCGGGATTGGGTGGCGTAAGTCGCCTTGACAAATGACAGGCCGACATCCGATGCCGCCAGGTATTGCGGCACTTCGTCCGGTGCGGCGCGGCCAACGAAGAGGTCGCTCTCGGAAAAGCCCCGATCCTTCAAAAGCCGAACGATCTCAGTTGGATCCGATTGCGTTAGAAAGAGCGCGAACGTTCGCGGATCGAGTTCACGAGCGACGGCAAGCAGGTCGGCCATTTCCTTAGATAGATAAAGGCCGCCGAGTGCTCCGATATGTGTATAAACTGTCCTGCCTTGCAGTCCGAGCTTCTCTCGCATCGCATCGCGTGCTCTTGAGGCCGACTCGGGGAAACGAGTTGCAAAATCGACGCAGCAGGGTATTACCTCGACGGGCTTTTCCGATCCATCGGGCCAGAGCAGCGACCGGGCCTTATCTGTCAGGACCACGAAGCCATCGGCCTGATCCATCAGCCATTTCTCGACCCGCTTGGCACAGCGATATAGGAGGCCGTTCTCGGGCCAGACACCGGCATCCGTGTATTCTTCGGGGAAGAACCCGCGAATGTCGAATATCAGTTTCGGCTTTCGAGACGAGAATTTGCGTGCCAACGCTCCCATCAGCGTGGCGACATGGATGCGGCCATGGACAACATCGAGCGATCGCTCGCGGATCTTTCGGCGAACGAAAAGCGATCCGGTTAGAACGTCGTATGCGGTCGCCATCGAGGACGGGGTCTTGTGATAGGGTAGGGCGTCCCACTCAATGCCTTGATCTGCCAGTTCGCGTTTCTGTTCGGCTATGTCATCGACGGTCCAACGAGATCGCATTTCCGGCTCAAACGTGACTATCCCGACACCCATACCGCCCTTGACCAGCTCGCGGAGGTACGGCAGCACCTGGGTCTGCACAAGCGGTTCGCGAAGGCCGAAATAGCATATGTAGAGAGCTTGGGGATCGTGATCAGACATTTTCAAGTTCGGCACAAATTATCGCTCGATAGGCATTGCTTTCTTCCGCACGAGGCAGAAGCGGAAGCAATATGCCGGCCGCAAGATTGGCCGGAATATACAGGAGTTTTGATATTGAGGAAGCACGCCGAAGGGATCGGGCGACCGCGACATTTTCGGAGTAGGTGGTCGTAACATTTGCTTTTCGCCCAGTCCGTTCGACTTCGAGCACGATCATCGCGGCAATGTCGGCGGCATCCGGGTATTGACTTGCGAGGTGCTCGACGAGCCATTCCGGCCTCGCTTCGCCGCGAGAATCCAGTTCATCAGCGTAATTCTCGTCCATCTCTCTAGCGACGCGTCCGCATGGAAAGGCGCAGATGACAGCTCGCTTCGCCGTGCGAACAAGCTGCCTTATGGCTTCTTCACGAAGGTGCGCCGGTAGATGTTCGAGCACGTCGACCGAAACTGCTACATCGAATTCCCGCTCCCGAAACGGCAGTGAAAGAATGCTGCCATGGATGAATTGAAAACCCTCGTTTTGCGTGTCTGCCGGGAGTATATCTACGCCGACGACATTGGTTGATCTAACGAACGCAGCCACGCCGTATTCGCCGCAGCCTGCGTCAAGTACCGTCGTTCCGGGCTTGGTAAACGGATAAAGCAGTCGAGCGACATCGACATTTCGACAACGGGTGTCCCAAGCAAAACGGTACAGGAATTTGCGGGTCCAGGAACTGGCCATCGTTAACGATTACTCACACCTCTACGATTCGAAGTTCGACCAAACGGTGAAAAGTGGCGAATGTTTCCGGGCACATGGATCAAGCTTCTTATTGAATTCGAAACAAACGAACCGTACTTTCCGGCTCGAAAATACGAACCCGCCAAGATCTGATAAAGGCTGCCATAGGCCTTTCTCTTGACGGCAGCGATCTCGGGTCTGGGCGCGGCAAAAGCCTTTTCAAAAGCAAGCATCATGTCATGCTCCAATACGCCAACATTTGCGTGCATATTTGTTCCATGTACCCGATATTTGACGAGCAATTCCGGCACAAAGCCAACCTGCGAGATCTCGCTGATACGGTAGAACAGATCCCAGTCGGCCGAGGTAGAAAGCCGTTCGTCAAAGCCGCGGATCTCCTCAAAGACAGCCCGCCGGATCATCGCGCCGCTACCACCGCCGAGCACGCCTTCTCGGCCAAGCATGACAAGAATTTTCGATACGTCACCCTCAACCCCTTCGAGCCGATGTACGAGAGAGCGGCCGTTGGGATCTACCTCGTCAACGCCGACATGAACCAGGCCGAAGTTTGAGCTTTCCGCGAATTTGGCTACCTGTTTTTCGACTTTGGTCGGAAGCCATGCGTCATCGGCGTCGAGAAATGCTATGTATTCACCGGTGCTCGACGCCACGCCCCTGTTGCGGGCCGCCGCAACGCCCTGATTTTTTTGCCGAATCGCGGTTATTCTGTCGCCGTAAGCTTCGATCACGGATATCGAGTCGTCCTTCGAACCGTCGTCAACGACAATGATCTCTATATCGCTATAGGTCTGCCCCAGGGCGCTGTCAATCGCTCCGCGCAAGTAGTGTGCGTAGTTGTAATTAGGAATGACGACGCTGACTTGGCCTTTCTTCATTATTGTTTGGAACAGACCGCAACCAAGGTCGGAGCCGTCTCGACATAGGCTTCATCAAAATTGTAGTCATTCTCCGTAGGATAGAACGGCCTCTTCCAGATGGCCTCACTCAAGCGTTCACGGGCCGCGACAGGGATCTTGTTGAACACTTTCCAGCCGAGAATTCGGGCCTGCGTAACCAGATCCTTCGGCATTCGTTTCTGCCCTTCAAAAAATGGTGATACGCGAATCGTCTCGTCAAGCTGCTGGCCGAGGAACCTTTCGACCCGGAAATGATCTTCAAGTTCGGTCAACAACTCGTCAGGCTCGTATTCATGAACATGAAAAGGATTTGCCGGGACGCCGTCGACGGGCCGGGTGTATTTTGCGTTCGGCGTCGATAGCATCAGAGTTCCATTAGGTCGTAGGACTCTCCGCAGTTCCTGGAGAAAGATCTTCCGTTCGTGCAGATGTTCCAGCGTTTCAAAAGATGTGATCACGTCGAATGTCTCGTCGTTGAACGGGAGGCCGAGGCCGCTTCCTAGAAGCACTGCGGCGTTGGCCAAGCATTCGTTTTTCGCTTCCTTCGCAGCGATGGGATCGATATCGATCCCGACAACAAACTCAGCCTTTGACCCCAGCAAACCGATCCCGTAACCCGTGCCGCAAGCTATATCGAGCACTGTATTTCCACCGACGACATCAAGAGCAAAATAATAACGTGCCACGTGTTCGCCCCAGTACGGCGAGAGCCGTCCGGCATCGACAACATTTGCTCCCTGAAATCTCTCCGAGACGGCCATGTCAGTTAAGGAATTTTCGATAAAGCTCGAGATGCCGCTGCACCATCCGGTCGGCGGAAAAGCGTTCCCTAACCGAGGTCAGGCCTTGTGCGGCTATCGAAGAACGCTCAGTTTTGTCGACAATAAGCCTGCCAACGGCATCAGCTATTGCGGTCGGATCATTCGGAGCGATGAGCAGCCCGTTCGTGCCATTCTCTATCACCTCGCTCGCACCTCCGACATCGGTAGCGACGACCGGAAGACCGCAACCCATAGCTTCGACCAACACCTGCGAGAATGCCTCGCTGAGGCTCGGCTGGACGAAAATGTCCATCGCGTTGTAGATCGCCGAAACATCATCGTGCCAACCCGCGAAAACTATCCGGCGGCCTAACCCAAGACGTCCCACTGCATCGTCAACCTCGGCAAGCTTGCCGCGTCCCGCAAGCAGCAGCTTGGCATTCGGAAATTGCCGTCTAATTGCATCAAAGGCCGTTATTAACTGAACATGGCCTTTCCCGGCGGCGAAGTTGGCAACATAACCTATAACAATATCTTCATCGCGGAAACCGAACTTTAGCCGCGTTCTCACGCCTTCTTCGGGTTTTGGAGACATCTGCTCGAAGTCGAATCCCAGATATGCAACCTCAATATCGTCCCGCCTTATACCATCAACCTGGGTCATGTATCGTCGCGCCGCATTCGAGACCGTCAAAACGTGGTCTGCCTTTTCGGCCATCCACCTGTCAGCTCGGACATGAAAAGGCGTGCCCAGCATCCTCACGACCGAAGTATGATGCCGCATCATTACGAACCGCGCATCGCCAAGTCTTTTCTTGGCAAAGGCAGCCGCAAGCCCCGAATAAAAAAGATGCGTGTGAAGGATATCTATCTGTTCGTCCCGCGCAAGTTCGGCTACCTTCCGGCGTGCGGCGAGGATCTTGCGGCTGCCGTTTGCGTCGAGCGAAAAGTGAACGACATTCGGATGGTCTGCTATCCATTTTGGAGCCGAGCCACTTCCTAGTTCGGCGAGAACAACCTCAAAGCCATTCGCGGTAAGGCCTGCGGTTATATTCCTGAAATAATCGCCTGCGACCGACCCGTCGCACAGATGGCAGACACGCATTATCTAGAACGGTAGCAGATTCACATCGAAAAGTTCATTCTGGTCGCAAAACCAAGCCTTTTCGACCTTCGCACCTTGGTAAATTACATTGAGATCGTATTCCGCGATCGTATCCCATATCTCGGCGAGTGACTGTCCGTTCTCAATCATAAAGGGCGGATGCAGGCCAAGCCGGACGACCGGGCGATGATCGACAAATGTTTGTCGGGCTCCACGCAAAACATCCAGCTCAACACCCTCAACATCGATCTTCAGACAGTTTGGTCGGATATTCCGCTCGGCTACGAATTCATCCACGCTGGTCAGCGTTACCGGTATCCCGGCCTTGCTGCGATGCGTGCGAACGAGCGAGTTTGCATTGGATATCGCATCGCCAGTGTCATAGAAAACGGTCTGGCCGCTTCTTGATGACACGGCTTCTGAACGGACTTCGACAATGTCCGAAACCGTGTTCAGATCGACGACCTGCTGCAGTACGTCTCGTGTGAACGGTGTGGGTTCGAACGAGTAAACTCTACCGGCCTTACCAACGAGCCTGGCAGTCACGATCGCGAACAGGCCGATATGTCCGCCGATGTCGAATACCGTATCACCCGCCTTTAGGTTCTGCCGGAAAAAACTGAATGTATTCGGCTCGTAGTCCGATTCATAATATCGGCTCCAACGGGCTGGAAAGCGTATCACTTCACCGCCTATATTTCTTGGTACGCCACGCCCGAAGGTAACGGCGTTCAATGCTGCATAGGCGAGTTCTTTAACCATTGACATCACTATTTTCCAAACCGTAGCAACCCTTCCCGAATACCCGCAAAATAATGCACGCCGACCAGTTTGCGATATATTCCAAAAAGCACACGGTCATTGTTGGGCAGCAGCTTCTCGATCAGCTCCACTGCCGACACAAAGACTGTCCGGACGGGCCGAAGTGCGAGAAACGATTTTAACATCTTGGCTGCTTTTAGTTTTATTGGATCGGTCTTGTCAATGGGGCCGTTTACTTCGAGCGTATGTGCAAATTGTTCGGGCGGCACCTTGTCTCGCAGCCGCGAGTAGGCCTCGGCGATCCCGAGACCGTATTTATGGTCCTGTATGCACTTGCCCCGAATGGTGGTCGGCTGCGTGTGAAGCGCATTTAGCTCAGGAGCGTAAACGATCGGGGTGCCTGCGGATGCAAGTCGCGTCGCTAGCTCGATCTCTTCGGCCATTGGCGTTTTCAGAGTTTCATCGTAAACAGCATTTCGTGTCAGAAAAGTAACCTTTTCAACCGAAAGATTGCCGCTCGCAACAATGTTCGATCGGGTGTGTCCACTCACAGAACCTTTGCTAACTTCGTACCGCGCATCCCGTTCGAGCATATCCAGATATCTGTATGAAGGAGTCTCTCTTTCGGGCTTGGTATATGGATAGAGTCCGAAGATCACTGAGTTCGGATGTTCACGATGCGCAGCCAAGTGTCCGTGCAGAAGATGCGGCGGTGCAAGAACATCATCATCGACGAACAGGACGATCCCATTCGAGGCACGTCGAAACCCATTATTTCTCGCACTCGCGGGGCCTGAATTCGCTTGGCGCACGTATTCGATCCTGAAAGGCCTTTCACACGCTTTCGCGGCGATGACTCCCTCAGCGGTTATCGGCGAACCGTCGTCAATGACGAGGATCTCAATATCTTCGAACCCGGTGGTATCCGCGGCCAGCAAATGATCGAGACATTCCGACAACTGTTCGGGCCGGTCGTATGTCGGGATGACGACGGTTATTCTGTCGTTCATAGATCAACAGGGTCGATTTCCGTAGATCGTCACGACGTAACTTGCTGTGACTTCATAGTTTACGTCGGTCGTATTAGCTGACTTGATTCGGCATGCAGCAAGCTTTCTCAAGAATATGAATGAACTGATCAAGCGAGCCGCGTCCCCCTCGGCCGTGAAGCTCCTTTATCAGATATCAGAGTCGAACGCGGGTCACCCCCATCTGCAAGGGCCAACATAACTTCTGGTCTCACATCGCCTTTATCGGACCAACTTACGGAACTTCGCAGCCCGGCCTAGCAGCCACTCGCGTTCGACCGGTGAGAAGATACTGCGCCAGCAATAGAGTGAAAATCCACCGAGTCCCAAAATCAGCATTATAGCCGCTGAACCGACGCGGTCGGGAAACCCGACACGCAGAATTATCGTTGGTAGGATAAAAAGCCCTGCAAGAAAGGTCATTCTGATCAACGAAACCACATCGAACCTGACCCCCCCGATCCGCTGCGCGAGGATGAATTGTAATACGCAATCGACGACCGCCCGAATGCTCCACGCGACAGCCGCACCCGCAATACCGTAGTTTGCTATTAAGTATGCGGTGACCGCTAGATGCGGCAAGAGCTCAAGCCAAAATAGCTTTGCCAGAACATCTGTTCGGCCCGCGGCCATGATCGATGAATACGGCATGAACGCCATGATATAGAACGCAACCCCGGCCAGGAGGATATAAAACGGCGTTGTGCTTTCGGCAGCATACCGGGCACTTGCCCAGTAGGTGAAAAATGGTTCGGCAACGACGAACAAAATGCCGGCGGCGGGGACCAGCCAGATAATGTTCAGTCGAACGCCCGTTGAGAACAGGGAACTAAGTCTCGTCTCTTCGTCAGCGGACTGCAGCCGGGAGAAGGCCGGGAGTAGAGCCTGTACGACCGATCCGGAAAACATCGTGAGCATCGTCGCGAGTGTGAAACCGAGATTGTAGTACCCCAGCTCTGTGGTCGAATATCGGTTTGTAAGAATAGCTTTCTCGCCGTGCATTAAAAGCACCATCGCGATCGCCCCAACCACGTAAGCGAGACCAAATTTGATCAGCGGCCGCATCATTGTCCTCTCGATCGAAAGTTCAAACAGTTTTCCTCCGAGCAGCCAACCCGAGACCGCGAGATGACTGATGAAACATATTAAATTTGTCGTCAGCAATGCCGTCGCGACGCCTGTCAAACCGAATCCAAGATAGATCACAAGAGGGGTTGCGGCGAGCCCGGCGATCCGCGTCGTTGCGTTTATCCCGGTGTTCAAGTCCATCCGCAGCCTCGTCAGTTGCGGCGTGTTGAATATGCTGCAAAGAAAATTAAGCAGGAACGTGACCGAAGCGACCCGCAAAGCCCAGACCGCATCGGCTGTGTATTCCACAGCGGTTTTGCTATTTGCAATGATCTCGGGCGCGAAGATGATGAGACCGGCGGCGACAGGAACCGAGAGGGCCATCGCGATTAGCGCGGCGGTGCGGACAATACGGGCTTCGAGGCCGGTATCGCCTCGGGCAAGTGCCTCCGAAGCAAACTTGGTCGACGCCATCGACATCCCGAGGTCTGCATACGGAAAATAGTTTGGGATAAGTACGATCAGCGTCAGAACCCCGTAACCGGTCTCGCCGAGCAACGCGATCACGTAAGAGGTCGCGACAAGCGACGCCAGCAACGGAGCCGCCTGTCCCACGATCATCCAGAACGACCCTTTTACAACCTTTGTAGTAAGGCCGGCCGTCGATGCCGTTACAGGCACCTCATTTTCGGCTGCGATCTGGTGGCTCAAAAACGTACGCACTCCTTTTCAAAATCTGGCACAAGGCTGTACATTGGTAACGCTCCAAGTTTTTCTAAGCCCCTTTTATTCGAGTATATGACAAAAGTAAATCGTCGCGACCTCCTGAAAACTCTTTCCTTCTCCGTTGGAGCAAGCCTTGTATTCCCTGGTGCTAGTTTTTCTGAGCCTGGATTGACAGTTGAGACCGAGAGATCATTCAAGTCCGATCTGCAGCTCGACAAGCCGATCACCGCTATAACACTTGGAGCCGGAGCCAGAGGGAATGTTTATGGCAACTATGCGATAACCTATCCAAAAAATCTCGATATCGTCGGCGTGGCCGAGCCAATAAAGATCCGAAACGAACGATATACTAAGAGGCACAACATCCCGGAAAACAATAGATTCAATACTTGGGAGCGGGTCTTCGAGCGTCCGAAATTCGCTGACGCCATCATTATCTCGACACCTGACAATCTCCACTATGGCCCATGCATGAAAGCTCTCGAACTGGGATACGACATCTTGCTTGAAAAGCCTATCTCACCGAGCGAGAAAGAGTGCCGGGATATCCTGCAGTCGGCCAAGCGCAACAAACGCATTGTTGCCGTATGCCACGTCCTGCGGTACGCACCGTATTTCATAAAGTTGCGTGAATTGATCCAGAGCGGCGTTTTGGGCAAGGTCGTCTCGATCCAGCACTTTGAGCCTATCCAGCACATACATATGAGCCATTCCTACGTGCGCGGAAATTGGCATAACAGTAAGCAAACAACGCCGATCATCCTGGCAAAATCCTGTCACGATCTCGATATCCTTAGGTGGATGCTCGGCAAGCCTTGCCGAAGTATTCAAGCGTTCGGCGATCTGAGCTGGTTCAGAAAGGAGAACGCTCCTGAGGGAAGTGCCGCCCGGTGTTCGGAAGGCTGCAAGGTCGAGAGATCCTGCCCCTACTCGGCGCTCGAAATATATCACCGCAGACGCAGCTGGACCTACGTTTTTGATCTACCCGATAAGAAAGAGGAACAGGGCGATCACATATTGGAACAGCTCAGGACCACGAACTATGGCCGCTGCGTTTATCGTATGGAAAATGACCAGCCCGACCATTACACGACGAATATCTTATTTGATGATGGCGTCACCGCTTCGTTTTCGATGGAGGCTTTCACATCTTACGACGGCCGGCGAACTCGCATAATGGGATCGCTCGGCGACGTCGTAGGAGATATGACCTCGATGATCCACACTGATTTCCTAACGGGTAAGAAGACCGAATGGAAGCAGGAATCGGACGGCCACGGCGGCGGTGATTGGCGCCTTGTAAATGATTGGCTGCTCGCCATTTCGAAGAAGGATCCGTCGCTGCTGACCTCGACCATCGACCAGTCGATCGAAAGCCACATCATGGGCTTCATGGCCGAAAAGAGCCGGAAAACGAAGAAGGTGATGGATGTGAGAATGTAGGCTATAGGCTTTCTGTCTTTATGAATTGCCGTCTGGTTCTCGCGTCAAAGAGTCGCCCGATAGCACCAAATGCGTTTCCAATGACCGACCATTTGCCTCAAAACCTCAGCAAACTCACTAGGTGCTAATGATGCTCCTTCGCCCCGTCGGGCAAATTGCCTTGATAAATCTCGCTTCCTTTTTCGACAAACTCTTTTGCTTTTTCCGCCATTCCGACTGCAAGTGCTTTTTCTTCGGAAACGGCTTCTTTTAACGGCACTTTCTCATGCTTCTAGGGTTTCTTGTTGATTGATATTTCAAAAGGGGCTAGTCGGACTGATAGATAATTTTTCCGGCACGGATTGTGTAGCGAACTGATGAAAAGGCTTTAACATCTGTTGCCGGGTCGTTACTTAATAAGACTATATCTGCATCCATTCCGCGAGCGATTTTGCCCGTTGTTTTGGACAGCCCGAACCGCTTGGCTGGAGCAGTCGTTAGTGATTCTAATATTTGTCGAAAACTCAATTCTGCCTGCTCCATAAATATATATTCTTCGGTTGGATCGTAATCAATATATCCGACATCCGTTCCGAAAAGTATTTGACCGCCTATCTTAGAATAATCACGAAGTTGCTTTACACCTGAGTTGATAAATTCTTCAGTTTCTGATACCGACATTCCTTCTCGTCCCGCTTCTACTTTCCATAATCGCAATGTTGGAATCAGAGCAATTCGCTGGCGTTTCATTCGCTTGAGTTGGTTATTCGTAAATTTTCCGTTTGAGAGCGTATGAGCAAAAACATCAATTCCGGCATTAATAGCGGCTTCAGCTCCGTTTTGATTATACGGATGAACAAATACCAGTTTTCCGCCCCTTCGAGATTCTTTTACGATAGCCTCAAGCGTTACAGGAGACATCTCCACCAAGCCCCGAAAATAAGTGGCAGCGTAGATTTTAACCGCATCCACGTCTTTTTTTACATGTTGACGAGATTTTTCTTCCCCATCTTTCTGACCACTAACTTCAATAACGGCATCAGACAAGAAACCTGCACTTTTTAATAACTCAGGACTCAATCCGCCTTTCTGACTAAGAATTTCGCCGACAGTAAAAATTCTGGGTCCTTGAATTTCACCCGATTCGATTCGGCGGCGAATGGCGTTTGTCTCAGCCCAAACCGAGCCTGTATCAAAAACAGTAACAAATCCGTATTTGGTCAACATAACTTGTAGCTGTTGAGTCAGTTTTGAAGCCGGTATCGTGGCAGAATTCTCCCAAATTGTTTCGATAAAATGGACGTGATTGTTCCAAAATCCCGAAGTGAGTATCAAACCCTTACAATCAATGACTTTAGCCCGCGACGGAATTTTGATTTTGCCTTTTTTGCCCACGGCAGTAATTTTGCCGTTTCTTATCAGCACAACTCCGCCAATTATCGGGCTCGCCTTTGGCGAAGGATAGATTTTTGCCCCAACCAATGCCAAATCCGTTTCCATCGTATTGGTTTGAGAAAAAACGATTGTCAAATTCGACAATATTGCCACCAAGCAAATTGTTATTAGGCTTTGATTTATAAACCGCATCTTAATTAGCTCCGGTATAATTAGTGATTCCCGTTCGCACCTTCAGGCAAATTGCCTTGATAAATCTCGCTTCCTTTTTCGACAAATTCCTTTGCCTTTTCAGCCATTCCGACGGCGAGGGCTTTTTCTTCGGTTACGCCGGACTTTGCGGCATATTCGCGGACATCTTGGGTGATTTTCATTGAGCAGAAATGAGGTCCGCACATTGAGCAGAAGTGGGCGAGTTTGGCACCTTCGGCGGGGAGCGTTTCGTCGTGAAATTCTTTGGCGATGATTGGGTCGAGGGCGAGGTTGAATTGGTCTTCCCAGCGGAATTCGAAGCGGGCTTTGCTGACGGCGTTGTCGCGGATTTGGGCGGACGGATGACCTTTGGCTAAATCCGCCGCGTGTGCCGCGAGTTTGTAGGTGATCACGCCGTCTTTGACATCTTTTTTGTTGGGCAGACCGAGATGTTCTTTCGGCGTAACGTAGCAGAGCATCGCCGTTCCGAACCAGCCGATCATCGCCGCTCCGATTGCCGAAGTGATGTGGTCAAAGCCCGGTGCGATGTCCGTCGTCAGCGGTCCGAGCGTGTAAAACGGAGCTTCGCCGCAGACTTCGAGCTGCTTGTCCATATTCTCTTTTATCAAGTGCATCGGGACGTGACCGGGACCTTCGATCATCGTTTGGCAATCCATTTCCCAAGCGATTTTCGTTAATTCGCCGAGAGTTTCGAGTTCGGCAAATTGGGCTTCGTCGTTGGCATCGGCAATCGAGCCGGGACGCAATCCGTCGCCGAGCGAAAAGCTGACATCGTAGGCACGCATAATCTCGCAAATCTCGCGGAAGCGTGTGTAGAGAAAACTTTCTTCGTGATGTGCGAGACACCATTTCGCCATGATCGAGCCGCCGCGTGAGACGATGCCCGTCGTGCGTTTCGCCGTCAGCGGAATAAAGGGAAGACGAACTCCGGCGTGAATCGTGAAATAATCAACGCCTTGTTCGGCTTGCTCAATCAAAGTGTCGCGGTAAATTTCCCACGTCAAATCTTCCGCCTTGCCGTTCACTTTTTCGAGTGCCTGATAAATCGGCACAGTCCCAATCGGCACCGGCGAATTTCGCAAAATCCATTCCCGCGTCGCGTGGATATTCTTGCCCGTTGACAAATCCATCACCGTGTCCGCTCCCCACAAAGTCGCCCAACGCATCTTTTCGACTTCTTCTTCGATAGACGATGTAATTGCGGAATTTCCGATGTTCGCGTTTATTTTCACAAGGAAATTTCGCCCGATAATCATCGGCTCGCTTTCGGGATGATTGATGTTCGCCGGAATTATCGCTCGACCTCTCGCAACTTCATCGCGGACAAATTCGGGCATTACGAATTTTGGAATTGACGCACCGAAACCTTCGCCTTTGTGTTGGTGATATTGCGAACTGCGGTCGTTGATTTCTTCATTCGCCAAAGTTTCAAACGCAATTTTCCGTCCGAGATTTTCCCGAATCGCCACATATTCCATTTCGGGCGTGATGATGCCTTGCTTGGCGTAGTGCATTTGCGTTACGCATTTGCCCGATTTCGCCCGCAACGGCGGACGTTTCAACGCCGGAAATTCTTCGAGTTTGCCGTTTGATTTGACTCGTGCGATTTCTTCCGCACCTTTCGTCAAATAGCCGTTGTCCTGCGGCAAAATCTCGCGTCCGACGTATTCTTCGACATCATTTCTCGAAACAATCCAATCACGCCGCAAAGTCGGCAAACCTTCGCGGACATCCGTTTTCACGTTCTCATCCGTATAAGCACCGCTCGTGTCATAGACGCGAACAGGCGAATTTTCTTCGAGTTCGTCCTGCATATTTCGACTCGGACTCAAAGCAATCTCTCGAAACGGCACACGCAATTCGACGCCTTGTTGATTTACGGTATCGCCGTTTGTTGAGATGTAGATCTTTGTCGAATTGGGAAATCGGATCTCGTCGCTTGTTGGTTCTGATTTCGATATTTCTGACAACTGACCGTTGTCAGCGGCTAATTTTTCATTCATTGTTTTTCTCCCTTCGTCGGTATTATCCGCATCAGGTTCAAAGGATATCGGCCGCCATTAGGCCGATCTCAGCCGCTCGGTCTGCGGCTCTCCCGAAACTCTTGGTGCACCAATGATTGTATGAAAACTCGCAGGCACTTTCGAGTCGAGAGCGGGCGATCGTCCGTTGTCATCCGGCAGTAGAAAAAGTGTAAGCTAGGTGCTGGCGGAATTGGAGACGGGCTGCTCTGTCAAACAATTTATTTCAATGTATGATTTACAACCTTTCTATTAAATCCTTATACTAAGAACCTAGGGTGTTCATCAATGATAAACACGATACGGGGGTAGGATTATGAAAGGACCGATTACGGGTATCGTCGCCATCTTTTTGCTTCAGCTGGGCTTTATCTCCTATACCCAGGTCAACGCGATCTTCGAATCGACTGCTGACGTTCGCCCAGTACTCGTTCAGGAAGCTCCGCTGGTGACGATCTCCGATCTCGACCTTCGCGACAGCGATGAGCCGAACGTTGAGATCGCCGTTCTGGCTCCAACCCGAGTTTCGCACGGAACGCGAAATGTCAGGTCGCGTAGGTTGGGTACAACGCCGACGAGGGTTCGCACCTACTTTACTGATCTCAGCGCCGTAACGATAAGTATCCCAAAGCCATCGCCCTATACATTTGCATCCTACGAAAGGCGCGATGAGTTGCGCAAAGCAGAACTTCCTCCACGAACCCAACCCGATACAAACCTCACAAATGAGGAGAAGCGAGGCGTCCCGACTACCGAATCAAAAGTAAAGCGTAGTTTTGGGGCAAAGACCCTCGCGGTCGTCCGAAAGCCCTTCGATTGGTTGAAGGCTCTCGGGTCCCGATTGAAGTGATCAGCCCAGATCGGCCGCTTGAGACTTACCGAATTCCAATCTAAACTCAATTTGCTATGAGTTTACTTGGAACGATCGTCGCTGACCTTACCGAAGCGATGAAAGCGAAGGATGCCGAGCGGCTCTCGACCCTCAGGATGGTCAAGGCCAATCTGATGAATCGGAAGATCGAGAAGGGCGGCGAACTCACGGATGAAGAGATCACGAAGGCCCTTCAGTCGCTCGTAAAGCAGCGTAGGGATTCGATCGAGCAATACGATGCCGCCGGACGCACGGAACTAGCCGAAAAGGAGAAAGCCGAGATCGCCGTGATCGAGGTATATCTTCCGCAGCCGGCATCATCTGAAGAGATCGCGGCAGCCGTCGGTGCCGCTGTTGCAGAGACCGGTGCGACCTCGATGAGAGACATGGGAGCCGTGATGAAGGCTGCCCTTGCCAAACTTTCCGGGAAGACTGCTGATGGCAAAGCTGTGAGCGACGCCGTGAAGTCAAAACTCTCCTGAAACCGATGTCTTTGGGCCAAAACGCCAGTTGGACCGAACGGAAAACGGACGAACGCGGACGACGTGCTCTCGAGCGCCAGCTTGAGTATCAGCAGGACAAGTCCCGCTCACTGTCCGATGCGGAGGACGAATTGGTCCGGGCCAATTTTGTTCGTTCGCAGCAGGTCCGGCAAAAGATCGAGAGCGTAAGGCCAATAAGTGCAGCCGACCGCATTCTCGAAGTTGGCAGCGGTGCTCACGGACTCGTTTTCGGTATCGCCGCAGGTTACGGTATCGGACTCGATCCCCTTGCCGTCGAATACAAGACGTTATTTCCAAAGATCCAGCGGACGGCTCCGACCGTAGCCGCGATAGGCGAGGCACTTCCTTTTGCCGACAACTCGTTTGACATCGTCATGAGCGACAACGTGATCGATCACGCATCGCGCCCGTTTGACGTGGTTGACGAGATCATTCGTGTCCTGAAACCGGGCGGACTGCTGTACTTCACCGTAAACGTCCATCATCCATTTTACGACCTCGCTTCGCGGTTGCATGGAACGTGGAACGCATTGGGCATCAAGCTTGAACTGTCGGCTTTCGCCGACCACACGATCCACTTGAGCGAGGACCGGATCAGAGGCGTTTTTGCCTCACAGCCGATCAACATTCACAGCCAGGCATCGAATGTCGCAACCACCAGAGACATCCAGCGACGAGCCGCGTTCAATGGCGTCGATTCATTGCTAAAAAAAGTATTCTTTAAGAACGCTCTTTTTGAATTAGTTGCCGAAAAACTTCCTCTCAATTAAAGCGGCGGAGTGGGTCCGCTGACTCACCCCGCCGAAATACATTCTCACTAAGGCACTAGGCCACCTTAATTACATTCTCGGCCTGAGGCCCTTTTGGCCCCGTCGTAACCTCAAATTCGACCTCCTGGCCCTGGATCAGGGTCTTATAGCCGTCGCCGGTAATAGCGCTGTAATGGACAAATATATCCTGTTCGCCCGGCTGCTCGATAAAGCCGTAGCCTTTCGCGTTATTGAACCATTTGACCTTGCCGATAGTTTTTGACATCACTGTGTAAATCCTCCTAATACTTCAAATCCTCTAATAACAATTTTCCCCGGCCCTTCGTCGGAACAGGAAAACAAACCGCTCGAACACCTTGCCGGGTGTCGAGAGGAAAAAGATCTATTTCGCACTTCTCATTTCCAAAATAGAACGAGACCTTAAAATGCAAGATCGTAAGCTATATTTTTTTGTGTGTTGTGTTGATAGACGAATAGAAAATTAAACAAATCGAGATTCACTGTCAAGGACTATTTTGCCTTTTAAGGAAAAAATTCCGAAAATTGACATAAATCGCCTAATAACGCAACATTGTGCCAATAAATACCGGCATAAACTGATTCTCAATGACCTCAGAATACGGCAAAAATCCGCCTCTTTCGTACAACGAATATCTGAAAGTTCCCGAGCTCCTCAAGCTCCAGCGAACGCTTTCCGACCCCGTCAGTCACGACGAACTTCTGTTCATCATCATCCACCAGACGTACGAGCTTTGGTTCAACCAGATCCTTCACGAGATCGACGCGACGATCGGCTGGCTGGATGAGGGGCGGCCATTTCGCGTGAATCACAGCCTCCGGGCGGTAGTTTCGATCGAAAAGATAATGGTCTCGCAGATCCACATTCTCGAATCGATGGCGCAGATCGGTTTTCTCGAATTTCGCGATAAACTCAACCCGGCGAGTGGTTTCCAGTCGATGCAATTTCGCGAACTTGAGTTTGTATCGGGCCAAAAGGACGAAAAGATCCTGGAATTTTTCAAGTTCGACGCCTTCGCATATTCCCGCCTTAAAGAACGATTTGAAAAACCGAGCCTTGGCGATGCATTCTGGGCGATGCTTTCTCGCGAGGGGTTTTCCGTCGGTTCGCGCGAGGAGAAGGTTTCCTCCGTGGTCGAGATACTGACCCACCCCGAAAAGCATCCGAACCTTTTCGTCATGCAGGACCTGCTCATAGAGCACGACGAGAATATATCGTTGTGGCGGTATCATCACGTCCTGATGGTCGAACGAATGCTCGGGATGAAACGCGGCACCGGCGGCAGCGAGGGCGTCGGGTATCTGATGTCCACGTTGACCAAGAGGTTCTTTCCCGAGCTCTGGGAAGCGCGAACCCATCTTAAGGCCGAACCTCCTCAGTAAGATATGCTCTTCCGAACTGCTGTACTGACGACATTCCTGCTGGCATTTGCCTTTCCGGCAGCCGGCCAAACGGTCCGTGTGACGTTTCTTCACGTCAATGACGTGTATCAGTTTACTCCGGTCGATGGCGGCAAGGCGGGCGGACTTGCCCGACTCCTGACGATAAGGAACGAAACAAAGGCTGCAAATCCGAACACGATTTTCACACTCGGCGGCGATACGCTTTCGCCATCCGTCGAGACACGTACCTATCGCGGCGCTCAGATGATCGATGCATGGAATGCGGTCGGGCTGGACTACGCCGTGTTCGGAAATCACGAATTCGATATCCGCACGGCCGACCTTCTCAGCCGGATCAAAGAGTCGAAATTCACCTGGCTCGGGGCCAATGTCATTGATACAAAAAGCAGAAAGATCTTTGCCGATCTTCCGCCCTACGTTATCCGGGAGTTCAATGGGATCAAGGTCGGCATCATTGGCTTGCTCCTTCCGGAGACCAAGGAGACATCCTCGATGGAGGATTCGCTGACGGTCACCGACTATTGCGCGGTCGCAAAACGACTGGTCCGTGAGATGCGTGTCCGGAAGAAAGTAAACGCCGTTATCGGGCTGACGCACCTTTTTATGGCCCAGGACAAGAAACTTGCGGCTTGTGCCGACCTCGACCTGATGCTCGGCGGTCACGAACATACGCTGCTTCAGTCCTCTTCGAACGGAACGCCGATCTTCAAGATGACCTCGGATGCCCGTGAGATCGGTAGATTCAACCTGAATTTCAACGGACGCACAAAGCGGCTCGAGAGTATAGACTGGGAGATCATTCCGGTCAACGACAAGATCGCCGACGCGCCGGAATTCCAACCCGTATTTGATAAATACCGCGGCCTTCTGGATCAACTGGCGGTTTCGGTCGGCTCGACATCCGTCGAACTCGACGCGCTTTCGCATTCGAACCGGCAGAAAGAGACGAACATCGGCAATTTCATCGCCGATTCGTATCGGGAAGCGGTAAAGGCGGACATCGGGTTCGTCAATGGCGGTTCGATCCGTGCCGACCTGACATACAGCCCGGGCCTTCTGACCAAACGAGCGGTGCTCTCGATACTCCCGTTCAATAATCCGATCGTTAAGGTCGAGGTTACCGGCAAGCTCTTGAAGCAAATTCTCGAACACGCGGTCGCCCGCAGCGGCCGGGGCGAAGACAATGAACCGGGCCGTTTTCCGCAGGTTTCGGGCCTCAGGTTCGAATACGATACGTCGAAGCCCGCCGGCAGCCGTATAACTGCCGTCAGCGTTGGCGGCCGCCCGGTCGTCGAAGAGTCGGTGTACACGATCGCGACTTCCGATTTTCTCGTTTCCCGCGGCGGCGACGGCTACACGATGTTCAAGAATGGAAAGCTGCTGACCGAAGCTGCTACGGCGCCGAAGGATACCGACATTTTCGAGGCGGCGATCCGAAACTCCCCTAACGGTACGATCTCGCCGGTTGTGGACGGCCGGATCAAACGGCTTGATTAGCCTCTGATAGTGAGCTGAAGATGGCACCGTTAATAATTCTTCTAGCGACATTTGGCCTTACTTACATCCTTGACCGTTTCATACTGGGCCGACGGATGGGGATCGCCCTGATCGGTCGGCTCTCGATGGCGGCCATGCTGCTCGCCACAGGCATCTCGCATTTCACAAGCACTGATCTTATGATCGAAATGATGCCGGATGCTGTCCCGATGAAACGCGAGGCAGTGTACCTCACCGGCATATGCGAACTGCTCGCAATTCCCGGACTGCTGTGGGCAAGGACGGCCCGTTTTACGGCTTTCATGCTGATCGTCTTCTTTATCGCCATTCTTCCGGCGAACATTGCCGGCAGCCTGAAACAGGTTGCCTTCGGCGGGATGGAATATGGCCCCGCGTATCTCATCTTCCGAATTCCTTTGCAATTACTGTTTATCATCTGGGTCTGGTATTTCGGCTTGCGAAAGCCATCCGCCGTCTGATCAACGGCTTAGATTACCCAGCCGGTCAACGCCTCTAACTACGATCTTTTCTATATTTCTCGACGCGGAAAGTGCGATCGATCGTTCGCCGGCCGGTAAGATCGATCGGCTCCAGCCATCCTTGTCTTTTGCATCTACGACAAACCAGAAGGCCTTTCGCCTTCCGCGCTCGGTCCATGCAGCGGTGACAATGTCCTTGTCCCTGCGGATCTTGACCGACGGCGCGAGCAGCGGCTGCGATCTGATCCATGAGAACTGCGGAATGACGGCATCCGTCGTGTAAACAGTTGCTGTCAGCTCGGTCTGTATCCCGCCCATGTCGTTCCTCAGCGACTTCTGGCTGAAGTAGATCGCCCCGCGTGTCAGGTCGTTCTGCCGTGTCTTTGCTATCTGCGAAGCTATCTCGCCGGACGTGAAAGTCGGCGTCGAGCCTATCCGATATGCGGCGATCCCGGGCCAGATATACCTAGCCTTCGTGTTTTGCTCTTTCCACCAATCGAGCAGGACCGGAAAGCTCTGAGCCTGCCGCGCGGTCTCCCAGTAAAGCTGCGGGGTAAGGTAATCGACCGTTCCATCCTGCAGCCATTTCTTCGCGTCCGCGTAGAGCTCGGCATAGGCGTTGAACCCGCTGATCCCCTTTTCGGGCATCGGCTGCCAGATGCCGAAAGGCGAAATGCCGTAAACGATCTCGGGCTTTACCTTTTTGATCTCGCGGCCCACGGCTTCGATGAACTGGTTCACGTGCCAACGACGCCAGTTGCTGCGGTCCAGCGGCTTCGTGGTCGTTTTCAGGTAGGCATCGTAGTTTGCCTGATCGGGAAAATCGATCTTTTTCCCCGCTGCGTCATTTTCCGCGTACGGATAAAAGTAGTCGTCGAAATGCACGCCGTCGATGTCATATCGGCGAACGACGTCCTTGATCACATCCACCGAATACCGCTTTGCGGCGTCATCGGTAGGATCGAGCCACATGTATCGGCCGTATTGACGAACGATCGATGGCCGCGTCCTGGAGATGTGATCATCGGAGAGCGTCTTTGCCGCCGGATGATACGCTCGATACGGATTGAACCACGCGTGAACGAGTATGCCGCGTTTGTGAGCCTCACCGACAAGGAACGCGAGAGGATCAAATGCCTGTGGCTTGCCCATCTCGCCCGTTAGAAACTCTGACCATGGCTCCAGCTTCGATGTATAGACCGCGTCGGCCATCGGCCTCACCTGAAAGATCACTGCATTCAACCGCAGCTTCCTACAGAGGTCGAGGATCGCGATGAGTTCCTTTTTCTGCTCATCGGCAGGCAGGCCTTTTTTGGTCGGAAAGTCGATGTTATCGACCGTGGCGACCCAGACCGCCCTGAATTCACGCGGGACAGGCTGCTGGGCCGCTTCGTGCAAAACGGAAACCGCCAATAAACTCAATACAAGGATCGTTTTCTGCATATTGCCTCACAGATCGTTGGGACACCCATTTGCCAATATCCCCGATAACCCATTCTATATCAATTATTTACAGCCTCAATACGGGTGCCCGCTGTCCCATGTGTCCCACGGCTGTCCCACCCATTTCGTGGGACACCTTAACTCATCTATTATCAACAGCTTACATTGTTACTTTCGACCCATTTCTCTGCTTTTTCAAAAAATGTGTGTGACAATGTAGGACATCGTGCAACAGCATTGCATACATAGCACATTTTGCGTGAAAAATCAAGCTTCATCTGGAACACCGCCGGGGGCGCCGCGGTGCAGCTCGGAGTTTCAGGCCCGAATCGACCGCACAAGCCGGTTTTTGTCGCAACTTATTGATAGGATAGAGGGAATCGAGGTTATGGTGGACCAGAACATCTTCAGGGAATATGACATTCGCGGGATCGTCGGCGAGCAATTGACGGACGAAGTGGTCGCGGTCCTCGCCGGTGCGCTGGGGGCGTATTTCCGCCGGAATTCGGCCAAGATCATAGCGATCGGGTACGACGCACGCGAGAGTTCGCCCGGATTTGCCGACATTCTTACCGAAGGCCTCATTGCCGGCGGGTGCGACGTGGTACAGATAGGAATGGTGCCGACGCCGGTGCTTTATCACACTACGTTTACCCGCAGCGTCGATGGCGGCGTTATGATAACCGGTTCGCACAACCCGCCGGACCACAACGGTTTCAAGATCAGCCTCGGGACCTCGACGCTTTTTGGAGAGCAGATAAAAGAGATCGGCGAGCTGGCAAACGCGGAAGCGCTGCCGGTAGGGATCGGGTCAGAGACCCAGACCGTCTCTCGCGGCACCGGGACAAAGATCGGCGTGCTCGACGCCTACATCAGCGATATCGTTTCGCGAATCAGCGTCGGTTCGCGGAAATTGAAGATCGTCGTCGACGCCGGTAATGGCATGGGCGGCGTAACGGCGGTTCCTGTCTATCGACAGCTCGGGGCCGAGGTGATCGAGCTTTTCACCGCTCCGGATCCGACTTTCCCAAACCACCATGCCGACCCGACGGTCGAAGAGAACCTTCAAGACTTGATCACCGCCGTACGTGAGAATCGGGCCGACCTCGGATTTGCATTCGACGGTGACGGTGACCGCATCGGGGTCGTGGATGAAACCGGCCGCGTCATCTGGGGCGACAAACTGATGATCCCGATCTCGCGCAGCGTCCTCGCCGAAAATCCGGGAGCGACGGTGATCGCCGAAGTAAAATGCTCGCAAACGCTCTTCGACGACATAGAAGAACATGGCGGCAAACCATTGATGTGGAAGGCCGGCCACTCGATCATCAAAGCCAAAATGAAAGAGACCGGAGCCCTGCTCGCCGGCGAAATGAGCGGCCATATCTTCTTTGCTGACAGATTTTATGGCTTTGACGACGCATGCTACGTCGGCGCTAGGCTCATCGAGATCCTCTCAAAAACCGACGAACCGTTCTCATCCCTGTTCGCCGAAATTCCAAAAACCTACTCAACCCCCGAACTCCGCATCCCATGTCCCGACGAGATAAAGTTCGAGGTGGTCGATAAGGTAGCGGAACACTTCGCCCGCGACCACAACGTGATCACCATCGACGGCGCCCGCATCCAATTCGACAACGGTTGGGGCTTGGTCCGGCCGTCGAATACACAAGCTTTGCTCGTGCTGCGTTTTGAAGCCGATTCCGAAGAGCATTTAGCCGAGATTCGCGACGCGGTCGAAAGAGTTGTTAATAAACTGAAGAATTAGTTATGGAAAGAAAAGTCATACACACGCATCATGTGCTCGCGGTAAAAGATTTACAGATCGAGGCCGCGTATTACATCGACAAACTCGGTTTCGAGCGCGACTTTACAGCGCCCGGTTGGGAGTTTCTCTCGTTCGGCGATTTCAAAGTAATGCTCGGCGAATGCACCGACGCTTTGCTCGCTCGCGACACGGGCGATCATTCGTATTTCGCTCACGCGCTCGTCGAAAACGTCGATGAGATTTACGAAGAATTTAAATCACGCGGAGCAAAGTTTCTGTTCACGCCCAAAAACCAGCCGTGGAACATCCGCGAATTCGGCGTCATCACGCCCGACGGACATCGCATTGTGTTTGGACAGTTGATTAAGAATTAAGTATCCCGAAATGGGTTATCCGATTTTAGGATTTATTATTCCTAAATGGCAAAGTCTCTTCATACTCCAGAATACGAGTTATTCCGTTCAATTTTGATTAGGGCAAGAGAAACGTCTGGTCTTACTCAGGTGGAAGTTGCATCCCAACTGGGAAGGCCACAATCCTTCGTTGCAAAGTATGAAGGAGGTGAACGAAGGCTCGATCTTATTGAAACATTACAAGTCTGCGAAGTACTCGGAATTGATCCGACAAAACTTATTTCTGAACTTGAATCGGGAGTTAGGAAATGAAGACGAAAACCGTAATAACTCTCGCAAAGCGCCATTTACGCGCGTTGATTGGACATTCTTTCGATGTGCTTGAACTCACTAAACCTGTATCGCCAGATGCAGCTGTAAATCTGGCTAGGATCATCTCGAAACTCTCGCCGATGGTCGGAAATCTAATCGAGTTTAATGTCTGTGAATATTTAAATGATCAAAAAGAATTTGCCAAATTAGGTAGATGGCACAGACAAGATCCAGGATTTCCTGACACAATTTTTGTGGGTAACGTCTTGCCTATTCCGGGCTTTGAAGTAAAGGCTTGGTTCCCTCTTGCTACTGAAATAACAGCTCGATTCAAGGATAGCCAAAACAATTTTTTAGATGACAGAACACAAGTTGCGATGCTTGCTTGGCTACCTGAATTTCTGATTTTCGGCAAGCCGACGATACTTGATATTGTAATCGTCTCAGGTCACTCAGTTGCAAAAGCTCGTGATGATCATTATCACAATCCGCCGGATTATCTGGTATTAGAACCGGGCGATACGACTACAAGAACAAGTAATCTGCAACAGACGAATACGAATGGCTATAAGTTTCAAGGAACTCCGGACGAATTCAAGACAGCTCAATCTATTGTTAAAAAGTGGGGAAAGCTGGAATATTCGCCAACAGTAGAATACCAAGCCAAGCTCAGAACTCTGATGTCTAAGTTTCCATATCGCTTAGACACGAACTACGCAAAAATGGATCGAATTGTTCACGCTGAAATCGAAGCCTTTAAAAATAGAGTTTATGAAAAAAATTTTCAAGGCCGAACAATCGGTTCATGGAATCGGCTGCTTTCAAAAGGTAACGACGATGAAGTTAGGCATGAATTAGAGGTTCTTTTCAATATTACCGAAAGCAATCAGCCCGTAATCGAGTAATCTAATGCGGGTTGTATTGGAGATTTAAGACGTTGAAGTCCCAATTGAAAATAAGTCGGGTCAATTTCACCGGCAAATGAGAGTCGTCCGGTTTGTTTCGCGGCGAGCGAAGCTGAAAATAAACCGCCAAATGGTTCCCAAACCACATCATTAGGCTTGCTCGAAGCCTCAATGATCAGCTTCATTAAATCGAGCGGTTTTTGATTAAGATGCACAACTTTTCCGCCATTTGTCGACGTTGTAATACGTTCAGCACCTTTCAGTGGATTTCGATCCCAAACATTTGTGAAACCTATCGGACAATTAAATGTGGAGCGCATCGCCTCCCACTCATCGAAAGTCATTGGATTTTTGCCGTTTCGTGAAAAGTACGGAAGGCCTTCAGGATTTCCATATCGGTTAGCATATTCCGCCATTAGAACAAACATTTGAGGTGGTGGGTAATACCAAAGGTGACCTTGGTCTAAGTACTTTCGAACGGCTACGTCCTTGACGCCACAGGCCTCGTTAGCTTTGTTAAAGGGCAGACCGGTTCGTTTCCATTCACGGTATAACCATTGCTTGATTGGCAAATCATCAATCCTAGGTTCAAAAACATATTGCACACACATTTCAGTTACAACTGGAAAACGACGAATCTTGGCAGTGTTGACGTTTCCGGCAATATGGGCCATTCCCTTATTCCAAACATTCGCATTAACGTATCGCCAGCCATATCTCTCCAGAACCGGATGAACGGAAGCCCATCCTATTTCTGAATTCCAAAACCACAACGTAGTCCGAGCCGTGGCGGCGTTGCTCCATCCTTCGATGTGAGGTTCATACCATTTCGGCAGTTCCAAATGATCAGACGTGTCTCCTTCGAAACCGAGAATCCCATAGGCTCCGTCGGATACAATCACTGTCGGACTCGACCATTTGTTATAAAAATCAAGGCTGTCACCGAAGTAAACCGTTGTATCTCCATCGGACCAGTAATTATCCGACGGAAGTGTTTCAAGTGAAAGCACTTTTCCACGTCCAACCGTACTCGGTGGAATCACTTTTGATTTTACGGCGGAGATTTCAGACATGATTCATTTCCGTTATCCCATTTTGGGATATTGTATCACATAGTTGAGAGCCGTCAATAGCTGAAATACGTTTGATCTACCGAGTCATTAAATCCATCTCACTCTCGTCGATGTCAAAGGTTGCCCAGACCTTTTGCACGTCGTCGTTGTCGTCGAGGACGTCGTAGAGTTTCATCATGGTTTTGGCGTCGGCTCCGGGGTTGATTGCGATCCCGAAAGACTCGTCTGCTGATCTCGCTAACTTTGGGGCAGCGGTATTACCCATTTCGTCGAACATCCACGCGACAGAAGTGATCCACCGCCTTATGATTCATTCACCTTCAAAACCGCCAAAAACGCTTCCTGTGGGATCTCGACACGGCCGACCTTTTTCATTCGCTTTTTGCCTTCTTTTTGTTTTTCGAGCAGCTTGCGTTTGCGGCTTATGTCGCCGCCGTAGCATTTGGCAATGACGTTCTTGCCCATGGCTTTGACGGTTTCGCGGGCGATGACCTTGTTGCCGATGGCGGCCTGAATTGGAACTTCGAAGAGCTGACGCGGGATCAATTCCTTCATTTTTGCGGTCAGCAGCCGGCCCTTCGCGGCGGCGGTGGCACTGTGCATAATGAGCGAGAGGGCATCGACCGGTTCGCCGGAGACAAGGATATCGAGCTTGACGAGCTTGCTTTCGCGATAGCCTGACAGGTGATAGTCGAGCGAAGCGTAGCCCCGGGAAACGCTCTTTAGGCGGTCGTAGAAGTCGAGGACGATCTCGTTGAGCGGCAGTTCGTAAACCAGCATCACGCGGTCTTTGGTCACGTACTCGAACTTTTTCTGCACACCGCGTTTTTCGTCGAGCAGCGGCAGGATACCGCCCAGGAACGAATCATTTGTGAGGATCGTTGCTTCTATGTAGGGTTCCTCGATCTTCGAAATGCGGCCGGGATCGGGCATTTGCGAAGGGCTGTCGATCTCGTGAACCTCGCCGTCCGTTGTGGTGACGCGATAGCGCACGCCCGGTGCGGTGGTGATCAGGTCGAGGTTGAATTCGCGCTCGAGCCGCTCCTGGATGATCTCCATGTGGAGCAGGCCAAGGAAGCCGCAGCGAAAGCCGAAACCGAGCGCGGTCGATGATTCTGGCTCGTAGAAGAACGATGCATCGTTAAGCCGCAGCTTGTCCATTGCGTCGCGGAGGTCTTCGTACTGGGCCGAATCGGTCGGGTAAAGCCCCGCGAAAACCATCGGTTTTACTTCCTGAAAGCCCGGCAGAGCTTCCATCGCGGCATTCTGAGCTTCGGTGATCGTATCGCCGATCTGCACGTCTGCGACGGTCTTGATCGAGGCCGTCAGGAATCCAACTTCGCCGGGGCCGAGTTCGGCGATCGGCGTCGGCCGAGGGCGGTTGACGCCGATGGTCTCGACCAGATATTCGCGGCCTGTATTGAAAAATTTGATCTTCGTTCCTTTTTTCAGTGTCCCGTCAACGACCCGAAACAGCACTATCACGCCGCGATAGCTGTCGTACCAGCTGTCAAAGATGAGGGCCTTCAGCGGTGCGTTCGGGTTGCCTTTCGGCGCCGGAACCTTGGCAACGATCGCTTCGAGAACATCCTCGACGCCCAATCCCGTCTTGGCGGAGGTCAACGCGGCATCACTTGTGTCGAGCCCGACGATATTCTCGATCTGCTCTTTGATCCTATCGGGTTCGGCTGATGGAAGATCGATCTTGTTCAAAACGGGGACGAGTTCGAGGTCGTTCTCGATGGCAAGGTATGTATTTGCGAGCGTTTGCGCCTCGACACCCTGCGACGCATCGACGACAAGAAGAGCCCCTTCGCATGCCGACAGCGACCGCGAAACCTCGTAACTAAAATCAACGTGCCCCGGCGTATCGATCAGATTGAGCACATAGTTCTTCCCGTCCTTTGCTTTGTAATCGAGCCTGACAGCATGAGCCTTGATGGTGATGCCGCGTTCGCGTTCGAGATCCATGTCATCGAGGAGTTGGGCCTCCATGTCGCGCTCGGCGACCGCGCCCGTCAATTGAAGGAGCCGGTCGGCAAGGGTCGATTTACCGTGGTCGATATGGGCAATGATCGAGAAATTTCGTATAAGGTCCAGATCCATAGGAACAGATGGCACGCGCCAACCGATTAGCTTAGCAAAAGGCGGAGGATATAGCATTTCCCGGCCCTCGAAACGCAAGGAAAAGGCGGCCCGTTCGCGAGCCGCCCGAGTGATGCTTTAGCTATCGAAATGAAACGCTATTCGAGCCCGACGAAGTCGAGATTAGAGATCGCTGCCGTGACGGGCACGACCTTAGGTGAGAATCTGTAGCGTTTCGAGGCGACGGTAAACGTGTAGGTCTGGCCTGTCGCAACGTCGCCAAAGCTGAAGAGGCCAAAGGAGCTCGTGGTCGCAACTCGTCGAACGTTGTTTGCGTCGATCATACTAACGACCGCATTTCGCAGGTTTTGGCCGCTCGGCGTGGTAACGCGGCCTGACACCGTAACGAGCGATGCCGAGGGCGTTACGGTTATGGTGCCGCTCAGATATTCCGCCTGAACCAACGCACCAGATGTGTTCGAGATACTCAATGGAACGGGCACCGGTGCGAAGTTGATCGGCCTTTGAAGAAGCGGAGCATTCGGCGACACATTGAACGTAACTTTCACTACCTCACGAGCGGGAGGCGACGCAGCGAACGGAGCCGTAAAGTCAACCAGGATTCCGAGCCGGCCCTGGGAAACGCTGTCACTATTGAGAATGACGTTGCCTCCGGCCGGTACGCCGGAGCCAAGTGTTACGACGGGCGTGTTAAGAATGAGCGGCTCCCAGACGAGCGAAAATGACATAGCTACTTCGTCGCCCTGTGATTCAAGCTCGATAGGAATAGTTACCTGGCCGCCCTGTTGGCCGGTAGCCGAGACGACGGTCAAAGTACGCTCGCCGAGTCGCGGGGCGTTGATCTCCCTGGCGGCTGATCGGCCGGCAGTCCCGAAAAAGATCGAGGTAACACCGAGGATCGCTATCGCGGCCAGAAAACGGCTTCTAAGAATGTGAGCAAATAAATACATGATCTCTAAATGGCTTTTCGAAAGCGCGAGGCATCCTCACACGCTCTTCCCCAAACGACCCGGCCAATTTTCCTGTGATTGATCTTTCTGTGAAGTCAGCCGGGGATAGAGCAGGAACGGGCAATGCCAGAACCCTATTATCAGTTCCCGAGGCGTGTTTGTCAATGTTTTGCCCGTGCCGGCCTGGTCACCGGTCGCCGGCGACAAGCCGATCCGACGAACCCTCCGCACGTCCGTCCGCAGGGTCTATGATGATCTTTCTCTCAGCGGGGCCATCAGGTTCGAGAGCGGCCTTGAGCACATCGCTGATCCAAACGACCGGAATTATTTCGAGTTCCTTGCGGACATCGCTCGGTATCTCTTCCGTGTCGGCTTCGTTACGATCTGGAATTATTATCCGCCGAATTCCGGCGCGATGGGCGGCAAGCACCTTCTCCTTGATCCCTCCGACGGGAAAAACGAGGCCTGAAAGTGTTATCTCGCCCGTCATCGACGTGTCGGAGCGAACTTTACGCCCGGTGTATAGCGACGCCATAGCTGTGGCCATCGTGACGCCGGCACTCGGCCCGTCCTTCGGGATCGAACCTGCCGGTACGTGTATGTGAATGCCGTTTTCCTTGATCATCTGTGGATCGATGCCGAACTCAGCGGCATGTGACCACAGATAGCTGCGAGCGGCCTGGGCCGATTCTTTCATCACGTCGCCGAGCTGGCCGGTAAGCGTTAGTCCGCCTCCGCCCGGGAGCAGCGTGGTCTCAATGAACAGTACTTCACCGCCCATCTCGGTCCATGCCATTCCGGTCGCCACGCCCGGCGGCAACTCTTTACGCGCCTCCTCGGGGAACACCCGCGGAGGGCCAAGATAGCCCTTGATCTCGTCGGCCGAGATCGTCACCTTCTCGGAGAGGCCCTTGGCCACCTTGAGGGCGACCTTTCGGGCGAGATTCCCGATAGTGCGTTCGAGCTGGCGAACGCCGGCCTCACGTGTATAGCGCGATGTCACAAGGTTCAGCGCAGCGTCCGTTATCTCCAGCTGATCCTCTGTCAGGCCATTCTCCGATATCTGGCGCGGCACGAGATATTGCTTGGCGATATTGAGCTTTTCGCGGTCGCTGTAGCCGGCAAGCTGAATTATCTCCATACGATCGCGAAGCGGCATCGGGATCGGCCCCAGCTGATTGGCCGTTGCAATAAAGAACACCTTAGAAAGGTCGAACGGCAGGTCGAGATAGTTATCGCGAAACGTATTGTTCTGCGCCGGATCAAGGATCTCCAAGAGGGCCGAGGCCGGATCTCCGCGAAAGTCGTTGCCGAGCTTGTCGATCTCGTCGAGCATCATCACAGGGTTGTTCACACCGACGCGTCTGAGAGCCTGGATGATGCGGCCGGGCATTGCCCCTATGTAGGTGCGGCGGTGACCGCGAAGTTCGGCCTCGTCGCGCATTCCGCCGAGGCTAAGGCGCTCAAATTCACGACCCAGAGAGCGGGCGATCGACCTGCCAAGAGACGTTTTGCCGACGCCCGGCGGGCCGACGAACAGAATGATCGGGCTTTTCGAATCAGGACGCAGTTTCACGACGGCAAGCGATTCGAGGATGCGCTCCTTGATGTCTTCGAGCCCGTAGTGATCTTCGTCAAGTATCCTTTGAGCTTCATTCAGGTCGAGCTTTTCCTCGCTCGCCTTTCGCCAGGGGAGTTCGAGCACATACTCGAGATAGGTGCGAATGACGTGATAATCGGGAGCCGCCTGCGGAAGCTGTTCCATTCGCTTCAGCTCGCGTTCGGCTTCCTTACGAACATCATCGGGAAGATCGGCCTGCTCCAGACGCTCGCGAAGCTGTGCCGCCTCGGCGCCCTCCCCGCTTTCTTCATCCTCACCGAGCTCTTTCTGGATCGCCTTCATTTGCTGCCGGAGGACGTAATCACGCTGTGATTTGTCCATCTCGGTCTGGGCCTCGGTCGCGATCTTTGACCGTATCTGCATGATCTCGACCTCGCGGGCAAGGGCGGCGTGCGTCAAGGTCAAGAGGCCGTCAACGGTCGAAGATTCAAGCATTTTCTGCTCAGTTTCAGTACCGAGGTCGAGCACTGAGGCAAGGAAATAGGCGAGTTGAACCGGATCCTCCTGCGAAGTGACGGCAACACGGATCTCGGGCGGAACCTGCGGCAGCAGTGCAAGAGCCTCCTGTATCATCCCCTGAATATTGCGTTTCAGGGCTTCGATCTCTTCGTCATCGACCCGTCGAAGCTCCGGGAGGATCTCGATCCTAGCCTTGAGGAAGGGCTGTTCACCGGTCCACTCGACGATCTCGAACCGGTCCATTCCCTGCACGATAAGCTGCATGATGCCTTCGTTACGCATCATTCGCTTGATGTTGACGATAGTGCCGATACGATAGAGATCGTCATAACCGGCATCGTCGCCGGTGACGTTCTCGGTTTTGGTCGTTAAACAGGCGAGAAGTTTCTCCTCGGTCGCCAACGACGACTCGACCGCACGCGTCGACCGCTCGCGCCCGACCGCCAGGGGTACGACCGTTTCCGGAAAAAGCGTCGTATTTTGCAGCGGCAGAACGGCGATCTCCATTTGCCGAGGTCGCGTTTCTTCCTGATCTTGAGTGGTCTCGTTCGCCATAGGTTCTGTTTACGCTTTTCGAAGGCTGATGATCAACAGGCCGTTTTCAAACTGATGCTCGATGCTTGCATTGTCGATTGCTGCAGGGAACCGAAGTGTCTTTTCAAAATTGCTATAAGAGATCTCCAGTTGTTGATAGGAGATACCGGCGGCGCACGACTTGTCTTTTCGACAGCCGGCAATATAGAGGACGTTGCCCTGAATATCGATCTCGATGTCCTCGGGCGAGACACCGGCAAGCTCGACCTTGACCACCCATCCGTCCGGCGTTTGATAAACATCAGCCGCCGGATACCATAGCTGGCCGCTGCGAACGTCCTTTGACGAGCCGACGAATTGAAAATGGCGATTGATCGATTTGGCCATCGGGTATCAATGCAGAATGCAGGATGCAGAATGCGGAATGCGACCCAAATTCTTTATTGTGAATTGAGTGTTCCGCATAGTTAATTCTTACTCCAAAATGCGCTGCCGCTGGAGATCTCTTCCAGAGTTGCTGCAATTTCGCGTTCGTCTTCGGTATCGAGAGCGACGTCGGCCATGGCGATGATGCCGGCGAGTTCGCCAGATCCATTTATAACGGGAATGCGGCGGACCTGTTTGTCGCCCATCAGACGGATGGCTTCGAAAACGAAATCGTCCGGAGACACGGTGAACAGTTCCGTTGTCATGGCTTGAGAGATCGGGGTCGAAGCATCTTTACCCTCGGCGACGACGCGAACGACGATGTCGCGGTCGGTGACAATGCCGATCAGCTTGCCGTTGCCAACGATCGGAACGGCTCCCATATCGCCTTCGCGCATGAGCTGAGCTACCTCACGAATGCTGGCATCCGGCGACACCGTGCGAACACTCTTCGTCATTATCTCACGGCATTTACGGCGCGAAATGGCTGTCGTTTCAGACTCGGGCATACTTATATTTTGTTCGACAGCGTTAAATAAAGCAAGAATGCCAGTTTGCCCGCAAATACAGCGACCAGAACGAATGCGTGTCGCTGCTTTTCATTCGTTCCGGCTTGCGCTGTTCGCGGGCAAACCTATTCCTTTGCAGGGATTAGAATCTCAAATCGACGGCCTGGCCATTCAGCGTCAGGTTATTTCCGGTGATCGAATTCAGTCTTCGGTCGCTGTACGAGACCTCGATCTCGCCCGATGCGTCTCCGTTCGACGAACCCGTGACGGCGATACGCAGTGTCGAATTGTCTGCAAAAACGAGCGTCCCGTTAAACTCCGTCTGATTTGTGATAGAACCAACTGTCACTCTTGCCCTTCCGTCCACACTTATTACGATCCCACCCTGAACAAGAAACTGGTTGCGATCGCCCACGCGCATCGAGCCGGCACCGAATTTCGAAAGCGACATTGATCGTCCGGTGATCGGGGCCGCTTCTTCAGTCGCTGGAGAAACTACGATCTCAACGCTATCGTTTTGATCTTGACCCCCGCGGGTATTCACTGCTGTTCCAGTCCGAGAGCGGAATTGGACGGCACCTTTCGAGCGGATCTCGGCGCGGACCTCGTAATTCCGGTTGCGGTCGATGTCCCGGGTCTCATATCGAAGTTCGAATTGAAAGGGAACTTGACGGTTGCCTGTCGAGAAGGTCGTTTCGGCAACGGGAATACCATTCGGCGCCGAGGGATCGACCATCCAGACCCGAACGTCTGAGTTAGGTGCCAAGGCCATGCGTTCGCGATAGGTAACGGTTCCGCGGATCGTATTGGCACGATTGCCGCCCTGCCCGAATCCGCCTCCGACCGGGACCATAACGATCTCGACATTCTTCGGATTGCCCTGGGTGATAACAGGGTAGCTGGTATCAGTTATGTAGATAAGCCGCCCGTTATCGCGAACCTCGGCTTGCACAGCGTATCGATTTCTTTCATTGATGCGCGACCTGTCGTAGGCAAAGTCAAAGTCGAACGGCGCCTGCTTTCCGGCGGTCTCGACACGCTGCTCAAGAATGGTCGAGGCCGGAGCGTCGGCCCGCGAAACGTCAACGAGTTTTACGGTAAGGACGGCCGTTGCCGGAAGAGCAACGCGTTGGCGATAGGTGACGGTACCGGAAACGACGTTATCCTGGGTCGAAACGCCGCCGTCGGTCTGGCAGATCTGGGTGGTAGTGACCTCATTTGCCCTTACGGTCGGCCTCGCGCCCGAGCTGATCGAATAGGTGACCATGCTTTCCTGTGAAGGGCAGCAAAGTGCGTCGGTCGAACGATAGCGCGCAAAATCGGCCGTGATGTTGTTCGTGCCGTTCAGCCGGGCCGAGATCAGCGAACCGTCCGCACGCGATTCCATCGTTGTAGGCGATAGGGTTCCAGCAAAGCGGTTGTTGACAAAAACGAACGCGTTGTAGAGCGATGGCCGACACATTCCGTCGACGCCTGCCATCGCATTGACCAGCGTAACCGGTCCATAGCTCTGGGCCGCTCCGAAAAGCGACCACCCTGCGCGCGTTACGGCTCGATCCGAGAGGCTGTCCGGCTGACGAACCTGGCTTTGACATCGCGGATCGATCGGGACGAGCGTCCGCGGGGCGTTTGGAACATTTCCGTTCGAATTGTTCCAGTTATTGAAGGGCCGGTCGAGCCAGGACGTTTGGCCCAGAGCGTTACCGACAGAAAAAAGTATGAAGGCCGAAGCAAATATGAGTAAGTTTTTCACGATCTCCTCCTGAAAAGGTCGCCAATGATCGGGAGAAGCGGTGTGATGCGCTTCTCATGATCGAGGGTTGGAAAAAATAGACTGGCTGACAGCAAGCCGCACGCAGGGGAAATAGGGAAAGGGGAGACGCGGTTCCCCTTTCCGCTGATCACTTCTTCTCAGTAAAATCGATCATTCTCTGCAGGGCGACATTTGCAAAATGTTTTGTCTCTTGGTCAACGGCGATCTCGTTTACCACGATGCCGTTGAGGAGGTTGTCCATCGCCCACGCCAAATTCTGCGGGGCGATACGGTACATCGTCGCGCACATGCAGAGATCCGGAGCGAGGAGACGGATCTCCTTGTCTGGAAATCTCGCCTGCAACCTGTTAACGAGGTTTACCTCGGTGCCGATCGCCCATTTTGAGCCTGGCGGCGAGTTTTCGACGGTTTTGATGATGTACGATGTCGAACCGTCAAGATCGCTCTTTTCGACAACCTCACGCGGACATTCCGGGTGGACGAGGACCTTCATTCCCCGGTGTTCTTCCCTGATCTTATCAACATGCCATGCCTTGAAACGACCGTGGACCGAACAATGGCCTCGCCAGAGGATGAGTTTGGCGTCGTGAAGCTGCTCTTCTGTATTCCCGCCAAGTTCCTCGTGCGGATTCCACAAGACCATTTTTTCGAGCGGGATGCCGAACTTTGCACCGGTATTTCTCCCTAAATGCTGATCCGGGAAGAAGAACATCTTGTCGTACTGCTTGAGATATATGTCGAAGAGCGGAACGGCGTTCGACGAGGTGCAAACGACACCCTCGTTCCTGCCGCAGAAGGCCTTGATCGCGGCGGTGGAATTCATGTAGGTGATCGGCGCGACCCTATTTTTGAGAACTCCGATCTCGCGGAGCTGCTCCCACGCATCCTCGACCTGATCGATCGACGCCATATCCGCCATCGAGCATCCGGCCCCGAGATCGGGCAGGATGACACGCTGAAAATCCTTTCCGACGATATCGGCGGATTCGGCCATGAAATGTACGCCGCAGAAGACGATATATTCAGCCTGCGTCTGCGAAGCCATTACCGACAATTGATAAGAATCACCCGTCAGGTCGGCATGCTTGATCACATCGTCGCGCTGATAATGATGGCCGAGGATCACAACACGAGGCCCGAGTTCGCGCCGCGCCGACTCGATGCTCTCGGCAATATCGGCATCGGACATCAGGAGAAAATCTTCGAGGACTAGTGGCTCATCGAGAACGGCTGACATACCGAAATCATTGCGCTTTCGCACAGGTCAAAGCAAGGCGAGAAGCGGGCTAGATAACTCCGGCCAACTTCTCGATAATAAGGACGACGCCGTAAGTTATCGCTGCGATCACCGCAGCCATAGGAATGGTCAGCACCCAGGCCCAAACTATTCGGCCAGCGACGCCCCATTTGACTGCGGAAAAACGCTTTGCCGATCCAACTCCGACGATGGCGCCGGTTATCGTGTGAGTTGTAGAAACCGGAATGCCGGCCGCCGTTGCACCGAAAAGCGTTAAAGCTCCCGCCGTTTCTGCGCAAAAACCGCCTACAGGCTGCAGCTTGACGATCTTGGTCCCCATTGTTTTGACGATGCGCCAGCCGCCCGACAACGTTCCGAGACCGATCGCGCCGTTCGCGGCGATCACCACCCAAAGAGGAACTTCGGGCAGTTTCCCGTCCGGCATCATTTGAAGATAGCCGCCGGCGACAAGGGCGATGGTGATGATACCCATTGTCTTCTGAGCATCGTTTCCGCCATGGCCGAGCGAGTAGGCCCCGGCCGAGAAGAGCTGTCCGACACGGAATATCTTGTCAACCTTGTGGACCGAGATGCGATGGAAGATCCAGTAGACCGCGACCATCAGGATGAATCCGATGACCATCCCGATCAGGGGCGAGAGAACGATGAACGAGAGGGTCTTGAGCCAGCCTTCCGCCTTGAGCACGAGCAGCGGATTATCAAGGCCGGTCTGATACGCAAACGCCGTCATCGCCGCTCCGGCATAGGCACCGACCAGGGCGTGCGAGCTCGATGTTGGAAGGCCGAGGTACCAGGTGATCAAGTTCCAGATCGTTGCGCCGACAACGCCCGCGAGCAGTACGAAGAGCTGATCGCCGCCCTCGATCTTGGCGATATTGACCATATCGCCGCCGATCGTCTTTGCGACCGCCGTGCCGAAAACAAGAAACGCGATAAAGTTGAAAAATGCGGCCCAGGCAACGGCGACGCCCGGCGAAAGGACACGAGTGGCGACGACCGTAGCGATAGAATTTGCGGCGTCATGAAATCCGTTGACGTAGTCAAAGATCAATGCCACGACAATGATCAAGACGACCAGTCCGAATGCTGCACTTTGAACATCCATAAGAAATTTGACTCGGGCCGCTGGGCCTTAATTATGTTTTAGGACGATGCTCTCAATGATGTTCCCGACACTCTCGCACCGATCGGTACCGCTTTCGAGAATTTCGTAGAGTTCCTTCCACTTGATGATGTTCAGCGGGTCAGACGAATTCTTGAAGAGCTCGGCCATCGCCCGGAAATAGGCGTCATCTGCTTCGTTCTCGAGCCTCTGGATCTCGAGCAGATGCGGGCCCATACCTTTCCCATGTTCAAGCAGGGCGACCGCGGAATGGATCTCGATGGTAAGTTTCTTGAGTATCTCGGCCAGCTTGACGGCGTGCGGGTCGATCTCGTGGATGTTGTACATTACGACCGCGCGTCCCGCGGCATCGATATAGTCGCAAACATCATCCAGTGCGACCGACAATGTGTAAATGTCCTCGCGGTCGAACGGGGTGATGAACGAGCTGTTGAGCTTGGTTGTTACGGTGTGCGTGAGCTCATCGCACTCGTGTTCTACGTGCTTGATCCGTTTTGACAGCGATTCAAAGTCGGTATCCGCCGCCTCCATCATCTCAACCAGGATCCCCGCAGCCTCTTGCAGCTTTCCTCCCATTTGGGAGAAGAGCGCAAAGTACTTGTCTTCTTTTGGCAAAAAGCTAAAACCCATTGTGGTTATCTCCGATAGCTAAACTTATAAACTAAGGCCCAAAAAACTTATGCGGCAGATCATAATTGCCGCATACATATTCAATAGGAGCTGTGCTTGATGAATACGGCTTCGGTCAAATAAACATTCAGTTCGCAAATGTCCTTGACGTAATCACCAATGCGCTCGATGTGTTTCGCAACAAACAAAAGCCTCGCTGCCCCGTTGGCGGCCGCAGGATTGCCTGTCAGCGTTCGGATCAGGCCCTCGAAAACACGGCCATAATATTCATCCAAGGTCAGGTCGCGGGCAATGATCTCGCGTGAAGCTGAGGCGTCCTCGGCCGTGAAGGCGTTGAGTGCCTCGCTCAGCATCGCCGATGCGATCTCGGCCATCCGCGAAAGCTCGATATAGCTGTCGATCTGCGGTTCGTTATTCAGTATCAACGCGGCCTCGGCAATACTCGCCGCATGGTCGGCAATTCGCTCAAGTATCGGGGTTATTTTCGCAACCGATACGACCAACCGAAGGTCGTGCTCCGTGGGCTGCTGTGACCCGAGGATATCTATGCACAATCGGTCGATCTCCAACTCCATCTGGTCGATCCTGCTGTCGTTCTCGCAAACATCGCGTGCGAGGTCGCTATTTCGCTCGGTAAGCGAACGGATCGCCCGATCGACGGCTTCCTCGGTCTTACCGCCCAAAAGAAGGATCCTGTCGCGCAGTAGGTCGAGCTGAACTATCTTCTCGCTAGTTGCCATCGACGAACGCGGCTCGCCCCCAGCAGCACCGGCAGCTGGTTCAAACGATGACAGATGGGTTAGTTCGCTCATAACTAGATGCCCGATCCCGTAGCAGGCCCTCGTCAAAGAAAGTCAATTATACTGAACTCCCGCGAACGCGGACGTGACGGCACGACGGTCTGTAACATCTTGTTAACATTCCGACGAAATAGCGTCGAGGCGTTTACGGCGAACTCGGGGACGGAGGCGATTCATCACAGCAAAGCCCCGGCCCGGAGTTTGTGGTCTCAAGCTCCGGGCATTAGAATCTTGACAACAGGCTAGTTGGAGGAACTATGGAGAGAATATCGATTTCGCAACGGATGACCGTCTTTGCGCTAGCGGCTGCACTCGTGATGCTGCCGGTTGCGGCCCTCGCGCAGCAAACGCAGGTCGTGGCGCCGAAAAACAAGTATAAGGTCCAGGACGACGTCAGGCTCGGCAACCAGGCGGCGGCGGAAGTTGAGAAGCAGTTCCCGATCATCTATGACCAGGAAGCGGATGCATATCTTCGAAGGGTCGGTGAAAGGCTCGTTCGCTCGATCCCTCGGCGGTTCAATCAACCGGCCTTCAACTATCAGTTCAAGTGGGTGAACGCGAGCGATCTCAACGCGTTTGCTCTGCCCGGCGGGCCGATGTACGTCAACCGCGGGATGCTGCAGGCGGCTAAGAACGAAGGTGAACTCGCGGGCGTAATGGCTCATGAGATAAGCCACGTTGCTCTTCGGCATGCGACCGCCCAGGCGACCAAGCAGAGCAGTGCTAAGAATACGCTTGGTACTATCGGCCTTATCCTCGGCGGGGCGATACTCGGCGGCAATACTGGCGCGCAGCTTGGGGCCGCGGCGGCGATGGCCTGGCAGACGAAATACAGCCGTGAATATGAAACCCAGTCCGACACACTCGGGGCGCAGATAATGGCTGATGCCGGATATGATCCGCATGACCTGGCGAATGTTTTCCAGACGATCGCGGGCGAGGGAAGCCGCGGCGCCCCGGAATGGCTGAGCAGCCATCCAGATCCGGGAAATCGTTACCAGAAGATAAACCGCGAGGCTCAATACCTCCGCATTTCGCCCAACCCGATCAAGTTCACTCGTGATTTTGAACGCGTTCAATCCAAGTTCCGGTCCATGCCACCGGCCCGAACAATGGCTCAGATCCAGAAGCAGGGCGGTGGGGCAACGGAAAATCCGACCGCCGGCGGACGCTACTCGCGAAACGTGCCGTACCCGTCGTCGCAGCCAAAGGAATACAGCGGATCAAGCTTTGTTCGGGTTTGGATACCTGATAATTGGCGCGAATTCGGCGGCCAGAACGGCGCGCAGTTCGCACCGGAAGGCGCGTACGGCGACCAGGGCATCACGCACGGCATGATGATCGGTATCTTCCCTGGCTCGAACGGCTCGCTGCGGACGGATACGGAAAATTACGTAAACGAAACGCTCCAGGGCAATTCATACCTGCGTCAGCAAACCCGGCTCACGAGCAGGAGCCTGGCGGGACGACAAGGTATGACCATCCAACTGGCAGGACAGTCGCCTGTTACCGGAAGTACCGAAGTCGTAAACATTTACACTACGCGAATGCGCGACGGCTCGCTGTTTTACGCTGTCACCGTTGTTCCGGCGAACGAAGCAAACGCTTATGCCCGTACATTCAATAATGTGCTGGGGTCGATAGAGTTGAACTAGGCAGAACCGGCTGGCCTGAGCTTTCGGCGATCGGGCTAGAGATTTTTGATATACCGGGCGATCGAGGCGATCTGTGCGGCCGAGAGCTTACGCTTGAAGCTGGGCATTTCGCCTTTTCCGTTAGTGATGATCCGAACGTTCTTGTCGTGGGCGTTTGCCTTCACACCGGGATCGGTCAGGTCGTTCGCCTCGGTCTCGCGTCCGCGTTTGGTGTTGCTGCGGCCGTCATTCCCGTGACATTCCGCGCAGTGGGTGCGATAGAGAGTCCGCGAGGCTGCGTTCTCAGCCGGCCCGACGGACGCCGCGGAGGTGGAAGGGCCTTTGGCAATCATCAAAATACCGCCTGCAAGGCCGGCAACAACTAAAGCGAGCTTCATCGACTGGATCATAATACCGGCTGCATCTCCCGTGGTGTTCTAGAGTTTAATTCCAAGCTTTATAGATTTCAAACGCCGTCGGGCCCAAGGTTGATTATCTTGCGGCGACGTGTTTACGATATCGCTGTGGAAAAGCCCGACCCGGAACTGCTGACGTTTCGAACGCTGTACGACAGCCCGATGATCAGCGTCCGCGATTATATATGCCGGCACGAAGCATGCGGCCAGTCGGCCGAGGAGAGCTCCGATGTGAATGGCATTGTCCTGATGCGGCATGGAGCTTTCTCGAAGCATTTCGGCAAAAGACACATCACGGCGGATGTGAATCAAGCGGTGTTTTTCAGCAAGGACTCGGTCTATCGGGTCAGCCATCCGGCCGATTGCGGTGACCGAGGGACGACTTTCAATGTCGCCCAATCGATCCTGAATGACATCATCCGCGAACTCGATCCGGCGATAGATGAGCGGCCGGACCAGCCGTTCCCGTTCGTTACCGGCCCGTGCGAGGCCTCTATTTTTTGGCGGCACCGCGAATTTGTCCGCCGTCTCGAATCCGCCGAACCGCTAGAACCACTTTGGGCCGATGCGACCGGTTTGCAGCTCGTTGCGGATGTCATCGAGGATGCCTTCGAGCGTTATGGATCAAGACCGCGCCGACGAGCCTCGACAATTGCCGATCATGGCGAACGCACGGAAGCAGCGAAGACCTATCTCGCTTCGCGAATGTCCGAGGCCGTGACCCTCGATGATGTCGCCGCGGCCGTGAATGCATCGCCATTCAACTTTGCTCGCATCTTTCACCAGCAGACCGGAATGCCGATCCATCGATACCTCACCATCCTTCGGCTGCGTGCGGCGCTCGAGCGGATCGCCGATCCGAAGATCGAGATCACCGAGATCGCGCTCGATTTGGGATTTTCGAGCCACAGCCATTTTACGGATGTTTTCCGGCGGGAATTTGGCGAGACCCCGTCTGCGGTAAGACGGAGACAAACGGTAAAGGCCATCCGCGAAATGAGCAAGAATCTGATAGCCTGAATTTTTCGCCACCATTACTCTCGAAACATGGAAACCGAAGGTTTTCATAGATCAAGAAATGGAGGATAAAAAAATGGCTGAATCGAAATGCCCGGTCTGCGATTGGGAGATCAAAGACGGTGGCGTAAAGGTAACGGTCGCGGGAAAGGAGATCACAGTTTGCTGTGACGAATGCGCGACGCAGGCGATCGCCGACCATGCCAAAGCGGCGACGGCGTAATGTTAGTATCTCGAGACCGCCCGGTCCGCGGCCGGGCATTCTCGATCTTCGGAGAAGATAGATGTCATCACAACAAGAAAAGGCGGAGCAATTCGCCGCTCTACACATTTCCGGCGATCCGGTCATCTTATTTAATATCTGGGATGCCGGCAGTGCCGAGGCTGTCGCCGATTCCGGCGCAAGGGCGATCGCCACCGGCAGTTGGTCAGTTGCGGCCGCGCAGGGGCTTTCAGATGGCGAGGCTTTGCCGATGAACTTGGCCCTCGAGAACATCGCACGGATCTGTTCCGCTGTCGACTTGCCCGTCACTCTCGATTTCGAGGGCGGTTATTCGGCCGACATCGATACCCTCAAAACCAACATCGAAAAGGTTATCGACACGGGAGCGATAGGGATCAATTTTGAGGACCAGATCGTCGTCGGCGAAGGCCTGTATTCCGTCGAGGAACAATCGGAGCGCATCGCAGCTATTCGCGCGGCCGCAAATGCGAAGGGAGTTCCGCTTTTCATAAATGCCAGAACGGACGTATTTCTAAAAAATGCCGCGCCGGCCCACCGCGAGCATTTCGAAGAGGCCGTCAAGCGAGGTGTGGCCTATGCGGACGCAGGTGCGAGCGGCTTGTTCGCACCCGGATTAAAGGATCCGGAGCTAATTCGATCGATCTGCGCACGTTCGTCGCTGCCGGTGAACATCATGGTCATGGCCGATACGCCGTCGAATCAGGAAATGGCCGCACTCGGCGTTGCCCGTATCAGCTACGGCCCGGGCCCGTATCGGCGGATGATCGAAGGATTGAAGCTAGCGGCAAACGGCGTTTATCAGAGTTGAGTAATAGGAGAGTGAATGGGCAAACAAGAAGCCTGCTTTCGCAGGCGGTTCTGCCTTGAGCCACATCCGTGATAATATCACGTTGCACGGATGAAAAAATACGTTCTAAAACGTGATCGGAATGCATTGCCCGAGCGGCTAACGCGATACCGTGCCGAGCTGAATGACGAGCAGTTTGCCGTCGTGACGGCGCAGCCAAAAGCCTCACTGGTTGTCGCCGGGGCGGGAACCGGAAAAACGCGGGCGATCACGTATCGCGTTGCGTATCTGATCGAGCACGGCGTTTCACCGCAGCGGATATTGCTCGCTACATTTACTAACCGGGCGGCGAAGGAGATGCTGCGGCGGGTCGAATCGCTGACCGGCTCGCAGAACGTCCATCGCGTGTGGGGCGGAACATTTCACCGGATATCGAACCAAATGCTCAGGCGGCATGCCGTCAGCATCGGGTTTGATCCGAACTATTCGATCCTCGACAGCGAGGATGCCTGCGACCTCATCAACGCCTGCATCGACGAAGCTGCGATCGACACCAAGGCGAAACGCTTCCCGAAGGCCGATGTCATCCAGGGCATCATCTCGTACGCGAGCAACACCGATCTGCCCATCGAGAACGTCATTGTTGGGAAATATCCTTATTTCGAGCCGCTTACGAGGCAGATCGAGCGTATCGATCTGATGTATCGGTCGCGTAAGCAGGAGCGCAACGTGATGGATTACGATGATCTCCTGCTCAACGTAAAGCGCCTGCTGGTCGAGAAAAAGGAGATCGCCGAGTTCTACGCCGACCAATTCCAGCACATCCTGGTCGACGAATATCAGGACACAAACCGCCTGCAGGCTGAGATCATCGACCTGCTCGCCGTCAAACATCGCAATGTGATGGTCGTCGGCGATGATGCCCAGTCGATCTTTGCATGGCGTGGCGCCGAGTTTACGAACATCTACGAATTCCCGAAACGCTATCCTGAAGCTCAGCTTTTCAAGCTCGAGACCAACTACCGCTCGACGCCGGAGATCCTGGGGCTCGCGAATACTTCGATCGCCAACAACCGCAAGCAGTTTCCGAAGATGCTGACTGCGGTGAGGCGTTCGCGCGACTTCAAGCCCGCGATGGTGCCGTGCAGCGATGTCGAACAGCAATCGGCATTTGTTGCCTCGCGAATTCTGGAACTTCGTGACGAAGGCGTGGGCCTCGAAGACATGGCGGTGATGTACCGCTCGCATTATCACTCGATCGAGCTGCAGCTCGAGCTGACAAGGCGAAATATCCCGTACCGCATTCAATCCGGCGTGCGGTTTTTTGAACAGGCCCATATCAAAGACGTGATCTCCTATTTGAGGATCATCGTCAACCCACGCGACGAGCTCGCATGGAAACGGATATTGAAAATGGTTCCGGGCGTAGGGAACGCTACTGCGAATCGGGTGTATGAGGCGATAGTCGCGACTCGTGCAACCTCCGGGGAAATGAAGCCGGAGGACCAGGTTGCTGGCTCAGACCATCCGGCACCTCTTCTCCGCAAGGATGAGAGTTTGCAGGTGCTCGCGTCTGAGGTTGTGGGTCGAATTCGCACGACACAATCCTGGAAAGCCTTCGTCGTGCTCATCGAACTCCTTTCGAGTCAGGAAAACCGCGACAATCCATCGAAGCAGATCGAGCTGATATTGACGCACGGCTACGAGCAATATCTGCAGGAAAACTATGAGAATGCTGATGCCCGCATCGAAGACCTCAAGGGTCTCGGGGCCTACGCGACGCGCTACAAAACGACGGACGAATTTCTCTCCGAACTCGCTTTGCTATCGACGGAGCGCTTCAAGGAGCCGCAGCCGCTCGTCGGCGAAGAGGTCATCTCAGGGGGTGACGAAGACGAATTGCTGACGCTCACGAGCGTTCATCAGGCCAAGGGCCTCGAGTGGAAAGCCGTCTTTCTCATCTGGGCCGCCGAAGGCAAATTCCCTTCGCCCCGATCCTTGCGCGAGATCGACAGCGAGGAAGAGGAACGCCGCCTCTGGTACGTCGCCATCACGCGTGCCAAGGACGAGCTTTACCTTACCTATCCGCTCCTAATGACCGATTACAACCGCCAAACCGTGCTTCAAAAACCGTCGAGATTTATCACCGAATGCCCGCCAGATTTGTATGAGATCTGGAATCTTGAGGAAGAAGCAGCGGTGTTTGATGCACCGGTTGAGATCGAGGACAAATCGCCGGAATATCTAAATTAGAGGTTGACTTACGCTCACTCCGCACAAATATCAGAAGAAACCTAGAATGAATAAAGAAGATTTTAAACCAGCCGAACCACATATTCCGCTATCCACCGGCCGCGTGAGCCAGATCCTAAGGGAACTAAAAGGGTGGACGCAGCGGGAGCTGTGCAACCGTTCGGGTATCAGCATTACGAATCTGAGCCTGCTCGAGAATAACAAGGTCTCCATCGGCAAACGGCGAGGTGAACAATTAGCGATGGCCTTCGACGTTCATCCGGCAATAATCGTCTTTCCAGAATACGAGGCAGAATGGATCCGAAGGGCGGAGTAAATTACTCTGGCTGCTGCTGCGACAAACAATGCAAGGTCCCGAGGCCCCGGACAAGATCGACGGCGTGGTTGCCGATTATCTATCAAGGCCAAAATCTTGATGTCTTGAATCATGACGGATAACAAGGACCAAGGCGAAGTCGGTCAGAATAGTGAAGACTGCGTGAAAGGGAAACCGCTGGAAGTTCGCCCGCCGCGAGACGCCTCTTGAGATCACAAAAGAGTGTGGACGGTCACGAATCGAGTCGAGAACTCGCTCATATTCGTAGAAGAAGTCCGCTGCGAGCCCGCTGCCACCTTCCCGCTCATAGAACTCCATTGCTTCAGCAACATCAACATGAACAAGACGATGAACGACAATCTTCATATGTCGAATCTTTCAGCGATACGTCGGCGAAGTTCTTCAGGAGTGATCCCAACATCAGGGTTGGCAAGAAACTCATCCCGGCGTCGCATAGCTTCGGCATATCCGTCATCATCATCTCGCATAAATTCGGGAAGCGAGCGAAGGAGCTTCGAGGCAAGAGTTGCACGTTCCGAGGTCGAAAGGCCGAGAGCTAGTTCTTCAACTGTCGATATGTCTGCCATGACGTCGATTATATATCAGTTTGTATAGAGCTATTCAAAAAATTTGGATCCTTTTCCGATCTAGAAAAGAGCAAATTCAACTTGGCTGCTGCTGCGACAAACAATGCAAGGTCCCGAGGCCCCATACAAGGTCAACAGCATGTATTCCGATGACCTTTCGTTTCGGGAAGAGCTCGGCGAGTTTGTTTAGCGCGATACGGTCGTTCGGGTCGTTGAATGTCGGAACAAGGACCGACGAATTGGTTATTAGGAAGTTTGCGTAGCTTGCGGGAAGGCGTTGGCCGCGATACACCAACGGCTCAGGCATCGGGAGAAATTCGACGTGGATCTTTCTGCCGTTCTCGAGGCGGAAACCTTCGAGCCGTTCGCGGTTTTCTTCGAGGATGGGGTAGTTAGCATCTTTCGGGTTCGATTCGCGGCAGAGGACGACGGTTTTGGCATCGACAAAGCGGCAAATGTCGTCGATATGGCCGTGGGTGTCGTCGCCGACAATGCCCTTATTTAGCCACAGAACATTTGTCGCCCCCAGACTCTCTGCCAAGACTTTTTCAGTCTCTTCTCTCGAAACACCCGGATTCCTGACCTGCGTTCTTTGATCGAGCAGGCATTCCTCTGTCGTCAGCAGCGTACCTTTGCCATTGACGTCGATCGCACCGCCTTCGAGCACGAACGGATTGCCGTTATGTTTGATAGGGAAAAACTTTTTCCTAAGTTTCCTGGCCAGCTTTTTGGCGATCTGCGAATCGAGTTCGTGATCGTCGTATTTCGCCCAAGCGTTGAATTTGAATCCGGCCACAGCGATCTCGGACTCGTTCTTGACAAAGATCGGGCCTGTATCACGCATCCAGCAGCGGTTCGACGGGACGCGGTAAAACTCGACCATATCCGATAATGAGCCCGCTTTGCTCAATACTGACCGGGCTTTCGCTTCGTGCGCTTCGTCGTTGACCAGTATGCGTGCCTTTTCGCTGTCGATGATTCGACGAACGATCTCGGCGTAGACAAAATGGATGGTCGCGATCTTGCCCGGCCAGTCCGCGGCATTGTGCGGCCACCCGAGCCAAACCGCGTCGTGCGGTTCCCACTCGGCGGGCATGCGAAATCCCTGACTTGTTGTAGAGAGATCTTTGATAGCAATTAGGAATTACTAATTAGGAATTAATAATTATTCCTCCAAAAATGTGGTTTATTGATCGATAAATCGTTTGGATATCTCGCCATACTCATCGATCCGGCGATCACGCAGGAACGGCCAGTGGCGGCGGACTTCCTGAACACGGTTGGGGTCGACCTCGCCGATGACGATCTGCTCGGTTTCGTCCGCTGCCTCGGCGACTATGACGCCGAAAGGGTCGCTGAGGAAAGTTCGGCCCCAGAATTCGATGCCCGGTGTTCCGGCGACGGTGATCTCGTGGCCGACGCGATTGACACCTGCGACATAAACGCCGTTCGCGATCGAGTGCGAACGCTGGATGGTTCGCCAGGCATCCTGCTGCTGATGCCCGAACTCCTCTTTCTCGGCGGGGTGCCAGCCGATCGCGGTCGGGTAGAAGAGGATCTCGGCTCCGCGAAGCGCCGTCAGCCGCGCGCCTTCGGGATACCATTGGTCCCAGCAGATCAGCGTTCCGATCCGGCCCACCGCTGTGTCAAAGGCCTTAAAACCGAGATCGCCCGGTGTGAAGTAGAACTTCTCGTAGTAGGCCGGATCGTCCGGAATATGCATCTTGCGATAGACTCCGGCGACGTGCTCGCCCGGCTTAACGATGACAAGGCTGTTGTGGTAAAGCCCGAGCGCTCGCTCCTCGAATATCGGGGCAACGATCGTCACGTCGTACTCGTCCGCTACTCTGCCAAGCGTCCGGCTTGAAGGCCCGTCGAGGGGCTCCGCGAGGTCAAAATTGGCGTGTTCTTCTTCTTGACAGAAGTACTGTGAGCGAAACATTTCGGGCAGGCAAATGAGTTTTGCCCCGCGCCGCGCCGCGTCCGTACACATCTCGACGGCTTTGGCCAGATTCGTTCCGACATCCGGGCTCATGGCCATCTGGATCAGGCCAACCTTGTATTTCTGTCGATCGGACATACTGAAACAGGATACCGCAACAATCTGCAGATTAAAACGCCGCGCTCCGGCCCGGCCGAGGTGGTCTGTATGGGGCACCGTTAATCGTGTTAAGATGACGATGGCGTAAAAAACAGGAAAGATCTTTATGAAATATTGTCCGGCCTGCAGAGAACGTTTTGATGAAGAGATAATCAAGTTCTGTACAAGAGACGGGACGCCTCTGGTGGAGGAAGATCCGAATTTCTCAGCCTTGCCGAGCGAGATCGAGGCCGCGGCCGACGAGGAGGTCGGCCAGGAAACCGTGATCCGTCGCCGGCCGCTGCGTCCGGAGGAACAACCGTTGGAGTTCGATGCCGAGGGGCGTTCCGAGCGGATCGTTATTCCAACATCTCAGCAACAATATCAGGAGGAACGGGCGAACGTTCGCGCTCGTTCGGCACAAGGCTTCGTGGTTCCGCCGCCGCCGCCGAATACTGCCAAGACGGTCTTCTTAACGATCATCGGAACGCTTGCCGTGCTCGGGATCGGTGCGGGACTTTTCTGGTTCCTGCAGAAGGACCCGCCGGCCAATGCCAATGTAAATATAAACGCCAATCAAAACACGAATCTTAATACCAATCTTGGCTTCGATTCCAATTTCAACTTCAACGTAAATTCGACGTCGAACTTAAATACCAATTTCAACCTTGGTACGAACCTAAATACCAACACGATTTCGAGTACGAACACGAATGCGAACGCGAACGCCAATTTGCGTCCGTCGCCCACGCCTTCGCCGAGATCCACACCTTCACCGACGCCTGTCCGGACGCCCAGCCCAACGCCGGAAGAGACCGAGACTCCGCGTCCGGCGAATACGCGGCCGGCCAATTCGCAGCCAACGCCGATCGGCACGCCGCGCACGGGGCCGCGTCCACCGCCGCTCGCGAATCGGCCGAGCAACAGTAACAACTAAGGTTCGGTCAGGCGTTATTTATCGCGAGCTCGACTGCGCGCCGCGGGTCGATGACGCCCCAGCCTTGTCGATCAACTTCGTAATGGGGAAGCCGCTCGGCGGTCGAAATGAGAATGCGTTTGACCTGACTCGGGGTTAGCTTTGGATTTGCTTCGAGCATTTGGGCGACGACTGAGGAAACGATAGGCGCCGAGAAGGAGGTTCCGTCGACGTATTTGTAGTTCTTTGTGATGACGTTCTCGCGCCGGATCTTTAGAACGATGATCTGTCGGATGCTGTGAACGGGCCGATCGTAGGCGGCATCGAGTTCGGGATCGATGCCCTGGTTTTCGCGGATGATGCGGTGAAGATCGTCGTCTGCGGCCTTGTCGAGCATTTCCAGGAGCTCGGCCTGCTGCGCCGTCGGGGTATTGGGCAGGATCGGGGCGGGGACCCAGATGGAAGATGCGATCACCTCGGGCTTTTGCAGGCCGTCGATCGTCGGGCCGTAAGACGAGCGGTACATACCTCGTTTTGCCCGGTTTATAGAATTGTGATCATCAAGGCCGCCGACGGCGATGCACGACGGCGCGCTCGCGGGCGCGACGACCGGGTGATGTGGAAGATGTCCCGCGTTACCAACGGCACAGACGACGGTGATCCCTTCACGGGAACACCTCTCCACCGCCTGCGACAGAGGGTCGTGCAGGTAGCTCAATTCCTCATCGCCTCCCGCCGAGATATTTACGACGCGGATGTTATATTTTTCGCGGTTTTCGAGCACCCACTCGAGACCTTCGAGAATGTTGTCGTCGGTGATACGGCCGGTGCGTGCGAGTTTGATCAAAACGACCTTAGCATCGGGTGCGATACCACGGTAGAAGCCGTTCGAGAGCGAGCCGTTCCCGGCGGCCACAACCGAGGTCATCATCCCGTGCCAGCTTGCGACATCCGGCTGGAAGAGCGAAGAAAGATCGCCGTCTTCGTCCAGAAGGCTGCGATAGGCAAGGATCCGGTTACGCGGCGTGGTGAGATCGACATGCGGGTAAAATCCGGAATCAAGAAAAGCGATCGTAACGCCTTTTCCGGTAAAACGCTCGTCAGCATCGAGCCGCAAAGGCGTCGAGAGTACGTGCGACCCATCTTTCTGCATCGCAGCGTCGGCCTCGATCTGATCTTTGGCTCGCTCAAAAAGTCGTACACACCGCGAACAGACGGCCTGAAACTCGGCGGTATTCGGGGCATTTGCGCGGATCAGCCTGGCCAGGTCCTCTTCGACGGAAAGCAGCGGGACATATTCGTCCTGGGTCTCGCGCGAGCAAACGGGACAGGTCTTTTCGCCGGCCGCAATATCGGCGAGCGTACATTCGCGAGGAAATGAGGTAGATTCGTGCAGGGACATTCAGGGGTTTAAGTTTTTCATAATGAATAGTTAAAATCAATTGGTATTATGGTGCGAAGAAAGGTCGGACTTGCCTTTTCCGGCGGAGCGGCACGGGGATTTGCTCACCTCGGCGTTCTGAAGGTGCTGATCGAGAACGGCATCCCGATCGACATGGTTGCGGGGACGTCGGCGGGATCTATCGTCGCGGCTGCCCTGGCATCGGGAATGTCGGTCAAGGAAATGCTGAAGATGGCCGACGGGATAGGCTGGAAGGACGTGGGAAGGCCGTCTCTTTCGCCGTTGGGATTGCTTTCAAATGCTCCGCTCGGTCGGTATCTCGCCCGCCATTTTCCCGTCGATCGAATTGAGGAGTTGAAACTCCCTTTTGCCGCGGTTGCGTGTGATCCGCTGACCGGCGAAGAGGTCGTGCTGAAGGACGCGGGCGACCTGATCTTCGCGGTCCGGGCAAGCTGTGCCGTGCCCGGAATATTTGCCCCACCGAAGGACGGCGGCCGCTTTCTGGTCGATGGTGGGACCACGAAGCCCCTGCCGTGCGATACGGTCCGCGATCTCGGCGCTGATGTCGTCATAGCCGTCGATGTTCTGGCGTGCGGATCGAACTTCCGTTCAAATCCGAGGACCGCGCTGGGGGTTACAATAATGTCCGCGATGACGCTGATCCGGATGGCGACAATCTTTCAGCATATGCACGCCGACGTTGTTATTACACCCGCGATCGCCCACTTAAGGCCCGATGAGTTGGGAAAGCGTGACGAATTTATAAAGCTCGGCGAGGCCGCGGCCGAGGCCCACCTCGACGAGATACGAAAACTGATCGCGGAATAGTTTGTAAAAAGGCGGTATTCCCATTTGCACGCCGCGCCTAAAGCGTGCATCATTGACTAGTTAATCCTGCTCTCCGGACATCAACGGTGATGTCCTCAGATCTACAAAGGTTCGCTGGCGTAAGGTAAGTTCGAGGGTTGGTTGGTTTTTTGGTTTGAAGTAGTTCTCTCGAGACTTGCGAAGGCCGGATCAGTTTCTTCTGAGTTATACGTCCGACAATTCGATACTTCTGTGAAGGTCCCGTCTTTCCGGGAACAATATTTTTATGTCTATGAAACTGTATGTAGGTAATCTCTCGTTCCAGACTTCGAGCCAGGATCTCGAAGATCTTTTTGCCGGTATCGGCAGTGTGGAATCGGCAAGCGTCGTCGAAGATCGCGAAACCGGCCGCTCGCGTGGCTTTGGCTTTGTCGAAATGACGAACCAAGCCGATGCCGAGAAAGCTATCGCGGACCTCGACGGCCAGGAATTTGCCGGCCGCAACATCAAGGTCAACGAAGCCAAGCCCCGTGAAGATCGCGGCCGCGGTAACTATGGCGGCGGTGGATACGGCGGCGGCGGCCGTCGCGAGAGCCGTTGGTAAATTCGAGGATCGATATTACCGAACAACTTGAAAAGGCCTGCGATTTCCTGTCGCAGGCCTTTCGTTATTGAGGTTTGTTTACCGGTTGGGCTTTCGGCGGTTCGGCGGGCTGCTGCAAATATTTTGCGGCCGACCGTACATCGGCTCCCGCTCCGCTGCCTTTTATCTCGAACTCCACATTTTTTGCCATCTTGCCGTCAACAAAGAGGTCAACGCGATACTTGCCCGGGACCCATTTGCCTTCGGGCCGTCCGGTGAAATTTACGCGATTCTGCCCGTGCTTTGTCGTATAACTCGCAGTCACGACCTTGGTCTCGGGCCGAACCCCGGCGACCTTAACGGCGACGAAGTTCATCTTTACTACTGCTTTTCCATTCGTCTCCAGCAGCACGACGCAATAGATAGGAATATCGGTCGTCGAGAATTCGGTGACCTGTTCGCCGGCGTGGCCTTCGCCATCGTCTTTGGCAAGATAGACCTCCTCGACGGTTGGGGTCGCCGGAATATCATCCTGCGCAAGTGCAAAAGAGATCAGAACAAGAACGAAAAAAACAGCATTCAGAAACTTCACTTTTCCTTTCTCCTTTATTAGTGCCAAGTATTTGAACCACGAAGCGGGCCGTTAGTTGTATCGCGGGATAGGAAATTTGTTTCCATTCTTTGCGATCTTTGCGTTTGCGGGATCAAAATGTCGGTTTCCCGCAAAGCTGCAAAAGAACGCGAGGACGAAATCGCGAGTGATATACTTTGAGTTCCGATGCGATTTGTTTTTTCCCGGCGATTCTACATCCTGTTTGCGCTGGCGCTTGTTCCGCTTTCGCTGTCGTGGAGCCTCCCGATGTTGGTGTACGTCGCATTCGCCTACGACCTGCTGCTGATCCTTGCCGCCGTAACCGATCATTTCGTAAGCAGGAGCGACATCGACGGCATAGATCTTCGACGTGAGATCGAGCGCCGCTTTGCTATCGGCGACCCCGCCAAGGTCAGCCTGCTGATGGACAACGGCACGGACCGAAAGCTTCGGCTTCGCGTAAAGGACGAGTATCCGCCGGAACTAATCCCCGAAGAATCGCGCGAGGCCGAATTCGAGATGATGCCGCATTCGAATGCGGAGTTCTACTATCACCTCAAGCCCCGGAAACGTGGCCGTTACGAGTTTGGCCGCACGGCCATTCGGGTACTTTCAAGGTTTGGCCTCGTTTGGAGCCAGGCCGAGATCGGCGAGCCGCTCTCCGTCAAGGTTTACCCGAATATGCGCCGGGCCCGCGAGATGGAGCTAAAAGCCCTCGGAGCCAGATCATTCCTTGCGATCCAGCGGCGGGCCGTGAGACGCGGCGAAGGGCGAGAGTTTGAATCGATGCGTGATTACGTTCGCGGTGATGAGCTCAGGCACATTTCGTGGACGGCGACTGCGAGGCGTTCGAAACTGACGACGCGGCAGTACCAGATCGAACGCGATCAGACGGTGATGATCGCACTTGACGCGGGACGGTTGATGACCGGGCGCATCGGTGACGAGACAAAGTTCGACACGGCGCTTCACGCGACCCTTGCATTGATGTCGGCCTCGGCTCGAGCGGGCGACAATTGTGGGCTGGTCGTCTTCGGTCGGCGCATCCGCCGCGTCATAGCTCCGCGCCGCGGCCTCGAACACATCGACGCCGTACTAGAGGCTCTCCACGACGTCGAGCCCGAGCTGATCGAGCCCTCATATGCGAGGGCCTTCCAGTTCATCGCCTCGAATACGAAAAAGCGTTCGTTCGTCGTTATCCTCACCGACCTGATCGACAAGGACAGCTCGAAGGATCTGATAAATTCACTCAAACTGCTCCGCCCCCGACACCTGCCGCTTGTCGTGACGATAGGTGACCGCGATCTGAATTCGACGGTCAGCGAGGTTCCGGGCGACATTAGAGATGTGTTTATGCAATCCGCCGCCGAGGAAATAATCCACCAGCGTGAATCGGCGCTGAAACTCGTCGAATCGCTCGGCGGGATGGCCCTCGATGTCACCGCCGAGAGCCTGACACCGAGGCTGCTGGAAGCCTACCTGCGGGTAAAGCAGCGAGGGCTTTTGTAGCCTCGGGCGAGGATCCATACAATATCGCGGCTTCTTCTTGACTCACTGAACGGTTTCAGTAGTATGTAAACTGCCTCGACCGAATATGTCGAACAAGCGGGTTATCCTGATCATTTACACCACCAAGTACCGGCTCGGAGGACATCAGTTCCCGACCGTCGCGGAAACCTTGGCTGCTGAAAAGCGTGCGGGCTTTGACGGTTTGGTGATTACGCGTGCTGTCGAATCGAAGCGCGATGTTCTGCAGGCGATAGCCGAGGTCCGGGATGCGGGAAACAGGATAAAGGAGTTTATCTTCGTCGGACATTCCGGGATGTACGGGCCAATGTACGGGACTGTTGCCTTTCCGGAGCAGTTCTCGCCGTACGAATGGGAGCGGATGGATATTCCGTTTGATGAGGATGGCTCGGCCTCGTTCTACTGCTGCCGCTCAGCTCGCTGGTTCGCTCCATTTTTTGCAAGGACATTCAATGTTCCGGCAAACGGCTTTTTCTGGTACACGACCTTCTCGCGAAACAAGGAGAGATACGTGGCGGCCGGTGACAGCCCGGAAGGCCCGCTGTACACGATCGGGTGCAAGGGTCGCAAATCACACGGCTATCTGGCGGCATTGAAGAAGAGGCTCGGTTTTATGCCGGCCGAGGAGATGAAGCGCTTCGAGCCGCGCCCGCCGGATGGCGATCCGTCGTACAACCACGTTGCAGACCTCTATGACGCGGCCTTTGTCGATATCCGCGTCCGCCGCGACGAATGGAAATGGATAAATGACCATCTGCCGGAAGGCAAACTTGACTTGCTTGACATCGGGTGCGGCAATGGAGCGTTGCTGAATGCGCTGGCCGGGCGGTTGAATTCCGGCGTCGGTGTTGATGAATCGACTGCGATCATTGAAAGAGCACGTATAAAGAACTCCGAGATCTCTGGTTTGAGATTTGAAGTCATCAAAGGGCCTGTGCTGCCGTTCCCCGACGATTCCTTCGATGTCGTTACATCGCTGATGTCCTTTCGCTATCTCGATTGGGACCCGCTGCTGGCGGAGATCAAACGTGTGACGCGGCCGGGCGGAAAGCTGCTGATCGTTGATATGGTCACGGTTCCGCCTAAGTTCAGCGAATATCCGAAGCTGCTCTCGGACAAGGTCAGGACGATGGCTCATCAGCGCGGCAATCGGGCGTTCCATGCGGCCCTGAATCGGCTCGTCTCGCATCCTGACTGGAAGAAGATGGTCGAATACAACCCGATCCGTTCTGAGCATGAGATGAAATGGTACCTCGAAAGCCGATTCCCGGGGCAGAAAATGGAGATCCTTAATATGGCTTATCATTCGCGGATCGTCGCTTTTGATAGCGGCCCGGTAGAACACGGGGTCGAGGCAAGGCTGACGTATCCCTGATAAATTTCACTATGGCACTTGGCATCATCGATTGGGGGATCGGCGGCATCAGTATATATAAACTGATCAAAGCTCGGCTCGGCGACACCCCGGTCGTCTATCTGTCAGACACCGGAGCCACGCCCTACGGCAAGATGACGCGACGCGAGCTGACCGAGCGTCTCGACAAGGCGGTCGAATTTATGAAGGATCGCGGCGTAACGCATCTTGTCATCGGGTGTAACGCGGCAAGCACGGCGATCCCGTTCCTCGCCGACCACGGCATCCCGATCGAAGGGATGATCGATAACGCGGTCGATTTTACCGCGAAGCTGCGACCTGGCCGGCTTGCTGTGATCGGCGGCCGTCGTACGATCCTGTCGGGTGTTTACCGCAAGGGCTTTTGCAAAAAGGGGATCGACATCGAGCAAAGAATAGCCCAGCCACTGTCCGGCCTGATCGAGAGCGGTGACACTGGTTCGGAGATCCTGAAGCGTGAGGCCAAGCGAATTCTCGGCCCGATACGCAATTCATCGCATATTCTGCTGGCCTGTACCCATTACCCGGCCATCACTGGGTTGCTTACGACGCTGGTTTCCGATTCTACAAAGTTTGTCGATCCCGCGAGATCGATCGTTGATAAGGTTGCGAGATGGAAACTGCCTCGAGGCGGACCGGACGTCTTCCTCACGACCGGGAATACCGAGGCAATGACGCGGGCCGCGAGGCTGGCGTTTGGCGTCACTATCCAAGAAGCAAATTCCATCAAGATCTGACCGCGGGTTGCGGCCGGACACCGGAACTGCCCACGAGCAGCAGATATGAATACATCGCAAGTCCGGTGCCGACACCCGTCGCAACTTTGATGAAAGCCGGCAGATCGGACGGCGATAAAAACCCTTCGATGATTCCCGCAACAACAAGAAAACAGGCGCAACCGATGACGATACGCGCGGCTTCGAGGCCTTTCTTTTTGAGGGCTTGTGCCCGAGTAAGGTCGCCGGGATCGATCATCGCGTAGCCGATCATCATTCCCGCGCCGCCGCAAAAAAAGATCGTTGAAAGTTCGACAACTCCGTGTCCCACAACGAAGGCCGCCAACTCATTCCCGAAGGGCGGGTTCAGCTTATAACACGCCGCAAAGACACTGCCGAGACGAGCGCCTTCGAATGCAAGGTCGTAAAACGACCCGATGCCGAAGAACGCGCCCATCGCGAAAACGCGAAACGTCACCAGGATATTATTCGAAAGGATCTGGGTCGCCCCGATCTGGCTCGCCTCGTTGAGGCTTTTCCACCAATGATTGTTGGCGCTGATCTCGCCGGTGACACCGGACAACATCACAAAATGAGTGAAATCCAGATCCACCCACGTCGAAATAAAACCGAATACCGCAAAACCGGCGTAAACCGCAAAGGCGACAGCAATGTAACGCCAATTCTTTCGGAAGGTCTGCGGGAGGTCAGTCGCAAAAAAGCGCCGGATGAGATCCGATCCCTCGCCCTCTGCACGATAGATCCGCCCGTGCGCTCGGATAACGAGGCTGTTCAGATAATTGATCAGCTTTGGATCTCGTGTTTCAGCTCTGGCGATGGCGAGATCTGAGGCGGCCCGTCGATAGAGTTCGCCAAATTCGCGAACCTCGAGATTCGTTAGCCCTCGAAGGCCCGTGCCGCGAAGCATGCCGAGCAGATCTTCCAGCCTCTTCCAGTTGCCCTTGTGCTGTTCAAGAAAACGGTTCACTTCATCATCCGAGTGTATTGATGCAACTCTCAGTTGGCAAGATTTTCCATCGGATTTATATGATAAGATTTCCGTTATGGCGATCAGTGAGGGATCGTAACAAGGATCCGGTTGCTTCCGGCAGGCGGGCCGACCCATGACCGTTATTTTGTTCAGGCCGATTTTCGGGCTTTGATGTGAGAGTCTCTCAATTAGACCCGCTGTTTATCTACGTTGTCCGAAGAAGTTCGTAAATATCACGAAGAAGACGCCATCGGGAAGACCTATGACTTTCGTGTCGCCCGCCGATTGCTGCGATATCTTCGGCCATACTGGCCGCTCGCGGCGGTTGCACTGTCACTGACACTTCTTACCAATATGCTCATCGCGACGCAGCCATATTTTACAAAGATGGCGGTCGACGATTTTATCACCCCGAAACGAACCGAGGGGTTATGGCTGTTTGCCGTGGCCTTTTTCGGTGTCTTTCTGTTCAGGTTCATCTTTTCCTACGCCCAGGAGGTCCTGCTGAACCACGTCGGTCAAAAGGTCATGTTCGACCTGCGGACCGAGCTTTTTACGAAGCTGCAGAATCAGGAAATAGCGTATTTCGACCAATATCCCGTCGGTCGAACGATGACACGGCTCACAAGTGACGTGGACGCACTGAACGAGCTGTTCACCTCCGGAGTGATCGATGTTCTGGGGGACCTGGTGATCATATTTGCGATCATCGGCATCATGTTCTGGCTCGACTGGAAGCTGGCGCTGGTGTCGCTCGTGACAGTTCCCTTGCTGTTTACCGCGACGAACTGGTTTCGTAAACATGCGAGAACGGGATTCGATCGGGTCAGGACGCGAAGTGCAAAGCTCAATGCATTTCTGCAGGAATACATCTCAGGAGCCCAGACGGTTCAGCTCTTTAATGCTGAGGAAAAGGCAAAGCGGCGGTTTCGCGAGATAAATGACGACTACCGAAAAGCGAATATCGATACCATCTATTACTACGCGGTCTTCTATCCGCTGGTCGATTTTATCGGTTCGGTCGGGATTGCCATCGTGATCGTCGCCTTCGGGTTTCAAGTTCTCAGCGGATCTTCCACCGCCGGTGCGGGCTTGACGGTCGGTGTGCTGGCGGCGTTCATCCAATACTCGCTCCAGTTGTTTCAGCCGATCCGCGACCTGTCGGACAAGTTCAATGTCCTTCAGGCGGCCATTGTCGCATCGCATCGGATCTTCATCCTTCTCGATCGCAAGATCGAGATCACCTCGCCAACCGAACCCCGGAGAACGGGCAAGGCCAAGGGTGAGATCGAATTTGAGAATGTTTGGTTCGCATATAAGGGTGAGGACTGGGTGCTCAAAGACGTTTCATTCAAGGTGAATCCGGGCGAGAGTATTGCTCTGGTCGGGCATACCGGTTCGGGCAAAACAACGATCACTAACCTGATCATGCGTTTTTACGACGTTCAGCGAGGCCGCATCCTGCTCGACGGTGTTGACGTGCGTGATTGGGACCTGCACGACCTGCGTTCGAATTTCGCGGTGGTGCTTCAAGATGTATTTCTGTTCAGCGGAACGATCGGCAACAATATTCGGCTCGGCAACAATGAGATAGGCCGCGAGCGGATCGAATGGGCAGCGGCCGAGGTCCATGCCGACGGGTTCATTCAACGTCTTGAGAAGGGCTACGACTCGATCATAAAAGAACGCGGAGCCGGGCTGTCGGTCGGGCAGAAGCAGCTCGTTTCCTTTGCTCGAGCACTGGCTTTCGACCCGAAGATCCTGATCCTTGATGAGGCGACCAGTTCGATCGACACAGAGACCGAGCAGCTGATACAACAGGCCGTTGATCGTGTGATGGCCGGCCGGACATCGCTCGTCGTCGCGCATCGTTTGTCCACGATCCAGCGCTGCGAGCGCATAATCGTCCTTCACCACGGCGAGCTTCGTGAGATCGGCACTCACAACGAGCTGTTGGCGATGAGAGGTCTATACTGGCGCCTGTTTCAACTGCAATATTCCGATGAAAAGCTGCATGTCTCGACCGACCCGTCCGACGCGGGCCATCGAAGTGAACCGGGTTTCGCGGGATAGGCATGGCAGTAAAGGCCGGCTTGCGTGGCTTCGCCGTCGTCTAAAATATGACCGATCCGCTTCCCCAGACGGCCCTCGCTGTATTGCTTTGCTGCGATTGAGAGTATAATTTTGAACTATAGGAGTTCAGATGTTGGAGAATTCTAATGCACCGAAGGAACTCACGGATTGTCCGTGGAGCACGCGTGCGATCACTGTTGAGCGCGTGGCCAGCGCCAAGCTTCCTACTGAGATCGGCGAGTTTAGGATAGCCGGTTACCGGTCGCTCACAAGCGATGAAGAATTTGTTGTCATTTACAAGGGCGAGCTCAAGGGCGACACGCCAACGCTGGTGCGCATCCATTCCCAATGCCTTACCGGTGATGTTTTCCGCTCGGTAAAGTGCGATTGCGGACCGCAGCTTCGTCAGGCTATGGAGATGATCGAGGCCGAGGGCCGCGGCGCTATAGTTTATCAGCAGCAGGAAGGCCGGGGCATTGGCATCATCAACAAAATTCGCGCATATGCCCTCCAGGACGAAGGGGCTGACACCGTCGAAGCCAACGAAGAACTTGGTTTCGCCGTTGATGCCCGCGACTATCAGCAGTGTGCCGAGATACTTTTCGACCTGGGCCTTTGCAAGGTAAAGGTCATGTCGAACAACCCTGACAAGCTCGCCGCCCTAGAGCGAGCAGGATTGAAGGTTGTCGCACGAGTGCCGATCGAGGTCGAGGCCGAGGAACCGGCGGCACATTATCTAAGAACAAAAAAAGAAAAGCTTGGACACTTGCTCCACGAGGTTTGAATATCTCTGCTGCGTCGGGAATCCAAGAGCTCGACCACCTGCCGCCGGGTGGCCGCAACCTGCGATTCTCAACTCCCGACAAGGGCTGCCCAAACGCAACAACTTGATGTCAAAAAATGAGGCTGCTCTCATCGAGAACAGCCTCTAAATGTCTTTCGACTAGATTCTCAGTTACTAGAACTGAAGCCTGAAACCAAAGCGAACACTACGTGGGCCCTGGAAACCGGTGTCCATGCCATACGTCGGGCTGCGAAGGTTATTCGCCTGAATGTACGCATTAGCAGCACTGGCGAATGCCTGACGCTGATAAAGAGCTTCCTGCTGGAGGCCAGTCAGGCCGGAAGGCATGCCAAGATTCGCCGCCGTAAGACCAGTCGTTGCCAACGTCTCGTTGCGAGTGATCACCGTATCCTGATCAAAAAGGTTCAGAATATCAACCATTCCGACCAGGGTGAAACGGTTATCAGCACCGAAGCGATACTTGTGGCGGAGACCAAAATCGGTCTGCGAGAACCACGGAGTGCGGCCCATATCACCACGTCCGTTGAGGATCTGACCACCAACTCCGAAAACGGTGTAGCGGGTCGTCAGCGGCGTACCACTCTCGACCAACTGGAATGCAGTCAGCTCCATCGTGTTCGTCTTGCTGAACGGGATCTCATAGGCACCGTAGATCTTGAACGCATGCGGACGGTCGGTGGGGAGGACGCCGTTGTCCGGCTTGCCCTGACCCGAGAATCCGATGAACGGAAGGTCAAAGTTACGGTTCACGTTCGGGCTCGTACGTCCGTTCTCATCCGAGCTGGCGAGACCGGCGTAGTTGCCTTCGAGCCTGCTCCATACGTAGTTGGCGCTGAAGAAGTAACGCTTCGAGAATCGCTTCTCGAGACCGACTTCAACGGCATCGTAATCGCGAACCGCTTCGAGAGCGAGGAAGCCCGCCGCATCAGCGATCTCCTTAGCAAGCCCACGGCCCGGGTTACCGATAACATAGGCTTCGCCGCCAGGGACCGGGATACCGATATCCTCAACAGCAACATCAACCGTCTTACGGGTGTAACGACCGCGGAGAAGGTAATCGTTGCCGATGGCATGCTCCAGGCCGACAGTATATTCACTCTGGCGGAACGCTTCGAGGTCGGGATCGACCTCACCGAATTCCGGCTGACCCGGAAGGTTCGACGGGATACGGAAGTCGAGCTGGCAGCGAGTCAAGTAGCCGGCGCCTGGTGCGATCGGGCAAGTTCCGCCGATCGGGTCCGGTCGGCTGCCGATAACTGTCGAGCGGGTAAAGAGGGTCTGTGACGTCTGTGACGGGAAGATCTCAAAGTAGTCGTTGCGGTAGAAGTTGCCACCGAACGAACCACGCGGCAACTCATACTTGAAGCGGTCAAAGAACCGTCCAAAGCTACCGAAGATCTTTGTCTTGCCATTGCCAAAAAGGTCGAGTGCAAAGCCGAGACGCGGTGCGATCTTGTCGGCAAAGTCAAACGTGATACCATCGCCCAGATCGTTAAAGCTGGGCGACTGTTCACGCTCGGTCCTGAAGCCGAGGTTGAGCGTCAAGCGGCTGACCGGCTGCCACGAATCCTGGATATAGAATGCCAGGTTGTCCGAACCAGCCGAACCCTGCGCGCCAAAGCGCTGCATCCAGCCGATACCGATGATCCCGGCACTCGTCGGAACATCACTGTGACCGGTTGCGGCCGCAATGCTCCGGCTCGGCCCGAACTGCATCACGATAACGTCTTCACGTGTGCTCAGGATCGAGTTACTGATACCATTCCACTGCATGCCGCCCTTGAACTGGTGACGGCCGCCGAAATCGCTGACGAGGTACGATGCATCAAGATCGTAGGTGCGACGTCGCGAAACGTCGAAGACCGTCTGCGTGATAGCACCGAAGTTCTGGGTACCGCAGGCCTGGAAGCCAGCCGGGGCTGTGACGCCCGTGTCGCAGGCATTGGTCAGGTAGCGGGTGATGGCTCCGCCGGCAACGCTCGGAATACCGTAGTTGCCAAGCTTTTCATTAAGGAAGCTGTAACCTGCACGGCCCGTAACGATCAAATGATCCGTAGGGTTCCAGGTGAACGAACCGGTCGTATTATTTGACGACTGGCGGCCACCCTGGAAGTTTGCAAGATCCGGACCGGTGACTACTCCACGGCCCGGCCAGGTCAACGCCGGGATCGTTCCAAACGGGCTCGTTCCAGGCGGGTTGCCAAGGACGTCGATCGGGTTCCAGAGATAGCTTGCATTAAAGCGAAGACGCGAATGAGCCTGCCAATCGAGACGGCCAAACGCATATTCATTCTTCTGCTCGTACTGATATCGATTCGAGCTGACGAACTGCCTCGTTGCCGGATCGCGATCAGCCACGCCGGTTCCGTAAAGGTTGACAGTGCGCTGGAAGTTGATGAACTGCGGTGCGTAGCTCGCAAAGAACCACAGTTTGTCCTTCATGATCGGCCCACCAAGGCTGAAGAACGGATAGAAGTTGGTTCCGCTGTCTTTATCGACAGGGATATATTCCGGAAGAACCGTGTTCGTCGTCGCGCCGGCCGACCGGAAGGTCGTCAGGTTGAGGAACGGACGCGGGTTGCCGTTGAGACGCGCGGTGCTGAACTCGATGCCCCCTTCGCCGCGGAATTCGTTGCCGCCGCCGCGCGTCACAACGTTGATAACGCCGCCGGTAGCTCCACCAAACTCGGCCTCAAAGCCCGATGATTTGACCTGAACTTCCTGGACGAACTGGAAAGGAACGTTGTTGTTCGTGTTCAGCGTACCCGTACGGAAATTCGATACTTCCTGGCCGTCGATGACGAACGTGTTTTCCGAACCAGATGCACCGTCGATCTGGAAACCACCGCCGCGGGGTTCCACACGGACGGCGGGTGCGATCTGGAGAAGGCTGGTGAAGTTCGTGCCCTTCGGCAGAAGTTCAGCGGTCTTCTGGGTGATGTTTGTTTGGATCTTCGTACCGGTCGTATCGATCGCCAAGGCATCCGCCGCAACGTCGACCGTCACACTCTGGCCGCCTGCGGCGAGCGTGAAGTTAACCGGGGTCGATCTTCCAAGGACCACGAGAACATTGTTGTTCGTCGCGGAACCGAAGCCCGAAGCAGCGGTTGTCGCAACGGTGTAGTTACCCGGCGGCACCTGCTGAACGCGGTAGAAGCCATTCTGATCCGTGGTCGCGGTTCGTCTGAAGCCCGCCGTCGCACGACTGGTAATGGTCAACTCGACACCCGGAACAACTGCTCCGTTAGGGTCGGTCACCGTACCTTCGATCGTGCCGGTCAGCTCCTGCGCCATAGCAGCGATGCTAAAGCAGAGGATCAGAGCGAACATCGAGACCGTTGATCTGATGATGTAGTTCATAATTTACTAACTCCTGTTATTAATCACAAAAACTTCCGGGAACCTTGCCCAAAAGGCGGACCCGGAATGTCAATTCTCTAAGTCGCGAGGAATTCCGCCAAAAGCAAGAGATTCCCGGTGATGCAACGGGATTATCTAGTAGCAAAAATCGAGCCACTCTTTTATATGTTATTCAGGATAGTTACGAAACAGGCTTAAAGGCTGGGTTTAAGCGATTTTTACGGAGAGGACAGACCAATTCGCAGGTGTAAGAAACACCTGATAAATTCAAAATTTCATATAAAATTCAACAGTTTGAACGAACGGGGAATCGGCAGCTCCGCCATTCAGCTTTTCTTCCTCAAGGAAGTGATGGTGTTCCTGATCTCGGAGACATTCTGAGCATCGGGCCGGCATTTAAGAAACAGCTCCAATTCGTCCGCCGCCATTCCGAATTTCCCCTGGTCTTTGTAGACCCTGGCCAGTTGCCAGTGGACATCGGCCGCCGAGCCCTCGGAGAGGCTATTGGCTTTCTTTAAGGAGGTCACCGCCTGGTCATACTTCTTAACTCCGTGAAGAGCGATGCCAAGCCACAGATGGCCATTGATCGAACTGTTATCCAATTCGACGGCGGTCGAGAGGCTTTTCACGGCCATCGCGGGCTGCGATAGCTTGAATTCAGAGAGCCCAAGTCCGAACGTGCTGGAAAAACTCTTCGGATTGACTGCGATCGCGCTTTTGAAAAGAACGAACGCCGCCTGATAATGCCCGCGGAGCAGATACTCATTGCCGAGCCGGTCAAGGGCAACGAAGTAGCTCGGAAACATCTCAATAGCTTCCTTGATCTTCGTCAGCCCTTCTTCCCGCTTATTCTGGAGGTCGGCAACACCACCTTCATAGAGATTTTTAGCGGCGGCCGGAACCTCCTGTGCAAAAACGACACCCGGAGCCCCTGAAGTCGTATTACCGGCCTGCTTCTGCACTCGAAGATAGAAATCGACCTGTTCAGACCCAACACGCGCGCCGGGTATATTCGAAAACGATACCGAGATCGATTGCTGGATGAAATTCGTACCGCCAACAAGAACCCGAACCGTGTACTGGCCGGCTGTCAACCCCGTAAAATTATACAGGCCGATGCCGTTCGTCTGGGTCCTGGCCAGGGAGGAATATCCTTCGTCGAGAAGCTCAACATAGAGCTGAGAAACAGGCCGCCGAGCTTCGTCGAACACAAAGCCGTTGATCCTGTTCTGAGCATTTGCACTCAAAGCTCCGACAGAAAGAACGCCTAGAATGACAAGCGAAAAAAATACTGCTCTTTTCATAAAACCTCCAACCCCTTGCAGTCCCGCCGTCGATTTACGTGTGGTTCATAGATTATACTCACGATAGTTCGAAAATCACAAGAATTTCATTGGCTGGACGCTAAGGGCATCGTGGCAGAACGAATATATCGCGACTCGGTTCACAACATCATCCGCGTAAATACTGATTCGCCGGAGGGGCGCCTTACGGTGGCGCTGGTCGATACACCCGAGTTCCAAAGGCTTCGACGCATACGGCAATTGGGGCTGGCCTACTTCGCCTATCAAGCGGCTGAGCACTCGAGATTTACCCATTCCCTCGGGGCGTTTCACCTGGCAACCAGAATGATCGCCAAGCTTCGCCTGGGTTATGAGATCTCCGAACGCGACCAGACGGCAGTCAGGATCGCTGCCCTGCTTCACGATATCGGGCATGGGCCGTTTTCTCACGTGATCGAATCGATCCTCGGGTTTCATCACGAGGACTTCACCGTCGAAGCGGTTCTCAGCAGCAAGACATCGGTCGGCAAGCTGCTGCGAGAGTACTCGGACGGCCTAGCGGATGATGTTGCCGCGATCATTCGCGGGAATTTTGGCCGTCGGGCCCTCGCCCAGTTGGTCTCGTCCCAGCTCGACGTTGACCGGATGGACTATCTGCTTCGCGACAGCCTGATGACAGGCGCCAAATACGGGATCTTCGATCTTGAATGGATAATAAAGTCGATCGAGATCAACGAAGACGGCGACCATTTGTATGTCTCGGCTCCGGGCACTTACGCGGTCGAAGACTACCTTCAGGCCCGCTATTACATGTATCGGCAGGTCTATTTTCACCGAACGCTCCGATCCGCCGAGGCTATCCTGCGGGTTCTCTTCGCCCGTGCTCTTTACCTATCGCAAGGGCCCGATGTCTGGCGCGCAAGCGATACGCCGATGGATCGCATACTCGACGGCGAGCCGCTAACTCTTGAACAGCATCTTGAGCTCGACGACACCGACGTTATCTTCAGTATCAAGCGTTGGCAGCACTCCGGGGACAGGATCCTCGCCGACCTTGCCGGTAGATTTCTGGATCGCAGGCTCTTCAAGGCGATCGACCTGGATATGCCTGAGGCGGAGCGCTCCCAGTTTGTGTCTAGCTCCCGAGGCATCGTTGCGGCGGCCGGATTCGACCCTGACTATTATTTTGTCGAAGACAAGGCAACCAACGCTCCCTATTCGTTCTACGCAAAAAGCTCCGATGAAGGCGGTAAGATGATCTACGTGGAATCGGGCTTTTCGCGGCCCAAGATCCGCGAAATATCTGAGGTCAGTTCTGCGGTAAGAGGGTTGCAGGAGGGCTATCGGATCCATCGGATATGCTTTCCGGCGGAAGTCAAAGATCAGATCGGGAAGCTCTATCACGGAGGCTGATAAAATTGCGAAATACGGCCAAAGATCCGCTTTCCACTAGGTCTATTACCTTGTCCCCGCCGCGCCGCGCTCTCTTGCTTTTTCCATTGCTGAGCTTGTGTATTTTGTTGACCGCGACCGAAGCGGTCAACGCCCAGACCGTTGCGATCCTTGCTATCGAGAGCGACAAGTTTGCTAACGATGTTGCGGAGCGATTGGGTGAGGCATTGGGTTCCAGGACGAAGGTGCTGGATCTCTCGCTCGCAAAGGCGGCCTATTCATCGGCACCTCCGGCGAACCCACTCAATATGACGCTCGAGGAGGGGACACGTATCGGGGCTGTGACCGGGTCGAACGCATTCCTGATCGTCGGTTCGGCTATACAGAGACGAAGCGCATCCGGAAGACCAGATTATTTTGAAGCCTATGCCGTTATATGCGGTGTGAGCTCGCGTACGGGACGGCTTATCTACTGGAAACTGCACAGTTTTGAGGCACCTCAGCCCGGCATTGCAGCAGACCTTCTCCTGCGGTCGATCTCGAAGATAAGTGCCGATCTTGCATCAACGATCGATGTAGCCTTGAAAATGGAGGTCACCGAACCCGATCCGCCTCGATTTGAAGAGGCACCGGACGAACAGGGCGAAACTGGGATCCAGACGCCTGTTCCATATCGCAGGCTGCGGCCCGAATACACCACAATGGCGGCCCTCTATGGCATCGCAGCGACCGTCGATGTGATGGTTTTCCTTGATGAAACGGGCAAGATCGTCAGGACTGAGACGGTTCGTTGGGCCGGGTTTGGCCTCGATGAATCGGTCGAGACCAACATCCGCTCGATGAACTGGCGTCCTGCTCAGCGAAACGGCAAGCCCATCGCCATGAAATTCCTCGTTCGCTATAATTTCAAAAAGATCGGAGGAACGAGCAGGTAGGGCGTGAAAGGAGTAGAGGCGATGAGGAAGGTTCGTGCGGCGATACGATTGGCTCTGTTCGCGATATCGACCATCGGCCTATATGGTATCTGGTTTTTGCTGCATCCGTTTATTCCGAACAAGATCTATTGGCGACAGGTGATCTTCGGGGCCTGGACATCGAGTTTTGTCCGCATCTCAAACATGCGCGTCGAGACTATCGGAGAACCGCCAAAGCCACCCTTCTTTCTGGTCGCCAATCATCTCAGCTATACGGACATTGCTGCTCTCCGTTACGCAGTGAAAGGTATCTTTGTGGCAAAGTCTGAGATCCTCGGCTGGTTTCTTGCAGGGCGGATCTGCCGCGACATGGGAACCATCTTCATTGATCGAACAAACCGAAGGGATATTCCGCGCGCGGGGAAAATGATAACCGAGCGGCTCGACGCAGGAGAGGGCGTGGTCGTGTTTCCCGAAGGGACCAGCACGAAGGGCGAACGGGTGCTTCCATTCAATTCATCATTCCTTGAATTTGCGGCCCGAGCGGCGATACCTGTGTCATGTGCAGCGATATCCTACCGAACGCCGGCGGGCGAAATGCCGGCGAGCTACGCCGTATGCTGGTGGGAGGACATAGGATTCATCGCCCACCTGTGGCGATTGCTCCAGGCCAGGGAGTATACCGCGATCCTGAACTTCAGCGATGAGAGGGTCGTTAACGAAGACAGAAAGGTGCTGGCAAGGCGGGTTCATGAAGTTGTCTGCGAGAGGTTTATTCCCGTCGTCTAGAGCGGCTGTGCAACCTTTCCAAACAAAGAAAAGGGTAAGGGCCGTAGAGGTCCTTACCCTTGGTCGTTTTGCTTGAATAATTTACCTACTGCTGGCCGACGAAGTCGAAATCGACAAGACTGTCAACCAGATTGATCACTCGCGGTGTGAAGCGATACTGCTTCGATGCAACACTGATCGTGTAGGCCTGGCCCGATTCGATGTCCGCAAACCTATAGAAACCAAATGAGCCGGTCGTTGCCACCCGCTTGTTCCCGGCTGCGTCCGTAACGATCACTTTGGCATTTCTGATTCCGCGGCCGTCGGGTGTTAGAACCCTGCCGGAGACATCCACGCCCGCGGCGGTCGAGCCGACCTGCACGTTGCCGTTGACGAAGTTGATCGGGATCAGGCCGTTCGAGGTGTTTCCAAGGCTTGACGGGGTAGGAACATTGCCAAATACGACCGGATAGTTGCCGGTGGCAGCATTAGCCGCGATCGTAAATGTGATATTAAGAACGGTTTTGGTGCCCGCCGTGTAAGGGGCCGAAGTTGGAGTATCGACGATCACGCCGATCAGACCCTGCGCCGCCTGTGATTCGTTAAGCGTCAATCCGGTTCCAGCCGGAACGCCGTTCCCGAGGGTTATGACGGGGTTGGTAAGAACAGCCTGGTTACGGCCAAAACTAAAGACCAAGGAGGTCTCATTACCCTGGGCATCCAATTCGACCCGCAATGCCACGGTCCCGCCCGGGTTTCCGCCGCCGCTGGTCATCCGAACAGTTCGGGGAGTGCCGGTCTGTGCATTTACAGAATCAGCTACAAACCCTGAAGCTGCTACCAATAACACCGCACCAAGGACAAAAAAAGTCTTTCGACCAAATGCAAAAAAAGAAACGGCGTACTTACTCATGGTTATCTACTATGCTCCTCTAAGAAAAATTGTACCGTCACAGATCGAAGCTGACCAAGCAGGTCAAAATCGAATCGCTACGACGGGGCAGTGATTGCAGAATCAGGCTCTTAAAGTATGATCAAATTCACTATAAGAGAAATCTGATTGTAAAGCAACTACCCCACAATGTCAACGATTTTGATCATAACTCTGGACAGCGTGCAGAGGGCGCCGCACGCTGTCCTTCCGGCCCTTTTACTGCAGCCCGAACATATCAATATTCGTAAGGTTTCCCGAGACGACGACGACCCGTGGAGCAAATCGGTATCGCTTTGAAGCTACCGTGATCGTATATGATTGATCCCGGGGAACATTTTCGAAGGTGTAGATCCCGAACGAGCTGGTGGTCACCGTCCGAACGCTCCCATCGCCGGCGATAAGCCGAACGGGAGCATTCCTCACGCCTTGTCCCTCAGGTGTCAGCACACGTCCCGAAACCGTGAAGGTGAGCGTCTGAGATTCCAGGATCAGATTCCCGGCCTGATACGCGGTGGGAAGGAGCGCTCCGGTCGAACTCGAGACGCTTTGAGGCACAGGGTTGCCGGAGAACGTGATCGGGTAGGTCCCGTCCAGTGCATTCGAATTCACCGCAAAGTTTAACGAGATCATTCGCATAGTGCCGGGTGCGTAAGTGTTTACCGCATCGATAAGCATTCCGAGGCGGCCCTGGGCCACCTCGGTCGTATTGAATGCTAAGTTCGAACCTCCCGGAGCATCGGCACCTACCGAGCTGCCAACATAAGTCAACACCGCAGGGTTGAAGTTGACCGTAAAACTGGCCGATGACTCGTTGCCCTCCGCGTCGATCAGTATCGGCACAGTAATGGCTTGCCCTGCAGCGGCGAGTGTGTTCTGCACCCTGATCGTTCTGGCGCCCGCCTGGATCGCATCCACCGGATCTGCAGAGCTGACAACGAAGGTGGTCGGCCCGGCTGCCGGTGTCGGAGGCAGCAGCCCGAGGGCATAGAGCCTGGCGACAGCAACGTCGGCAACATTGAGATCGCCGTCGCCGAAGGTATTCGTCGACGGGTCTCTC
>JAJTWY010000011.1 GCA_021463165.1 Pyrinomonadaceae bacterium | reverse complement strand
CCCACTAGCCAAATGTGGCTCGTGATGTCATCGCGTCCCCGGACAAGTTCGATCGAGCCGAAGACATATGTCGTTGCCTTCGAGGCAGCGAAGACCGCTATCGCCGCGAAATAGACATTGAGCACGATCGTTTTGGGTTTGATGGCAACGCACTGCCGCAGGATATTCAGCGAGGCGAGAGTCGTTTCGACAACAGCGATCAAGACGCCGATCTCGCCGCCATAGAGCAGCATCGAGAGGATTATCAAGCCATCCGAGATCGTTACGTGCAAGCTTACGCGCGGTAGCTGAATACGCAGATAGCAGCTGCAGAAGACGGTGAGGGCTGCTAACGTGACTACACCGCTGTCGATGCTCTCAACAGAAATCCCCCTAAGCGCCCAAATGATCGCGGCAAGGGCGATCGGCGTAAGGACAGCTATAAAGATGTTGATGGACTTTTCCCGGGACAACATTTAGGGGTAATGAACGAACGAGGCGGTGGGCAAGATCTGGAGATCGACGGGATCTCAGGTGGTGTAGAAAGCAGGGCTGCGGCCGCTCTGCAAAAAGTATTATGGACGATTCCGACACCGAATGCAATAAAAAAGTTTTAACATCCGTTTCTTACAAATAGAGTTAAGGCACAATCGCGAGATGAGAGTGGGCATCTTCTTCATACTGCGAGGGTTAAAGAGGGATCGAGAGTCGTCGAACCGACAAAAAAGACAGCCCGAATGTAACGGGCCGCCATTTTTTTTGATAGCGATGCTCTAGGCTACTTATCGATCCCGACCTGTGTCAGGGCGAAGGCGTATTCGAAGGCTACCTCTTTCAAACGGTCGTAACGGCCGGAGGAGCCGCCGTGCCCGGCACCCATGTTCGTCTTGAGCAAGAGCGTATTGGTATCGGTCTTCATCTCTCGAAGCTTCGCGGCCCACTTGGCACCTTCCCAGTACGGAACTTGGCTGTCATTGAGCGATATCTCAATGAGCATATTCGGGTACCTCTGGGCCTTGACATTCTCATAAGGCGAATAGGTGATCATATAGTCCCAGGCCTTCTTTTCGTTCGGATTCCCCCACTCGATCCACTCGCCGGTCGTGAGCGGCAGGCTGTCGTCGAGCATCGTATTCATTACATCGACGAAGGGAACCTGGGCGATCGCCGCCTTGAAGGTTTCAGGCGATTGATTGACGACGACGCCCATCAACAGGCCGCCCGCCGAACCGCCCTGTATCACCAGCCTATCCGCAGAGGTGTATTTATTTGCGATGAGCCATTTGGCGGAATCGATAAAATCGTGAAAGGTGTTCATCTTCTTGAACATCCTTCCGTCCTGTCGCCACTTTTCGCCGAGCTCGCTGCCACCGCGAATGTGCGCGATCGCATAGATCATCCCGCGATCGACGAGCGAAAGCCTCGCTGTCGAAAAATTTGGTGTCATCGAAGCGCCGTACGACCCGTAGGCATAGAGCAGCATCGGGGCCTTGCCGTCGAGTTTCGTGCCCTTCTTCATGATGATCGAGACCGGAACTTTGACGCCGTCGCGGGCAGTCGCCCATACGCGAGTCGTTTCGTAGTTGTCGCGGTTGTGGCCGCTGGGTATCTCCTGCTGCTTCATCAGCGCACTCTGACGGGCCTTCAGGTCGAATTCGTAGGTCGAGTTCGGCGTGATCATCGACGAGTAGTTGTAACGGACATAGGGCGTGTCGTATTCCGGATTTCCGCTTAGCCCCATCGTATATACATTCTCCGAGGTCGGGATCCGGATGTCAGCACGCTTGGTCTTACGGTCCAGCACGCGAAGGTACTCGAGGCCGTTCTCGACCTCAGAGACGACCGCGGCCCCGTTGAAAAAGTCGATACCGTCAACCTTCACCTTCGGGTCGTGGGCAATGAAGTCCTTCCAGTTTTTTTCGCTCGGGTCGCTGAGAGGAGCCCGGACGACCTTGAAATTCTCAGCGTCCTTGTTTGTCCTGATATAGAACTCGCCCATATCGAAATCAGGCGAGTATTCATGCCCCTCGCGCCGCGGTGCGAGCACTTTCCACTCGCCGGTCGGGTTGTCTGACGCCAGATACCTTGCCTCGCTCATCGTTGCCGCGTAGGAACCGATGAACATCATCTTCTTGTCGCGCGAACGGCCGATGCCGCAATTGAAGAGCACGTCCTTCTCTTCAAAGAGAAGCGTATCCGGCCCTGTAGTTCCCACAGTGTGCCGATAGATCTTATCCGACCGCTTGGAGACATCATCTTCCTGGCCGTAGAAAAAATACTTTCCATCGGAAGACCACTGGGTAGAAGTCACGCGCTCGATCTTTTCGGGCAGGATCGTTCCAGTCCTGAGGTCCTTGAACTGCAGCGTGTACTGTCGGTATCCGGTCGTATCGGTCGAATAGGCAAGGATGTTGCCGTCATCGCTGACATCGAACGAACCGATCGCAAAGTACTTGAAGCCCTTTGCCATCTCGTTCTGGTCGAGCAGAACCTCTGGGTTCGCACCGTCTCGCGTTTTGCTCCTGAGGTAGGTGGGATACTGCTTCCCTTCCTCGGTCTTATTGAAATACCAGTACGCCCCGATCTTGGTCGGCACGCTCAGATCGGTCTGCTTGATGCGGCCCAGCATCTCTTTGTACAGGGTGTCGATCAAAGGCTGATGCTTGCCCATGTGACTATCAACGTATTTATTTTCCGCCGTCAGGTATTCGATGATCGCCGGATCCTTTTCCTTATTCCGGTCACGCATCCAGGCGTAATTGTCGGTCAGCTCATATCCATGGATCTTCAGAACCTTGGGAACTTTTTTTGCTGCGGGTGGTTTCATATCTGTTTGAGCAACGATCACGAGCTTGCCGATCACGATGATAATGAACAAAGCCGCGATCGATATCAATCCTTTCATACTGACAGACTCCTGATGACAAAATTAGATTCTCTACTGATACGTCATATTCTATCGCCTTGTTTCGTCGTGAACAAAAAAGCTCCGCCGGTCGCGGAGCCTTTTTGGAATCGGGTGTATCGGCCTATTGATCTTCAAAGATCTCCTCGTCGGCGGCGGGCCGTGCAGGCGGTGCGGCACGTCCAACTCCGAGATGGTCGTAGTTCAGGATCGCGTTAAAGAGCAGTGAAAAGCTGCCATGCGTCTGATGGCGCCACATTGGATTGTTCGCAAACATCACCACGTGGCCTTTGCCGACCGGAACGTCCACGACTGCCGGTTTATTCACAAGCTCAGAGCCTCCGGCCAGCATACCGCTAACGAGAAGATCGCGTTCGGCCGCAGCAAACCGCAGAACGACCCGCGGCTGCGACGAGGCCGGCGGCTGCGGCTGCTGTTGGCCGCCGCCAAAACCACCGCCTCCGGCGCCGGGTGCGGCCGGTTCCATCGGCCTTCGGCCCTGTACGATATCAGGATCGGAAACGGTCCCGCGTCCCGTCGGACGGCCTGCACCGGCGCCCGCGCCCGGACCACCGCCGGGGCCGCCCTGTCCGCCGCCAAAACCTCCGCCGCCAACCTGGAAGAGCGGTGCCTGATTGAAGTAAACCGCCAGGCCTTCATCGTAACCATAGGCGATCGGGCTGCGCCGGTCGCTGAATGTTGCATTGATGACCGAACCGCGGGCCCGGAGGTTCGTTGACTGCTGGATCGAAACACCCGAGGTGATACCGAAATCGATCGGGATCGAGGCATTACCCGTTATCGTCACAAACAAGCCGCCACCCTCGATAAACTTATTCAAGTTTGCGATCCCCTGAATTCCCATTCCGCCGCGAATATCATCCGTCTGATCCGGCGAGAGCCCCATATTAGGCGTCAGGTCACTAGCTTTCCAAGGGATAGGTGGTTCCGAATCGCTGAACTTCGCGGTGCCGCGAACTATGGTCTGGGCGCTGCCGCCGACCGGCCCAAAGATGATAACGTCCCACTTATCACGCAAATTCGGCGTTCTGCCAAGCACTTGATCGGAAATGTAATCGTAGGGAATGCCGAGCCGATCGAGCTCGATACGGTACCAGCCTTCGTTTTGAGTGTTGATCCACGTATGTACCAGAGCGATGCGGGGCACACTCACCGCGTGACTTGCAACGTCTGGGAGTTTGTCAACGGCCGTTGCGGTCAAGCCCAGGTCCGTTACCTCTTTAGCCAATCGGGCACCAGTATCGGCAGGATTTCCTTCGTTCTTGATGATGTAAGAACCCGCATTGAAATTCTTATCACCAACTTTGAATGCGGCTTGAGCGGCCGAAAACTTGATGTCCTTCAAACGATATCGAAGCTGTGCGATCGCACTTTCGGCTGTGTGGTTGACAACAAAGCCTGCACCGCCAGAACCCTCGACCCTGCCCGTCACCTTCGCCGGGCCATTGATGATCGTCATTGCGGCGTCGAGTACCTTTTCATCTTTGACTCGCACCGTTTTGACGTTCCGAAGCGGCCCAAGCGTCCAGCCCGTGTCGTCATACGGTGACGGATCGTTCACGTTGTAATACTGCGTATCGAGCAGCATATCGGCCATTCTGGAGTAGGGCTGGTCCATTCGAACGACATAGCTACCGGCACCAAACTTGCCTTCCTTGGTCTCGGTCTCGCCATTGAGCCGATGCACCTCGACACCCTGCATCTTGAGGAGGTTCACAAGATCGGCAGCCTCGGTCGGCCGCGTCTCGCTCGCAGGGAGAACGTAGGCTGCAGGCCCTTCGGTTCGTGCCTTGGCAACCGAACGCTTGCTCTTCAGATAGAAATTGCTCAGGAACTTATCCTTGTTGTTTGCCACGTAGTTCATCGCGATCAGGATGCCGCTCTGCTGCATATTCACATTATTGCGGAGCGACCATTTTACGCGGGCGAGCGGCGGATTTGGGCGGAACCAGTCGCGATTTGACTGTGCGCCAACAACCCGATCCTGGGTATCCGCACCGCCGTTGCCGAAGGTCTCATAGAATCGTCCGATCGAGTTGTGACCGTTCGCGACGTAGAACATATAGTTCGGGGCCCAACCATCGTAGAAACCATGTGTCCAAACGCCCGGAACACCACGCTTGGTCATTTCCTCGATCTCCTGATAGGCCAGGTCCTGCCACTCACTCACAACGATCGGGTCGAGCCAGGCATTGTAAGGGCCTGTTCCGGTTGAGGTATAGAGAAACGGAACTGATTCGTGCAGGTCGTGAAGGATCGTCGGATGGAAATCAAGAAATATCGACATCTGATTTCTTGTAAGGGCGAGTGCCATTCCCATCGAGTCGCGGTTGTTATCGTGAGCGACGTATTTGCCCCAGTAGACAAGCCCCGGAACACGTTTGCCTTCGTTCGCCTTGCGATAGTTGTAGAGGTCAACCATCGTGTCGCGGCCATCGACCTCGAGCGTCGGTGTGATCATCACGATCACATTCTTGCGGATAGCCTGGATAAATGGTGACTCCTCAACAGCGATTCGATAGGCCAGCTCCATCAACATTTCAGGCGAACCGGTCTCATTAGAATGTATCGAACCCGAAGCCCAATATATCGCCTTCCCCTCGGCGATAAGCTGCTTTGCGATCTCGTCATTGATCGCTCGCGGGTCGCCGAGCTTGCCAAGTATCTCTTTATAACGGTTGAGCTTGGCAATAGTCGCTTCGTCGCCGACCACGACCGTTAGCTGCTCTCTTCCCTGTTCACTTTTCTCGGGGGCTACAAATGTCTTTACCCGCGGGGTCGCCTTTTCAAGTTCGCGATAATAGCGGTACTGGTCCTTTGTATATGTCAGCTTGTTCGGCGTACCGACCGGATAGCCAATGATCTTTTCCGGACTCGGCACCGTGGCCGACGCCGGCAAATGATCGACCAATTCGGTCAGGAACTGTTTGTCGGTCGTGTTTTTTAATATTGATTCGGTGTACTCGGTATTCAGCGGCTGCGTCGTCGCCTTGGCGACTCCGGTGCTGTTCGCGGGCTGGTTTTTGGCGGCTTTCGCGGCGGGCCCATTCGACCTTCCAACCTGCGCAGGAACTGAAACAACGAAGATAAAAAGAAGTGCGACAGAGATTATGCGATACATCGGTATTCTCCCGTGGTTTTGTTAAGTTTTTCGAACTTGAATTGTAGGAATTGTATCAGAATGAAACCGTCGGGGGTTAGTCAACTGAACAAAAGTCGAAGTTTTTCACAATTTTGGGAGATCCGGCCCCAGATCAGGACACAACAGGGAAGGTTGAACGCTAAGCTGCCCCCTCAACAGACCAGAAGACCGGACGCGATCATCGAAACTTTACCGTTCTTAAAGACTACTCTTGTCGTACCCGGGCCGTCTCGCTCGCTCATGTCGTACAGCCAGGTGATCTCGCCCGATCCCCGCTCGGTATCGACGCTGTACTTACGCCCGTACTTCTTCCGAACAACGGCCGGTGAATCACCGATCTTCACTCCCGATACCAGATAGCCCCGGGCAGTAAGTTCGAAGCCCTTGACCTCGAAGGTTTTCTTGTCCTTGCTGTCACCGTCCATCATGTAGAAAGATATGCCGGGATACTTTATCGATTTTTCATGCCCACCGATACATTCCTCGTTTTTTGCCGCATCCTCGTTTTCAGGCTTCCCAAGTGCGGCTAGGACCTGAGCATATGTCGAATTGAGGCCGATGCCCCTAAACTTAAGTTTGGCCGGATTGACGGTCTGCGCAGCGGCTGCTGCGGATAGAAAAAGTATGATGGCGATAGGAACTAAAACTCTTTTCATGATCTAGGAGAAAATAGCATAAAATACGCTCGACAGAAAACACTAACAAGATGACCTCACACGCACCAAAGCCAACTCCGGAGCAGTCATATCAGACGATCCTGATCGTCTGGGCCGCCTTGCTCTTCTCGCAGGTATTGTTTATTCCGATGGTTCTCATGATCAAACCGGAACTGATGGGCCTAGACCTTTCGAAGCCACTACTCGGCAGCGAGCCTGTCGTTTCCGTTGCGTTGGCGGCCGTTTCGGTCGTGGCCCTGATAGCGTCATTTATCCTGCGAAAGAAGATCCTTGCTAGATCGGTCGATCAGCAAGACGTCAGCCTGGTACAAACCGCTGTGATAGTGGGCTGTGCACTTTGCGAATCGGTCTCGTTGTTCGGATTCCTCACCGCGTTTCTATTCGAATACCAATACTTCTTCTTGTTCTCGGCGGCCGGGATCGGCGGAACCCTGCTCCATTTTCCCAGGCGTGACGACGTCCATGCCGCTTCATACAAAAAGTAAAAGGCCCCGCCCAAATCCGACGAGGCCTTCATAGGTCAGTTTTCGACCGCTACTTACCGTTCGGCGATCGGTATGTATTTCAGATCGCGAGCCCCAATATACTCGGCCCGCGGACGAATGAGCTTATTGTTCGCATACTGCTCGAGGATGTGGCCGGTCCAGCCGGAGATGCGGCTGACCGCGAAGATCGGCGTGTACATATCGAGGGCTATACCCATCAGGTAATACGTCGAAGCCGAATAGAAATCGACGTTCGGGAACATCCCTTTCTTTTCGTGCATGAGCTGCTCGATACGCTGCGACATCTCGTACCACTTGGTCACTCCGGTCTTTTCCGCCATCTTCTTTGAGAATTTGCGAAGCCAGGTCGCTCGCGGATCCTCGGTCTTGTAAACCGCGTGGCCAATGCCCATGATCTTCTTCTTCTGCGCGAGCGCGTCATCAACCCAGGCATCGATCTTCGCCGGATCGTCGATCTCGATCAGCATTTTCATCACGTTGGTGTTCGCACCGCCGTGAAGCGGCCCCGCAAGGGCTGCTATACCAGCGGTTACGGCCCCATACATTCCCGCGAGGGTGCCCGATACGACCCTGGTCGTAAAGGTCGAAGCATTCAACTCATGATCGGCGTGGAGTATCAAAGCGATGTCGAACATCCGCGCCTCGTCGGCGTCAGCCCTCTCTCCGCGAAGCATGTAGAGAAAATTCTCCGCGATCGAAAGGCTGGTATCCGGCGCGACCGGTTCCTTGCCATTGCGGATCCGATCCCATGCCGCCGCGATCGTGCCGATCTGGCCGGTGATATTCACTGCCGAACGCATCGCCGATTCGCGGTCGGTCGCGTGCGACTCGGCATCGTAAAAATCAAGCGACGAAACGGCCGTTCGAAGCACGTCCATTGGATCCGCGTCCTTCGGAAAATGCCGCATCATCTCGATAACTTCGGCCGGAGCCCCATAATTTGCCCGCAGATCGGCGGTCAGTGCGGCCAGTTCATCCGCCTTCGGCAAACGCCCATTCCAAAGCAGGAACACCACCTCTTCAAACGTCGAATGTTCGGCAAGATCGTGTATGTCATAACCCTGATAGATAAGTATCCCCTGTTCCCCGTTTACGTCGCCGATCGAGCTTTGGGCCGCGACGACCCCTCGCAAACCTGCCGCCGCTGCTCCTGTTGTTTCTGTTCCTGTACTCATTTTTAATAAAAGATTATTGTCTTATAACAAAGCCTAATTTCCAATGTTATAGTTTATCGAACCCCCGTTCGTCAGACAAGTGCGAACCATATTGGTCTTACCAGAGAGCACAAAAAAGCGGCCGGCAAACGCCGACCGCGAAGATTGCATTCAAGTTAGCACTAAGCGCTACCGGATCTGGGTCTGGTAGGCGGTTCTAATTCGCAACTGTTGATTTCGAGTAAGCCTGATATGCTTTCCGCGTTCTATGACAATGGCGCCCACACCGAAAGCCGCGCCAACGCCCGCACCCACAGCAACGCCGATCGGCCCGCCGACAACCCCGCCGATCAACGCGCCGGCTCCGGTCGCCCCTCCAACTTTGATCACGTCGGATTTAAGCGAACTTTGCCCCAGAGCAGTGCCTTCGAGGTCAACTTTCTTTACATTGTCGCCTTTGACCGCCAGAACCTCGGTCAAGGTCGCGCCAAAATTGCTCCATCGATTGTCGTCAAGGATTATCCTGTCAAACGACAATGAGAGCTCGCTTCTACGCTTGATCCGGCCCGGCTTCAGAACCTTGGCGACCCGGCCTTCGACCGTAGCGCCCGCGATCTCGGACGGCGAAATCACCCGAGCGGTAAATTTCTCGCCTTCGCGGCTCTGCTCCGTATTGATGTCATCCTGAAGCTCGAGGATAAGTTCGGTCTCGCGCGGGATGATTATGATCGGCGTATTGTTCGCTTGGTAGTTGGTCGCGACCATCTCAACCTTCGAGGGTGTTGTCGCCGAGTTTGTACTGTCGCTATATCCGCCGTTCGAGGTTTGGCCGACGCTGCCGTTGTTCACCCGCTGATCTGAAGAATTTGTCGCCAGCCGATTGCTGTCAGCAACGACACCACGTCGCTTAAGGCCGCTCGGCAGTGAAGATTCGAAAGAACGGCGTTCGTAGCCGGTCTCGTACCCTAGCTCGAAACCCTGTTGATAGCCGTCCCGGTAATCATCGAGAAGCCCATAGGCCTTGCTATAGGCACGATCCGCCTTCGCATAATCGTTATGACGTGCAAGGTTTTTTGAAGCGCCGTCGATCGTATCGCGATAGCCGGACATATAGCCATCCGAATAGCCGGTTCTATATCCTCGCTGCAAGGCCACGCCCTCAGTGCTCTGCGCCGAAACCGGCGGAGAGAAAACGGCGGGCATCGATAGCGAGAATAAGATAGTGCATAAGGCAATCCCACGAATTCGTCCACGAACTTTCATCTCTTATGATCTCCTAATTGTCTTAAGCCGGATGGCAAGAAATGTAATATCAACTATGAGTTATACACCACTGCCTCAGATAATACAAGAACATTTTGAAGGAGATTGCCGCGTGAATTAAAAAACTGCTTAAAAAAAGGGCGACCGGCTAGACAACCGATCGCCCTCAGGCATCAAGAGGAGTGGAAGAGGTCTAGAAGCTTTTGCGGAACAGATACGACATACGAATAAAGAATGTGCGGTTGTTCCGCTCGAAGCCGGGTTCGTACTGACCTGTAAACGGATTCATCCCGTTTCGGTTCAAATTGTCGTTGTAACCGGCGTAAAATGCCGTTCCAGGATGTGGCGTCCAGCCGAACAGTGCTTGTCCGGCAAAGTTTTTCTCGGTTCCGTCATAATCCAGCCGAAAACGGGTGAAAAGGAACCTTGTAAAATAATAGGTTGACCTTACGCTGACGATATCCGAATCGAAAGATCTGACACGATTGTCGTTGCGGGTCAAGCGGCTCTTGTTGTAGCTGACCGAGAAAGCCAGCGGATCGATCGGCTTAACCGTAATGTAGATATTGGCGTCCGCCTGCCTTCCCGGGCCGGGATTCTGAAGACCGGTCGTCGGGTCAAAGTGGAAGAAATCGAAGGCGTTCCGAATTGTCCCGAGGAAGAACCCATAGCTGAGCCGCTTGGTTGGGGACTGCTCAAGATTGGCCGATATGACGTGCATCCACGTCGATCGCGTCGGATCTCCCAGAAAAGTGCCAAGCGGCCGGGTCGGTGATCGCCGAAGCCCAAACTCCTCCTCGAAGATCTTCTCGTATGACACCCCGGTCGCGACGTTGATAAAGGTGTTTCGCTTCAGGCTGATGTTGCCATTGGTCTCGGCGTTGAAACCGGTGAGTTTCCCCGCCCAGTTGTAATCCACGCCGGCCATCTGATTCCATTGGGCGCGTATGATCTTCTTCTTCGAATCCGATTTCGTCGAGAGCCGGTTGAAGAAGAAGAGGAAGTTCGAATTGGTTCGGCGCGTAAATCCAGAATCGGCACGATAGAATTTGCTGCGTCCGCCGGCCTCAAGGAACCAACCATGTGTCTCGCTTGAATAGTCGAGATTGAAGTAGTAGCCCAGGCCGTTACCCGTCCGGTATCGGTTGAACGGGCTTCCCTGAACCGTCACTCCGCCAAATGTCCCGCCGCCGCATATCGCCCGGTTCGAGGCCGCCTGAACCGGGTTCAGTGTCGGCTCAAATTCCGGGTCGAAAAAGCAGCGCCGCGAGGTAGTTCCGGCGACCTGAAACACCGCCGTCAGATTCGGATTGAACTTGATGCGCCCGTCGACCGCAGCCAATAGGTTTTTTTGTTCCGGGAATCCGCGGTAGGTAGCAAAGAATCCGATGTTGTTCTCACTTCCAAAATCGCGTTTGACGCGAACAACGCCAAAAAGCGAGTTCTTGTCGAGAAACTCATCGATGCGCGGCCGTACGTTTGAATCATTCCGGTCGTTCTCGGCATAGTTCCCGGGGGCATTGTCTGAGGCGGCCAGAATACCGAACGAGGTCTTGCCGACCTTGCCTGATAGCTTCAGCGCAACGTCAGGATCGACGATATTCCTCGAGTAAAAAACCTGCAGCGGTGACGAAAAGATCTCGGATCCCTCAAGAAAGAAAGGCCGCTTCTCCTGAAAAAAGATCGGAAAGCGCTGGTTTGCCGTAACGACCGGCGCGTCAGCCTCGATCTCGGCGAAATCGGGATTAATCGCAGCGTCGAGCGTGATGCTTGGCGTGATAGTATATTTCAAATTGACGCCGATCTGATGGCGCACGGGTTGGTTGACGAAGCGGCCGGCGGCTATCTCGTTCGCCGCGACCCGGCTGCCCGTCTCGCTCAGCGTAATGCTCGGGACAACCTCCAGCGTCCGCTCGTACTTGATGTCATCGAGGCCGGAGATCTTGCCGTGCTGCGTGAGGAAGCCGGAGATGTTCCGATCCTCGGGCATCCAGCTGTCGAACTCATCATTGAAACGGTCGATGTTTCGGGCAACATTGAATCCCCAAAGCGTTCCCTTCCCGGTCTTGTATCGAAGCGACTTGAATGGTATTTTGGCCTCGACCGACCATCCCCAATCCTCGATCACTCCCTTTGACTCCATTACAATGTCGACCGAGAAATCCGCGCGCTCACCTTCCGTATATATACCGTCCGCCTGAATTCCGAGCGGATTGAACCCGATAACATAGGCGCGGCGCCGATCGTTGTAGGTATCGAGCCACATACGAACATTGTCCTCGCCGAAAACATTGTCACGCTTTGCGACCGTAGCGCGGATCTTGTCCTTCTCGTCCCAACATTTCCACGCGACATAAAGATGCTTTTCGTCATACATCATGTAGAATTCCGTCGGTTTCGAGGGCGTAGTGTTGTTGCCCGGATAGGTTTGATAGAAATCCTTGAATACTGCGGCCTGTTTCCAAATTTCCTCGTCTGGACGCCCGTCTATCACTATCGGGCTGCCGATCTTCGGAATTGACATTGCGGCCCGTTTTTCCGGCGGTAAAGCGACGCCGCCTCCGCGTTCAACGCCGGGCGCTGGCCCTTGCTTGCCGCCTCCATTTGATTCCTGCCCGCTGACGGGAAGGCAGAACGCAGCGACGAACAAAAAGACAACGAAGCGGACGGTAGGTAAAACTTGGCACATCTTGGTATAAAGCGATCACAGGCTTATTGTTAAACGAGAGAAGAAACGGGTTCGAGAACTAGAAAGTTTCAAAAGAAAAGCGGCTCGCTATGTTTGCCGAGCCGCACATATGAACACATTATCGGGTTTCCCCGCCATTTATCAGATCGCGGTTTTGAACGACGAGTTCGCCGCCCCGGAGATCAAATTTGTATTTCCGGGTGCCCTTCCCGAACTGCCAGTTTGACTCCGAGAGCTGCTTGCCGCCGGCAATGTCCTCAACCCTCAGCGACGATTCGCTACTCCCTGAACCAGAGATCTCGGCGTCGATGTTCTCGGGAATACTAAGCATGAAGTTGCCGCACTTCGCAGAACCGGTGATCGACGTAAAGTCGCCGTCCAGGCGCACATCGCCGTCCGTGGTCTTTGCGACCAGATCACCCGAGAACCCTACGATCCTCACCAGTCCATCTACGTTCGACACATTGAGTTTGCCGTCAGAATCGCGTACGTCGATCCCCTCGTCCGCACCGATCACCTGCAGATCACCGGAAACACCATCGAGCCTGATCGTCCCGTTGGCGTCTATCTTCAAATTGGTTTTCTTGGGAACAAAGACCTCAATGTGTACGCGGCGCGAAGGATCAAAAAAGCGGGCGTCGCGCCCCTCCGCCGATGGGTTGCTGACATCAAGGTCGATCGAAGAATCCGTATGATTTTCCTTGACGCTTAACTGCTCGCGACTCCTGGCATCGGCGAAATGTGAGACGCGGTATTGAACCTCGGACCGATCCCAACCTTTCACGGTCACCGAGCAGCCTTTGCCGACGATCGTAACTTTCGGTACGCCTTTGACAGGGAACGAACCGCTCTTTTTCTCGACCCGCGGCACGCGGGAAAAAAAGCTGGCGTCAGCGATCCTTGCCATCCGATCACCTTCGGCGAGGACTGCGTTACGAATGTCTTCCAACTTAACTGCCTCGGTCGCGGCCCTGAGCGATTCGTTGGCCACCCTTGCTAGATCGGCATTAAGTTTCTCCATCTCCGGCCGGGCCTTACTCAACTCGAGATGGGCGTCTGCCAGGGCCTTCTCCGTAGCCGCGGAAACTGCGGGAAGGCTCTTTGTCGTCTCTTTAACGGCCTTTGCGATGTTCTTATTGATCTTCGCGGCATCGACTTTCTTGCTCACATCAATGTCAGAGTCCCAATCGTCATCCTGGTGCTTGCTTGGTAGGAGATCTGTCGCGGCGGCGGGCTGTTTACCGTCATTCTTTCGCACGACAGACAACGATCCGTTTACGCTTTCCATCCTGATCTGCACATCGCCCGATCCGAGTTTGCCGTAAAGGTCACGTCCGACGTATTTGCCCTTCCGAACCGGAAGCCCGAAGTCGTTAGTGATATTGCCATTCAGCGATTCGGCCCTGACGGTCGCACTCGAATCTGACGGGATCACCAAATTGACCCGGCCGTTAACGGTCTCGAGCGAGATCCTGCTCCCGCTTTCAAGACGGTCGAAATCGGCCTTGACTTCCCCGTTGACCGTCGAAAGTTTTGCGGTCCCGCGGATATTCTCAGCCGTAACGGTTCCGTTGACGGCGGATACGCTGGTCACGTTGATGAAATTCGATACAGTGACCGACCCGTTGACGGTCTCGATCTCATTGAGCACCGCACCACGGGGAACCATCAGCTTCATCTCGACATTTAGTTTGCCGTTATTCTTCCAGCGGTCGCTGCCGACCTTGTTCTTCCAGTTGTCATACTTGGTTTCGGCAGAGAAGTAGTCGGCCCGCGATTCGATCTCGACTTCGACATCGGCAAGACGCTCTTTCGAATCGGCGACCTTTGTGTATTCAAACTTCACTTCGTTTCGATCCCATGCCTCAACCACGATCGAACCGTTTACATTTGAAACATTCACTTTTCCATTCGCCGTCAGCGGATACGACTTTTCGAACCTCTCGGTCTCGTCGGCCGCCGTTTGCTCAACGACCACCGGACAAACCTCCGCAGGTGGGTTGATCTCGGGGATATTCCCGCTGTCCGATGACAGAACCAACCCGGCAAAAACGATCGTGTATAACCAACTCATGACTTCGTCTCCTGTATAAATGAGGGATTTCCCCTGTTCTGTCGATAAAACACCACGGCCTTGAGAATTGTGACAAACTTTTTTTGTGGGCTTTTCGAACCACCGTCGGTGGCTCTAACGGGCAAGAAAAGAGCGAACTTGGCTCAGAATGTCCCGCCATCTAGCGTAAATTACGCCTCATTGTGCTAGTATTAAGCCTTCGTTTTGCCGTGCCGCCGATCTCGGCGGCAGGATGGGATTCTAGGCCGATTGTACAAGCTTCAGTTTTGAGGGACGCTCGATCAACGCAAGAAATGGACCTGATGGAAAGAGAGACCGCTCCGGCGTTGGCCTATGCCGACGATATGATCCATCATTCCATCACCGACGCGGACGATGTCGAAGAGGTTTGGGACGAGCGGATAACGGTTAGCGGAGTCCTCAGGAATCTCGTTCAGCACCCCGGACAGATAATCACGCGATGGAACTGGAAGTCAGCCCTGCTGGGGGCTGTCCTGCGCGCGTCGTTCTATTTCACGGTTTACCAAGCAAGCCGCGAAAGCTGGCTGGTAACGCTCACTGCCGTTTGCGTCGAGCTTTTTTTCAGATTTCTGACCACCGGCATGTCCGGAGCCATCGTCCAATCTTTCCGAAAGGCACAGCCCTTTTGGCTCGCAAATGTGATCGTATCGATCATGCTGCCGGCCTTTAGCCACGCCGTAGAATTTGTAACTCACTACGCTCAGGAGCGTTATTTCTTCGATGTTTTTGCCTCGACGGCCGAAAATAGCGTTGCCCGTCAGAGGGCCTTTGCCATATCGGTGCTCTTCTCGGTCCTCTCAGCTCTCTTCAATCTCTTTGCAATGAAGCACGGGGTACTTTTGGTTGGAGCCGGCGAAGAGACAGGCACGCTCTGGGACGACATCAAGAAGCTTCCGAGGATGCTGGGCGAATTTACGGCGTTTTTGCCCGTCATGATCGCCAAGTATCTCGAAGAGGGGCGTTACCTGAATGCGCTCGTTACATTCACGTCATTCGGCCTGATCGTTGGAGCCATTCTTGGCGTAATGCGCGGATTTAGATGGCAGTGGGCGTGGACCACAGCGGTCGGCTCGTGGGCGATCCTTCTGTTTGCCCTTGGCATCACCGTCTTCGCCCGATATCTTTTCAAGCGAAAGGGCACGATGTACCGCAAACGCTATTGACCCGCCATTGCTGGATGCTCGAACTCGTTTTTGCAAACCTCAAGGTCCGGCCGTTCCGTACGATCATCAGCGTGATCGGCGTCGCGCTCGGGGTCGTGCTCGTCGTGATGTTCACCGGCCTCGCACGTGGAATGACAAAGGACCTTGCCAAAAGGGCGTCAAACTGGAAGGCGGAGATCGTCTTCACACGCCCCGGCGGCATGGACACAATGAGTTCGAATGCAGCGGTTGACCTGCGTTACGTTCCTCGGCTTATGGAGATCGAAGGTGTCGCGGCTACCGTACCGATGTATCGATACATCGCTTCTGACTCGAAAGGAAACTGGGGGATCCGGCAGATCGACGGTGTGGAATGGGAGCCTTTCGCGACGATGAACGATATGCAGATCGTCGAAGGCCGACCGCCGGTCGCCAACGACGAGATCGTGCTCGACCAAAGGCAGTTGGCCGATGAAAACCTCAAGATCGGCGATCCTTACGAACTTTTCGGCAATAAGCCGTACAAGATCGTCGGTGTATTCTCGCCGCCGTCAGGTGCCCGAATAAAAATGTCGCTAAAGGCGATGCAAGCCGCCCTCGAAAGCGACAAATGCACTTTTATCCTCGTAAAGGTCAAGGATGGCTATGAACCGGCGGCGGTCCAGGCAAAGATCAATGAAGCACTTCCCGGCAACAAGATCAGCCTGACGAGCGACATCATTACTGACGCCCAGGACCGGATCCCGGGCTTGAACACATTTCTTCGTGTTCTCGTGGCCCTTGGTGCGTTTGTCAGCACGGTTTTTGTCCTCCTTTCGATGTACACGACCATCACCGAACGCCGCAAGGAGATCGGTATCCTTAAGTCGCTTGGAGCATCTCATTCATTCATCATCCGAACGATAGAGGGCGAGGCCTTCATCATCGGTATTCTTGGGATCGTGTTTGGTTTCGCCACGGCTCTCGTTTCTTCTTTTTTGATCGGGGCCAGATACGATCTCACATTCGAGTTCAGCACTGGTTGGGTCATCACCGCGATCGCCATCGCCATCGGCGGCAGCCTCGTCGGAGCGCTTTATCCTGCATGGCGTGCCGCCAGGATCGATCCGGTCGAGGTCATGGTGAATGAATGATGACGACCGGCGCTCTTCGCCGGTCGTGACCCTTGCCTTTTCTTCCTGCCTGCATTATTCTATCCTTGTTGTTTCATATATGAAACAATGTACAGCACCATAAATGTCGCATCTTGCCCTCGTAAAAACTCTTTCTCACCTTCGCGAAGAGCGAAAACATATCGAGGAAGTCGAGGTCGCGGGGTTTGGCCTATCGGTCGCTCGAGGGGCCGTCGTTGAGGTTGTTGGTGACCGGAGCACGGGAAAAACGAGCTTTGCCATTTCCCTGCTTGCCGGGCTGACCGCGAACGGCGAGATTTGTGCGGTGATCGACGGCAGCGGCGGTTTCGATCCGCAAACGGCTTATCTCGCCGGCATAAAACTCGAAAATATACTGTGGGTGAAATGCGGAGGCGATATTGAAAAAACCTTCATCTCTGCCGACCATCTGGTGCAGGCAAAGGGCTTCGGATGCATCTGGCTGGATCTTTGCGGTCTCTCTGCAGACAAGCTGCGAATGGTTCCAAAAGCGTATTGGTTCCGCTATCGCACGCGAATAAAAGAAACGCCGACGATCGTACTCGCAACCGCGACCGAACACATCACCGGCTCAGCTTCACAAGGTGCGTTCGTATTCGAGCGCGAAGGTTCGGCGTGGTCCGGCAGCGGTAAATTCCGGCTATTACGAGAATTTCATCTCAGAATGCACGAGCGAAAACAACTCTTTGGCAAAGACCTCAGAACGAAGATCGAGATGGATTATTCGGAAATATAAAATGCCTAAGCTCTACGCCTGCATAATTTCGCCTGATATCGAGCGTGATCGAGATCTTTTGATCGGTGCGGCAGACAGATTTGCAAGTGCGATCGAGGTGATCGAGGACGGGGTATTGTTCGATGTTAGCGGACTCGAACGCCTGATCGGCAAACCAGGCCGGATAGCTCAAAAGATCGTTAAAGAACTAAGCCGAAAGAACGTCAAGGGCAAGGTCGCGGTCGCTGATACCGTCGATACTGCAAGACTGCTCGCCCGTTCCGAAAACCCGCACGTGAGCGAAGATGATAGTGATGCGTTGAGCGATCCGCCCTCTCTCACTGTCGGGCTTGTGCAGCCGGATATGTTCGATCAGATCCCCATCGCCGAACTCGATCTCGAAGCCGACACGCTCAATGTCTTTAATGAACTGGGTTTTCATACAGTAAAAGACTTGGCAAAAGTGCCGCATGACGAACTCATCGGCCGCTACGGACAACAGTTCAACCACGTGATCGACGTGATCGAGCAACGCGGAAAATCGTTGATCACACCGAATGTCAAAGAAAATAAAGTTTCCTGGAACTTCGAATTAAATAATCCAGTCGAAGATTTTGAGCAGCTGATATTTTTGCTGAACCACGGCCTCGAACGTCTATTTGCCGAGGTAAGATACGCCGGATACAGCACCGAACATCTCGATCTGGGCCTGACGCTAAGAAACAAAACCACCAGGTCGTATGAGATAAAGACATCATTTCCGACGCTCGACCGCCCGTTCTGGCTCAAGCTGATAAATCTCAGGGCCGCGCTCGACCCGCCCGAAGAACCGATCACTACGGTCGATGTGATCGCTTATTTTACAAAGCCCCGCACTGACCAACGCGGCCTTTACGCAGTTTCGCGGCCCGAACCGGAAAGCCTTCTGCTCACGGTCAATAAACTAAAAAAACTTGTCGGCCCAGAAAACGTCGGCGTTCCGCAGTTACTAAACGATCGCCTCACAGAGCCGTTCAAACTCGCCCCCGATACGATGCCCGATGTCGCCGGCGAAGTCACAAAACGATCTAAGCATCCCTCGCGGCCTCGCCGCTCTATTTACGATGAGCCAGGCCTCGCCGAAACTATGGAAAAGGCCTTCGCGGTTACCCCGCCTCTTTCGCTCGTCGCCGAGAGCGACGGCATAGCCGCCAAACCTTTCTTACCCCGGCCAGTCATCGTCTTCACATTCTTCCGCCCGCCGATCCATGCCGAAGTTTTGATCCGCGACGACCGTTTGGTTTATATCCGCTCGCGGCTCTTTGCCGGCTATATAACCAATTTCAGCGGCGTGTGGAAAGGAAATTCGCACTGGTGGGGCCGTCGATGGAAGACACACGAATGGGATATTGAGATAGAGGCCGGCGGTATCTATCGTCTTTGCAAAGCAAAAGGCGAATGGTTTTTGGTGGGCGAATATGATTGAGAAACTTTTTTTGAAAATGCCGGGACAAGCAGAAAAAGACAACTCTAACTATCTTCTTTTACAACAGTTAGTCTGTCCCACACATTCCGTGGGACACCCGTGGGACAGCGTGGGACACAGATAGGTAAAAATGGCCTTTTGCGAACTTCACACACGCTCTGCATTCAGCTTTCTATCCTCCGGCTCACAGCCGCAGAGGTTGGCACAGCGCTCGGCAGAATTAGGTATTCCGGCTGTCGTTTTGCTCGACCGCGATACTGTGGCAGGTGCGGTGCGATTTCATTTTGAGGCACGTGAACAAGGTATCAAGCCTATCGTCGGAGCGGAGATCACAATGAACGACGGCAGTTTGCTGCCGCTGGTCCCCACAACGCTGAAGGGCTATCAGAACCTCAGCAAACTGATCACCACGGTCAAGCTTCGCCATAAAAAGGGTGAACATTTCGCCACCCGTGAAGACATCGAGGAATATTCATCCGGCCTGCTTTGCTTTACCGGCGGTGCAGACGGTTTTCTGCATAAAAGTATCAAAAACGGCAACAGCCTCGCCGATCTGGCATGGCTCAATTATGTATTTGAAAGGCGCCTTTATGTCGAACTGCAACGTCACCATCTGCGACACGAAGAACACATCAACCAAGTGCTTCTCGGCTACGCTCATAAGCTGCGGCTTCCCTATTTTGCCAGCAACGGCGTGTATTTTGCTGATGAGCATGACCGTGAGCTATTTGATGTTTTTACCTGCATAAAAAACCACACGACGATATACGACGCCGGAAAACTGCTCTCCGAGAACAGCGAACGCTATCTTAAAAGCGAAAAGCAGATGCGGCAGCTCTTTGAGGATCTGCCCGAAGCGGTCGATATCACCAACGAGATCGCCGCACGCATCGATTTCTCGATGGACGAGCTTTCGTATAGGTTTCCCGACTATGCGGTGCCGCCCGGCGAGACCGTAAATTCCGTTCTGCGAGCAAAGGCGATCGCACGTTCGCACGAGCGTTACCGCGACAAGGCGTGGCCGATCCGTTCCCAGGTCATTCCGCGTCTTGAAAAGGAATTTCGGATCATCGAGATGAAAAAACTCGCGGGCTATTTTCTGCAGGTCTGCGACATCTCGGATTTCTGCAAACAGAACAACATTCTCTCGCAGGGACGCGGCTCGGCGGCAAACTCGGTCGTCTGTTACGCGCTCGGCATCACGGCTGTCGACCCGATCCAGCACAAGCTGCTTTTCGAGCGTTTTCTCTCGGAAAAATACGAACAATATCCCGACATCGATATCGACCTGCCGTCAGGCGACGACCGCGAACGCGTTATCCAGCACGTTTACAGCACATGGGGCCGCCGCAGTTCGGGCATGACCGCAAATGTCATCTGCTATCGCGGCAAATCGGCGATCCGCGAGGTCGGCAAGTCATTTGGCTTTGATGCGGATGTCCTCGGCAAGCTATCGAAGATCAATTCGTATTACGAGATCTTCAAAGGCGATGAGCTGAACAAAAGACTGAAAGAAGCCGGTTTCGACCCCGCCGAAGATCGGCGTTTACAGCATTTTGCCGACCTTTATGGGCGCATTCTCGATTTTCCTCGGCATCTCGGCCAGCATTCCGGCGGCATGGTGATCTCGATGGGCCAGCTCGACGGCATCGTTCCGCTTGAACCGGCATCGATGGTGGACCGTTCGATAATTCAATGGGATAAGGACGATTGCGAGACTCTAAAGATCGTCAAGATAGATCTTTTGGGCCTTGGTATGATGGCCGTACTCCGCGACACGATCACGCTTATCAAGGAAGGTCACGGCGTCGAATTGGGACTTTATAACATCCCGCACGACGACGAAAAGGTTTACGAAGCATTGCAAACGGCCGATACGGTCGGGATGTTTCAGGTCGAAAGCCGTGCCCAGATCGCATTCCTCCCTAAATCAAAACCGGCGAATTTTTATGACATCGTCGTCCAGGTCGCCATCATTCGCCCCGGCCCGATCGTCGGCAACATGCTCCACTCATACATAAAACGCCGCCAAGGCTTAGAACCGGTCACATATCCGCATCCGTCAGTAGAGCCGATACTCAAACGAACAATGGGCGTTCCGCTGTTTCAGGAACAGCTTCTCAAAATGGCAATGGACATCGCCGGCTTTACCGGAGGCGAGGCGGAAGAACTGCGTCGTGCGATGGGGTTCAAACGCCCCGACCGCAAGATGGAAAAGATCGCCCAGAATCTGCGCGACGGCATGACGCAAAATAAGATCCCTGAGGACGTCCAGGAACAGATCGTCGCCTACACAAAGGCGTTCGCCAATTACGGCTTTCCCGAATCGCACGCCTTCAGTTTTGCATTGCTCGCCTACGCTTCGGCCTATTTCATCGTGCACTACCGCGCTGAGTTTATGACAGCGATGTTCAATAACTATCCGCTTGGGTTCTATTCGGCGGCAACGCTGGTCAAGGACGCCCAACGCCACGGCCTTCACTTTCTGCCTTTGGATATCAATAGGTCGCATTATGAATTCACCATTGAAGATGCCGAAGTTACGGTCGGGAGCAACGGCGACCGGGCTATGTCCCGGTGTGTCCGTGTCGGACTCAAATACGTCCGGGGATTAAGAGAAGAAGTGGGAAGAAAGATAGTGGCCGAACGTGATCTCAGATCTGGATATACCAGCATCGCTGATCTCATCGACCGCGTTCCCGAAATAAACAAACGCGAGATCCGTGCATTGAGTCTTGCCGGTGCATTGAATTTTGATAACACCGTCCACCGTCGTGAAGCTCTTTGGAGATCAGAACTTGCTATTCAGCCTGCGGGCGAACTGTTCAAAAATGTGGAGTGCGGAATGCCGAATGCGGAATATCAGATCGGTCCATCATTCGATATTCATCATTCATCATTTCTCCAGCGTATGGAAGGTCTTGAGCTCGTCGAAGCCGATCTGCGAAAGACCGGCATTTCGATCGGCAAGCATCCGATGGCGTTTTTCCGTGAGGAAATGCAGCGGCGAGGCATACTTTCCGCAAAAGAGACCCTGAACTTGAAAAAAGGCCAGGTGGTCTCATCAGCCGGGGCCGTGATAATTCGTCAGCGTCCGATGACGGCGAATAATGTTGTGTTCATAACGCTCGAAGACGAGACCGGCTTTTCGAATTTTGTGGTAATGCCCGACAAATTTGAGCAGTACCGCGCTGTGATCAATCAAAGTGATTTCCTTGTGATCCGCGGCATTTTCGAAGAACGGGGAATGCTAAAAGCGATACACTTCACGCCGCTGACGGAGATCACAACCGAGGTCGTATCGCACAATTTCAGATGACATACGCGACCAGCAGAAACTTCGCCGTAGCAAACGCAAACGCGCAACGAGGCCGAACTGAATATGAACAGAGTCAGCTCAATATTGTGCGGATCATGTCGGATAACTACACATTATGTTTTGCAAATCTTCATAAAAACTTCAGAACTTCTTCAAGACTTTTGAGATCGCGCCGAAATATCCTGAATTCGTGCCCTATTGGCACATCTATTTTTTATTCACATAGGAGTTTTTATGCTAGACACTACATTTGATCAAAAAAAGGCCGAAGCTTTCTCGGAAAGCATGGTCGATATTCTCAACAAAAGTGCCATCGCCCTCGGGCTGAGCATTGGATCGCGGTGCGGTTTGTTCGAGGTGATGGCGACTTTGCCTGAATCCACATCGATGCGGATCGCCGAAGCCGCAAACCTGAATGAACGGTACGTTCGCGAATGGCTTGGGACGATGGTCACGGGACGCGTAGTAAACTACGTTCCCGAGACGAGAACCTATAAGCTGCCCGAAGAGCACGCCAAATATCTCACGAACGAGGGCGATTATAACTTCGCGACCGGAATGCAGTTTGTGCCGGTTCTCGCGAATATTGAAGACCGCCTTGTCGATTGCTTCCATAACGGCGGCGGGGTTCCGTATTCCGCTTACCCCCGTTTTCACGAAGTAATGGCCGCCGAAAGCGCCCAAACGGTCGTTGCGGGACTTGAGCCCTTTATCATCCCGCTTGTTCCGGGCCTTCGCGAAAAACTCGAAGCCGGGATCGAGGTGCTCGACGTCGGATGCGGAAGCGGCCAGGCGATGATCGAACTCGCAAAGAGGTTCCCGAACTCGAATTTTGCCGGTTACGATTTTTCGGAACAAAGCATTTCACGAGCCCAATCGGCGGCGGAAAGCGATGGCCTGAAAAATGTCAGATTCGAGGTTCGCGACGCCGCGGCCATCGGTGAGACGGAAGCCTATGATCTGATCACGTCATTCGACGCGATCCACGATCAGGCAAAGCCCGCCGCGATGCTTGCCGGAATTTCTAAGGCGTTGAAACCCGACGGAACATATCTCGCACAGGATATCGCGGGTTCTTGTCACGTCGAGAAAAACCTCGAGCACCCGATCGGGCCGTGGATGTACACGATCTCGCTCACTCACTGCATGACCGTTTCGCTTGCTTATGGCGGCGACGGACTCGGGGCGATGTGGGGCGAAGAGACCGCCGTCAGGATGCTCGGCGAAGCAGGTTTCGCCAATGTGTCAGTAAATCATCTCGATCATGATTTTATGAACACGTATTACGTAGCGACGAAATAGGCTCGGCAGCAGATCCACGCAGATCGATGCGATCCGGTATCTATCTGTGTGGATCTCTGGTCAATTACCTGATCAATTGTCTTCTTCGCTCGTACCCTTTCGCTCGGGGCGCATATGGGGGAAAAGTATGACGTCGCGTATCGAATGCTTATTGGTGACCAGCATAACGAGACGGTCCACACCAATGCCGATCCCGGCCGCGGGCGGCATTCCGTAGGAAAGCGCGCGGATGTAGTCTTCGTCGAGCACCATCGCTTCCTCGTCGCCGCCTTCACGCTGTACCATCTGATCGACGAAGCGCTCATATTGCTCTTTCGGATCGTTAAGCTCCGAAAAGCCATTCGCGACTTCCATACCGTTGATAAACAGCTCGAAACGCTCGGCAACCTGCGGATCCCGCGGATCGGCCTTCGACAACGGCGAGATCGATTTCGGATAGTCAATAATAAAGGTCGGTTGGATCAAGTTTTGCTCGACATGCTCGTCGAAGGCAGCAACTATGTTCGTGTCATCGACAGCAAGATTCGGTGCATATTTCGCAACCGCATCCTTCATTGTCACCCGTTCGAACCTGGCAAAATCAATCTCGTTCCCTTCGTACGTGACTTTCAGTCCGCCGGTCGCTTTCTGGACACTCTCCCGCATCAGTTCCTCGCAAAAATTCATCATTCCATTGACGTCCATGTATGCGCAGTAGAACTCGAGCATCGTGAACTCGGGATTGTGCTTGTACGAGATGCCCTCATTGCGAAAATTGCGATTAAGTTCGTAAACCTTTTCGAAGCCGCCAACGACAAGGCGTTTGAGATAAAGCTCCGGCGCGATGCGTGCGTAGAGGTCGATATCGAGGGCGTTGTGATGCGTCTTGAAGGGTTTTGCCGCCGCGCCTGTCGCTTTTGGCGTGAGCATCGGCGTCTCGACCTCAATGTAGCCGTGGTCTTCGAGATATCGGCGCAATCCCGCGATCAATTTGGCACGCCGTTCGAAAACCTCGCGTGTCGTCAGTCCATCGTGCTCGACCTGGAGGCTCGAACCTATGAGATCGTAATAGCGCTGTCGTTGCCGCAGCTCAGCGTCCGCAATGCCGTGCATCTTGTCGGGCATCGACCGCATTGCTTTGACCAGAAATTGCAGCTTTTCGACATGAACGCTCACTTCGCCGGTATTTGTGACAAACAAATATCCTTCGACGCCGATAAAATCGCCGTGATCGAGCAGTTGCCACGCCTTCCAGCCGTTCTCTTCATCGAGAGTATCGCTGCCGTCGTTGAGCACCAGCGCCAGCGGACCCTTCTTATTGCAGTAGACCTGGAACTTCGAGATGCCGTCGGTCAGATGAACAAAATTCCCGCGCGTCGGCGTGGTCAAACGGCCGGCAATGCGAACAGTTCCCAGCGCGCGAAGCCGTTCGTTCATCGCATCCTTGATCTCCGTTGGAGGCCGTTCCCCTTCGCTCAGTCCAGCCTTGATCTCGGCCATTTCATTCTCGACTGCAACGATCGGGGCAAAGCTTTTCAAGGCCGTTATCGTATCGTCGGTACCTGTCACAGTAGATCGGACGAACTTGTTCGGATACGCGTTACCGACCAGCTCACTTATCGCCTCAAGCGAAGCCTTACGGGCCTCGGTCTGATCGGTCGGGGTAATGATCTCTTCGAACTGAGGAATCTGCATAAGAAAAGGTTGATTATAGTGTCGGATCTTGCTAGCGGCAATCTGGACCGAAATATGTGAGAATAGAATGACCGCAAGGAAACGCCCCCCGGTAAGCGTTTTCTGCGGCTAGGTGTGTTTATGGTTAGCGGTCTTGACGAGGTAAAGAGGCATCTATCGAGCGGTTCAAGAATAGTGAATATCAGCGGGCTGACCTCGATCTCCGCCAAGGCATACGTCCTGGCACGGCTCCGGATCGAGACCGGCAAGAGCTTCGCCATCGTCGCGGAAACAAACCACGAACTCGATATTTGGGCGAACGATCTCGACTTTCACCTGTCACAGTCGCCGGGCCTTGAATATACGATCACAACTCTTCCTTCATTCGAAACCGCACCATATTCGGGTGCTTCACCTCATGCGGAAACGCAGGAGAACCGTGCCTTGGGACTATGGCAGATGCGTTCCGGCGCGAGCGATATGGTGGTCATTTCTGCGAGATCGATGATCCAGAAAATGATCTCGCCGGCGGAAGCCGCAGATCTCGGTTGCCACCTGATCCGAGACTCGGATTTTGCTCCCGAAGTACTGGTCGAAAGGCTTTTCTCGGTCGGCTACGTACGCGAAGAACCTATTAGCGGCCCAGGGCAATTGTCGGTTCGCGGCGGAATTGTCGATGTATGGTCGCCGGATGCTGAGTCGCCTGTTAGGATCGAGTTCTTTGGCGATACGGTCGATTCGATCCGTACATTCGATCCCGAAACACAGCTTTCAACCGGGCAGCGAAAGGAAATATCCCTTGCACCGATGCGCGAGTTTGCCGTGGTTCCTCAGGATCTGAAAGATTGGGCCTTTTTTGCAAAGGACAGATTTTCGGACGGCAAATTCGCGAGAAATCTGCGGGACCGAACGGATTTTGCCGATGCCGGCGAGACCTTCTCGGGCTGGGAGTTTTTGATGCCCCTGGTAAAGCCTCTCAAATCGAATATTTTTGAGCACCTTGGTGACCACGTCCTCGTCATCGACGAACCGACATCGGTCGAACACACGGTGGCAGGTTTCTACGATCATCTGGAACGAAATTACGCGGCGGTTATCTCGAATGGAGATATTGGACTAACCCCGGATGAACTTTTTCTGAACGCGGACCAACTAAGAAGAAATCTGGAAGAGCAACGAGCGATCGAATTGCGAGGGTTGGGCCGTACAGCGGCTGCAACGGACGAAGAGTTCGGCTTTGCGGGCGGAAGCGACGGGGTCGATCCCAGTTCAGGGGATCGAAGCTCCGCGTTGAGCACACTCCCTACCGGTCGTGTTTCCGCCTCTGCAGCCGTGCCGCTTTTCCTGTTCTCAACCGCCGAAAAGGCTGTCGAGATCGAGCTGCGATCCCGTTCGACACGAAAGTTTCACGGTGATTTTCCTGCCTTTGTGGCCGAGTTCGATATTTCAGCGGATATCGTCGTTCGAACGCCGGGCATGGCCGAGAGGATCGCGGAAATGCTTCGGGATTATGACAAGTACGTTCCTCTCGAAGCTGTGAAGATCGGGGGACTTTCGAGCGGCTTCGAACTCCCGGCCGAGCGATTGGTCGTATTCTCCGAGGTCGATATTTTTGGCGACACATCGGACGGCGATCAACCCGGACCGCGCGAGAAGGTCAGGAAGACGAAGAGCAGACTTGGGGCGTTCATCTCTGACTTTCGCGACTTAAGATCCGGCGATTTCGTTGTTCACGTCGATCACGGGATCGGGCGGTTCGAGGAACTACAGTCGATATCTTCGCAAGGCGCCGAGCGTGAATTCATGCTCCTCATATATGCCGACAATGCGAAGCTCTTCGTGCCGGTCGAGCGAATGGATCTGGTTTCACGGTATTCGAGTGGCGAGGCGACATCTCCAACCCTGGATCGGCTCGGGGGGCTTGGTTGGCAAAAAACGAAGGCGAAGGCCAAACGGGCGATGCGAGATATGGCAGACGAGCTATTGAAGCTCTATGCCGAACGCAAGCTTGTTCGCGGCCATGCATTTTCGCCCGACGCGCCGTGGCAGCATGAGTTTGAAGACGCATTCCCTTACGACCTGACCGCAGATCAAGCTTCGGCGATCGAAGACGTCAAAACCGATATGGAGACCGCTGTTCCGATGGATCGCCTGATCATCGGCGATGTGGGCTACGGCAAGACCGAGGTCGCAATGCGCGCCGCCTTTAAGGCCGTAATGGACGGCAAGCAGGCGGCCGTTCTGACCCCTACGACAGTTCTCGCTTACCAGCATTTCGAGAGTTTCAAGAAGCGATTCGCAGCTTTCCCGGTCAAGGTCGATCTGCTTTCGCGATTTCGATCGGCGAAAGAGCAAAAAACCGTTTCCGAAGCTGCCGCCAAAGGAGAGATCGATGTGCTCATCGGCACGCACCGGCTGCTTTCAAACGATGTCAAAATGCCGAAGCTGGGACTTGTGGTTATCGACGAAGAGCAGCGTTTTGGCGTCGGCCATAAGGAAAAACTCAAGCACCTAAAGAAAAAGGTTGATGTGCTCACGCTCTCGGCCACGCCGATTCCCCGCACGCTGAATATGTCATTGCTCGGCATGCGCGATATGTCCGTCATCGAGACGCCGCCACGCGACCGCCTGGCGATCAATACTCAGGTCGTGCAGTTTTCCGAAGGCGTCATCCGTTCAGCCATCGAGCTCGAGATCTCACGAAACGGCCAGGTCTTCTTTATTCACAACCGCGTCGAATCGATCGAGGCGATAGCCGCATTGATCAAAAAGATCGTACCAAACGCACGCATCGCCATCGGCCACGGCCAGATGAACGAAAAGGAGATGGAAGACGTGATGCTCGACTTTATCGATTATAAGTACGACATACTTGTCGCGACGACCATCATCGAGAACGGCATCGATATCCCGCGAGCCAACACGATCATCATCAACCGAGCCGATAATTACGGCCTTTCGCAGCTCTATCAGCTTCGCGGCCGCGTCGGACGCTCGAACCGCCGTGCGTATGCCTATTTGCTCATACCGAGCGAGCTGGAACTAACGCCGATCGCCAGACGACGGCTGTCTGCGATACGTGAGTTTTCCGATCTCGGCGCCGGTTTCCGTCTGGCCGCCCTCGATCTGGAACTGCGAGGAGCCGGGAATATACTCGGCGGCCAGCAATCGGGCCACCTTGACGCTCTCGGATTCGATCTTTATACGAAAATGCTGGAGCGGACGATCGCAGAACTCCGCGGTGACGAGATCTCGGATGAAACGAGCGTTTCGATAAACCTGGGAGTCGATGTGTCGATACCGAAAGATTACATCGCAGACACGAGCCAGCGGCTGAGAACCTACAAGCGCATCTCATCAGCAGGAGCGGAAGAAGAGTTGATGGCGATCCACACTGAGATCGAGGACCGCTATGGCCGCATCCCACGTTCAGTGGAGCATCTGTTTGCGTACGCGAGACTAAGAAAACTCGCGGAGCGTATCGCGATAGTGTCTGTCGATCGATCTGGTGAAGCAGTTGCGATCAAACTCGGCGAAAGCGCCAGAGTGTCACCGGAAAAGCTGATGCAGTTCCTTTCCGAGAATGAAGGCACGAGTTTTTCACCAAACGGCATCCTCCGCGTTCCCGTCAGGACGGCAGACCCGATACACTCGGCCGTTGATGCGATCTCAAGTGTGTCCGAATAGGTCATTCGGAACAGTCGCCAAATTCCTTATCCTGACACACGAACATCTCGGGAGAGTATTCGCGGGTCTGAACTCGGACATTCTTCCAGACGATGGAACCGGCATATTTGTCGCGCGTCCATCCGAGTTTTGCCCGGTTCTTCCAAACGTAGGAATACGCGTCTTTTTCGTCACCGCCAACGAGATGCCTGGCTTCGTGGAGAAGGATCGCGGCACGCTCGGTATCGTCGATCGGGTATGTAAAGAAATCGGAATATAGCGTCATTATCTCGAATGGAAAGTTTGTCGCGGCGAAAGCGCTTTCCTTCGGCACCATCGCGTTGAACCAGTTATCGCTCGACCGAAAGACCGTGACCCGCCGCAGCAATGTCGCCTCGCCCGTAAACCCTTGAGCCTCAAGGATAGCGACCGCGGCCGTGACCTTTCCCCGCTGGTCAAAGCTAAGCGACCTCGAAGTTGCGATCAGCGAGAGGTAGAATCCGAGAACGGCAACAACACACACCGAGACACAGATCATTGCCCGTTTCGCTATAGAAGGCCGACCTGAACGGCCTTGAACTGTCACCGGCCGGCCGCCGAGCACCGTATTACATCTAACGCAGCTTTCAGCGTCCGCATAGTTAACAAGGCGGCAATAAGGACACTTTCTGGTCATGTCAGGCAACTCGGGGAGCCTCGGGAACAGGCTTATTAAAGAAACGTCGAATGCCGCTGTCTTCCCGACATTCGCTGAATGCTTACCCCGATAAACTGATCGGCCATCTCGAGCATCAAAACCTCGTGTTTGCACAAATCAGGCCGCAGGTAATAATATTTTCAGTTGCGGCAAAAAGGAGTTCGTTTTCATGAGATCTGTTTTCCGACTTAGTTGTGTTCTTTTCGCGACCGCCATCTTCTCTTCATTTGGACTTGCGCAGGAAACTCAAACCCGTGTCATCGATGAGGTCGTCGCACAAGTAAATGACGGCGTGATCACGCTTTCGCGTGTCAAGCGCGAGACGAAGAACGCCGTCGATTCTCTTATTCAGGAAGGTAAAACTCGCGAGGAGGCTCAAAAAACGGTCGATGAGAAGCAGGGCGAACTTATAGCCAGTCTCATCAATGAAGAACTGCTCATTCAGAAAGCTAAAGAAGCCGGGCTCGATTCGACTATCGAGGCGAACCTTAATCAACGGTTCCTTCAGATAATGAAAGAATACGGCCTCAAGACTGTCGAAGAACTTTACCAGCAAATGGAAAGGAGCGGCGTCGATCCCAAACAGATCCGCGAAGACTGGCGGAAACAAGCGACCCGCGATCGCGTGATCGAACGCGAAGTGCAGATGAAGGTTTACTGGGAAGCCAACGGGAAAGAGATAAAAGACTACTTCGAGAAAAACAAAGCAAAATTCTCAACCCCGGAGACAGTTGTGTTCAGTGAGTTGTTTCTTGGATTCGCCGGCCGCGACGAAAAAGCCGTACGCGAAAAAGCTAAGCAGCTTTATGAGCAGCTCAAAGCCGGAGGTGATTTTGATAAGCTGGCAGCGGAAAATTCCGATAAGGGCGTGATCAACCCCGGTGATTCACGCAGATCGGAAAAGGTGGTAGTCAAGGACCTCGTCCCGGTCATTGCGAAACCGATCTCGGGCCTGAAGGTTGGCGAATATACCGCACCATTCGATGTCGAGCAGCTTGGCGTTGCCATACTGAGAATTGACGAACGACACGCAGCAAGCACCGAAGCGACCTTCGATGAGAATCAGGTTCGAATGGCGATCCTGAATGAGAAGTTTCCTGAACGGCAGAAGAAGTTTATGGCGAAACTTCGCGAGGACTCGTATATCAAGATAAATGACACATATCGTCCGCTCGTCGCTCCTATCCTTTTCGCTGACGAGCGTAAGGAAAAACCGTCCAAATAGTCCGAATTCGGCTTTTTTTTCGCCTAAAGGGTCCGCAGCAATGCTTCGGGCCTTTTTATTATTGCCCGGTATCAAAAGTAAAGAACCCGGGCTGCAAGGCTTGGTTCAAACGATACTCACTTACCCTGACACCCCAAATGTTCTTATGTGCTCCCGTATTCCCGTTCGTGCTCAGCTCGGCCCGGTGGTAGTGTGGCAGCATCAACCCGTCAACAGCCTTAAATTCTGAGAACGTCTCAGTGAGGACCGCAACCGCCGAGGCACGACGATTCTGTTGGCCGAACGTGGCATCAGTCGGCATGACCTCGAATCTATATTCTGTCCTGACGTGGTTAAACGTCTCAGCGTCAAAATATAGCTTTATCGTAAATTCGGACGATCCGCCGCCCGACGGCACGTAATCAAGAACGTAGAGCTTTCTATCGTCGATCTTCTTGGTCCCGCCTCCCATTAGCCTTGGCTTTCTGGAATCGAGCTTAAATAAAGGCCAGCGAAGCGACAGCACGCCGCCGAACAGGCCTTCGCCCAATATGCTTGAATGATTCGCCAGATACGCCCCAAGGAGCGACCGGTCACCTGCAGTGCTGAATGGAAGGCTGGGTTTGCCGTCGAAATACCCTATCTTTTCAAACGGATATTCGCGCGAATTCAGCGTGATGACGAACCAAAGATTATTCGGATCCGACACAACAACGGCCCGGCCGCCACCCTTTACGCTTGGGTTGATCGCCTCGAACTCGCTCGTGGCAATAGCCATTATGGTCTTGGCGGCGGCACGTTTCTCAGGCGAGCCAAACGCGGCGAGATGCCTCGAAACGATCTCATCCGGTTTCAGGTTCTGCCCACGGAGATCCACAGCCAATAGAGCAAAGATGCCGATGAATACTGAAGCAATAAAGAATGATCTGACCATTTTGATCTACCTCCAAAAACAAACCAAACTATTCTGCCATTGCGGTGACACCGCTACCGGCAAGGGCATAATTCGTGCCCGCTGCCGATAGATCGCAGGACTCAATTACAAGATCACGGTCGTCATCCGCCTCGACTGCACCGTCACCGAAAGTGCTCCGTTTTTCGAGGGTTTCGAAATAGATCGAAATATTATCGAGGATCTCGTCGGCCGAATGTGAATGATAGAGCGTCTGCCGAAACTGCGCTCCGCCAACAAGGCCCCTTGTAAACTGTCCCGCAAGCTGCTTCATCTTTCCAAGGCTTACGATCTCGGGCATTTCTTCGCGACACATCGAGAAGAACTCAAGCAGCACCTCTTTTTTTTCAGCAATATCCGGCTGGTATGGCTCACGCCCCGCGAGGACGTCGGCAAATTGCCGGAAGATCCAAGGGTTCTGCATTGCTCCACGGCCTATCAAGATGCCGTCCACACCGGTCTCGCGCCAGCGGTCGATACCGTACTTGATCGTAGTAACATCACCGTTGCCGGAAACAGGAATGCTGACCGCCTCCTTGACCTCACGTATCCGATCCCAGTTCGCGAGGCCCTTGTAACCTTGCTCGCGAGTCCGGCCGTGCACCTGAATATGCTCAACCCCGCACTGTTCTGCCATCTTGGCGACATCGACCACGTTTATTGACGACTCACTATAGCCCGTCCGAAGTTTGAGGGTCAGAGGGATGGTTATCGTCCTTTTTATTTCCTTCAGGATCGATTCGAGAAGCTTCGGCTCGCGAAGCAGGCCGGAACCACCTCCGTTCTTGACAACCTTCGGTGCAGGGCAACCGCAGTTAACATCGAGAACGTCGGCCCCGACCTCCTGTGCCATTTCGGCCCCCATAGCCATTCGGTCGGGCCTCGCACCGAATATTTGCACCGCAAATGGCCGCTCTTCCTCATCGAAACGCATCTGCCGTTTCGATTTTGGATTACCTCGTGTCAACCCTTCAACCGAGATGAATTCCGAGACAACGAGACCGACACCGCCGCGACGCTTTATCAAGCGGCGGAACGTATAATCCGTCACCCCCGCCATCGGCGAAAGGATGAGCGGCGGATCAATGGATATATCTCTTATCTTAAATGGCCTCATTTGTGGTCAAACGTAGATTTTACTTCAATCACGAGATATGAAAAACCATTTCTGTGCGGTGAATACGCCAAAGGAGGCCGGAGCCCCCTTAAAATTTGCCAAAATGCAAGTTGGATCTAGCTCTTCTTGCGATTCTTAAGGACGAGTACAAGACCGATCAAGAACAACGGGAACGATACGATCACGAGCAGCGAACCCGGAATGATACCGATCATCGCTTCCTCAACACTCGTCCTGCCGTTGGTCAACGGAACCAGTGCGGCCGAGATCACAACCACCGCTATACCGAGCAGGGTTCCGAGGATCCCGAGTACAAGTGCGATCTTCCAGATCATCGTTTATCGAAGAACGACTATTCCTTTGTGAGGACGACGCCCGTTGCGTCGAACTTTACCTCGGTAACGCTCCCGTCCGCATTACGATTAGGGAATTTTGCCCCATCGTCGTTTATGAGGTGATCGACATGATCCTTGGGCAGGATCTTTGTCACAAATTTACCCTGGGCCTTCACTTTTAGTCCGGCAGCATTGAGCGGAATGAAGAATTTGTGATCGCCAAAGGTGACACGAACCGATCTCCCGCCTACCTTGTCCGCCATTTCCATCCAGCAGCCCTCTGTCTTGCAGGAACGGATGATCACGCCGTTGACCTGCACGGTCTTGTCGGAATACTTCATCGGATCTTTCATTGCGGTCTCGACCGAAAGTTTCTTAACGCCCTTAGCGAGCGCATCGCCGCGAGTTATGGACTGGCCGGATTTCAGGTCCACCGGAGCGTTGTCCTGAGATTTTACGACCGGCTCGCCCTTGCTGTTCAGCTCCTGCTTATGTGCATCTTGTGCCGCAACGCCCGCGGCCAGCATCAACGAAAGCGAAAATATAAATGTTAGTTTCTTCATAATATTAAGTGGTTCGCCAAACGAAGATTATACAACTCCGAACGCTGACAAAACCAGTTCAGCGGCTCTCGTAAACGATCTTTCCTCCGACGATGGTCATTATGATCCTCCCGTTCTGGATCCTATCGGGAGCAACTGAAAAAATATCGTCCGAGAGGATAACGAGATCGGCGAGTTTCCCGGGCGAGATCGAGCCCTTTTCCCTCTCCTGGAACTCCGCGTAGGCCGATCCGAGCGTGTAGGCTCGTACCGCATCCTCGATCGATATCGAATTGGCACCAGAATTCACAGCGGCGTGGATACCGGCCAGCGGGTCGATGTCGATCATCGATGCATCTGAACCGAGAGCCAGCCTCGCTCCGATTCGAATGACGAACGGATACTCATCACCGGAGTCCATATTTGAATAGAACAAGGCAGGCTGCATCGAGAGCACGATCCCAATTTTCGCGGCCGAAACTATCTCGGAACGTGCAATCCGATGAGCGTGTTCGATGCGAAAACGCCGGTCACGCTCTCCGTTACGGCTTACGGCATCAGAAAACACCGTTATAAGTTCCCTATTTGCTCGACTGCCGATCGTGTGGATAGCCACCTGAATACCCGCACTGTCGGCCCGCGCGATCCTTTTGACAAGTTCACTTCTTTCTTCGTTCTCGCCATCGATCATCCATTTGACGCATCCGCCCCGAACCATTTCATCGCCCGATGCCGCCTTGTCCGCGATCGACGGGTCCTTTTCCCACGCCTCGAGGCCCACACATTCATAAATGCGGGTTTTCAACCTTCCGGATCGAGCCATCATGCGATAGGTTCCCAGCAAGTTGTCCGAATGAACGTCCTGAATGCTTGTTACGCCGAGCGAAGCCGCATAATTGCTTGCCGCCTCGGCGATCTCGGCCCAGTTGCGGCCGTGATCCTTCGGAATAGCATTCCGAATGCGCAGTAGATCGGGCCCGGTCACGACTCCATTTCCGGGCTCACGGTCCGGGTGAAAACCACCGGCTCTCAGAGCTCTCGAATTGGCCCAGGCCGATGCGGGATCGCGAAGATATATGAGAAGAGGGTTGTTCGGGCTAACGGAATCGAGGTCGGCCAGAGCCTGCGACGAAATGAGCTTCGGATCGAGTTTCGCTCCGATCAACCATCGGCCTGTTGGAAGAAACCGCGTAAAATGTGCGATCCGCGACCGTAACTTTTCAAGAGTATCCAGCGAAGAGGCATCAAGGTGAGAGAACCAATTTCCGACCCCTGTGAAATGGACGTGGGAATCATTGAATCCGGGCAGCATCAGCCGTCCCGCAGCATCGACGACCCTGGTTGATGAGGAAACGAAGGTGCGAATTTGTTCGTCCGTACCTACGCCAGCGAGCCTGCCTCCCCTTATCGCGACCGCCGATGCACGGGGTTTGGCGGGATCCATCGTACGGATGTTTGCATTTACTACTACAAGTTCGGCCGGGATCTGGGCCCAAGCCGAAGCTATTAGGGCGAGCTGTAATATCGCGGCACGAAGGGGATTCACTTTTGCTCGAACACGACCCGTCCGTCCGTGACGGTCATGACTACTTTGACATCCCTTATCTTCGGCGGGTCGATCGAAAAAATATCATCCGAAAGGACAACCATATCCGCGAGCTTTCCGACCTCGAGTGTGCCTTTCCACTTATCCTGAAACTCGCCGAAGGCGGATCCCCAGGTGAACGCTCGAACCGTTTCATCCACGCTGATCTTCTGCTCAGGGATCCATCCGCCGGGGTTTTTGTCGTCGAGAGTTCGGCGCGTAACTGCAGCGTAGACCCCCCAGAGCGGATTGAGCGGAGCGACCGGTGAGTCAGAGCCGAACGCAAGCACCCCACCGGTGTCAAGGATCGTACGGAAAGCGTAGGTTCCCTTCAATCGCTTCTCGTCGAGCCGCTTCCAGGCCCAGCGCCCGTCGTCAATAATGTGAAATGGCTGCATCGATGCCACGACCTTCATTTTGCCAAACCGGGCGATGTCCTCCTGGCGCAAGTGCTGTGCATGCTCGATTCGGAAGCGCCTGTCGCGCTCACCGTTGGCCGCGGCTGTCTTCTCGTAGATATCGAGGATGGCGTCATTCGCCCGATCACCGATGGCGTGAATATTGACCTGGAGGCCGGCCTTGTCGGCTCCCGCGACCAGCTCAGGTGTCTTGGTTATCTCATCGCTGGCGAGGCCCGACGATTTTGGATCGTCGAGATATGGTTCGAACAGCCAAGCTGTTGTCGAACCGAGACTGCCGTCGGCGAACCCCTTCAGACACCCGACTCGAAGCATCGGCGTGCCGAAGGCATAACGCACGCCTGTTCTCTGCCAACGTTGATAGTCGCCAAGCGGCGAGCACGCGTAAACACGCGTTTTCAGTGTTCCGCGGCGGAGCAGTTCCTGATAAACGCCGACGTCGGTCCCGGCAGACATATCCTGAACGCTCGTAACGCCGAGGCTTGCCGCGTGGTCGGTTGCGGCCTGTGCCGCCTCGACCCTTTCATCCCAGGTAGGCTCGGGTACCACGCGACTAATGTAACCCATCGCCGCATCCTTGAATACGCCTGTCGGGTTTCCCGAACTATCGCGAACGATCAGGCCGCCGTCCACGTCCTTGGTGTTCCTATCGACCTTCGCGAGCCTCATCGCAAGGCTGTTGACAAGGGCCATATGGCCGTCAAGGCGATCGATAAATACGGGATTATCAGGCGTGACCCCATCGATCATCGCGGCCGTCGGCAGATTGTTGGGCACCCAATTCTCGTGATCCCATTTTCCTCCAAGTATCCAGCGGCCTTTAGGCAGTTTGGCCGCAAAAGCCTTGATCCGGGCGACAAATTCCTCAGGCGTTTTCGCATCGCGCAGATCGACCGACGAGAGCTGCTGGCCGGTCTCCATGAAATGCACGTGAGCATCGTTAAAGCCCGGAATGACGGTCTTGCCGCGGGCGTCGATAACTCGTGTTTCGCTGCCTTGATAAGCCCGAATCTCCGCATCCGAACCGATCGCGATGATCGTCGTACCTTTGACGGCCATGGCCCTGGCCACCGACCTCTTTGCATCCATCGTCCTAATGTTTGCATTAACGATAACAAGGTCTGCCGTAAATTTCTGCCCGAGGGCAACCGCTGAAACGCAAAGCAGGAGGACGGTTACAATGAAAGTCTTTTTCATATGGATAGGCTGCGAAACAATGTATTCTTGGAACTGCGGCGATTATACCAATGAAAGAGACTTATATCCAGATTTGCGGCATTTCAATGACCTTTCTCGGCCTGGTATTCATCGTGTTTCTCTACGTTTCCGAACCGAAAACACTCGCTGAAGTTTCGACCAAAGGCAGTGTCGCGATCGGTGCCTACTCGGTCAACAGCGACGACTTCGATCGCGCTGTCGCCTTGTTCAGGAATGACGACTTTATCGGTGCGCGTGCTGCATTCGATAAGGCAGACCCTGAGAAGCGCGATGCGGCGACGCAGTTTTATACGGCATACAGTTTTTATCGGCAAGGTTGGGGCCGAATTTCAAACGACGACCAATTGTTTGCCCAAGGCGTCGCGGCTGCCGACCGCGTGATGGCTATCGATCCCGCTTTCCGGGCAACCGATGGATCGCTGCAAATGAGGACCGCGTCGGAGCTCAAGGCCGAAATGGAAGAAGGCTTGAAGATCACCATCTCGGACTTTAACCCTATGAAGCTGACCCGCGAACGAAAATAGAATGGAAGAGCGTGAAGACCAGATAATTGAACTGGCGGATGACGAGGTTGAAACGCGTATTGCTCGAGCGATGGCTACGCAAAGATCGACAGCGGACACCGAACCTGATCGTTCGTACAGGATATACATCCTGCTTCCCGCGCTCTTTCTTCTTGTGACGCTTTTCGGCGGGCTGCGCTTTTCGGCCGCTGACGGCTCGTTCATCTTCATGAAACCGGAACTCATCTGTCTCGTGTTCACGGCCTTGACGATGGTTCTATTTGCCCGTTCGGGTTCGATCGAGATCGATGGCTGGCTGAGAGAGAACAGGACGATCCTGAAGAATGCAGCGAGCGTGGCTGTGCTGCTGGCTCTCTCCGCCGCGACAGTTCAGTTATACAATTCGCTCCTGCCCGAGCAGGGATTGATGTTTTGGGTCGTGGGGTTCTGTTTCTTTTGGACGATATGGAACGCCTTGTTTGCTGAATTTGACGCAAGAAAACTGTTCAAGAATCTCGCCGCGATCTTCGGTCTGGCCTTTGTGGTGAAGTATCTTGTTCTGACAAACTTGACCGCCGCCCCGGCGGGGAGCTGGTGGCAGCGGCTATTTGAAAATCCTGGAAAGGAAGCCTTTACCTGGTTGCTCGATCTGCCGAAATATTCGTCGGCGACCGGCTATCTACAGTTTTTCACACTGATCCTCTATGTGATCGGGCTTTTGCTTACACCGAGCCGCGTTTTTCACGCCTCACCGAAGCCTGAATGACATCGTCTTGCCGTCGCGCTTGACCCGGATAAGGCCGGTCTGGACGTTTACCGTTTCGATGACATCGCCCGGCTGTAGTCCAACCGCCACTGCTTTTCCGCTAACAGAACGTATCTCGCCACCGGCACTCATCGCCGAGGCACTAACGCCCGACGACGCGAGAAATTCGCGGACAGAGATAAGTACGGGCCGGTTCGCCGGAACCGGAGCACTATCGTCGACATCCGGTGTGATCACCTTTGATTCGGGGGCCGCGATCTCATAGGAACCGCCGCCGGGCTTTTCATTCTTCTTCTCTTGAGCCGCCGGCTTGATGGCGTCCTTACGATCAACCCTCTCGGGCGCGATCGTCGGTTTTTCGCTCGGTAGTAACGCAAGTGTGTCGTTCGCCGGCTCTTGTACCCGCTGTATTTCTGAAGGCTGAGCCGCCGGTGTGACCACCTCGACCGTCGGGCCGGTCGAAACGTAGGAGTCCCTCGCGGGATCATCCGTAAGAATTCTGTAACCAAAGAATCCGGTGACCGTCAGTACAACCAGAAACAGCGGAGCCGCGTATCGCACCGAGACCGGCAGCCACGATCGACGTTCTTCCGCAGGACGGCCCTTCGCTATACGTGCCCGGACACGAAGATCGAAATCCTTTGGAGGTTCGACCCGCTTTAGTGTGCCTAACAAACGATGGATCTCGTCAGTTTCCGGCTCACCGTAGATGTTCTTTTCCTTGACCATTTATAAATAGTTCTGAAGCTTTTCCTTCAGAAGCGCACGGCCGCGGCTGATGCGCGATTTTGTCGTTCCGAGGCCGAGCTGCATTATCTCGGCAACTTCGTCGTACGATCTTCCCTCGACATCGCGAAGAATGACCGGCACCCGGTATTTTTCGGGCAGGGCGGCGATGGCACGCCCGATCATCTCGCTTCGCTCGTCCTCAACCAGCTCTTCGTCGGGCAACGCCCGATCATCCGGCGGTTGAAATTCCAACGAACTGTCTTCCTCACCCTGAAACAGCCCCGTCAGCGAGAGCAGCTTTCGTCGCTTGCGCTTACGGATCTCGCTTATGGCAAGGTTGGTCGCTATACGATAGATGTAGGTCGAAAAGGCGTACTGCGTGTGGTACCTGTCGAGGGCAAAATAGACCCTCACGAAGGTTTCCTGGGCCAGATCGACCGCTTCCTCGTAGTCGTTCAAAAATCTATAGAGATAGTTCGTTATCGGGCTTCGATAACGCGACATTATCTCTGCAAAGGCCGCTTCGTCGCCTTTTTGCGTGGCTTCGACGAGTTCGTGGTCGGAAAGTTTACCGTCAGGCATACGTCTGCACGTGACCTCCGCAACCAAATATCCGATATTGTCGTGAGCCATACATTCATACAATTAAAAACTCAATCTTGTATAAAAACAAAACCAGCCTCGATCTAGATCACGCCCGGCCGCCGAAATTGTTGCGAAATTTCGACGGCAAGGCGTGGACAAGCCTATTGTGCGGCCGCCCTGACCGTCATCACCACAAATATCATCTCGTTTGTCGTTGGCATATCGAGCGTTCCGATGATAGTAGGATTGTTTGTTGGGATGGCGACCCTATTGATCGTGAGGCCGATATTCTCGTAGTTGACCACCGGCACGTCTTTGCCGTCCGGATCCTTGTTCGTGCCCATGACGACCGGGACGCGGGCACCCAGTCGCATCGACTGAATGTTGAAGCCTGCGGGATCAGTCTCGCCTTTCTTCAAGCCGCGGATACTCATTTCAAGAAAGTTTCGCATCCGGGAATCGTTCTCGCTGCCGGTAAGATTTGCGTAGCTCTTGTATTCAAAATCACTATGATTAGACATCCGTGAAAGGATCGTCGTACCCAGACGATAGTTCTTGTATGCGAAATTTCTCTTCAGCTGCTGCGAAATACCGCCGAGTGAAGTCGGGAGAGCATCGTTCCCCGTTGCATTTGACCCCATCACAAGCTGAACCGAAACCTCATAGCTCGGCTCGATGGTTCCCTGCCCAAAACAAGTGACCGCGGCAAACAGCAGCACGCAAGACACACCAATATTTACAAATAGATCCTTGATCTGTTTCATCGTTAATCTCCTGATAAAGCACTTCGGGGAGAAGCAATGGGTTAAACGTATCGTGGACAAGAAAGTTGCAAAAAGTGGTCTTCCAGCAGTCCGATCTCCTATTTTTGGTGCCGAGCTCCCTCCGCCTGGCATCGAGTGCACCCGGACCGTCGGCCGCGCGGAACCAAAAAGAAGAGGCTGTCCCGCTTTCCGGCGGAACAGCCCCCAGTGACTCTAAGATCACGCCAGCTAACCTGCTTTGAAGAGTTCTTCGTCAACCTTCTGTCCAAAGGTTATGGTCCCGATCTCGGTCTCTTCAATGATCTTGTCATCCGCCCACAAGACAGTCTTGAACGGTACAAGCGTGCCCTGAGCGTTCTTATAATCGTAGAATTTACGGCGATATTTAACCCCGCCGTCCTCATATGTGAGCATCATCACCCGCCATAGCTTCGTACTCACATAGAATCGGGTTTTGCGGCCGCGAGTATCGGTGATATCGATCGTATAGAAATCGACGCCCATTACCTTTTCACGCGGGCCCATTTCCATGGTCGAGCCGTTCTCCTTGTATCGCAAAAATGCCTCAAGACCGCGAAATATGTTGTTTTCAAATGTCTTCGCCGCATCCTCGCGTGGGGTAAAGACAGTATTGTTATAGAGCCCGAAGATCTTTTCGTCGGCCCAAACCAGCGAGTAACGGGCGTTTGGAAACTCCTGATCTAAACGTATCCGCTCCTTGTCCAAGGCGTCCGCACGAAGAATGAACCGCTGATACGAAGCCTGCTCTATCTTGCCGTCCGCCGCGGTGTAGGTTACCCGTCCGCGCTCAGCCGTCGTCTTTCTTATCTGATTCAGTAATGGTCGGCCGCTCCCGAAGGCGTACGCCGAGAGCAGCGAGATTTCGACCACCTGTTCTGCGGTGATATTCTTGATATCAAACTTTTGGGCCGGTGCCGGTGCCGGTGTTGGAGTAGGGCTGGGACTTGCTGCCGGCGTCGGCGTCGCTGTTTGGCCAAAAACGAACGGGATCGATGCCAGGATCATCGCGGCGGCCGAAAAAAGGAAACGAAAACGCAAAAACACTAAGAACTTCTCCTCGGAAACTTGTCTCTGGTGAACAAAAGCGGATTGTAACACACGCCGCACGGTTCGGCATAAACTAGCACTGAAGCGCCAATTCATTGATGAGCAAGCCGTCAGAAAGGATGCAAAGATAAGCCGCAAGAGACTGGGGCCAATGAGGTTTCAGTTCAAAACTGGTCACTCGGACCAATGAAACAATTCGGTACCGTTCGCCGACACGACATGAACATCGCGCTTTACGAACCCGAGATCCCGCCGAACACCGGTAACATCGCACGCTTGTGCGCGGCGACGTTGACGCCGCTGCACATCGTCGGCGTCACGGGTTTCCGAATGGACGACCGCACTCTAAGACGTTCGGGGCTCGACTACTGGGAACATGTTGACCTTCATCGCCACATCGATCTCGGAGCTCTATACGCAGCCCTGCCCAAGTCACGCTTCATCTATCTGACGACGAAGACCGACCGCTTCTACACAGACTGGGCTTATGATGCGAACGATTGCCTCGTTTTCGGCCCGGAGACCCGCGGCCTGCCCGGTCACATACTCGAAGCCAACCCTGACCGCTGCCTTACCATCCCGATGCTGAATCCTCGTGTTCGCAGCCTGAACCTCGCAAGCAGCGTCGCGATCGTATTGTACGAAGCGATGAGGCAATGCCAGAATCCCCTACGATAGCGCTCGGTTTGTGCCTCGAACTGCATCCTTCGATTTTTCAGACACCTCGGATCCTCATTATTTCGTCAAAACTATGTCATTTTGATGACGCATCTCTTAGGAAGGAGACGTGAGTTATATGAACAGGATCAAGAAATTTTTCATACTTTCATTCGCCGTCATTTCATTGTCGTTGGTTGGTTTCAATTCTGCGAGCTTTGCAGCAAAGCCCGAACGCTCGATTGAGCAAAAGATATACAGAAAGCTGCTCGAATTGCCGAGATACGGCCTCTTTGATCACATCACTTTCCAGGTTCAAGGCGACACCGTGATCCTCAGCGGTAAGACGATCTCGCTGGGCACCAAACAGGCGGCTGCAGCCTACGTCAAGGAAGTTGCCGGGGTCAAGAACGTGGTCAATAACATCGAAGAACTGCCGATCGGGTCGTTCGATCAGGCCATTCGCCGGGCGGCCTACCGAACATTTGTGAATCGCGGGCCCGCCCAGTACTTTTCGACCACCCATCCGGATGTGAGGATAATTGTCGAAAATGGGCGGCTCACTCTCGAAGGTTTTGTTTCGCGTCAAGCCGACTCCGATACGCTCAACATCCTCGCGAGAGGAATCCCGAATGTATTCGAGGTGACCAATAACCTTGTCGTCGGCCGCGACTCGCGAAGGTCGTAGGAAGCTCGGACCGTCGGCGGTCCGACGCTAAAACCGGTCGGTAGGAAGAACCAGGGCCCGCCCTCAACTCTTGGGGGGCGGGCTTTGATCATCCGGCGTCATTTTTACCTCGATCTGTTTTGATTTAGAAACTTTGGCGTTTACCGTTCGAACGGCTATGATACTCGTTTGCCCTGAGGCAAGGAACGACTATGATCGCAGCCGAGAAGATACGAAATATCGCCATTATCGCCCACGTTGACCACGGAAAAACCACGCTTGTCGACGCCATGCTCGCGCAGTCGGGCACCTATCGCGAAAACGAAGAAGTCAAGGATCGTGTGATGGACTCGATGGACCTCGAGCGTGAACGCGGGATCACGATCATGGCGAAGAACACTTCGGTGCGGTACGGCGACTATAAGATCAATATCGTTGACACCCCCGGCCACGCGGATTTTGGGGGCGAGGTCGAGCGGGTTCTGAAGATGGTCGACGGGATCGTTCTGCTCGTCGATTCGGCCGAAGGGTGCTTGCCGCAAACGCGTTTCGTACTCAGAAAGGCCCTTGAACTGAAGCTGCCCGCGATCGCACTCGTTAATAAGATCGACCGACAGGATGCACGGCCTGCTGAGGTCGTAGATGAGATCTATGACCTGTTCATTGACCTCGGGGCGAATGAGGAACAGATCGAATTCCCCATCCTCTACTCGATCTCGCGCGACGGTATCGCCAAGAAGGATATGGCAGACGAAGGTAAGAACCTGATCCCTCTCTTCGATCAGATCATTGAAACGATCCCGCCGCCGAAGGCCATCCGAACGGATTCGCTTCAGTTGCTCGTCGCGAACATCGATTATAACCCATTTGTCGGACGACTCGCGATCGGGCGAATTTTTTCAGGTGACATTGCCAAGAACCAAGAGGTTCTGGTCTCAAAACGTGACGGCTCGACGCAGAAAACGCGTGTCAAGGAGCTGTTTGTTTTCGAAGGCCTCGAGAGAACTACCGTTGTCGAGGCCGGCGTGGGCGAGATCGTCGCTCTCGCGGGTTTTGACGAGGTCGAGATCGGCGAGACGATCACGACGCCCGACAATCCGCGACCGCTGCCGGTGATCGCCGTGGATGAACCGACGATCTCGATGATCTTCGGTGTCAACACCTCGCCGTTTTCCGGCATCGATGGAAAATTCGTTACCTCGCGGCAGATAAAGGATCGCCTCGATCGCGAGCTTCTCGGCAACGTCGCCCTCCGCGTGGAGCAAACTTCTGCCGCAGAACAATTCAAAGTCTCCGGCCGCGGTGAACTCCAGCTCGCCATTCTCATCGAAATGATGCGCCGCGAAGGCTATGAACTTCAGGTATCAAAGCCCGAGGTCATTACCAAGGCCGACGAAACGACGGGCGAGAAACTCGAACCGATCGAGCTCGTGGTCGTGGATGTGCCGGACGAATTCATCGGCGTTGTCACCGAAGCGATGGGCCGGCGGAAAGGCCAGATGACCAAGATGATCAACAACGGGTCTGGGCGCGTTAGGTTGGAATTCGAAGTGCCATCGCGAGGCCTCATCGGATTTCGCGGCGAATTCCTCACCGAAACCAAGGGCACCGGGCTGCTGAACACGCTATTCCTGCGATTTGATAAATGGCAGGGCGAGATGAAATCCCGTCAGACCGGATCGCTCGTCGCGGACCGAATGGGCGAAACAAACACCTACGCTCTGTACAACTTGCAGGAACGCGGCGTACTCTTCGTAAAGCCCCAGGTCAAGGTTTACGAAGGGATGATCATAGGCGAGAACGCCCGTGCCGTCGATCTCGACGTGAATGCGATCAAGGAAAAGAAGCTCACCAATATGCGGACGACCTCCGCCGACGAGGCAATGCGGCTAGTGCCGGTTCGCGAAATGTCGCTCGAACGAGCTCTCGAATTCATTGCCGATGATGAGCTGATCGAAGTAACCCCGAAGGCGATCCGCTTGAGAAAGCGTGTCTTAAAGGCCAACGAAAGGCCGAAAAAATAGTGAAAGACGGGACACGGTCGAGTGTAATAATGGAGTAAACAAATGCCAAATCAGCACGAAACTATCGTTTCAGCCATCAACGATTCATTCTTGGAATCCGATATGGAAAAATTCCTCTCCTTTTGTTCGGAAGACCTTACCTGGACGATTGTGGGGGACGACGTTAAGACCGGCAAGGACGAGATCCGAAAGTGGATGGGGAGTCTTGAAGGCTGCGAACCGCCTAAATTTGATGTCGAGCGGATGATCTCAAACGACGATTGGGTGGTTTGTTACGGCGGAATGACGATGAAAGGAGAATCCGGACTCGACGAGCCTTACTCTTTTTGCGATATTTACCGATTCGCCGATGGAAACGTCATTGACCTTCGCTCCTTTATCGTAAAAGAAAAGACCTAGGCCACCGGCTAAACCCGTGGTGTTTCGCTCGGATCAACAGGTTCTGCCTCCTCGTCATCCATCTCGGCTGAGTATGTCTCGTAACCGTGCGAGTCGTCGTAGTAATAGCCCTTCGAGTTCTGATCGTCAGCCCATGTATCGCATTCCACGGCCGCTGTCTCCGGCTTGTCAGGCTTTCCTTTCGGCGTTCCGGTCATGAATCATTTATAATCTTCCCTGATCCCCTACTCAACTCTATTATGAAGATCAGAAATGCAATTCTCGTGGCCGCCTTGCTGATGGGTTCAGTTTCGGGCACCTATTTTATCCCGCGAACCGGCGCTCAGCAGCCCGAGCGGCAAGAGGCAGCAGCAAATAATGAATATCAGGTCGGCGCGACGCTCTGGATGCAAAAGGCCGCCGAATTTCGCGCGATCTCTTATCAAACATTCAATCTCGCCAGATGGCAGCTCGATGCCGACCTGGACAAGAAGAACGTGAAGAAATTGCCGAAAGCCGAGCGGAAGCGGCCGCGGGCGATAGTCGTCGATATCGATGAAACGGTATTGGACAATTCGCCCTCGCAGGCAAAGCACATTCGTGAACGGGTCGCGTTCAATTCAAAGGACTGGTACGCGTGGGGTGAAATGCGCAAGGCGAAAGCGATCCCCGGTGCGGTCGAATTTCTAAACTACGCGGTTTCGAGAGGCGTAAAGATATTCTACGTTTCGAACCGCGATGAGGTACAGAAACAGGCGACGATCGACAACCTGAAGAACGTGGGCTTCCAGGACATTGGTAGCGATAACGTCCTGCTTCGCCAGAAGGATGCTCAAGGCAACAATATTTCGACCAAAACGCCCCGACGAGAGTTTATCGGGCAAAAGTACCGCATCGTCATGCTCATAGGGGATAATCTCGACGATCTGTCAGATATTTTTGAGCGAAAAAGCGTCGGCGATCGTTTCGCTGAGGTCGATAGGATCAAGAACGACTGGGGCAAGCGCTGGATCGTGCTTCCAAACGCGATGTACGGCACCTGGGAAAATGCGATCTACGAATACGGGCGTCTGACCGAGCAGCAAAAGGCCGCAAAGCGTGAAGCTGCGTTGGAATTGCCGTAGGGTTCAATGCTCCTGTGTATTAGTCACGTGTTGATCGGACGGCGCGATCGCCCGCGTGCTATAACAACAAACTCCTCGTCCGAATGAAGAGAACGGTATCCGATCAATCTAAAGTCACCAAATTCGGTCGGTAGTTGAGCCTCTGCAGCTCTCTCTAACGTCTTTTTCCTTGAAAACTCGTGAAATGAGTAAGGCATGATTTTGTCCTCTCTCCTGTTTGAACTGTACCCCTTGCCACAAGATGTTTCAACAATCTTCCAACAGGATGGGGCGTGCCCCATCCTGCTTAACCCTAAAAAACGCCAGTCTAGCCCTGACCCTGCTTTGACTTAGAATTTCCGTGGAAACTGCTTTGCGATGCCATTGGTCAATGCGTCGGCCATATTTGCCATGTGCATTTCCGCCGTCTCATATTTGGATATGGCATCGGCGTATTTGCCGTTGAGAATATCGCTTGCGTAACCGATCGTCTGCGTGATGTGCATTTTCATCATCTCTCGCAGATCGGCTTGAGGCCAGTTTTTGGGGTATGCCTTTGCAAGAAAATCGGCAATGTCTTGGGCATTTGCGTACCAATCCGCGACAGCCTTATCGAGTCCCGCCTTGTCACCTTTTTTAGCCGCGACAAGAACCGGAACTGCCTGCTTGATATGAGTGGTCAACAGATCGGTAAGTTGTTTGCCCGCATCTGCACCGTAGTATGATGCGACTGCGTTCCCGATGTCGGCCTGATTACGCAAAAGCCGATCGATATTGGCCTGCAGACTGGACGAATCTGACGCGAATGCGTTTACTGTTGACCATGTCCAACCCATGTGTTGGCCCCAGAGTGTTCGCATCGCAAGATTTAACTCAACCTGCTTTTTGCTTACCTTCTTGTTGTCTACTTTTTTATGTCCGTGATCCCCATTTGCTGCGCTAATGTTGCCAACAAGGCCAACAATTAAAGCGAATAACACCGAGACGATCACCCTTTTTGATTTTTGAATTTTCATTGTTTTTTGTCCTCCTATTTTGTATCTCCTCGCTTTTCCGTTGTCCTCGGTTAGTCCGGCAAAACTCACGGCACTTTGGCTTCAGGTGAGCAGAGTTGATTTCTATAAAGTAAAGTTGATGTTTCCCGTATTAGGAATATCTCTCGCTTAACCGCCCGAGAGCGAGCGCTCCAAGTGCCAAACCAAGATCACGCAACGCGACGTCATAGTAACCGGGAATGAGCAAGAGATTTACAATGATCAAAAGCAGCCATGCCGCAACGACATAGGCAAAGACTTTCGGCTTTAGAAGAATGCCGATTCCCGCGACGATCTCGATCGCTCCGACCGCGTACATAAGTTGATGGCCATAGCCACCGAGCATGTTATTGACTACCGACGGCAGGTATTGATCCCAATTCACCAGCAACCCTAAAAACTTGTCGGCGCCGGCTAAAATCGGAGCGACAATAAAACCGGCTCGCAGGATCCAAAAAGCCTGATACGCCGGATTTGAGAAGTCCGCTTTTGCATCGTCGGACAATATTGACGGGCTCGCCGTCATGTTGTTTTTTAGAATAGTTTCCATTTTTCCTCCAAATATAGTCGTATTCAGTCGGGTATTTTTTTAGACTGTATTTGGAGAATATACGAGTAACTCAAATAAGTCAAGAAAATAATTGACTTATTAAAAATAAAGTGCAAATATTTAAAAATCCTGTATTTTAGAGGGATAACGAGCATGACCACTGTGGACAAAAGATTTTTTGAAAGCACGCGAGGGCAGTTGATTCTGTTGCTGCGTGACGGCAACAAGACGGTCAATGAACTTGCAACATGGCTTAACCTTACTGACAACGCGGTGCGTTCTCATCTTTTGTCGCTGGAGCGAGATGGATTTGTAAAACAGACCGGAACAGTCAAAGGATTTCGCAAGCCTCACGTGACTTACGGTTTGGCCGAAGGATCACGTGAACTTTTTCCCAAAGCTTACGATGCTCTTTTGAATGTTTTTTTGAGCGTCGTTAAGAATAAATTCTCACCCGAAGACCTACAAAAGATCATGTCAGAGGTCGGAAAAGCGATTGGATCGTCAAATGCTCAAAGTTCGGGTGACCTAAAGAGTAAACTGGAAAATGCTATTTCAGCTTTGGCCGATCTTGGCGGAACCGCAAAGATCGTAGAGAAGGACGGAAAGCTTTTGATAAAAAGCGATAGCTGCCCTTTTGCCGAATCGGTAGTAGAGCATCCTGAGATCTGCAACGTCACCGAATCGATGATCGCCGAAATCACGAAGGTTCATGTAAGAGAAACATGCGAAAGGGACGGACGACCGCGTTGCAGTTTTACGATAGATACCGGTGGACTGGTGGAACCATAATTAAGTCCGATCGCGTTTTGCTAAGTCATCGCAAACTTGGATGACCTCCTCCCCGTCACTATCCTCAAAGAACCGTAGATCGTAGCCTTCGTAACCCGAGTGATCGCCGTAATAATAGCTGCGATTGTTGAGACACGTTTCGGTGAGACCGCCACTGTCCAAATTCGTCCCGATCGGTACCGGGTCGAATGGCTTGTGCGTTGTCGGAATAACAATATCTGTGTTCTTGACGTATACTGTCAAGAAATTGCTACGCCGAAACATTGACTAAAGGATACCAATGAAACAGATCTTAGCGTTCATAAGCATACTCGCTTTTTGCATTAGCCCGGCTGCGGCTTTGGCCCAGCAAGCCGCTCCCGCCAAACCGTTTGAACTGACCATCGATAACATCATGCGTGGACCGGCGCTTGTCGGCTATGAACCGTCGCAGGTCCGCTGGTCGGCTGACAGCAAGAAGATCTACTTCTCCTGGAAGCGTGCCGACGAGACGCGGCTCGCTGAGAATTCGACCTACGTCGTGAATGCCGACGGCACCGGCTTGAAAAAACTTTCGGAGCAAGAAGCAAGACAAGCTCCACCCGCGGGCGGAGACATCTCGGATGATAAGAAATGGGTCGTTTACAGTGAGAGCGGCGACATTTTTCTTTACAACGTACTGAACGGCGAACGGCGACAACTGACAAAGACTTCTGACGCCGAGGGCAATCCGCGCTTTATCGGCGATCAGCGCCATATTTCATTTACGCGCCAGAGTAATCTCTATTCCTTCTCGCTCGATGACGGGATGCTGGAACAGCTCACGGACATTCGTCCCGCAGGCGGCCAGGCTGGTGGCCCGGCCGGTGGCGGCCCGGGTGGTGGCGGAGGCGGCGGAGGACAAAATCAGGACGCGAATCGGCGCGGTACCGACAGCCAGGAGGCTCTTAAAAAAGAGGAGCGCAGCCTGCTCGATGCGATCCGCGAACGCGCCGAGAAGCGTGAAGAAGACGATAAGAAGCGAAATGAGAGGGAAAAAGACAGGAGAAAGCCGTTTCAGCTGACAACCGGGCAGAACGCGGGGAATATGTCGCTGTCCCCGGACGGAAAGTACGTGATCGTTTCGGTCAACGAGCCCGCAACGGGTTCAAAAAACACGATCGTACCCAACTATGTGACCGAATCGGGCTACACAGAAGACATCCCGGGCCGCTCGAAGGTCGGCGACGTTCAGGGACGCAGCAGGATCGCGATCATCAGTGTCGCTACCGGTGAATCCGTATGGGCGGATCACGGGCAACGCTTGCCAGCCGCTGCACCAACGCCGCGGGCGGAAGGAAATGCTACCGGTCAAACGCCGCCCGAACGACCGACAGGGCCGGTCTCGGCTCGTCAGGGAGGTCCGGCACAGCCGCGTGATCGAGACGTGACGCTTTCGTCGCCAACATGGTCGGATGATGGCAAGAACGCCGTGCTGCAAGGCCGCTCTGCGGACAATAAAGACCGCTGGATAATGCATCTCGACCCCGTCACAGGCAAGACGAAAATTCTTGCGGCTGTGCACGACGACGCCTGGATCGGCGGTCCCGGCGGATTTACGCTTGGCTGGCTGCCCGATAACAAGCGCGTCTATTTTCAGTCAGAACGCGACGGATTCGCCCATCTCTACACAGTCTCGATCGACGGCGGCCAGCCCGTTCAATTGACGTCAGGATCATTCGAGGTTTCCGATGTCCGCTTGTCGGAAGACAAGACCAAATTCTACTTCACCTCCAGCGAAGGCAGCTTTTTTGAACGCAATCTCTATTCAATGTCGTTCGATGGAGGCCCCCGAACCCGACTTACGTCGATGCCCGGCAACAATCAGGCCGTCGTATCACCCGATCAGACGACCCTCGCCATCCTGCGGTCTTTTGCAAACAAGCCGACTGAGCTTTACATAGCGCCAAACAGAACCGGTGTCACTGAAGCCGAGATCAAGCAGGTAACGGATTCTCCGACCGACGAGTGGAAGTCGTATAAATGGATCGTCCCTCCGATCGTTTCCATAAAGGCTCGCGACGGGGCGACCGTTTATGGCCGCTTCTATAAACCAACGGGATTTAAGAAGGGTGGCCCGGCGGTCATCTTTGTGCACGGTGCGGGCTATCTGCAGAATGTTCACAACTGGTGGTCGAGTTATTATCGTGAGTATATGTTCCATCATTTCCTGATGGAGAAAGGCTATGCGGTATTGGACATCGACTATCGCGGTTCGGCCGGTTATGGACGCGATTGGAGGACCGGGATCTATCGCTTCATGGGCGGTAAGGACCTGACCGATCACGTCGATGCGGCTGACTACCTGGTCAAGGAACACGGTGTAGATGCAAAACGGATCGGGATATACGGCGGTTCTTACGGCGGGTTCATTACATTGATGGCGATGTTTACCACCCCCGATGTTTTCGCGGCAGGAGCCGCGCTCCGGCCGGTCACCGACTGGGCACATTACAACAACGGCTACACATCCAACATTCTCAACCTGCCGCAGAGCGATCAGGAAGCCTATCGCCGGAGTTCGCCGATCTATCACGCCGCCGGATTAAAAGGTGCCCTGTTGATATGCCACGGAATGGTCGACGTGAACGTACATTATCAGGACAGCGTTCGTCTGGCGCAGAAGTTGATCGAATTGCGCAAGGAAAACTGGGAATTGGCGTCCTATCCGGTTGAAGATCACGGTTTCGTACAGCCGACCAGCTGGGCGGATGAGTACAAGCGGATCTTCAAACTGTATGAAACGAACCTGAAGGCTCCGCCGCAGGCGACGCCGGCGCCAAAGAAAAAATAGAATGTATGCGAATATTAGTAACCGGCGGTGCCGGCTTTATCGGTTCGCACCTTTGCGAACGGTTGTTAGACGAAGGAAATGAGGTCATCTGCCTCGACAATTTCTTCACAGGCCGGAAGGTGAATGTTGCTCATCTGGCCGGAAACCCCAACTTCGAGATCATCCGGCACGATGTGACGGAACCAATATTCCTCGAGGTCGATCAGATCTATAATTTCGCCTGCCCCGCATCGCCGGTTCATTACCAGTACAATCCCGTCAAGACCGTAAAGACAAATGTGATGGGAATGGTCAATATGCTCGGCCTCGCGAAAAGAGTGCGGGCCCGTATCCTGCAGGCATCGACCAGCGAAGTTTATGGCGACCCGATCGAACATCCACAGACCGAGAGCTATTGGGGCAACGTCAACCCGATCGGATTGAGGAGCTGCTACGACGAAGGCAAGCGCGTTGCCGAAACGCTGATGATGGATTATCACCGTCAAAGTGGTGTCGATACGCGTATCGTCCGTATTTTTAATACTTACGGCGAGCGAATGCTCGAGAATGACGGCCGCGTCGTCTCGAATTTCATCGTCCAGGCGTTAAAGGATGAAGAACTTACCATCTATGGCGACGGCTCGCAAACCCGGTCATTCTGCTACGTAAGCGACCTCGTCGACGGCATTATCCGGCTGATGAACGTCGATGGTGACAATGTTCATATGCCCGTTAACCTTGGCAATCCCGGCGAGTTCACAATGAAGGAACTCGCGGACGAGGTTGGCAAAGCTACGGGAAAAGATATTCGGCTGAAATTCATGCCACTGCCGCAGGACGATCCCAAACAGCGGAAACCCAATATCGAAAGAGCCAAAGAACTCCTCGGCTGGGAACCCACCGTCCCTCTCGCCGAAGGGCTCAAGAGGACCGCGGCCTATTTCGCCTCGGTCGTATAGCTATCCTATCCCGAATTTTGCGATATACTTGGCTTTATGAAGATCCTAATAACGGGCGGGGCCGGTTTTATCGGAAGCCACCTGGCAGACAAGCTGATCGGCGACGGGCATCATGTCACGGTGATCGATGACCTCTCGACCGGACGATACTCGAATATTGCCCACCTCGAAGAGAATTCAAGATTCCGCTTGATCATCGACACGGTCCTCAACGCGGCTCTGATGGAAGAGCTCATCCGCGAAACCGACCGCGTCTATCATATGGCAAGCGCGGTCGGCGTTCGCTTGATCATGGAACAGCCGGTAAAAACGATCGAAACGATCTTTCACGGCACCGATACGGTCCTCAAATTCTGCTCCCGGTATCGAAAACGTGTTCTGATACCCAGTACGTCGGAGGTTTACGGCAAAGGGATCTCGGTTCCCTTCCATGAGGACGACGACCTGCTCACCGGCGCTACTGACAAACACCGCTGGGCGTATGCGTGCGCGAAAACTCTCGACGAATTCCTCGCTCTCGCCCACTGGAAAGAAACGCAGTTGCCGGTTGTCGTAACCAGGTTGTTCAATACCGTCGGCCCGAGGCAGACCGGCCAGTACGGTATGGTCGTGCCGCGATTTGTCCAAGCCGCACTAAAAAATGAGGTCATCGAGGTCCATGGCGACGGCACACAGTCGCGGTGTTTTGGACACGTCGCTGACGTGGTCGAGGGGCTGACGCGGCTGCTTGAGACCCCGGCTTGCTTTGGCCAGGTCGTGAATCTCGGCAACAGCGAAGAGGTCTCGATCAACGATCTCGCCGAACGGGCGATCCGGCTGACCCGCAGTTCGAGTTCGATAAAGTATGTTCCGTACGACGAAGTCTACGGAGAAGGTTTCGAGGACATGCAGCGACGCGTCCCAAGCCTCGAAAAAGCACGGAGTCTCGTAGGTTACAAGCCAACCCGCACACTTGACGACATCATCAATGATGTTGCGGCTGATTTCAGCGGCGACATCGCCTCGTCGAGCAAGCAGGCCGGGAGCTAGATTTCCGACTCCTGTGTCTTCTCTGAGCATAGGGCCTAAGAGTAAAGACCGAAAGAGCACGAATCATTATTCAAAAGTGTCGTTTAGCCATAGAAAAAAACTAGCATTTCTCGCACTGATCGTTTTTTGTCTGGTCTCGTCTGTCTTGGCGCAGGAAACGGGTGGAGTACGTGGAAAGGTGCGAAATGTAAAGGACGAAGGCATTGCGGGTGCAACGATCTCGGCCCGCCAGAAGGGCGTCGATCTGAGATCCGCAAAAACTGACGCCAAAGGATACTTTGTCCTCGAAGGCCTCGAGCCGGGGATCTACAACCTCGCATTCGAAGCCCGCGGCTATACGGCAGCGGTCCAGTATAACGTCGAGATCAAAAAGGGTAAGCCGCGTGACCTCGGTGACCGTCTGATCATGCTCGTCGACCGTGGTTCCCGCGTTATATTGCGGGGCAGTGTATTTTATAAGACGGGTCACAGTGCCGGCGGAGCCAAGGTCGTCATAGAGCGTGTCAACGCGGACGGCTCCGTTCGCAAGCTATTCGAGACCGGCACCGACTCTCTCGGCGAATTTTCGTTCTCGATGCCCGAAGGCACCGCCAAACTCAGGGTCCGGGCATCCCTAAAAGACGGAAAAGGTATGAAGGAGATCGACGTCGATTCGGCGATGGTCTACCGACTGGCGATCGCGTTGGATTCAGAACCCGGTCAATGATCCGCTAGTTGATCGTCTCGGTTATCTCGTCGGCCGGACGCATCGCCTCGATATTTGCCTGATCTGCCACAATAAGCGGAACTTCGTCGAGGACGACAGTGTTAGCGATGGTCTGTATCCAGTACGTTCCGGCGTTCGGAAAAACAACGTTCACAAAAAAGCTGACGTTGTCGGTGAAACCGCCTTCGGCGAGCTCGATCTTGGTCGGTTGGGATGAAACCACGAGGTTCGCCTTGTCGGGTGCGAGGATGCGCACCTCGGTCTCGTGTCCGCCCTGCCCTTCCCAGTGGTTGATGACGGCAAATTTGATCAGCGAAACCGGAAGCTTTTCGACCATGATGTTCTGAAATATGCCCATCAGGGAGATCTTGTTGCCCATCTCGATGCGTACGTCGTCGCAAAGAAGCGTGTATTTTAACTTTAGGGTCGGTATACTCATTTATGTTTACGAAGGCAGAACCGATCATCCCACCATATTCTTCTTTTCGGATTGCTCAGGTCAATAGTATAATCCGAGTACGGCAAAATCCGAACGTGAGAAGTAATTCCTTATGCTCATGTATTTTCTAATAGGGCTTTCGCTGGTTCTGGTCGGGATCGTCGGCCTTCAGTTTTGCTATATGTTCTCGGTCGAACGCATCTATCGTGAACGACGCAAATACCTGCGAGAACTGGAGCGAAAACACGCCATTCTGACCGAACGCCTCGCCGCCGCCGAACGCCGTGTGGCCGAACAGAATGACCTGCTCGAGTCGATCTATCCCGATCTTGGAAAAGAGGATGAGGTCTGGGCGGATGTTATTGAGGAGCGATGACTACAACGGCAGTATCTTCAGGATGTTTGTCCATTCGCTTGACTCGGTTGCCCCTATCACAAGATTTAGTTCATCGATCATTTGTCGCATAGACATTCTTCGAGGAACCACGAAAACACCGGTTAAGGTCTCGCCGCGACCGAGCAATTGACCAAAATACCTAGGCATCGAATTCTCATCGTGGGTCAACAGATGGCGGCCTGCCCTTGCACACCAAAGCAATAACTTCAGATCGTGAACCCGATCAAGACCTTCGAGTTGGGCAGTTGTAAAATCTAGGCCGGGAAGGAGGATCTTCAAGCCGCGCAGAACATCATGGTCGAAGTCATGATCGAGAATCACGCTCAACATCGGTTAGGACAATTGTAGCTCCGCCTTGCGTGCCAGAATCCGCGCCCGGATCTCAGCATTTTCCTTGCCAAACTTCTTATCCACTTCCGTACGGACCATTTCGGCCTCTTGTTCCTGATCCTTTAGATAGCTTTCAACTGCTTCCCGATTGGCGAGATAGTAGGAGATGGTCCCATAAATCTCCGCCAGGTCTAAGGACGGAAATTTGTGATAGATCTCCTCAGCGGTAGCTCCGAGCTTAAAATGATGAACCACTGAAGCGAGAGAAACGCGAGACTCACCGATCCGAACCGTTCCGAACTCGGTCTCTGTAAATTTTATCAATGCCTTCTCTTTCAAGATCTTCATCAAGCCAAGTATACCATCGTTGCTGTTAATCAAACTCGACAATTGTCGCCCCCCAACTGCCCGAGAATTCCGGCGCATTCTTGAATTTCTTTACAAAGTCCGTCTCGGACAGCACTTTGCGTACTATCTCGCGCTGAACGCCCACTCCCTTGCCGTGGATTATTCGAACGATCTTGAAGCCCTTCTTGTGAGCCTCCGGAAGGTAGGCCTCGACAACGGCCCGGATGTCCCGGGGGCTGAATGAATGGAGGTCGATCGAATCCGTTATCTCGATCTCGACCGGGTCAGTGAACGGCGTTGTATCGTCGTCGGTCACGGTTTGATCTTTGTCTCGTACTGGGCGATGTCCTCGGGCGGCGTGACGCGGAGGCGATTCTTGTCGCGGAATACTATGAAACGCTTTTCGTCCATCTGGCCTGAGGCATTGCGGAGCGTAACCGTAAAGGTCTTGTTATCGCCCTTTCCATCAACCTTTAGCGGCAGGCGGCCCCAAACTTCTGTGTTCGGAGTCGAACGCCACACTGTGTAGTAGCTCTGGTCGTACTTGTCGAAAGCAAGGACGAGAATGCTGTCGAAATCGGGCTCGATGCCGTCAACAGGTTTCGAAAAGCCGCTACGAGCGAGGATCACCCAATTGCCGGGGGCCATCCCCTGCTTATCCCCCGATCCGACCTTGTTAGCCGAATCGGCATCGAGCCGCTGCCATGTAACGAACTTGCGATTGTTCTGCTGAAAGAAAACGATGTCGCTCGGCACCTGCAACTCAACCTGCCGGCCAAACAGCCAGCCTGCGGGCGCCGGCGAAACCGAGGGATCAAGCTTTACCTGATACCAGATATCGTATTTTTCATCGAGTTTCTCAGGCTCACCCTCCTCCTTTGCCGCCTCGATCTCATCATTCTTCGATCGCTTACCCTTCTTTTGCACGCCTCTCGGAGCGTCATCGACATCGGGAACTTCCTGCTTTGGAACGAACTTCCAAGCCATGATCTCGAATGTCGAGCCGTTGGCAAGCTTGAAGAGCACATTTTCAGGATTCATATCGGGGGCCGAACGCAAATTTGAAGCCGATCGTATGATGCCGGCAGCTTGCGGCGACTGATTCTGGAACTCCTCGGCCAATGCCTTTGACTTCTCAAGCGTAGCGCTCGTTATAACATTCTGTGCCTCGATCCATCCTTCGGTTGAAGCTTCGTCAAAGGCGCGAACGCGGTACCAAAGGACCTTTTCATATTCGAAATCATCGACGACTTCGAGTCGGTCACCCCGCTTGACCTCCAGGAGGTCCGCGGCCACGACGGCGTACGACGTTCGGATCTGTGCCGTTTTCGCGATCACCGTTGCAGTGTCGTTAGCACCGAATACGCCGGAGCCGCATCCAAGCTGCGAAATGGCCGCAAAAGCCAGCAAAATCAAAATAAAACCGCGCTTCCTCATCTCTTCCCTTCCGACAACTTTCGCCAGCTATTATATCCCAATTTTTCGAGTAAATCTCGCTGTCCGCCGCTCGGTTTGGCGACCACCCGCAGCATACTCTTGTCATAAACAAGGCCGGCCGTCTTTACGGCAGCCTCCAGATCGATCGGCTCGCTGCCCGCGATGTAGCGATCGACTATTGGTCGCAGTTCGGCAAACTCTCTCAGCAAAGAAACTATAGCTTCGTTCCCGTCCATCGAGCTCTTCGAAACCCCATGACGCTCGTACGCTCGCCGAAGAACGTCTCCTACCGAGATCTTGCCTTTTGAACGCTCGAGTAACGAGAGGTCGCACAGGAAAGCGACGAGCATTCCTCGCGCGTAAATATCAGTATTTGAGGCCTTCCACCTTTCGCGCGATGCCTCGATCAGGGAAAGGCGCGATGGGCGTATCAGATCGATCGAATACGCGCGGGAAAGCGTGTCCAGATAATCGTCGAAACGGATCCGGTTTGCCGCAACGCCCGCCTTCAGAGAGAGGTAAAGAGCAAAGCCCTCATAAAACCAGTCGTAACTGCCGGTCAGGTTCAAGCCGTTCGGCACCCAGAGGTGAAATATCTCGTGCCTGAGCTGTTCGTGCAGGCGTTGCAGTGACTGGCTTTTGAATGGCATGTCGGTCGAGGAAATGGTCACATTTCGGCCGCGCGTGTCCGCCTCCCAGGCCCCGAAGCCCGAGACCGAAACAAGCTTCTGCAGCCTGACCGTCAATATCGGGGCTGCGACCTTGCCAAAGATCTTTTCATACTGGGCAAATACCGACCGGACCATCTCCGCGGCATCGGCATCCGTAAACTGCCACTCGCCTGAAATGGCGAGTTTGATGCGCGCCCCTCCCGACCGAAGATCATGCACGCGGATCCCGCTCCCCAAGTAGATCACCGAGCGTTGATGATCCTCGATCTCGATCGCTCCGGGCTGAGTTTCGATCTCTGTATGAATCACCCGCCAACCGGCCGGAGCATCGACCTTAAGCTTGACGGCCTTTGCGATACCTTGCGGCAAGATGTCGTCGAGCATCAATTGCCCCGTGTCATCCCGCAAAACTGAAATATGTGCCTCTGAAAACTGGCCCTGCCGCGGGGTCAGTTCGACCGAATAACGGATCTCACCATAGTCGGCGACATCTATTCGCTCGAGCGGTCGCAGATCCTGGCGCCGGACGAGGGTGCCCGACCTATCAAACAGAAGGATGTCGGAAACGCGCTTTGAAAGCCCGGTCTCAGAACCGTATGAATCAAGGAACCAGAGAGGCGATCTCCCGCCCGTCGAAGCAGGTCTTGGCAGGATCACACGGACGTTTGCGGAGGGTCGAGGATCCAGCGTGACCTTGATCTCCACTTCTGTCTCCTGAGCGGACAGAATTGTAAAGAATTGTAAAATCACCACTGAGGTGAAGAAAACCGTCCGGATCGGTGCTAAAATTCTCGTCATCGCAGAACAGGTGTACGAACGGTGCCAGACCGTACCTTAGGCTCGATAAGGATAGAAGATTGGATGAGCGTAATCAAAGTCATCATCTATGCGATGATCGCGGTGCTGAGTTTGCTGTTCCTGGGCAGATTCCTGGTTTGACGCAGATTTCCGTTTGAACGACTCTTGATTTTGCAATATATTAGTGTTTGACGAAGCGGCCTATGAGCCGCTTTTTCTTTTTTTGTATGAATGGATTCAGAAAGATCAGGCGTGCCCTCATCAGCGTGTCAGACAAGTCAGGTGTCGAGGATCTTGCCTCGGCTCTGGCGAGGCACGGCGTTGAGATAATTTCCACCGGCGGGACCGCGAAAGCACTCCGCGAAGCAGGGCTAAGCGTAACGGATGTATCCGAGGTCACCGGGTTCCCCGAGATGATGGACGGCCGCGTGAAAACCCTGCACCCTAAAATGCACGGTGCGTTCCTGGCTTTGCGTGATAACGCGGAGCATATCGCGTCGATGAAGGAACATGGCATCCAACCTATCGATCTGGTGGCCGTAAATCTCTATCCTTTCGAGGAGACGATATCGCGAGACGGCGTTAGCCTCGAAGAAGCTGTTGAAAACATCGATATCGGGGGCCCTGCGATGATACGCTCGGCGTCAAAGAACTGGCGTGATGTGGCCGTCGTAACGGACGGACGGCTATACGCCGAGATCATCGGAGAGATGGACGCAAATGACGGATCGCTCTCGCTCGAGACGCGCCAACGCCTCGCTGCCCTGGCCTATACGCGGACCGCGAGCTACGATCTCGCAATTTCCTCATATCTTGCCAAACAGCTCTCGAACGACGATCTTGACCGGCTCGAACCTCTAAACCCGCTAGGTCATCTGGCCTTCATCGAGATCGAGGAAGAGGACGTTACGGATCCTCCATCTGCTCTGGGAAGCGATCGCTCCGGCGACAGCTCAACTCTCGCCCAGCCCCGGTCGATCGACCTTACGAAAGTCACCGACCTTCGTTACGGCGAAAATCCACATCAGCGAGCCGCTCTCTATCTAGCGGACGATACTGCGCCTGGCATTGCCTCGGCGGAACAGCTCCACGGCAAGGAAATGTCTTATAACAACTACGTTGACGCCGAGGCCGCGTGGAGCCTCGTCCGCGACTTCGGGGAACGCGCAGTCGCTATCATCAAACACACCAATCCTTCGGGCGTTGGCACGGGAGCAGACAATCTCGAAGCCTACAAACGCGCTCTCGCGACCGACCCGGTCTCGGCATTCGGCGGCATAGTTGCCTTCAACCAAAAAGTCGATGCTGAGACCGCCCGGGCTGTGATAGAGGTCTTTTCGGAGGTCATTATCGCGCCCGACTATGACGATGAAGCCCTTGACATCTTCAAGTCGAAAAAGAATCTGCGGATCCTGCGATCAGACATCGGAGGCCCGGCCGCTTCTGATACTTCCTCGCTGGAATATAAGCAGATCTCCGGCGGCTTTCTCATCCAGGACGCCGACACACATCAATTACAGGCCGCTGAGCTCCATATCGTAACGGAACGCCAGCCAACGGGATCTGAACTCAATGCGATGCAGTTCGCCTGGACAGTGTGCAAACACGTCAAGTCGAACGCGATCGTTTTCGCTAATGGCGTGCAAACCCTGGGAGTAGGTGCGGGACAGATGAATCGAGTGGATTCGGTCAGAATCGCGGCTATGCGTGCCGAACGATTTGACCTGTCGCTAAAAGGCTCGGCCCTCGCATCAGATGCGTTCTTCCCCTTCCGGGATAACGTCGATGAGGCCGCAAAATTCGGCGTTACCGCTCTCATTCAGCCCGGCGGATCGATCAAGGATCAAGAATCGATCGCCGCCGCGAACGAACATGGCATCGCGATGGCGTTTACCGGCATACGCCACTTCAAACATTAAGGGGAAAACGGGTTCGGATCGGTCGGAGGGCAGATCCTACGTCCCTTTTCGGAAGACAAATTCGTTGCAGCCGAGTCCCACACCGCCTGACTTCACATTTGTCAGGATGAAACCACGTGTTTTGTAAAACTCGAAGATCTCATCGACCGATGCGACCTCGTATGGATAGCCGCCGACCCAGTCAATGATATCGTACCAGCGGTTCATGCCGCGGCTGCTCTTGTACTGCGTCCACGAGCGAACGTACGAGATCGGATCAAGCCTGAGGATCGACCCAACAGCTCGTTTTGTTTCCTCTGGCAGAATGGTTACGACCGCGAACGGTGTTTTCAGAAGTTTCGGCAGCCCGCAGTAGGTCTTCTTTATCCACTTCCAGCGTTTCGCCTGGTTGCCCGTATCGTTATAGATCGCGACAAAAAGCTTACCGCCATCGGTGGTCGGGATCACGGCATTCTCAAGTGCCTGCCACATCCGGCCCGTATGATGCAGGACGCCCCAGGAATACACCACGTCGAACTTGCCCAGGCTATTCAGGTATTCGGGATCGAGGGCCGAGCCTTGTTCAACACGCCAATTCGCATCATTGGGAAAGTAACGGCTCCGCAGTTCTCGCGTACACGCGAACGAATTGCTGTCGAAATCGAAGGAGTGCACACGTGCACCGAGATTGCGCGCAGCCAGCGAGAATAGGCCGCTTCCCGAACCGATATCGAGGAACGACTTCCCCTCCAACGTCTCCACCTCGAGCATCGTTTTGAGCGATTCGACTGCAGTATTGATCCGTTCATCATCGAGAACTGAAAGAAACGCAGCCCAGTTCTTTCCAAATTCGAATCTCTCGCCACTGGCAACCTCGCGGCTGTGTTGTTCGGCAATGTTTATTTTTTTCGTCAGTGCAGCACTCATATCAGAAAACGACCGAGGCAAAACGGTCCTTGATAATAAACGGGCAAAACCGGGCCGATTTCACCAAATCATGAAGAGGTCTTCGTCAATATGTCGCGAAGTTCACCGACCTTCGCCTCCCAGCTTTCCTGACGTATCGCATCGCTAACCGTTTCACGGTCCCTAGGTGCGGCAAGCGCCATCTCGATCTTAGCGATAAAATCCTCATGATCTTCGCCGACGAGACAATCGGCCAACACCCGCACCTCGGGAATGTCAGTCGAAACAACCGGCAGGCCCGCGGCAAGATATTCACGAACCTTAAGTGGATTCGCAGCAAGCGTTAACTCATTTATTGTGAATGGGTTGAGAGCAACATCGAATCCTTTGCAATAAGCCGGCAGCTCGGCATACGGCTTTCGTCCGAGGAAGTGAATGTTCTCAACCTCATCCAGAACTTTAACCTTCTCTTCCGCGTCCACCGCGATCTTGCCGATCAGAACTACAGAACCGGTTTTGAAATGCTCGGCAGTCTTTTTGATCAAATCAAAATCGACCCAATCGGCCAGAAGCCCGTGAAAACCGATGATCGGCCGCGGCAGCCCTGCGATCTCGCCGGGGATCTTTGTTGCTGCGTCGAGAGCAGTTCGAAAGTGGTGCCAGTCCGTCCCGTGACGAATAATGTGGGTATTTGAGTTGAACTGCTTTTTTGATCCGTAAAGTTTTTCAGCCGAGACGATGACCACGTCCGACCGGCGAAAGAGATCTTCCTCGATATCTTTCAGGGCGGCAGATCCCGTAAACGCGGTGTATTCATCGACGCAGTAATAGATCAGCTGCTTCTCGCCCAGCTTTCCGGCCACCATTCCGGCAGCGGGGTTAAAGACCATATTGATCACATCCGAAAATCCAAGCTTTCGCATCGCCTTCTTAACCTGGCGGACCAACGAACGCTGATTGAGAGCGACGATCGCCTTGCTGCCGTAGGCCGGGATCGCCAGCGGGTTTAGCACGAAAATATTCGGCTCTACTTCGCAGATCGGCTCTGTAAATGCCTTAAGTTTCTTATAAATACGTGATATATCCTTAGACGATGTAGTAGGCATTCGGTTTGCGATCGCATTTATCCACAAAATGCGGTTATCTTTCGAAAGCACCCGCATCAAATGCGTCTTTGACAACGGATCGCCCGTCCAATCGTGCGAAAAACAGAGAATATCCTTTCCTTTCAGCACCCCCGACTCTGGCTTTATTCGTCTTTGTTCAGAATAACTTACAAGCATCTAGATAATGTAAAGCCTTAAGCGGCTACCAATTCTTCTGCCATCGAGACCGACGCATTGGCTGTCGTTTCCTCACCGTCGATGAAACGTCGCTGCCAGATTTCAAAATTGACAAGGAACCAGATCCGTTGAGCGTGGTCTTCACCCGAGTTGTGACGGCGGACGAGATTACGAACAAATTCTGGCTCAAAGACCCCGCGTTCGAGAGGCCTGTTGCCAAGAACAAATTCATCGACGATGTGCTTATACTCGCTCCGAAACCACTTCCCGACCGGTACCGGAAATCCCATCTTCGGGCGGTTGAGGATAGCATCGGGCAAGATCCCTTTCATCGCCTCGCGAAGGATCCATTTTGTCGTCCCGCCGCGAAGCTTCATCTCACGCGGCATCGCGGCAGAGAATTCAACGAGTTTGTGGTCAAGAAAGGGTACACGGCTTTCGATCGACGCAGCCATCGACATCTGGTCCTGTTTCATCAGCAGCTCGTGCAGGTATGTCTTGGTGTCGGCATATAGAAGGCGGTCGAGCGTGTCTTTGGCATCCGAAACTGCCAGCAAACGGTTCTGTTCAGCGTATGGATCGAGATCCGCAATGCGTTCTCGCGTTTTACGAGACAGCATCTCGCTCTGCATCGAGCGCCCAAAGACACTGAAATTGTCGAAGAAGAGGCTTTCGATGTCAGCATCACGCGTCAGAAAAGTGCGGTTGAGCTTATTGCCGAACTTCGAAGGCAGTGTAGCAACGCCGCCTCGAACAGCGTTTCGCACGAACGACGGCGTCAGGCTCTCGTATCGCTCGCCGTAATCGAGCAGATTTAAGGCCTTTTGATAGCGGCCGTAGCCCGCCAGCGTCTCGTCGCTTCCCTCGCCGGTGAGTACGACTTTTACATGTTCGCTCGCGAGCTTCGAAATAAAATAAAGCGGGATCGAAGCGATGAATCCGATAGGTTCGTCCTCATGCCAGATCAACTGCGGCAGGGCAGCGAAGAACTGGTCGGGTGACAGCGTTATTTCGTGGTGATCCGTTCCGAGTTTTCGTGAGACGAGACGCGCGTATTCCAGCTCGTTCGCCTCACGCTCGCCGAATCCGATCGAAAAGGTCTTGATGGGTTCGCTCACCATCGAGGACATCATTGCCGCTATTGCCGACGAATCTATACCGCCGGAGAGGAACATCCCCAAAGGAACATCGGCCATCAGCCGCAGCTCCACCGACTTTCGGAAGAGATCACGCCATTCCTCGATATAGTCAGCGTCGGAACGCGGTTCGTGCTTGGGCTCGAATTTCAGATCCCAAAACTCGGCAATGTCGAGTCGGCCGTCGCGCCAGATCATTGTATGTCCGGGAGTAAGGCGTTTGACCCCCGCGAAAAGGGTCTGATCCCCGGATGTGCCATGATTTGCGAGTTGGTCGGGCAGCGCGTCGTAATTCAGCTCGGGCTTTACTGCACCTGCTTCGAGGAGAGCCTTGATCTCGGAAGCGAAGAAAAGATTGCCGTCCGCGTCATGAACGTAGTACAACGGCTTTACGCCAAATCGGTCGCGGGCGATAAAAAGCTCGCGTTTCGTCTTATCCCAGATAGCTAAGGCAAACATCCCGCGCATATGTTCGACGCAGTCTCGGCCATATTCCTGATAAAGGTGAAGGATCGTCTCGGTATCGCTGCGGTTGTTAAATACGTGCCCGCGTTGCTCCAGTTCACCTCGTGAATCTGCGTGGTTGTACACCTCACCGTTATAGACGATCACGGCGGAGTGGTCGTCCGAGAACATCGGCTGTACTCCATTGGCGACGTCGACGATACTCAATCGGCGATGCCCAAGGCCAATATTTCCGTCGATGAAGACACCGCCGTCGTCAGGCCCGCGATGATGCAGAACATCTCGCATCCTGACGAGATCTTCCATATCAATTTGTCTGCCTGAACGTGGGGAAAATGCAATTCCGTTGATACCGCACATATCGGAAGGTAAAAAGAGAGAATAGGCCTATTTTCGTAGATTTTTTTGACGGCGGGAGATGCCATATATAGGTTAGCGTTTTCTTGGAACTTTTACCATGTTTTTCTGCAGTCCCAAGCGGTAAAGGTCACTAATCGGCTCACTGAGTCAATAGCAAACGCTGTATGCGGTACCGCACAAGACTTAAGCTGGATTTTGGCCACTTTTCGGCCTTTAATTGATACGACTGATGAAAGACGTGACAAACGCGATGGTTGTAAATTCGGTCCGGGTCAGAGAGAAGGTGCGAAAAGAACGAAATTCGCGCTCGTGGCTGTATTTTGCAGCCCCGTTCACGGCTCTGGTGGTCATCGTGGCGGGAACCGCACTTTACGATCTCAACTACGGCCGTCTCGGCCTGATCGGCCCGCAGCCGGTCGTCGAGATCGAACAACAACGCCGGATAATAAAGGTGCCGCCCGGCGGCAATGTACAGGCAGCTATCGAGATGGCCCAGAGCGGCGACATCGTTGAGTTGCAGGCGGGTGCCGTATATTCGGGAACGATCAACCTCCCGAACCGACCATATACCGATTTTGTGACGATCCAGTCATCGGCCGCCGCGAACTTGCCTCCGGACAAGCGTGTGGCGCCCGCCCAGCGAATGCACATGGCGACTATAACCGCCGGGATCCTGGGCCGCCCCGCAGTTTCAGCTGCAAACGGTGCTCACCATTTCCGTTTCATCGGGATCGAGTTCACGAACGCGTCATCGATCTACAACTACGGACTCGTCCAGTTCGGAAACGGAGAATCTGCTGACCGGCTTCCGCACACGCTCGAGATCGACCGTTCATATGTTCGGCCGACCGGGAAAGGAAAAGTTCGGCGCGGCATCGCACTCAACAGCGCGAATACGACGATAAAGAATAGTTACATCGAAGGTATCGGATTTCCCGGCGAGGAAACACAGGGCATCTGCGGCTGGACGGGTACGCGTAACGTCAAGATAATCAACAATTACATCGAGGGCGGCGCCGAAAATATCATGTTCGGTGGTGCCGATCCGGCGTCGGCCGATCTGATCCCGGCCGATATCGAGGTCCGTGGCAATCACCTGAACAAACCTGAAGCCTGGCAGGAGAACGTAGCCGTCAAGACGCTTTTTGAACTCAAAAACTCAAAGCGGGTAAGATTTGTCGGCAATCTTCTGACCAATAACTGGAAGGGCTCGGCCTTTCGCATCACCGTTCGGAATCAGGACGACGGGGCGCCATTCTCGATCATCGAAGATACTCTCATCAAGGACAATGTCATCGACGGAGCCGGTGACGGGATCAATATACTTGGGAAAGACGACACTTACCCGAGTCGGGTTCTGACCGGGCTGACGATAGAAAACAACCTTTTTCTCAATATCGCCCCCCGACGTGGAACCGAAGGCAGCGGCTACTTTATACAGGTCGCCGATGGCGAGAAGATCACTATCGCGCGAAACACAGCTTTCAATTCGGGAACTATTTTCAAGTTCTATGGGGTCCAGCCACGCGACTTCGTATTCCGAGACAATATCGTCAACCACGGCGATTACGGCGTTCACGGGATCGACAACCGCTCGGATATTGCAAGACGAATGATCCGAAACAACCTGATAATGAACCTCAATCGCGTTCCCGATAGCGATTTCGCATTCCCTTCGGGCAATATCCTGGTCGCAAATATGAGTGAGATCGGTTTTCTCGATCAAAGCCGAAATGACTTCAGGCTATCGCCGACCAGCAAGTTCCGCGGAAAAGCCTCTGACGGCGGCAGCCCCGGCTGCGACATCGCGCCGGTCAGCTCTTCGCGATGACCTCCCGATAAAGATCTATCACGGCCTGAACATTTTGATTCGCGTCCGATGACGGTATGGTTTGGCTTTCAGCCGCGAAAGCTGCCGCAACGGCCTGGATATACGCATCCTGGTCGCGGATCGGGATCAGGAAAACTCCCGCAGGCCGCATACCGGTATCGGTCGCAACAACCGGCGTCCCGAGAAACATTGCCTCACGGATCGAGATCGCATCACCGTCAAAGAGGGTTGTTCGGAGAAGAACATCGGCCCGTTGGATGAGGTGAAGCACGATGCCATGGTCGAGGTTGCCGGCGATCAACACGCGGCCGTTATGCCGGCTCGCCGCAACTCTTTCATTCACAACGTCCCGCATCGAGCCATCCCCTACGATCAGAAGTCCTGCATTCGGCAGTCTTTCAACGACGGCGTCCATCGCATCGATCTGAAACAGCGGATCATAGTCTTCTTCGAGCCCGCCGACCGCCAATAGCGCCGGCGAGTGTTTATCGAGAAACTCGACGAGATCCGGCGGCACCTCGACCTTCGGATCGGGGCGACCGAGGGAATAGGGCAGTATCTTTCTGACCTGGCCCGCACCGACGCCATATCTTCGAAATACCTCGACAAGCTCATCATTGACCCCGATGATCCGATCGAACCCTCGAAATATGCGTCCCCTAATCGTGCCGGGCGACGCCGCCCTAGCCTCCGGAGTGAGGGGATAAGCGCCGGAATGAACCGTCAATACCTTCCTCCCGCGCCCAAACACGGTTACCGCCTTTGCAAGCGAAAGGACACGCCGATTCAGGTCGCCCCCAATGTGTAGGTGAACAACGTCGGCGTCGATCGCTCTCAGAATGCGGATCACATCGAAAGCACTCTTCGGGTAGTGAATATCGGGATCATCTAGTTTCGCCGAGCTTCGAGACGTGGCGATTATCGTACATTTGTGGCCTTGTTTCCGTAATTCATCACGGATAGCAAGCAAATTCCGGCTGACGCCGCCCTCAGGCGGGGGAACAGGGCCGAGTTGGACTATGTGCATTGCCATCAGACGGCGAGTGAGCGGTAGAGTTCGAGCGTTTTGGCCAGTTGGGCCTGTTCGGAGAATCTCTCTGCAACGATGTCACGGCCTCGCTTTCCCATTTCGCCGGACCGCTCCGGAGCGTTGAGTAGATCGCATAGTCTTGCCGTAAGCTCGCGGTCGTCATTCGAGGCGATCAAGTATCCGCTTTCACCGTCCGCGATCGCCTCGCGTGCGCCGCCTACATCGGTCGCTATAACCGGCTTTGCCGCGGCCATGTACTCGAGGATCGAGTTCGAGAATCCTTCCGCGGTCGAGGTTAGCACGCATATATCGGATGAAGCGAGGAGCGTTGGAATTTCGGCGCACCGGCCGATAAAGTGGACATTGTCCTTTAGCGCGAGCTCCTCGGCCGTCCGTTCCAGATCTTCCTTAAGCTCCCCTTCGCCGGCGACCAGAAATCTGGCGCCGGGAAACTGAGCAACGACAGAACGAGCTGAGCGCAAAAGCATCGGCACATTCTTAACCTCGTGGCGAAGATTTGCAACGAGCGTAATGATCTTCGTTTTCTCGTCACACCGAATACCCAGCTTTTCGAGGTACTGCGTCCGCCTGTCCGAAGGCATTTCGAAACGCGAAAGGTCGAGCCCGTTATATATCACGCGGATCTTTTCCGCCCCGATCCCGCGGTTCGCCAGGTATTCCTTGACTGCACGCGAATTCGCGACTATCGCTTTCGAGCGTCCAAACGCGAGCTTTTCAACCGTATCCTGAGCTGCGGTTCGCATGCCGCCTGTCTCGCGTTTCGACGCGATAGGTGTTTTAACGCAGGCCATCGACGCGGCCGCCATTCCGAATACGTTGGTGTAGAAGTCGTGTGTGTGGACGATATCGATCTTCATTTCCCTTAAGAAGCGACTGCACTTCCGAACCTGAGTGGGAAAGTTAAGATCGAAGAAAGAGTTGAGTGGAAATTCGGGGATCTCGTGGAAGCCCATCGCCTCGGCGTCGCGGAGCAGTACGCCCTCACGGCTCAGCGTGGCGAGATACACATCGCACTCGCCCGGATCTTTCAGCAGCCGCGTCAGGGCCAGAGCCTGCCGCTCGGAGCCGCCTTGATGAAAGCTGCCGATCAATTGGAGAACTCGAGGTTTCACTGCCTGGAACGTCGCCGGTCCGAGTCTTTCTGGCGCCGGTCGCGCTTCCTGCGGTCGACAAATCTCAGCGGGAATGTCCTAGCCTCGGTGCCGACCCGCAAGTTGAGGTCATTCCCCAGCCGCCGCCCGCTCGCGTGATCGACCGACCCACCTGCTATCGCGTGATTTTCCTGGATCGTCAGCCGTGTGCCCTCGATCAGAACAAATTCGTCGGGGATCCCGCCTTCGTTTCCGATCCGTGCCCAGGAATATCGGAAATCCGATTCGAAGACGCCGGTATCGACGAGGCTGCCGGGGTCGTCGTTAACAACAAACAGGTCGGTGTATGCCCCATAGCGGATCAGGAACGCCCGGCCGCCGATCATCGGCGTCTCGATCACCTCAGGAGCGGATACGCCCTTGTCAACCGGCATAATGAACGTAAAGAATTCCTGCGGCCCGACCCCATGGGACACAAACCGCATAAATGGAGCATTCATCCGATTGCCGTGGTTGCGTGATATCCAGCTTTCCTTCCGTTCCCACCGCCCGTTATCACCGAAGGTAAAGATACGATGATCGTCGCCGCCCACCCAGGCTCCATCCGGGCCGATCGCCGTGCGCACATTCTCATCGAAATGAAAGTTTAGCGAGTAGTCGTGTTCGCCCCCCGTTTCCGCCAGATCGCGTACGATCCAGTAGTCGCCCTTGAGGAACAGGACCGAGCGCCGATGGATCGCGGGATCGTCAAGCCTTGCGTAGCCATCATGCTCGCCCTCAAAAAAATCGAACCGTGGCGACGCTATCCAGCTTCGCTGCGTACATTTGGCTCGGGTCTGCCAGCTGAAAGAGTTACCCGGCTCCGACGATGGCAGCCCATCGATCGTGAGCGTATTGTGGGCCGCCGTCGAGCGAAAATAATCGCGCAATTCTTTTGACTCGTGGTAGGTGAACGTGCCTGAATCGACAAGGAACGGGCGGCCGTGCATCGAGGCAACGATGGCCAGAGAATCTGCATGTCCGTGGCCGCCGGCCAGCGACCCGATCTCGCCGCAATCGATGATCAAGCAGTTGTCAGTTTCCGACCACCCGTCCCGCATCACCGAATAACCGCCCTGTTCAAAAGCGAGGGATTCCCTTGCCGGCACCACCGGATCCATCGAATCGTAAAAATTTAGAGCTCCCGGGCCCATCAACCAAAAAAGCTCCTCGCTCGGACCTCCCGACGCGAACTTATATTCGCCCCTGTCAAAAAGCACCGCGCCGACCCCAAGTGTGCCGCGAAAATCACTGGCCTGGGCCCCGGTCAGCGGCAGCATCCGTCCGCCGTCATCATCACCGATCAGCGGCGTCTGACCGTCCGGCAGCGTTACATACATCAGAAAATCCATCGCCGTTTCCAGCCGCGATTCGAGTTCGCCGGGCGATGGTCCAGACCGATCCGAGCCCCACAGCGAACGAAGGACCACAAAATGCGAAAAGAAGTCAGCCGTGTAGCGCTGATACCAGGTACTTTGCTCAAAATAGACCCCATCGGGGTGTATCTGTTTGCCGATCTCGCCGATCAGGATCTCTTCACCGAGACTTCGCCATTGAGCCGAGCGCTCGATGAACGGAAGCTGCGTGCCGAGATAATATAGGCCGAGAGCCTCCCCGGTCAGGTGAGTATTTGGGCTGTAATAGGTCGATAGGTATTTCTCAATATGCCGGCCGTGCAGATAGAGATGTTTCATCGCCCTGAGAAAAAGGCCGGGCGTAAATAGGTCTGATTCCTTGAAGAAATGGAACGCCCACAGCCACGAGATGGCGCGAAACGAAACTTCGAGGCTGCTCGCCCAGTTGATCCCGAGACCGGGCGGATTCTCCTCGATCCACGATCCCAAATGGCGGCAAAACGTATCCGCAAACTTCTCATCACGCGTCAGCCAGTAGGCGAATCCGAGCGTGAAGAAATGCTGGTGGCGATTCAGCTCCCAAACGATCTTCTTATCGCCGGTCTCTGAGACTTCCAGGTCATCGAATTGCTTCCAGTGCTTTAGCGGTGATCGTTTTGACGAAAGCGGCTCGAGGTGCCAATCGACATCTCTGCCAACAAATACACTCTTCAGGCCCATCAGATCGATGCGCCCGTCGACGATGCTCTCGGCCTGTGCGATCACGTTGGCAGTCGCCGCATCGCCAAATCTCTGGCCAAAACTTCGGACCGAATCCTCGGGGTCGGTGAAGGATCGGAAGAAATGTTCGGCTCCATTTGCGTAGAATTTCTGCCAAATAGTTTCCGCGATTATCGGCGTCCGGCCAAAGTGCGATGGATCGAAAAGCCGGAAGAACTCTTCGTCGGTCGGAACACGCGACCCGCCGCTTCGCTGTTCGCGAAACGCCGATATCGCTTGCCCGCCGCGGGTCAGCACTTCGTCAAGACTTCGAATTTTCTTCAGCTTGTCCATCGGCTTGATCTCTGCCGTCACCGTCATACCGAAACCACCGCCTCGGCCGATATCGGCGTCTTCATTATCGACTGCAGCCTGTGGTCTCGAAAATCGTTCGGGTTGCCGCCGTGTCCGTCGATGGCGGCAAGAACCATATTAAAAGCCTCGCGAGCCGATGCGAAGTGAATATCCATATCTCCCCTTCTGGTCGAATATTCCATTAGCTCGCTAAAGAACCGTTTGGCGTCTTCCCCTATGGATACGGCCTGGTCGTGATCGAAAAAGCCGTGGCAGTAGAGCTTGATGAATATCCAATCGGGCCGGCCGTCAACAGTAATGTTCGCCGATCTCCAGCGTCCAAAACGCGCAAGATCGAGGGGCTGGTTCGCCGCCAACGCGCCGTCATCAATTCGCGGCAGCGGCAAACCAGCCATACGCCGCGTCCAATTCAGGACAAGCGGCCCAGTGAATATCAACGGTAATAGAGGATCCTTTCCATTTGCCGAAACGCGAGTCCCCGACCTGTGAGGCACGGCCTGATCAAGCGGATTTCCACATTCATAGATCCGGTTGATCACGGGAACCTGCGACTCGTCAGGGGCCGATGGCAGCGTCATATCGGCATAACAGCCTGTATCCTGCAGGATCTGCATTTCGTTATCGACGCCGCAAAAACGTCCGCCGCAGGAATTCGCCAATGCAAGATTTCCGTGAACAAAGGCGTACATCGGCCCACCCCGGCCGTCCAGCCGCGAGAGACATCTGTGTCGATCAGCCAGGATGTCGCGAAACGTAACGACGGTACGCTCAAAGTTCTCCGGCGTGTCCGGTTCGTCACCTTCGTGGTGAAGATGCACTTCAACCTCGCCGAGTCCTTCTTCCTGCATCTCCGCCATGATCTCCAGCAGTTCGCGATCGTATTGCTCCGCTGGATAAAAATTGGTGTGGCGAAACGGAGTTCCGTCTGTGTCCAGGACCGTTCCGGCCTGTGTGCGAAATGCTTTTCGGTACTCGATAAGCCTTTGGACCTGGGTTTTGTGATCAAGAAACCCGTTTTCGCTCCACGCGGGCTCGAAGTGGTTTGCGACAGTGATGATGATATGTTTTCTCTCGAACGCCGTCCGTTCAAGAAATGCCCGGGTTCGCACAAACGGATACCGAACCAGCCAAGGCAGGTTCGATCTCAGTCTTTCGAGGTTTGTGTAGTTTTCGGGCAGCATTATTTATTGTCGATGTATCGGCGGTGCCAAAGCTCCAGCATCCAAAGCGTCCACAACGCGTGTGAATGATCGCGGCGGCCGCGGCTATGCTCGTCGATCACCAGCTTCACATACTTTGCGTCGAAGTAACCCCGCTCGGCCGTCCGTCGGTCGGAGAGATCGCCGATGATGCGTTCTCTCAACTGCGCATTTATCCAGTCACCGATCGGAACACCGAATCCTTGCTTTTCGCGATTCAGGATATCGCCCGGAACGATCTCCTCGACGGCTTTTTTGAAAATGTACTTTGTCTCGTGACCTTTCAGTTTCAACGACGATGGAATTCGGGTCGCGTGATCGATCAATTCCTGGTCCAGCAGCGGGCTTCGCGTCTCAAGAGACGATGCCATACTCATACGATCGACCTTTGTGAGGATGTCACCGGGAAGGTAGGTCTTGCTGTCAAGATAAAGAAGATTATCGATCGGATCCGATGCGCCAGAAGTTTCAGCGATCTCCCGAAAGAGTTTGTCGCCGCTACCGAATGTTCCGTTCATCTTTCCGCGAACTTCGGATGATAGGAGCTTGCGCCGGTTTGGCCCGTTAAAATGTGAGATCGAATCGATATACCGGCCGGCCGCATCGAGCGAGATATTGAAAAGATAGTTCTTGCCGCGAGTTCCCTGCGGCAGGGCCTCGCTGAGCGGGCGCAGCATTCGCGAGCGAACACTTTCAGGCAGCCGGCCAAAGGCACTTCGGTCACGGTCGGTGACGTATCGTGTATAGCCTGCAAACAATTCGTCGCCGCCATCGCCGGAAAGCGCGACCGTCACGTGCTCGCGAGCCATCTTCGACAGCATGAACGTCGGCAGTGAGCTTGGATCAGCGAATGGCTCGTCAAAATGCCATACGAGGTCATCCACGATGTCGAACGAATCCGGCGTGATCATGAACTCGTGATGCTCTGTCCTGAAATGGCTGGCAGCCTTCCTGGCGAATTTGAGTTCGTTAAAGCTGTCCTCGCTAAATCCGATCGAGAAGGTCTTGACCGGCTTATCCAGGATGCGTGACATCAACCCGACGACCACGCTCGAATCGATACCGCCCGAAAGGAATGCACCAAGCGGGACTTCTGAGATCAGCCTGACCCTGACCGCTTCCGTGAGTTTTTCGAGCAGGTCGTCCGCTATCTTGTCCTCGGGTCCATCCAGCGTTTCGCGTGAATAGTCGAAATCCCAATAGCGCGTTTTGACGGCTTCTCGACCGTTAAAGGTTAGAAAATGGCCGGGTTCGAGCTTTTGAATGCCTCTCAGGATACACAATTCTTCAGGAACGTAACCGAAGGTCAAATAGGCATCGAGCGCCCCATGGTCGAGTTCCCGGTTCACCGCGGGATGTTTTAGCAAAACCTTGATCTCGGAACCAAAGACCAACTCGTCGCCCACGATCGAATAGAACAGCGGCTTTTTGCCGACACGGTCGCGAGCGAGGAACAGGCTTTCGTTCTTCTGATCCCAGATCGCAAAGGCAAACATCCCTCGAAGCCGGTCGAGGCACGCCGGGCCGAATTCTTCGAATGCATGAATGATGGTCTCAGTATCTGAATTCGTACGGAACCTGTAGCCGCGGCCCTCCAGCTCGTTCTTCAACTCGCGATAATTGTAGATCTCGCCGTTAAAAACGATCAGCTTGGTTCGATCTGAATTGTAGATCGGCTGCTGACCGGTCGCCAGATCGATGATGGAGAGCCGACGCATGCCCATGGCAGCTCGCCCTTCGATCGCAGTTCCCTGCTCGTCAGGTCCGCGGTGGACGATCTCCCTGCACATCGCGTCAAGCAGAGCTTCCCGCTCCGCGCGTCGCCCTGAGTCAGAGGCTATAAATCCGGCTATTCCGCACATCGTTCTAGGAATCCGCAACGACCGCTGTTCGTCGTCCCGGCAGCAACCTCCTCACGTATTTTCTGACGAGCTCTTTCTCATCGTCTTCGATCAAACCACACAGATTTGCCCCGAGCAGATAGATCGGCCCGAAGACCGCCGCCGAAATGAGCAGAACCAGGCTGCCGCCAAAGAAATTCAGCGTACTCAACTGTGTCGTATGAAAAGTCTCCTCCGCGAAGTGTTCGCCGACGCGTTCAAGATAGACGTGGAGGTTCGAGTAAACAAAATATGTAACAAATCCCGCGACGATGCTTACCACAGCGGTCTTCCCTACATTCTTCAGCAGCGGCAGATGGTTCAGGCCAACACCGAGTTTTTTTATCACCATCCCTTCGCAGATGAATTTCTCGACCAAAAGGGCTCCGACCGCAACGGCAATGATACCGACCAGTCCAAGCTGATCGAGGTAAAAATATAAGACCGCGACCAACGCGGCGAATACAAACGTCCGCGTCAAAAGGAAAAACCGGCCCAATTCCTTATACGAACGCACGATCGGATCGGTGATGAGGATCCCGAACGGGATCATCGTCAGATTGATCATAAAGATCGGCACGCTCGCGTCGTAATTGTGAGTAAAAAGGGTAGTGATGAATGTGCCCGCGGTGATCATCAGGAACACATAGAGCGGGAAGTACACCAACGCAAGCTTCTGCATCGCCCGAATGGTAAGCCGGATCATCTCGTCCCGGTCACCGCTTCGCTGGAGGGTGTTCATATGCGGGATCAGCACCGAGGCTACCGAATCCGCGAGCATCACGACCAGGGGCAGCTGAAAACATCCGTAGGCATATATCGCGAATTCGGCCGATGAAAATTTGTAGCCGACAAAGTAGTTGTGGATATCATTTTGCGCCAGCCAGATTATCGCCGTCAGCCCAAAGGGAATGGCATATTTTGCCTGCTCAATGAAGAAGCCGGGCGTGAAGGTTCTCCAGAATCCCGGAAAGCGCGACCTCAGATAAAGAAGCAGGATGATGGTTTGAATGCCGGCCTGGATCAGGGCCGCGAACACAATGCCGCGGACAGACGCAACCAACAGGACCGCTCCGCCCATCAGCAGGGTCTTGGAAAACGAGGCGAACACAATGAAATACGTCGCCATCCTCGCCTCAGAATTAGCGATGGCGACCGTTTCGAGAAACGCCGCAAAGATGGATATCCAGATCAACACGCCGATCAACGGCCCCGATTCCGTCAGCTCCGGAGCCTTAAAGAAATCACCGATCAGCCCCGGGAACAGAAAAAGGGTCAACGCTGCCAACCCGCCAACAACGAAATTGAAGATCAGGATGTTAAATACTGCAGCCGACCGCCGCTCTTCTTCACGAGCCAGAAAGTAGTAGGCGCTCATTGAAAAACCGAGCGGCAAGATGATCACTGCGTTGGTGATCACCTGAAAGGCTTCACGGTAATGGCCGACGTCCTCCTGACTTAGGGCACGAACGATCAGCAGCGGCAGCACAAAGCTGAGCGCAAAACCGATCACCTTGGCCGCCAACAGCCAGGCACTCTGTTCTTTCAGTGATTGAGTTTTCTTCTCGTTCTTATCCAACTTCGGAATACCGCCAATTACTTAATTCAGCGAGCCTTTCTCAATTCCGGGCGCAAATTCAATATCGGGAGCGTTGCTTTTCAAATACAATTTCAGGATCGTCCGTGGTGCGATCATCAGACCGGCGGAGACGGCAGCCACTTTCGTCGACCAGCGAAAACGGTTCGCCCGGTTGAATGCCTCGCGGGCACCGATAAAATCCCCAGCCAGGAGTGAGGCCTTCCCTCTCGCAATGCCCAGGTCGGCCTCGAAACATTCGATACGGCGTTTGATGATCGAGCGTTGTGCGGGAGTCAATTCGAGGGCTGAGTCGAGCCGTTTGAACACATCAATGGCTCGGATAACCCGGTTTACTGCATCGCCCGAAAAGCTTACATTGCTGACGCGGTATTTCAGCAAAACATCTCTCTGATAGCCTATCCGACGCCCGTTATGAGCGATCCGCACCCACAAATGAAAGTCCTCGCCCTGAACCCGGGCATCCTCAAAGGCCCCCGCATCTATCACCGTCTCACGTTTCGCAACGGTCCCCGAGGTGATCACATTGCACCGAAGATCGAGCAGAGAATCGACAGTTACCGGGCCATTCGACGGGGCATTCACCATAAATGTTTCGCCGAGCCCGTCGGCCATGCCGAAGAGTGCCGCGTCGCAATAGACCATGTCAAGATCGTTCTCCTCGAGGAACGTGACCTGCCGTCCGAGATACCTGGGATCCCATATATCATCGCCGTCGAGGAAAGCAATATATCGGCCACGTGCCGCCCTGATGCCTGTGTTCCTTGCGATACTCGCACCCGCGTTAGGCTGCTTGAGATAGACGATCCGATCGATGAATGGTTTTAGTGCATCCTCAAGCTCGACCGTGTCGGGCGAGCCGTCGTTTACGACGATCCACTCGAAATCCCGAAAAGTCTGTTCAAAGACCGACTTTCCTGTCGTCAGAATATATTTGGCAACGTTGTATGCGGGCGTGACGATGGAGACAACCGGAGACACCCGGCCCCTCGCTCGATCGCGTTCAGTTTGCGTACTTCTAGCTGTTTCCATAGTCTTCGCGGCACCGAAGAACATAGAGAATACCGGCAAGCGCGGCTTCTTCGCAGGAAAAAAAGTCTCAATCGACCCTTATTTTCAGTTATTTATGCGCGAAACGCGCGGGGTTTGCCGGGGTCTTCTGGGAGATCGCCCACACAGTAGAATTGTAACGCACCGCTCTCACTGAATAAAAGAAAAATCTTCGACGCTATCTTCGATATTTGTGCGTGATCGGTCTTCGCCTGCCGATACCGATCGCATTCTTTGAGATGATCAGCGTCGGCGGCAGCTGCTGACGTTTGAATTCGTTTGCAGGGTGTTCGACCTTGTTAAGGATCCAGTAAACACGATCGCGGTCATGCCCCGCGGCAATGATCTCGCTAGGCGAGGCCTTCTGCTCGAAATACATCTTCAGGATCGGATCCATAACCTCATAGGGCGGCAGCGAATCCTGGTCGAACTGATTCGGGGCAAGTTCGGCCGACGGTTTTTTGTCGATGATCCGGTTGGGAATGACCTCGTGTCCGGCTTTTTCGTTTATATGCCGGGCGATCTGCCAGACCTCGGTCTTTAGGACATCGCCAAGTACGGCAAGGCCGCCGTTCGTGTCACCATAAAGCGTGCAGTAGCCAACCGCAAGCTCGCTTTTGTTTCCGGTCGAGAGCAAAAGCCTCCCTTCCGCATTTGAAATGGCCATTAGGATCACGCCCCGAAGGCGCGATTGCAGGTTCTCGGCCGCCAGCGATTCGCCGCCTTTTGTCGGGGTTTTTAGATCGAGCTGGTCAACAAGCACCTCGAATGCATCTGAGATCGGCTCGATACGGCTATCGCAGCCAAGATTCCTAACCAATTCCTCACTGTCCCCGATGCTTCCGGCGGACGAGAACGGTGATGGCATCATCACGCAAAGCAGGTTTTCTGCACCGATCGCCTCGCAGGCAAGCGTCGCCACAAGCGCGGAATCGATGCCGCCGGAAAGCCCCAAAACAGCTTTCTTGAATCCGTTCTTTGCCGCATAATCACGTATCCCAAGAACTAGGGCTTTGTGGATCGCGTCGATCTCGCCGCCGGTTATCCCACGCGCATCAGGCTTTCGCACATCGAGTTCGACCGTCTCGACAAACTCCTCGAAGGCCGCGGCCTGAAGGATAATGTCGCCTTCCTCGTCCGCGATGAGGCTCGCCCCATCGAAGACGATCCCGTCGTTCCCGCCGACGAGATTGACGAAAACGATCGGTTTCTTCTGCAGCTTCGCGCGGTGTGCGACCATGTCGCACCGCAGCTTGATCTTGCCCTTGTTATACGGCGACGCGTTGACGGAAACGATGATGTCCGCCCCCATCGCGATCACCTCATCGGTCGGATCGCTCTCGTAAAGCCGCTCCTTCCAAAAGGTTTTGTCGTTCCAGAAATCCTCGCAAACGACTACGCCAAGCTTGACGCCCTTTCCTTCGAACAGCCGCCGCTTCTCGCTCGGCTCGAAATATCTCGGATCGTCGAAAACATCGTATTCCGGCAGCAGCGTCTTGTCCGCAAATCCCAGCAGTTCGCCATCAGAGACGACCGCCGCCGCATTATACAAACGCCGCCCGTCACCGTCCTCGTTCTTTCTGATCGTCCCGATAACCGCCGTGATGCCTTTAGTTACGGGAATAATATCACGCAGCGGCTCACCGACATTCTCGATAATGTCCGCGTCCTGAAACCAGTCCTGCGACGTATATCCGTGGGTTACAACCTCAGGGAAAACGACCAGGTCCGAGCCGTCGCTCTTCGCCTTTTCGATTGCGGCGACGATCTTCGAAATGTTCCCGGCAATGTCGCCGTTGGTGGTATTGATCTGGGCGATTGTTACGCGCATCACCGAATGACAGCGATCGGACAAAAAGTAAGACCCTTCCAGTCCCGATCCGCAGTAACACTCGTCGCATCATTAATAATGGCGACAGCGAGACAACTTCGGTCGCCGAGAGACAATCCGAGATGTTTTGTTAAAGGCCTCAATTCAGCCGCTTTTCTGGCATGCTCCCGATCAAACTCAATAACATTGAGTTGGAGCAGATCAAAGACCTCGACCGCTTTCACGGGATCATTGCCTTTCTCTATTAGCTTGGTCAGTACCTCGGCCACATTGACCGTTGAGATAGCCCCGCTATCAAAATACATCGTCGCCTTATCGGCGCCTTCTTCGGCTTGAAGTACCGCAAGAACGGCCGAGGCGTCTAGAATATAATCACTCATTAGCCGCCTCACGACGCCGGTCGGCGATTAGCTCGTCAACAAGCGAAACGCCTTCAGGCACCATTTTTCGAAACAATGCCTGCGCCATTCGTATTGACTCCTTCTGTGTCAGAATTCGGACGGAATCACCATCAAGTGTCAGGTTCACATCCGAACCGATCTCGATCCCCAAGCGTCGTCGCATCTCGGCTGGTATGACGATCCGCCCGCCTTGCGTTACTTTGGTTCTGACAATTCCACCGCCCGTTTTCACCGCTCTTCTCATATTGACATACTCCTCGCTGAATGTCATATTACCATACTTGTGACACTTGCAACACACATTGGCGTGTTAAAATAAGCAGCGGACAAGCGCACAAAAATCTCCCTACTAGAATGAGGTCCGCCTTAGAGGTTTTAGAACAATTACTCGGCTGGTTCAACGGCCTTCTTTACCATCGTGAGCCGGTTCCCGCGGTCGTTGTAAACAACTTCGTCCATGATGTTGTAGATAAAGAGCACGCCGCGGCCTGAGGTTTTGAAGAGGTTTTCGGGGTCGAGCGGGTCGGGGATGTTTTTCACATCAAAGCCTTCGCCCTCGTCCTCGATGGTAAATTTTGCTTCCTGTTTCGAGACCTCGGCCGTTATACGCACCAGTTTTTGGGCGTCGTACTTGTTGCCGTGCTTGACGGCGTTGACGAAAGCCTCGTCGAGCGCGACAAAGAGGTTCGACTGCTCGGGTTTGATGACGCCAAGCTTTTCAACACGCTTCATCAGGTATTCGAGCACGATATGCATCAGCGAGATCGCGCTGGGCAACTCGAACTCGATGTTCTCGTGCATATCGGCGACAATCTCTTTTTTGTCAACAAAACGGATCTTGTAATCCAGGATCGTCGCGACCATATCTTTTAGCTCGTTCTCGTCAAACTCATCCCGGCGAAAATTCGCCGCGCATATCTTGAACGCCTTGACGTGTTCACCGAACCTTTCGGTGGGAACACACGGTAAACAGACCGGGCCGTTCCCGTTGGAATTCAAAAGCTCGACCGTTTCGGGATGAACATCCAGATCCGTAATGACGAGATCATATGAATCCAGTTGTCTTTTGAGTGCGTCGGCTCGCGTTTCCAATATCTCGACATTGTGGCCCACATGAACGAATACCTCTTCGAGAGCTGTGGCGAGGTCGTCGTGGTCGTCGATGATCAGGATCTTTCGATGCATAGGCAAGGAGAGCAACAGGATTACGAACTACAAGGTGCTGTTGTTGCAAATAATAACTTAAGTTGGTAGTTATTTTCTAGCGATGGCGGGCCAGATCGACAAAGTTTACGAGTTTCTGCCGATCGATCAGTACACGATGAAGCAGCGCTTGCTCGTGCGGGTCGGAGGTTGGGTGTTTTACGCCCTCGTCAAGATGATCGGAATGACTTTGCGATTCGAAGCCGATGGTATCGACCCGATGTCGAGCCGCGACGACGAATACAAGCCGCCGATCTTGTGTTTCTGGCACGATCGCATTTTCGCTTCGACCTATTTTTTTCGAAACCGCGGCATCGTTGTAATGTCATCGATCAGTTTCGACGCTGAATATACGGCCAGATGTATTCAGCGCCTGGGATTTGGTGTTATCAAGGGCTCTTCGACGCGAGGCGGAACGCGAGCACTCGTAGAAATGATAAGAATGATGAAGAGCGGCGTGCCGTCCGCCTTTACCATCGACGGGCCGAAGGGGCCGAGATATCAGGTCAAACCCGGCCCCGCCCTGCTGGCCAAGAGGACAGGTTGCCCGATCGTTCCGTTCGCGCTCGAAACATCATCGTTCCGCTCACTTGGAACGTGGGATAGATTGCAGATCCCGATCCCGTTTTCACGGGCAAAAGTGTTCTTTGGCGAGCCAATTTTCGTTTCGCCCGATGCCGAGGACCGCGACCTCGATACCGCAACCGCCGAGTTGCAGCATTCTCTCGACGCACTTGTTAATAAGGGTGCCGCTTGGTCGAGAGAGCTTAGGTAAGCCTCTCCTCGATGGGCTTTGGCCGGGCATCCGACGCGAGGAAGCTCGCCGCGAACATCACAAAGCTGATCCAAACGGCATCTGCGAGCAAGAGATGCCCCAACTGCATTACGATCGGGCCAAGCATCAGCAGCGTCATCGCCCCGAATGCGATCTGGATCAAAATGAGCAAGGCGATCACATTCGACCACCATGAAACGTCGGTATCCCCAAAACGCTCTTTCGCCATCCAGCCGGTCAGAAAGACAATGAACACGCCCGAAAGGACCGCGGTGACCGGATGGAGGAGCCTGAGGCGAAGAAGGATGTGCGACGTCTCGGAAAAGTCCTTCGCGATGGATTCGGACAAGGTTCCCGACGGAAAGATCATATTCGATAATGCCGCGATCGATCCGGTGATGCTGACGATCAATATCGCAAGGATCCCTGCCGCGACAGCGGTCTGATACTTCGCGGAAACACGCAGTTTGAACAGTTTTCCCCCGGCGGCGGCCCTTGCTGTCAAGGCAAGAAACGCGAGCAAAATATACGTGTTGATCAAATGCGCTCCCATCCAGAAGGGCCGGGCCGCGGTCAGTGTTTCCGCCGTATTTCCCGTGAGCACCAGTCCGGCGCCGACGGCTCCTTCGGTTAGGACGAAGAAGAATGCGGCACCTGCCGTCTTGAGCACGCTGGCCGAGCGTTCCGACCGTTCGGCGCGCCAGATCGCAAATGCCCAGCCGAGAAGTACGAGCATAATGACCCCGTCGGCCGCGCTCATGATCCGGTGTGTAAACTCGATCACGGTCTTGAACTGCGGCGCCGATGGCAGGACCTCGCCCTGGCAGGTCAGCCAGAACTGGCCACAGCCGTCTCCTGACTTAGACGCTCGCAGGAAAACGCCCCAAAGCACTACAAGCATGTTGTAAATGAGAACGAACCATGCATATTTGGCGAATCCGGACAGCTTTCTTTCCAAGGTCATCGGGCTTAGAATATCACTTTCACAATGGTCAAAAAAATCAGGTTTTCATACGTCGTCTTCGCTCTCCTTGCCTTCGTCGCGCTGATACGCGCCGAGCGGCCATACGTTATCGTGCTCGGCACCGGCCAGGATGCGGGAGTGCCGCAGATGGGCTGCGAGACGCCGTTTTGCAGGGCCGCCTGGAAGGATGCTTCGAAGCGCGAGATGGTCTCGTCGATCGCCCTTATCGATCCGGCCTCGGGTTCACGCTGGATATTCGACGCGACCCCTGACCTTCCCGAACAATTTGAACTCGTCAAGGCTGCGACCGGTAACAGATCGAACCGCCTCGACGGCATCTTCCTAACGCATGCGCACATCGGCCATTACACCGGCCTGATGTATCTCGGACGCGAATCGATGGGAAGCCGCGACATTCGCGTCTATGCGATGCCGAGGATGAAGAAGATGCTCGAGGAAAATGCGCCGTGGTCGCAGCTTGTCGATCTTGAGAACATTTTACTGATGCCCCTTACGGCTCACGAGCCGGTAACACTCGTGGCAGGCCTTAAGGTCGAGCCGCTGCTCGTGCCGCATCGCGACGAACTCTCCGAAACCGTCGGCTTTCGGATAAGTTCGGCTGGGCGTTCGCTCGTCTTCATCCCGGATATCGACAAGTGGGAGAAATGGGACGTTGACCTGGCCGGTCTTGTTCGCGCGAACGACCTCCTGCTCCTTGATGGAACTTTTTTTGCGGACGGCGAGATCAACCGGCCGATGAGCGAGGTGCCGCATCCTTTTGTTTCCGAAACGATGAAGCTCCTCGCACCGCTACCGCTAAAGGAAAGGAACAAGGTTCACTTCATTCATTTCAATCACAGCAATCCGCTGGTGCAAAAGGTCGCGACGAAGATCGCCGAGGTCCGGCGCCGAGGATTTCGGATCGCAACGCGAGGCCTCAAACTTTATCTGTGAGCCCGAAAGAACGCATAGACAAGCTATTGGTCGATCGCGGCCTGGCCGATTCGCGGACAAAGGCGCAGGCCCTCGTCATGGCGGGCGTTGTTCTCGCCGATGAGCGAAAGATCGAAAAGGCATCTGATATGGTGAACCCGCTCGCGACCATCCGCCTCAAAGGCGAATCCGCCGAGCTCAGATACGTCGGCCGCGGCGGCCTGAAACTGGAGGCGGCCTTGAAAGAGTTTCACATCGATCCCGGCGGCTGGGATTGCATTGACATCGGCTCGTCAACCGGTGGTTTTACGGATTGTCTTCTGCAGCATGGTGCGCGTCATGTCGTCGCCGTCGATTCAGGCACCAACCAATTGGTTTGGTCGCTCCGCGATGATCCGCGAGTTGAGGCACGCGAGCGCACCAATGCCCGCGAGCTGCGCCCCGATCTTTTCCGCCACGAATTCGATCTTGCGGTGATGGATCTTTCCTTTATTTCGGTGAGGAAGGTGATCCCTGCGATCATTCCGCTCTTAAAACCGGCCGGCAAGCTGATCGTACTCATCAAACCGCAATTCGAGGTCGGGCGCGGCGAGGTCGGCAAAGGCGGTATCGTCAGAGAGCCGGAAAAGCATCAACGAGTGATCGACGAGATAAATTCGTTCGCACGGGATCTCGGCCTGAAGATCGAAGGCCTGATCGAATCGCCGATCCTGGGCGCGGAAGGCAACAAGGAATTCCTGACACTATATGCCCGATAATATCGAATCAACCGGGGATACGACCGAGCAACCCAAACCCTTTGTCGAAGGGATCGATTTCTATTTTGATGACGGACTAATGGTGCTCACACGGCACTTCCTGCTTGATCGCGGCTACTGTTGCGGTAACCGCTGTCGGCATTGCCCCTACGAAGGGGATCAAAGGAGAAACACCTCCATCTCTTCCCGATCCTCAAACTCGACCTCGGCCGGTTCTTCAGGATCTCGATCCGCCTCCGGTTCGGTTGACGAGGACGCGATAACTTCCGGGTAAGGCCGCACTTTCGGAGCATGGTCGAATGCGTCCCCGCTCAGGTTCGCTAGCAGAGATGCCAGTACGTTCGCTGACGGAGGGTCATCCGGGGGGCTGATGGAGTAATATATCCACTTACCGTCGCGGCGGGTTGCCACGATGCCGGCATTGCGTAGATACGCAAGGTGTCGGGACACCTTCGGCTGGCTCTCGCCGGTCTGTTCCGAGAGGAAGCCGACGGAGACTTCCCCGTTTGCCATCAAGCCGAGCAGCCGAAGTCTCGTCTTGTCGGACAATGCGAGGAACAATCGTTCTAGTGACGCTAACTGGCCGCCCATCGATCAACATATTACGTTATGCATATATGTTTTGCAATCATATGCTAATGTGCAATTTTTATCTTGCCTGAAATTGAGGCCATTCGGCTTGTCTATGAGATACATACTCGCCTTTGATCAAGGTACAACCAGCAGCAGATCGATCATTTTCGATCACGACGGAACGGCAGTGGCGGTCAGCCAGAGGGAATATCGACAGATCTTTCCGCAAGCGGGGTGGGTCGAGCACGATCCCGAAGAGATCTGGCAGTCGCAGTTGGACACCGCGATCGAGGTTCTCGCCAAGGCGGGCCTCAGAGCCCGGGATATAGATGCGATCGGCATCACGAATCAACGGGAAACGACGATCATTTGGGATCGCTCCACCGGGCGGCCGATCCACAATGCGATAGTCTGGCAGGATCGGCGAACTTCCGAATTCTGCAATTCGATCCGTGAACAATACGGAACGATCATTACCCAGAAGACGGGGCTCGAAGTAGATGCCTATTTCAGCGCGAGCAAGATAAGGTGGCTTCTCGATAACATTCCGGATGCGATGGGACGGGCCGTTGACGGCGAGCTTGCGTTCGGAACGGTTGACACCTGGCTCACATGGAAGCTGACGGGCGGCAGAATGCATATCACCGACGCGTCGAACGCATCGCGCACTATGCTCTGCAGCATCTCGTCCGCGGCGTGGGACGATGAGCTGCTTGATATATTCGGCATACCGAGGGCCATTCTTCCCGAGATACGAAGTTCATCTGAGCAATACTGCGATGTCAGCTGCCCGCCGGAGCTGGAAGGCATCTCGCTCGCCGGCATTGCGGGCGACCAGCAAGCCGCATTGTTCGGGCAGGCTTGTTTTTCAAGCGGTTCGACCAAGAACACCTACGGCACCGGCTGTTTCATGCTGCAGAATACCGGTACGGATCCCGTGCGATCGCAGAACCGCCTGCTTTCGACGATCGGATGGAAGATCGGCGGTCGGGTCGAATACGCCATCGAGGGAAGTGTTTTCATCGGCGGGGCTGTTATCCAATGGCTTCGTGATTCGCTAGGGATCATTGGATCTTCGTCCGATGTCGAAAGCCTCGCGGCCCAAGTCAGTGACAATGGCGGCGTCTATTTCGTGCCGGCGTTCGCAGGGCTCGGCACGCCTTACTGGAATCAGGAAGCACGAGGGCTGATCATCGGCCTCACCCGAGGTACCGGGCATGCGCACATCGCCCGGGCGGCGGTCGAATCGATAGCCTTTCAGACCGCCGAACTGCTTGCGGCGATGAATGCGGACGGGAAAAATGAGCTTCGGGAACTCCGGGTCGATGGCGGCGCCACCAGGAACGAGGCCCTTCTTCAGTTTCAGGCGGACATACTCCAGATCCCGGTTGTTCGATCGAAAACTGCCGAAACAACGGCGTTAGGAGCCGCCTACCTTGCGGGTCTTGCGACCGGATTTTGGCATGATCAGCAGGAGATCGCGGAACATTGGAGACCCGACGCGCGCTTTGAACCGTCGATGTCTTCTCACGCTGCTGACGAACTGATAGCGCGCTGGCGCGAAGCGGTCAGCCGCTCGCTTGATTGGGCGAAATAGAAGCGGGGTATCCGCAAAGCCCGACTTTAGCGCGAACCAAGAGCTACCTGTCGTTATTCTCGCCCTTCGACTTGCTCATTTCGGTTGCCGCCTGTGCCTGAGGCAGCGGCAACCCCACGGCATCCGCGCTGATCAGGGGTTCATTGTCGTCAGCTTTTTCGTCTGCCGCGTCGGCGATTATCATCTTTCCCGACTGCTTCGTAAACTTAAGCTGATCGCGATCTGCATCAAAATCAACCAGCACATAGTCGCCGGTTGCGACCTGTTCGGTGGCAACAAGATTTGATAGCGGATAGACGAGAAATCGCTCAACGGACCGCTTCAGATGCCGGGCGCCGTACTTAAGATCGATGCCCTCGCTCAAGAGGAATTCCTTCGCTTCGTTGCTGCATTCGAAGATGAACTTCGTCCCGGCCGATTCGGTAATTCTGTCCTGGACCGTTTTGAGCTCGATATCGAGTATCTGCCGCAGGTGATGTTCCTTCAGGCTCCTGAAGACGACTACCTTATCGATGCGGTTCATGAACTCGGGCGAGAATTTGCGTTTCGCTGCTTCGAGCGCGGTGCGATAGATCTTTGTGTCGATCTCGTTGTCTTCTTTGGCCTGGTCGGTCTTCGTCGGGCTGAAGCCGATGCCGCCCGAGATCATGTCAGACATTTCGCGGGCTCCGAGATTCGACGTCATGATAACGATCGTACGCGAAAAATCCACCCTTCGGTTGTCGCCTAGCGTGAGTGTCGCCTTGTCGAGAATGCCGAGCAGCAGCTGCCAAAGCGAATCAGACGCCTTCTCGATCTCATCGAACAGGACAAAGGTCAATTTTGTATCATCCGTATGGGCCTTATCGAGATTTTCCTGGGTCAGCATCGGCGAGGTCTCGCGGTGGCCGAGATACCCCGGAGGCGACCCGATCAACTTGGCTATCTCATGCGAATGCTGAAACTCGGCACAATCGATCTTCACGACCGAATAGGCATCGTTGAAAAGCACCTCCGAGGCGGCCTCGACAACTCTCGTCTTCCCCGAACCCGTAGGGCCAAGGAACAGCATAGTCCCGATCGGCCGCGACGGATTGTTCATCCCTGCCAGGTATATCTGGAAAAGGCCGCTCATACGCCGAACTGCACGTTCCTGTCCGACGATCCGGGCCGACAATTTTTCCTCGAATTCTGCCGCCCGCGGACTCTTGCGATCAGGGTCGAGCAGAATTCCCGCTTCCGATGCTGCCGTTTTCTTTGCCGTTTCCTGTTTCATCTTCTCACCTTGCCGGTTGTCTCGGCCTGCTATTAGTACGGTTGACCAATGGTTTCCTTGCTTATCAAATGGACGGCACGCTGGCCGTTCACAATGATGATTTCAAAAGATTGAACGTTGGCTGAACTTTGAGTTGTATGAGGGGGTTACCCAGTCGAGCGGCTCCGGTATGAAGGCCCAAGCCATCCTTATCATTAGCACAGGTGAAACGTATTATGCAAGACCGTTTTCGCCCGGTATGTAGAAATCCGGTTTTGGGAGGAATATTGCGGTGAGAAGATCAGATATCGCCGGCGCAGGTGACGGCCTTCGATACGCAAAAGGCCGCCACCCCGCCGAGTCACCGATCAGTCGTAGTATTCGAGGCCGAGGTGGGTGATCAGTTCTTCGCCTCGCATGTGACGAAGCGTATTCTTCAGCTTCATCAACTGGATAAAGATATCGTGCTCGGGATAAAGCCCCGGTGCCGTCTGCGGGGCCTTGAAGTAGAACGAAAGCCATTCCTGAATTCCCTTCATCCCCGCCCGCTGAGCGAGATCCATGAATAAAGCAAGGTCGAGGGCAAGCGGCGCTGCGAGGATCGAATCACGGCAAAGGAAATCGATCTTGATCTGCATCTTATAGCCGAGCCAGCCGAAGATGTCGATGTTGTCCCAGCCCTCTTTGTTGTCGCCACGAGGCGGATAGTAGTTGATGCGAACGACGTGCGAAAAATCGCCGTAGAGGTCGGGATACACTTCCGGCTGGAAGATGTGTTCGAGAACCGACAGCTTCGAGACCTCCTTCGATTTGAAATTCTCGGGGTCGTCGAGCACCTCACCGTCGCGATTTCCGAGGATGTTCGTCGAATACCAGCCCTCCAGGCCGATCATGCGCGACTTTAGGCCCGGTGCAAGGATGGTCTTCATCAAAGTCTGGCCCGTCTTGAAGTCTTTGCCGCAGATCGCGACACCGGTCTTGGCCGATAGTTCGACCAGCGCCGGGATATCGACGGTCAGGTTCGGCGCACCGTTCGCGAACGGGACCCCCGACTTCATCGCCGCGTAAGCATAGATCATCGACGGAGCAACAAGTGGGTCGTTGTCGTACATCGCTTTCTCAAGCGCGTCGAGCGACTGGTGGATCGGCCCCTCCTCAATGTAGATCTCGGTCGAGGCGGCCCAGACCATCACCAGGCGGTCGCAATTATTGTCGGATCTGAACTGAGCGATGTCCGCAATGAGCTGTTCGGCAAGGTCCATCTTGTTCTTGCCGGTCTTGACGTTGTCGCCGTGAAGACGTTTGACGTAGTTCTGCTCGAAGACGGCCGCCATCGGCTTGAGCGACGAGAGCGGTTCGGAAAGCTGATTCAGGAGATCCTTTTCCAGAACGCCGGCATTCATCGCGGCGTCGTAGGCGCTGTCGGTAAAAATATCCCAGGCACCAAAAACGATGTCGTCGAGGCTGGCCAGCGGAACAAAGTCCTTTATGAGCGGTGAGCGATTATCAGTACGCTTGCCGAGACGGATCGTGCCCATTTGGGTCAAACTTCCAACCGGCTGCGAAATACCCCTTTTTACCGCCTCGACACCCGCAACAAGCGTCGTGCTCACGGCTCCCAGGCCGACCAGCAAAATCCCAAGCTTCCCTTCCGCGGGAGCGATCTCAACACCCTTCTCTACCATTAATTTCCTCCGAGATACAAAATAATGAGAATAACTTTAAGACGAAGATTATTCAAATGAATAGCAAAAAGGTTTGGGTTATTCGTTATAGGCCTTTAGAAATTCGTCGCGGGAAATACCTGCCTGCGTACAGATCATGCGGAGAGTGGATGATCTTATTACGGAGTGGTTTGGCATGGTCAGCGGTGTGCGAGTGCCGTCGTCGTTTTCCCTTGACATTGCGATGTGTTCTCATTCGCGGATGATGACAAAACCTAGCCGTTCCAGAGCTCGGACGACCTTTTGCTTTGGAGCATCAACGGGAAATTTTGACACTATGCGGCAAGCTGTATTTCTGCAATAAATGCCTCAAGAACTGGTGAATCGCTCTCAAAAGCATCGGAACCAAATGTCTCAATATGAAAATCAATAGCTGACCTGACATCGGCCAAGGCTTCTTCGTAAGTATCCCCCTGCCCGACAACTACGCCTTTCAAACCCAAAGGGTAAGACACAAAACCGTCAGAATGCCTTTCTATGACTAATTTAAGAGAGTCCATATTCCGAATGTTAGCACAATTTATACGGATCTTGCGGGGAACGTAGACTTTTAGCTAAGCTCCTAAATCGATCAGTTACTTAGAACGAAACGATATGTAACAACACCAATAGCTTTTGTGGAGTGTTTTGCAAAACGGGCTTTGCAGGAGGGACCAATAGCACCGCCTAACAGTAATGGGTTACCTGAGAGGGCTCCGGCGGAGAGGACATTGCCTTGCTCGCCGATGAGGACCAAAATCTTTACTTCGCCCTGAATATTCTTGGCTTTCGCTTCCGCTTTGTATTCTGGTTTAGCAAGGTAGAGCGCCTTTCTGCTGGATTTAGGCTCCTCTCGGGCTGGTGGATCTGTTATGGGTAGTTTGTATGTTGTTGTCAATCCTATCTCGACGGGTTTTCCATCTTTGAGAATCGGTTCAAAGACCATTGCTTTTGTAGCGTCCACGGCAGCCTTGGCAATGGCGTTCGCAGTTATGTCTTTAAGGTTAGAACAAGGCGCTAACGGACCGTAGGCGAAGGCATCGGTTACTTTACCTTCTTTGTTGACAATGAACTGAACATCAACCGCGTCTCCGTAAATAAAATTGTTAGCTTCAGCCGGAAATCCAGGCGTTGGTGCCTTTATCGTTTTTATCTTCGGAACATCACTTGTTTGAGAGCAGACGCCTGGGACAAAAAGCAGGAGCAGAAAAAATATAAAGGGAATCTGTCTCATGTCAACTTATTCTAGCCGGAACTTAGTAGCGTCCAATATTTATTGACACCGCATATTTCGTGCTACTGCCCACTGTAATGGCAGCCTCGTTAGGCTGCTGGCACGGTGCAGTAAACCCGATAGTCGATCTCGGCGAAAATGTTGTCGCGGGATTCTATTTCGGCGAGCAGATCGAGTTGGGCGGGTGTCAAAACTGCGTCTTGAGTGTTACGCCCTTGCTTACGCGCGGGCTTCTGCATTTGGTCGAGCATCTCGGCGAGCATGTTAAAGCGTTGGATGTGCGACTGGAACCGCCGCGATGAATACTCGACGGTCGTTCCCTGGTAGATCTGGAACGCCCAGTCGGAGGATTGAGCAAGCAGCAGTTCGCGAGCAAGCTGGTCCAGCAAACGCCGTTCGAGGTCGCCGGGTTCGCGATAACGGTCGGCGAACTGGGTCATTTTTCGCTCGGCGTCGTGCTGGTATGGGTACATCCAGGAGTTGCCTTCGTTGATCCAGACCTTGTAGTAGCCCGCCTCGCCCCAGCTCGAGGCGGTCGGGCGCTGGACCTGGATAGGGAGATCGCTGTCGAGAAAATCACCCGGCGTTATACATTCGATCTCGTTCTGGTCAAAGTGGATCTTCCGGAAAAAGAAATCGATGAACTGGGGCCCTTCAAACCACCAGTGGCCATAAAGCTCTGCATCATAAGGGCTTACAACGAGCGGCGGATGTCCCTCGAATGTTTCGCGCAGTTTGTGGGCCTGGTTTATCCGCTCACCGATGAAGTGCATTGCGTTCTCAGCCGCCTTGTCGCGGGCCAGAGCGGGAATGTACGGTTCCTTGCGGTTTTGCGGCACATCCCGGCCGGTGATCCTGTGATATTTCAGGCCGAGGTGGCGGCGTTCACCACTGGAATGCAGGTGAGGCTTTAAGTATTCATACGGAGCATCCCAGCCGATATCCCTGTAAAACTCGCGGTAGAGGTCGTTGCCCGGATAGCCGATCTCGGCCGACCAGACTTGCTGGCTGGTATCGACGTCGCGGGCGAAGACCGCAGTACCGTTCGGGCATACAACGGGAGCATGGACGCCGTAACGCGGCCGCGGATCGCCGTAAAGGATCGCATGGGTATCGCTGATGAAATATTCGATCCCGTTCGCCTCCAGGAGGCCTTCGACGCCCGGCTCATACGCACACTCGGCGAGCCAGATCCCGCGCGGCTGTCGCCCGAAATGCTTCTTATAATTTGCGACCGCGATCTCGACCTGTGCCCGGCGGGATTCGCGGGTCGAGATGAGCGGCAAGAATCCGTGCGTCGCGCAGCAGGTGATGATCTCTAACACGCCTTCGTCCTGCAGTTCGCGAAAGGCATTCACAAGGTTGCGGTTGTAACGGTCGTTCCAAAGATCGAGCGAGGCCGAGAGATTCTCGACATACATCTTCGCGGCGGCGTGAAACGGCTGATCTTCCTTGCGGGTTCGGTGCTCTTCCTTTCGCGCCAGTTCGAGCAGGTTTTCGATATGCCGCGTATAGCGTTCCTGAAGCAGCGGGTCGGCAAGCATTTCGCAGAGCGGCGGCGAAACATTCATCGCGAGGCGAGGCTTGATGTCCTGTTCATGCAGCGATTGGAAGATAAAGATAAGCGGAAGATAGACCTCGGTAATAGCTTCGTAGAGCCAATCTTCCTCAAGGAATTCGGGATATTCTGGATGCCGGACAAACGGGAGGTGAGCGTGAAGGATCAGACTAAAGTATCCAGCCGGCATAAATGGTCCACCAGATCTTAACAGGATCGACAAGATAAACAGGATGAAGAGATCCTATTCATCCTGCCTATCCCCGTTTTGGATCGAACACTAGTAACCGAAAAACTATCGAATGCTATGCGAACTGACCGGATTGTACCTTGGTGAAAACTCGATACCCGGCTTTTTGCTCGAAACCGTTCGAGTCTTTAACTCCTTTGGGAAACTGACGCGACTCGCTCCAAACACCGCAGGGCCGAATTCCTCTTCGACGAACTCCGTCTCCTCGATCTCGAAGTGCTCTGTAAGCGAGCTGATCGCATTTCCGGCGTTTAGCTCGCCGCTATTGGCCTGCAGGATCGAAAAGAGCGCCGGGCTGACCCTGGATCGGAGTTCATCGAGAGAAATGCCTGACGCCAATGCGAGCAGAGCATATCTGATCTCGTCAGCCGATATTCCTTCGAGCCCGATCTCGCGGCCAACAAAGCTCCTGAAGGCACGATAGGACGCGTCTTCGGCAAGTCCCATATCGTCGCCCGCCATCGCGACATCGAAGGCATCCCGCGAAAATCCGGCGACATCGAGCACCTCGGCAAACTTCGTTGCGGAAACCTTCCAATCGGCCTCTGTGGCCGCCCTCGGGCTGGGGCTGCGGCGCGGCGTTTCGACCGAATTCGAGTGAAGGATCCTGAAGTATGGCCGTCCCGTTGCGTAGAAGCCGATCTCGGCCCGGTACTTCCGGTCAGGTTCCACATCGAACCACCAGTTCCCTTCCGCATCGCAGGGATGGATCTCTTCGTATCCAAATGTTTGGTCGATCAGCTTGAGGACGAGGGTGTAGTTGCCCAGGTCATCGCCAAAGACTCTGGTGAGCTGCGACCACGGGTTCTCCTTGACCGACCAGTAGAAATAGAGTCGCGTCGGCGTCTGCATCTGAAGCCTCGCGCGATTCTCGCGTCCGAGTTCAGGCAGCTTGACCTCGGAGAGTGCCTTGAAGACCGGTGAGACCTCGACTTTCGGCTCTTCAGCCGCAAGGTCCTTCGTTACGTCCAGGGTCGGCTTCTTCCGCTTGGTCGTCGCCTTGCCCGAGGCCGCTCGGGTCTTCTTCCCCGTTGAAGCCGGAGCAGCAACGACGGCAAATGGGTCGGTCTCGATCGTTTTCTTCGACTTCCGCGTCTTCTTGATCGGAGCCTCGTCCGCGACCGCCTTTACTTCGACGGCAGTATTGCGTGTTGTCCGCTTCTTTGTCGAGATGACCTCAACGACCGATTCAAAAGGATCTACAGCCGCTTTGGCCGTTGCCGTTGTCGATTCCGCTTTCTTTTTATCCGTTCTCGTAGCCATAAAACAAAAGACCGCAATACTAAAGTATGCGGGCTTTTCGACGAAGTTACAAGCGTGGCTAATTCTATGTCGGTCCGGCCGCTGACTTCAGACGGATATCAACCTTGCCGTATTCCGTATCCACCTGCGACCTGACGGGCAGCTTGCGGGCATCCTCGGTGATCCAGAGAACCATCTTGCCTTTTCTTTCGATCAGCCGGCCGGGGCCGAAGATATCGGGTTCTACCCGATAGCACCAAAGCTTTCCGAGCGGCGTGGAAACCTGTTCCCGCTTAACAATTGAGACCGGGACCTTGTAAACCAGGCCCGAATCGCTAACGGCAAACTCGAACCTCTTGCCCACCGCCATTTCCTGCATCCGGAGCGCATAAATGACCGAGACCATATCATTCACCGTATCGGTTATTTCGGAGGCGATACGCCGCGGCGGCCGAGTGCTGTCTTTCGGGTCGGTCTCAACATAGGTAACGCGCTTGGCGTCATAGTCGAAGATCGCTTCGCTGTCCCGAACCCGCTGCTTTTGTACGTCGTGTTTGGTCGTCGTCAGGATCCGAAAGGTGTTCAAGTCAACGGTCGATTCATATTCCTGAAGGAAGCTGTATCGAAAAAGCTTGAGCATCGTGCCCTTTGACGTAGCAACCGTCTTAATGGAAAGCTCGTTCTCATTCTTTCCCGCAGCGGCGGTGAAAACGAGGTCAGCGATCGCCATGCTTATTCGGAGACGGCTGACCTTGCCCTCGAATGTAAGCTTCTCGCCGATGAACCGTTTTCCGGACAGCGGCGGCGGTTTATTCTCGACCGCCGAGGTCGCGCTGTAGTTCTGTGCCGTGGCCGAGATGGTCGCGACGGCGAACGCAAGAAGAAGCCCAAAAGATCTTAGCAACATTGACCGCATAATCACGCGAGAAAAAACGCCTTCAGGGAAAGGATAACAAGAACCACAGCCGCCCCTATCAAGGCCCGGTACTCGCGATATTGCAAGTATAGCTGAAAATCGAATGCCTCGCCCGTATTTTTCCACGCGGTAAAACGCGGAAGCAGCAAGGGAACATTCTGCTCGTACTCGTCAAACTCCTCGCCAAATATCCGGCGCATATCACCTATTTCGACGCGCATCACGGGTAAATAGATGCCGAGGAACAAGACACAAAAGACCAATGCGAGCCACCAAACACCGGCAGCGGCCGAAAAGCCGAGGCCGATGAACAAAGAGCCAAGGTACAAGGGGTTCCGCGTGTAGCCGTACGGGCCGCTGACGGCGAGTTTCTTTGCCTTTCTAATGTGTCCCGACGCCCAGCCCCTGATCAGCACGCCCACCAGGGCGATCACCGACCCTATCGCCAGCGTCAGCACCGTCGGCCGGGCAAAGATCAGGAAGACAATGGCAAAAATGAACCCGAGCGGCACTCGGATCCGCTGCACCAGCCTTTTATCGAAGTTGATCATGTGCAACTATCCGTATCCGTTGGATCAACCGGCCCATTCACCGGTGAGTCCGCGCTAGCCTTCTGCCAACGGCCTCCAAAACTGTTTCCACGCTGATGTCCATGCAGATCCAATTTGAGCACGACCGGCGGTGGCAATCCACACGGCAATCAATGTCGTCCCGTTCCACACAGATATCTTCCGACCGCGGGCTGCCGTTTCGCCACCATTCTGTTGGCCCGAAAATTCCGACTATCGGGGCGCCGGCCGCAACCGCTATATGGGTCGGGCCGGTGTCGCCGCCGACGTAAACTTCCGCCCGTTTTGCGATCTCGTAAAAGCCTTTCAAACTCGGTTCGGCCAGGGTCAGCTTACCGGAATGGCTCCTTGCCGCCGCACGCTCGGCCAGATCGGACTCGTTAGGGCCCGTAACAAGGAGCGACGGCATGGCGTGTTCCTCCCAGATGCGGTCGGCGAGTTCGCCATATTTTTCCGCATGCCAGAGCTTCGTCACCCACCCGCCGGCGGGATTGAGTACCGCGAAGCCTCCTTTCTCCGAAAGTCCACGCGTCGGCAAGGGCGACCCCTCCGACATACGTGTTCCATCCCCGCCCGAGCCTGGGCCTGTGTATTCGGTCGCAGCGACTATCGCATCTGCCTCGGCGATATACTCGGCCGAGGTCGCGATCGGAAACTCAAGATCCGTATCTGGGATCTCGACGCCCAATGCGCCGGCCGCCAGTGCAAGATTCTTCCTGATCACATGGATCCCGGACGAAACCGCGATCTGATCGGTCAGCAAAACCCTGCTCGAAGCCTCGCGAAGCCCGTCTTTATCAAACCCGAACCGCCGCTTCGCTCCCGACAGCTTCCCTATCGCCGCCGATTTCCAAAGCCCCTGAAAATCGATCGAAATATCGAAACTGTATTGCCGTAGCTCTTTTATCTGCTTCGTTACTCCCAGCAATATCTCCTCAATGACCTTCCCGCTCCGCAGGCTCTTGGTATCGACCTCGATCAAATTGTCGATCAACGCGTTCCCCCGCAAGATCTCCGCCGACCGCTCCTCGACAACCCACGAGATCTCGCCATCCGGCAACACCGCCCGAAGCGCCGCAAGCGACGGCAGCGTGTGAATAATGTCCCCGATACTGCCGAGTTTTATGATGAGAATGTGCATTGGTACGAGGACGAAGTCGCGACTGAACGGTTATCCTTTTTTTAGTCTTTTCTTCTCTGGTGTCGTGGGCAGAAAGTTATCACTCGATACGACCTTGTTACCGGTTTCCAATTCAAAATCGAGGCGGGCCCGCTTCGCGACGCGCCCGCCTTTACGACCGGAGTCGACATTTTCCGGAAAACCTTCGGCCCGGTCGCGTTCTGCAATTTGCCGGGTTGTCAGTTCAGCCAGGGCAGTAAATAGTAGTTCCGCCTCACTCATGTGGTCGCGCAGGTTCTGCGTTTTCAGTCCATTGATCTGTTTGTGCTGCTTTACGCTAACATCGCTCCATTCCTGATGGATGATATTCGTCAGCAACGCATACTCATCACCCATAACACCGTGATCTTTCCAATAGTCAGTCAGCTTATTGCGGGTTTCCTGGCCGGTCATCCGCTGTTGGATCCACTTTTCGCTGCGACCTTGCCGCTGCCAGTTTTCGCGAGCCCGATCAAGCGAACGAGCCGGATCGCCCATCTCCTGAAGCCTTTCATAACCAACCTTTGCCAGCCATTGCTTGAACGGCTCGGCCTTCGGTGAAGGAATTGATTGGATGATCCGGAGCAAGCCCTGAGCGTCCGAACAATCCGTTTCGCGCATTTTCCCGTCTGGGGCTTTCATTTTCAACTGTCGACAAATCGTCGACAGTTCAAAACCGTCATCAGCCTTGACCCGAATCTTCATCTTGAACCAATAATCCCGCGCATTCGCGCTATCGGACAAAGCTCCCACAACATCTATCACTGAGAAATACCACTTTTCCTCGCCCTCATCGTACCAACGCCGTATCTGGTACTCCTGAAAAGCCGCTATTGTCTGTTCATCTTTCATACTTGTCGGAAGCTCGCTTAAATTAGTTCTTAGATCACACCGTTTCGTCGATCAGCCCATCCCGCCGTAAGATACCTCCGCCGACCGCTCCTCGACAACCCACGAGATCTCGCCATCCGGCAACGCCGCCCGAATCGCCGCCAGCAACGGCAGCGTGTGAATAATGTCCCCGATACTGCCGAGTTTTATGATGAGAATGTGCATTGGTACGACAATGGCGGCGCCGGGAAAAGTTATGGTCGTCTTGCCGGTGACGGCTATATCTGCTGATCACAGGCATTGAACTAACGTATTACCAGATAACCGTGACGTTTTTCAGGTTGCGGATGCTTATATCTATGCTGATCAGCGGCAGATCGAGGTTGTAGGCGGTTGCTGCAATAAGGCGGTCCGGCATATCGGGAACGATGGAGCGTGGTATTTGATAGAGGTCTTCGGCTGTTCCCTGGCTTAACGGAGCAAAGGTCAAAGCGCTCTGCGGACTATTCAATTTCTCGATCACCAGCCGGAAATCGCGTTCCTCAATATCAAGCCCCTTTTCGACCAGATAACGCAGTTCGATCAGGCTAATAGCCGGAACATAAATTGGATATCCATTTTGCTCTGCATTTTCGAGAGCATTCGAAGCATCCCGCGAAAGCTTGCTTGAATTACTGAGATACCAAAGCAAGGCGTGGGTATCAGTGACCACAGCACTCATTCTGACGCCTCTTCCGGAAAGTTTTTCCACATTTCATCGCGCACCTGGGCCAGATCTATTTCCAGATTGGACAAGTCACGTTCCAGTATTCCGCGAACGCTCTGAAATGGAGTTCCCGTTGTCTTGACGCGGCGTCGTTTGCCGGCGACAAAATCGACAAAATCCAGAACCTCATATTGCAGATCAGGCGGCAGCGACGCTGACTTGGCCGTTATCTCTGCGACGATGTTGGTCATTTATGCCTCCTTTTCAAGCTTATTTTACCATCAACGCTACCATTTTTCGGCATCCGCGATCTTTAATAAATGGGTCAACGGAAACTCGCGGATCGGTTTCGGGATAAATCCCTCTTCCCCGTATCTTTGAAAAGCAGATCCATCAAACACGTGACGGGACTTGACCTGACCTGTTGCCATTTACGAATCGCTGTCGCCCCAAGGACGCCCCTATTCTATTACACTTTCGACTCTCAAAAAATCCGAGAGCTTTTGGTGAATGCCGTAAAACCTTACGTTCTATAAGGCGGCGACGGTGGTGGCCCTTTTGCTTCCAGGAGGGCTGAAATTCGACGAGGACGCCTGGGTTGGGGCGAGCCGGCAGGACCTTGGCCGGGAAGCCGATCATTGACTTTTGTGTCCTATGTATGATACAATGTTGCACATTATGGCAGGTGTAAGACAAAGTAACGTGCTTTTTTTAAAATCCGGCGAAGATCGGACGAATATTCGCCGTAACTCACTGATGCTAAATATGTTAACTGTCCCACCGAAGGCCTGGGACAGGGGTGGGACACTTGGGACAGGGCTGGTTCGGAATAGTGGTTAACTTGTTGTGTTTGATGATAGTTACGAGATCGCCACACTCAAAGCGTCCCACGGAACGATCGCGATCTGGAGTTGATCTTGCGGGGAATCAACGCCCGATCGGGGCACCTTTTGGGTGAAACAAATGAACGAGTCAATGCGTCAGGACATTCAAGATCTTTTCATGTATGCCCCCAAACCCGCCGTTCGACATCACGGCGATGACGTCGCCTTCCTGCATTTGCGGGGCGAGGTGATCGACGATGGCGTCGGCATCTGGGAGAGTTATGGCAGTTTTGCCGGTGGCGGCGATGTCCGTGATCAGTTTGCCAACGTCGAGGAGCGTCGAGCCGAAACGCAAGGCGTCTTCGGGGTTGAAAACGGCGGTGATGATAACGTAGTCGGCGTGTGCGAACGCTCTGCGGTATTGGTCTTCGAATACCGACAGCCGCGACGAACGCGAGCGCGGTTCGAAGACGGCGATCAGACGGTTGTTTTTGTACCTTTGCCTGAGAGCTTTCAGAGTTTCGTCGACGGCGGTCGGGTGATGGGCAAAGTCGTCGATGACGGTCACGCCTCGCTCCACGCCGCGAACCTCCATACGTCGCTTCACCGATTCGAATGTGTCAAAGCATTCCTGCATCTTTGTGCGCGAAATGCCCCAGGCGTCCGCCGCAATGATCACCGCCAAACAGTTGCGAACATTAAATTCGCCAAACATATTCGTCGTGAATTCACCCCACGGTTCGCTTTCGCAAAATACCTTGAACCGCGTGCCGTCCGAGGTGAATTCTATATCGCGAGCCTGCCATTTTGCCCCTTCGCTCAGCCCGAACGTCTCGACGGTAGTGTAGAGCTTCCCAGCCATCGAGGAGAGAACTTCGCCGACCACGGGCGAATCGATGCCGCAGATCAGGCGGCCGTTGCCGGGAACAAGATTCATCAGCCGCGAGAACTGCCATTTGATAGCGTCAAGGTCTTTGTAGATGTCGGCGTGGTCGAATTCGATATTGTTTACGATCGCGATCTCCGGCAGATACGACATGAACTTCGGCTTCTTATCAAAGAAGGCCGTGTCGTATTCGTCGCCCTCGATTACAAAATAGTCGCTGTCAGTCACGCGAAAGCTCTGGCCAAAATTCTGAACCACGCCGCCGACCAAAAACGTCGGATCGAGCCCGCCAACCTCGCACATCCACGCCGCAAGCGATGTCGTCGTCGTCTTTCCGTGTGTCCCCGCAACCACCAGCGAGCGTTTGGCCGAGACACGACCGGTAGGGAGTGTATTTTCAGAACTTACGCCAAGTGGCTTCTCGCCAGCCCGGGACACACTCCCGACCGGTCGTGTTTCTGCCCTTATGAACACGTCCCTTACCGTCTCAGCCTGCGACCGATACAACATTTTCCGGTTCAAGACCTCTTCCAGTTCGGGATTCCCTCGCATTATCGTGTTGCCGACGACCGTCACGTCTCGGTCGATCTCACAATTCTCGGCCTGATAGCCCTGCACGATCTCTATGCCCAGCTGCGCGAGCTGCGTGGACATAGGCGGATAGACGTCTCTATCCGAACCGGTGACCTTATGTCCTCGAGCCTGCAGCATTCCGGCAAGCGAAGCCATCGCCGTACCGCAAATTCCGATCAAGTGATAGTGCATAGTGAACTTAGGGCCGCTTGTTGTGGACGGCCCGCTTGGGTGAAACCAGTTTTAACGGACGCTATGAACCAAGCAGCTCCGAAACGAGTGCCTCTGTACCGTAGATCTTCCGCAGCGCCTCGAGGATCCCCGCTGAATGGACGCCGACGGCGCGGGAGCCTTCGTTTTCTTCGATGTACCAGTAGCGGTTGGAGAGTTTTTGGTTGTTCGAGTCGAAGTTTAGGCCGACGACTTCGCCGCGGCGGTTGACGACGGGTGAGCCGGAGTTGCCGCCGATGGTGTCGGCGGTGTAAACGAAGTTGAGCGGCGTGGCAAGGTCGATCTTGCTGCGGGCGTTCTTGACGCTTTCGGGCAAGTGGAACGGATCTTTTTCGTCAAAGCTCAACGCCCGATCGTACAGGCCAAAGAAGGTTGTGCGATAAGGTACCAGCGTCGTATCTTCCTCGTAACCTTTGACGACGCCGTAACACAGGCGAAGGTGAGAATTGGCGTCTGGCGGCATATTTTTACCGTAAACGGCAAAACGGGCCTGAGCGATCTTCGTCCCGTTTGACGTTTCGACCGCCAGAATATTCTTTTCGCTCCACGAGCGGAGTTCACGGATCACCGGTTCGACACGACGAGCAAGCGTGACCAATGGATCGGTTGACGCGGCAACCGCGGCAGCACCGCCGTCGAGCAATGCCTTCCGCGCGGCCGGGTCGAGCAGTTTCGTCTCGCGGATCGCTCGTCCGACAACTTCCGCCGGCTCGGCCTCGCCCAGCGCGGCCTTGATGAACGGATCGTTCGCACCGAGCACGCTGCGGGCTTCCGCCATCCACGCCGTCAGCGCCGCCTGTTCCATTTCGCTGTAACTAGGTGCGGGCGACAGCAATGACGACCTGAAGGCGTCCAGCCGGGATTCGCGAAATTCAGGATAACGCTGGCCGTCGGCCTTCGCGGTCTCGATATGGTAAGTGACGATCTGCTGGGCAATTGTCGCAAGACGCGACGAGGCAAGGCTCGAAAACGCGATCTGGTTTGCCTTTGACGGCAGTTCGCTGTACGCCTTGGCTATGGCTTCCCATGCAGGTGAATATTGCTTGTTCAGATCGGGTTTCGCTGCAAGTTTGTCGCGTAGGTCCTTCTCCTCTGCTTCTTTCTTGGCGAAATTCCGCGGATTCAGAAGCCCGTTCTGCTGACCTTCGAGACGTTTGAGCGAATTAGCCAACGATCTCATTCCGGGATTTGCCTGCCGAAGCTGCTCGGCACCGAGTTTCGAATAATCCTCAAGGGCTTTGCGACGGGTTTTCCAGACCTTTTCCTGCAGCGGGTTGCCGATATCGCGTTGATAGGCAAGCTGTGCCACGGTCAAAAGCCGCGCCGTCGAGCCGGGATAACCCGAGGCGATGATGAACTCACCCTCCGGGGCACCGGTCGCCGACCATTTAAGATAGTTAGGCGTGCTTGCCGGCTTGTCGTTTTCGTAAACGCGAACGAACGTGAAATCGAGATCGTGCCGCGGAAAGACAAAATTGTCATAATCGCCGCCGAAGAAGGCCGCCTGCTCCTCAGGAGCCATCACCAGTCGCACATCCGTGTAGCGTTTGAAACGGTATTTCCAGTATTCGCCACCGCTATAGAGCGAAACTACCTCGCAGCGAAGGCCCGCGGGACAGTCTTTCTCGATCGCCGCGATCTCTGCCGTGCGTTTTGCTGCCGCATCGGCGTCGGTGGACCCGGCCCTCGCCGCACTGTGAACACGTTCAGTAACGTTTTCGTATGAGTGCAGAATCTGCACATTTCCGTCGGGGACCTTCAGTTCCTCTGCCTGCGTTTTCGCGTAAAACCCATTCTTTAGCAGGTCGCGTTCCTTGCTCGAAAGCCGCTCGATAAATCCTGATGCAACGTGGTGATTGGTCGCGATCAAACCATTTGGCGAGACAAATACGCCGGACGCGCCCGGAAACTTGACCGACGCAAGCCGCACCCTGTCGAGCCATTCCTTCGACGGCTCAAAACCGTATTTTTCTTTCCACTGTTTTAGCGGCGGATTGTCAAAGGTCCACATGCCCTCGTCAGCGAAGGCGGCAGATACCAGCAAATTGATCAACAACAGGAAAGCAAGGAATCGTTTCATAATTACACCGTTTTTTAGATTGCCTTAGCGAAGAACACGCTGCAGTTTTTCCATCGCACCTTCGAGAATTGTGTTTGTCACCGCGATGCAGATGCTCTCGTCTGCCTCAAAGACGTCGCTCTCGAAAATCTTGATCATAAAACTTTGGAAATGCTTAACCCAAAAAATGCATTCATTACAAATCTAATAAGGCGAGTTTATTTCAACTAAAGACGCTCCTTCACGAATCAATTCCAACGCAGCTTCCAACTTGCTAGCTAAGATGTTCATTAAGGCCGCGTTGGAGGTATTACCGCAAGTCAGCCAAATAATCTGAGGTGGTGGCCCAAACCGATCGAGTAGTCCAACAAAATCGCTATCCTTTGTGATGACAATAGCTTTTGCTTTCTTAGCGGCATCAAAAATTTCCGTATCTTCAGCCTCTCGTAAACCTATATCTCTCACCGCGAAAGCTTCGCATGAAAATTCTGCGGTTACCCAACGAGCAATCACAGGTGAAAGCTGGGCATCGATCCAAATTATCATGCAGTGACGAGGATCGGATGATCGAGTTTTCGGGCTGCGTATTTCAAAACAGCATTCAGATCCTCCATTTCGAGATCAGGCAGTTCGTCTAAAATCTGTTCTTTTGAAAGCCCTGCTCCAAAAAGATCAAGTACGTCACTCACACGAATGCGCATTCCGCGAATACACGGGCGCCCGCCGCATTGGTTAGGATTGACCGTGATTCTCTCGTTAATGTTGTTCATATCGACAGTTTACATCAACTAAGCCAATACCGACCGAAGTCGTTCCATCGCACCTTCGAGAATGGTATCTTCCCGGGCGATGCAAATACGAACAAAAGCATCCCAGTCGTCGCTGTCGGCAAAAGCCGAGCCGGGCGTCATGCCGACACCGGCTTCGCTCATGAGCATTTCGTTAAAGGCGATGGCGTCGCTATATTGCTCGGGGATCCGTGCCCAGAGGTAGAACGCCGAACCGGAATCATAGATCTTAAAGCCGAGATCGCTGAGGACACCCGATGTGTACCTCCGCTTTGCGTCAAAGGTTTCCTTCAGGCGCGGATAATAGCCGTCATCCGCCATCAGTACTTTGGACAGAGCTGCCTGCAAAGGGGTTGCCGGACAAACATATATGACGTTCGCCGCTGCATTTATCTGGTTGATCAGTTTGCCGTTGCCGTACGCGTAGCCGAGCCGCCAGCCAGAGATGTTCCACGATTTCGAGAACGAGTTGACCGTTATCGTCCGCTCCCACATGTCTGGTAACGACGCGATCGGCACATGTGGGTTCTCGCCCGTCACATAATGTTCGTAAACCTCGTCCGAAACCACGAGCAGGTCCAACTCCTTCGCGACATCTGCAATGGCTTCGAGTTCCGTCTGCGACATCACTTTGCCGCTCGGGTTCGCCGGCGTACAAACAATGATCATCGCGAGAGGAAAATCAACACGATCCTTAAGTTGCTTGCATCGTGTGAGCAACGCCTCCTTATCAAAGCCAAGATCGGAAGGGTTAAGTTCGAAGGTCTCGGTCTTAGCGCCAAAATCCTCAAGGATACGCCTGTGATACGGATAATACGGCTCAAAAACGAGGGCCGATCGGCCTCGTAGAAACTTTTGTGCAATCCCGATCAATGCCCCGGTTCCACCGTTCGTTATTATCAGCTCATAGGGTGTTGCGTCCGCATCGACCTGAATGCTGTTGTACTTTGCGATCTTTTCAGCAACGGCCTTTCGCAGATTCGCGTCCCCCTCGCTGCCGCCATAATGATTCTTGCTTGCAGCAATAATGGCCGATGCTTCGGCCGCAAGCTGCGGATCGATCGGCAGTTCCGACTGCCCTTGAACGAGGTTTCCGCTCGGGGGCACAAGCCGCGTGATCGCACGGATATCCGGTTTGACTTTCTTCATGGTTGGTTCTGACATAAACAATAAAAATATCAGTTTTTAGCTGATATTTCTAAGCGCGGCTTGCTCACGAATGGATTTCCGCGTATCCAAAACCGCAATGGCCTCAATGCGTCCTCCCCGGCGTGATCGATCCCGATGCGCTTGCCGACCGCGATCTGCTCTTCGTCAACCGACCGATAATCTTCAAGCCAGATCTTGCCGCTGCGCAGATTGGTGCCATTAAGTTCACGATCGATGTTGAACGCGATGCAGAGTTTGCCCGGGCCGGACGTTAGATCTTTGTCTGCGCAAAACCCTGTCGCTGTCGCTCGCCCGCGCCGGATCCGCATGGTCTCAATACCTTCGACGGGTTCAACAGCACGGATCAGGACGACATGCGGCGAGCCACTTTTGCCGCAGACAACATTAAGCTGGTAATACATTCCATAAACGAAGAAGACATACACGTGGCCGCCCGGCCCGTATGTTACCTCATTCCTCGCCGTTCTGCGGCCCGCATAGCTATGTGCGGCACGGTCTCGCTCACCAAGGTAAGCCTCGGTCTCGACGATCATTCCCGAAACTCTTTCCCCGTTTTTATTGGGAACGACGAGAAGCTTGCCGAGGAGTCCGCGGGCAACGGCGACCGTATCGCGGCGAGTGTAGAATTCGTTCTTGAGCTTGCCCATTGCTCGTCAACGATAGCACGGCGGCATACCAAACGAGGCAATCGAACATCTAAGGGGACGTTAGTCTAAGTTAGGCAGAATTGATAGAATCCTCAAGGCTTTTACGTATTTCTATGAAACTTCTGATAACCAGCGTGTTCCTGACCGTGCTTGCCGCACCGTTATATGCCCAGAAGGCGGATGAGGTGCTCGCAACTGCAGCCGGACGATCGTTCAAGCTCGCTGACCTCGGCCAGGAGGCTCAGCAGGCCGTTGCCAGCGTTCCGACGCGAACCTTTGCGACACGCTCCGCCATTCTCGACCAGATGGTAAATCAGCGGCTCCTCGATGCCGAGGCAAAAGCTCTTGGCAGCTCACCCGGCAGGATCTTGGCTGGGGAAAAGGCCAAAGTGCCGGCTCCGAACGACACGGAGATCAAGGCAATTTACGATGCTAATCGAGAGGCCCTGGGCGATATGCCGCTTGAAAAAGCGAAAAAGCAGATAATTGCTTATCTTCGCCGAGAACCTGAACAAAAGGTGCTCGGCGCCTTATATGCACGGCTTAAGACCAAATACAAATACGTCGCGGGTAAACCGGTCAATTCCCCGGGGCTTGCTCCGGCCGACGTCGTCGCGACGATCAACGGGACGGTGATCACGGCAAAAGAATTCGAAGATACGGCCAAGGTCGCGGTGTACGAATTGAATGCCTCCGTTGCTGAACTCGTTGTCACAGATCTAAATGAGGTCGTTTTTAACTCGATGATCGCCGAAGAGGCCAAGCAGTTGAAGATCGACCCGAGTGTACTGATCGCACGTGAGATCACGAACAAGATGAAGGACTACTCGAACGAAGAGCGCTACGCCCTCGAAGAAGCCTTCGCAAAGAAGCTGGCCGCCAAGTACAACCCGTCGATCGCCTTCAAACTGCCTGAGCCGGTTGTGCAAAACATTTCCGCCGATGATGACCCGGCTATCGGCCCCGCTGACGCGCCCGTAACGGTTATCATGTTCAGCGATTTCGAGTGTCCGGCTTGCGCAGCAACGCATCCCGTACTGAAGCGAGCGATAGAATCGTTTCCGGGTAAAGTGCGGTTCGTGGTTCGCGATTATCCACTGGAATCGATCCACGAGAACGCCTTCGCTGCCGCACGTGCCGCAAACGCCGCCAACGCTCAGGGCAAATTCTTCGAATATATAGAGCTGCTATACAAGCGGCAGAATGCCCTCGATAAGGCATCGTTGACAAAATATGCGGTGGAAATCGGTTTGAATACCAAGCAATTTGAGATAGACTTTAATGCCGAAAAAACGGCCACCGAGATCCGAAAGGACCAGGCCGATGGCGACAGTTATATCGTCAGTTCGACTCCGACGATCTTTGTTAACGGTATCCGTGTTCGCGAGCTTTCCTTTGAGAGTTTTCGCTCCGCTATCGAACGCGCGATGCCGAAATAGACCATTGCTGATATGCGCTTTCTTCTAGTTCTTTTGACCGGACTGATGGTCGTTGGGTGCTCCGGCTCGCCGGTTTCAACGAATACTGCTGCCAATAGGTCGAATTCGAACACCCGGTCCGCGCCGCCCCCGGTTTATGGCTACGAGGTGGTTCGATCGTATCCTCACGACCCGAATGCCTTCACGCAGGGGTTGCTTTTTCATAATGGTTTTCTTTATGAAAGCACAGGTGAATATGGCTCTTCGTCACTGAGAAAGGTCGAGATCGAAACCGGAAAGGTTGTTCAGAAATTCGATCTCCCAAGGACCGATTTTGCCGAAGGTATAACGCTCCTTGATGGCAAGATATACCAGATCACCTGGCGCGAAGGCATCTGTCGCGTTTTCGATGTCAACGACTTCAAGCTCCTACGCGAATTCAGCTATCAAGGTGAAGGCTGGGGCCTCACCAATGATGGTACGAACCTTTATATGACGGACAGCACGCACGTCATGCGCGTACTCAGCCGGGAGACATTCAAGTCGAACAAGATGCTCGCGATAATGCGTGACGACGGTAAGCCGATGATGAAACTCAATGAACTTGAGTTCGTAAAAGGCGAGATCTGGGCAAATATCTGGCATTCCGAACACCCTGAGACGTTGGGCAAGAATAACTACATCGCTCGCATCGACCCGTCGACCAGCAAGATAGTCGGATGGATCGATCTCGCCGGGATATCGCCTGACGACCAACCTCCGGTAGATTATCGGCCAGGCTCAGGCCATCCAAAAGAAGAGAATACATTGAACGGGATCGCGTATGACCCCGCAAGCGATCGTCTGTTCGTGACCGGCAAGAATTGGAAGAAGCTCTACGAGATCAAGGTAACCGGCCCGAAAACACAATGAATGAGTGTGATGAGAAATTCATGAGGCGTGCGATCGACCTCGCACGCCGGGGTATGGACGCCAATAGTGGCGGCCCCTTCGGTTGCGTCATTGTTAAGGATGGAAAAATTGTCGGGGAAGGAAACAATCAGGTTACGTCCTCCAACGATCCGACAGCCCATGCCGAGATCGTCGCCATTAGAAGCGCATGCGCCGAACTTGGCACGTTCCAGTTGGAGGGATGTTCCGTATACACTTCTTGTGAGCCATGCCCGATGTGCCTCGGGGCGATCTACTGGGCTCGGCCGGAAAACATCTACATTGCCGGGAACCGCAACGATGCCGCTGAGGCCGGCTTTGACGATGAATACATCTACACCGAACTTGATAAGCCCAATGATCAGCGGCGGATGTCGATGAAAACCATCCTCCGCGACGAGGCCGTGCAACTCTTTGCTGAATGGAAGGCAAAAGCCGACAAAACCGACTATTAGCTCGCGGGAATTCATGTCATCAAATACGCTTTTTCTAATGATTCTCGCCTTGATCGCGGGAGCGATGATGCCAACGCAGGCTGCGACCAATAATCGCATGGCGATCACGGTCGGCAGCCCGATCTTCGCCGCCTTTCTTTCATTCGTCGTCGGAACCTTGCTGCTCTTGATCGTCGCCCTCTTCTCGGGGCTCGGCTCGGCGAGCTACTCAGCAGTCACGCAAGCACCGGCTACGGCATGGCTCGGTGGCTTTTTCGGGGCATGTTTCGTCACCGCCGCCGTACTTTTGGTGCCCAGGCTTGGCGTAGCGATGACGTTCAGCCTATTCGTCGCGGGTCAACTGCTGATGTCGCTGATCATCGACCACTACGGCCTACTCGGTGTCGAGGTCAAGGAAATTAACCTGCCGCGCATTGCGGGGATCGTTCTGATAACCGCCGGTGTGGTCCTGATTCGAAGATTTTGACCGGGGATGCCGTGTCGCAGCGGAGATCTCGACGAAACCGCCGGTCTTTCCTCGGTGTCCCGGCATCACGACGATATAGAACTATAGATGATCTCATTCATCCTCAACAACGAAGATATCTCGACCGATCAGCCCGCAGGCGAGACCGTGCTCGATTTTGTTCGTTATCACAAAGATCTGAAAGGCACAAAGATCGGCTGTCGCGAGGGCGATTGCGGCGCGTGCACGATACTCGTCGGTGAATTGATGGGCGACAAAGTTCGCTATCGCACGATGACTTCGTGTTTGATGCCGCTCGCGAACGCGGCTGGAAAACACATAGTCACCATCGAAGGCATAAATCCCGCCGACGGCTCGCTCACGCCCGTGCAGCAAGCAATGGTTGACGAGAGCAGCACGCAATGCGGATTTTGCACCGTTGGTTTTGTAATGTCGCTGACCGGATTCTGCCTGTCGGAACGCGGACGCCCTCGTCCGCAAACTGCAAAGGACGTTCTGCTCAGTGGTAACCATCCAACGGCTGATAAAGAAGCCGCCATCTCTGCCATCGACGGCAACATCTGCCGCTGCACCGGCTACAAGTCGATCGAGCGAGCAGCATGTAGAGTCAGTGAACAATTAGCAGCTAACGGTAAACAGTTTGTCCCCGAATATTTTGCTTACATTACGGAACGTTTAGGTGACCTAAATGACTCGGCCCCAAAGGCGGAAACACGACCGGTAGGGAGTGTGCCCTTTGTTGGCGGGGGAACTGACGTGTACGTCCAGAAGCCCGAGCATATGGCCGAATCCTACGCAACGCCCCTGCTTTACGACGAACAGCTTCGCGGCATCCGCGAGAATGGCGAATTCATCGAGATCGGCGCATCGGCGACCGTCACCGATCTGCTCGAGTCGGACGTAATGAACGCCGTTTTCCCGGATCTTTACAAACACTTAAAGCTCGTCTCATCGACGCCGATCCGCAACATGGCGACGCTCGCCGGCAACTTCGTCAACGCCTCGCCGATCGGCGACATGACAGTTTTTTTCCTCGCCCTCGACGCTGAGATCGAACTATGCACAAGCCCGCACGTTTGTAAGGGCGATACGCGAACGTTAGCATTAAAAGATTTTTATCTCGGCTACAAACAACTCGCTAGATCGCCCGAAGAAATTATCACGAAGGTTAGGTTTAAAAAACCGTCCGGCGACTTCCGATTTAATTTTGAAAAGGTCTGCAAACGCACGTATCTCGACATCGCGACGGTCAACACTGCGATGTCTGCGAGCGTGACGACGGATGCAAGCGGGACGCTTGCGCTCCAATCCGTTCACCTCGCCGCCGGCGGTGTCGCGCCGATTCCGTTGTATTTGAAAGAAACGTCAGCTTTTTTACGCAGCAAAGAAATCACTGAGGAAACTATTACAGCCGCCAACGAAATAATGCAGTCCGAGATCGCGCCGATCTCGGACGTTCGCGGCACCGAGCAATACAAACGGCTGCTGCTGCGACAGCTTTTTCGCACACATTTTGTAGAACTGTTGGCCGCAGAGCTCACGGAGATCGCTGAGTAAAAGAAAACTTTTTAGCTCAGAGGTCTCGGTGTTCTCTGTGGCTAATCCTTTATGAAAAATATCGATTCACATTCACACGTTCGGGGCGAGAGCGTTTATCTCGACGATGTTCCGGTTGTTCGCGGGACGTTGTATGCGTGTGTGTTTGATTCGCCGGTTGCTCACGGAAAACTGAAAAGTATAAACACAAACGAAGCGGAAAAAAGTGCTGGCGTTGTGCGCGTTATCACTGCGAAAGACTTGGTTGGCGAAAATCAGATCGGCGGCATCGTGCCTGACGAGCCTTTGCTTGCGGATGGCGAAGTGCATTTTCAAGGGCAGTCGATAGCGATCGTTGTTGCCGAAACAGAAGAACTCGCCCGCAAAGCCGCAAAGAAAATAACCGTCGAGATCGACGAACTTGAGCCCGTGACCGATCCACGTGTTGCGGCTGCAAACGAAAGCTTTATTGTTCCGCCAAAAAAATTTGTGCTCGGCGACACGGCTGCGGCATTTGCAAATTGCGCGCACATTTTTGAAGGCCGCACGGAACAGAACGGACAGGAACATCTTTACATCGAGACGCAAGGCGCGTATGCGTTGCCAACCGAAAATGGCGGCATAAAAATTTATTCTTCGACGCAAGGGCCGACCGCCGTGCAGCGTGCTGTGTGTCGCGTTACGGGCATGCCGATGCACAAAGTCGAGGTCGATGTGCAGCGGCTCGGCGGCGGTTTTGGCGGCAAAGAAGATCAGGCAAATGCGTGGGCAGGCATTTGCGCGGTCGCGACGCAATTAACGGGAAAGCCAGTAAAATACGCGCTTCACCGCATGGAAGACATGCGGATGACCGGCAAGCGGCATCCGTATTCGTCAGACTATAAGATCGGCCTCGACAAAGATCTGAAGATCGTTGCTTACGAGGCGACGTTCTATCAAAACGCCGGTGCCGCGTGCGACCTTTCGCCGCCCGTGCTCGAACGCACGCTGTTTCACTGCACGAACAGCTATTACATACCGAACGTGACGGCGACCGCGTATTGCTGTCGCACAAACTTGCCGCCGAACACTGCGTTTCGCGGCTTTGGCGGACCGCAAGGAATGTTTGTCATCGAATCCGCGATCGCTCGCGCGGCGGAAAGGTTAAACGTCACGGCCGCAGAAATTCAAAAAGCAAATCTGCTCGTCGATGGCGACGAATTTCCTTACGGACAAAAAGCGGAAAGCGAGGCCGTCACGTCGTGGACGCAGGCAGACGAAAAATACGATTTCACAAAACTCTATAAAGAATCCGATGAGTTTAACGCGTCGTCAAAGTATTTTAAGAAAGGTGTGGCGATGATGCCGGTGTGTTTCGGCATCTCGTTTACAAAAACGCCGATGAATCAAGCTCGCTCGCTTGTGCATGTTTACACCGACGGCAGCGTCGCGGTTTCGACCGGCGCAGTCGAGATGGGGCAGGGCGTGAATACAAAGATCGCGCAGGTCGCCGCGAAGATGTTTGGGCTCGACATCGGCGAAGTAAAAGTTCATACGACAAACACGCTTCGCATCGCGAACACATCGCCGACCGCCGCGTCCGCCGCCGCCGATCTCAACGGCAAAGCGACGCAGCTTGCGTGCGACGCAATTCGCAACCGGCTGTTCGATGTGGCAAAAGACCTCGTCGAAGCAGCGAGCGTCGATGATCTTTCGCTTGAGCAAGGTTTCGTTTTTCGCAACGGCGAAAAGACTACGCTCGACTGGAATTCGCTTGTGATGGAAGCACACCTTCAACGCGTGAACCTGAGCGAGCACTCGCACTACGCGACGCCGGGCATCGGTTTTGACTGGACGACGGCGAAGGGACATCCGTTCGCGTATCACGTTTATGGAACGGCGATCGTCGGCGTCACCGTCGATTGTCTTCGCGGCCGCTACAAGATCGATTACGTAAAATGCTGTCACGATTTTGGAACGTCGATGAACACAGCCGTCGATCTCGGCCAGATCGAGGGCGGCATCGTCCAAGGCCTCGGCTGGATGACGATGGAAGAAGTCGTTTACGACCGCGATGGCAAACTCCGCTCAAACGCGCTCTCGACATACAAGGTTCCCGACATCCATTCGGTGCCAAAAGAGATCGCCGTTTTGCCGCTCGAAACTACGCGCGAAAACCTCGCCATCTTCAACTCAAAAGCCGTCGGCGAACCGCCGCTGATGTACGGCATCGGCGCGTATTTTGCGATCCGCAACGCGATCAAATCATTCACTGACTGCTCGCCTGAATTCGATTGTCCATTCACGCCTGAAAAGGTTTTGATGAACCTGTATCGTTAGTCGACTTTTTCTCGTGTAGAATGCACCTATGGATGATTTTCGCGAGCAGTGCCGTCGGCAGCTACAACGAGACCTTGCATCGCGTTTTAAATATGGCTTCTTCCGCAATCACAAGCCAATTCTCGACGACGCAAAGGTTCGCACCTTCGACACGATGAAGGAGTATCGCGAGTGGGCCGACAGAAATCTACCCCGATATCTCGGCTTCAAACTCGTCAGTCACAACTCCAACGACCATGCCTGAGCGCTCTTATTTCCAACTCGAACAGGCTCGTGAAGTTGCCAATGCGTTTGCAAGGCACGGTGTCGAATTTCTGTTTATCGGCAAGGGCGGGGCGATAATTTTAGGTTATCCGGCCGCAACTCAAGATGTCGATCTGTTTCCAAAGAAAAGCCCACAGAACGGGAAAAAGCTTGTCGACGCTCTAAACGAACTTGGTTTCTCGGTCGACAAAAATATCGCGGAACAAATTATCAGCGGCGTAGATTTTGTTCAGCTAAAGGACGGCCCATTCGACCTTGACCTTGTGTTTGCTCCCGACGGGATCGAGAGTTTTGAAGTCGCCGACAAACGCAAACACGTGGTCGATGGATTTCCAGTGGCCAATATTCGCGATATTATTGCCAGCAAGCGGGAATCCGGTAGAGAAAAGGATATGGTCGATCTCCCCCTCCTCGAAGACTTCCGAGAAGAGTTTGAAAAAAGCCTGAAAGGCGAGTTGAGATCGGCCGTAGAGATAGCTTTAGACCGCACCAGAAATGATCTCTAAGGCTCTCGAACTATGGCAATTCGTCGCCGAACATCTGCTACAAGATGAGTGTGTAATTTTGCTCGTCGTCGCCGAGAGCAGCGGGTCGAGTCCGGGACGCGCCGGTTACAAGATGGCCGTTGCGGCTGATGGTGAATTGTGCGGCTCGATCGGCGGCGGCGTAATGGAAGTTCGGCTCGCGGAGTTGGCCAAAGTAAAAAGTAAGAGGGCCGAAGGCAGAAATGAAGCGGAGCTGGTTGAACAGATCCACCGTAAAGATATCCAAAATTCGAGCGGGATGATCTGTTCGGGCCGTCAGACGATTATCGTCAAACCGCTCACGACGGACCATCTCGAAACCGTTCAGCGAATAATTGTGTGTTTAGAAAACCGCGAGTCGCGAGCATTGGAGATCTCAAATTTGAGATTTCAGATGGTCGATGACATGGAAGATCACTCGCCGCAATATTTCACACAAACTGGCGAGACCGAGTTTGTTTATCGCGAACGCCTCGGCTACAAGCATGATCTTTTTATCGTCGGCGGCGGACATTGCTCTCTTGCGTTGAGTGAGCTGATGTCAAAACTGGATTTTCGGATCTCCATCTTTGATGACCGGCCTTCGCTTAATACGATCGCCAAAAATCAGTTTGCCGATCGGGTGACCATCGTAGATTCTTACCAGGATATCGCGGCGGAAATCCCCTCCAGCGATAATGTTTACGTCGTGGTCATGACTCTCGGATACGCGAGCGACGCCGTCGTCATCCAGGCCCTTATCGATCATAAAGTGAAATACTTCGGTGTCCTTGGCAGCGAGGCCAAGATGAAGACATTGATGAAGGAGCTTCGCGATCAAGGCGTCGACAGCGATAAGCTCGCCCGCATTCGTACACCGATCGGCCTCCCGATCAACAGTCAAACTCCCGAAGAGATCGCCGTCTCGATCGCAGCCGAGATCGTTGCCGTAAGAAATTCAAGATAGGAGCGAACGGCACGCTAACATTGTCGGTTCGGCCAGTGCTACAATTTGATTTCAACACGCGATTGTTTGGCAGCCGATGGACCGCAAGCTATTCCCTAAACCGATCAAACGCAGCTATTTGCGAAGTCTGTTAGGCCGCGAATATTATACCGCCCGGCGACGGTTGGTCTGGCTCGCCAACTCAAGACGCTTTGCTCGCCCCGACCATTCCGTAAATCTCGCCCACGAGATATTTTGCCATCGCTCATTTATCCTCCGGCCGCTTCGCGATGTCGAGATGTATCTTCAGTACAACAAGGTCACGAATTTACGCCTTGCGATCGAGCCTATAAACGATGTTGTCATAAAACCCGGCCAGACCTTATCGATCTGGCGTATGGTCGGCCGGCCAACTTCAAGACGCGGCTTTCTCGAGGGCCTGGTCCTGCACAATGGCAAGATCGAGAAAGGGGTCGGCGGCGGGCTTTGCCAACTTGGGAACCTACTATACTGGATGGCTCTTCATTCGCCGTTGACGATAACTGAACGCTATCGTCATGGCTTTGATGTCTTTCCCGACATTGACCGCAAAATACCGTTCGCTTGCGGAGCCACACTTGCCTACAACTACATCGACCTGCAGCTTCGCAACGATACCGACGCCACTTTTCAAATCAAACTTTGGCTCGACAACGAATACCTGAATGGCAAACTCCTCTCCGATCGGCCACGCGAACACGACTATGCTGTTTTCGAGACTGACCACCTGATCAAGATGCAGCCTTGGGGCGGCTACACGCGTCACAACCGCATTTGGAAGCGAACGACCAGTCTCGTCGACGGAATGACCAGCGAAGAACTCGTCACCGAGAACCACGCGATCATGATGTACAATCCGCTGCTCTCCGCTTGATTCAAGATCGGTCATTCTGGTTTGCGGCCTTCCTTCCTGCTTTGCGACCCAACGCTCGTTTTCCGTTTCCGCCTCTCTTGTCTTCGGAACAAATCCGTCCAACCGGTGTCTAACTGAGAGCGGCCGGCACCGCCGCTCAAGGAGCAACTCAATGTTAGACAGATCAGTTTCCTCAGATAACCTCACCTTATCCGGCGGGCCGGTGGATCGGCATATCGGCCCGCTCCCGTCACAGCCTTAATGAAGGTTGCATTATTAGTGCAACCGATAGTCACCATCAGTTCTTCTAATATATGACGGACGGCATGACCGCTCCCGAGGTTATTGAAATGTTTGATCGATTGGTACTTACTGAACCCAAATCGGCCCAGATAAAAGATCGCAGGGCCTACTTTCTGGCGTCCTCACTCGTCTTGTTTATAGGCCTTTCTGCGGCCCTTATCGCAAGCCTATTCGCCGTGCATCTTGATCTCGGCACAGAGCGGTTTGAATTGACAGAACTGCTCAGCCCGGTTGAACCGCCACCGGATGCGCCAACCCCGACTGAGCCTGCTCCGCAGCGGCAGCAGACACAAACGGCGCCGGCACCAGCGGCAAAACTGCCAATGCGACAAGCCGTGATTGCCCGAGTGGACGAGTCGCCTCGCGAGGCACCGCCCGCGGTTTCAACAGTTCGGAATACGCAGAAAGAACGACCGAGAACGGGATACTTCGAGGTGGGCAAATTCGACTCTGATCCTGTCGGTGGCGAGACATCGGGGCGTCGGGCGAGTGGTACAGCAACGGCCGGCACGGCAACGGGCCTGACCCCGGCGACGGAACCCGTGGCCAAAGCGGTTGAAGAGGAGCCACCTCCGCCTCCGATCAAGAAAGATCCGCCTTCCACGCCGAAGGCTCCGGTCGTCAGGTCGATGGGAGTGATCAATGGCCAGGCAATGAGTCTGCCGCTGCCGGTCTATTCGTCGGCCGCCAAAGCGGTCCATGCAAAAGGCCAGGTCAGCGTTCGCGTCCTCATCGACGAGTTTGGAAATGTTGTCTCGGCGGATGCCGTGTCGGGCCACCCGCTTTTGAGGGCATCGGCCGAAAACGCCGCCCGAAAGTCCCGGTTTACACCGACCAAACTCTCGGGTGAACCGATCAAGGTCAGCGGGACCATCATTTACAATTTCACCGGATAATACCGGAATTTAGACTTCTTTACATTTGCCGGGCCGCACCCAGATGCGGCCCTACGTTTGCTTGCAAAACTTTGCATTCGTGAGGCAGTTCCTACCGTAAACTCATATTGTCATATCGGGTTATTGACCCACGGAGGAATAATAATGTTTGAAGAATTGATCGAAACACAGCATGAGGCAACGGGAGGATCGAATCGGGGTTCCTACTTTGTCGTTACTGCAGCTTTTATTTTCATAGCTTTGTCAGCTGCCCTGGTATTTAGTCTTTTTGCAATAAATCTCGACCTCGACCTGAATGATATGGACATGGTCGAGCTGATCGCACCGGTGGATACACCGGATGAAAAGAAACCGCTTCCTGAAATGGAGACCGCTCCGAAGCCGGAGGCAAAACCCAAACCGGGCCCTGAAGCAGCACCGGTAATGACCACGCGTCAGGCCAATATCGCACGCATCGACGAATCGCCTACCGCTGTTCCGACAACAGTTTCAACGGTCGCTTCGACACAGAAGGCTCGCCCGTCAGACAGGTTTTTCAGGATCGGCGACTTCGATAACGACGCCGGCAGCACCGGACAATCCGGACGCGGCCCGGGCGGCAACGGCACCGGGATCGACGGACTATCGACCAGTACAGTCGCAGCCACCGTCGGAAAAGAAGACGAAGAGCCGCCACCACCGCCAAAGAAGGTCGTAGAAAAGCCGGTCGTCCGCTCGCTGGGCGTAGTCAACGGTAGGGCAACTAACCTCCCGATGCCGTCAGTACCTTCGGCCGCCAAGGTAGCAAATGTACAGGGAACGGTGACTGTTCAGGTTTTGATCGACGAAAATGGAAACGTTCTTTCAGCAAATGCGGTCTCGGGCAACCAGCTGCTGCGAGCCTCATCCGAGGCTGCGGCCCGGCAGGCCAAATTCATTCCTACGCTCCTTTCCGGCGAACCGGTAAAGGCATCAGGGATCATCAACTATCACTTCTCCTAAGAGCATGAACATGTTCAAACTCCGCTTGGCGGGCAGCGATGCCCGCCTTTTTTTGTAAGAAGGACGTTAGGCCGCCATTTTCGCCCCCCGCATCGGTCTATCGAACGATCTGCATCAGGCTGTCGAGATCCACTGGAATAATTGGAACAGGAAACTTCCGCTCCAGATCCGCAAATGACATCCCGTCGATGAGAATGGGTTGGTCCGATTTGATGCAGACCTTGGGGAAAGTGGCAAAATCTCCGACGATCTTATCTTTCATCGCAAGCAGGCACCGGCCTGAAAGGAGGCCGGCGACCGCTACGTCGCCGCCAAAGTAGATATTGGGAACGGCAAGAACGGTGAGCCGTGTTCCTTTCAAGGCGTTTAGCTTATCGATCTGTTCGCGAAGGATCGGTGCGAACATTTCGCCCGTAAGTATAGTCCCAAAGGCGGGATCAGTGACGGCATCAGTAACGCTGCTATAGGTTTTGGCAAATGTCGGAGGGACCGTCGCAGCCATGTGCGTGCGTCGATCAGAGGCTCGCTTTTGCCCTGTCAAGGCCCCCCGGTTCCGGTCAGGAGCCGACAGCGATCGTTCGAACTTGGCCACAAATGCCCGAACCATTCCTACGCCATCCTCGATCTGAGGATAGTTGCCATAATGCTTCCTCGAAGGTATCTCGACGCCGCCCTTGAGATATATCTCGTCACCCATGAACGCGAACGTCACACCGAGAGTTTTGCGAAATTCCTTCTGGAGCTTTTCGACCTGCTTGATAGTGCGCCGGCAGAATTCGGACGTGACCCGGGTCAACCTCTCGTCTGTGTTGTATCGAGTTAAAGCCACTGGAACAATAGCGGCAGAGATCACTTTAGGGTGTTTCGCAGCGAGGTCGCGAAGTGTTTTTTCAAGGACCGGACCATCGTTTATCTCCGGGCAGAGAACGATCTGCGCGTGTATCTCGATGTCGTTGTCGAGCAGCCGCTGGAACTTATCGAAAATATCGGCTCGCTTTTCATCCACACCCAGAAGATAGGCCCGGGTCCTCAGGTCAGTCGTGTGCACCGAGACATACTGCGGCGACAACCGCTGTTCGATGATTCGATTCATCTCGTCATCAGTGATTGACGAGAGCGTGGTGTAATTTCCGTAAAGGAACGAAAGGCGAATATCCTCGTCACGAACAAACAGCGAGGGCCTCGCGTCCTCAGGATTGCCTTTGCAGAAGCAGAACAGACATTCGTTCGCACATTGACGGGGTACGATCTGCTCGAACGTAAGGCCGAAGTCCTCGCCTTCCTCGCGGTCAAATTCGATCTCTTCAGTATCGCCGTTCGTTTTTTTTACGAGGAAGGTAAGCTCGGTCTCGCCAGAAGTTTGAAATCGAAAATCGAGATAGTCACGAACCGAGCGGCCATTCACCTTGACGATGCGGTCATTCGGCTGCAGTTCCAGTAAGTAGCCTACCGAGCCCGGCACGACCTCCGTGATGATCACGCCCGGCCGCCTAAGCTGAGTTACCGCAGGTGTTACCGCAAATTCATACATTCCAAAAATAGTTTAGCCACGAATGGCGCGAATAGCACGAGCAAAGGATCATTCGTGATATTTGAGCCATTCGTGGCAAAGATGCCACCGCTCTTCTAGGCAGCCTCGGCCTTTAGATCGATCAAGGTGTCGAGCGGAGTGTACTCGATGTTCTGCGACGTCGCAACCGCTTCGTACGTACACTTGCCGGCGTATGTGTTCACGCCTTCGCAAAGTCCGGCATCCTCGCGGATCGCCCTTTCGAAACCCTTGTTCGCGAGAGCAAGTGCATACGGCAGCGTAGCATTGGTCAATGCGAACGTGGACGTTCGCGGCACCGCACCCGGCATATTTGCGACGCAGTAGTGAAGCACGCCTTCTTCGTAATACGTCGGATTTGAATGGGTCGTGGCGTGCGTCGTCTCGAAGCAGCCGCCTTGGTCCACCGCCACGTCAACAAGGACGGAGCCTTGCGGAAGCAGATGAAGCATATCGCGCGTGACGAGTTTCGGCGCAGCGGCTCCGACGACCAGAACCGCACCGATCACGAGATCGGCGTGGGAAATAGCTTCTTCGATCTGATAACGCGACGAAGCAAGCGTCTGGACCTTCGAGAGGAATATATCGTCGAGCTGACGGAGGCGATCGAGATCGCGGTCAATGATCGTGACCTTTGCGCCTAAACCGACCGCCATCTTCGCAGCTTCGGTACCGACGATCCCACCGCCGATGATGACGACGTTAGCGGCAGGAACGCCGGGAACGCCGCCGAGCAGGATTCCCTTCCCGCCATTCATTTTTTCCAGATAGGTGGCACCGACCTGCACAGACATTCGACCGGCAACTTCCGACATCGGAATAAGCAGTGGCAGACGGCGTCCCGCGGTGATGGTCTCGTAAGCTACGCCGGTTACTCTTCGTTCCATCATCTGCTTTGTCAGCTCAAGCTCGGGTGCAAGATGAAGGTATGTGAAGAGCAGCTGATCCTCGCGCATACGCGGATATTCCGGGGCGACAGGTTCCTTCACCTTGACGATCATATCGCCTGCTTCCCACACTTCATCGGCCGTGTCGAGCATTTGGGCCCCGGCTTTGATGTATTGTTCGTCCTTGAAACCCGAGCCTTCGCCCGCAGTTTTCTGAACGAAAACTTCGTGTCCCGCGTTTTCCAGTGCCTGAACCCCCGCCGGCGTCAGACCGACGCGGTATTCGTTATCTTTGATCTCCTTCGGAAGACCGATCTTCATAAATAATTTCTCCGGATATTTTTATTTCAATTAGGACAAACTATGAATATTACTCTTTTCGGTCCAAATTGTTAAGCGCCATTCCGGTCTTCCGCGACAACTTGATCGCGCTTTGATCGCTGAGCTGCGTCGTTGGCGAATCCGCCAGCCAGGTTTGAAGAAAACACTTGGTTTGGCGAAAATCTAACCAAGGGAAAAACTTATGGCAAATAAACTTTTTGAGATACCTGTAAAAACGATCGATGGGCGGGAAACCAACCTGAGCGGATACAAGGGCAAGACCCTTCTGTTTGTTAACGTGGCTTCGAAATGCGGGCTGACGCCGCAGTATGAAGGCCTGGAAAAGCTTTACGAGAAATATCGCGACCAGGGTTTTGAGATCCTGGGCTTCCCATCGAACGACTTCAAAGGCCAGGAACCCGGCACCGAAGAGGAGATCATGGAGTTCTGCTCAGCCAACTACAATGTCCAGTTTCCGATGTTCGCAAAAGTAGGTATTCTCGAAGATCGACACCCGCTCTACGCAACTTTGATCGGCGCCCATCCCGAAACGAATGTGAATAACGGCGATGGCATGGAAGGACGCCTACGAAACTTCGGCCACACGCGCGTCGATCCGACCGATGTTCTTTGGAATTTTGAGAAATTCCTCGTCGGCAGAAATGGCAAGGTCGTCGCACGGTTCGCACCGGATGTCACACCTGATGACGAACGCCTGATGGCAAAGATCGAAGCCGATCTGGCGGGTTAGGCCGGAAAAGGCGGCATATCGAATAAAAAGGGCTCGGATCGACATTCGGATCCGAGCCTTTTTCGTCTGCGTGGTTACGTCCCTTTATATCTCAACAGCATCGATCTGCGCCTTCTGCAGCTTGCCGCTGTAGTCAACGTAGAGAGCTTTCCACTCGCTGAAAATGTCGAGAACCTGAGTTCCCGCCTCGCGGTGGCCGTTACCGGTTCCTTTTGTTCCGCCGAAAGGCAGGTGAACTTCCGCTCCGATGGTCGCCGAGTTCACATAGCAAATGCCGGTGTAGAGCTCCTGCATCGCGTAAAAGGCGTTGTTCACATCCTGCGTGTAGATCGCGCTTGAGAGGCCGTAGTTAACACCATTTACGATGTCGATGGCCTCGTCGAGCGTCGAGAATGGAATGACGCTCGTCACCGGCCCAAATATCTCTTCCTGCTCAATCCGCATGCCGCGTTTTACATCGGTGAAAACGGTCGGTTCGACGAACCAGCCCTTCTTGAGATCACCGCGGGTAAGCCGATTTCCGCCGCACGCGAGGGTTGCCTTGTCGATCTCCTTACCGATGTGGATATAGCCGAGTATCTTCTGCATCGCGTCCTCGTGGATCACCGGCCCTACTTCTGTCTTCGGATCGAGGCCGTTGCCGACCTTGAGCTTCTTGGCCCTCTCGACGAGTTTTTCACAGAATTTCTTGTAGATCTTCTTATGAATTACCAGCCTTGACGAGGCCGTGCATCGCTGGCCGCTCGTGCCAAAGGCTCCCCACAGCGAGCCTTCGACGGCGTTATCGACATCCGCATCATCCATCACGATGATGGCGTTCTTTCCGCCCATTTCAAGGCTCACGATCTTGTTGTCGTGGGCACATCGCTCGGCGATGATGCGGCCCGTAGTGGTCGAGCCCGTGAAAGAGATCAGACGTACGTCGTGGTGCTCGACGAGAGCCGCCCCGGGCTCGGCAAATCCATTCACAAGGTTCACAACGCCTTTCGGGATTCCTGCCTCCTCACATGCTTTGATCAAGTTCAGCGACGATAGCGGCACGTCCTCGCCGGACTTTAGGACCACTGTATTGCCGCAGACGAGGGCCGGGATCAACTTCCATGACGGTATCGCCATCGGGAAGTTGAACGGCGTGATAAGCCCGCACAGCCCCACCGGCTGGCGGACGCACATCGCAAATTTGTTCGGCATCTCGGCCGGGGTCGTAAAACCGTGAAGACGGCGCCCTTCGCCGGCGGTGTAGTACGTACAATCGATCGCCTCCTGAACGTCGCCGCCCGCCTCCTTGAGCACCTTGCCCATTTCGCGCGTCATCTGCTGCGTGAACGCATCTTTGCCCTTTTCGAGGATATGGGCTAAGCGGAAAAGCAGTTCAGCCCGCTTTGGAGCAGGCGTCCTTCGCCAGCGCGTCGCCGCGTCCTTTGCCGCCGCGACCGCTGCGTCCACATCCTCGGCATTCGACGCCGGAAAACGCCCGATTATATCCGTCGTATCTGCAGGATTTACGTTCTCAAACCACTGATTCGAGGACGAGCTCACCCATTCGCCACCGATATAGTTCTTATATTTCTTGATCTCTGATTTAGCCATAAACCATTAGTTTAAAGTCCAGAGCCGAAAGTCCAAAGTCCCGGTGCCCAGAATTCCATAAAATGGAATAAAGATGGGACAACGAACTTTGGAACTTGAGTCTTTAACTTTCGATCCTTCTTATCTGACAGTGAACTGCACGATCTTGGTTTCGTGTGTTAGCGACCGCGGATTGTATGAAGCGATATGCAGTACGACAGGGTCGCCGACCTTCAATTTGGAAACGGTCTCATTGAAGGACTTGAGGTCCTTTACAGGAATGCGGTTAATGCGTTGGATCAGGTCCCCCTCGGTCAACGCTTCCTCGCCTAACGAGTCCTTGACGTCTGCGATGAAACTCGTCGGATTGATCTCCCTGACGATCAACCCCTTTTGCGTTCCCGTTTTATATCTATCAACCAACATCGGCGACAGTTCGCTCAGCGTCATCCCGAACGGCTTCGAGTCAACCCGTTGGCCATCAACGGGCAGCACGCGGCGTTCACTCTCGCCGCTGTCATCCCTGCCAATGCGATTCGAGGGGCGTTCTCTGAGTCTTATCGTGACGTTCTTTGAGTCCAGCTTTTCACCATTCTCTCTCAGATATCCGATCGAAACCGCCTGATCGGGAGGCGTCAATGCGATCTTGTTGATCAGGTCCTGTGCCGATTCGACCTGTTGGCCATTGAAATCGACGACTATATCGCCGATCTTCAGGCCCGCGGTAGCGGCCGGGCTGGCCGGATCTCGAATATCGATAATGATCGCTCCTTTCGGCTCTTTTAGGCCATAGACCTTTGCGAACTCGGCCTTGACAGAATCCAGGTATGCCCCGAGATAGCCTCGGCGCACTTTCCCATTCTTGATGATCTGGTCCAGCACAACTACAGTGACCTTCGCCGGCAGGGCAAAGCCAATGCCGTTGTAGTCGCCCGTTGAGGTCGCGATCTGTGAGTTCACCCCGATCACTTCTCCCTCAGCGTTGACGAGCGGGCCGCCCGAATTCCCGCGATTGATCGCCGCGTCTGTCTGGATGAACCGCTGAAAGGCAGTTGAATATGGCGTCTCACGCTGTTTCTGCGAGATGATGCCGGCAGTCACGGTCTTAGCCAGGCCAAACGGCGACCCGATCGCCAGCACCCAATCACCGACCTCAGCTTTGTCCGAATCGCCAAATTTTACAAACGGCAGGTCCCGCCCGGCCTCGATCTTTAGCACCGCAATGTCAGTTTGCTCGTCAGTCCCGACCACCTTGGCCGTGAACTCCTCGCCGCTATCCAGTTTGACCGTTATTCGCGAAGTGTCTTCGACCACATGTGCATTGGTAATGATGTAACCGGTCTTATCGACGATGAACCCGCTCCCGACGGCGTGGACCGGCTTTTGTTGCATCTGTCGCCGCAAAAAATCCATCACTTCGTTCTCCGAACCGCCTTGAGGTGTGGTACCGCGAGACGCGAGCTGCGGGGTCTTGCTCTTGGCGTCGATACTAACCACCGCCGGTTCGACGCGCTTGGCGATCTCGGCGAAAGACTTGGTCGTCGCCTGGCCAGGCGCCCATAGCGACATGATCAGGACGGCCGCGAGCGCGACAAAACCTCTCCGCGTACTGACTTGCGGCGATTCAAAGCGAATAAACATAGCGATCCTCCGTCTGGAGCCTTAGTATAACAAAAACGGCCCTTCCGTTGTCCCACATCTTTTTCGTCCGGCGACGCCGCCGGGCTCGTTCAAGTAACGGGATGCGCAGTTATCGTCTTACGAGGCGAAAGATCGGGTAGCTGACGGCCAGAGCCCCGGCAGCAAAGGCGCTTGGCAACGGATTGCTGACGCAGTAACCCAGGAAGATCAGGACGGCAAAGATCAACATAAGAAGCGGTGTGAACGGGTAGCCCCAGGTTCGGTACGGCCGCGGGGCGTCAGGCTCGCGTCGGCGGAGAACGAACAGTGCTAGGACCAGCAGGATCATTACGAACACGATCAGGAACTGTCCGATCGCGAGCAGGATCTCGAATGTCCCAACGATCGTGAGGATAATCGCGCACAGAGCGGTCACGATCATGGCGAACGACGGAGTTCCACCCTTATTAACGTCCAAGGCACGGGTCGTGAATAAGCCATCGCGGCCCAACGCAAAGATGATGCGAGGTGCGGCCATCATTATGGCGTTGATAATGCCGATGAGGGAAAGCAGGGCAAGAACGGTAAGGATCTGGCCGGCCTGCTCCCCAAAGATCAGTGCCATCGCATCGCCGCCCGCGAATTTCGACGCCGCGAACTGCGACATCGGCAAAGCGTGCAATAGCGCGGCATTCACCAGCAAATAGATCGCCGTTATCAGGGCGATCCCGCCAAACATTGACCTGGCAATGTTCTTTGAAGGGTTGGTATCCTCCTCGGCAAAATAGATCGGCTGGTAATAGCCGTCGTAGGTTGACAGCACTACCTGAAAGGCGAGGACAAAGGCCGTCAGGCCCGCGAAAAGACCTTTTGGTGACGAGCCGTCTGCTGCTTGGGCAGTTTCAGGTACCGCGTGCCCGCCGAAAGCGAAACACGCAACCACAAATGCGAGAAGGGCGACAGCCTTAAGAAGGCTGGTTACTTTTTGCACTCCGCTGCCGCTCCGCACACCGATCAGGTTGACCAGCGTCATCACCGCCAGGACAGAAACGCTGCAGACAACACGTCCCCACGGCTGACCGGGAATAAACAGTTCCGAGGCATACTCACCAAAAACAACACTGATAAATCCAAGTGCGAGCGTGTTATTTGCCCAGTCGCTCCAGCCGACAACGAAACCGCCGTAATCGCCGAATGCTCGATGAGAAGGAACATAAAGCCCGCCTGCTTTCGGCGTCATGGTCGCGAGTTCGGCCAAATAGTTCGCGCCAAGTATGCAATAGACGCCACCAAGCGCCCATGCAAGCATGATGAGCCAATAGGAACCGAGCTGCGCGGCCACGCCGCTTGGATTTCTCAGGATCCCGACGCCGACCGTCCCGCCGATGGCGACCGCGAGACCGAAACCTACGCCGAGTATTTTCAACAGCTGGCCATGCCTGGCTCCTTCGGGACGAGCGATGTCTTCAGATTCTTTCATCGTCAACCAGATCCTTTATCCTTTTGTGAGCTTGAGTTAGAGCATCGTGATGTTAGCAGAAACGCCTCAGAGTCAACAACCTGGGATCACTTTCTGTTACAAGCATCAGTTTGCATGCGGATCGAGAATTATCTTCAATACGCCCTTGGCGGCTGCCCGATCCATTGCCTCGACTCCTTTCGCCAAGGGCATTTCCTCGGAGATCAGGCTGTCAACCTTCACGGCCCCTGTCGCCAGAAGATCGAGAGCCGGTGCAAAACGGCCGCAGCGGGAGCCGACGATCGTGATCTCGTCGACAACGACTCGTGACGCGGGCCAGGTCGGGGTACCGTGGAAGGTGGATTTCAAGACGAGTTTACCGCGGGGACGGACGAGTTGGAGTGCGGTCGCAAAACCGGATTCAGAGCCGCTGGCCTCGATGACGACATCAAACCGTCCGTGCATCGAGGCTTCGAGGCCTTCGAGCAATTTAGCGTCAATATTGCCATAGCCTGAAAGTGTCGCCAACTTGGCGCGGTGTTTCCCGACGACCGTTACCGCATTTGAAAGACCTGCCATCGCCATGGCACAGAGCAAGCCTAGCTTTCCATCGCCGATCACGGCGACACTTGTCCCCGCGACGATATCGACCTGCTCGGCGATGCCGAGCGCGGCGGCAAGTGGCTCAACAAAAACGGCCTGCCGGTCGGTGACACTGTCCGGGACCTCGAGCAGGTTTCGTGAGGGCAAACTCAGATATTCGGCATGAGCGCCGTCGCGCCCGACGATCCCAAGCACGGTCCGAGCCGGACAATGCCTCGGATCACCCGACAAGCAACGCGTGCATTGTCCGCAGCCGGCATTGATCTCCCCCACGACGCGTCGGCCGGCAAGTTCGGGCCTGTCGGCAGCCTGCTCGACGACACCGACGAACTCATGCCCGATAGTGCCCTCGAAACCGGCATAGCCGCGAACTATCTCGAGATCGGTGTTACAGATGCCCGACAGAGTTACTCGAACGAGAGCTTCGCTCTCACGCGCTGGAACGGCGATGTCTTCGACGGCTAACCGATCTCCTGCAAATCTAAGGGCCCTCATTCGCTCTAGAGTACCGATATTCTCACAGTGAAGCGAGAAAGGGTTTGACAGTTGTTCGTCACAGTGACAAAGTTGTCGCCGCTGACGGTCGTACGCGATATCGACGACCCGCTCGGGCCGAATGTCACGCAGGAGCCGCCGGTGACAGTCGCCGAAAGGGCCTGTCCCGCTCGGCAGGCGAGCACGAAAGATCGGTTGTCACCAGCATTGATCTCGCCCGAAAAGGGTACCGAGGTTGCACCGCGTGCCATTTTGAGTCGCAAGGTGGCGGGATAACTTGCCCGCTGCGGCGTCTCGGGTGTCGCGACCGGTGTTTTGGCCGTGGGCGGCGTTGGAGCTGTCGGCGGTTGGACGGTCCTCGTCGGCTCGGGACTTGGGTTAAAGGTATTTGACGCCACGTTCCGGTTCGGCGGCGTGTTGGCCGACGGTTCGCTGTAGTTCCTCCAGAGCAGAAAACCACCAATTCCGACGATAGCGAATAACATCAACATTACAACTACCGTGATGGCGACCGCCATCCCGATTCGGCTCGGGGGCGTCGATGGCTGTGCGGCCGGCATGGGCACGACCTGCGTGACGGCGTCAGCAGCACCGGACGACCTAACGAATGTCTCCGTTTCACCCAACACGACCGTGACTGCCCCCGCCGCGCCGTCATCGCCCAAACGGCTGCCGTCGCTAAGGCAGAACGAGAGCGTGTCGTCGGTGTATTTGGAACCACAGGTCGGACAACTCTTCATATCGCTCTCGGGCCGAGCTTGTCCCAGATGATAAACTCGAAAGATGCGAATGTAAACAATTCACTCGCACTCGAAATCTTTATGATTGCCGCCCTGAAACCATATCTCGAACGTTCGCTCGTCGGCCCCGTAAAGGCCGATAATGTTTCTTCTATGTACCGGATCATCTGCTTAGCGTTTTTACTTTTTGCGGTTTTACTGGCAGTGGCTTGCTCGAAGGAAGCGGGCGGCGGCGGTGGTGGAAGTTCACCGACCGAAGCCTACAGATCGCTTTATGCCGCTGTCAAGAAGAAGGATCAGGCGGCGATCAAAGCAATTGTTTCAAAGAAGACGAACGAACTTGCCGAGACCCAGTCGTCGCGTGGCGGGACCGCGATCGAACGGGTATATGAGAACGGCTTCACTGAGACGACATTTGCAGCCTCGCTGCCAACCATCCGCGACGAAAGAATAAACGGGAATATGGGAGCAATAGAGGTCTGGAATTCGCAGAAAAGCATCTGGGAAGACCTGCCTTTTATCCTCGAGAACGGTGGCTGGAAACTCGCCGTCGGAGATGTTTTTTTTGGTGCCTACAAGTCGCCCGGCAAGGGTCGGTCTGAGATCGAGAAAGAAGCGGCCAACGTGATGTCGCAAAATAGCGCTCCCGTGAACAAGCCTGTCAATACAATGGTGCCCCGCACCGTCGAGGTTCCCGATATCCCGCTGCCAAAAAAGAAATGACGGACGCCGAAAGGATCTTCGAAACATACGCAAAGTATGGATGGCTGCTGCGCCGGATCATCTGCGCTAAGGTAGACTTTGAAGAATGATCACAGCCGAGGAATACGATCAGACCTTGAGATCACGCAGGCATTTCGGGAAAGGCGACGAACCGCCTGAGCTGACATCTGCGGATGAAGAGGTCCTCGACCGCGTCTGGCGTGAGGTCGCCGACGAGGACGGTGTCGAGCAGCTGCCGCATCAGCCGAGCCCGGACGAGATCAAAGCCTTCAGAGCCTGACGTTACATTCAACTTTCAATTCTCGAGCCAGCCAGCCGTTTGAGCTGGCTTTTTTGTGTGTGGAAAAATCGGGCAAAACGCAAAAACGATCAAATTGAACAATTTAGACAAAACGCTATTTCGAGGCTGACGCGATTTAGATAATCTCGGCGTGTATGGCGAAGGGTTCCGAGGCGGCGACGACCGCCGAAGCCAAGACCGAAGAGACGCCGGCCGCGACACCCGCGGCTGCACCGGCTGCACCGGCCGGGGCAGCTCCGGCTGCGGCACAGAGCGCAGCGGCGCCCGAAAAGCCGGCGAAACAGGAGAGGACCTACACGAAGGCTGAGATGGACGCGGCGGCGCAGAA
>JAJTWY010000010.1 GCA_021463165.1 Pyrinomonadaceae bacterium | reverse complement strand
GCTCTGGTAATCTGCCCCTCCGGTACACGTCGCTCCCCCGTTGGTCTTGCCCGTCGAGGCCGTGCTGAACGTCACCGTCGTCGTTCCCGTCGTCACACCTGTTCGCTCGATCGTGATCGTCGCCGTCTGCGACTCGTCCTGTCGATACGTCGGCGAACTGAACGAGACGAATGTCACCGGTGTCGGCGATGGTGTAGGTGTAGGCGTTGGCGTTGGCGTCGGTGTTGGCGTCGGTGTTGGCGTCGGTGTCGGCGTCGGCGTCGGGGTCGGCGTTGGCGTTGGCGTCGGCGTCGGTGTTGGCGTAGGTGTCGGCGTTGGAGTCGGCGTTGGAGTCGGCGTTGGAGTCGGCGTCGGCGTCGGGACTACACCACCGCAGGTAAATACAAGTGAGAACCTCTGGACCGAGCCCGTATCACCACCGCCGCCATCACTGACGTTCAGCGTCCACGTTCCAAGAGCACTCTGCCCGTTAAACGGCGTGAAAGGATTATTCGGAGCAAAACTTCCGCTAGGGAATGGGGCGGAGCTGCCCGCACCGTTACACTGGCCCTCAACCGAGGGCAAGCCGCCGTCGTCGTCCAGCGTCACCTGCGAGATATTATTGTTGTTGCATCCGAATTGAGATGCGGGAACACCCGGCCGGTCAAAGAACGTTACCGAAGTCCCCGACGGCGATGTGAGCTTGAAGGCCAGGTCGCCTACCCAGGTATGTGACACACCGACATTAGTATCGCCGGCAGTTCCGCTCGGCGTTCCGTCAAATCTGAAATTAAGGTCTGAGATAGTACAAGCCGGGCCGTTCACCACGATCGGCACATCTACTCCCGCTGGATTGTTATCCGGAATAGGTACGGCGGGGCCTGTGTACTGGAACGTCCCGGGAGGCACAGGTGTCGGAGTAGGAGTTGGCGTCGGGGTCGGCGTCGGGCAAGCACCGGGGCTCGAGGTCTCGACCGTGATGTCATCGACAAGGAAGCTCGATGTTCCGCTCCCGGCTGGATTGGTATATTCAAACCTGAAGATATGCGAGCTGCCATTAGCAACACTGGCTGGCAGATTGACGACCCGCTCGGTATAGGCCGACTCTGCCGTCGCGGGCTCCGTGATCGTCAGAATGGTCTGCCCGTCGACTTTAACAACCAACGTGGAATTGAAAGGAGCGGCAACCCCCGCGATCCTCAACCAAAACCGCAGCGTTGCACTTGTCCCGACAGGTATGACTCTCGTCTGTTGAATGGTTCCGTTCTCCGCCGCAGCGACACCTCCAAACCATGCGAGGAAGGTTCCGGTTCGCGGCGGCCCCGATGGACCGCAAAATGCAACGCTGCAGATCGATGATTCAAAATTCGTAGACGTCGACGGCCAGTTCGGGTTCGTGATAGAACTCGCTCCCGCAACACTTGCTTCAATGCTCGGATCGACTAAATGCTGTGTGATACAGCCTTCCGGCGTAGGCGAAGGAGATGGCGAAGGCGTCGGCGTGGGGGACGGCGATGGCGTCGGTGACGGTGAAGGTGTCGGTGACGGTGAAGGCGTCGGTGACGGAGTCGGCGTTACGCCCGGCGACGGGGTCGGTGTCGGCACCGGAGTGCCGCCCGACGTTATCGTCAATTCAGCCGCCGTGATGGTACCGGTATCGCCACTTGCGCAGTCATTGAAACGGAGAATCCAGGTTCCATTTGGCGCTGCAAGATTAGCAAACACAGGGGTCAATGATGTATTGGTACCGGTATCATCCGAACTCCGATAGTCACCGGGTGGTACAGCTCCGGCCGCCGCGAGGGCTGCGGCCCACCAATTGTTCGGGGCAGTGTCAAAGAAATTGTACGGGCCGCCAAGGTCAGAGCTGTCGCCAAATCCATTACCGACATCCTCTCCTCCCGTGAATGTAAAAATAACCGCACGGGTGGTACCATTTGGCGCTATTAGAACCGCATCAATATCGCCAACCCAGGTGTGGGTACCGGTGAAATTCACGCGAACGTCCGTGATGGTCCCGGAAATTCCACTGACGTTAAAGGTGATCGATCTGCCGTTGCCGGTGCATTCATCATCCGGAATATCGCCGAATCCCGAGCCGGGAAAAACCGCATTAGTCTCAGCCTTAACGTCACGCAGATACGGCATCGCAGCAAATACGATCGCGAAGAGGACACCTAGCGCAAGGGCGAGTACCGCCCGCAGTGGACTATTCGATTTCAAACTGATTCTTTTCTTTGACATAAAGAGCTCCCCGATGAAAGTTGAACTAAGAAAACGGAGGTGGGCGCAAAATACGCTGTAATCCGCCGTGCGAGTTTCAAATGATAGCAATTGTGACAAGACTATAACCGTTCCGATGCAGTGTCAAGTTAACGTACCCGGCTTTTTCCGCCATTCCCCTTCGAAGGTAAGTATATGTAGATTCAGCTACTTACAACCTCATCCCCGTCGTTACGATTGTATCAGGAAGGCTCTCCTAATCTTGCGACGACTCAAAAATCCTTTTACTCCATCCGAAAATACGTTAGTCTATTCTCACCCCCGGATAATTCAACAGGTTATGGAGCAAGGTGGACAAGGGCAGTCAGAGATAACCAAAATTCTCAACGAATGGAATCAAGGAGACGAGGCTGCTAAGGAGCGTTTGCTCGAGTTTGTTTACGTCGAAATGAAGCGACAAGCTCGTTATCTGATGTCGCGTGAGCGGGCCGATCACACGCTCCAGCCGACCGCCTTGGTCCACGAGGCATTCATGAAGATGGGGAATGCGTCGGGAATTGTCTGGGAGAGCCGAGGTCATTTCTACGGGGTGGTTTCTCGCCTGATGCGCCAGATCCTCGTCGACCACGCGCGCCATCACGCGACCGAGAAGCGTGGGGCCAACGCGATCCACTTTTCGACCGACGACATCGACGTACCCGTTGAGGAGCGGGCCGATTCGATCCTGATCGTCGACCAAGCCCTCAAGCGGCTTGCTGAGATCGACGAGCGACAGGCTCGTGTGGTCGAGATGCGGTTCTTCGCCGGAATGTCCAACGAGGAGATCGCCGAAGCCCTAGATATTAGTGAAAGAACAGCCGCCAGAGAATGGCAGTCCGCGCGTCTCTGGCTCTATCGCGAGCTGAATCGATAGAAATATTTCATTTTTTTTGGCACTCATCATAGAAAGAACTCGCATTTACCATTGAAGGCACCGCCCTGGTCATTCTATGGATCCGCAAAACTGGCAAAAGGTTAAATCTGTCATCGAAGAGGCCCTCGACCTTGACCCAACGCTCCGTATCGACTTCCTCAACCGCCAGAGCCTTTCGGCCGAGGTTCGCGAGGAAGTTGATTCACTGCTTGCGTACGAGGATGCCGCAGGCGATATGATGCAGCTCTCCGCTGTCGAGTTTTCACAGGGATTTTTGGGCGATGACCCGGTGAGATCAGGGCATCTTATAGGGCCCTACCGGACCGTTTCCGAGCTCGGCCAAGGCGGTATGGGGTCCGTTTTCTTAGCCGAGCGGATAGATGGTAAGTTCTCGCAACGCGTGGCGCTGAAACTGCTGAAGCGCGAGATGAACACAGCCTCGCTCCGTAGAAGATTCGAGATGGAGCGCGAGATCCTTTCGCGACTGGAACATCCGAATATTGCCAGGCTGCTCGATGCCGGAACGACCGAAGATCACATTCCGTACATCGCCATGGAGTATGTCGACGGGCTACCGATCGATGTTTATTGTGCGAAGGTCCAGGCAGGTCTCAGCGAGCGCCTTCAACTTTTCAATAAGGTCTGTTCCGCAGTATACTTCGCCCACCGAAATCTTGTCGTCCACCGCGACCTGAAACCTTCTAACATTCTCGTCACCCATGATGGCGTTCCGAAACTTCTCGATTTTGGTATCTCGAAGATCGTCTCAAAGGAGTTTCAGGATACCGCGACCGTTACTCGGCTGGGCGTAATGACGCCGAGTTATGCCTCGCCCGAGCAGCTTAGAAGCGAAAGCGTGACGACCGCTTCGGATGTTTACTCATTAGGCGTCATCCTCTATGAATTGCTGAGTGGACATCGTCCATTCGAAGATAAGGAAGCGAATATAAAGGAGATTTTTCAGGCAGTTCTCGAAACCGACCCGCCGCTGCCTTCGACTTTAGCAGGCACCACCACGAGATCGGCCGCCGTACCCGAATCGCAGCCGAGTGATGCTTGGGCCGAGACGCTGCCGATCGCGATCCGCCATACGGCGCCGCAAAATGTCGTGATCCAATCACAATACCTTCGCGGCGACCTCGATAACATTGTACTGAAGGCCTTGAAGAAAGAACCTGACCGCCGCTACGCTTCACCTCAGAGCCTCGCCGAGGATATCGACCGCCATCTCAACGGTATGCCCGTCACTGCTCGGCCTGATACGCTCGGCTATCGGGCCGGCAAATTCGTTGCCCGAAACCGTATGACCGTCATCGCGGCGGGCCTCATCGCACTCACATTGATCGCGGGAGGTGTTGCGACGCTCTGGCAAGCCCGCGTGGCACACGCCGAGCGTGAACGAGCCGAACGTCGTTTTGCCGACGTTCGCGGCCTCGCCAATTCGTTTCTGACCGAGATCAGTCCGCTGATCGAGAATCTTCCCGGCTCGACCCCGGCCAGGCGGCTGCTTGTTACGAGGGCCCTCGAATATCTTGACAAGATCTCAGCCGAGGCCGAAGGCGACCTTGAACTTCAGAGGGAATTGGCGATCGCATACGAGAAGGTTGGCGATGTTCAGGGCAATCCCTACAACCCGAACATCGGTGATGTCAAGGGGTCTCTCGCAAGCTACGAAAAAGCGGTCGAGATCCGCGACCGGCTTCGCACTGCTGGGCTGATCGGTGATCTCGACGTCGAGGACGCTCTTTTGTTTGAGAAGATCGGCGGCCTGCAGGCCAATGGCGGCGATTACGACCAGGGGATAGTTTTTAACGAAAAAGCGCTGACGCTCCGAGAAGCCGCCGTTAATGCCGATCCTGGTAGCTACGACGCGCGGGCATCGCTGGCTCGTGCGTTGCGTTCGCGCGGCCTGATCCCCTTCTTCGAAGGCGATAACAAGAAGGCTCTGGAATATTATCGCCGAGCGAGTGGGATCTACGAACAGCTTGTTACCGAACGACCTAACGACGATCATGTCGGTATCGACCGCGCATATATCTTTGTAGCTATGGGCGAGGCCTATGGCTGGGACACCGAGTATCAGCTAGCCGCTGAAAATCTTGAAAGAGGTCTCGGACTGGTCAAGCAAATTGCCGAGAAACATCCTAACAACCTTAGCTTCCAAAGGACCTTGAACCTCGCCTACAATAAACGGGCCGAGAATTACGAGGACACGGAGCAACCCGCGATGGCAGTTGAGACTTATGCAAAAGGCCTCGAAATAGCTAAGCGGAGCAGCCTTGCCGATCCGGAGAACTTTCAGGCAAGGCGCGACGTTGCGATGGGCTACAAGAAAATGGCCCAGGCTCTAGACAGCGCAGGCAAAAGCAAGGAATCGGTCGAAAACCTGACTCTTGCCCTTACGGCGTTTCAAGATCTGAGCAGTGCCGACCCAAATAACAGCGAAGCGGCATATGATGTTGCAAACACACGATTTTCGCTAGGCGAAACATATCTGACGCTCAAGGAACACGAGAAGGCTCTCGATATTTTTCGAACCGCCAAGGGTGAGTTTGAGAAGGTTCTCGCTGTGAACCCCAACAACGTCTACGCAGTGCGGATGTCGTCCTACAATCTCGACCGAATGGGCAAATGCTACGTCGCTTTGGCGCAAAAGAGTGATAGAGAGACGCGACTTAAGGCGGCCGTCGAGAACTTTCAAACGGCCTTAGACAATCTCAAAAAGCTTCGGACGCTTGGAAAGTTGGGCGAATTCGATGTGAAAGAACTTCCCGGAATGGAAGCTAACCTTGAAAAGATCCGGTTAGAAGTCTCTAAACTAGATGCCTAGTCTTACCGGGGCTTTCGGCTCTCGAGTGGTTTCTGATAACCTGCAAGTATTCCGCCCCAAACCAGAAAACGTGCTCCTTCGGAATGAAAGAACACGTCTCCTGACTAGAAATAGTAATCGTTTAGCTACCTTCAAAACCCCGAAACCTATGGCCGCGGCGTTGGCGTTGGCGTGGGTGAAGGCGTCGGGGGTCGGGGAGGTGTCGGCAGAGCGGGCATTTCGCTGGCCTTGAATCTCGGCAGCAGCTCGTCGCGCATCGCAAGCGTATAGACAGCCGCGGCAAAGATGATCGCTGAGGCCTTTACGTCGCTCTCGATAATGCGTTCGTAAGTGTCAATATTCGTGTGCCATGTACCTGCAAAGTACTCGATCGGATCTTGGGTCGAGCCGATACCCGGCAAACCCGCTTGGTTGAACGACGTGCTGTCCGTTCCACCGAGACCGCGGCTGCGAGTAGCTTGCACGCCAGCGAAGCCAAGATCCGCAAACGGCGCAAGTGCTTCACGAAGGACGGTCGCCGCTTCAGGCGGGCCAAAAACGGTCAGTCCGCGGGCCCGTCCTGTTCCGCTGTCGATATTGAAATATCCGCCGAATTTCTCATAGCCCGGCTTTGGATTCTCAAAGGAACCGAAGTGCTGTTTGACGTACGCCTGCGAGCCGAGCAAGCCCTGCTCTTCGCCGCCCCAGCATGCGACACGGATGGTGCGGCGGGGCTTGACGCCAATCGCCTTGAGAATGCGTGCTGCCTCCATCATAGTCGCACAGCCAATCGCATTGTCGGTCGCACCGGTAGCCGAGTGCCAGGAATCGAGGTGGCCGCCTAGCATGATGACCTCGTCCTTTTTGTCTGAGCCGGGGATCTCGCCGACGACGTTATAGCTCGTCACACCCGATGGATCGATGCGGCTCCTTAAGTCGAATTCAAGCTTAACGGGCGTCTTATGTGCAAGCAAACGAAATATTCGGCCAAAGTCCTCTGTGCGCATCACGACGGTCGGCACGACCTTTGTTATGTCAAATGTCGGATTGTTAAAGGCCCGAACAAGCCCGCGATCGAGCTGTGACTCGTTAATACGTACCTGCACGTTGTTCTCCAGCAGGAACTTATCAAGCTGATCCCTGATCTGTACAGCTGTCAGAGCACCCGGACGCGGGGTAATGCGTCCACCGGCTCCCGGCCCGCCGGGTCCGCCCGGACCACCAGGGCCACCCGGTCCGCCACCCAGGGCCGCACAGTCGGCCGGTGTCTTGGTCGGGTCCATTCGGCACTTGATCACGTCATCGGCAAGCCGCTTCGGTGCCTGCGGCGTAGATTGATCGATCACGGTCGGCCGCCCGACGAGTACGATCTTGCCCGCGATATCACCCTTCACCTTGTTGAAGAATGAGGTCAGCTCTTCTTGTGTCGGATTCTGCATAACACGGGGATTTTCGGAAGCCGGAAATGTCGGCAGCACAAGGCTTACGGCATCGGCCACAACCACACCCTTGGTCGGAGGCGTCCACGCCAGCACCTCAAAAGTGAGCGTGTCGGCAACCGGCGTCAGCATCAAGCCGTAGTTTCGTTCATTGACCCAGCCCGGATGACCAAATTCCCATGGTTCGAGCGTGGTGTTCTGGAAGCCCCACGACTGCATCTCACGCGCCGCCCATTTTGCAGCCGCGACGTGATTCGGCGAGCCCGTTAGCCGCGGCCCGTAAACATCCGTGAAATAATGGAGGGTATTCAGTATCTTCGAATTCTCCATTCCTTCCTTACGTATGGCCGCGTTAATATCGGCCTGCGCCAGCGTCGCTGCTGGCATAACAAACGACTGAAGCAGCACAAGCATGGCCGCGAACCTCATAGATCTTCGTATCTTCATAAACATACTTCGCGCCTTTCTGATCAGAAAGCCGCATTCTTCCTCTCCGTTTTTTATCTAGCCCGGCAAACCGGCAGTGATGTGAATTAGCTAATACTGTACCACTCAAAGAAATGTTTCAGAAAATCTTATTTCTAATGTCGGAGCGGCAAGTCGGTGCTTGTTACCGGTATATTGCTAGACACTGCAGTCGATTTTTGATTTCTCTGAATACCGGCCTGGAATCAGAGTTTATCTTCAAAGGATCACGTTGCGGAATCGATGATTAAAACCACGAACTTTAGTATTGCTTTAATGATCTTTTGTGTTGCTAGTTTTGCATCTGGCGGCATGGGTCAGACGACGGCGGCCGAATTTTTCGAACGGGCGGTAAATAGGCAGAAGGATGGTGATCCGAAAGGGGCGATCGAGGACTATACAAAGGCGATCTCAATTGACCCCGAAGACACGGCAGCGTACCTCAATCGCGCGGCAGTTCGGAGATCGCTCGGGGACCTGGATGGCGCATTGAAAGACATTTCGACGGCACTAAGGCTTGATCCGGAAATGCCCAGCGCATACGTAAACCGCGGCGTGATCTACAAGCTTAAGGGCAACCTCGACCTTGCGATCACTGATTTCACGAGGGCCATTGGACTTGCCCCGGAGAGCACCTCGGCCTATTACAACCGCGGCTCGGCGAGGCGCGAAAAGGGCGATCTGACTGGTGCGATCGCAGACATGACAAAGGTTATAGAACTGAATCCGGGACACGCCCGAGCCCTAATGAATCGCGGCCGAGCTAAACTGTCATTGAAAGACATGGAGGGCGCTATAAAGGATCTTTCCTCAGCCTTGGCTCTCGACCCTAAGCTTCCTGACGCCTATAAGGCTCGGGCACTCGCGTATCTGGCTATTAACAAACCCGACCTTGCTGCCGATGATGAGCGACGGGCCAACAGGCTCAGTCAAACCCCATGATCCAAGATGCCTCACGGACTTAAGTCGCAAGACCTCCGGAACGACACCATCTGAAGATTTCTCACATAAAAACGGGAGCGGTCGAACCCGCTCCCTGAAAGTCACGATAGAATCAACAGGTGCCTAGCCTTTGGCCTTTTTGATCTCTTCGATCATAACGGGAACGGCCTCGAACAAGTCACCTACGATGCCGTAATCGGCTATGTCGAAGATCGGGGCCTCAGCGTCTTTGTTCACAGCAACAATAGTTCCCGCATTCTTCATTCCGACGATGTGCTGGATCGCACCCGAAATGCCGAGGGCGATATAGACTTTCGGGGCAACCGTCTGGCCGGAAGAACCGATCTGGCGGTCGATCGGCAGCCACTCGCTGTCGCAGATCGGACGAGACGCGGCGAGATCTGCACCGAGAACATCGGCAAGCTGCTGTGCGATAGCGATATTTTCCTGCGATTTGATCCCCCGACCAACCGCGACGATGATCTCACTTTTCGTTAGGTCCACGGAAGCCTTTGCCTCCTGGAATGGAGCTTCCGGCGTCATCCGAATATCTCCGACAGTAACATCCATCACTTCGACGGCCGCGCTTCCCTTTTCGGCGGCATCGCCGCGAAACGCACCGCTCTGAAACGTGATGAAGTACGGAGCTTCGCCGCCGATTGTCACATCGGCGTCCAGCTTGCCGAGGAAGATGCGACGCGTAAGTGTCAATTTTCCGCCTTCCGCCTTGTATCGAATACAATCACCAACGACCTCACGACCCAACCTGGCCGCCACTTTTGGTGCGAAATCACGAACCTGATAAGTATGCGACATAACGACATACTGCGGATTCGTCGCTTTGATCACCCGCTCCCATGCGTCTGCATACGCATCAGGTGTGTAAGTGCCAAGCTTTTCATTCTTTGCGACGATAACCTTCGCAATATCGTAGCCCGCGATCTCGTGGGCCAGAGCACAATCCTTATCGCATGGCAACACCGCCGCTATTTGAAGACCTAGATCTTTCCTGATCGATTGCGCGGCTGTGATGGCTTCGAGCGAGGTCTTGTTGAGGACGCAGTCCTTATGTTCAATAAATACGAGAATCATAAACTTTCATTATCAACCCTTTGCAGCCATTGCGCTTTTTAAAGGAAGCTTCTCCCCCCAAGTCGCGAAGAACGCAAAAGAAAACTAGAGGACTCGCACCTCCGTTCGCAGCTTTTCGACCAACTCGACTGCGCCTGCTTTCGCATCGCCACCGCCAAGTATTTGCGTTTGCTTGGTTTTGAGCGGCATGTAAACTTTTTCAATTTGCGCAGCCGAAGCAAAGGCATCTACCGACGGCGTCACCTCACGGATCTCTTTAGACTTCGCCGACATGATCCCTTTTAGTGACGCATAACGAATTTGAGAAATACCCGACTGTATGGTCAAAAGCGCCGGCAGTTGATAGGTAAACCATTGATACCAGCCGCTTTCAAGCTCGCGTTTGACGCGAAGAGTATCGCCCAAGCTGCCACGATCGACCTCGATCACGATCGTCGCGTGAGGAATACCCAGAAGTTCTGCGAGGATCACGCCCGTCTGTCCATAGCTGGCATCGTCAGACTGCAGGCCGGTAAAAACGAGATCGGGATTTTCGTCACGGATCGCGTCAGCGAGAGCTTTTGCAATTTGGTAGGCTGAGAGCGATCTCACATCATCCACAACGACGTGGATCGCACGATTGGCCCCTCGGGCGAGGGCATCTTTGATCACCGTTTTAGCCGACTGCGGCCCGAGCGAACAAACGATCACTTCTCCGCCGCCTTTCGCCTCGACGGTTCGCAACGCCTCCTCAAGAGCGTAGCCGTCAGACTCGTTCGTCTGCTGCGCAACATCAGTTTCGTTTATCCATTTCTCGTCGCCCGCGATGCGCAACACCGCATCCTTGTTTGCGACTTGTTTCATTAGGACGATTATCTTCATATGACAAAATGAATGATGATTCATTCATATAATATAAGAAAAGCGTCAAGGGCTCAAAACCCGTTCGACGCCAGACCGCTATTCGGTATACCTCTTAAATATCAAACACGCATTCGTACCGCCAAATCCAAAATTGTTCGACAATACATACTCGACTTCCGCTTCCCGAGCCTGATTCGGAACATAGTCAAGATCGCAATCCGGGTCAGCAGTTTCGTAGTTGATCGTCGGCGGAAGCATCTTGTCCTGAATGGCTTTCACCGAGAAAACCGCTTCGAGGCCGCCCGCCGCCCCAAGCGCATGGCCGGTCATCGATTTGGTTGAGCTAACCGGTGTTTTGTAGGCGTGATCGCCTAGGACCTTCTTTATCGCTAGGGTCTCGAACTTGTCGTTGTATGGGGTCGAGGTGCCGTGCGCGTTGATGTAGCCTACCTGCTCAGGCTCGATCCCCGCATCCTTGATCGCTCGCTGCATAACTCGGATCGCACCTGAACCGGACTCGTCAGGCATCGTCACATGAAATGCATCCCCGCTCATGCCGTAGCCGACGATCTCGGCCAGGATATTGGCCCCACGGGCCTTGGCGAATTCGAGTTCCTCAAGGATCAGGATCCCAGCACCTTCCCCGATCACAAAGCCATCCCGATCGAGGTCGAACGGACGAGAGGCGTGTTTCGGATCATCGTTGCGGGTAGAAAGAGCCCGCATCGAAGCAAAGCCCGCAACCGACATCGGTGTGATCGCGCTTTCCGCACCCCCGCATATCATCGCGTCGGCATCACCGCGCTCGATAAGCCGAAAGCTGTCACCAATGGCATGGGCGCCGGCAGAGCACGCCGTGGCGGTTGCTGAATTCGGGCCCTTCGCTCCGTGACGGATCGAGACGTTACCAGCTGCGAGATTGACGATAGCCGAAACTATAAAAAACGGCGAAACGCGATCCGGCCCCTGATTTAGGAGCTTTTCGTGTTCGCGCTCGATCGCCCAGAAATCACCGATACCCGAACTTATGTAAGTTCCAACCATCTCGGCGTTCGACCCATCGATCACCAGGCCGCTACTCTTCATCGCCTCATCGGAGGCGGCCAATGCAAAGTGCGTAAACGCCCCCATACGGCGCGCTTCTTTTTTGTCGAGAAACGTCAACGGATCGAAATCGCGGACCTCGCAGGCAAACCTGACCGAGAAAGCCGTCGCGTCGAACTTAGTGATCGGCCCCGCACCGCTCACACCGTTCATCAGTGCCGACCAGGTCGATGGCACGTCATTCCCGAGGGCCGTCACGAGGCCGATCCCTGTAACTACAACTCGACGTCTCATATTTAAAACATAGTTTGTTGATCGCTGCTCGCAGAACCGGGGTTATGAAACAACGATCTCGCGAACCAGCGATCAGCAGTCAGCCACCAACCTTCGACTAAGCAGCCTTGTGCTGCTCGACGTAAGCGTAAGCGTCGCGAACGCCCTGGATCTTCTCGGCGTCTTCATCAGGGATCTCGATGTCGAATTCCTCTTCGAAGCGCATAACCAGTTCCACGAGGTCGAGCGAGTCCGCACCTAGATCCTCTATGAACCGGGCATTTTCTGTAACTTCCGCCTCGTCAACACCAAGCTCGTCAACGATTATCTGTTTGATCTTATCCTGTATCTCTGACATAAAAATTCTCCTGTTTTATAGCGTTTCTAAAGTATTTCTTAAACTTTCGGTATTTTCAATGTTCGCGTACATCGCTTCCTTGCTGATCTGCCTGACCAAACCGGTCAGAACCTTGCCCGGGCCGATCTCAACAAATTTGTCGACACCCATGGCGGTCATATTCTGGATAGACTGTACCCATCGTACCGGTTGCGAAACTTGAAACCTTAGTTGCGAACTCACCGTCCCCGAATCAGTATTAGCGATCGCATCCACGTTATGAGTAACCGGAAACGCGAATTCACCATACTCCAGCACCTGAAGATCGGCAAAAAGGCGTTCCTGGGCGGGAAGCATTAACGAGCAATGAAAAGGAGCCGAAACGTTGAGCACTATTGCACGCTTTGCACCCTTTCCTTTCAATATTTCACACGCCCGGTGAACCGCCCCAGAATTACCTGCTATCACGGTCTGCGACGGCGAATTGTAATTCGCCGGACTGCAAACCTCGCCTTCCGCTGCTTCCACACAACCCTCTTCGACAGTCGTCGGATCCAGCCCTAGGATCGCCGCCATCGCTCCTACACCGACAGGAACTGCTTCCTGCATGTAACGCCCACGCATTCTAACGGTCTGCACCGCCGCCGCGAGATCAAGAACTCCGGCCGCCACGAGGGCGGAATACTCTCCAAGGCTATGACCCGCAACAATATCGGGTACCGCCATGCCCTCAGCAATAGCTGCCCGATAAGCGGCGATAGACACCGTCAGTATCGCGGGCTGCGTATTTTCAGTGAGCTGAAGATCAGCCTCGTTACCCGAAAAACACAATTCGGATAACTTAAAGCCAAGCGCACCATCGACCTGCTCAAAAACCTCGCGAGCAGGCCTAAAGTTATCAAACAGATCGCGACCCATTCCAACAGATTGCGACCCCTGGCCCGGAAAAATGTAAGCGAGTTTAGCCATCAAATTGCGAAGCCCGGTCTTACAGCAGAAGCGGGCCGCTCACCGCCTCAAAAGCGGATCACCGTTCCGCCCCACGTCACTCCGCCACCGAAGGCTGTCAACAGTACCAAGCTACCCTCTTTGATTTTGCCCGACTGGATACATTCGTCCATGGCGATCGGGATAGAGGCAGAAGAAGTGTTGCCCATCTCGGCGATGTTCGAATAGACCTTTTCATCCGGCACCCCGAGACGGGAAGCCACCGCGTCAGTGATTCGCTGATTTGCCTGATGAGGGATCACGAGATCGACATCATCGACCGAATACCCTGCCTTTTCAAGCATTTCTGCAGAGATATCAGCCATCGAACGAACCGCTACCTTGAAGAGCTCGTTGCCCTTCATCTTGAAAAAGTGGTCGCGATTTTCAATCGTTGCGTGAGTGGTCCCGAGCTTGGTTCCACCGCCGGGAGCATAGAGCTGCTCTTCATAACGGCCGTCCGATTTGATCTTGGTCGCCAAAATTCCCTTTCCCTCAGGCACCGGGCCAAGAACCGCGGCACCCGCTCCGTCACCAAAGATCACGCATGTGCCGCGGTCGGTATAGTCTACGTACTTGGTCAAAACCTCGGCACCGATGACCAGCGCATATTTGATCTGGCCGGTACGGATCATCGATTCGACCATCGTGATGCCATAGATAAAGCCGGAACAAGCCGCGAAAACATCCATTCCGGCCGCATTAATAGCGCCGATCTGAGCCTGGATCAAGGCACCCGTAGATGGCATGATCTGGTCAGGCGTCGTCGTCGCGCAGACAATGATGTCGATGTCCTCGGGTTTTAATCCAGCACGTTCGAGGGCCTGGAGAGCGGCTCTTGTACCGAATTGAGAAGTGTATTCATTGTCAGCCGCCTTGTGGCGCTGCTTAATACCGGTTCGGGTCGTGATCCATTCGTCATTCGTGTCCACCAGTCTTTCGAGATCGGCATTCGTCAGAATGCCGCTCGGATAAGCCTGTCCCATACCGAGAATTCCCGCGTTGACCATAAAGTTATGGGCTATGAGTCTATAATAGTTTTTCGAGGGCGTTCAAACCCGCCCTCGAATCTCAAAAAAGACTCTACAAACTCTACTATTCGGTTTCTTTTACGTCGATTATCTTCCGGCCCTTGTATGTCCCGGTCTTCAGGTCGATTCTATGCGGCATTTTAGCTTCGCCGCTATCCTTATCAAGATAGAACTGCGGTGCACTCAGAGCGTCATGGGCCCGGCGAGTACGCGTGCGCGAGTGTGAATGTCGTCGTTTTGGATTTGGCATATTTCTCTACCTCAAACTCTTAAGTGCGGCCCAACGAGGGTCCACCTCGTCGTCGTCACATCTACAATCTATCAAATTACGATTCGCCCCGCATTTGGGACATAAACCTCGGCAGTCGTCACGGCAGTAAACCTGTTCGGGCAGGTTGAGAAGCAGCTGCTCGCGGACCACCTCTTTCAGATCGATAATTCCGCCCGCTACGAATGACTCGGCGAGATCCTCACCTGCGATCTCGAGCTTATCTTCGAGCTCATCCTCCGCCCCTTCGACAAAAACCGAATCGAAGTCGATCTCCAACGGCTTTCGAACAGCCTCTAGACATCTCGTACAATCGAGAGCGATATCCGCGGTCAAACGGCCGCCAATATGAACCTTGCCGCTCTTGCTGACCGCTTCTGCATCCAGGATCGCATCGGACACCAAATTGCCCTCGCTGTCGAGATCGATCTCACCTGGAGCGAACTTTGCATTTATCTTCTTTGGCAAGATTTCGACACTGGCCAGTTCGATGATCATTGTCAAACTGCTGCCCTTGCTGGAATGCTTCGCAAAAGGCAAAGGTATGATTATAGCGTTTGAGGATTGCCTGTCAAACAAAACGGGCTCCGCTGCCGGTCGGAAAAGCTTTTGATCAAGCCACTCGGTTCTCTTGGCCAGTACGCAGATCGAACGAGCAGAACCCTGGTCAATATGGTTCCGACAATGTCGCCGAACCAACTGCTTCGCAGACACTTTTGAACCCGTGTTCGGCGAGGATCTGACGCAGGCCGGTCAGGACGTCTTTCGCAAAGCGGGGACCACCATAAATAAAACCCGTGTAAGCCTGGACCAGTGACGCCCCGGCCGCGATCTTTTCAAAGGCATCCTGCGCCGTGAAAACGCCTCCAACCCCAATGACCGGCACCTTGCCCTTACCGTATCGATAGATAGTCGCGATCACCTGATCTGACCTCGCTGCGAGCGGCCTCCCGCTCAGGCCTCCGGACCCGATATGTTCCACACCTGTCGACCGTACTCCCGTTCGCGAGACGGTCGTGTTCGTCGCGATTATCCCGCTTACCTTATGACGTAGAACAGTATCGACGACGGCCTCGATCTCTGCCTCGCTTAGGTCGGGCGCTATCTTTACGAGCAGTGGTTTGTTTCCAGATCCAGCCCTTGCACTCAATTTCCGATTTTCTCCCTGAAGCGATCGAAGCAAGTCGTCGAGATGATCGGCATTCTGAAGCTCACGCAAATTCGGCGTATTCGGGGATGAAATATTGATGGCAATATAGTCTGCAACATCAAAGACCGCACGGAAAGCGGCCAGGTAGTTTTCCGTCGCTTCCTCGTTCGGCACGTCTTTGTTCTTTCCAATGTTGACTCCAACTACGCATTTCCGATTAAGCCCCCGTATTCGCTCGGCCGCCGCAGTTGCCCCTTCATTATTGAAACCCAGTCGATTGATCAGCGCCTGATCCGCTGGGAGCCGGAACAGCCGCGGTCTCGGATTTCCCGGTTGCGGATGGCAGGTCACAGTTCCCACCTCGACGAAGCCGAATCCGAGCGAGGCTAATTGATCGATCACAATACCGTTCTTATCAAAACCGGCCGCGATCCCGAGCGGATTCGCGAATGTTAGACCGAATATTTCGATCGGCTCGAACCCAAATGCCGGATCATCGACGTAGAAGGGCACTGCAAGGCCCGACTTGAGAGCGCTCATTCCGATCTCATGCGCCCTCTCGGCATCAAGAGCGAAAAGCGCCGGTCGAACTAGGTTTTCCCAGAACTTTGACATCAACCGTTTGGCTCGATTCTAATGCACTCCGCTGATCGGCGAAACTTTGAACATCGAACTTTGAACTTCGAACCGCCCTTTGCTACGATTTCCCTTCAAATGGCAGATGAACTAAATCTCGTGGAGAAGTCGCGGATAATGGATTCGACAGCGATGAAGCGTGCGCTTCGTAGGCTGGCGACGGAGATCGTTGAATCCAACCACGGCGCCGAAGATCTTTATATCGTTGGGATTCGCCGGCGCGGAGTGCCCCTCGCCGAAAGGATCGTAAACCAGATCGAATCGATCGAAGGGCATCGCCCGCTCTACGGCATTCTCGATATAACGCTTTACCGGGACGACCTCTCAACAGTCGGAGCCAATCCGATCGTCAACCGAACTGAGCTCGAGTATGACGTTGACGGCAAGGTGGTTGTTCTGGTCGATGATGTCCTTTATACGGGTAGGACGATACGTGCCGCAATGGACCAGCTAATGGATTTCGGCCGTCCGCGTCGTGTTCAGCTCGCCGTCCTTATCGATCGAGGAACAGAACATCGCGAACTGCCGATCCAGGCCGATTTCGTTGGGAAGAAAGTGCCGACGAAACAAACCGAGATCATCAAGGTAATGCTCACCGAATTTGACGATATCGAGGCGGTCGGCATCTTCGAGAAGCCGGGCGAATGATTTTTTCAAAGCAAGGTTAACGCCTTGCTTTTTTTGCGACTGGACCGCAGGCATATCGCTTGCAGCGAGATTGATGAACAAGCCGTTCCACCGAAAGGACCTCTTGGGGATCCGCGATCTCACCGCGGAACAGATCATCGGCATTCTTGATACGGCAGAAAACTTTAGTGAGATATCGAATCGCGAGGTCAAAAAAGTTCCCACGCTTCGCGGCAAGACTGTTATTAATCTGTTTTTTGAGGCTTCGACGCGCACACGAACCTCCTTTGAGCTAGCTGCGAAGCGCCTTTCCGCGGACGCGGTGAATATCAGCGTGTCCTCTTCCAGCGTCAGCAAAGGCGAAAGCTTGCTGGATACGGCAATGAATCTCGATGCGATGGCGCCGGATTGTATCGTCGTGCGGCACTCGTCGGCCGGGGTTCCGCACCAGCTTGCGAAGGTCAGCAAGGCCGCGATAGTCAATGCGGGCGACGGAGCCAACGAGCATCCGACACAGGCCCTGCTGGATGCGATGACCATTCGCGAACACAAGAAGCACATCGAGGGGCTTGAGATCGCCATCGTCGGCGATATACTTCATAGCCGAGTAGCGAGGTCGAACATTCATCTTTTGACGAAAATGGGTGCAAAGGTCCGCGTCGCCGGGCCGGGCACACTGGTGCCGAGAGATTTTGCGTATCTCATAGGCGGAAACCCGACCGGTAGGGAGGGTGTTCACGCCGCGACGCTTTCCAGCACAGGCGGCAGCCCGTCGATCTCCGAGTCGAACACACTGGCGACTGGTCGTGTTTCCGCCCTGACGGTCTGCGATCATATCGAAGACGCAATTCGCGGAGCAGACGTCGTGATGATCCTTCGCATCCAGCGAGAGCGTCAGGATTCGGCATATTTCCCTACACTGCGCGAATATGCGATCCACTACGGTCTGACAAACAGGCGCCTCGACCTCGCAAAAAAAGATGCGATCGTACTGCATCCTGGTCCAATGAATAGGGGGATCGAACTGGCATCTGACGTAGCCGACAGTTCACGTTCGCTTATTCTCGATCAGGTAAAATATGGAGTTGCAGTAAGAATGGCGGTACTTTATCTGTCGACTGGCGGAACCGCCATATCATCATCAAAAGGAGAACAATAACATGAGCACAGGACAAGCGGCCGTCGACGAAAGAGCCGCGATCACAACCACCATTCAGAAGTATATCAGTGGCGGCGTTTCGGGGCGGAGCGACGATATGAGGCCGGCCTTTCACGACGACGCGACGATCTATGGCTATATCGGCCCCGACCTATTCGGCGGCCCGATACAGGGGCTGTTCGACTGGAACGATTCGAACGGTCCCGCCGTGGATCTGAAAAGCGAGATCGCCGCGATCGACATCGAAGGCACCATCGCTACCGTCCGGCTGGAGCTCGACAATTGGACGGGACACAAATTCACCGATATGTTCAAACTGCTCAAAACCGATGGTGAGTGGCGGATCATCAGCAAGGTCTTCTACCTGCATCCGGAAGAATAGGAGGATTCCAATATGGGAAAGAGTTGCGTGGTCGGGGTGCTCGCTATCCTTTTGTTTGCGTCGAGCGCTTCGTCGCAGATCCCAGCAAAGACCTTCACGGAGAAAGATCGCGAGTTTGCTCTGAAGTATCTTAATGAGACAAAGGCCGATTATCTTGCGCAGCTTGAAGGCCTGAATGAGCAACAGCTGAATTTTCGTCCTGCTGAAGGCCGTTGGACCATCGCTGAGATCGCCGAGCACATCACGGTGGTCGAAACGGCTCTTTTCGACTCGATGACCGCGCCAGGAGCGGCAAGGGTATTAAAATGCGACGATGTTCCCAGGATCGCCGACACAGCGTTGATCCTTGCGATCACGAACCGCTCGCAAAAGTTCGCAGCCCCTGAACCGGTCCGCCCAAATGGACGCTGGAAAACCCGTGCGGCCCTGATATCCAGCTTCGAAAAGACACGTTCAACCACAATTGACTACGTCAAAAACAACAAGGCCGATCTGCGCTCGACCTTTGTACAGAGCCCTATGGGCATGGTTGACAGCTTGCAGGGTATTCTCTTTATTTCGGGACATGCCGAAAGGCACCTTGCACAGCTGAAGGAGGTCAAGGCGGACGGCAAGTTCCCTTTAAGAATGGTGTCGGTCAAGCCAAATGAATAGTGGAATGAAACTATTGATCGCAGGCGGCCACCTGATCGACCCGGCCGCTCAGGAAAATACCGGAATGTCGATCCTCATAGAGGACGGGAGAGTCGCCGCGTGGATCGGCCCAAACGAAACGGCGCCCGAAGGCTGTGAGATCTTTGATGCCAGCGGTTTGCTTGTTGCTCCGGGTTTTATCGACATGCACGTGCATCTGCGCGAGCCGGGCCAGGAGCATAAGGAAACGATCGCTTCCGGCTGTGCGGCGGCGGTGGCCGGTGGTTGGACGAGCGTGTGTCCGATGCCGAACACGCAGCCCGTCAACGACAACGCCGCGATCACGCGTTATATGATCGAGCAGGCGGAACGCGCCGGTTTGGCGAATGTGTTCCCGATAGGTGCGATCACAAAATCATCGGATGGCGGTGAGCTCGCCGAGATGGGCGAAATGAAGGCTGCGGGAGCGGTGGCCGTTTCAGACGACGGGCGGCCAGTTCCTAATGCCGGAATGATGCGGCGCGCGATGCAGTACGCGAAGGATTTTGACCTGCCTGTGATCGACCATTGCGAAGATAAGTCGCTTTCTTCCGGTGGCGTAATGCACGAAGGCAAGGTCTCGCTTCTGCTTGGACTCAAAGGAATGCCCGCACTTGCAGAGGACATCGATGCCGTTCGCGATATAATCCTCGCCCGCGACACCGGTGCCCACGTTCATATCGCTCACGTTTCGACAAAAGGCACCGTCGAGGCTGTGCGCCGCGCAAAGGATGAAGGCCTCAATGTAACGTGCGAGGTCACACCGCATCATTTTACGTTGACGGATCGTGCAGTTGAAGATCTTTCACGCGGTTCGAACGAGGGCGTCCGCGTTCCGTACGACACAAACACAAAGATGGCGCCTCCGCTTCGCAGCGAAGAGCATCTTGAAGCTGTGATCGAAGGCCTTCGCGACGGAACGATCGACGCGATCGCCACGGATCATGCACCGCACCATGCCGACGAAAAGTCGCTCGAATACGACCGTGCTCCGTTTGGCATCACAGGCCTCGAAACAGCCGTCGGGCTGGCGTTCAACGAACTCGTTCATAAGGGTGTTATTGGCCTCGCCAGGCTCGTTGAGCTTTGTTCGACGAATCCCGCGAAGATCTTCAAGCTCGAAGGCCGGGGAACGCTCGCTCCCGGTTCGATCGCAGACGTAACAATCATTGATCCACATCTTGTTTGGACCTACACTAATGCGAGTTCGCTGTCCAAATCGAAAAATTCACCGTTTGACGGATGGCAGTTTAATGGCGGAGCTGTGGCAACGGTCGTAGGCGGAAAGGTGGTTTACCGTCGTTAAATTGTTCCGCAGGAGTGACCAATGAAGGAACTACTCATCATTCTCGGATTCCTTTTGTTTTTTTCGCTTGCAGGTTGTTCCAGTTCAGCGAACGCCCCACAGTCGAATGCTGTTCCCCCTGTGACGACACAGAATGGGGCATCGCCGGCCGCGAGCCCTTCGCCCATTGCCGATCTGCCGACAACGGTCCCAGCCAACAGCATTTATACTGACCTCAATGATAAGATATGCAAGGAGGTTGAGCCCGGGCCGGGTGATGAAGGCATTATCTATAAAGGTGAGTGTCCGGGGATCGCCGGCTACAGGGTTATCAACCTTTCCACCGATCATACCCAGGCATTGGAGATAACCGATCCGGCGGGGAAAAAGCATGATGTTGGTTTTCGCGGGCCGCTCGGAACGGTTGCGGACGTTTTTCTCGGCGATAAGATCGAGTGGCGCATGGCCGGCAAAGGCAAAGACGTTTTACCACAGGCCTTTATCATTCGGGTGAATGTCCAGAAGGAGCCGGGCAACTACGATAAACATGATTCTAACCTAGCGGTGGTCAAAGTCTCGAAAGACCGCATTTGTGTTACCAACTTTGTTCGGCCGGAGGAAAAGGAACAGAATGTCAGGGCCCGGGAACTTTCCGACACGGCGACGAACCGGCCATGCTTGAAATCGAAGTTTGAAGATTAGCGTATACATTCATCTCCCTTAGTGGTGGTGATTCGACGGAATTACCTTAATAGCGTGGATTCCGCAAAAAGCGAGATCCACGAGTTAGCCGGCGATCATTTCGCCTTCGAACCTGATCACGTATTTCTATGGAATTTCTAGCTGATCCTAACGTATGGATCGCGTTTGCGACGCTCACGATCCTCGAGCTTGTCCTCGGGATCGACAATGTCATTTTTATTTCGATCCTTTCAGGAAAGCTCCCTGAGTCGCAGAGCGCAAAGGCTCGGACGATCGGGCTGGCGCTTTCGCTGATACTGCGCATGTTGCTGCTGTTTTCGCTGACCTGGATAATGGGTTTAACGGCACCGCTTTTTACCGTCGCGGGCTATGCGATTTCGGGTCGCGATCTCATACTGCTGGTCGGCGGATTGTTCCTCCTCGCCAAGAGTACGCACGAAATTCACGGCTCGCTCGAAGGCCCCGAAGGCGAACAAGTTAAGAAAACCTATCCCGGGTTTACAAACGTCATAATTCAGATCACGCTGCTGAACGTGGTGTTCTCGCTCGACTCGGTCATCACGGCGGTCGGCATGACAAACAACCTCTGGGTGATGGTCGCCGCGGTTGTCGTGTCGATTGTGGCAATGATGTTTTTCGCAGGGCCGATGGGCGACTTTGTCCATCGGCATCCGACCGTCAAGATGCTCGCGCTCGCGTTTCTGCTGTTGATCGGCGTGAACCTCATGGCCGAGGGATTTCATCAGCACATTCCGAAAGGTTATGTTTATTTCGCAATGGCGTTTTCGGTCGTGGTCGAGTTCCTTAATATGAAACTGCGCAAGAAATCGAAGGCTCCGGTTGAACTGAAGGATCCATTTCATGGCTCCGCAGAAACAGGCAATGCGTGAGGATAAATTATCAAACCAATGCTAAGAATGAGATTCGCTACCTTTCTACTTTTTGTTTCTTTGTTGACTGGCACGTCGATCCCGGTTCCTGCACAAAACGACGAGTATGACCTCGTGATCGGCAATGCCCGCATCATAGATGGCGCAGGCAATCCGTGGTTTCGAGGTTCCATCGCCATCAAGGACGGCAAGATCGCAAAGGTCGGCCGGTTCGAGAACGCAGCGTCAAAGAAGTACATCGATGCAAAAAATCAGATAGTCGCCCCGGGTTTTATCGATGTTCACGCTCACACCGAGGATATCTACAGTAACCCGAGTGCTGAGAATTTTATTCGCATGGGCGTGACCACGCTGGTCACCGGCAACTGTGGCGGCTCGGCCCTTAATATCGGCGAGTTCCTCGGCAAGATCAAGACTACGCCCTTGGCCGTAAATATCTCGTCGTTGATCGGACATAACACGGTGCGAACAAATGTTCTCGGCCTCGAAAATCGTGCGCCTACGGCGGACGAGCAGCAAAAGATGAACGGCTTGGTCGAAAGGGCGATGAAGGACGGAGCGGTCGGCTTCGCTACGGGCCTGATCTATCTGCCCGGCACGTTTTCCAAGACTGAGGAGGTGGTCGAGCTTGCAAAGGCCTCCTCAAAATACGGCGGCATCTATGCCAGCCATATCCGTGACGAGGCAAACGACGTCGTCAAGGCGATCGAAGAGGCAATAAATATTGGCGAGCAGGCCAATATGCCAGTTGAGATCTCGCACTTCAAGATCGCAACCGGAGCCCTCTGGGGCCAATCGGCGTTGACACTTGGCCTGGTCGACGCAGCGCGAAAACGCGGACTGTCCGTAACGGTCGATCAGTACGCCTACACCGCGTCGTCAACCAATCTGGACTCTCGGCTGCCGAGCTGGGCTATTGCCGGTGGCCGCGAAGAAGGTAAAAAGCGAATGGCCGACCCGGCAACGAGAAAGAAGATCGCCGCCGAGGTCAAAGAAGAGTTGAAGAAACGCAAGTTCAAGGACCTCAGTTACGCTTACGTTGCCAGCTATCGGCCCGATCCGACATATAACGGCAAGAATATCAAGGAGATCACGAAACTCGCGAGAGGCAAAGACGATCTCGATTCGCAGATCGAGCAGTTCATGGTGATGTATGAAAAAGGTGGGGCTCAGATGGTCTATCGCGCGATGGATGAGCGTGATGTCCAGAACATCATGCGACAGCCTTTCACAATGATCGCGTCCGACAGCGGCGTCCGGGCCTTCGGCTCCGGTGTACCGCATCCCCGAGGTTACGGTAATAACGCCCGCGTCCTTGGCCGGTATGTACGTGAGTTGAAAATAGTCACTCTCGAGGACGCAATTCGTAAAATGACCTCGCTTCCCGCCCAGACATTCGGCCTCAAGGATCGAGGCCTCATCCGCGAAGGCTTCGCCGCCGATCTCGTGATCTTCGACGAGAACACGGTTGGCGACAAGGCGACTTTTGAACAGCCGCATCAATATGCTGTTGGATTTTCGACCGTGGTAGTAAACGGGCAGGTCGTTTTCGATGGGCAACAAATGACCAAGGCGATGTCGGGACAGGCACTATATGGTCCTGGAAAAGACCATTGACCGTAGGTCAGGTCTCGTCGTTCGCCAATGATAGAGCGAAATCGACGGGCGATTCAAAGCTGAGAGATTCTCCCGAAGCCGGATGAGGAAATGCCAGCCGAAAGGCGTGCAGGCATAGACGTTCGTACTCCCTTCCGCCGCGCTTTGTGTCACCAACAATAGGATGACCGATAGTCTCACAGTGGATCCGGAGTTGGTTGGTTCTTCCTGTGACGGGCTCGAGTTCGAGAAGTGTGGTATTCGGGTGCCGTTGTCGCACCCGGAATCGAGTTTCCGAATATTTTCCGTCTTCCTTTACGCTCCAATGCTTGAGTTCGGCATATCGGCCGATCGGCGCCTCGATCGTGCCTTCTTCCGTATCAACCCTCCCTTCGACCAAAGCAAAATAGCGTTTCTCGACCCGTTTCCTCATGAAATGGCCTGAAAGAACGCGATGAGCCGTTGCATTTTTAGCTACCACTACGAGGCCTGAGGTCTCCTTGTCAAGCCTGTGAATGAGGCCCGGCCTGATGGTCAACGCTCCGCCATCTCGATTTACATGAAACGCAAGGGCGTTAAGGAGTGTACCCGAATTCTCTCTGTGGGATGGATGAACGAGCATTCCCGAAGGTTTATTGACGACAATGAGCCAGGGGTCTTCATAAACGATGTCCAGAGGTATCTCCTCAGGCCTCATCGCGGTGCCGCGTGTCGAGTCGAGGTCGATCTCGATAAAGTCGTTCGGGCGAATCCGGTATCCAATATTCTCGAGTCGCCCATTGACCTGACACCCGCCGGTTTTGACGATCTCCCGAATATACATCTTGCTCACATTAGCAAAGCGGTCGAGGAGGACGTCTTCGAGACGCACTTTGAAATGTTCCGCACCGGCTGTAAACTCCTCCCGTTTTATCACTCCCAAGATTTTAAACGAAAACGAGAATAACCCGCACGCGAACATGCCCTCAGTGGACCGGGAGGACTCCCCGGGTGTTTTCTCCGATGCGTCAGCTTCCAACATAATTGTAAGATTTCCTATTGTGGCCCCCATTTTTCACCAATGTTCCAAGCCATATTGAACAATTCGTCGCTCCGACACTATACTTTGAAAATTCCGCCCAGATAGCGGATCGGAAATCTTACATTATTGTAGTTATGCGCATTGACCACCTCGACTTCGTTGCAAAAGCCGCTTCCACCCTCACGGAATCGGACGGCATACGCTCGGGTTCGTCCATCGTCTTGGAGCATGTCTCGCGGGCCCTTGGGGCCCAGATCGGCTTCACTGCGCTGCGAGGGAGAGAAGGTGACCTGGCGGAGATAGTATCGTCCCGGGGGCTCGGAGCAGCCGATTTTCGCAGGTTGGAGGAGCGGATCGTCAAAAGCAGCCTTTGGAGGATCCTCGGAATGTCTTCACCCCTTGTGATCGACGATCTTGCGATGGAGCCCGTGCTGAGTTTCATGGCATATGGTGCTGCCGTCCGAAAGCTCACTGCAGTACCGATCGTGCTTCACAATGAAACTGTCGGCCTAGTCGCCGTCGGATTTGCCATCGGATCGACAGTTGCCGAAGAGCCTGTCATTAAACTGTTAAAGGCGATCTCGGCCCTGCTCGCACAGACGATCCGTGTCGAACGAGTCGTAAGCGAAGAAGGCCAGAAACTGATCGAAGAGGTGACTTATCTTAAACAGGAACTCCGTGAGAAATATGATTTTGGTCATCTGATAGGAAATTCCAGTCCCATGCGGCAGGTTTATGACCAGGTTACTCAGGTGGCAAAATTGAACGCGCCCGTACTGTTGAGGGGTGAGCGCGGAACGGGAAAGGAGTGGATCGCAAATGCGATCCACTACAACAGCCTCAGATCAAAGCGGCCGTTTATAAAGGTCAACTGTGCCGCCTTACCCGAATCTCTGGTCGAAAGCGAGCTTTTTGGCCATGAGCCGGGGGTGTTTGCCGGTGCCTCACAACGCAAGAAAGGGCGCTTTGAACTTGCCGATGGCGGAACCCTTTTTTTAGACGAGATCGGCGACTTGCCAAATCGTACCCAGGCGAAGGTGTTGCGAGTGATCCAGGAACGTGAGTTCGAACGCCTAGGCGGGTCGGAAACCATCAGGAGCAACGTCCGGCTCATAACGGCCACGAATCGCGACCTGGAAGGTGACATTGTCACCGGGGCGTTCCGCGATGACCTCTTCTACCGGCTGAACGTATTCACGATCTTCCTTCCGCCTCTGCGAGAACGAAAATCAGACATACTTCTACTTGCCGAACATTTCCTCTCGAAGTATGAACGTCAGCACAAGAAGGCCGTGAAGCGGATCTCGACACCGGCGATCGATATGCTAACGGCCTATCATTTTCCGGGTAATGTGCGTGAACTTGAGAACGCGATCGAGAGGGCGGTGATCGTTTGCGATTCAAATGTCATTCACGGCCATCATCTCCCGCCGACACTCCAGACCGCTGAAGTAAGCGGAACAGAAACTCGTATGACGCTTGCTTCCGCGGTAGAAGCCTTTGAGGGCGACCTGATACAAGACACCCTAAAGTCCACCCGTGGAAACATCGCAAAAGCGGCGATCATGCTGGATTCGACCGAACGGATTCTGGGCTATAAAATAAGGAAGTACAGGATCGATCCGAAACGATTTCGACGCTGAGACAATAGTCCATCGGCGCCCCTGTGACCCGTATGCCACGAACCGACGACCTGATCAAAGACCTCCCTGATCGAGATGCGGCCACTCGCTTCCTCGGCCAGTTGTCCGAGGCCCATCGGGCGGCACACGCGAAGCTCCTAAAAGCCGAAGGGCTTCTGTCAGATGTATTGACGCTGGTCGCGTTCAGCCCTCTCCTTGCAACGACGCTGCTTCAGAACACCGAGTACTTGTGGTGGCTGAATAGAAGACGGCTTGACACGCGCATGCGAAGCAAGGAAGACCTCCTCGAATCGCTGGCCCGGTTTGCTTTGATAAATTCCCAGCTTGACCCCCAAGTCCTTTTTTCGAGATTCCGTCGTCGCGAACTGATCCGCATATATCTTCGCGATATTCGCGGCCTGGCGACGATCGCCGAGATCACCGAGGAGATCTCGAACGTCGCTGACGCAATCCTCGAGGCGGCGTTGAAAGAAGCCCGGCGTGAGATGGACAATCGATATGGTCTCCCGCAGGAGACCGACCCCAAAGGCCGGGAAGTAACATCCCGTTTTTGTATAGCGGCCCTCGGCAAGCTCGGTTCCAAGGAACTGAACTACTCATCGGATATCGATCTTCTCTTTATGTATTCTGACGAGGGAAATACCTCGGGGATAGGCTCACGCGGATCGGTCAGTAACCGCGAGTATTTTGTAAAACTCTCGGAATATCTCGTAAAACTTATAGGCCATCAGTCCGGCGAGGGTGCCGCCTACAGGGTCGACCTCAGGCTCCGCCCGCACGGGAGCCTGGGGCCGATAACAATGTCGATAGGTGACCTCACGAAGTATTCGCGTACTGAGGCACGGTCATGGGAGCGGCAGGTCTTGATACGTTCGCGCGGCTGTGCCGGCGATGTCGAACTCTTCAAGCAATTCTATTCTGAGGTTGAGGACCTTATCTTTTCGAAGACGGAGACCGTCTCGTCGGCCCTCGCGAATGTCCGCCGGTCGAAAGAACGTATCGATCTCGAACACGTAAATAAGCGCGGGTTTGACGTGAAGCTGGGACAGGGCGGCATTCGGGAGATCGAATTCCTCGCCCAGGCACTCCAGCTTGCCTACGGGGGACGCGACAAATGGCTGCGAAGCCCGCACACGCTGATCAGCCTCTCTCGCCTTGCCGATCGGAAGCATCTCAGCGATACGGAGTTGACCGAACTGTCCGCCGCGTACGATTTTCTGAGACGCACCGAGCACGTCCTTCAGATGAAGAATGGCGTCCAGACACATACGGTACCCGACGACCCACAAAAACGAAGGCTTGTTGCGGGCAAGGTGATGTTTGCAGGCGGAGGTGACTTTGAGGAAGCCCTCCTTCGTCACACATCAAACGTAAGCCGGGTCTTTCAGCGTGTCTTCGGAGAAATTGACGACGACACTGCTGTAGATCTGGAAATGACCGAGGTTCCGGACGCCCAGGAACGCACTCTCGGCCACGTAATGGCGTCGATCGAGAAATCTGACGTTGAACTCGAAACCACTGGCCATTCCAAAGTCGTTCTGGACAAAATGACCGCCGTCTCACCTCATTTCTCGGCGATGCTTGCGGCAAACCCGGATCTGCTAACTTCGCTGCCGGATCCGTATGGGTTTGTTACCGAACCAAACTACGCGTTTGAGATGATGGACGCGATCGGGGACGAGTACGATTTCGGCGCCCGTCTTTCGTCGCTCCGCCGAACCTGGTCCCGTTTACTGCTCCAGATCGCGGTGTTGGACCTCTTCGACCGGATCTCGATCCGCGAGTCGAAGCGAATACAGACCGCCCTCGCCGAAGCCACGGTCGGGGCGGCAGTCAAGGTCGTCCGTGACGAAATGGCGGTCAGATACCGTGATCCTGATCTTGTCCTCGATCTCGCGATCCTGGCTCTTGGCAAGCTGGGTGGCCGGGGGATCGACTATGATTCGGACCTTGACCTCGTTATCGTTCATTTCGATCCAAATGTGAATCGTACATCGCGGGGAACGGGCAGTCGGCTTCCCGCCGAAATGTCTCCCGAGGAATTCTATGGACGCGCGGTTGAGCTGTTTGCGACAACGCTGTCGTCTATGACGCGAGACGGTAATCTTTACCGCGTGGATCTCCGGCTCAGGCCGTTCGGCTCAAAGGGTTTGAGCTCGATGTCCATCGACGCCTTCCTCGGCTACATGGCCGAAACGGCGGCGATCTGGGAAATGTTGGCGTTTGTAAAGCTGAGGGCTGTAGGCGGCGACAATAGTCTCGGCTCAACGGTCGAGAACGAGACGCGGCGGTTGATCCACGAAAGAGCTTTGGCCATTGATCCCGAACTGCTGCGCGACGAAACGCGACGAGTGCGGCTTGCCCTGCAGAATGAACGCTCTCAGATGCGTCGCGGATCGGACGTCAACATTAAGTACGGTGCGGGCGGAACTCTCGACGTGTATTTTTCAATGAGATTTCTCCAGCTACGGGACAATATCCCGGACGACCCGAACGATCGCTCAACTCATTTCATGCTGGATCGCCTGCGTGACTCGGGCTCGTTGGATCAGGAGGCTTATGACGCAATGCTTGCGGGATATGAATTCTTATCCACCCTCGACCACAACCTCCGCTTGACCGTCGGCCGCACGACACGGATACCCCTTGCCAACCATACCGCCCTTGGAAACATTGCGAGGCGAATGAATTTGGCGTCTGAGGCGGAATTACTCGAACAACTCGCCTTCCACCGTATGGCGGTCAGAGATGCGTTCGACCGCATAACAAGTTAGCAGCCAAACCTAGGCAAAACGCACAACAGGATCCCTTTGATCGGTATCCTGGTTGACTAACCGCCCGCCGATCAAAGTAAAAACCACGTTTCCCAACTCATCCAGTCCGACCAGATCGGCTCGTTTGCCGACCTCGATGGAGCCTCGTAGATCATCGACCCCCAGCAGCTTAGCAGGATTAGCTGACGCCATCCTTGCGATCTCATCCACACCGAAGCCGATCGTGCGCATCGTCCGGACCGCATCGTCCATCGCTATTACAGAACCGGCGATGCTGCCGCGCTCGTTCTGCGTCCGTCCGTCGATGACCGTTATCGTTTCGCCCCAGAGTTCATAGCTTCCATCACCGAGGCCGGTCGGTGCAGCCGAATCACTTATCAGAGAAACCTTGTCCGTCCCCTTCGAACGACATGCCATCCGCAGCATGCTCGGATCAACATGTACGCCGTCGGCAATTATGTCGAACGTCACTTCGCCACGGCTCAGCCCCCAGCCCGCAACCCCGACATTGCGATGATGAATGCCGGTCATCGCGTTGAAAAAATGTGTCATATGAGAAGCACCTGCCGCGTAGGCGAGATCGAGGGTATCAACGTCAGCCCTGGTGTGGCCGATCGCCACGACCCAGCCGTCAGCAACGAAACGGTCGATGACCTCTATCCCGCCATCGATCTCGGGTGCCAGGGTCGTCATATGCACGCCGCGTCTCGATCTCGGCAGCCGCCCGCCGTCGGTCAACCACTTTCCGCTCTTGAAATACTCAGGGCGCAGCGCCCCGCACATCTTCTCGTTCGCAAAAGCCCCTTCGTAATGGACTCCAACGGCCTGGGCGATTGGGAGGGTTTCCTGAACGCCCATGAGCTCGTCAATATGATTGATCACCCTCTGGTAGTTCTCATCCGTATCCGGCACCAGCGTCGGCACCCAGGCAGTCACCCCGCGGGCCGCAAGAAAACCTCCTACCTTTATCAGCCCATCGAGATCGGCTTCGTTTACATCTACGCCGACAGCCCCGTGATTGTGAACATCCACAAAGCCCGGGACTATAGTCAACCCCTGCTCCGAAGCGGATGGCGGATCGTCGGTGATCTGCCGGATAGTGCCGTCAGCAAAGAATATAGAGCCACCAGCTATCGAACCATTCGGGAGAACAATGTCACCCGATACTTTCGTCAAACCCATATCTAGAATCTATCAATGAAAAAGGCCCGCGTCGAATAGATCGCTCGCGGGCCAGTCGAATCGAAAAGGCTATTGTTAGAAATTAACCTTTACACCGAACTGCATGGTACGTGAATCACGAACGCTGGTGACCGTTCCAAATCCACCCGACGTAACATTCGTGGAGAGGGCGCGATAGTTCACATTATTAAAGATGTTGAACCCTTCGGCACGCAGCTGCAGGCGGAACCGCTCACCAAATCGCAGATTCTTGACCGCAGTCAGGTCAAAGCGGATCGTCGGCGGCCCATCAACGCTGCCGCGGCCTGCATTACCCACGGTATTCGGTACCGGCGTAAACACCCCCGTTACCAGCGCCGGATTACGCGTGAAGCACGACGTATTGAACCACTGCTGGACCGTACGAGCTCCCCCTTCGTTCGGGTCGCAGGTGACGTTCGGCCGCCCCGCCGGATTTACGTTGAGGATACCGAGGCCGGCCGGATCAAAAGAGGACGTCGTCACGGTGAACGGCAGGCCTGAATTGTAGGTCGCAATACCGTTGAACTGCCATCCGCCCAACAATTTACCTGTGAAGCCTTGCTGCGAGCGGAAGAATGGAAGCTCGTAGAAGTAGTTCACCGAGAGAATATGCCTGCGGTCAAACGCAGCACGCTGGTACTCGCTGGCGATATCGTAGGCGTTCTGCGGCGAAGTCGAACGGTCGTTGATCGAAGTGGTCAGGTTCTTCGACCATGTGTAGTTGGCCACGACTTGCGAACCCGTCGAAAACCTGTGCGTCGCCGACATCTGCAAGCTGTGGTAATTCGAGTCATAACGCGGCTGGACCATTGCAATACCACGATAACCACGATATGGACGGATCTGATCAAGAAGCACGGTATCGTTGAACACCGTAGTCCCGACGACGTTCTGATTGCCCTGAGCGGCAGAGGTCGCACTGTTTCGGAACGCATAACCCGGGATCTGGCACGGTACTGTCGTCACACCGCCCGGCTGGCCAACATAGTTGTTACCCGGAGCACACTGCGAAGCCAGAGCCTTGCCGGCCGGCAGGCTGTTCATTTCTGTGAGGCCCTGAAGATGCGTTCCCTTGGATCCCGCATAACCGACCGAGAGTGTCGTTCGGCTCGCCAACTGTCGCTGGATCTCAAAGGTCCAGTGCTGCATATAAGGAGTATGCCATTCAGTCTGAACTGCACGAAGGCTAATACCCGGAGAGCCGGTGGCTCCACCTGGATTATCGAGCCGGGTATTCGTGGCAGTTGCGGTCAACTGATACGGTGGATTTGTTCCAATATTCTGCAGGAATGTTCCGTTCAATACCTGCTCATGGAAAATACCGTAGCCGGTACGAACGGAGGTCTTTCCGTCCTTGAAAGGATCCCAGGCGATCCCGATTCGTGGGGCAAAATCGGTCTTATTAACATCTATGACGTATTTGCCGTAGGGCGAAGCTGCCGGTCGGCACGGTGTGAAGGCACCCGTTGGCGACACCTGTTCTCTAACGTTCTGGGCATTGACTATCATGCCCGAACAAGAATTCCGGGTCGTATCAGTAACGCGGTTTCCAGCCCCAGTCATAAGCGGAGCCTGACTCGCACTGTAGAGTGCCGGATCAAAGTTCGACAGGCGGCCATTCTTGTCCCACGGAGCACCGAAATACGAGTAGCGTACACCGACTGAAAGCGTCAGATTGCTCTTCGCCTTCCATTCGTCCTGAACGAAAGCCTCGATCGTCTTCTGCCGCAGATCGGCCGTGTAGTCGAAACTCGCCTGCGAGAACGAGGATACATTACCAACCAGGAAGCTTGCCCAAGCCTGAAGGTTGTTTGCAACGGCCGTTGTTATCGCATTCGTCAGCACCTGGCCGCTCGGCGTCGTGTAACTGAGTGGAAGCGTAGGCGAACCGGCCGGGCGTGTGGTCGGGAACGAACTAAAGCTGCCCTCATTTACACCGGCAAGAGCATTCTCATTCTTGCGGTAGAGCGAGTAAACACCGCCGAACTTGATCGTATGACTTCCCGTGATCCAAGTCGTCGTACCTGTAATGTTGTGCTTGTACGAAAAGTTGTCGTATGGGCCAAAGCTTCCGAGACCGGTGAAGCCGTTTCCACTAATAGAAGGGATCCGGTCGCGTTGGTTGGCGAAGGGCAATGTGATAGGAACAGTCGTATTGCGAAGAGCCAATAGGCCCACGTTCTCGCTCAGGATCGCTCCATAACCGTAGTTGTAGCGGCCTTCGAAGATCAGGTTAGGGCTAGAAGCGTAGGTCGTTTGGAATGTGTGCGTCTTACCCGGAGAATTTGTAGATGTTGTGGAAACACCGTTGAGTCCCGTTCCGCTCGAGAAGAGAGAGTTGCCATCGAGGGTTGGGATCTTATCCTGCTGATAACGGTAGTACATCGACCACTTGTCGTTAACGCTGTGGTCGATCTTGAACAGCTCCTGGCGGAAATCCGCTTCGTTCGGGATCTGGTCGACCAGCGCGAACGGACTGGCAACGGTCGGATTGTTCGGGAGGGCTAATTTTCTATACACACCGTTGAGATATGCAAGTGCAGCCGGATTGATCATCCCCGCAGGGATCGGCGTTCCCGCGGCGAGAATGTTCGAACCGGTGCAGGTCTCGCCAAGGTAGTTACGATTGATGCAGACAGGGATCGGAAAGCGGCCCTCGCGCAGGAACGCATCCGGCACCGAAGTAGTAATAGGCGACGTGAAACGACGGTCGCGGCGGCGTTCTGTCGAGAAGAAAAAGAACGTCCGCTCATAGCGTCGGAAATAGGGCTCGCCGGGTCCGCGTTCGCCGAAATCAAGGAAGTAAACGGGTCCGCCAAAAGTCCCGCCATAGTTGTAATACGAGAATGGCGTCCTTCGCGCCTTGCACTCCGGATCCGAATTTGGAAGCCCTTGCGACGGAAAGCAGTTGCGGCCAAACGACGGCGTACCAGTCACGCTATTGACTAGATAATTGTTAGCGTTGTACTGCTCATTCCGCCAGAAGAGGAATGCACTACCCGAAAAACGCTTTCCGCCCGAGCGGGTGACCACGTTGATCTGTCCGCCGCCGCTCCGTCCCGACTCGGCTGGATAGAGCGACCGAAGCACCTTGAACTCTCCGATCGAATCGACACTCGGATAAGCTTGAATCGTGATATTCGAGCCGCGGTCAGTCACGTCGGCACCATCGACCGTAAAGGTGTTCTGGCTGCTGCGAGCTCCGTTGACCGCGATGTTGACCGTATTGGCCTGTCCGTCAGGGTTCGTCGTACCAACATAAACCTGATCCGCGAGGTCGTGCGAAACCCCCGGGGCGAGTGTTATCAACTGGACCCAGTTGCGATTGTTGATCGGTATCTCGCGAGCCTGTTCTCCCGTAATGGTCGTGCCACCCGTTGCCGACGCGGTGTCTATCGTAACCCGGTCGGCTTCGACCGTTACGACCTCGGAAATGTTGCCGGCCTGAAGCACGAAATCGACTGTGCGGCGTTGGCCAACATCGACCTTGACCGAGGTTTGAACACTTTTCTTGAAGTTCGCTGCTTCGACCGCGACGTTATATTCGCTCGGCGAGAGATTCGGAACCGAATACTCCCCGTCGGCATTGGTAACAACGGTACGAATGACAACGCTTTTTGCGGTGTCGGTGATCGTTACAGAGGCCCCGGTTAAGGCAGCTCCATTAACGTCTCTGACGGTGCCGACAATACTTCCGGTCACCTCCTGGGCAGTCATAGTGCTACTAAAAATTGTTATGGCCACTACTATGAGCAGGCCGGAGATCAAAGCTCGTTTATGCATATTCCCTTTTTACCTCGTCTATTTCCTGGAGAATTTATACAGTGCAATCCATAAAAATAATTTACGTTTATGGACATTTATTCAAATTTTCGTTATTGGTATCAACCGCCGGTGCCCGAGGAATTCCTCGAAACCCCTTGATACTAAATAAGTTGTTGTGAAAATCCAAAATTTGATGAGTTCCACTCACCCTAACTCACTCATTTATAAGGCAAATATAGTGCCCGAAGCAAGGTGGCCCAGATACCCGCGTCGGCCGTGTTTGCGGAAGCCTAAACGCGGGTGGGGCGGAATGTCTCATTCAAGATGCATCCCGCCCCAACATTACTGGCAACTCATTCTTAGTTCAATTTCAGAATGAGTACTTGAGCGACACCTGAATATTTCGCGGAGCATATTGGGTTGCTCCGGTCGTCAACAAACCGAGCGTCGTGGAGGTGTAGGTCGTATTCGGGAAACCCCACTGAAAATGATTGAACGCATTGAACATATCGGCCCTCAGGTATATGCTGTGGCCCTCCCAAGGCATCTTGAATATCTTCGAGAAGGCCAGGTCGACATTGTTAACCCCGTCCAGGAAGAACGTATTACGGCCAAGCACACAACAGTTAAAATCCGCGATCGAGTTTGGCGACCTAAAGGCCGTTGTCGGCAGGAGTTGTTGAGCCGTACGTGGATTTGAAATGCTGTTTCCGAGGATGGTCGGGTCGAGAAGCACTGGGCGTGTTTCGCTGAACCCGTCAAAATTCAGGTCAATACCGGTCCCAGACACGGTGAACGGCGTTCCATGAACGAGCTTAAAGACGGCGGACATCTGCCAGCCCCCGAGTAATGAGCCTTTCCAGCCGTTATCCTTCGCGAAAAAAGGCAGCCTATAGGTTCCAAAAAAAGTGAAACGGTGCGGCGTGTGAAATCTGGAATAGGCTCGCGAAACCCGAGCATCGTTGCCGTTCTGGTTACTGTCACCGGCTCCAAGGAACGTTGCGTCTGAGTTCGTATCGATGGATTTGCTCCATGTGTAGGCAGCCGAGAAGTTAAAGCCGCTGCTCAGCGTCTTGATGAATTCCATCTGAAGCGCATTGTAGTAGCTCCATGCACCATTATTAACAATGATGTTCGTCGAATATCGACCATCAGGCCTTCGTTCGTTTGTACGTGGAACCACACGACTATATTCAAACGCTCCGATCGGTACGACGTTCGGGCAAAGCGTATTGACCGTCGTGGTACCCGCACAAAAGGCGTCGGCGGCGAGGCGAATGACCTGGCCGCGCAGGTTTGCCGGGTTATTCGGATGATCGGCTACCCTGACGCCATTGACCGGATCGTGAAGCGGAAGGTTATCCAATGCCAATTTGACTAAGCCGATGCCCCGATTGCCCGTGTAACTCGCGCGGAGGGCCGTCGACCATGGAAGCTTTCGTTCAAGCGTCAAGTTCCACTGCTGCGTATAGGGCATTTGCAGGTCAGGGTCGATCTTCGTGATCGCGTGTCGGGTCGTCTGTGGCCCCGGTGTGAAAACAAAACCGTTTGTCGGATCGGCGAGGTTGGTAGGGGTAAATATCGTCGTCGTAACACCGGTTTGATTAAAAAACAGAGCATTCGGCGGGTTAAACCTGACGGTCGCACCCGACTGAGAAAACACTGACTGGAAAAGACGGCCATGATAGATCCCGTAGCCACCGCGAACCGAGCTGTCACCTTCTGCTCCAAACAGCTTACGGAGTTTGCCTGATTCAAATCGAGGACTGTAGGCAAAGCCAATACGCGGTTCTATGTTGTCAGTATCGTTCCCGAAGCCGTAGTCGATCAGGTCTGCAGCTTCCCGCGGGGCATTCACGAACTCGTACCGCGCTCCGATATTCAAGGTCAGATTTGGCCTCACTTTCCAGTTATCTTCCACGTATACATTGCTCTCTCCGATCCGGTTTTCAAGGAAAAATGGCCCGTATCCCTTCTGAAATGTTGTTACGCAGCCATTGATCAGCGCGTGAAATCCGGACGCATTGCCCAATGGCGCGGTGGTCGAGGCAGTGGTAGGATCGCGATATGTGACACCATTGCAGGCGCCGTTGAACGTGTAGAAGCCTCTCGAAAAATTGTCGGCAAGGTCATCAAGCTTCTGACGCCGAATGTCCGTTCCGGCTTTGACAAAATGGTTCCCACCGAAAACCATCGAAAGGTTGTAAACAAACTGGTTGTCCGTCTGGTACCGCTGAATCGGGAACGCACCCGCATTTCCGATGATCGAACCGCTGACCGCCGGATGCGGGTTCTGGAATCTGATGATCGGGGTGTCATTGCCAGCAGTGATATTTACAAGGGTGGTTCGCAAACCGAGTCCGTACCTGAACTCACCTACGATCTGCGGAGAGAAGATGTGTGTCCACGTCAGGCCGTAGTTTTGCTGGTGGTTATTCTGGTCGGCTCGCTCACCGAGGATGATGTCATCCGCCTGAAATCGCTGGCGAGTATACTGCCAACGGGCGAAAACGGTATCTTTCTCGCCGGCATTCCAGTCGAAGCGTGCCGAGTAATCGTTAGCCGGAAAACTGTATGGCTGCGAGCTAACGACGGTTCGGGGTGACCGCGGATCATTAGGAACCAGCGTCGACGGAAATCGATTCAGAACGGACTGTATGAAAGCCCGATTTGACGGAGTGTCATTTGCCGGTGTGATCTGGAACCAATTGGCCGGATTTCGCTCGAAGGGAAGCGGGATATCACGGGTGTAGGTATTCGCACCCGAATTTTCTACTCTATCCACACTGAGGAAGCCAAACAGCCTGTTCTTAAAAATTGGGAAACCAACCACACCGCCGTACTGATTGCGCCTCGTCACCGGCTTTTTCGCCAAACGGTTTGAGAAAAAGTTCTTAGCATTCAGCGCGTGATCATTGTGGTAATTGTAGAGGCTACCCCGGATCGCGTTTGTGCCGGATAGCGTTTGCACCAGAACAACCGCTCCATAGCCGCGGCCGAATTCTGCGGTGAAGTTGTTGGTAATGACCTGAAACGCCTTGACCGTCGCAAGCGACGCCCCCTGGCGATTCTGATTCTCAGAAGAATCGTCGTTGTTAACACCATTGATCTGGAATGTCGCACCGCGGGTACCGGTTCCGTTGAAGTTAATCGACGAACCGGACGAGGCGGTTGGGTTATTCTGACCGGAAGTAGGATTCTCTTGGAATCCGGTAAAGGTCTCAGCCAGCGTAAGGAAATTGCCCTGGTTTGCAACGGGCCGCTCGGATATCTGTGCGCTCGTAAGCGTACCAGCGATCTGAGCGTTGGTAGTATTGATCGGCGGCGTTTCATCCGTCACGGTCACCTCGCCGGTCACGGATGGATCCAGACGAACATTGATCACAGTTGTCTCGTTGAGAACAACCAATACGTCCTGACGCTTTACTTTGTTAAAATCAGTACGACTAACCTCAACATCATAGGCACCGATCGGCAGGAAAGGGATATTGTAGAGCCCCTCACCTGAACTTATTACCGTACGCTCGAGTCCGGTCTCCTTGTTTCGAACAGTAACCGTTGCGTTCGGTATCACGGCGCCGTTAGCGTCGGAAACCGTTCCGCGAAGCGTTCCGCTGACCGTCTGTGCAACCACACTCGATCCGAGCACAAATACAACAAGAAGCAATCCGCAAAGACCTAAACAGGCTCTTGTCAATTTATTCATCATGTCGATTCTCCCTCTCCCGTTCTAAAATTTGGCAGACTGCCATAACTTCTGCTGAGACAATTTAGTTTTTGGTCAAAATTTTCTTATGGATTGAAGTACGACTACTTCTCCACGGGAATTCCGCCAAAACGATCCACTTAGTTGAAAAACATTAGCTAGAAAGCGTTATAAACTTAAAGCGCCTATTTGTAAAGTAAATAGGCGGCGCGGCGCCCTGCAAAACCAGAACTTTTTGAGTTAACCGCTTTTTCGATATCTTCCGGCGTCTCTCCACGCTTCACGAGATCGAGGACTTCGGCGTTGACGAGCAATCTCGCATACCGTTCTACCTGCCATTCCGTCGGGTAGAGTTTACGCAAGGCGCAGGCGATCTCGATGCCCATCCTAAAAGAATTAAGTGCGTTTCGGTCGGTTACCAGGATGTTGACGCCGCCGAGCTGTTCGTCCTTGAAGACCGAGGCGTTCGGCTTGAATCTGATCGGGATGAACCTTACGCCCTTGATCGCTCGTTCGTTCAAATACTTTGCTAGTCTTTGCCCGTCCAGCCACGGTGCGCCGATCACCTCGAAAGGCGTGTCCGTTCCACGCCCGACGCTGAGATTGGTCGTTTCAAGCAAGCCGATGCCGGGATAGAGCGTCGCTTCGGTCAGCGAACGCATATTCGGCGACGGATTTACCCAAGTCTGCCCCGTTTCATCGAACCACATCGAGCGCGTCCAGCCTTCCATTTTTATCACGCGGAGGTCGGCACCGATCTTGCGCTCGGTGTTCATCATCTGGCCAAGTTCGCCGATCGTCAGGCCATAGCGGACCGGTGTTGTGTGGGCGGCGATGAACGATAGTTTATCCTCATCGGCGAGTGATCCTTCGACCATTGTGCCCGTTATCGGGTTTGGGCGGTCAAGAACGAAAACCGGCTTCCCTGCTTTCGCGGCCTCTTCCAGGACGTTCTTTAGCGTGGCGGTGTATGTGTAAAATCTCGCTCCGATATCCTGAATGTCATACACGAACGCATCGATCGTAGCCGTTTGCTCAGGCTTTGGCCGCCGCATTCCGTCCTTATAAAGGGAATAGACCGGAAGCCCTGTCTTTTCGTCCTTGCTGTCATCGATCTTCTCTGTGTCAAGCTCACCGCGGATCCCATGTTCCGGGGCGAACATCGCTGTCAGCTTTACATTCTTCGCCTCAGCCAGAATGTCGATCGTCTGCTTCCCGGCTAGATTACGGCCCGTGTGATTTGTGACAAGACCGATCTTCAATCCTTCTATCGGTTTGAACTTGTCGCGTTCGAGGATGTCGATACCGTTCATGACCACGGCGCCACTCGACGTTTGAGCGGGCAGTGCCGCCTGCGTTCCGGCCGGCAAGCGCCGCAGGTTTTCTACGAATCGTGGAAGTTGGGCGGAGACGGTGGCATTGTATTCAGCCTGCGCCTGCTCATATTTGTCACGTGGCGTGTCCTCGACCGCAGAAGCGACCACCGTAGCCACCTTCGCCCTCAGTGGCGTCACATCGCCTTTGCCGTCAGGGTGAACGCGATTCGATAGGAAAACATAGAATGTTTGTGAAACACGGTCGATCCAGATACCGGTCCCGGTAAATCCGGTATGTCCAAACGATCCAAGCGGAAACAACTCACCCCGATTTTGTGAGAATGATGTGTTGATGTCCCACCCAAGGCCACGCGTATCACCGGCCTCGGAGACAACATAGGGTGCCGTCATCTTCGCGACAGTCTGCGGCGAGAGGATACGTTTTGAGCCAGTACCCTGAGCCACGCCGCCATCCAGCAGCATTTGCGCATATCGCGCAAGGTCGTCTGCCGTCGAGAAGAGGCCTGCGTGCCCCGCCACGCCACCCATGCGGTACGAGGTAGGATCATGGACCTGGCCCCGAAGAATACGTTCGCCCGCTTGCACATCACCCTGAAATGTTGCTCCCAGGTAAGAGTTCTGTCCTCGGACGTTCTCTGTCGGTGCAATGCGGTTGAGCGTAACCGGAGCTAAAGTATCTATCGGAAAGATCTCCCGACTTTCCGCTATTCCCTTCGGCTCAAAATTTATGAACCGGGTGTCTTGCATCCCGAGAGCGCGGAAAGTCTCCTCGGCAAAATCTTCCAAGCGCCGGCCCGATACCTTCTGCACGATCTCGCCTAAGATCTCGAAATTAATATCGGAATAGACAAACCTCGTTCCCGGTGGATTACGCAGCCTTTCCTTTCTCAAAGCCGCTAACAGCCCTTCGCGGCCCACCCACTTTTCACCGAGGTCAAAATCTGGGCGGTAACCAGAGACGTGCGTAAGAAGTTGGAGAACCGTTACGCGTTTCGCCCCAACGTCCTCGATCTCCGGGAAAAAAGTTCCAACACTATCGTTAAGCCGAAGTTTGCCCTTCTCGACCAGCAACATGATCGACGTCCCTGTCGCGATCGCCTTGGTCAGTGATGCCGCATCAAATATCGTGTCGATCGTCATCGGCTCGACCGTCGGCACGAGCGAACGGTTGCCAAATGCCTTTCTATAAACGAGCTTGCCGCGATGCCCGACGACCACAACCGCTCCCGGCAGTTTTTTGTCGTCGATGTCCTTTTTGATCAATACATCGATCTGGGCTAACTTCGCCGAATTCATCCCCACGGTCTCCGGCCTGACGACCGGCAAGCCTTGGGCATACGAAAAGAGATTTAACGCAAAGAGGCAAAGCAGCAAAAAAATAAGGGCAGGTACCAAACGAGACAACGCGAGCCTAGATGGCATAATAATTCCCGTTGCGTCTTTGCCTCCTTGCGACTTTGCTATAAACATCCGGCTCTTCATTTCGCAACCTTCAATCTCCTTTCTCGTTCAACAAAACTCTCTTTACAAAGCCGCACAAATTCTTTCGCGATCGGCGAGAAATAGCCGCCTCGCAGGCGGGCCAGACCGAGTTCCCAGTTGATCTCGGCTCCCTCGATCATCCACGAGACCAGACGGCCTTCGCGTATCTCGTCGGCGATGGTCTTCGCTCCGGCGGTCCCAACTCCAAGGTTGTTCTCGACCATTTGGTTGATCGCCTCTTGTCGCGAAAGTTCCATTATCACGTGGGGACGGACATTGGCGGCATTAAAGAAATCATCTATCATCCGACGCGTATTGCCGCCGCGTTCTCCCAGGATAAGATTTTCGCCCGCCAAAGCCGCCGCCGATATATATTTCTCATTGGATCGGGGATGCTGCGGATGAGCGATCGCAACGATCTCATCGCTGAAGAGCAGATCGGTCGTGATCGACGAGTTATCTACTGGCAGTGACACGAACGCAATGTCGATCTCACCATGCATGATCTTGTCAACGAGCATCTGGCTCGTGCCGGCACTTACCGCAAGATCCGAATTCGGAAATTTCAAACGCAGTCCCTGAAGGATCTGAGGCAACTGCAATGTCGCAAATTCCGCGGAAGCGGACCCGATCCTAAGCCGGCCGTGTTCAACTCCCCCCAATTCAGCGATCTCGGCCAAAGCAGAGTCGTGTTCACGCAGTATCTTTCTAGCTCGTTCGAGCAGGTATTCGCCCGCCTCCGTAAGGATCACTCGACGCGGCGTTCGCGTGAAGAGCGGCAATCCTACCTCATCTTCAAGCTGCCTGATCTGCATCGAGATCGCGGCTTGAGTGACATTTACCCGCCTCGCACCGGCCGTAAACGTTTTCGCCTCGGCAATAGCCAAAAATGCCTTTAGCTGTCGTATCTCCATATAACCCACCTACCTCGGGAGTGCGATTAGAATATTTTATTGACTACATAAAATCGACTAAATTTGATTATATGTCAAGTTTCGCGAACAATGAAAATGGTTTTTTGTGTTTTTCTGACGATCAAAGATGCCGCAGGCCGGAACATCGCAAGGGCGAAAGCGCCAGCTTTATCAACTCTACCTTGGAGTTGACGGTGGCGGAACAAAGACCAATGTTGCCCTAATGAACGTCGAAAAAGAGGTTGTTGCTGAAGGCTCTGGCGGCCCTTCTAACCCTCTTCGGGTTGGAGTAGAAACGGCCGTTAGAAATATCGAAAAAGCCATCGATGCGGCCTGCGACAGCGCGGGCCTTTCTCGTGGAGACATCGTTGCGGCAACGCTCGGACTCGCAGGCGTCAGACGCCACGATATGCGTGAACGCATCAGGGAGAGCTTCGTTTCTCGAACGCGAGTTAGAAAAACGCTCGTTACCACGGACGCTGACATCGCACTTTACGGAACCACACTCGGCAAGGCAGGTTTGGTCGTCATTGCCGGCACGGGCTCGATCTGCATCGGCGTAAATCAAAAAGGCGAACGGTTCATCGCCGGAGGATGGGGTCCCGTCGCTGGAGATGAAGGGGGCGGACGAGGGATCGCAGGCGAGGCCCTCCACGCCGTGGCAAAAGCCTCAGACGGCCGCGGCGAGCTTACGAGACTCAGCGAATGTGCGGCGGAGTATTTCCGTGCATCTAATGTTGAGAACCTGATCTCGGCAATCTACGGACCGCAAATGGACAACACCCGCATTGCGGGATTTGCGAGGCTTGTGGTAGATACGGCAAAGAAGGGCGACAAGATCGCGACCCAGATACTGGCAGATGCGGGCCGCGAACTAGGAACCGCCGCGACGGCGGTCATTATTAAACTCGGACTGCAGAACGATAGAGTTCCTATCGGTTGCGTCGGCAGTGTTTTCAAAGCGGGCGAACTTTTGACCGGCCCGATGGCAGAGGTCATCTCTAAGATCGCACCAAATGCCTATCTGATAGAACCGCTGCTGTCGCCCTCGCATGCCGCAGCGTTAATGGCGATGAAAAACGGGAATGGCCAGCGATAAGGTTATGCTTCCAGTCACCGAACAAGAAAATCCTAAGACCGTTGCCATCGATCGAGTCTCGACGATCGACGCTGCCCGCCTGATCAATGACGAAGACAAGACAGTTGCCTATGCCGTCGAAAAGGTCTTGCTGGAGATCGCGGAGACGATAGATCGCGTCGTCGAACGGCTCACTGCGGGTGGCCGGCTTTTTTATGTTGGTACTGGAACGAGCGGCCGGCTAGGCGTTCTTGATGCGAGCGAGATCCCGCCAACGTTCGGCGTCTCGTACGAACTGATCCAAGGTGTGATCGCGGGCGGCTACGACGCTCTCTACAAAGCCACCGAGGCGAGCGAAGATAATCGCGATGCGGGTGCCGAAGATCTTAAAGCTCGGGGACTGACGCCGAATGACGCAGTCATCGGTATTGCCGCCTCGGGCCGCACACCGTACACGATCGGCGCACTCGACCATGCTCGCGAGCTTGGCTGTTTTACTGCCTGCATCACGTGTGTGCCGGAGTCGGCAATTACCAAAGCCGCCCGGATGGCCATCGTTCCCGTCGTCGGGGCTGAGCCGATCACCGGTTCAACGCGTATGAAATCGGGTACGGCGCAAAAAATGGTTCTTAATATGATCTCGACCGTTACGATGATCCGCCTCGGTTACGTAAAGGGCAATCGAATGACCAACGTCCGGCCCTCGAACATAAAGCTCAAGGAGCGCTCCCTGCGGATACTGATGTCGGAGACTGGCTTGGACGAATCGGAGGCGGCTGACCTACTGCGTCTCGGATCCGGCGATCTTCGCATCGCCCTGGTGATGAATGCTGCGGGAGCCGATGCTCAGACGGCCACCGACGCCCTCGAACGTTCGGGTTTTGTTGTTGAAAAGGCTGTAGCTCGGTTGAAGGGCATCAACTGAATGGAAAGCCCGGCCGTCTATTCGCTGTTCTTTCTCAAAGAGAATGCGTTCTTCGACGAAGGAACGCTCGTCGAGTTGGAGGCTGCATCGGTCAGCCTTGCAAGCCTCGACCCGACGTCAGACCAACCATTCAACACGGTACCTCCCGAACATTTTGAAACCTATGGATATCGGCTTCCAGATAGGGGCGATGGGATCCCGGGATTTGTCGAAACTGACGCAGTGATCCCCTGCCCTCCGTTCGCCGAGAATGTCCCGCCGGGCCGTTGCCCTGTTAAGATCACGTACACGAGGGTTCTTGACGACGCCGATCCCGCGTTTGACGATAACCCGAACTGCCTGGGGATCTTCGGTATTTCACTTGTTGAGAACTTGCATTGGCAGAAGATCGTGGTCCCTCTCCCGAGAAGATTTCCTGAGATACGAAACGTGACGCTCGTCGACACACTTCGAAAATTCGAGGTTGATTCGTATGAAAAGCCGGCGGTCGAGATCGTTGCTGGCGAAGCGGCCTACTCTCTGCACATCGGCCACGTCGGCCCGGGGTTCTACGAGATGGACATGCGGCTTGAACGCGGGCGTCATCTTCGGCTCAGATTTATTAAATTTTTTCCGCCGGAGTTTACCGGGCGTTATGAAGCGATCAAGCATTCGGCCCCGAGCAGCAAGACCCCCGGTCGACAGTCCGATTCAATGCCAGTGAACCTCTATCACTCACATTCCGAGGATCGGCCATCGTACGAGTTCCCAATCGAGATGGTGAACAAGGCTCTGGAGTTTGCAACGGAATGGGGCCCTAACTTTCGAAAGCCGATCAACGAGAGAATGCTAGGTGTCTATCCCGATCTGAAAGATGATGAGATCGCCCGCCTGAAAACGATCGCAGACGACGCCGAAAACTTCATCCTCGACCTTGCCGAACGTGAGCTGAGGGGCGAGATCACCGAATACGACATTGTGCCGATGGCGCGGGAACGGTTCGCCTGGATCGAGGAAACTCAACTGAATCGGATCAAGAATATCGGAATGTTCTGGGCTCGAAAGTGAAACGGCATTTGACCGCGCAGTGGTTTCACGATAGAAAATACTTATAGTTTCTTAGTAAAACTCTATTCGGAACTTATTGATCGATGCAAACACTCGACCTTGTCATAATTTTCGGCTACCTGATCGGCATCACCGCGTTCGGCATCTGGTACGCGGGAAAGCAGGAAACAACCGAGGACTATTTCGTCGGTGACCGGAATGTTCCCTGGTGGGCGATCGCGATGTCGATCGTTGCCACTGAAACGAGTACGATCACCTTTATCTCGGTACCCGGGATCGCTTTTGCGAAAGGTGGAAATTTCGAGTTTCTCCAGCTCGTTTTTGGTTACTTACTCGGTCGGGTCGTTATCTCGATCGTCTTTATTCCGCTTTATTTCCAGGGCAGACTGCAGACGGTTTACCAACTGCTCGGTGAAAGGTTCGGAGGACGGGTAAAGATCCTTGCGTCAAGCCTGTTTGTCGTAATGCGAAACATTGCGGACGGGATCAGGCTGCTTTTGACGTCGATCGTCCTCGCCGCGGTGTACGCAGCATTTCAACCCGATGCTGACCCAACGACGATCATCGTTGGTTCGATCGTCCTGCTTGGGCTTGTGATGATCATATTCACCTTCTACGGTGGAATGGAGGCCGTGATCTGGATCGAGGTAGTGCAGTTGATCATCTACATCGGCGGAGCCGTAGCAGCCGCCGTCGTCCTCATTGGCAACATCGAAGGCGGGCTGGGCGGGGCGATCGACATCGGCCGTCAATATCATAAGTTTGGCCTTTTCGACTTCAACCTCGATTTCGCCAAAACCTATACATTCTGGGGCGGCGTTCTTGGCGGGTGCTTCCTGACGATGTCGACGCACGGCACCGACCAGTTTCTAGTCCAACGATACCTTTGTACTGATAAACCCCGGGCCGCGATCACGGCCCTGATGACATCGGGGGCGGTCGTGCTCGGTCAATTCATCGGCTTTTTGTTCATAGGCGTACTCCTGTTTGCATTCTACGCTCCGTACAATTTGCCAGGTTACGAGACGGCGGCCGGCGCATTTCCATTCACAGGTGGCGATAAGGTCTTTCCCGATTTCATAACACAGAAAATGCCTACTGGCCTCGCGGGCCTCGTGGTAGCCGCTATTTTCGCGGCAGCCCTCTCATCGTCGCTCAATTCGATAGCCGCAACTGCCGTTAATGACATCTATAAGCCGTTTGCAAAGGCCGTCACCGACAAGCAGTTGATGCGCGTCGCCGGTGTTCTGACCGTGATCGTCGGCATTATTCAGATCGCCATCGCCGTCGCGCTCCGAAATGCCGACAGCTCGGCCTTAAGCATGGCCCTCGCGGTCGCATCGCTGATCAACGGGCCGATACTGGGCGTCTTTTTGGTCGGGACGTTCATCAAACGTGCACGTGAGATCCACGCGCTCATTGGGATGGTCGTCAGCATCGGCACTATGATCTACATCCTGCTAGCGGCGAACAAACTCGCTCCCGGGCCCGTGATCGCCTGGCCTTGGTACGCCCTGATCGGAAGCTTGATCACCCTGATAGTAACTTTGCTTGCCAGTCTCGTAATTCCAAACAATGAAGAAGTATCTAACTAGCACTCTCTTGATGTGTCTGACCGCGGCCAACCTTGGCGTGCTGGCCCGCGGCGTGAACTCTCAGCCCCGCGCTCAATTTTGGCCGACAAAAAAGTCGGAGGAATTTGCGGTCAAGTTGGTCAAGAAAATGACCGTTGAGGAAAAGATTGGCCAGCTCGTCCATATCGGCATCAACGCGAGATTTGCGAATCAGGGGAGCAGCTATTTCAAAGATCTGCGACGACACGTCGTCGATAACAAGCTGGGCGGCATCATATTTTTCGGGGCGCCGATCTATGAGACCACACACCTCGCCAACCGGATGCAGGAGCTTGCAAAATATCCGCTCCTGATGTCACTCGATGCCGAGACCGGCATCGGGATGCGGTTTGAAGATGCAACGAATTTTCCATGGGCGATGGCGGTAACGGCGACCGGCAATCCTGAATTCGCCCGTCGGATGGGCGTGGTCACGGGCCGAGAGGCAAAGGCCATCGGCATTCGCCATGTTTACGCTCCTGTGCTCGATGTCAACAATAACGCCGCAAATCCGGTGATCAATGTCCGAAGTTTTGGCGAAGATCCCGACGACGTCGGGAGATTCGGGACGGCATTCGCTCTCGGCATTCAAAGCCAGCAGGTGATCGCGACAGCAAAACACTTTCCGGGACACGGCGACACAAATGTTGATTCCCATCGCGGTCTGCCGATAATCGATCTGCCAAAGTCACGACTTGATGCGCTCGAGCTTCGGCCGTTCAAGCAGGCGATCGACGCGGGTATCGGCTCGATAATGATCGCCCACATTGCTCTGCCGCAGATCGATAATGAACAGATCAAACCGCTCCCCAGCTATGGCGGCGGAGATGCCGAAGACGGCTCTGAGATCGTATCGCAAGGGGCGACAATTCCCGCGACCCTTTCCGCAAAGGTTCAGACGGACATCCTTCGAAAGGAGCTTGGATTCAAGGGGCTGATCGTCTCCGACGCTATGTCGATGAGCGGATTGACGATCTATTTCTCGCAAGAAGAAGCCGGTGTCCGGGCTATTCTCGCGGGCACAGACATTCTTGAAAAACCCCACGATGTCGACGCAATGATCCGCGGACTCGCTGCGGCAGTAAAGAGCGGGCGCATCTCGATGGAGCGCCTTGACGAATCCGTCAAGCGGCAGATCGCATGGAAGCACGAACTTGGGCTCTTCAAAAGTCGGATGACCCCACTCGATAAGATCGACCGGATCGTTTCAAGCCCTGACGTCAATGTGCTCGCCGATGAGATCGGAGCAGCGGCCATTACACTTGTTCGGCAGAATAGCGGTGATCTGCCGTTGGATCGCTCGAAAAAGATCGCTGTCCTGGGGATCTCGAACGGTCTCGACGGCGGCTTGGTAATGAGTCCGCTCAGCTCGTCGCTCCGTGCAAATGGGCTGCGCTTTTCGCAAGCCTATCTTCAGGAGAATTCCCTGCGGGCCCAAGTCGACGGCGCGCGAAAGGCTGTGCGAGAAGCCGATACGGTGGTAGTCGGACTCTATGGCCGTGTTCGGTCGGGCGCCAGAAATAGTGTCGGGATCCCCGACAACGGGGCGGCGATCCTACGCGATGCACTTGCCGCAAACAAGACCGTCATCGGCATCAGCTTTGGCAACCCGTATATTCTTGGAAGCTTTCCGGAAATGAAAAACTACATCGTCGCTTACGGCGATATGCCCGGGCTGCAGCGCGGTGCCGCCAAGGCGATCCTCGGCCTGCAAGACACGACCGGCAAGCTGCCAATATCGCTGCCCGGGCTGCACCCGAGAGGAACTGGAATTCAGATCAAAAAGAATTGACCCCAGATGGCGCAGATGAACACCGATGTGCTATCGATGTATCATCTCAGTCGAGCTGTACTCATTTTTCTCTAAAAAACTGATGTCAAATAGTTGGCAAATCGAAAACTTCATTGATATCCAGGGTGGCTGCCTTCACATGGACGGCGTAAATGCCGTGGAACTTGCACGCGAATTCGGCACACCACTTTTTGTATTCAGCGAGCGCCGCGTCCGGCACAACATCGAACGACTCAAGCGTGTCGAAAGTGTGATCGCGTGTGATCTAAAGCTCTGTTACGCCGCAAAAGCGATGTCCACGATGGGCATCCTGAAGGCAGTAAAAAACGCCGGATGCGATATCGAGGTGAATTCCGGAGGTGAGCTTTGGAAGGCTCTCGAGATCGGTTTTTCGGGTGATCAGATAATCTTCAATGGCACAAGCAAGGAGATCTGGGAGCTCGAGAACGCAATAAACGCAGGCATTTACGCGATCCAGGTCGATTCGCTATACGAGCTCTCGCTGATCGAGGAGACCGCAAAGCACCTTGGCAAAAGAGCGAACGTCAGCCTCCGCCTGGTACCTGAGATCGAAAGCAGCACCCATTCGGGACTCCAGACTGCGCTACTGACGTCGAAGTTTGGCATGATGCCCGACGAGGCGTTGGCCGCGATCCGCCGGTACAAGGAGTCGCCGCACCTTGACCTTCGCGGTATTCATCTTCATGTCGGCTCGCAGAACCCGGATCCGGCTGTTTACACAAGTGCGATCCAAGTGCTCTACAGCGAGTTGAAAAAGGTCCTGGCCGAGACAGGCGTCGCTTTGAAGCACATCAATATTGGAGGTGGGTTTCCGGTCAAGTACCTCTCGAGTGAAGAAAACGAGATCGGCTTCCCAGAAGAGCGGCGAGAAATGTTCGAGGCAGATTTCGAACCTTCCGACGCCTTGTTCGCGGCTTGGCAGGCGATCCGCGAGGATGCCGAAAGCTCGATATTGTCGGGATCGATCAAAGACCTGACGCTGCTCGTAGAACCCGGCCGGAGCATTATCGCAGATACAGCGATCTGCCTGACCACGGTACGCAACCACAAAACACGGCCGGTAGAAGCGACCGCCGAAAACCGAAACCTTACAACCGACAACTGGCTACTAACAGACGCGGGGTTCAACATCCTGCTCTCGATGGAGACCTATAAATGGTACTATCACCTGATCTCAGCCGAACGCCCGAACGCCCCGCATGATTTCCCCTACAAGGTCGCCGGCCCCCTGTGCGATGGCGGCGATGTCTATTTTGACATCGAAGGTGAAGGCCGCCTTCCGGAACATCGCCGGCTTCCGGCCGACGTAAAACCAGGCGAGATCCTCGCGATGCTGAATTGCGGAGCCTATTCGCTCGCCCAAGCGTCGCAGTACAATGGCCGATTCCTTCCTCCTGTCGTTTTGATACGCGAGGCCGGGCGTGTCGACCTGATCCGAAAGCGCGATAACTTCGTCGATCTGGTGAACAGTGACATTTACTGAGGATGAACTACCTAGCTCAAAACAAAGCCTGATCGGCTAAGCTCTCAATAACTCGTCTCTCCTGTTCCCCTAGTTCCATGTCCGGGTTGTCATAAACCTGAGCAAGCTCGGCAATCGCGGCGGCTCGGCTGGTCTCGTCGCGGATCTCGGAAATGACCGAAAGGTTCTCCCACGAAGCAGCACGAGCCTTCTCGATCGCTCCGAGGGCGGCAAATCGTTGGGCGATCTCGCACAACACCTCGGTTCGCGAGGAATATTGCGGAACGGCCTCGACAAGGGTCATGGTCTCGTCAAGGATCATGATAGCTTCGTCGGGCTGCCCTTGTCGACGTTTGGCATCCGCTATCCCGATCAAGGCGAACAATCGGTTCTGGTCTTCCTGGATCAGGTTGACGGTGTCCCGAGCCATCTCGTCTTCCTTCCGGACCGTCAATATCTGGGCTATTTGAGCGAGGGCGTTCATTCGCTCCGTCGCGTCTGGATTTTCGAGCGCAAGTGCGGTACCGCGTTCGGTTCTTTCGAAACCAGCGAACTGGACCGCGATCGCCCCGAACAGCCCGTTCTTGGCGCGCGTGTCCCGCGTCTCGGTCTCATGCTGCGAGCGCAGGATATCATACGCCTCTTCGAGCGAATCTATCGCATCCTCTTTTTTTTCTTTGCCCCACTGCCATCGTGCAACGCCCACCAACGCCGACGCCATATGGGTCTTGTCCGTAACAAGATCGAGTGTGCGGTCCGCAAGTTCTTCGCTACCCGAATTCAGGAACCCGATGGCCGCAAGGACCAGAAAATAATCGCGATGCTGGTTATCAAGTCTCTCAGCAAGCGAACGTGCCATGTCGTATGTCTCGATCCCCTTTCCATTGACCTTAGCATCAAGAAATAGACTGCCAAGTTCGCACAGCGCACGGATCTGTTCCTCGTGATGCTCGATCTCGCCCACCTCAGCGACTCCCTTCTCGATCAGGCCGATCGCTTCATCGGTCTTTCCTTCCTTGATCTTCGCCGTGGCGATCTGCTGGAGAGCAGCAACACGCGCGGATGGGAACTCGATCGTATCGATCGTCTCCTCTGCTGCAGCATCATTCCCGCGAGACGCCTGGTTGACAGCGATTCCCGCAAGCACCAGGTCGGGATGCCCCATCAGATCCGCGACTTCGCTCGCCTTGTCATCCTGTCCCTTCGACGCGATCACCAGCCCGATGCGCTCGAATGCCTGAGCTTGCATTCCGTGATCGTCGATCGCCTCAACGAGTTGGAGGGCATATTCCTCATCGTCGATCTCGGCGCACCGCACGGCAACCTCGATCAGCAGTCGGTCGCGCGAGAATGGATCGTCGATCGCATTGGCAAGTTCGGCCGCCAAGTCGACTTCGTTCTTTGCCAGATACAGCGGTATGACGGCCTTCATCGCCTCGGCATGGCCATCCGAGCTCTTTATACGCTCGGCGAGAAATGCCGCGCAGTCGAGAAGATCCGTCCCGGCGCGTTCGCGTGAAATAAAGTAGTCTGCCATATTAGAGAAAACCTAACGCAACGACGCCAATCGGCGAAGACGCAGAGGTGACGAACCATCCTTTGTCTCGTCTTGGCGGCCTTGAGTCTTTGCGTTGAAAATCTTTTTAGCTAAACACTCGCCGGATCGACCCCGGCATCCAGTCGCGCAGGTCTTTGGCAACAGCACCAGCCCCCGCTGACCGGAGGACCTCGGGTGAAACTGTGTTTGCGACACCAAGTGCGGGAAGGTCGGCCGCGATCGCAGCTTTTATACCGGGTGCGGTGTCTTCGATCACGAGACATTCGTCGTGCCGCATTGGCAAATGACCTTGCGATATCCGGAACAAGTCGATCTTATTGAAACCCGTTCGATAGCACTCAGGGTTGGGTTTGTACGTAGAAACATCGCCGGCGCTAACGATCACGGCGAAGTGCTTTGCCATTCCCGCCTTGTCGAGGATGTATTCGATCTGATCGCGTCGCTCCATGCTTACGACACCGAGAGCGAACTGATGCGAGAGCTTCTCAACAAAATTCCGAATACCGGGAAACAGCGGCAGGTCGTCGCCCACGATCTCTCGCCATTTTGCGACTTTAGCATCGATGATCTCATTGACTTTCGTGTCACTAACACTCTTACCACGTCGCTCGTAAGCTGCCTTTACGAACGCAACGTCATTCATCCCGTACGACGCAGCGTAGTCGTCCTCCGTCAGCTCGACGCCCTCGGCCGCGAGCAATTCCTGATAGACGCGCATCTGTATCGGCTCGTCGTCAATGATTACACCGTTAAAATCGAAGAGAACTGATTTGATCATAGTCTCGTAAGTTCAGAAGTAACATAGACCTCTGGGCACAAGGAATCGGAGCGTGTCGCCGACAATTCGGTGGCTCAAAAGCCTCAAACCTCGGAATCTACCCTAGATACTTTTCCTCAAACATATTCCCGCGTCCCAGAATGCCGTTTGGATCGATGGATCGTTTTACCTCTGCCATTTCGTTTAGATACCGCTCGCCCATCATCGCATGCAGGTATTTTCGTTTAAGCTTCCCGATCCCGTGCTCCGCCGAAACTGTCCCTCCAAGCATGATCGCCTGAGCAACGCAGCGGCCGTAGATGTGGCGAGCCTTTTCGGCCTCCGCATCGTCTTTCGGCAGCATGTTCGCGTGCAAATGACAATCACCGATGTGGCCGAAGATGACATAGTCAAGCCCGCTCGCGTCCAATGTCTCCTTATAATATCGCAGGAACGACGGAAAATTCTCGTCGGGTACAGCCATATCCGTTCCAACTTTTCGCTGCCGGTGACGCGCAATGCGTTCATTTACCGTGACGGGCAAGGCGTGGCGAAACGCGCGCATCTTTTCGCGGTCCTGCTCGCTGGTTGTAAACCACGATCGTTCGAGATCCGCATTGTATTTTTCGAGAAGTTCGTTCCACTTCTCAAATAGTGCGTCCTCAGTCGCGGCCGCTGTTTCCTGCTCAAAGAAGATCGCCCCGGCCGCATCATCAGGGGTTTCGGGAAATTTCTCAGAGATAAATCCAAGCGCATTCTGATCGAAATACTCGATCAATGACGCATCAATATCCGTCCGAATGTCAGGACCAGAACTGCTGACGCCGATCCGATTACGGGTCTCAAACGAAAGGCGACGAGTTTCATTCACGAACGCCAACAAGTCTGCAGCGTCGCCAAAGAAGACGATCCCGCTAAAAAAGCTCTCCGGTTTAGGCAGCAACTTGAATTCGATCTCGGTTATCACGCCGAGCGTTCCTTCGCTGCCGATAAACAGGTCGATCGGGTCGAGCGGCAGAGAGTTGAAATAGCCGCTGACGTTTTTCCGCACATTTGGGCGCAGATAACTCGGCACCTTGATAGGAATTTCGCGACCGGAGCTCGTTGTAACGGAGATATCGGACGCTTGATCTTTGGTCACGCGCTCGCATTCGCTCTCTCGCCGTAATTCCGTCACCTCGCCATCAGCAAGAACGACCTTCAATGCTGTGACAAACTCGCGCGTCGCGCCGTATTTAAAACTTCGCGCGCCCGACGCGTTCGTCGCGACCGTGCCGCCGATCTGACAGCTCCACTCGGTCGGATCGGGCGGATAGAACAGACCTTCGGCTTCAACGGCTTGTTGAAAATCGCGGAGGATCACGCCCGGCTCAACCGTCGCTCGCATCGCATCTTTATCTATCTTCAGGATCTTGTTCAGCCGTTCGAGCGACACCACAAATCCACCAAAAGGAATCGCGCCGCCGACGGTTCCCGTCCGCGCACCTGAGACCGTAACCGGAATTTTCGCGGCATTCGCCTCACGCAAGATCTCAACGATCTCGTCTGCAGTTTCGGGCACAAAAAGTTTGTCGGCGTGCCCGCCGGGCATGTTGCTCGCGTCGGTCAAATAGTTTTGAATGTCGTCCGTTTGCGATTTTACCTGCACGGTACAGATTATACTGAGATTTCGGTGTATTCGCATTACCCAACGGCTGAAAGATGAGCGAACAATTCGTCGGGCGAGTTCGTTACAAAAATGGAAAAATGAGCCTTATGAAAAAACCGATGGAGAAATTTGTCATCACTCTACTTATATGTTCTTGCGCTGCGCTTACGGCACACGCAGCAGCCAAGTCGCGATATGTGATTACCATCACACGTGAGCGTCCCGCGATACTTGCGGTATCAGCGACAGTTACGCCGGCGAACGGCATTGTATCGATGGCCGAGAACGGCGCGACGCAATTTGACACTCGCTGGGCGCACTTTGTTCGTAACCTAACTGCGGTAGATTCCCATAACAACAAGATCACGCTCGAACCTCTATCGGATGCGAAGTGGCGAGTTGCCGCTCGCGGCCCGATCACTCTGAACTATGAGGTCTTGATCGAGCACGAAAAACACACGTGGGACGGCGGCATCGACGGCATCGCGTTTGTTCGCGATGGCGGCATCTTCGCGACCGGCCGCACTTTTCTGATCACCGGCGATCGCAATGTAAAAAATATCTTCGTTGAATTTAACCTTAAAGGCATCGACCGCGTAACTGCATCTTGGAAACCCGTAAGAAAGTCGAGGACGCGATACACTGCCCGCAACATCACCGATCTGGAACAGTCGATGTTCCTTGCCGGCAAACACGATGAGTTTGTTGTCGAGCGCGATGGATTTGAGCTTGTGTTTGCCGTCGCCGGAGATGAGCTAAAAGCGCGTGCGGCTAAGTTTCGCGATCTCGCGACCGGAGTGCTGGATCACTACATCGCGCTGATGGGCGGCATCCCGAAGCCGCCGCCTTCCAACCGCTTTGAACGTTCGATAGCGATCATCAATGCGGGAAAGGATCTCGATGGCGAAGTGATCGGCAACCACATCAGCATGATCCTGAATCCCGCCGGCGACGCTCAGTCAGAGGTCTTCGGCAAATTCATTTTTGCGCACGAATTCTTTCACCTATGGAACGGCAAATCGATCAACGTGGCCGACACGACGGAAGATTGGTTCAAGGAAGGCGTCACCAGCTACTACACGTTGAAGACTTTGCATTCGCTTGGCGAGATCTCAGAAGCGGAAGTATTTGGCCTCTTTGAAAATCTATTTTACAAAAGATACGTGGACGATCAGGGCTTTGGAAGAGCATCGATGCGAGACGTGGCCGGGCCGGGAATGAAGGACAAGCATTGGGGGTTGATCTACGGCGGCGGAATGTTTGCCGGCATCTGTCAGGATGTTGCGATGCGTCGGGCGACCAAAAATAAACGAAGCCTCGACGATGTAATGCGGCTGTTTTATCGAACCATCGCCGGGACAACAAAAACCTACACGACTGCTGACCTCGAACGCGCGATCGAGAAAATTGCGGCAAGCGATCAATCCGAGTTTTTCAAACAGTACGTTTATGGAACCGCCGCCGTGCCCATTGAAAAATGCCTGCAGGATGCCGGTTTCAATGCTTCGGTCGCAAACGGATCGCTGAAAATCTCGCGTCGTTCGACAGTCGGTCAACAGAGCTACGACTTAATGTCGGATATTATCGGCATCCGTCAGAACCCAAAATAGTTATCTGTACTCAAGTTCCCTCTCCCGCAAATACTTGAGCCGGTCGCGGATCTCGGCGGCTCGTTCAAATTTCATTTCTTTCGCGGCATTTCGCATATCGGCTTCGAGTTGTTGGATGGTATCTTTTAGCTGCTTGGGCGAATACTCCTCGAACGATTCGATCTCAAGCGGGACTTTGAAATAGTCTGCTTCGTAGGCTGTGACGAGCGTGGCGTCGATGGATTTGATGATCGTAGTCGGAGTGATGCCGTTGGCGGTATTGTAGGCTTCCTGTATTTCGCGGCGACGGTTCGTTTCGCTGATGGCGTAATCCATCGAGTTCGTTACCTTGTCAGCATAAAGGATCGTTTTACCGTCGGCGTTGCGTGCAGCGCGGCCCATGGTCTGGATAAGAGAGCTCTGCGAGCGGAGGAAGCCCTCCTTATCGGCATCGAGGATCGCGACGAGCGAGACTTCGGGCAGGTCTAGCCCTTCGCGCAAAAGGTTAATGCCTACGAGGACATCGTATTCGCCCCGGCGCAGATCGCGCAGGATCTTAATACGTTCGAGGGTATGGATATCGCTGTGTAGGTATGCAACCTTGACGCCAACTTCGGCGAAATACTCGCTCAGATTCTCGGCCATTCGTTTTGTAAGTGTCGTGACGAGCACGCGTTCGTTACGTTCGGCTCGCCGGCGGCATTCTTCCAGTAGGTCGTCGATCTGCCCCTTGACCGGCCGCACTTCGACTATCGGGTCGAGCAGGCCGGTCGGGCGAATGATCTGCTCGATCACTTCGCCCCCCGTCTTGGCCAGCTCAAAGGGACCCGGCGTAGCCGAAACATATATCGTTTGGCCGCGCCGAGCTTCGAACTCGTCAAAATTCAACGGCCGATTGTCTTTTGCGCTGGGAAGACGAAAACCATACTCTACGAGCGTGCCCTTACGCGATTGATCGCCCTTGTACATGGCGCCGAGCTGCGGGATCGTCTGGTGCGATTCGTCGATGACCATAAGAGCGTTCGACGGCAAATAGTCCAGCAACGTCGGCGGCGGCTCGCCCGGAGCCTTGCCGGTCAGGTGACGCGAATAGTTCTCGATACCGCGGCAAAAACCCATCTCCTTTATCATCTCAAGGTCGTACATCGTCCGTTGATGGAGCCGTTGTGCTTCGACCACCTTGCCCTCTTCGACAAGGAATTTTTCGTGAACGTCGAGCTCTTCACGAATAGTTTTCACGGCCGTTTTCACCGTCGAACGCGACATTACGTAGTGGGTTTTCGGATAGATCGGGATTCGCGTTTCGTGCTTCGTCAAGACTTCGCCCAATAGCGGATCGATCGTGTAGATCGCATCGATCTCGTCGCCCCAAAATTCTATCCGATAAGCCTGATCCTGATAGCTCGGATAAAGCTCGACAACATCGCCGCGGACACGAAAATTGCCGCGGTCAAAATCTACATTCACGCGTTCATATTGCAGTTCTACAAGTTTCTGCAGGAACTCCTCGCGTTTCAAATACATTCCCGGTTCGATGAAGATCAGCATCCCGAAATAGGCGTCAGGGTCGCCCAAACCGTAGATGCATGACACCGATGCGACCACGATCACATCGGGCCGCTCAAACAACGCTCGCGTCGCCGACAACCGCAACCGATCGATCTCCTCATTGATCGTCGCTTCCTTTTCGATATAGAGGTCGGACGCCGGAACGTAAGCCTCAGGCTGATAGTAGTCGTAATACGAGACAAAATATTCGACGGCGTTGTCGGGGAAAAAAGTCTTGAACTCCTGATAAAGCTGCGCCGCGAGCGTTTTGTTGTGGGCGAGCACGAGCGTCGGACGCTGCGTTTTCTCGATGACGTTCGCGATCGTGAAGGTCTTGCCCGACCCCGTAGTTCCAAGCAAGACCTGATCACGTGCGCCTTCATTCAGACCATCGACAAGCTGTCTTATTGCGTCGGGCTGATCACCCTTTGGCGAGTTTTCACTAATGAGACGGAATTGCATACTTCGATTCTATGCGAAAATGAGCGCGATCGCAAAAAGGAAAATGTCTCGAACAGATATCGGTGATCCGTACTGAATTCTGACGAAAGATATCCCCGGCATCGTTATCTCGGAAAACTCCCTTGACGTCGCAAACGACTACCGGACCGGTCATCGAGATCAGAAAAAACCAGTGATGGGCAATATTGTAAGGTTATGCGACGATCAGGAGCCGCACCCGCGAGAGGGCCACCCCAATAGAACCATCTCGGTACCTTCTTCTAGTTTCGCTCCCCAGAAAAAATCTATTGCCTTTTACCGAAAATTGGAGCACGATAGTGAGGTCCACGACAAACTATTGGGTGTTCCGGCTCTGGCTGGATCAACGTCAATTCTTCGGAGGATCTATCATGAAACAGACTTTATTCTTGGTCGTTTGCATTTTTTTCACGGGTTTGTCCATCGCCGCCCAGACCGAGATCCAGATCAAGAAGACCATGTCGATGAAAATTCCGGGAATGCCGGCCATGCCCGCGGGAATGGCCAATCCCTTGCAGAACCGCATTTCTAAAGAATATATAAAAGGTTCGCGAATTCGAACTGACTCCACGTTCGACATGCAGACCAAAACTGGCCTGAAAAAGGTGACTCACACGACGATCCAGCAGTGCGACAAGCAGCGACGTATCAATTTCAATACCAAAAATAAGAAGTACTTTGTCGAACCGATGTCTGGCCAAGCTCAGCGATCCTCCTCAGGAGCGGCGGCATCGGGCGGTTCAAAGGGCAACAAAGACGGAGGCGTTGTAACCATAGTTGGCACGGTCACCGATACGGGAGAGCGGGCCAAACTGTTCGGCTACAATGCGAAACATCTTAAACAGACGATCACGATGACCCCGAGCAAGGATGCGTGCCAAAAGCAAGCGATGAAGATAGACATCGATGGATGGTATATCGACCTGCCTGAGTTTTCGTGTCCCGTCCGCCGGAAGCCGACGGAATTCCAGATGTCCGGAACTAAGTGCTACGACCAGGTCGATTTCCAGATGCGTGGCGAGATCTTGGGCGTGCCGGTCAAGGAGATCCAAACTCTGACAACGGATGGGATGACCGTGAATATCGAGGAAGAGGCTCTCGAGATCACCAAGACCCCGCTAAGCGACGCACTTTTCGAACCGCCCGCGGACTATGTGGCCGCGAACACGATGCAAGAGGTCGACAACGAAGATGACAGCCGAAATATTACCGCTGAGGAACGAGCCATTCCGGAACCCACAACGACCACAACAACGACGACGCTTGATCTACCGAGAGGTGGTGTCGAAAAAGCCGCGATAACAGGAAAAAAACCGGGAATGATCCGTATCGGTATTGCAAAACCGGTTGTGCAGCTCGGTGATAAGGACAGCCAAGAGCTTGCAGGGGAGTTCGGGGAAGCCGTTGCCGGACTGTTCATCGAGACGATAAAGGCGCAAAATATCGAGGCGGTCATCCTGAATGGTGACGCTGAGGCGGACGCGAAGAACCTCGAATGCGACTATATCGTCTATTCAAATTTCAGCAGGAAAAAGGGCGGAGGCGGCCTGTTCGGCAAGATCATTAGTGCGAACGTGGCCGCAATGACGGGCAATGTACCCAAGCCGGACACAAACCCGACCGAGGCAACCGTTGCCATGATGAGAATGATGCAGACGCTCACAAAGGCCCGCGACGAATATTCCTTCGACTATCGGTTCACCAAGGCGGACAAAACGACCGTCTCAAGCGGAAAAGAAAAGGCAAAGGCCAACTTCGACACGGAGGATGTGTTGACGGCCAAGATCAAGACCGCCTCAAAAGCCATCTTGACCAACGTCAAGCCCTAGATCTTCGTTACGCGGCGCGTGCACTGCTGCGGGTACACTCGTCTTGGTCACCTGCAAGTGCGGATTGATCCGTTGCAGATATACTCTTGCGCACAAGAACGGCCTTGTCGCTTGTGCCTCCGTTGTCCCATACACAAGGGTACGGCCACACCGCCCAGTTGATCGTACAGCCGTAATGCCTGCCGGATGAACATCAACGACAAGTTCAGGCATGGGATCCCTCTGGGTTCAGAAAAAGATATTAGGCAACAACCCCAGCGAAGCTGGCGATCGTATCATTTACCCGCTCGCGAACCTCCCTCGAGCAATTGTCCAACCCGAGCAATCCGGTGAGCGAAGGGAGAGTGCGTTCGTCGGCCCGAACCTTTAGTACGTGTAGGATGGCAAACTTCACTCTCTCGTCGCCGTGAGTCTTCAGCACCTGAAAGAGCTCGTCAGTCTCATCGGCAGCAATGAGGAATGAAACGAGGGCAAATGCCTCTTGCGCGACCTTAAGGTCTTCGTGAACAAGGCGTTCGAAGGATTTGGCCGCGATGCCGGATTCCAGCGCCGCGCGGGCGACGTGGCGCATACGAAACTCGTCATTCGATTCAAGGATCCGCTTCCACGAATCGCCTCTATCGAAACTGAGCCTAAATAGCCCCCTTGCGGCCGCAGCTCGCACCTCTCGCGTCGGGTCGGCACAAGCCAGGAGAATGGGTTCGAATACCGAGGGGTGATCAAAATCTGTTAGTGCTGCAACTGCCTTCGACCGCAGATTCGAAGAGAGGTCATACAGGGCCATCTGCAACAATGCTTCAACGGAGTTTCTCGTTCGGAATGCCGCAAGGACCTTGAGGGCAACCTCTCTGACCGATTCGTCCTCCTCAAACTCCTCATTTGCCTGCTCGATGGCATTCAGGAGCGACGGATCGTGAGATAGCTCAAGCGGCTCGTACAGCCGCGCCGGCCTAAGCTCAAAGAATGAGTTTATCGGGAGAGCCGAATATTGCTGTTTTCTCATCCGTTCCTGAAATGCCCGGGTGTCGAGGTCGATCAGCCCGGTCGCCTTGGGTGATGCAGGCTTTACCTTCTTCGTCGGCGCCGGCTTGGGAACAGCCTTTTGTTTCTTTGCCTTCCTCAGCCACTCGAGTTCCTTGTCAACGTCGAGCCCGTCCATTTCGTAGCTTTCATAACTGTTGTAGTAATTCGTGTAGGCGGAGGTTATGGTCGGTGATCCATTGCGTGACTGAGATCGACGCCAAAAGATGAAGCCAACCACACCCGCAATGCCGAGGGCGATAAGGATGATCGAGAACCACCAACCGCCGCCGGCCTGCTGCACGAACACGCGTTCCTGCAGGGATTGGGCGATGGTGGTATAAAAAGTACAGACGATAACGAGCGATAGCCTGGTGGCGCTCGGAAGATGTGAGATGATGCGTTTCATGCGAAGGAAAGTGCGACGGGTGTCAAGCACGGGCGGCTGACCCTGACTACAGAGGCGAAGTCGGTCATCTCCCGAGCAAGTTGCCCGGTTACCATTAATTATGCATGTTCGCACTATCATTGTCATTAAATATTTCAACACTGTTGGGATATTTTTAACACTGCAAGATTTCCACAAATATATGTTCGCCGTCGGCCCTTTGCCTTACGGCCGAAATGCATACTAAAGTTGAGCCATGAACGTTGGAACATCCATATCTGAGTCGAACATCCGCGACCTGAAGCTATTGCACCGGGGAAAGGTCCGAGATGTCTATGAGATCGACGATGTACGACTTCTGCTGGTAGCTACGGATCGTATCTCTGCCTTTGACTGCGTCCTGCCAACCCTTATTCCGCAGAAGGGGCGGGTGCTTACCCAGATCTCGGCATTCTGGTTCAATCGTCTCGCAAATGTCTCCGCGAATCATTTTATTACGGCCGATCTTGATGAAATGCCGGAAAGTATAAAGAATATTGGGTCGCTTAGCGGACGCTCTACGCTGTGCCGACGAACGGAAGTATTCCCTGTTGAATGTGTTGTTCGAGGCTATCTTGAAGGCTCTGGCTGGAAGGAATACCAAGAAACCGGGTCGGTTTGCGGCCATATACTCCCAACCGGCCTGAGGCAATGCGATCAGCTTCCCGAACCGCTCTTTACACCCGCGACAAAGGCAGCGTCCGGTCACGACGAGAACATTGATTACGAAAAGTTTACAGGGATCGTCGGCGCCGAGGTCGCGGCCGAACTTCGGAAACGCAGCTTGGAATTGTATCGCCGGGCCTCAGAGTATGCTCGATCGCGTGGGATAATTATCGCAGACACGAAATTTGAGTTTGGGGTCGATCGAGATGGCAGTATTCTTCTGATCGACGAGGTTCTCACGCCCGATTCGTCGCGTTTCTGGTCCGTTGAGAACTATTCACCGGGCAAGGCACAGGCCTCATTCGACAAACAGTTCGTGCGGGAATATCTCGAAACGCTGGATTGGGACAAGACACCACCCGCGCCGCCGCTTCCGCCCGAGGTTCAGGCCGCTACGACCGAGCGTTATACTCTGGCCTTCAAGCTTCTGACCGGCTCGGAACTTGCGACAGAATAAGTTTTCGAAACCAAACCACCCGCTTTTCGTGATATAATTTGAGGAGTTTTATCCGGAGGTTTTGTCATGAGAAAGTTGGCCCGTGTAGTTTTTGTGCCCGCCCTTGCTGTCGCATGCGTGTTTAGCGCCTATGCGCAAACGCCGCCGTCTCAACGGCCACAGCCTCAGCCCCAAAATCCGAAGCAAGACCAGCCGCAACAGCCTACACAACCGGTGGTAATTCCGTGTCCGCAGATGAATATCCAACCGCCGGGACGCATCATGAAGGACGGCGAGCCGATCACCTTCACTGTAAATATCGGTGGCGGCGACCCGAAGGTGCAACCGATCTACAGCTGGTCGGTCAGTGCCGGTACTATTGTCAACGGCCAGGGAACGCGAAGTATATCGGTCGACTCGACCGGGGCAGGCGAGTACCGATCGATCATTGCCGACCTACTCGTCGGCGGATACGGCTATGAATGCAATAATCGCGTTACCTCGACCGTACAAGTAGCCGCACCCTCGAAAAAGGTCGATGAGTTTGGCGATCTTCCCGCCCAGGACGAAGCGGGAAAAATGGACAGTATTGTCAACTACCTCCAGCAATCACCGGATCGCGTTTGGATCATTGGCTACGCAGGCAGGAATAACGTCCGCGGATATGCGGCTGACGTCCTCAGAAGGATGAGAAGCTACCTGGCGAAGACGCCCGGTATAGCTGAACGAGTTTCTGCTGTTGACGGCGGATTTCGTGAGGAACCTTCCTATGAGATCTGGGTCGTCCCGGTTGGCTCGGATCAACCGCGGGCTACGCCAACGGTTAGCCGCAACGAGATCGTGTATCCAAAAACTCCCCCAAAGACGCCGACGACGAAGAAGCCATAGTGCTTACCCTCCGATCAATTCTCGGCCCGGTGGCAACGCCGGGCCTTTCTATTTTGCCGCGGTCACGGAGTTGATGGTCGCGAACAGATCCGCGCGCTTCACCCTGATCTTCAGTTTTGGCGAATTGCCATTCCCGCCTGCCTCAGGCTTTGAGCGATAAGTAATGTTGTAAGCTGTACGCATCTGAACCACGATATCCTCGTACGCCTTCTGGATCTGCCCGATCTGAGTGATCGGGTAATAGACCCCACCGGAGATCTTCGCGAGCTTCTCACCTTCACCTTCGCTTTTGGCTGTAAGCGACATGTATTTTTTGCGGAGCGGGTCAATATCGGCATTTCCGGCCTGTTCACCCATCGCGATCAAGCCTGAGGGCACATAAAGCGGATAGATCAGCGCACCGCTTTCCTGGATCGAGCCGCTCAATGAATCGAAGGCCAGAAAAGATCGGTTGTCGTCGCCGTCTGTCAGAATGACGATCGCCGTGCGGTCGCCCTTCAGCGGCCTCAACGTATCGGCGACGGCATACGCCAACGCATCATAGTAACTTGTGCCGCCTCCCGCATCGAACGAATCTAAACTCTTTGATAGCTTGGCCTTATCCGTCGTAAAGCCGGACAGAAGTTCAATATCCTCGTTGAAGGTAACGATCGCAACCCGATCCTTCTCACCAACCGTATCGACAAAGTTGCGGGCAGCCTTGCGGATAAAGTTGACGTAGTTCTCGACACTTCCAGAAACGTCAAGTAGGAGCACTAGATTGAACGGAGCTTCTGAAGGCTGGATCGAGACGATATCTTTGATCTCGCCATTCTCAGTTATCTCAAAGTCGTCCTTGGACAGACCGGGTATAGCGCGGTTCTTAAGATCGGTTACTCGTACAAGAGCGGTCTTGAGGTCTGCGTTGGGCCCGCTCGCTCGATCAGACTTGACGGCGAACGACGGCTCGGTCCGGATCGGCGGCAGCGAGCGCGTATAATCACCAAAATACTTGGGTGACGCACGTCGAATGGCCTCCATCAGCAGCGAATCGCCGCTCCGGATTATCGCCTTGGCAGCTTTCGTTAAGGGTCGTTCACGCAGGTCGCTCATCACCTCGTTTGGCGGAACGTTGATGAGAATGATGCCGCGCGCCGTCTGAAGATTCAGTGTCAGATTCTTTGGAACCAGGGAGGTATCTGATCCGTCTGTCGAATTGGGGTCCTTTCCTTCGACCGATCTTGCGGCCTCGGCGTCAGCTTCCGTCTTTCGACCCACGATCTCAAATCGCCCCGCCGCCTTTTCACTTATCTTCGCAAGTTCGAAATCGGCCAGATATCTCGGTCTCGATTCCGTCCAAGTGAACTTGTATTTTAGGTCGGCGAGCGGTACATCTGCCCTGATAGTGCCGGTGTCGCTCCGTGCCTCGATCCACGAAAAATTCCCCGCGATATCGATCGCCCCACTCTCAGTCTCGAGTTTTATGCGGACTCGTTCAGGAAGTTCGACGATCAGGTCGATCCGCTTCGAATCACGCGCTTTGACCTCGATCCTATCGGAGCTGGCTGCGATCTCGCTATCCGTGACCCCGCGCGCAGACGTCGCCCGGAAACCAAATCCCGACTCGACCGTACGCACGCTGATCCGGCCGCTCTTGTTTCTTATCTCGATCAAGCCTCCGGCACTAGCGGCGATCGGCCGCCTGATCTCCTGCGGAAATGAGATCTGCGTTAGCCCAATGGCGAGGCCCAGGACGCAAAGAAGCTTCGAAACGGAAAAGGTCATTTGCTTGGGTTGCTCGACACGCGGCCCGACTGGATAAGCCTGGCCCGCACGCGTTCTTGCCACTTCTTTCTTGGACGTCCGTCATCCTCGAATCGTTCGATGAGATCGTTCATCGACTCACCGCCGGCTAAACGCGTTTTGTGATAGAGCAACGCAACAATGATACCAGAAAAGGAGAAGACAAATATCTGCATCGGAAGCCAGAGGATCTGGATCATCGAACCAAGAACCGTCTCCTTGACCCGCTCCCTCATATCCTTTTCACGGCCCTGCGAAATCTTTTGGCCACCGATGCTCAACCGCCAATTGCCGCTCGGAGGAGGCCCGGGTTCCTCAGTGACCGCGGTCTCGGCGGCCACCTCCGCCGTGTTCGTGATCTCTGTCTGCTCAGCGGCCTTTTTGGGATCGAGAGCTCGAGCGGTGATATTCACAACGAATGAGATCGAACCGGCAACGACCGCCGGGATCAGGAAGATCAATAGGGCGGCGGCGGCGGATGTCGCAACTGACCGCTTTACCAGCCTTGTCGAGCGCTTGAATGTTTCGCGGATGCTCAACTTCTCCATCATGACGACCGGCGGAACGAGCATAAAAGCAACGTATGACCCAAAGAAGGCTACGAACGTGACTAAAGATGCTCCGATTGCCCCCGTGATGAAGATGGCACCCACCGATCCCGTCACAGGATATAGCAGTCCGCCGATGGCGGCGAAGGCTATGAAACCGAGAATTGCACCAAGGGCACCGAACAATATGGGCATCAGGGCGTTAAGAGCTCCCGCACCTGCGAACCGCTTCCATTTCTTGCCGGCCTCATATAACACCGGGCGAAGCCTTACCGGACGAAGCGGTATCGCGATCGATTGTGTCACGATCATTGAGATGGTTCCGATGATAAGGCTCCCGAAAAACGCATTTGCAAGCGTCAGGCCGATGCCAAGCACTCCGATCGAAATATTGGCGGTAGAATCTGAAATGGCTTCGCTTACTTTAAGAAACGAAAGGCCGACAACCAAGATCGTTAGGATAGTGGGAACAATAAAGAGAAACGACGTTAAAGTAAGGAATTTGGGCAGATGCTCGCTATAGATCATCAGTCCGCGACGGACGATGCCGAAGATGCCCTCTGAACGCGAGCGGAGCACGCTGGCAAAGGCTTCTGCCGTCTCCGGTCGATTCTCGGGATCCTTGTCGAGCGCGGAAAGGATCGCCCGCCGCAGTTTTCGACGAACTTTTTTTGCTTTTAGAGGGGCAGGCGGTGTCGTTTTGTGGGCCTCCATCACAGCCTTGAAATCACCCTCGAACGGGGGCTTGCCCGAAAGCATCTGATAAGCGATAACCGCAAGGCTGTAGATGTCGGAACGCGGATCCAGATGTTCGCCGCGGCATTGCTCAGGCGACATATAGAGCGGTGTGCCGAGTACCGCACCGACGCGCGTCAATTCTGCCGAGCTTCGCGAATCGTACAACGAACGGGCCGACGTGGACGACGAAGCCGGCGCCCCATTCCCTGCCGACGAACGACCTGGATCAACCTCGCTCTGGCAAGGGTCTGTCTCGAGAATGGCAGTTGCACCTTCATCGGCAACAGGAGATAGGAGAACCGTATTTGCCTCAGCCGCAAGTGTCTTTTGCTCGCCGGTCGAGGCAACCGTCGGGCCGTCACCAACGTAGGTACTCGCTACTCCCTCAACAAGGGTTCCGTCGCTCGCCGCACCCGCGAAAGTATGTTTTGCTCCGCCGAACTGAGTGTGGACCGAACGGAGGAATTCGGGCGGGACTTGCCCGTCCGCAGCCGATGTGTCGTGCTCTTCGAGTTTTGCGATACCGAAATCGAGCACCTTGACCGTGTAGCCACCGCGTTGGTTCGGTTCGAGCCAGATATTATCAGGCTTGAGATCGCGGTGAATGATACCTTGCTGATGGGCTTCGTGAACGGCCGAACAAACCTGTTCGAGGATGTCGAGCGTCCATCCCACCGGTAGATTCTTCTCTTCGTCGAGGATCTCGCCTAGCGTACAGCCGTCGAGATACTCCATCACCAAATAGGCCACCTGTCCGGAACTGGTATCCGCGAAACCAAAATCGGTGACATTGACCACATTCGGGTGGCGCAGCCGACCGGCAGCACGAGCTTCGCGCCGAAACCTCTCGACAAACTCGGTCCGCTGCATGAACTGCGGTGAGATGATCTTGATAGCTACGGGCCTCTCAGTACCGAGATGATTGGCAAGATAGACCGTTCCCATACCGCCGCGTCCAAGCTCGCGTTCGATCTGATACTTACCATCCAGCGTCTGGCCTGAAAAATCCAAATCACCCATAGTGCAATAGAGCAAACTCTAACGGTTTTAATGCAACCTACGCAAGTAACTACGACGCTCCCTTCGGATAAGTTTGAGGGAATTGTCGAAACTGTCGTAAAGTAGCGGCTCCCCGTGTTTCGTGCACGGACTGATACGAGCGTTGCAACCCTGATCGAACTATATTACCCTACTAAAACGACCTTCTCGGTTCCCTCGGCGCTTGATCTGGCATTTGTCGTTATTCAATATTCAATATCCGCAATCTTATCGGCCGGAGGAAGTAGAATGTTGACCTTGCAAAATCGGAGAATTCTAAGTGTAGCTTTGGTTCTGGCACTAGCATCGGAGTGCCTTGCCGGAATATCCCTAGCCCTTTCGCATTCGGCCCCGAGGAAGGAGTCGCGTAGCCGGGGCGGCGCATTTGGGTTGATAGTCACAAACGCCAATGATTCGGGTCCCGGCAGTCTTCGCGATGCGATCGACAGTATTCCGACGGGCGGCACGGTCGAGTTCGACCCTAATTTCTTTAATGTCGCCAGGACGATAACCCTGACGTCCAATGACCTGACGATAAGCCGGGATATGGTGATAAACGGCCCAGGGGCCGATCTGCTTACGGTCGTAGGTCCGGGCAATTCGCGCGTTTTCCGTACGACAGCTCAGGTCGCCCTCATTGGAATGAAGATCACAGGCGGCAACATTGGCGTCAGCAACGGCGGTGGGATCTCGAACAACGGGAACCTGATCGTCCGGCGATGTCATGTAACTGGTAATACTGGTGAATTTGGCGGGGGGATATCTAATACCGGTTCGGGCCAGATCACGGTGATTGACAGCGCGGTTACCGGCAACACGGCGAATGAGCGCGGGGGAGGAATTGACAGTACCGGAATTCTATCCGTGATCAATTCAACGGTGAGTGGGAACGTCACGCTGGATACCGGAGGATCGCCGGACGGGGGAGGAATATGGACCCGAACTGCAACGATCATCAATTCGACTATCACAAACAATACGGTTACGGCTGCCAACAGCGCCGCCGGGGTTTATCGTGATAGCGGTTCCGTCGTTTTCATAAACACGATCGTGGCAAAAAATGTCAACAACGCGACCTTTCCGGACGTAGTCAGCGGTAGTGGCGGTGGCGTGGCGTCGGATGGCTACAATCTGATCGGAAATGCTGGAACCCTCGCTTTCTCGAACAGCGGTGATCAGTCCGGCGACGGCAACGCCCCCCTTGATCCGCAACTCGCCCCCTTGGGGATGAATGGCGGTACGACGCCAACGCACGCCTTGCTGCCTGCGAGTCCCGCACTCGATAAAGGAACTAATTTCGGATATATAACGGATCAACGAGGGTTCGGATTTGGGCGCCCGGTAGACCTTCCGATCGCAAATGCGCCCGGTGGCGATGGATCGGATATCGGAGCCTTCGAAGCTCAGACCGCACCAGCTGTCTTCGTGGTTACCGGAAGGGTCTTCAGCACGACGGGCATTGCCCAAAGAAGCCAGTCGGTCATTCTCACGCATACGGCTTCGGGTGTTCGCCGGATAGCGACGACCAGCACTTTCGGCGTCTATATCTTCAATGATGTCGCGCCTGGCAGCTACGTCGTAAGCGTTGCCTCGAAACGATATCGATACGCCCCGGTCAATCTGACCGTTACGGAGAACGTGAATGACCTGAATTTCACCGGACTCGAATAGCCGATCAGCATGCGTTCTGCATGAAAGGTCCAGATCCAACAATGACCTGGACCTTTTCTAGGCATTACGCCCCGTGCAGATGGCCTAATTCTGAAGTGCTGGGGCGGCTTCGATATCAAAGTAGCCCATTGGCGCCCCCAGGCTGCCGGCGGTCGGGTCGGCCTTCATTGATCCGGCAGTTACGATGCCAAAACGGCGAGTGCCTGTTTGCGTCGCGCCGCTTGCCGAGGTTGGATGCGCCGAGAAATAGAAACGCCCCGGGTAACCCGGTGATGAACCTTCCCGGCCGCCCGTGAAAATATACCCGCTTTTATTCTTAGTCGCGAGTGACGAATCGATCACATTCGCGGCTCCCAAGACGGTCATTACGGATCCGTCGGGCACCGGCGAGTTAACTCCCGCAAACTGGCCGTTTCCGTATGTAGACTGATAAGTAACCTGAGCACCATGCATCGTGCGTATCAATACGGAGGGGGATTGAAGTCCCTCACCCATCAGGTTACGGGCATCCTCTCATTGAAATTTTCAAATGACTCGACTATAGTTGGTGAAAATCGAAATGACTTGCGACATCTCCTTGGTCTTTCCCAACTATTTTGGGGAAATTGTGTGTATTATTTGTGCAACAGGGTCGCATTTGTGTTAGACTGTCTTCGGTTAATGGAGACTGTGGAATTATTGGATGGGAGGAAACACAACAAATGAGCATCGATAAAGGAAAAGCGATAGAGTCGGCATTACTGCAGATCGAGAAGAAGTTTGGCAAAGGTTCGATAATGAGGCTGGGCGAGAGGCCTCATCAGGATTTTGGGGCGATCTCGACAAAGTGTCTCAGCCTCGATGCGGCGATCGGGGTAGGTGGTTTCCCTCGCGGCCGCATCGTTGAGGTTTACGGGCCGGAGAGCTCGGGTAAAACGACGCTGGCGCTGACCGTTGTCGCTTCGGCCCAAAAGACGGGCGGTATCTGTGCCTACATCGATGCCGAGCACGCGATGGATCCGGAATATGCTCAGAAGCTCGGAGTAAATATCGACGATATGCTCATTTCTCAGCCGGATTCGGGTGAACAGGCTCTCGAGATCGCCGAAACCTTGGTGCGTTCCAACAGCATCGACGTTATTGTTGTCGACTCGGTCGCAGCGCTCGTTCCGCGCGCCGAACTGGATGGCGAAATGGGTGATTCGCTGCCGGGACTTCAGGCCAGATTGATGTCACAGGCTCTTAGGAAGATAACGGCGATAGTTTCGAATTCGAATACCTGCTTTATCTTTATCAATCAGCTTCGCGAAAAGATCGGGGTCTTCTTTGGCTCACCTGAGACCACCACCGGCGGTAAGGCACTAAAGTTTTACGCCAGTCTCAGGCTCGATATTCGGCGGATCGGCAGTATCAAAGAGGGTGATAGGGTCGTCGGCAACCGCACGCGCGTGAAGATCGTTAAGAACAAGTGCGCACCGCCATTCCGCGAGTCCGAATTCGACATTATGTATGGTGAAGGGATCTCGCGTGAGGGCGATCTCCTCGACCTCGCCGTAAATCACAACATTGTCGAGAAATCGGGAGCGTGGTTCTCATACAAGTCCGAACGCTTGGGCCAGGGACGCGATAACGTCAAGAATATGCTGAAGGAAAACCCGGACCTGACCGAGCGAATAGAATCTGACGTAAAGGCCGCACTCGGGTTTCCTGAAAAGGTTGACGCCGCTGCAGCATAAAGGCCGGCTATTCTTCGAAAAAACTAGGGCTTCCCGCCGAGTTTCCGGTTTGATTTCATCATCGGAACATTCGCGGATTTTGGGTTCATCGTCGGGGGCTTTGCCTTCATCATCGGAGCTCCCTTCATCATCGAGGGCGAATTCACTTCGTCGATGGTTGCTGGCTTCCCAAGCATTCGCTGCATCTCATCGGCTGAAGGGATATCGGAAGCCGGTTTCGGCTCTTTGTTCTTCGATATCTCTCGTTTCTCCTTTTCAGGCCGGATCGATGAGGTTGGGGTCGCCCGAATAGCCGCCGCATTAGCTGGCGGTGAGGAAGAAGGTGTCGCGTCAAAGCCCGCCGGGGTCCTGACGGGATCGGGCGAGGGCGAGGCAGCCCGATTCGCGTTCGCGGGGTTTTGGCTTTTGCCGGTATTCGTGACATTGACCGCAGTCCCACTGCACGCGGATCCGAATGCGGTGCCGATCAACAGAACGGCAATTCCCTTGATTCTGCCCATACCATTATTCGCAGAGCTTCAGAAATAGCTCCCATTTGACATCATAAGATGGCTTCTTTACACTTACAAATTCGTGTCCGCTCCTTTGGTGGATGCAAAAGATCAGGCCAGGTAGCTCAGTTGGTAGAGCAGCGGACTGAAAATCCGCGTGTCGGCGGTTCGACCCCGTCTCTGGCCACCAATCTTTTCAATGACTTACGGCGAATTGTCATTCGCCGTTTTTGTTTCAGTGACCGTCTCGTGACCAAAATGCTCTTTCGTATCGAGATTATCTAATGCTCTACGAATCGCCTTGTCAGTCGCGTGGGTATACCTAGCTGTCATTTGTATGTTGGAATGTCCCAATACTTTCATCAGCGTAAAGGCGTCTGCTCCACTGTCGGCCATACGGGTTGCGGCAGTATGCCTTAGATCGTGAAAGCGAAAGTCTCGAATGCCAGCCTTAGAGGTTGCATCGGCAAATCCCTTTCTAATCGTGTCAAGGCGACGCCCCGTTCGTGGACTAGGAAATACAAGATCACCCCGCCGAACCATATTCTTGAGAAGATCACGAACGGTTCGGTTCATAGGAACAACCCGCTTCTTGCCTGACTTGCTTTGTTCGACAAGGATAACTCCTCGCGAGAAATCCACATCGTCCCAGCTAAGATTAAAGATCTCGCCTCGCCGCATGCCCGTGTAGAGTGCTACGATCACAATCTCTTTGACCAGCTGGTTTGGGTCGAGATTTTCCATTAACTTCTGTTCCTCGTCCATTGAGAGAACCCGAGTCCGCTGGTTGTCGACTTTAAACTTTCTGACCCGCCGACATGGATTGTTTTCGAGGATTTCGGCATCCACCGCCATTGAGAGAATTTTTGAAAGAACACGAAGGTAGTAATTGACTCCCGCTGGAGTTCGTCTTTTTTCGGTTCGCTTCGATTTCTCCTTGTTCTCGAAGACAATCGGTTTGGCAGCAAATTCCTGCTTGAACGATTCGATTAGCGGTGAAGTAATCTGTCTAAGAGTCTTGTTCTTAAACGCCTTGACCAACACTCGACAAATCGAAACGTCCCTATTGAACGATCTCTTGTTTGCCTCGGAGTAGGGGAGAAACGTTTCGACAACGAAGTCTTCGAACCGCTTATCTGGTTTACCCTCAAAGCCGTAGACCTGCTGAAACACCTGATTCATAATCACGGCTTCGGCGGCTTCGGCTTCCTTTTTTGTACGAACGAATTTCAGGGTTTTCCTGATCCGCTCTCCGTTGTGGTAGAAGTCGCAGACCCATTGGCCCGTGTCTTTCCTTCTGCTTACCGTCATTCGTAACCTCCTTTGCCGGTACTGACCGGCTAGGGCATCCTAGTCCAAATTCAGCATTTTTCTATAGCGGTCGTCCTGTTGCTTTTTGCTCTTCGGCTTAGTCTTCTCGATCTTGATTGCCTGGTCGAGTTCGACCTTAATCCGCTGTTTGCCGGTCAGATTGTGCCGGCTTAGCAATTCGAGTAGGTCACGGTCGAAAAGAAGTTTTCGACCGAGCTTTGGGCGGGGGAGTATTCCCTCCGCTACCCACCGGTAGATTGTTGATTTGTTAACGTGGAAATAAGCGGCCGTTTCAGATACATCGAGCATTTGTCCCGCAAGCTTGGCCGGCTTTCCGGTTTTTGGATCAATAGGGGCGGCTAGCTTTCTCAATTCGACAAAGCAATCGCCCAATGTGAGCACCTTGAATTTTGCTTGGTCAATGACGGGTATCGTTTCGCTGATCCGTCTGGTGAGACCGTCTACGTTTTTTGGAAATGCAATAACCCAAACGCGGTCGTAACCGGCTTGCAGACACTTTCTGACATTCTTCGCTTCCCAGGCCGCTGTGCTTGTAATGGAAACCTCACAGGCGATCTTTATCCCGTCCCTCGCCAGCGATACATCCACGCTTCCCGCTCCGTCAAGAACGGATTTCTCAGTATGCACACTGAACTTCAGGTCGCGAGCAACATTTGCGATCTGACGTTGAGTGCCTCTGTGGGTCTCCGTGCCTCGTGCCCGGTCATAAGTAAGCTCGAAAGGCGGTGGCTTTCGGCTCGCCTTCGGCTTGGGCGGCTCATACGGTCTGCTTGCGGTCGGTGGTCTTAGGAGGTCGCCGAGATCGACTTCCGGGGCTTGTTCGACCTCTGGGGTCGGAGTCTCAACAATCGGCATCGATTTCGCCATTAGAGCGTCAATCTCCTCTGGTGAAAGAAAGCCATCAGTCGAGGATTGAATATAGTCGGCTAGCCGTTCCTCTCGGACTCTGTATTCGTGTACCTCAGGCGTGTATGCGAGCACGAGCGGGCGGTCGGGCCGCCTGAGGGCGTAGTAACGTTGCGGAAGACGGGGAATCAAAGAGGTATCCTCCGCATACCCTTCAAGCATCTGCCTCGCGTCCGCCGTCGTCACTCCGCCGAACACAAAGCGGGAATGGCAAGCCGTCATCGCCGTTCTGATCTGAGCGTCCAGCTGATTTAGATTTTGGTGGAAAAGCAGTAAGTGCAGGCCGTACTTCGCCCCCTGATCCAGAATCTGCGCAAAATCGGGCGTTGCGAAACTCTGAAACTCATCGACCAGCAGAAAGAACGGCGGCATCCGGCGCATTTCCTCGCGTGTACGCCTTCTCACCGATTCCCATATCTCGTTGACAAGAAATGTTCCGATCATATGGGCCGCGTCATTCGAGAACGCCTCGCCTTGTTGCAGATTGACGATCAAGGCTCCACGATTCTCCGTGATTGATCTGATGTCGATTGAGTTCTCCGGCACTCCGATGATTCGTTTTACCGCTGGCTGAGTGAGAACCTTGAACAGCCGATTTGCCGTGCTTTCAACTAGGTTCATGTAAGCTTCGGGCCGCTTACCTTGAGTCAGCATCAACCATTGATCCTTGATCGTTTCCGACCGAATGCGTCCTATGATTGCGTCGCGGACATGAATATGACGAGGAGACAGGAAATAACGGACAGCCTCAAGCGATAAGTCCTGTTCGATCAGAACGTAGTAAAGGCATCGCATTATCCGCTCCAAACGCGGGGCGTTTGTAAGATCGGAAATACCGAGTGCCTTTGTCGTTAAGGCGACCATTCGATCAACCTTCGCGGAAATCGTCGTTTCACTTTTGGTGCCCTCGATTCGCAGGGGATTGAAACCTACCACTTTCTTGTCGTAGGACGGGTTCAAAAGGACGATCTTGGATCGAGTGGGTTTACTGTAAGCGAGATATTGAACTAAGTCTTCGTAAAGGAAACCACCGGGGTCGATCACGCAAAATCCCTGCCGATCCTTTATAAACTGCCTAGCGATAAATTCGATCAGTTTGCTCTTACCCGCGCGTGACGCGCCTATTCCGTGGGCGTGGGCCTTTAGATCGCTACGGTCCAGGTATAGCGGATTCCCCCGTTCGTTATCCTTGAGTCCAACTTTTAATAACACGTTCTCACATCCCCGATCAGCGTTCGCGCGTTTCTTTCATCGACATTCGAACTTGATCGTAAATGTCCTCGATGTCTTCCGCTTCTTCTGCATATCGTTCGATCAACGCCTCTTTTAGCTGGCGAAGGTTACTCAGGTTATCAGCGTGAGCGTGGAATTCCTTGAAGATCACGCGAGCGTCGAAGGCCAAGTGGTCACCGTCTCCCCAATCAGGCTTGTTAGTTCCGTCAGCAAGCGGACGCCATGAAATGGTATTTATTTCATGGATGCGAATGCCGAAATCGGTAACGATTATCCCTTCGCCGAGATACAGTGTCGGGTCGTCGATCGGAGCAAGATATTTGCTTGTTCCGCCAAGCTGTCCCAGTAAGTACGTCTCGGCTTCTTTCTGCATTGCGACGGCCCTTTTTATCGTTCCGGGTAGCGGCTTCGCCATAGACCAGCTGTTTAGTGCCCCTCGGACTCTGTTCTGTATCGCTCGATCTATGGCCGCTGGGTTGGCGAACTGGGTCAGGGCTTGTGCGTTTTTCAGATCGGGAGAATAGGAGACGGTGATCGATGCTCCGAGTAAGCCGTCGTCCGGGGTTTCAAGTTCCATTCCATTTATCTCGACGAGTCGCCGGGCTGTGCTGATGATCGTCGGTGAAGCCGGTGGCAAACCCAAATAGCGTCCCTCAAGTTCGACTGAGCCGTTTTTGTCTACAAGAGCGTATCCCGGAGACACTTGATAACAAAGATAGTAAGCGGCAAGCAGGACCGATCCAACCAAGAATCCTATTAGCCCTATCGCGGCGCATCCTTTCGCCCCTTCCACCTGATATGAGGTCGCGATAATGAGAGGCACTATCAGGACAATCAGTCCGAGAACGAAAAAAATATAGCCGGTTTCTCTAAGCTTGGGCGAAAGCCGCCTAATGCTCATAAGCGATTCTCCTGAATGTTGGCTTTTATGAAAGTGAAGCGTTTGTAACACAGATCGCAAACGCGTGTCCAGCAGAGCAGGGGACTTTTGCCGATTCTCCACGGGGAAGATGCGATATGCTTGACATTTTCCCTCAATCTGCTTTTATAAGGGCGTCCCGCAGTCCGTTCCTTTTTTGAAAGTTCGGAGCCATCGAATCAGACGCTCGACGGTTCCGCATCTCTTTGAAAAGGAAGAACAATAATGGAAAACAATACTGTAACGGTCCTGACCCCTACGGGCGGCATAGCACCGGCAATCCGAATCGACCCGGGTGTACGAGCGAAGGTGGAAAGGTTCCTCGCCCGCAATCTCGACGAGTTTCGAGTCAATCGATCCAAATGCGTCATCGCCGAGCATGACGTGTCGCAATTGACGCCGATTGTCCGTCAGCTTTACAAGAATAGCTATGGCTCATTCCTCGGTGCGATATTATCGCTTCTAACCGGCTGGCACTTCATTCGGTGCCGGTACCGGCCTCTCTACTGGGCAAACTCTGACGGCCTTCGCCTGATCGCAAAGTACGGCGATCCGCACCGGGCTTATGCCGCATTAATGACCTAATCGCTTTTTTCTTTTGGCCGCTCTGTTTGTTGGAGCGGCTTCTTTATGTTCGGCGTTTCTGAACCGCCGCGAAAGCCACGCGTCAACTTCCCGTCTCGGTCGGGTGTATCGCTCGTGCGATACTTTGATCACACTCGTTCGGCTCTGAGCGTCGGTATGATTGTTAAAGGGTGGGTACGCTGAATGCCGCTCGGCGTGGGATGCGATCAGTGCACTGCTTCCTTTAGGAAGTGAAAGAGTTCGAAGGTAAAGCTCGTAATCAGGCAGATTTTCAAGCTGCGTCGCGATAACATCCGACGCGAATTCTCTTGTGAGCAACACCGCATCCTCGCCGCTTACCCGAAAGCTTATCAGCGTTCCACAGTTACCGAATATCGACGGAACGATTTCATCGTTATGGCGGCGAAGCTGTGCCAGCGTTTGAGTCGCGACGGTTAAGGAAAGCCGATACTTTCGGGCCTCGGCGAGGATTGAGGCAAGGTCGATCCCATGCGTAAAGTTGTGAACCTCGTCGATGTAGAAGTAATGCGGGATTCGTGCGGATTCGGCGGTGTCCTGTCGCGAGAGGGCGGCAAGATAGAGTTTGGTCGTTACCAGCGATCCGAGAAGAGACGAAATATCGGAACCCAGTGCACCTTTGCTTAGATCGCAAAGCAGAATCTTCTTACCGTCCATCACTTCGCGAAAATTGAAACTGCTCCGATGCTGGCCGATTACGGATCGCAGCAGGGGATTGGTTGCGAAAGCGGACACCTTATTGAGGATCGGGGCCGATGCTCTTGCTCTTTGTTCATCGTCCCAATCGTAAGAATAGGTTCGGTGAAACAGATGTAGAACGCCATCGTTCGCGGCGGCAAATACCTCGTCCCGGTATTCGGCGTCAGTAATAAGCCTTAGGATGTCGAGGAGCGATGTCGGTTTGTTCTGAGCAAGTAGTGCGAAGCAGAAGTTTGTAAGAAGGTATTCGCTCTGCGGCCCCCATGCGGTCGCCCAAATGGTCTTGAATGTACTGACTATCGAGGAAACGACGAGCGGATGATATTCGGTTGGAACGCGTTCAAGAATATTCAGGCTCGATACCCGATCCCGGCCTGATGGCTTGAAATAGACTATGTCGTTTGTTCGGGTGCGGGGGATATGTTCGAGGATTTCATCTATAAGCTGCCCATGTGGATCGATCACTGTCACGCCCGATCCGTTCCAAATATCCCAAAGGATCATGTTTCGGAGCAGAGTGGTTTTCCCAACACCGCTTTTTCCGAAAAGAGCGGTATGCCGCGAACGAACTTCGGGGATCAGATACCCGTCTGCCCGATTATCCTTTGGGCCGATTCTATAGCCTATCGGGAGGGGGTACATCGAGCTAACAATACCAGAATTTGACTCGGGATTTACCGGCTCGTCATGGCGACTAGATAGGGGACACCGACGCTCTTTGGACTGGCGGCTCGAACGTTAACATAACCGCACGGTCGCCAGCGGGACGTTTCACCGACACGCTTCCCGTTTTGATACAGGAAGGAGTTTTGATCGACCATGAATCTGTAGCTATCATCGCCGTTGCACCGAACTTCCGCGAAATGGCCTTCCTCTAGCACGTAAATCGACGGGCCAAAGCCGCTCTTTGTGTGGGTTGTTCGCGACCATTCGGTTGTCAGTCGATCCGTGTAGACCGGATGATATTTGTCCGTCGCTTGAGCTAAATGTTGCGGAAGTGTTATCGACGGAGTTTTCGACGCGGCGGAATCTGCATTCGCCGCGGTTTGAGAGCCAAGCAGACTTACAACCGTGAAGCCAACGAATGAAAGGGCAAGAGCGGCTCCACCTAGCAGTGCTATTCCCGAAAGCTTTATGTGCATTGATGGCACATAGTACGCGCTTTCGGCGAATAATTTCAAGTGAAAAAACGCTAAGTTACGTCTCGGATTACAGAGACCTTCCGTATTCCGAGTTCTCGGGCAATTTTCGAGTTGACAATTTCTCTTCGCGGGCGGAAGGCCAAACTCAGATGATATACCCCGCGCGTCTCCCACGCGATGTTAATGATGATGGTTTTCTAATGAAGTCGCTGAAATCTTTCGAAGGCCACTACGAAAACAAAGACGGTTGAGAAACACTTGCCGCCGCATTTGAGGGCTGGGTTTGCGCTACCTCTGTAGAATCTACAAAGCCTAATTTCGCCGAAAGTTCATGGATGAGATCCACCTGGTAGACGATAATCTTCTGCGTTGCCATCGCAATCCCAAACCAATCCGCGCGATCGATTTCTGGATACTCCTGCATTCGTCCTGACCCTCGTGGGAATTCAAGGCTGAACGTGTTGCTCGAAACTCGCGAAGCGTCAATATCGGCCTCTACAGCCCAAGCAAAAACCTTCTTCCCACTCTTTTGCTTAATAGGTGTTAACTCGATAAACTCGCCGGAAACCTCAAAACCCGTCTCTTCCGCAAATTCTCTTTGCGCCGCGTTAAAGGCCGATTCGTCATCCTCGAACTCGCCTTTCGGAATCGACCAAACGCCTAAATCTCGCCTTACGTAGAACGGGCCTCCCGGATGAGCTAAGAAAACCTCTAACGACCCATTCCGCACTCGATACAACAAAAGGCCTGCACTCTGCTTAGACATTGAGTCTATGCTATCACAGGTTGGCCATCCGATAACAGCGTCCTATAGCTGTTCAACAACGTGTAGTAAAACCCGTTTCTGTCCTCGGTCGGCATCACCTCGATAGCAAAACTTTTATTGTAGGGAGCTTTGTAAGATTTTGTCTCTAATTGAATCTTAGCGGACTCACTTCCCGTATCCATAATGATTGCACTCGCAAAAGGAATCGAATTATGAAGTCGAACATGACAACGGCTTCGGGCTCCGGGAGAAAGAGAATTGCGGAAAGCCGTTAGTTCAATGATTCCGTTACGGATTTCACTCCTCAGGTCATTCCTGTTTTTACCAAAATTTGCTGCCAAAGCGTCGAGAAGGAAAAGTTTGTCGGGATTAAGAAGAGAAATGGTCAACTCAAAATCGGTTCTTTCCTCCAACTTATTTCTCAGTAAATTGAGTGTCCCCTCATAATCACGACCGGTAACGAAGCTAACACTCACTAGAGTCAAGTTGATAGTCGCTAGATTAATGTAACTCGCTATTGATCGAAGTCCATCCCCTCGAAGCTTATAATGCTCCCGATCTGAAAAAAATCCTGATATACCGGCGTTCCGCAAAACTGTTCCAAGCTGGCTAGGGGCCGGTGTGACCGGTCGTTCTGATATCAGGAATGTGCACCATGTAATCAAGCCAGCAACATTCAATGAAGTCGAGACCATCACTGTCATTCCTTTCCAACCAGTATTTTGAAGCTGCGTAAATCCGAAATAGGATGCAGCTTCAATGAATCCCCAGACAATACTGAAAGACGCCACAGCGGTCGCGAAAAACGTGAGCACATATTTTACGGGCTTTGACAAATGATCTCCTCCTGTTTAAGAAATTTTGATTAATATAGTACAGGTCGTGATGGTCATAAAAGGCCATACGCTTGTTTGAGTGACTCTACTGGTTCTGGGCCTATCACGGTCGCGTAAAATAGTCGCGCTTAAACCGCCAATACGCTGTATTTTCCACTCTTGTACAATTTTTTTCTTTTTTCTTAAAGACCTCTAACTCAATTGTTTAACAATGACTTACGAAATGTATCATTGCTTTTTCTGAACAAATTTTTACAAACTAGCGAAAATAATGCTTGACACGACCTCAGCGCCAGGCGTATTTTAGAATTATCAACGTAGTACAAGAAGTAAATCTTTCTAGAAGGTCTGCTCCGTGCATCGTTTCAATTAACGGCTAGATTAGCCGTCGGAGAAGCGTTTTAATCTCTGAATTCTGACCTGACCCCTATTAGGTTCGAAATTGAAGCTTCGCAACCCTCAACGTGTCCTTTCGGCAATAAAAGGACTGCTTTAGGAGGCCCAAATGATCTCTCGTAGACCGCGCTTTAGCACCCGTGTTTTTTCGTTTTTAGTTATTCTCAGCATTTCCGCCAACGGTACATTTGCCGCGACCGAAGTTTGCCGCGACGCCGTATTAGTGGCCAGCAACCTCAGCGTAGTAGCGACGTGGATGCAATCTGGCGTCTCAGACTTCTTTACTGCCGTTACGAAAAAACGGGCCGCGGCCAAAACGAAGAGCCGCCAAGATGTAGTCCGCTTCGACCGTATTCAAATCGGTCAGAGAGATCGAACCCTCTTGCAGGGGGACTCGATAAACTTTACGGCGACGGCCTTCGATAGAGATCAGCCTGTAGGCGGGGTCGGGTTCCGTTGGACGATCACGAATAGCCTAGGTGCGACACGAAACATCCTGAACGGCCAGTACGATGCGACTATCCCAGGTAATTACGTCGTTCGGGTATCGGCAAATGGCGCCTATGCTGAAACCACTCTGACGGTAGTCCGCAACGAGAGCTACGCGATAGTTAGACTGCTTCGGAAGGCGGAACGTGACCGAACACCCGAAGAGCAAAAACAAATCGCCCAGTTAATCGCTTCGGGAGTTCTGGTTCAGAGGACGGTGTCGTCGCGAGACCCACAGGCAGTTGTCGTCGGAAAAGCGTCTCGCCGAAGCCAAAAAGATAAGAACCAGCATCCTGAATCGCATCGACCGGACTCGGCCGATCCGATAGGTTGGGACGACACGAATTGGGCAACAGCGGACGATGCGGCCAATTGGGTTGGAAGGCCGCCCTTGTCGGGGGAGCATAAGGGAGCGGGTAACGGAAATTACACTCTGACCACGCCCGCCGTCAATCTCGATGGCCGCGGCGATTTAGATATCAATCTGAACATGTATTACAACTCACGACTCTGGAGCAAATCAGGCACCGAAGTTACTTATGACGCAGATCGGGGATATCCCGTGCCGGGCTGGAATCTCGGATTTGGAAAGATGTTCTACATGGGCCAATACGGGGGCTGCATGCTTGTCGCCCCGGACGGCACACGTCGCTCCTATTACGCTTATTCTACAGGAAACAGCTACTACAATTCGGGCGGTGTGATAAATCACGCCTTCAGCGGCTATACGACAGACGGTTCTTTTATTGATTACACCTGTAATTACTACACGAACGGCAGCTACTCGTGGTTTACTGGAGAAGCGAGAATGCCGAACGGAACACGGATGACGTTTGGATCGCCGTCGGCCTCCAACGACCAGACTTTCCCGACGAGGATTCTAGATCGCCACGGCAACTACATCGACGTCTCTTACGAAGGCAACAGCGGCCCCGCTATAAACTACATTACAGATACGCTCGGTCGGACAATAGATTTCAACTACAACGGGTCGGGCTTATTAACCAGCATCACCGGGCCGGGCTATAACTCGACGACGCGCACGTTTCTTCGTCTCGAATATTCATCAACAACCCTGAGTTACAACTTCGGCACCCTGACCGTTAACGCCGCGCAGCCGACCCCGTACATGCTGATTTGCATATTCTATCCGACCACGGGAACTGGTTATCGGTTCGTCGATAGTGATTCGTATTCGCCCTACGGAATACTGCGCAGGATAAAGGCCAAACGCGGTATGACGTGGAACGGTACGTATGTTGACTACACCGATACGACGAGTCGCGAGGAAATCTACGATTTCCCAACGACAACGACAGCGACTCAGTCTGATTCACCGGGGTACACGCAACACGATGAGACGTTCGATGGTATGGACACAAGCACGCTTACCACGTATTACAGTAAGACGGTGAACACGACCACAAACGAAGAAACGATCACCGTCACGCGCCCGGATTCGTCCAAAGTCGTTCAGATATCGAACCTGACCAGCGGCCTTCTGTTGAAAAATCGAATCACCAATTCGTCAAATGTGATCTTGGATGAAACCGTTACGACTCTCGCGACCGGCGGGGCGGGCGACTATTATTCACCTCGCCCAACGCAGATCGAACACACCGACGACAAGGGTCAGACGAAAAAAACGGAGTTTACGTATGGCAATTCGGTTTACAACCAGGTGACGGCTCAAAAAGAGTACGACTACGGCCCGACACTTTACCGGGAAAAGCGGTTTACCTACGAAAACGGTTCGAATTATACGAGTAACCACGTATTTAGCTTGGTCAAATCTGTTGAGGACTACGACGGCTCGAACGGGCGGCTAACGCGTACGGCTTATACTTACGATGGCAGTTCACTAGTGGCCGCAAGTGGCATTGTTCGACACGATTTTCATTACGACCCAGATACGACTGAAACACAAAACGGATCGTGTTTGATTTGGAATCCCGATGGCGAAGGATGTTCGTTCGAGGGGCAGACCGTCTATCCGCCGCCGAACTATTTCCCGACTAGCTGTGCCTGTGACACCTGGGATCAGGTTAGTGCCTACAACTCGGCAACCGCTTATCGCGGGAATCTCACGAACATAACGACCTACGATACGGTTACGAGCGGATCCGCCAACGGTGCGATTTCGTACGATTTTACGTATGACATAGCAGGAAACGAACGTACCTCGACAACTAACTGCTGTCAGCAGATCGGCTCTTCGTACTCGACGGCCACGCAATATTTGCTTCCCGATAGCATTACGAAAGGCTCCTCCAATACCTCTTCACCCGATCGCATAACGCAGTCCTTCTCGTACGACTCGAATACAAAACTGCCGACTACGATCACTGACTACAACGGACTGAACACAACGATTACCTATGATGCGGTTTACAGGCCGACGCTCGTTACGCTCAACTCGGGCGGCAAGAAGACGACGACATACAACGATTCTTCACTTAATCAAAACGAGCACGTCCAACTGAGCAACAACACGACGGTTAGCAACTCAACCGTTTACTTTAATGGGCGCGGACAGGTCAAAGAATCCAGATACCAAGCCGGCTCAACCAATTGGAATGCAGTTGCTTATCAGTACGATGACATAAATCGTACGCAAAAGGTCTCGCGGCCTTACGATACTGGTTCGAGTCCGAGCTATTGGACCACGAACGCGTTTGATATTCTTGGCAGACCGACTACACAGACGGCCCCGGACAGCAGCGTTACCTCCATGACCTACAACGGATCGGCACCGAGTTCCGCCTCTTCGAACGTTGGTCAAACGGTTATAACAACTGATGCGTGGGGTCGAGAGCGGTGGGTTCGATACGACGCCTTTGGCCGACTTGTTGAATCGGTCGAGCCAAATCCGGCTGACACGAGTGGCGATGTTCACGCAAGCGGCAACATAAATACTACCTATACTTATGACCGTCTCGACCGTTTGACTACCGTTACTCAGGGAAGTCAGACACGCTCATTCAAATATGATTCAATCGGCCGTTTGATCAGGCAAAAGCTTGCGGAACAGACCGCGACTCTCAACGATTCCGGCACATACGTCGGAAGTGGCGGTTCCGGCGCCGCTTGGAGCGATTCGTTCACTTACGACTCACGATCTAATTTGACACAAAGAATCGATGCTCGCGGTGCGATCACGACCTTCGACTATACGGTTTCTAGTTCACCCGATCCGCTGAACCGCTTGCAGAGCATCACGGGTTCTCTCGCGTCGGGAGTTTCAGGAATAGACCTTGCGCCGACGGTTACTTTCGAGTATGTGACGACCACGGGCCAGGACAAGACTCGGGTTAAAAAAGTAACCACGAGCGGCGTCGCCGTCGAGGAGAACGCTTTCGACGGCGAAGGTAGGGTTTCGGAGTACAAGATCACATTTGACGGACGGACTTCGTATCCTATCGACACGGACTACTCGTACGATACCGCTCACAGGTTGACGCAAATAGATTATCCTAAGCTTTACGGAATCAGCGGCGATCCTAAGCGGGCGGTTGTGCCATCATATGATCAGGCATCGCGGCTTATTCAACTGAATGTCGATGGCACAACGCGGCTTGGAAACGTTACGTATAACGTATCGAGCCAAGTGACCGAGCTAAAGACGGCGCCGAGTGCCACTAATGGTAAGACCGAAAACTACACCTACGATGCCCAGACTGGGCTGTTGACGGGGCAGACTCTCAAAAAAGTGAATACTTCGACGACATACATGGATTTGACCTACTCTTACTCTCGCGGGAACAGTTATGGTTCGAGCGGCGGGAAGACGGGTCAGGTGACTGAGATTGTCGATAATGTGAATCCCGATCACACGAAAAAGTACGAATTCGACGCGTTAGCACGATTGCGGGTCGCGAAAGGCGGTTTAGCGGCTGGAGCGACGAGCGTTACGGCGGATTGGTCCCAGACCTACGACTACGACCGCTACGGGAACCGGACGGGGACGACGCCTGCGGGAGTCGATTGGGACAATGTTGCGGTTCCGTCGGACGGGATTTCCTCACTATCATACACAGCGGCGAGCAACAGGGTTAGTGGCTGGGATTACGATTACGCGGGCAACCTGACTCGCGGACAGAATGCTAGCGGGACGTGGCAGAAGTATAAATACGATTCAGCCGGACGCCTTAAGCAAGTTCTAACCGATGCGGATGTCGCAATCGAAACCTACACCTACGGAGCATCGCGGCAGAGATTGAAAACAGAAACCTCTACCCAGCGGACGTACTACGCTTGGGGCGGAAGCAAGGTTCTGGTTGAGTATACCGAGGCGACCGCTTCCTCGACGCCCACTTATTCGAAGGTCTACTACTACGCCGGAGAACGGCTGGTTTCTTCGAACGAGAATGGCGGCAGCGTCGATCTTTATCATCACCCTGATCGGCTGGGAACCAAAATTGTCTCGAACTCATTCACGTCTTCGTTGACGCGGCAGGCGACCTTCCCATTTGGAACTGACTTCCCCGGCGAGGGATCGGGCGCACCCTCCACGAATAATCTTCTCTTCACCAGCTACGACCGGAGCGCAGGCACCGGCCTCGACTACGCCAATAATCGTACATACTCCAGCGGGCAAGGCCGATTCACTCAGGTCGATCCAATTGGCATGAGTGCAGCTAGCATCGGCAATCCACAATCGAATAACATGTATGCCTATACGCAAAATATGCCAACGGATTTTGTCGATCCGAGTGGATTACTGATGGCCGTACGTTGCTCACTCAACTTTGAATGGAGGCCGCACGTCGAGGGAGGCGGCGATTGGGTGCTAGTGGAACGATGTTACGCCTACGACGACGGCTTTGGCGGAGGTGGAGGAATCTTCGGACCGCCGATTGACGTTGGTGGAGGAGGAAATGAGAGTTCCCAAAACGATTGTTTCAAATTCGTGGACTCACTGAAAGCGGACGTCGATAAATACCGCAATGACTTTGCAGCAGCAGTCGGACTCGGCGGACTTTTTGCGGGTAATGCTATTAGTCTTTTGAAAGCGGGGGGAAAGTGGGACGTTACCGGATTTCAATCTAACCTGATATCTAATAATCAGAGAAGCGATGTAATTCGTCACGTCTACGCTTCGGCCGCAAGCGCGCTACTCGATGGTGTAGGTGCGGTATCTCACGCCGACGATATTCGCCAAAGTCTAGCGGACTGGTTTTGGGACAACGGAGCGAGAACTCAGGAACGCCAAACCGCGGTGAATGGTAATGCTGCAGGCCGAGCAGTGGGGCAGTCAATTAAGGCGAATCTTTCAGGGAAGACGGATTTAATTGCCAGCCTAAGGAAGATATTGTGTGACGAGTGACGCAGAAGCCTTAAAGAATCCGAACCAAAGGAGGAAGATAGTGGATGAGTAAAACGAGTAAAGTGGCAATTACTTTCTTGAGTGCGATCGCTCTCGCATTAGGAGTTTTGTATTGGGCTGTTACGCGAGAGGAGACATTTATTTCCAGCTGGTCGCCGGATAATCGATTCAAAGTTGAGTTATCCTCGGGTGCACTAGGAATGTATCCGCTGGCTGACACCGAGGTAAGTTTCCAAGTCTTTACAGACCGAGTTCCTTTTATTGGAAAAACTTCGCTGGTTTACTACCCTGGCACACGACTTGGTTTCCAAGAGAATTTTTCTGAGATTGATTGGCAACAAGGTAACTCACTGATACTGAAACGACACCCCATGAGCGCCGCAAATCCAGAAACCGACCTGTTAGTTGTAACAAATCTTAGTCGACGGCTGGCGAAGTATGTCCGTGTAAGCTCAGCCGATCTTGTCTTATTTATCGGCTTACAGCCCCAGGAGACTCGATCGATCCCTGTTTCCAAGCAGGCGTGGTTGACTTCGATTGATGCAGAAGTGATGTTCGATGACGGGGCCAAGCAGAGAACTGTTGCGAATTTCTTACACCGCGATGAGATGAACCATAAATCTCTGAGAATGTGCATTTCCGTTGAGGAGAGCGGTGTGAAAGTCGAGAGTGCCGAGATTGAAGGATTCGGAAGCGGGTTAATAATACCTGCCGCAATGTCGTGTGCCGAGAATCAGGTTGGTACCAGAAAGGTAGTAGCTCAATTTAAGGGTCTCGGAGATTAATCGGGGAAGGAAGCGGGAGTCAGACTTGCGATCTTGCGATTATTTTGACGGAGCTATCGACTACCTCAGATGTATGCTTCTAGCTTCATCTAGGAATCACGACGGGATTTTATCGGTTGGAGATTCAGCCTCAAGATTTTATTTGATGTAGTTCCTCGGAAAGAAAAAGTAGGCGTGACGCCTACTCTCCTCGCTCTCTGCGGAATCGAGCTATAACCTCTTTGAATGATTCTCGTTCAAAGTTCAGATCGCGTTCGACGGTGACGCCGTGGACGTTAATACCCTGTAGCTCGTTTAGAGAGAAGTATCCCCATTCGTTCTCGTGTCCGATCACATAACCGAAGAATCGAAAATCATCACCGTCCGGCTCACCCTCAGTTACGAACCAAGTCCAGTTCCCGGTTGGAAAGAAGAACTTGGCGTAAACGGTCGGGTTGTCGTTTCCATCCTGAGAATACAGCTCCGGCAATTCGGCCCGCAGTTCGGGCGTGAGTAATTCCATATCATTCGCTCCTTTCGTGTTGTGTTTTTAATGGTGTGAAACCGGCGAAAGGATAGGCGGGGGACAGATACTGTCAAGGGTTATTTGCTGACGCTTAAGTCGGTCAAACTAGTCGTAGATCGGTTGAAGCACGCCGCTGTAGCGTCCAAGAATCATGGGCATGTCACCCGTCAGGACGTCGCCTTGGAGAATAAAGAGTTCGCCGATGTAGCCCGGGCTTCCGCTGGCAAAGTTGAATTTAACGCCGTAGACCATGCTTCGAAATTCCTCGGCGGTGTCTTTGTCGAGTCCCCAGGAATCTCGAACTTCGGGAACATTAATGATCTCATCCCATTCTTGGGTGCTGATCGTTATCGGGTCGTTTGGGTAGGTTGGCATTTGATAGCGAAAAGTAGGTATCGCACGACTGAATTAAAGCTGATTACGACAAAATGTCAAGACCCTCCCTTCCTGTGCAAAAGCATTGATTGTAGCGTGTTTCGGGGATCAAGAGTCCTTTCGCTTGATTGCCTTGGATTTCTTAGCGGCTCCGATCTTCTTGATGCTGTCGGCGGTTGGGAGATTTTCGGGCATGGTGCCGCCGAGTTCTTCGATGGTCTGTCGGACCTTTTTGCCGACTTGGTAGTGCGTCTCGTTCGCCTTGGTCTTGCCCTGAATCTTCTCGCGACGGAGCTTCTCTTCGGTTTGGGTTGCTCGAAAGAGGTTCGCGGCAAGCTCGGTGCTGCCCATGTGATCTAGTATGTGTTGGCTCTTTTTGAGGCCTTTCTTTTTGTGAATACCGCGAGCATCAAGCCCGCCGTAAAGTCCCATGTAGCCGTGATTCTGAAAGATCGCGTAATCAACGCTTCTGATCACTCCTGCGTCTTTCGCCGCCTCAGCGAGTTTCGTATTGTGCTTCGCCATCTCATTGCGAAGAAACAGACGCTTCTCGTCCTCGGTCGAAAGCCGGTTGTATTCGTCCATCTGCTCGATCTCACGAAGCCGCGTCTGTACCGCGAAATACGTTTGACCTATAGCGACTATCTCTTTCGAAGGATCGGCGTTTTGAACGATCAGATAGCAAGCGTAGCGTGAAAGCCTGACGCTCTCGACCGGACGCTCGGCACCCGATCCGATCCTGACCATATCGAGGATGTCCTCGAAATGGTCGGCGATCTGCTGTCCGCTGCCTACGGCTGCTTCTTTTGCCCGTTCGATGACCGGTACAAAGTGGCGATACTCGGAGTATTCCAGAATCTTGGCGAGGTCTCTTGCGCTCCAGAACTCATTGCCCGCGTCATCCGTCTGCTTGATCTGCTCAAAAACGGTAGGGGAATTTGTTGTTAGTTTCTTGCTCATCGGCTTGGCACGATATGAATTCTTGGCGGATCGATTTTTCTTAGTGTAAGGCAAATCGCGTGATGATCGCCAGAACCGACATTTTCGGCAACCGCCCGGCCCGCACGGAAACGTAGAGAGTTTCCGCGGGCGGGCATTTGCCTTGCCGTCTCTACCGGCATCGGCAAACACCGATCCAGCTTGAAGGGGATTGTGTGGGGTCTTGCCTACTTCCCCGATCCCGTTGACCGTGGGTTACACGGAGCGGCGGCGGGGCGGTTGTTTTTGGCGGTAGTCCGGGAAGATAACAAATCCCGTCTACCGCCGATCGGAGTAAACAGCCTGGGGTTTTATGACGCAACCGACAATAAAGACCGAGTTTTGGCAGGAAAGTACCGTTTTGCTCGCAATTAGGGATCTTGTTTTTATTTCGTCTTTTCTAGAATCGGGGAGCCGTAAGCACTGCCCTTTTGCCTCAATTCCTTGCGTCCACTAATAACTGTTTTGCGCATTGAAAGGCTGAAAACCCAGCTATATCATGAGTTTTTCGAAATCTTTGAATGACGCAAAATAAAATGACTTCGCGTATTTCTTTAGAATTGATCCGACCGAGAATTCTGACAGATGTTTTGCTCGTGGATCGGAAAGCGTGACGGTAAGGACTCGAAACCATTTCACACCGTAAGCCCTAGCTTGCCGATTTTGTTCGAGAAACCGCCAGTAGGCACTAATCTTGTCATCAAAGGTTCGGCGTGTCGTCGTTCCCCTATCGGCTTCGAGGGCGTAGGCAAATCGGTTCCCGTTTTTCTCGATCTGAAAAAACGCATCCGGGCAAACCGGCAGTCTATTCTTCCTTCCGTTTTCGTAGAACGTTACCGATTCGTAAAGCTCTTTTCCCTCTCGCCAATCGACAAGTCGGTAACTCCCCTCTCGCGAGGCAAGAATCAGACGCGTATGGATGTCCGTTACGAGCAGAGTGTGAGCCAGGAACAGCGGCTTTAGCTCTGCGGTGCGAAGTCTGGCCGGAATATCATCGAGTCCGATCACGCCGCTAAAGGCAAGGTGTCGAAACCCTTGACTTCCAAGCGAATAAATGTGCTTATGATTCGGATTGTCGAACCTGATTCGGTGAACGTATTTCTCTGCGATCAGCTTTTGGAGGCGAAGGTTTATCGCCTGCCTTTGGCGTCCGGTTAGCATCATCAGATGGTCGATGGTGCAGTAACGTAGCTCGTGGATGTGCGAGAGCAATTCGAGGTCGGTATCGCGGATCGTTGTGGGCGTCATAGGAATCGGGGTTGGGTGTCGAGTTATGTTGCGTCGTTGGCGTGGTGACGTAGTCCTCCACCGTTGCCTGAGCGGTTAGCGAGTGGGCGAAGGCGGTCAGCTTCGCCCAAGCGGAGCGCAGGCTACCCTACGGTCGTGAGCAACCGCGGACTGCGAGGCGAATCGAAGCAGAGCGGAGTCACATTCCGACTGCCTCAACGAAAGTTGGGCCGTTGGAAGTGAGAGCGTAGGGTAGCCTGCGGTAAGCAAGGCAACGGTGGAGAGGCGTAAAGTGCTTGTTTCTTGCGGTCGGTTCAGACAGCAAGGGCTAGTTGAGCGGTTGCAACGGCGGCAACGGTCGCTGCAATAGTAGCGCGTAAATAAAAAAGGGGTCAGTTCGTGTTGTCGGTGTATCCGGCAAGTAGAGCATGCCGAACGAGTCCCTCCGCCTCTTTCTCGAAAATGAGCTTGTTGATGTCTGCCGAGAAATCGGCGGTTCGCCATTTCTCGGATGTGATCAGTGTCGCCCGTGCCTCGCCGATCAGTGCCTTTCGATCCTCATCCGGTAGCTCCCGGAACAGGCGGTAGCCAAGTTGCTCCCGCTCTTCCCTGATCTGATCCGCCCTCGCCTGCCGTGCCGCTTCGCGGCTGGCTTCCTGTGCCTTCTTGAGTTCGGCCTGTTCAAGCGTGTGGTGCGCAACCGCCCGGTCAACGTAATTAGCTATGGCTCCGAACGTGGCAACGCGGAACCGAGTTTTCTCAGCCTCGGCTTTCGCAAAGTCCACAATGTACCGGCTCATGTCCTCGCCGTGGCTGGCAACCATCCAGTCGGCCAGGTCGCGGTGTTTCCGGCTGGTCTGGACGGTCGGGGCCTCGGTGCCGAAAAAGGTCTTGTAGAAATACACAAGAAGATCGGCCCCGGCGTTGGCTTCCGGTCTTGCGGCCACCTTCCCGTTTGGCACCCCGTGGCTGTCTCCGTCTGCTGGGCTTTCCGGTGGGGTTTTGGGGGGTTGGTTTGGATTCGGCTCTGTACGCCCTTCTCCGGCCCGTTCCTTTGAGGGCTCGGGTTTGACCTGACTCTCACTGGAAATCGGCTCTCCGGTGCCGTTTCGTACCCGTGTGCGGCCACGGCGAACGACGATCTTGTAGTCCTTCTGGTCGGCGGTGCGTTCGAGGCTGACGGACTGGATCACGAATCCGTTCGACAATGGGGCACCTTCAAGTTCGGCGATAGCTGGTAGAAGCTGTTGTTTCCGTCCGCCCGGATGGATGTACTTCCGACCCTCAAGTCCCATGTCGGCAAAGAGTTCCTTGGTCTTGCGTTCGTAGGAAACAATGTCCTTCGACAGAATGCGATCTAACTGCGTGTAAAGAATTTGGGCGATCTCGCTTCGAAATTTAAGCACGACATCGAGAAGCACGGGCTTGGTGTGGCTCTGCTCAAGATTCGCGATGATCGCATCATTGAGTTTGAAATAGCCCTCGGCCCGCGTTACGTGGCCGTCTCGTTTGGCGGTGACGATTTTTAGATCGGTGATGATGTTGAAGAAACCAAGCTCTTCGGCGGCCTTACCGGTCGCTCCGTCGTGGTAGGAATTCCTCCAAACGATCGTGTTTGCTCGAAGCCGGGTCAGTGAGTCTGTGATCGTGTCGATCGCTCCCGATCCCCAACGCTTAGTTAGGGACTTCGCGATCCCGCGAAGCGAGAAATAAACAACGCCGTCTCGGTTGTTGTCGTTTCTCTGGTGATGCTCGACAAGGGCGTAGTACGTTCGTTGATCCTCCGTCGTCAAAGTGCCTTTCCGTGAAGCCGTGATCTCGACCTCGGCCACGGTCTTGCTTCCATCCTCGCCCTTGATCTCGCGAGTCAAAACACGCGGGGCCGGATCGCGGTTCGACTTAGCCGGAAGCCAAATCGACCACTGTTCAAGATTGAGTTCGGTCCGAACCCGCCGGATCGGAGCCGGGGCTTTTTCCGTCGGCGGCGTTTCGGCGACGGTGGCGGTCGAGTGTGAGAGTTCGGCGTTCGCCGTTTCTTCCATGTCGGGTGGGATGGTTGGCGTGGGACCGCCTGATGATAGCGCGGAGCCGCCGTCAACTCCATGATCGTCCGGTCGGCGTTCGTCCGATTCGGTCGGTCGTCTCGTCGGGTCGTGTTCTCTCGATCACACCCCTACCGTGTGTTAGAGATACTTTGAGAACCGTTAGAGAAACTTAAAAATACTTAGGGCTGGTCATTTCGGATTTTTGGCCTTGCGGCTCCTAGCTTTTTCTGAAATCTCGTTACCGCAAGAGCACCAAATTCTCACTTCGAGTGCACCAAGATTTCACTTCAAGAGCACCAACCGCTCACCGCAAGTGCACCTAGTTTTCACCGCAAAAGCACCAAGTTCACTTCATGAGCACCAAGCCTTTTACCACAAGCGCACCAAGCTTACCGCGAGTTCACCAAGCGGCTCCTCACCGCAAGTGCACCGTTTTTCACAAAGATTTCATTTCCGCTTTATTAAGATTTCATGGCTGGCTTATCGCGGCTTCATCTCGGCGATCTCTTGCCAACGTCCGCCCGGCTGATAGGCTCCGCCCAGAGTTCGAAACAACAAAACATGGAGGTAAGAACGAATGGGGGACTATGTTGATTTTAAGTCGGTCAAGGCCGGAATTTCTTTGGAGGAAGTGGCGGGCAGATTCGGAGTTTCGCTGAGCCGTGTAAATGGATCACACCGGCGAGCAAGATGCCCGCTCCTGTCGCATCCGGCGGGAGACGACGATTCCAAGTCATTTTCGGTAAACGTCGTAAAGCAAGTTTGGATATGTCACTCGACAGCCTGTGCCAAAGGTCGCCGCGGCAAGAAGGGCGGCGATGTAATCGAGCTTGTCTCGGTCATGGAAAGTTGCTCACTCCGGGAGGCCGGTTTGAAGCTTGCTGCTTGGTACGGGATCGAAATGAAATCTGGTCCACGCCGGGACAACCAGCAACGGGACGAACCGGCTCCACCGCAGTCGGACAAGCAAGACGAACGGCGGGACGAGCCAAGAGGCGAAATCCGAGACGAACAGTCGAGTGATCTGCAACGAGAAGAAACCGAAACCAGCCGAGTAGGGGATAGGGATGACCGATACGGCATCTATGATCCGCTCGCCGAATGGATCGAACTACGAGCGGCGAACAACTCAATGTCGTCATTTGAGAAGTCGGCCTACATCGCCGTCCTCGGTCAGATCGAGGAGTTGGTAAGAGCCGATTCAGGGGGTCGCGTATGAATCACGTTGACAGTGGTAATTGGCTGCCGGGTATGGGCGAGGTTGACGATTACGCTGACTCACCTTGTATCAATCCCGAAGACGGAGAACTCGTTTTCGCGTCCCGCTCGGCTCTAACCGAGCAGGAAAAGGAGAGGGCTGACTTACACATAGGCTCCTGCCCGACGTGTCAGGAGGATATGGACTTCGATTATTTTTACATCCGTATGCTCGAATCTACTTGGGCAACCTACGCCGGTGCCTAAAAATAATAGCCGCTTTCAGGGCGGCTATTTTCAATGCTGGCGTTAGGGGAGTCCCGTGACCAATTCGTGACCAAAATGTGACTAGAAAAGAGCAACAACGAGTAGGAGAATCATCGAATGCACTGTTTATCTTGTTGTTTTCATTGGATTAACCCAGTCATCACCCACAACCACTAGTCCAGAGATAACGGACTGAAAATCCGCGTGTCGGCGGTTCGATCCCGTCCCTGGCCACCAGTTACTAACAAAGGACCTTCGAGTGATCTCGTTGGTCCTTTTTCAGTGGGTCGAAGCCGGTAGATATTGCCTATCAGAACGAAAGTGACGCCGCGAAGTTGACGTGACTAGCACGACGGATGCCGGTGAGGACATAAGTCGTGTGAAACCGTCGAAATTCGCCTCCAACGGAGAATTGCGGTGTGAATTTGTAGATCGCATTGAAGGCGTAAGCGAGGTTTCTTGTCCGCCAGTCGCGGCTTGTCAGGCTGACCAGATCGGCGTCCCTAGGATCGTCAAGCCCGACCGACGCGTACAATCCGAGTCGGTCGCCGGCTACATCCGGCGTGAATCCCAACTGCGTCCATCCGCCGCGTGTTCCTATCGGTCGAACGCCGCCGGCCACTAGAGTACTGCCCGCAGGCCGCGCGAAATCGGCGTTGTAACTCTGAAAGATGCCGGCTTGAAAACCACCGAGGTTTTTGCCGGTAAACGCCTCGCCGACGAGGACGACACGTGCGGAGAGTGGCACACTCCAATCGAGCGCGAGCCCGGCAGAATCGATATCACTCGTGGTGGCACTCGACGATATCCGTGATCGGCCATAATGGCCCGATACCGCAAGGGTCCCTGCCCTGCCGCTGCCGAACCAATTGCCTGCGTCATAGGAGATCCGGCTTTGGAGAAACGGCACCCGCGAGCTGGCACCGCTATTCGGCTGCAGGAGAAATGATGCGGTTGCCGCCGAATCGCCCGTTTGAGGCGCAAGTATGGCAGCCTGCCATGTGATGCCTGATGCAAATTTCTGCTGCACCTTTACTTGCGGCAGACGCGCCCAGTTATTCCCTGCCGATGCCATCTGTGGTATCGCAGCGGCGGCAAGAGAGGTCGGATTCTGTGGTGCAAACACCATCCAATCCTGACCGAGCGTGATCGACGTTCTCTCACGTTCGAGCCGGACGTTTGCAAGTCGCAGACGCACGACCCCGAAATTCTCACCGATCCCGACGGCGGGAGTTCCACCATAGAAGTCAGCCTCGAGAACCGCACCGACCTTGGTATTTCCGACCCTCGCACCCTCAAGCCGCAGGCCGAGCCTCGTTTGTCTGGCGGTCGCACTCAAGTTCGAGTTACCGTTCGTTGCCGCCCACAACGGAACATCGGCATTGTTTGTCCCACCGCTATTTCCAAAGGCGTTGAAGAACAGCGTGCCGTATGGTACGATCCGAGCGCTCCCGACGTCGATCCCTAGATCCGATTTCGGACGGGCCGGCTCTTTCGCCGCGTCCGGTTTTGCGTCCGTTGGCTTCGAGATCGGCTCAGCGGGCTTACTGTCAGCAACCGATGCCTTCAGTGCAACCAACTCCTGCATAAAAAGCTTGACCTGTGACTCAAGTTCGCTGATCCGCTTCTGTAGGGCCTCAGCTTTCGCTCTCTCGGGCTCCTGCCCAAAGCCTATTACGACCGCCAACAAAACGCCCCCCAACGTAAACATTGTTCTTTTCATTGCAGCCTCGCAAGTCGGTGATGATCCGACGTTAGTCAGTTTTCCAGAAATCTGTAATAATTTTTATGACTTGTATCATACGGACGCGTAGATTTCATTGTATTAGGCAATTCGATATGCTGATCGCGAATGGAATACCATTGCTCGAATTCGATCCGGAATTGAATCGGGAGATCCATGAAAATGGGATAGTTAGGACGTTTGGCCCGAATCAGCAGGTGTTTGCCGAGGGCGACGACGCGACGTTCCTTCCGATCGTTGTTTCGGGGCGGATCAAGATGGTGCGCTTTCCGGAGGTGGGAAAGGAGGTCATTCTCGGCATGTTCGCGACCGGCGAGATCTTCGCGATACCGCCGGCGCTGGACGGAAAGCGCTTTCCTGCCACGGCGATCGCCATGGTAGAAAGCCGGATCCTGATGATCCCGCGTGACAAATTCCTGAAGTTGATGGAAACGTCGACGGCATTTTCCGGTGCGATAATGAAGCGGATGTGCGGCCTGCTCCGTGCCAGAACAGATACCGTCCAGATCCTTGCGACGCCGAGCGCGGAACATCGTGTTGCGTCCGTTCTGCTTCAGTTGACCGGCTCCGGCAACGGCCATGTTACGAAGATCACTCATCGAAGACAGGACATCGCCGAAATGGCAGGCCTGACCCTGGAAACGACGATCCGCTCGATCAGGAAGCTGGCTGATCGCGGCTATCTAAAGATCGTCAGGGGCAAGATCTTCGTGGAAGACACAAAGCAACTGGAAACTCTGGTTCGATGATCCGATTTTCACTCATCCGCCCACAAGAATGTGACCTGGATCATAGATTCGCCATTCGAAAGTGCTAGCTTGGTAGCCAAAAGAGTTGCTGCTAGCCGACCATGATGAAACTTAGAATACGAGGTAACCTTCTTAGATTTAGATTGGGACGATCGGAGGTCAAAGAGATCGGCCTGGCCGGGAGGCTCGACGAGACCGTCTCGTTCGGTGAAGGCCAGCAGAGTTTTGGCTACTCGATCGAGCGGACTGATGAGCCGGGATTCTCCGGTTCTTTCTCGGACGGAACGATCGTTGTTCGCGTCCCCGGCGACATTCTTGATAATTGGGTGAACGGCGATGAGGTCGGGATCGAAGGAAAGCACAGGATCGATACGACGACAGAGCTTGCGTTCCTGATCGAGAAAGATTTTGTGTGCATAAACTCCCCTCGCGAAGAAGACCAGTCCGACAACTACCCGCATCCCAGCGGCGATTGCTGATCCCGGCGCGAAATTTCGCAAACATGACCTGGATCATATACACCACGAACTTAAAAACGAGATACTTGCGAATGAGCAGAAATAAACGGAGGTATTTATGCAGAATTTGCAGACAAAAACGGTTCGTGAGATAGCCCTTGAGATGCCGATCACGACTCGAGTGTTTGAGGAGTTTAAGATCGACTATTGCTGTCACGGCAACACGCTTTTTGATGAGGCATGCCGCAATGTGGGTGCAGAACCCGAGGTCGTGATGGAAAAGCTCGACGGTGTTATTGAAACCCTCGGTGACCGCGAGCACGACTGGGTCGCCGACGCATCGCTGGGGGAACTGATCGATCACATCGTAGATGCCCATCACGTCTTTACCCGTGATGAGATGGGCCAACTTACGCCGCTGATGGCCAAGGTCGCGACACGGCACGGCGATCATTACGACTATCTTCTGAGACTCAAAGAGCTTTTCGCGCTGTTGGTGGATGATCTCGGTCCGCACATGATGAAAGAAGAGATGGTGTTATTCCCATACGTTAAAAAGCTGGAATCTCAGCACATGTCGGCAGCCATTCCACCTTTTGGCACCGTCCAGAATCCGGTCAGGATGATGCGTATTGAGCACGAGGCCGTTGGCGATATTCTAAAGGAGATGCGTGCGATAACCAACGATTACACGCTTCCCGAAGGTGCCTGTCCGAGCTTTACAGCTCTCTACCATAGGCTCGCGCACCTTGAAGCCGACCTGCACCAGCATATTCACCTCGAGAACAATATCTTGTTCCCGCGAGCTGTTGAACTTGAGCAAAAGACGTTCCCATTGCTCGTGGAGTAGCTTACGATGCTGGATATGACCCCGGCATTGTCGCGAGCTGCGTCACCTCCAAAGGTAAACCTAAGGCAGATAGCCCTGCCTACCGAACACGGTTCGTGGGGCTTTCTGTTTGAGCCAATAGTTGCGGCCTTGGCGATCTCGTTCTCGCTAGCGGGCGTTTGGGTATCGCTGTTGGTCATCGGTGCGTTCCTTGCTCGGCGACCGTTTCAGGTCCTGGTATTGCAGCGACAAGGCGGGCGTCGTCCGATCATTGCGGCTGCCTTTAAGCTGTTGCTTTGCTTTTGTCTGATCGCGATCATCGGGGCAGTCGGGGCGGTCGTCGCCGGCGGTGCGAAGATACTAATTCCTTTCCTCGCAGCAACCCCGGTAGCCATATTCCAGATCTACATTGAGACAACGCGGCGTGGGCGACAATTCGCGGCCGAGATCGCCGGCGCCCTGATCATGCCGTCATCGGCAGCAGCTATCATTACCGCGGGTGGTGGGACTCCGGACACGGCCGCGGCAGTCTGGCTATTCTTTACAGCCCGCTTCATACCCTCGATCCTTTACGTCCGCAGCCGTCTCGACCTTGAGAAAGGCAAGCCGCATTCGGTTATCTCACCAGTATTGACGCATTCGGCAGCATTGGCCGCGATCATCCTCCTCGCTGCATCGGGTCGGTTGACCTGGCTCAGTGTCGCGGTTTTCCTATTGCTGTTTACGCGATGCTGCGTCGGGCTATCGCGATACAGGCGCCGGATAAAGGCGATGAAGATCGGGATCTGGGAGGTGATCTACGGAGCGATCTTGGTTGCCTCGCTGATCATCGGCCACTACACCGGATGGTAGCGATCGAGCTAATATCACAAAGATGCACGAAGTCGAACTCAGCCTGGTTGAAATGACGCTTGACGTCATGAAATATGCTATCCACCGGATCACCGACCGGAATCCGCCGTTAGGGTCACCGATCACCGAGAAAGAGCTGCGTCGGCTGGCCGGCGAAACGATAACGGCGGACGGCATCGGTGGCGAAAGGGCGTTCAAACTCTTTCGAGACGTTTTGGTCAAGACCAGCGCCGCTATCGATCATCCGCGACACCTGGCGTTCGTACCGGCGTCGCCGACGCGTTCGGCCGTCTTGTTTGATCTCGTAACGTCGGCGTCAAGCGTGCATGGGGCATTTTGGCTCGAGGGTGCGGGGTGCATATTTGCCGAAAACGAAGCGATGCGGTGGATAGTCTCATTGACGGGCTTGCCACCGGGAGCGTTCGGGGTTTTTACGAGCGGCGGAACCGAGGCAAACCTTTCGGCAATGGTCACAGCCCGTGAAGATTGGCGACGCCGGGATGCTGCCAGAGCGAGAACGCGTGGGATCATCCTCACGTCCGACGGTGCTCATTCATCTGTCAAGGCGATGGCCAAGGTCATTGATGTTGATGTCGTTGTGATCGATACGGATGGGAAACTGACAGGTTCGAAGGTTACCGAAGCCGTCGAGAGCCTTACTCCTGAAGACCGTTCGCGAGTTTTTGCCGTTGTCGCGACAGCCGGAACGACCAACGCAGGGATCATCGACGACCTGGCGGGGATCGGCCGGTTCTGCCGCAGTCAGAAGATCTGGTTTCACGTTGACGCGGCCTACGGTGGCGGAGCCTTGGCCGCTCCATCTGTACGGCACCTCTTTGAGGGTATCGAAAGCGCCGATAGCATTACCATCGACCCGCATAAGTGGCTTTTCTCTCCCTACGATTGCGGCGCGGTCGTTTACCGCGAACCGGAGCTTGCCCGCGCCGCACACGCACAAGAGGCGGCCTATCTCGAGTTCTTCTATGACGAAGCTGTTCGGGGCTTCAACCCTTCGGACTATCAGATCCAGCTCACGCGACGCGTTCGAGGCCTGCCATTGTGGTTCTCGCTCGCCCGGCATGGAACCAGGCGATACGAACAGGCCATTGAGCGCGGAATTGAGCTTGCAAGGATCGCGAGCCAAATGATCTCAGAAACACCGGGCCTTGAATTAGTACGTGAGCCCGGACTTTCCTGCGTTCTCTTCAGACGCATCGGCTGGGCAGCAAAAGATTACCGCGACTGGTCGTTTCGCAATTACAAAGCGGGATTTGCTCTGGTCGCGCCGACAAAGTGGCGATGGGGTGGCGGTGAGCCCGAAACTGTCGCGCGATTCTGCTTCATCAATCCGGACACCACCGAAAAGGACATAGCTGACATTCTCGCAACAATGAAATGATCAGGCGGCGACGCCGCACTCGAACATTGTCTCTTCGTCATCGTTCAGAACCGGCAGAAACTTTTCAGTCAGTTTGTCTTTGTCGGGCCCGACGCGCTCAAACAGAGCCTCGCCAGCCGCCTCGAGATATTCGACCCCGGATTGACTGAGGAGCGAGTTAAGCTTTTCGGCATATTTCGACAGGTGATCTTCGATGAACGAGCTTGCCGCATCAGCGGCGATCTCGGCGTTCTCATCATCGCCGCACTCACGAGCGTAGAGTTCTTTCAAGCGCAAATAGCCAATAAAACCGGACTCGACCGCGACGTGATCCGGCACCTCATTGGTCGATGTCTTGAATCCGAACGCATCATAATACGCTGATAGTTCCGACAGCATCTGGCCTGGCTCGACCCAGCCCCTGTAGCTGACTTCACGACCCGGTGCCGGACCGCCGGGACCGAAAACGGAATGAAAAAATCCTTCGGTCGCCTCGGTCTGGGCGGCTCGTGCAGCCTTTGAGAGGCGCTTGTCACTCACCTGTTCCCCAAGCAGCGAAACCTGCTGAAACCAATCGCCTTTGGGGCAGTCAAAAAGCAGGCTTAGGAGCCGCCATTCGGCGGCCTCGTTCAGCAGTTTATCAGCGTCTTTCATATGATTATCCTCTCAAATGTTGGCAGTTTGGCGAAGTTCCGATCCCTGCCAGACACGATCAAGCAGATCGAGCCTCTCATCCGCCGAAAGCACGGCATCGAGCAGCGGGTAAAGATAAGTTCCCTCTCGGTTATCGTGATGGCTGGACAGGCGAAGGTAGAATGCTTCATGCCCAAGGATACGCAACACCGATCTTTCGATGTCGTCGGCATCCGCCAAATCTGCGGTCGCATCCTTTAGTACCTCGATGTGTGCACGCATTTTCTCGTGCTCATCGATGAAGAGCTTCGGGGCCCCGACCGCCGGATACTCACTTCGCTGCGAGTAGATAGGCAGCAGAAGATCCTCCTCGTCTTTCATATGCCGCAACAGCTCGTCCTCGTACCGCTGCAGTGCCGTCAAGGCAAGTGCCGAATCGAGATGCAGCAGAGCCCGTTGATGATAGAGAAACAACGCATCGAGCTCGCGATGAACCGACATCAGGCTGGTAAGTGAGATCGTCATCACTTCAAGATCATTGGCACCCAGCCGGTGCGCATCTTACGCGCCCCGACCTCGCCGTGAGCCGCCTCCCATACCGCAAAAGCCGACTGCGTCGGTGTCCCTGGCGAAAAGCCGGCGGGGACCTGACGCGCTATCACCACTGACCAACCGGTCTTTGTCTTTATGCCCTTTCCCTTGGATGTCGTATCGGCCGCCGGCGACAAGGTTCCCGGCCCTTCGGCCAGCATATCTTCGACAGGTTGTTCGCGCGGCCCCCCTCGACGATTTCCGACAGCCCGTGCGGGAGAATATCTCGCCGCGGCCTCAGCCAGGGCTTGCGGATTTCCCTCTAGTGATCTTGCCTGCGACGGATAGTGATCGACGGTGGCGTTCGGATAAATGGTCCGAATGTCGTCGGTCGCCCTTCCATCAACTATCGCCTGCCAGTCGGCGCGCCAGAACGCGATCTCGACTGTCTTGCCGGCTTCGCCCATCTGCGGAGCCGGAACATTGGGATCGATCCGTGCGGGGATCTGAACAGCACATCCATCGAGGAAGTGCTTCGGCCCGGGCACATCGTTCTGTGTCGGGTCGATCCACTCCAATCGGAATGCGATCTGCGTTCCATCGGTGATCGCCTTGACCTGCACTTCTGACGTCGAAGGTTCCATGACCCTCGGGTCAACAAGATCCTGTGGAATCATCTTTGAGATATGCAGCGGCACGTCACGCCACACGGCAGCATCGGGGTCGGTCGTGACCTCCTTGACCTGTGCAACATTCAATTCGGCAGTGGGCGTTTGCACGTGGCCGCACGCGCTAACAAGCAGTGTTAGTAGAATTAAGAATATTAACAGTCGCATGATTACAGCCTCCCTACGGGCAGTTTGTGCGCGTGATCTGATAGAGCTTGTCGTAAGCCGGGCGGATATGCACTGGCTCGCGAAACGGAACGCTGACCAATTCCTTGCCATGCTCGTCCATCCCGATCGCCTTGTCGCCGACCCGTTTCCATCGCCGTGTGATCTGTGCGGTTGAACCAAACAGGCCTAGCAAGCTGGTCAGGTCAGGGTCGTTCGGCGCATTGCGATAGACCTCGACCGCCTTGTCGACTCCCGGGCCGAACATCTGCCGCGTGAACGTCGTTGGTACGTGGATCGGCGGAATGTAGTAAACATTTGGCTCAAGCCCGAACTGCGGGAACAATGGTAGTGCAACCTTCTTGATGTGGACGAGATAATCGAGAGGGTTATCAGCCTGGGCTTTGTCGGGTGTATTGAGGAAGCCAGCCATTCGGATCTTGCCTATGCAGTTCTCGAAACACTGCGGAGCAAGGCCCTGCTCTATCTTCGGAAAACACGCTATGCACTTCTCTGATGTCGATGTGATAGGGTTAAAGAATACCTTTTTGTACGGACAGCCGCGCACGCACTCCTGATAGCCACGGCATCGGCCCTGATCCACCAGCACAATGCCATCCTCCGGGCGCTTGTAGATCGAGCCTCGAGGGCACGATGCGAGACAGGCTGGGTAAGTGCAGTGGTTGCATATCCTGGCCAGATAATAAAACCAAGCCATGTCGTGTGTACCTTCGAGGCTAGCTCCGCCATCCACGCCGCCGGAACAATCGTCCTCCCCGACGTTCGGATATGCATAGTCCTCATCGCTTGGACGCCAGCCGAGAACCCGCTCGCCGGCCGGGGCTGATTCGAATATCGTACTGCCCTCGTAAACCGTCTTGCCGTCACGCTCGCTCCATTGCTGTCCATCGAGCATCTCAAGCAGGTTAAGGTCCCACGCGAGTGGATAAAAGCCGTATGGCTTGGTCTCGACATTGTTCCAAAGCATATATTCCTGGCCCTTGCCGCTGGTCCAGGTTGTCTTACACGCCAGCGTGCAGGTCTGGCACGCAATGCATTTGTTCGTGTCAAAGACCGCTGCGAATTGTTTTTCAGGGCGGCTCTCGGGATACCAGTAGGACATCTCGCGGCCGAGCTGCCAGTTGTTTACGCGTGCCATAGTTTATTCTCCGTGTGTGTTTGGCCGAATGCCCATTTAACCTGTCGGCCCTTGAATATCGTGTTAATCAAAAGTATCGATGCGAGAAGGCTGAATATCAGGACCACAACATACGTCGTCCGCGGACGGTAAGCATCACGCTTCCCCCGGACGATACCGACGACCGAGGCAATGCCTGTGATCAGTACCGCCGCAAACGCCGCAGTGGCCGCGATCTTGTGTGACAAAAGTGCCTCGGCCCGCGAGCCATTGAGAGTTGGCTCCACAGCCTGGCCTGCAAACTCTCCGGTGAAAACAACGCCGATCGTGAACAGGGCCATCACGGCGAGGATCTTAAGAGCAAGGCGCTTGCGGACGGTGTTCCTGAACAGAAAGCCTGCCGCCAGAACTACCGTGCCGATCACAAAACCGATCGCGGGATAATAATTCAGCAATAGATGTAGTTTCAGTACGTCCATTTATTTCTTCTTTATGAACTCACCGGCGAGGTACCTCTTCATCGCATCGCTCTCGTTCCGCGGCCTTATGCCGAGCTTAACCGGACGCCATAGCGGCTCGTCGCCGATACCGCCGGGCTCAGCCTTGGTGATCTTGACGAACGCCTCGCGTGGTGCGCCGGTCGGACAATGGATGTCGGGGGCGAAACCTTTGCCCATCCCTTGGCCATACATCCCTTTGCGGACAAGTGAATCGGTCATCCAGGTCGGCTTAAGCCAGCCGCGGGTCGCCGACTGGTGCGAGCCGGAGCGGAACATCGCCTGATAATTGGTCCGTGGATTCTTCGCCAAGCCGTCCTTTCTCTCCTTTTGTCCCTGGAAAGAACCCGGGGTGGTCCCGTACATGTTGAACCACATTCGCGTCACGCCGCGGGGTGTGCCCGGATAGTATCGGGCACGGCACATCAGCCGGGTAAACTCGTAGTTCTTCTTGTCATTCTGCCAACCGCGGAACGGTCGATCCTCCGGGTCACCGTCGATCCAAACATAGTCGCCATCATTAATACCAAGCTCCTGAGCGTCCGCCGGATTGATATCGACATAGCCTTCATTTACGAACGGCATTCGTTTGTCGTGCCGATAGATGTCCCCAAACGGGCCAAATAGAACGGCGTTCATGTCCGTGTCGATCGGCATCGTGTGAACACCGTGTCGGTACTTCGGCGTGTGAAAGATGAACTTGTAATCGTTCTTGATGAGCGGATGCGGTTTCGTCTTTGCCTCGGCCCATGTGTAAACAACATTGCGGCCGCATCGAGTCTCACACGAGAGGTCGTCACGCTTAACGCCGTAATCCTCGGGCTGAGCAGGCCGCAGGGCCTCGTGAGGGGCGGAAATGATGATGTTTGGCTCGTAGAACGTCGAATCGACGGGTTCGCGGTGAACCGGAAGGTTCTCACCAGCCTCGATGAACTCATCCTCCTCGCGATAGAATTCGAGCCGGCCGCTCTTGGTGTACCATGGCGTATTGTCCTCAAGTTGGTCGTAGCCAACATTCTTGGGCGTCGTGCGGCTATTGATCAATGCCGGCACGCCGTTGAGTGCCTTTTCATGGAGTTCGTTGAAGTTGTACCCCTTGGTGTTCGTAGAATTGTCGAGGATCCGCTGTAGATAGACGTCGGTCCTGTGTTCCCGGACGTATTTCCAATAGTCGTTGAATCGTTGATCGCCCGTAAGTTCGGCAAGCTTCGATGCGACGGTGGCGAACACTTCGATGTCCCCCATCGTGTTAAAAATCCGCTCAATGGGCGTCTTGGGAAACACCAGCAAGAACGGGTTCGTCACCGAAGCCGTCATATCAGGATGCTTGAGCTCGGCCCACGAGTCGACTCCAAAAACGACGTCGGCCCATTCGCATGAAGTTGACCACCACCATTCGTTGACGGCGATCATTTCGATCCTCGGCAGCGCGTTGACGACCATATTGTAGTGCCATTTCACGTTGCCGAGGATCGAATTGGCGTTGGCGAACCAGAGTGACTTGGTTGGACAGGGCATGTGCGTTTTGCCTGTCAGCAGCCGGTTGCCAACGCGAAGCGGATGATCCTCGTGGTTATAATAATGAGCCGACTCGGCCCTCCAGTATTGTTTCGGCCGCGCAGGTTTTGCAGGATCGAGTTCGATGTCGAACGGATCCTCGGCGATCCACTGTGGCGAGCCGTTGAAAAGCGCCGTACGGTAATTGCCGGCATAGGAGCCAACATTGCCGCCGATCTTGCCAACATTGCCTGTCAGCGACGCGAGAAGGAATACATCGCGGTCCTTATTGTCGCTGTTAAAGAACTGGTTCGGCCCCATGCCGAGGGCAAACAGTGTCGTGCCGGGTTCCTTGGCAAAATGCCGAGCCAGCTTCTCTATCGCTGCCGCAGGTGCCCAAGTAAGTTCTTCGACGGTCTTGGGATCGAAATGGGCAGCATACTCTTTGACCAGATCAAAGACCGGACGGCATCGAACCTTACTGCCGTCGGCAAGGGTAACCTCAACAACGCCTTCGAGTTGGGCGTTACCGGCCTTCGAGTTATCGCCGACATCGTCCCTTGTAAGTACGACCGGAGCTCCGGTTTTCGTATCCCAGATGACATAATCGCCCCATTCGTTCCGAAGCTTCTCAGGCACGACGTTCTTGATGTCCTGTTGTATCGGTGGCGGCTCTTTCTCGCCTTCCTTGACGATAAATGTCTGTTTCAACTCGGCCGGGCCTCCGCCAAAGACCTCTGACGCCTTCAAATACTTGAGCGTATCCATCCTGACGAGGATCGGCATATCGGTCCATCGCCGGACATAGTCTTCGTCGTACAACTTTTCGCGCATTATGACATTGGCGAAGCCGAGAGCCACGGCCGGCGTCGTTCCCGGACGGACGACAACGACCTCGTCTCCCTTGGTCGCGGTCGCCGAGTACTCGCAGGCGATAACGACGATCTTTGTACCTTTCATCCGTGCCTCCGTCAGCCAGTGAGCATCGGGCATCTTGGTCGTTATCCAGTTCATTCCCCAAACGACGAGCGTTTTCGCCTGCTCGACGGAATTGAGGTCAAATTCAACGGTCTGCTGGCCCGTAACCATGGTATGACCGGGTGGCAGGTCGGTGTGCCACGAGTAGTTATCAAACCCCTTCGCGCCCATTGCCTGGTCGGGTCCCACACCGCGGATCTTGCTGTCGAGAAGCGCCATCGAGTTGGCCATGCGGTACATCCCGAACACGCGGGTGATACCGAGGAGCGGCATACCGCCGCGAAACTTCATTACCTGAGTCCCAACACCCTGGGTGGCCTCGATAACAGCCTCGTCATAATGCTGCTCTTTTAGCTTTTTCTTCCCTTCTTCGCCGGTATAGGTCTCAGCAATATTTTTTAAGGCCGCCGCGACGATCGTCGCCCCCTCTTCATGCGACATACGAACCCATTCGTCGCGGCCGCGGTTCATGTAGCTTTCATCCGGCCTGCCGTCCTTGCCGCGTGGAAAACCGTCTTCATACCATCGTTTGAATCCGGCTCGAACCATCGTGCCGTTTACGCGCCGGTCGCCGTAGAACCGCCGTGTCAGTGCCAGTCCCTTCTGGCAAACACGCGGATCCCAACGATGCGACGTACCATTTCCAAGCAGATCGACCGCCTCACCGTACTTCATCGTCGGGCCGATTCGTGTGATCACTCCCTGCCGGACATGAGCATTCAGCAAACAGTTATGCGTGTCGTTCGGAGCGCAGGTGAATGTGTACCTGGAATCGTACTTCCACAAGTCACGGTAAGCGTTTTCCCAATCTCGATTCGGATAAACGGCCAACGGATTTGTGATTGCATCGAGGCCCCATGCTTTGGTCGCTGACGCAGCAAAAGCGCCAAAACCAGCTGCCGTCATCCTTGCCATGAACTCGCGTCTCGATAGTTCGTTTTTCATAACCAGATTCCTTTCGATTTGTTAAATCCCAGCGAAGGCCCGCCAGGGCGGGCGTTCTAACTATTTTTTTAATGACCGCAGGTAAACTACGATCGACTCGATCTCCGCCTGCGTCAGCACAGGCCGCGTGGGCGAACCATTGGCAAAACCCTGCATCACCGTACCTCGTCGGCCATTAGTGATCGTGCCCACTAGAAACGTGTCGGTTGCTGCCTTCAGAAATGCAGGATTGGCAAGGGCAGGCCCTTCACCGCCAACTGCGCCTTTGCCGTGGCAGCCTGAGCAGTTTGCGGTGAACAGCCGATCGCCGGTTCCGATGTCACCCGTCGCCCATATCGGTGGCTTTGTGTCGGGAACAGCCTGGACACCGCCACCGAGCTGTCGGATATAAGCGATGAGACCTTTGATCTCCTCGTCCTTCAAGCCGTTCTCGCGTTCCCCCCATGCGAGCATCGGCCGCCCGGGCCGCCCGGCTTTGATCGTCGCCAAAAGGTAATCATCCGAGGCAAGCGACAGGAAATCTGCGTTGGCGATCGACGGATTTGGAACAAGCCCCGGATAGCGGGTACCCATGCCATTTTCGGCGTGGCACGCTGAGCATACAGCCGAGTAGATCGTTGCCCCATCACTGGCAAATTCACGGTAGCCAAAACGCATCGCCCTGACACGATCCTTCGGCAGGAAAATGTCAGGCAGAGTGCGGCGACGAAGCGAAAGTGTGTACAGAGTCAACAGATCGATCTTCTCCTCACTCAAGCCCATGACCGGCATTTGTGAACCGGCAACGGTGGAGGCAGGTGAACGAAAATGCTGTTTGATCCAGTTCTCAACACTGCGTTCGCCGGGCACGCGGCTGAAGTTGAGCTGGTTAGGATCCTTCAGCCCAGAGATCGACAGATTGACGCCCGCGTCGCCACCAAAGCTGCCGACCGTGTGGCAACCGACACAGCCTACCGTGTTGAACTGAGCCTTTGCCTCGATGAGTTTCGGGGCACCCATTTGGGTATCGAGGAATATCTTGAGTGCCGCCCGGTCCTCGTCGCTAACCTCGCGGAACAAGTTTTTCCAAGCTCCGTCCTGGGCCTGCTGCATCTTTGTGATGTGTGCCGGATACCACTCCGTGTTGTAGCCCTTGATGCCTGCGTGTGACAGGTCGGGACCTTCCATTCCGGTAATATCCCCGCCCGGCCGCACTGTCCCGCCGCGGCCATCGAGGCGGTGACAGGCATAGCAGTCAAGCCGCTCAAAGGTCTTTCGAGCGTTCTCGAACGTCGGCATGTTGGGGACATTCAGCGGTGTGTGACAGGTGCCGCAGCTCGCGTACGCGTACTTCGCAGGCAGCATCGGCTCGGTCCAAAAGTGCACATTGCCATGCGCATCGTCCATCTCGGTCGCCTGTCCCTGCCCTCCGTGACAGGTTGTGCAGCCCATCTCCTGAGTCGAATGGACGACCGGCTTATGGGCCGCGCCCACCTTAAGCGACGAGGTGATCTGTTCTCCCGCGGCCATTCCGGTGTGGCATGTGACACAGCGGTCGGTCACATTCAGGTTAGGATTCACGATCTGCCGCAGCCGCACATCCAGCGGCCCGTCGGCCGTGGTCGCGGTCGCCTGTATCCGGTGCCAGTCCTTCAGGAAGTTCTCAGAAAACGCGGCCGCGACGAGCAGCACAAACACCCCCAGGCTTGAGATCATCAATAGATATTTGTTCTTATTCATCGCATCAATGTCCCGGCCACGACGACGGCGACCAATAGAAGTCCCAATTCGGCCCGCGGAAATATGTGCCGACCACCGTCAGCACGATAAAGCCCGCAAGAAAACAAGTGAAAAGTGCGAGTGCTCCCGCTCGAGTTGAGTTAAAACGCTTCACGGCCCAGATCGAGAACGCAGCATAGATCGCCGTTATAACGGTCCCCGGATTTACGAAAGTGATCACCAACTGCGGTATGTCAGGAAACCATTCACGAAGCCAGCCGAAGCGTATCGCAAAGGCTTCGACGAGGATCGACGACACAAAGCCAACGGCGATCGACCACTTGACAAGCCGCCAACCGCCCGGCCCGCCAAACCACTCGCCCGTGCCTTCCTTTTCGCGATCCAGGAATGGAATGAGCCCGAGGCCGATAATGCACAGCATGGGGATGCCGATACCGCCCATAAAGGCAGAGAACGAAACGATCTCCTGTAGGCCGAGAAAATACCACGGTGCCTTTGCCGGATTTTCTGGAACCAGCGGATTCGCAAGTTCCTTGAGCGGCGCATCCGATATGAATGCCAGTCCGACGCAGATCAGCGTCGTCAACATCAGCACGCCCAACTCAGCGTAAAAAAGGTGCGGCATCGATGGGACCGTGTGCTCAGGTCCTGAGTTTACTGCCGGGGTTTTGCCCTTTACGATCGCAGCAAGCTGGTAGGTCTTCGCCGGCTGGTCGGTAAACACCGGATAGAACTCTTTCGCTTCGTCGGCAACGCGTTCGTCCGCATCTTTCGGTTTCGCGAGGCCACCATCCTTTCGGATCCGCCAGAAATGAACCGCCATCAGCCCTGCCAGGACTAGCGGAAGGATCATCACATGCAGCAAGTAGAAACGTATCAGTGCCTCTGCACCGACCACCTCAGAGCCGAGCAGGATCTCGCGCTGCAGGCCGCCAATATCCATGAATTCGGTGATGCCCATCGCATCCGTGATCTCCCGAGGGCTCTGCGCGATGTTGGCCCCGATCGTGATAGCCCAATAGGCAAGCTGGTCCCACGGCAGCAGATACCCGGTGAAAGACAACGCAAGCGTTGTCACCAGCAGGCCCCAGCCGATAAACCAGTTGAATTCGCGTGGATGCCGATAGGCGGCCGTATAGAAAGCCCGCGCCATGTGGAGTATCACCGCGACGACCATTACGTTGGCCGCCCAACGATGGATGTTGCGCATATAGCGGCCCGTCGGAACGATGAAGTGGATGTCCTTGATCGACTGGTACGCGACGTCCGTATAGGGCTTGTAATAGAACATCAGCAGCACCCCGGTCACGAGCGTGATGAAGAATGCCGCGGTCGTTATGATCCCGAGTCCGGCCGTGGTCGACCATCGGAGCGACCATAGGTGGGTCCGGACAGAATGCAGGTGCAAAAATACGTTGCCAAAGACGAATGAAGAACGGGTCCGATCGGTCTTTGGCGCCCCGCCGCGGAACATTGACCGATAGACCTCACGCGGTATGGCTTTAAGGTTATGCCAGAATTCGTTAAGTGCGGAGTAGTTCCCGTCGGCCTGCATAGCTACACCCTTGTCCCCGACTTGACGGTCGTTCCTTCATCAATGTTGAGCAGGGACCCATTTCTTGAGACCTTCAGCCAAGGCAGCGGCTTTGGCGCGGGGCCTTTGCGAACCGTGCCGTCCTTCTCGAAGCCTGAGCCGTGGCATGGGCAGTCAAATCCGGCTCCGCTCGCTTTGACGATACAACCTAGATGCGTGCACACGGTCGATATGGCATATACGCCTTCGGCATCACGAAAAACCGCGACGTTCCGGCCCGGTGGAATGAAAGCCTCACCGTCAAGCAGCGTGTCAGGAAGCGAGACATTGAACTTTTTGGACAGCGTCGCCGAAACCGCCGCCTTCGGCAGCTTCAGCATTCCGAATACTGCAAAAACAAAGGCCGCGGCCATCGAGCCGAGTGCCGCCAGGCCGAGAAAATCTCGCCGCGGTATCGGGTCGGGGTCAAATCGTGACTTTTTCTCTCCGGGATGGGTCGTCATAACAGCTCCAATTTGTCTGAAAGGTCACACGTTCCATTGAGATCGCATCGACCGGGCATCGCATCGCGCATAGGGCGCAGCGGATACATCGATCCTCGTCCTTGAGGATCGCGGAGTTCTCGGCAAGATCCGCGTCGTTGTCAAGTGCACGGTCAAATGCACTCCTCATATCTACGTCGAACTCGACCGCGTCGAGTGAGATCAGCTTGAGGCATTCCGTCGGGCAAACGTCGGCACAGCCGCCGCACAACACGCAACGCATCCCGTCGAAGACGGGCGTCACACCGCAATCGAGGCACCGCGATGCCTCGCGCATGGCCTGTTCTTCCGAGTAGCCGATCTCGACGACATTCTCGGGATGCTCTAAGCGTTCGGATGGCTCGATCGTCGGAACGTCAACGCGTCGGATCGATTCGTAACCGAGTTCTCTCCGATAGCGTTCAAGTACCTTGTGAACCTCAATTGCCTCGCTTTCCAGCTTTCGGCCGGTCAGGAATTGATAAACGGAACGCGCCGCTGCCTTGCCTGAGGCGACGGCATCGATCAGCAGACGCGTTCCGTGGGCGAGATCGCCGGTAACAAAAACCCCTTCGGCGGTGGTCTGCAGCGTAACCGGATCGACCTTGAGCCAATCCCCGCGCATTCGTTCTACATCCTTTCCACCATCATCGAGGAATGAGAGTTTCGGTGCCTGGCCGACCGCTAGCAGAACCGTATCGCACGGAACGATCCGGGTGTCGTCGTCGTCATAAACGGGCGCAAACTTTCGATCATCGTTATAGACGCTCAGGCAGCGCCGGAATGCGACGCCGGTAACGCGCCCTGCGTCGTCCCGAAGTATCTCGGTCGGGCCCCAGCCATTGCTCCTCTCGATGCCTTCCTCGTCGCCCTCTACGATCTCGATCGTGTCGGCGGGCATCTCCTCGGCCCCTTCGAGCGAGACAAGGTGAACGTGGGTTGTGCCGGCCAGCCTCGCTGCGGTCCGGGCCGTGTCAAAGGCGATCTGCCTGACGACCGAACGCGCCACGTCATACGCAACATTCCCACCCCCGATAACGACGACCTGGTCACCGACCTCTACTTGTTCCCCGAGCGAGACAGCCCGAAGAAGATCGACACCGCCGATCACGCCGGGCCCGTCCTCACCCTTGAGGCCGAGCTCCCGCGAGGATTTCGCTCCCACAGCGATGATCACCGCCGCATGATCCTTTCGCAGCTCGGCGAACGTGATATCGCGGCCGATCTCGACACCGCAGCGTATCTCTACCCCAAGTGCTTCTATAACCGCGACCTCGCTCGCGATGAGCTCTCGGGGTAGACGATACGCCGGCACGCCGACGGCGAGCATTCCCGCCGCGACGGGTTCTATCTCAAAAACCACCGGCTTGAAACCCAGGATAGCGAGATCGTGTGCAGCCGATAGCCCGGCAGGGCCGGCACCAATGATCGCAACACGTTGTCCGTCAGCCGGGATCAGATCCTTGCTTATGCACGCTCTCAAAAGAGCCGCCATCTCCTCGGAATCCGCAGCGATCGGCGGCACGAAATCCTTGACCGAGTCGAGTACTTCGTCTACCGGTCTCGCCTCGGGCCCGTACTGATCGCAGACAAACCGCTTAAGCGCACGGATCGCGATCGGTCGATCCTGCCCGACAAACATTCCGTCGTCATTTACCTTTGGGATCTTCCCGCGGCGGCACGCGATCTCACAGGGGGCACCGCAGATCCGGCCGCAGATCGAAGCGAACGGGTTTGGCCCGCGTGCGATCAAATACGCCTCGCTGAACCGACCTTCCGCGATCGCTCGAACGTAGCCGCGAGCATCTGTATGAACCGGACAAGCGGCCTGGCATGAGATCAGATTCTTGTGGTAGTTCACGCCTGGTACGTGAACATTGAGCGGTGACATAACATTCGCCGTCACATAAATTGCGTTTCCGAGCGAATCATATGGCGTCCAGCCACCCCAAAATATGACCTGGATCATAGAATCCGGGAATTTCTATGCAAAAGGCCATTCAGAAAGCCAGATCGGCCCGATCTCGCTTAAATGGCCTGATCCGCAATACTTACCGCCTGGCTTCGCCGACCCGCGCTGTCCGGTTATTTCCTTGGCTCAGTAAAAAGTTAGAAAAGAGGCTTGACGAGCCTTCAAATTCGTGTAATATGTCAAATGTTCTAACAAATTGACGAGCATCAAATTAGTTTTCACTTGATCATGTGTGCCGCCCCCTAATCAATAGAGGGCTGTCCGGCACCGGCTGGTATGATCCAGCTAGGTCACACCTATTATTTTCCGGATCTATTTTGTTAAGTCTTTTAACAATATGAGGAAGATCAACCCGAGAGATTTTAAGCTGGCGCGGCGGGGAACCTCGCGTGAGATCAACCGACAGATCGCATTGACACTGATCCGTACACATCAACCGGTCTCGAGGGCAGATCTCTCCAGATTGATGGAGACGAATCGTGCGAATGTGACCCTGCTTGTCAACGAACTGCTTGAGGAGGGGCTTGTCCGTGAAGAGGAACAAAACGAATCGAATGGACGCGGCAGAAAGCCGACATCGTTGTTTCTGAACTCGCGTGAGAGCCTTGCGGTGGCTATCGACGTGCGCAAGACAAAAGCGTTCCTTATGTTGACCGATTCGACCGGCAGACAGGTCGGCGACGTCATCTCATTCCCTATGAAGCCTGACCCATCCGAATTTGTCCGCTCGCTTGCATGGCAGGTTCGAAAAGCACTGGGCGGAACGCTCGATAGCACATCTTGCGGAGGGATCGGCGTTGTGGTCCCGGGAATGCTCGATCTTAGGAACGGCACAGTCATCCATTCGCCGACGCTCCGCTGGCGCAACGTCGAACTGCTCGACCTGATGAAGCAGGAGTTTGGCGACATCGAGATCCACCTCGAAAACTCGGGAAAGGCGTGTGCTCTCTCGCAAATTTGGTCAGTTCGCGGTGACGGCACGGCGTTGAACGATATCGTCTTCGTTAGTGTCTCGGATGGCGTTGGGGTCGGTATCGTGGTCAACGGCGAACTCGTCCGCGGGAGACACAACACCGCCGGCGAGTTTGGTCATGTCCCCCTAAGTATTGATGGCCCGCCGTGCGCCTGTGGGGCAAATGGATGCTGGGAGGCCTATATCTCAAATATTGCGACCATCTCGCGATACTTCGGCTCAAGCGTTGCTGATCGACGGCCAGTTCCGGTCGAACGGTCGGAGTGCACCATCGAAAGCCTCATCGCGAAGGCCCGTGCAAATGACGGCAAGGCCCTGGCCGCACTTCAATCGACCGCCCGTTATCTGGGGCTCGGCCTCGCGTCGATCATCAACGTGATCGACCCGTCGCGGATTTACATTGGCGGCGAGATCACAGAAGCCTGGGACCTGCTCGAGTCCACGGTGAAAGATGCGATCAAGGAGCGTACGCTGAGCTCCGAATTGGGCGAAGCATCGATACGCATCGTTCCGGCGATCGAATTCCCGCGTCTCAAGGGTGCAGCAGCACTGATAACTGCGCCGGCATTTGCCGCCCCAAAGGTCGCTTAGTTTTTGACAAATCGGAGGTTGCCGCCGACTAGCCCTGGCGGCCGAGTTTCTAAAAAGCAAGGAGAAATAAAAATGAAACGCACAGGTTCACACTTTGCTAGCATCGTACCGACAATATGCCACCATCTCTCGTTGGCGATCTGCATCTTTTCGGTCCTTCTTTTATTTACCGCGGCGGCCGGAGCACAGGTCACGACAGCTACGATCGTCGGCACGATTACCGACCCAAGTGGATCGCCGGTACCGGCAGCCAGCGTTACCGCCAGGAACCTCGACACCGGGTTGGCCAGGACAGTGGTTTCGGGCGAGGATGGCTTCTATCGGATCGAACTTCTGCCGGTCGGTAATTATGCGATCGAAGTAACCGCCAGCGCGGGATTTAAGAAGGCCAGACAAGGCGGCATCGTATTGACGGTCAACGAAACGGTCCGTTCGGACATTGCCCTAGAGGTAGGCGGCGTCAATGAAGAGGTGACCATTTCCACGACCCCGCCCGAGGTAAACACCAGCAGCGCCGAACTCGGCAGGACGATCCAAACACAGGAGATAGAAAATCTGCCGCTGGTTGAACGCAATGTTTTTGCCTTGCTGGATCTAACTCCGGGTGTGCAGTCAAACAACGCCGGTATTTCGAATACCGCACAAGGAAATCTCCAAAGCACCTTGGGCTTCCCCGAGCAGCGAACGCTGATCAACGGTGGAACGGACGGCGGTACCGGATCGGTGAACTATTTTCTCGACGGCGGCACCAATATGACAAACCTCCGTAATACCGGGAACGTTGCCCCAAATCCCGAGGCCGTTCGGGAATTCAAGGTCACTACCAATGCCTACGGCGCCGAGTATGGCCGATTCGCCAGTGGGATCATAAACATCATCACTAAGTCCGGCACGAACAAGTTCAATGGTTCGGTTTACGAGTATCTGCGAAACGACGCGCTCAACGCTAATGAATGGAATTCGGTGCTTGAGAAGGCTCCCTATAAACGCAATCAGTTCGGCGGCTCATTTGGTGGCCCGATCATCTCGGACCGAACGTTCTTCTTTGGAACCTACTCGGGGCTTCGTCAAAACACGAGCACGTTCCTGTCAGGGTCGACTCTGCCATCAGCCGCTTTCCGCGCCGGCGATTTCAGCGCACTGTCGGCCTCATCCCGACCGAAGGATCCCACCACGGGAACTTCCCTCGCAAACGGAACGTTTTTCGCAGGCGGCATCATTCCCGCGAGTCGGTTTGACCCGGTCGCGGTACGGATCCTCAACGACTACATCCCCCAATCTAATTTCACCAACGCCAACGGTTCGCCCGGCTATCAAGCGAACGTGCCGCTGCCAGTCAATACAGACGAAATTTTGGTCAAGATCGATCACCAGCTGAATGTACCGCATCGCCTAAGTTTCACTTATTTTACAAACTGGGGCGATCAAACCTTCTTTCCCGGCAGCGGTAACCTTCCGTGGGCTACGCAAGTTTTCAAATGGCGCCAATCCAATGTGAATTTGAGCGACGTATGGATCATCTCACCTGAAAAGATCAACCAGTTTTGGGTAACCTATACCCGCAGTTTCGGCGGGCGGTTGAACACCCCGGGCACAACTCTCGAAGATCTTGGCTCGTCATTTCGCACGCAAGGAGTCGGTTCACTTCCGCAGATCACGATCAGCGGCTTCTTCACCTTGTCAAATGCTATCGGCGGGCCGACGGCGGGTACAAACCTTTATTCCGTCCGTGATGTATTCAGCTGGACCAAAGGAAACCACTCGCTCAAGATCGGCGGGGAGTTGACGTTAAACAAGGACATTCAGGAAACCCTACTCAACAATTACGGGGTATTCGCCTTCAATGGCACCGCTACTGGAAATGCTTTCGCAGATTTTCTACTTGGTATTCCAAGTGCGTCGACCCAAGATGCTCCGGTCACAGGCTACACGAATACATGGTATTCTGCGGTATTTCTGCAGGATGATTACCGCGTCACTCGAAGGTTGAACCTGAATATGGGCATCCGATGGGACGTTCAAACGCCGCCGACCGACCCGTTGGATCGGTGGACGAACTACGTGCCGGGACAACGGTCAACGGTGAATCCGATGGCTCCCTTGGGGGCCTTGTTTGTTGGTGATCCGGGCGTTGAACGCGGCGCGATCCCTGTAAGGTACGGCAACCTTTCGCCTCGCCTCGGATTTGCCTTCGATCCATTAGGCGACGGCAAGACGTCGGTCCGCGCCGCGATCGGGGTATTCTACGGCAGCATCTCGGGTAACGAATGGAATACGATGACAAACTTCCAGCCGGCATCCACAAGATTGAACTTTACCAATCGCAACCGAAATGGATCTGGACAGACACTGGTGAATCCTTACGCCAATTACGTTGGCGGCATTCCTTTCCCATACACCGGGCAATTTACCAACGGCGGTGGTTTTTTTGCCGTTGCTCCGGATTTCGAATTTCCGCGCACCGTGCAGATGAACGTCTCAATTCAGCGTCAGATCACAAATCAATTAACCGTGGGAGCGGCATTGATAAGGGCGATGTCGCGTAGATTGCCATTCGGGCGCGATGTGAACGCCCCATTAAACACTACGACCCCCATTCCGGCAACCAATAATGTTCAGGCAAGGCGCCCCAATGGGGCATTCGGTGCGGTCACCGTCTTGGATTCGGATCAGACCGCGGATTACACCGGATTGCAGCTCACCGGTGCGATGCGGTTTAACAAACTCTTTAGTTTCAATGGGTTTTACACGCTTAGCGAAACGCTGAGTTCCGTCCAACTCCATAACAATACGACCCAGGGATTGGCGCAGAATTACTACGACTTGCTCGCCGAGAAGGGTAAGGCCGATACCGACCAGCGTCACGTCTTCAGTATGAGCTTCAATTTTCAACCTGATTTCTACAATGGGAGCAATCGTGTTGCGAAAGGCATTCTCAACGGTTGGAGCATTTCCCCGATCGTTAAGATCCGCACCGGAAGGCCCTTTACGATAACTAATGGTGGTGTTGATGCCAATCTTGACGGCGTTACGGGTACGGATCGGGCGCGATTGGTCGGCGACCCATATCTGGCAAATCGGACTGCGGCTCGTTGGTTTAACACTGCCGCTTTTGCCAGGAATTTAGCCGTTACAGGGGCACCGGTTGATGGAACTTCGCCGCGAAACCTGCTTCACGGGCCGGGCTTTAGTGTTATTGATCTGGCACTCTCGCGGGACTTCAGGCTAGGCGAGCGCATCAAGCTTCGTTTTCGCGCGGAAGGAACCAACATCCTGAATAATGTGAACTACGACACCCCCAATGCCTCAGTTCCGGCGACGCCGTCGACAAGTTCGACCTTTGGAAGCATAAGCAGCGCCAAGGCGATGCGGATCATCCAGTTGGGTGTACGTCTGACGTTTTAAGACAGAGTTTTCGAAACGGGTTCGACCCGGCCCCATCTAGGCTTGGTCGAACTCCACTTATATTTCATTGCAAAACCTGACCATGTCCGAAGCTAAGGCGTTTCGCCGGGTTCAGATCATCTTTCTCATCGTCGCTGTATGCGCTTTTTCTCGGGCTGACCAAGTCGTAGCTCAAACACGCACGGACAATGGATCGATCTCTGCGGCGATTCTGAAAGCGGAAATGCGGGAGTTTCTGACAAAGGAGATCGCCGCTCATTTTGGGAATATCCGAACCCTGCAGCCCCCGCCGGAACGGGTCTTTTCGGCTCTAACGGTCGGTGAGTTTTCTTGGGGAAGTTTTGCGCGTGCTCTCGCAGCACAGGCAGACATCGGCGGCAGCCACACGATCGCAGGCAAAGATACGGCAAGGGCCATCGCCGAGATCGGTTTGATCGAGGCTCGGAATGGGGGCAAGGCATTCTCGCAGCTCTATTCGACCCTGGCATTGAGACATTACGGCACCGACCTCTCGAAAAATGCCGTCTGGTCGAGCATGAACGAGAGCGAGAAGAAGGAATGGCGCGCTTTGCTCGATCCCGCACGATTCTATGATGTCGAAAAGCTACAGGTCATCAACCTGCCCGATAACTATCTCGGCGTTGCAGCCCGTGTTGCCGCAATGAGTTTCCAGATGGGTGTTCTGAAGGATCGAAAACTTGTCGATTCGGTTGTTGAGCGCGCCGCCAAACAGTTTCTCGACGGCGCGATCTACGCCGACGACAATCCCCCGACCGGCCGTTATGACCGCTATTCGAACGAATATGTCCGTTTTTGCTGGGATGCTGCCGACATTGCGGGCCGCGAGGATATCAAGGAGAGGCTTAAGCCTTCGATAAAACGTCAAATGAAGCTCTGGTGGGATCTGGTCTCGCCTGAAGGATACGGCTATAACTGGGGCCGAAGTCAGGGCTTGGTCAGTTACCTGGATACCTTGGAGATAGTCGCATACCTCGCGAAATATCCTGAATTTCGGCCGGCCCCTCTTCCGGAACTTGCCGCATTATTCGAGCAAGCTTGGCGTTGGATACGAAAGGACTACAACGACTCGACACATATGTTTGCCGTATTTTCCTACGGCCGAGGCAACTACTCGTACATCAATCCCAGCCGCGAATGGCAGCAAACCGGCACGGCATTTGGAAAGATGATACTGGCCGGTAATGAGTTTGTTCGAGCGCTTGAAAAGGAAAGCGTCGACAGCTTCCCCTCAAAACCGGATCTTCCGAACGTCGCGCGTTTCGAGTTTTTTGCGAAAGGAAGTGATAGGCAGGAAGGTGTTTGGCTCTTTCGTGAAGGAAAACTCAGATTCGCGTTGCCGATCACTGTGGGCACAAAGCCCGCGATCGCCGATTACCTGCCGTCGCCATTCGGCCTTGCCGGCTTTTCAGCACCGGTCGAGGAGGTTTATCCGGCATTCGTGCCTTTCCTGACCCTCGGTAACGGAAAGACCTACGCCGCTTCGGACGGAGCAGATACGATATCGCCGGGGCCCGATGGACGTTCGCTGCGGGTTTCGACCGCAAAATGGGCCCAACTTGGCAGCAAGTCCGGTGAACGATTTTCCAACGGGCTAAGGAGCGATGTCGAGTGGCGTATCGAGAGCGGTTGCCTGATCCGTCGCGAGACGATCACGGCCGACCGCGATATTGAGATCACGAAATGGCATTTTTCATTCCCTTCGACCGCGACCTCGGTGACGCAGATCAATGAGAGTGCGGGGATCCGCACATTTGAGCTCAGCGGTCCGGACGGCGTGACCATAGTCACCTTTAGGTCTAGTAATCGGAACAATATTCGGATTTTCACGCCGGGTGACGGTAGACTTGGAAAAGGTGTTCTGGGGGCCATCCCGATCCATTTGGTGGACGAACAAAATGGCCTTCTGCTCCGGGCCGGAAACAAGTTCAGTTGGGAAATATCGGTCGAGCCGAGGTGATCGAACGACAGGATAAACAGACTAATTTCTATGATCGCAAATGATGTTCAACTATCGGCACTCGTGACTGATTGGACCCGGATCCCTGTCAGTGAGCCTTCGCCCGGGATCAAGCGACAAATGGTCGTTGGCAAAAACGTCATGATCTGTCGGTTCACGTTCGAACCGTTTCTGGTCACGCCGGAACACACGCACCCGCACGAGCAGATGACACTTGTTGTCAAAGGCCGTGTCCGTTTCTTTATAGACGGTATTGAGAAGATCGTTGGTCCCGGCGATGTACTGCACTTCCCGCCGAATAACCGCCATGGAGCAACAATGATGGATGAAGAGGTCGTCCTGATCGACATCTTTTCGCCGATACGCGAGGATTTTTTGCGTTAGTAGATCGTGAACTATCGAGCCATATACATTTTGGCGTTTTCACTTGGCCTTGCGGCGGTCGCGAACGCGCAGCTGCTCGTGTTGAGCACCGAGGCACTTGAACGCAACAGAAATGCGGTCCGGGATCATGAGGCCCGCCTTGAACCTTCGGTTAAGGATCTTCGAAAAAAAGCCGACCAACTCGTCGCGGCCGGAAGACTCTATTCGGTGATCGACAAAACGCAGGTTCCGCCGAGCGGAGACAAGCACGACTATATGAGCCAGGGGCCGTACTGGTGGCCCGACCCTTCAAAACCGAAAGGCTTGCCATATATTCGCCGCGACGGCGAACAGAATCCTGAGATCAAGACGTTGAGCGATGCCGCAGCGATGGATGACATGGTCGGGGACAGTGAGACGCTGGCTCTTGCATATTTTTTTATCGGCGACGAAAAGTATGCCAAGCACTCCTCGGCGTTGATAAGGACTTGGTTTCTTGACCCCAAAACCCGGCAAAACCCGAATCTGAACTTCGGTCAGGGCATCCCCGGGATCAGTTCCGGGCGCGGTATCGGACTGATCGAAACCCGTGATCTGTATCGCGTGATCGATGCGGCCACGCTGCTCGAACGGAGCGGTTCCTGGACAAAGGCCGATCAGGATCGGCTCAAACGATGGTTTGCCGAATTCTTGAAGTGGATGACGACGAGTCCGCTGGGTATCGATGAAGCGGACGCGCCGAACAACCATGGTACGTATTACGATGTTCAGATCCTGTCGTATGCCATCTATACTGGCCAGAAGGATCTGGCGAGAAAGCAGATCGAAACCAGCAGAGCGCGGATCAGATCCCAGATCGAACCCGACGGCCATCAGCCGCATGAACTTGCGCGAACGCTGAGTTGGGATTACACGAATATGAATCTCTTGGGCTTTTTCACGATCGCTCGCCTTGCCGAGCATCTCGGTGTTGATCTTTGGAATTTCGAGATCGACGGACGCGGTATCCGAAAGGCTTTTTTGTGGGAGCTTCCCTATCTCCGCGACGAAAAGGTATGGCCGTATAAGCAGATCAAAGAGAGAAAGTTCAGCAATTCGATCGCGATCTTGCGTATCGCCGCCCGGAAGTTCGGCAACCCGGATCATTCTCGCCTGGCCGACAAGCTCGCGTCGATCCATGGAAAAGGAGCGTTCTCGCTTCTCACCTATTGACCTATTTATGTTTCAGAAAACTTACTACGCAACTCACCCCGACTCGGTCGATTTCGCCAAAAACGACGACCTCCGGGACCTTTATCTGGCGGACGATCTTTTTGCCGACGGTGAGCTCCGGCTCAGCTATACACATTTCGAACGAATGGTCATCGGCGGCGTTGTTCCTACCGCATCGCCGATCTCGCTTCCTGTTCAAGCGGAACCTGCCTCGGCAATAGGCAAGCCTTTTCTTGAACGCCGCGAACTTGCCGCCATTAACGTGAGCGATAACGCCGGCTCGATCAGTGTTGACGGCGAAAATTTTGAGATCGGGCCAAAAGACGGCGTATATGTTCCGATGGGAACTGAAAATGTCACCTTTAGGTCGGACGCGGCTTCAGCACCGGCGCGATACTATATCGTTTCCACGCCGGCACATGCTAGGTTTGAAGTAAAACACATTTCTATCGAAAAGGCCGTTCCGCTCGAATTGGGGTCGAAAGAGACGGCAAACGAGCGCACCGTTTATCAGTATGTCGTTCCGGCTGTTTGTAGATCGTCTCAACTATTGTTGGGGCTAACCGTGCTAAAGCCCGGCAGCGTTTGGAACACATGCCCGCCCCATCTGCATGACCGGCGATCGGAAATATACTTCTATTTTGACCTCGCCAATGGACAGCGGATCATGCATTTTATGGGTCAGCCGGACAACATGCGGCACATCGTCATCGGTGATTCCGAGGCGGTGATCTCGCCGCCGTGGTCGATCCACATGGGCGTCGGAACCTCGAACTACGCGTTCCTCTGGGCGATGGGCGGCGAGAACCTTGATTACACTGATATGAATGTTTTGGACATTTGCCAGCTGCGTTAATACGAGCGGCCGCTGTGATGGATCGAATTCCTTCCGGAGAAGTCACGGCATTGCCGTTGAATTTACGACAACAACCCATGAGATATTCATTTCTTTCCATTTTGATCGTCGTCCTGCTTGCCGCGCCGCTTGCAGCTCAACCTTACGATATCTTTCAACGGAAGAACATCGAATCAAAGATGCTCGCGGTCGCTCGCTGGCAGCTCGAGAATCCTAAACATCCGCTCTACGACTGGACCAATGGAGCCTTTTACGCCGGAGTTTTTGCCGCATATGAGACTACAGGGTCCAAAGAGATCTGGAACGCCTTGCTCGCCATGGGCGAAAAGAACGAATGGAAGCCGGGCCGACGCTTCGACCATGCCGACGATATCGCTATCAACCAAACGTACCTGGACATTTATCGGATCACTAAAGACAAAAGAATGCTTCAACCGACCATCGAGGTCGTCGAGCGACTAAAAAGAGAGACCGGAAATGAGGTCGCAAAACACGGCATAACGTGGTGGTGGTGCGATGCCCTCTTTATGGCTCCGCCGACTCTGGCTAAGCTCACGAAAATAACGGGCGACAAGTCCTATCTCTACCTGAATGATCGGTTCTATAAGGAAACTTACGACCGGCTTTTCGACAAAAAGGAAAAGCTCTATGCCCGCGACGCGACCTATCTGATCAATGAAAAGGGCGAAGGAAAACGTGAGGCGAACGGGCAGAAGATCTTTTGGAGCCGAGGCAACGGCTGGGTTGTCGGGGGCTTGGTGCGTCTGCTTAAGGAGATCCCGGCAGATCATCCGAAACGGCCGTTCTATATACGCCAATACAAAGATCTTATGTCGCGGATCGTAAAACTGCAGCAGGCCGACGGTTTATGGCGTGCGAGCCTGCTCGATCCCGGAGCCTATCCGGGTGGTGAATCGAGCGGTTCGGGTTTTTACATCTACTCGATGACCTGGGGAATCAATAACAAACTGCTCGACAAAGGATCCTATCTACCGGCAGTAAAAAAAGGCTGGACCGCCCTGAATTCGCTAGTTCACGCAAATGGAATGGTCGGCTGGACCCAGCCCATCGGTGCCGACCCGAGGCGGAATTTCACGGCGGATAGCTGGGAGGTCTATGGGGCCGGTGCATTTTTGCTCGCCGGTTCTGAAGTCGTAAAGCTGAAACTCTGACCGCCAGGAAAAATGAAGTGCGTTGCTCGATCATCGACGTCAGTGTTGCTTGCCGTTCTTCTGGTGGGAGTTGCTTTCGCGCAAACCGCCCCACGACCGGCTGGCATTCGCGTCGAAAGGTCCTTGAATGCAAACTGGAAATTCCTCCCCGAGGATCGACCGGGCTCCGAATCCGCCGATGTCCGTGACGACCACTGGCAAAGGGTCAACATCCCCCATACATGGAACGCCGCTGACGTTGACGACGATACGCCCGGCTATCGCCGTGGTGCGAGCTGGTATCGTCGCGATCTCGATCTTGGCGACGATCTCGCGCACAGGCGGATCTATCTGAAATTCGAAGGTGCAAATCAGGTTGCGGATGTTTATGTAAACACACATCATGTCGGCCGTCACATCGGCGGTTACTCAGCTTTCGTTTTTGACATAACCCCGCATATCACGCTGACAAAGCCAAACTTTGTCGCGATTCGCGTCGATAACAGTTGGAACAAGGACATCCCGCCGCTTTCGGGCGATTTCAATATGTACGGCGGCATTTACCGGGACGTTTGGCTGATCGCAACTCGCGAAACGCACTTCAAAGTCGATGATCACGCTTCGCCGGGCGTTCAGATAACGACGCCCAACGTCAGCGCGTCGTCCGCCAGCGTCAGGGTCCGTGGCACCATCGTCAACAAAGGTGGAAAACCGCAGAAGATATCGGTCTCAAGCCGCGTTCGAAACGCGGTGGGGCGTACGATCACGATAGCTTCGACCGATCTCGAGATAGAAAAGGGGGCGGAAGCTCAATTTGACCTCACAACTTCGCCGATCGTATCACCACGCCTTTGGTCGCCCGACGACCCCTATCTTTACACCGTCGAGACTGTCATCAGCCAGAATGGCAGGACGGTCGATCTCAGTTCCCAGCCACTCGGCTTTCGCTGGTATCGGTTCGACCCCGATACGGGCTTCTATCTGAACGGAAGGCACCTGAAACTACGCGGCACGAATCGCCATCAGGATCTTAAGGGCATCGGGAATGCACTGCCGGATCGCCAGCATACACGCGATCTGGAACTGATAAAACAAACGGGTTACAACTTCCTGAGGCTGGCTCATTACCCGCAGGATCCGGCCGTTCTCGAAGCTGCCGACCGCCTTGGGCTGCTGATCTGGGAGGAAACGCCGCTTGTCAATTACATCAACGATTCTCCTGCGTTCGCCGAGAATTCAAAGTTAATGGCCCGCGAAATGGTTCGTCAGCATCGCAATCACCCGTCGATCATTCTGTGGGGGTATATGAACGAGATATTTCTGCCGCCAGCCCCGCTTTCCGAATCGACGATGCAGGCGACAGTGAAACTCGCAAAGGAACTTGACGCGATCATACGGGAAGAAGACCCGTCGCGGTACACCGCGATCGCGTTTCACGGGAACGAGGTCTACAACAAATACGGCCTCGGCGAGGTTGCTCAGGTCGTTGGATGGAATCTATACAAAGGCTGGTATGAAGGCGACTTCGACGATTTCGGCAAGTTCATGGACGACCAACATCGCCGTTATCCGGATCGAGTCCACATTATCAGCGAATACGGCGCGAACGGTGATCAACGCCTGCATTCTTCCGCACCGCGACGCTTCGATTCGACGACTGAATGGCAGCGGATGTTTCACGAATCGCACCTCAAACAGATCAACGAACGCCCATATATCGCAGGAAGCGCGATATGGAACGAGTTCGATTTCGGGGCCGAACAGCGCGGCGAGACTATTCCACACCGAAATCAAAAAGGTATGTGGACATTCGACCGCAAGCCCAAAGACGTACATTTTTTTTACAAAGCGAATCTTTCCGACAAGCCGGTCGTCCGCATTTCGGTAAACGACCGTGCGATCTTTGCGGGTAAGGCAAAAACTCAGTTCCCGATCGACGTTTATTCCAACTTCCCAGAAGCCGAACTTCGGCTCAATGGGGTCTCGCTTGGAAAGAGAGCGGTCGCAGATCGAAAGGCCACATGGACCGTGAGGTTTCGAAATGGCCGCAACAGGCTATCCGTGACCGGACGAAGCGGTGGCCGCACCGTCACGGACACGGCGGTGATCGAGTTCAGGGAACTTGACGTCACGTCGCCCGAGGTCGCGATCAATGTCGGCTCGAACGCCGATTTCACGGATGCGACCGGCCGCGTCTGGCTTGCCGACCAGATCTATGCACCGGGATCGTGGGGAGTGGTCGGCGACAAGTCGAAGTTCATCTACTCGTCCCCACCCGACCGGAACGTGCTGGGCACGCTCGATGACCCGCTTTTTCAGACGATGCAGGAGGGCCTCGAAGGGTACAAGATCGATGTCCCCGCGGGCAATTATGAGGTCGAACTGCTCTTTGCCGAAATGCGGAATAGCGAAGCGGGAAAACGTGTGTTCGATGTGGCGTTGAATGGTAAAGCGATCCTCACCGAGCTCGATCTTTTTAAGGAGGTCGGCCGTGCTCGGATGTTCCTCAGGAAAGGATCTTTATCGACATCGGGCGGCATTCGCGTCGATCTCACGGCCAGAATTGGCGAACCCATCCTCAGCGGGATCAAGGTTCGCAGAGTTCGCTGATAGTAAACATTATGGAAAACACGAACGGGACTCCCGCAGTGACATCCGGTTTCAAGTTCAATGGCGTTCGCTGGGTCATAATCGCGCTCATTTTTCTCGCGACCTTGATCAATTACATCGACCGCCTGACGATCTCTGTCCTCGGCCCTGTAATTGTCGAAAAGCTGCAGCTTACCAATACCGAGTTCGGCAGCATCGCGACGTGGTTCCTTTTCGCCTACACGTTTAGTCAGGCACTTTCCGGCAAGCTTTACGACAAGATCGGCATCAAGAAAGGTTTCTCGATCTCGATCATCGTATGGTCGCTCGCTGGTATCGCGACAGCATTTGCCACAGGATTACGGTCTCTCTCGCTGTGCCGCTTTATATTGGGGCTTGGCGAGGCCGGAAACTGGCCGGGAGCGGCAAAAACGGTAGCCGAATGGTTCCCTGCCCGGCAAAGAGCGCTCGGAATGGCGATCTTTAACAGCGGCGCGGCCATTGGCTCGATCGTCGCTCCGCCGGTGATCTACGGCCTGTACGCATTCTATGGCGACTGGCATCAGGTTTTTATTTTCACGGGCGTGCTCGGGTTCGCATGGCTGGCTCTATGGCTAATGGTTTACGACAAACCGGAAACGCATAAATGGCTTACAAGAGAGGAACTTGCAGTCATTCAGGAACGCGCGGAAACGCCTGCGGACCGTGATGCAGCACCGGACGGCCCTGCACCCGAAGCCCCAGATCCAAACATCGGCTGGTTCGAGCTTCTACGATACCGGCAGACGTGGTCGATAGTAGTAGCTCGCTTCCTGGTCGATCCCGTTTGGTGGCTCTACATCACATGGCTGCCGCTCTATTTAAGCAAAGTTCACGGATTCGACCTCAAACAGATCGGACTTTTTGCGTGGGTTCCCTATGTTGCCGCCGACGCGGGAAGTCTCTTTGGCGGATGGATGTCAGGGTTTCTCATTGGGCGCGGCTGGTCGGTCGACCGGGCTCGAAAAACCGTGATCATCTTTGCCGCCGCTCTCATGCCGGCGGGAATATTTGCCGCATTTTCCTCCGATGCGATGTTGGCCCTCGGGTTGATAGCCGTCGTGCTTTTCGGATTTCAGGTATGGATCAACAACGTCCAGACTCTCCCGAGCGACTTCTACCCATCGACAGCGGTTGGGTCTGTCGCCGGCTTGGGCGGTATGGGCGCCGGCATCGGATCAATGATCTTTATCTTCACGACCGGCTGGGTCGTCGACAATTTTTCTTACACACCGATCTTGGTCACCGCCGGAATACTCGCCCCGGTTGGCACACTGGCCCTATATCTCTTGGCTGGAAAGATCGAGAAAGTTCAACTTCAAAAGACATAACTCTGGAGACTATCACTATCAATATGAATAACTATTTCGATTTTTCCGGCAAGGTCGTCCTCGTGACCGGTGCCTCAAGCGGCATCGGCCGTGCGACCGCCGAACTTTTTGGCCAGCTCGGTGCCTCCGTCGCCCTGACATATCACAAAAACAAGACCGGAGCTGAAGAAGCGGCCGGTCGTATCACCGGCGGCAATTCACGCGCGATCGCACTTGAGGTCGATGTTCGCGACAACGCCGAGATCGTGAAGATGGTGCGGGACGTTGAAGAAAGCCTTGGCACCGTGGATATTCTCATCAACAACGCCGGATCGCTGGTCGAACGTCTCAAGACGCTCGAACTCACTGAGGAACGCTGGGATGAGGTGATGAACCTCAACGCCCGAAGCGCATTCTTCGCCGCACAGGCGGTGATTCCGGGGATGCTCGCAAAAGGCGGCGGGTGCATCATCAACGTGACGTCCATCGCTGGCCGCAACGGCGGGGCCCTGGGCTCTATCCACTATTCGTCGGCAAAAGCTGCCGTACTGACGATGACCAAGGGCCTTGCAAAAGAGTTTGCCCAGCAAGGGATCCATATCAATGCCGTTTCGCCCGGTGTGATCGATACGCCGTATCACGAGACATTTACTACCAGCGAGGTGATGGAAAACCTTCGCAAAGCGATACCGATGGGCCGCGAAGGCCGGTCTGCCGAGGTTGCGAGCGTGATCGCCTTCCTTGCGTCGGATGCCGCCAGTTATCTGTGCGGCGAGACGATCGAGATAAATGGCGGCCTGCTCATGGATTAACTAAGCGAGGATAGGACAGTGAAGAATCAAAGACTCAAACGAGTTTCCTTTTTTCTGCTGATGGCGGCCGTCTGCGCTGCGGTTTCGTATGGACAGGAATCGATCGGGACGTATCAAGTGAGGATTTCTCTCGACCGGGCCAACTGGTCTTACGAACTGAACGAGATACCGAAGGCGACGTTTGCCGTAACGCTTAATAATTCACAGGTCGCCGGGATACCTCTGAAGATCGCCTGCGGGCCCGAGATGATGCCGGCCGTGCTTCGGAAGACAGTTATAACGACCGCGACTCCACTGACAATAGAGACCGGTACGATGAAAGCCCCCGGCTTCCTGCGCTGTTCGGCAATAGCGGAGAAAGATGGGCGAGCCTATCGCGGTATCGCCACTGCAGCGTTTCGGCCTGACTTAATTAAGGCTACGGTAAATGAACCTGCCGATTTCGATGCCTTCTGGAAAGACGGACTCGATCGACTTGCAAAGATCCCGGTTGAACCGCGAATGGAACACCTTCCGGCCTCATCGACCTCAAAGGCTGATGTCTATCACGTTAGTTTTCAGACGGTCGGCACGGGTGCAAGTCCTACTAGTCGGATTTACGGCATCCTGGCTGTGCCGAAAGGCCCTGCAGACCGAAAATATCCGGCATTGCTTCGCGTTCCCGGTGCGGGTGTTCGACAGTATGGCGGCAATATTCCAACGGCCGAGGCCGGTATTATCACGCTTGAGATCGGGATCCACGGGATCCCCGTTACGCAGCCGCAGTGGTTCTACGACAATCTTCGCGACGGAGCGCTGAATCGCTACATGCTCTACAACATGGACGACCGGGAATCCTACTACTACCGACGCGTCTTTCTTTCCGTTGTCCGGGCAAATGATTTTCTCGTTTCCCTTCCGCAGTACGACGGAAAGGGTCTTGGCGTAATTGGCGGCAGTCAGGGAGGTGTTCTGGCCATTGTTACGGCGGCTCTCGACCCGCGGGTCAAGGCGCTGGCAGTATCGTATCCCGCGATGTCGGACATGACGGGATACACCGCGGAGCGAGCCGGCGGTTGGCCTCACCAGTTTCGTGACCCGAAGAACCGAACAAAAGAGAAGCTCGAAACGGCCGCATATTATGATGCCGTGAACTTTGCCCGTCGGCTGAAGGTCCCGGGGATCTTCTCGTGGGGCTTCAACGATGAAACTTGCCCGCCGACATCGATCTATTCTGCCTACAACGTGATCTCGTCGCCCAAATCGCTTTTCTTGAGTCTCGAGATGGGCCACGCGAATTCACCTGAGCAGGCGGCGAAATTGAATAAGTGGATCGAGGATTCATTAAAGGGCGCGGGAGGACAGCAGATATGAGAAAGACCCTGATATTGATATTGCTGCTGGTGCTGCCAGCATTGGCCCTCGCGCAAGAGGCGTCGTCATTCCCCGCAAAGCCGAAACCGGCCATCGAAAATGGCAGGTACGGCCCGCTTGAGCGGAACGTGTTTGACCTGTGGCATCCCGCCTCGAAAAGATCGACCCCTTTGATGGTCTATATCCACGGCGGCGGATTCAACAGCGGCGATAAAGGTTCACTCTCACCAAAACTACTGCAAATGCTTCTGGATAAAGGAGTTGCGGTAATGGCAATAAACTACAGCCTAATGCCCACATACCTTTACCCCCAAGCGTACAAGGACTGCGCAAGGGCGATCCAGTTCGCTCGATCAAAGGCGGCTGAATGGAACATTGACAAGGCAAGGATCGGAGCAATGGGCAGTTCTGCCGGCGGCCTGACCTCGCTATGGCTCGGATTTCACGACGATCTGGCCGATCCGCGGTCGGCAGATCCGGTCCTTCGCGAATCGACCAGATTAAGGGTAATGGCGGTATGGGCCGCCCAAACCACGCTCGTTCCCGAAATCGTAGGGCCGCGTGTCGGCGAGGCAACATTGAAGCACAGCTTTTATAGCGGACGATTTTTCGGGTTGAAAAAAGAGGAAATGTTCGCTGAGAAGGGCAAGGAGCTGACCCGTGAGGCCTCGCCCCTGTCACATCTCACCAAGGATGACCCTCCGGTCTGGGCATTTTATAGCGTTGCGAACAAAGCTCAAACAGCGGAAACGACGATAAGCGACGCGATCCATCACCCGTACTTCGGCAAGGTGCTGAAGGAAGAAATGGATCAGGTGGGGCTCGAATGCAAACTGCGCCATCAAGAGGACGGAAGGTCCGTAAACGATGATGCTACAGCATTTATCGTCAAATATCTTAAGAAGTAAAGACAGTGACCATGAAGAAAACACTACTATTATTGCTTGCGGCGTTTATGTCCGTTTCTCCGGTGATCGCGCAGGACCAGCAGGAGCTAAATGCAGAAAAGGCCTCGAGCTCAAAGCTAAAAGGCGAGCATCCGCTGATCAAGCTAGCCGCAACAAAGCCGTCATCACTGAAGAAAGAGCTCGTGGGCGTGCATCCACGCGTATATTTGACGCAGGCTGAGATCGACGTGCTCAAGGAAAAATCAAAGAGTGAGAAGGGCCTATGGCAGGTCGCTTTATCGCGTGTCCGTGCACTGACGGTCGAACCACCGGCGGCTCCGGCCCAGGAACGTCGTGTACAGAACGAGGTTGGCTTAGGCATCGCCGAAGCGGCATTTGTCTATAAGATCACCGGCGACAAGAAATACCTTGACGCTGCGAAAAAATACATCGACGCGGCAATCAGCTACGACATTTGGGGTTACGCCTATAACAAGCCAAATGTCGACCTCGCCGCCGGCCACCTGCTCTACGGAATGGGCTGGGGCTACGACCTTCTTTACCACGATCTAACGCGGGACGAGCGCGATAGGATCCGCTCGAAGCTCGTCAAACAAGCTCATCTATTACATGAGTTTTTCAAACCTAAAAGTGGCAAAACCTATGCTTATAGCCAAAACCATACGTTCATCCCAATATCCGGTTTGGCTGTCGCGGCCTACGCCCTGATGGACGAAGTGCCCGAGGCTAAAGACTGGGCGGCCGATTCGAGGGCGATCTTCGACCGTGTGCTGGAAACCTATACGCAAGACGGCTATTTCTACGAGAGCATGGAATACTGGATATTCTCGACACCGTGGCTCGTCCACTATATGGACGCTCATCATCACGCGACGGGCGAGGACCTTTACGCAACTACTCCGGGTTTCAAAAACGCTCACAAATACGTCTCACACATCACAATGCCGGGCGGCGAATTCAATTTCGATTACGGCGACATCTATGCCGGGCCGGTGACGCGGGCTCGCAAAGGTGACGATTACGCACGCGAACGTATCGATGGACACTTCCGCACCAACTATAACATTCTCTATAACTTAGCCTCACGATACGGCAATCGTGAAGCACAAGGTGTGGCGGATTGGCTAAAGTCAAAAGGGCAGGTAAACGCCGAAGAGGTCTGGACATTTATCTGGTACGACCCACGCATCAAGCCGGTTCCGATAGATAAGCAGCCGACATCCCATTATTTTGAGGACCACGGGGTTGTCTTCTGGCGATCATCGTGGAAGGACGATGCTACCGCCTGGTCATTCAAAGCCGGCCCACCCGAAGGTCATTCAGCGACTGCTAAAGTAAAGGCCTTTCCCGATTGGCGTCTGTCGAGCGGCCATGCTCACCCGGATAGCGGAAGTTTCATAATATGGGCCGGCGGCAAATACCTTACTGGGGATTCTGGCTACGCGGGCGTGCCGATGACCGAACATCACAATACGCTCATCTTCGACCTGAAAGGCCAGCACAAGGAAGGCAGCGGCCACGACGTCTTTGCCGGGGTTTCCTATGACCGAATGAACCAGATCAGGATCGAGAAGGTTGCGATGAATGATAGATCGGCTGAGATCGTGGCTGACATTGCACCGGCTTATGAACCGGAAGTCGCCGTTAAAAAATTCAAACGGACGTTCAGGTTCTCGGCTCCCGGAACCTTCCTCGTCAATGACAGCATCGAGACCGATCGGCCCACGACAGTAACGTCGTTCCTGCACGCCGATAACAAGATCACAAGTACCAACGGCCGCCGGTTTATATTCGAACCCGGCCAAACACAGTTGAGCGTTGAATTGCTGAAACCGGCAGAACTTGAGGCCAAGCCGGAGGTTAATATCCTCACCGCCCCCGGACCTCCCGGTTCTGTCGATAAAGGTGAACGCGAGGAGCGCGGCGTACGGCTTAATATTTCAACCAGACGGAAGGTTGAGGCACTCGACCTCTCCGTACGGCTTAAGATCGAGAATAGGAAGCGGTAATTCATCCTTGCGGAACCGAACCTCGGCACGTCATCTGAGGTGTCATTTGCTGATCGCTGTGGTAAAGTGCGTGGAAGAGATCTTTCCGCAAACCTATGAAAAGAATCAAGATACATTCCATTACGTCGATCTCATTTCTGATCGTCGCTTCGGTGATCGGTGCTTTTGCCCAGACCGGCGAGAGACAGGTGAACATCGGCTTCCGCGGCGGTTTCAGCGTACCCAAGCTTGTCGGCGGAGGTGACGAAGAGATCACGCGCGATTACAGATCGCGAATGGCCTACCAGATCGGCGGATTTGTCGAAGCCGAGGTGTCGAAGCGTTTCTCGATCCAGACTGAGGTCAACTACGCGCCGCAGGGAGGCAGGCGCGAAGGCATCCAACCGGTCACAGCCACGATCCCTGGGTTACCGACGCTGCCTGCGGGATCATATTTCTACGCAAACTTTAAGAACACCGCGAAGCTGCACTATCTTGAGGTTCCTGTCCTCTTCAAATACACATGGAAACGTGACGGTGGTCCGGAATTCTACGTCAACGGCGGCCCTAATGCGGGATTTCTGATGAAAGCGACGCAGGAAACCCGCGGGTCGAGTACGATATACCTTGATCGTGACGGACGACAGCCACTACTGCTTCCGCCTGCGGGTACACCATTTCCGACCATCCCGTTCGATGCGGACACCGATGTAACGGACAAACTTCACCGTTTTAGTTTTGGTGTTACAGGCGGTGGCGGCGTGCGTTTCCCGGTCGGGAAGAACTATTGGTTCATCGACGGGCGTGCCGCCTACGGATTGACCACTCTTCAAAAGAACACGGCGACCGATGGGACCAGCCGCACCGGAAATCTGGTTGTCTCACTTGGATATGCATTCAGGGTGAAGACCTACTAGGGTCGTCAAAGAGTTGTTCGAGCGGGGCGGAACAGATGGTCCGCCCTTTTTGCGTTATAATGTTGGAGCACACGTCACATGGAACCGCTTGCAAATCGGATAAGGCCTTTAATATTAGACGATTATATCGGTCAGCTTCATCTTGTTGGTGAAGGCAAGCCGTTGCGACTCGCGATCGAGCACGGGCACATCTTCTCGTTCATATTGTGGGGAACTCCCGGGACGGGAAAAACGACTCTCGCACGGATCTATGCCAAGGCGATCAATGCCGAATTTCATGAGCTTTCCGCCGTTTCAGCAGGAAAGGATGACATACGCAAGATAGTCTCTGGAAGCGCAGGCAGCCGGCCAACCGCGGAAGCCCGGATGATGCCTCCCAAACAACGGCCGAGAGTCCTTTTTCTAGACGAAATTCACCGGTTCAACAAGGCCCAGCAGGATTTTCTCCTGCCATTCGTGGAGAACGGACAGCTCGTTTTGATCGGTGCCACTACGGAGAATCCCAGTTTTGAGGTGATCCCCGCCTTATTGTCACGTCTGAGGGTTTTCGTCCTAAATGAACTGAGTGAAGAAGATATGGCTGCGATTATCGACCGCACGGGTTATGACCTCGACCCTGTGGCGAAGGAGTGGCTGATCGGACTGGCGAATGGCGATGCGCGGCAAGCGATAACGATGATCGAGAACACGTCGCGGCTTTATGATACGATCTCGCTCGAAACCTTGAAGGAAACGCTTCAGTCGAAGTTCCTACGTTACGACAAAAAAGGCGAGGAGCATTACAACGTCATTTCGGCTTTTATTAAATCGATGCGGGCCAGCAAACCCGATGCGGCCATGTATTACCTCGCCCGCATGATCGAGGCAGGCGAAGATCCGAAATTCATCGCCCGGCGAATGGTCATCTTTGCCTCTGAAGACATTGGTCTCGCCCAGCCAACCGCGCTCGTCGTCGCAAACGCGGTATTCCGGGCAGTCGAGACCATTGGCTATCCTGAATGTACGCTAAACTTGGCTCATGGCGTCGCCTATCTTGCCAACGCCGCAAAAGATCGATCAACGACAAATGCCATCGGCCAGGCTATGGAAGATGCCAGGAAACTTGGCAACCTGCCCGTTCCGATGAAGATCCGCAACGCACCGACGAAACTGATGAAAGATCTTGGCTACGGCAAAGATGAAGGCAACGATCCGGAAGCCGACCTGATGCCCGTAAAACTTCGGGGGCGAACGTATTTTTGATGCGGCTTTGTCTCCGGTCGATCTGACACAAAAAAACTATGAAGCTGAAAAACACCTTAGGACTCGGATTGCTTGGAACCCTGCTTTTTGTCAACATCGCGCTCGCTCAGGAGAACGATTCGGTCCCGACCCGCGAGATGGACCGCATCAACTGGATGGATTTCAAAGCCTCGGTTCCTTCGAAAGTGAATACCGTGCTGCTTCCGACCGGTACGCTGGAACCGCACGGCGTTGCAAACAATGGCGCCGACAACACCGCACCGACCGCGATCGCGAAGACCATTGCCCGCCGAACAAACGCAATGATCGCCCCAACACTTCCCTACGGCATCACCGGCTCGATGGAGGCATACCCTGGTGCGTTCCAGATAAGCGAAGCCGCGTATCGGCCATTCATAAAGCAGATCCTCGAGGGCCTGGTGAAAAATGGCTTCCGAAACATCATCATCCTTAACGGCCACGGCGGCGGCCAAACGGCCGTTTTGCAATCGGTTGCCGCCGAAGTGGCGACCGAGAGGCGCGTCAGAACACTTGTGGTCAACTGGTGGTCGTTCGCCTCGGATGAAACAAAGGAGGTTTTCGGCGAAGACGGCGGCCATGCCGGGTGGAACGAGACCGCCTTCATACAGGCGATCGATAAAACACTCGTCCATCCTGAAAAATACACCGGCCCCGAAATGACCACGCCATATCCGCCCGCAGGCACCTATTCCGCCGTTCCGTTCCCTTCTTCGATCGGTCTATATCAAAAAGGCCAGGGTTTCCCGAAATTTGACCAAGCCAAAGCCGATCTCTACTTCAAAAAGGTCACGGACAAGATAGCCGCTCTGATCAACAACACGGTTAAAAAGTGGGATCTCGCGGGCCTCTAGGACGCATTGCGACTTTACGCCGTTCTCCCCCCGCGCTATAATGACCAAAAGACGCTTTTGGTCATCAGTCACTATGAACAACGCTACTCAACCAAAAAGCACCCGCGATGCCATCCTCGATGCAAGCGACAAACTGCTTGCGAAATATGGATACAAGAAGATGTCCATTCAGGATCTCGCAGATGAAGTAGGGATCGGGAAAGGTAGCATTTACCTACATTTTTCGAGCAAAGAGGAGATCGCCCTCTCGCAGATCGACAGGATCATTGACCGTCTGAAGACCAGATTGATCACGATCACCGGAAGGTCTGGGTCTTCGGCGCAGCGCATAGCCGAGATGCTGGTCCTTAGAGTGATCTTTCGCTGCGAAAGCGTTCATCATTACTCTCAGGGCATCAATGACCTCCTCTCTCAACTCCGCCCGAAACTACTCGAACGCCGAAAGAAATACTTCGAGGAAGAGGCCGTGATCCTTGCGGGTGTTATTGCGCAGGGCCAGCGTGATAGTGAGTTCGGCCCGGGAGATCCGCTCGCCCTTGCGAGGGTCCTGGTCACGGCGACCAATGCGTTGCTGCCTTACAGCCTGAGTGCCTTTGAACTCGGCGATCTGAAAGCGGTCCAAGCCGAGGTAAGGGCGGTCGCGGACCTTCTTATACGCGGCCTTCGTAATTAGCAATTCACGCTGACGAAACCGCGGATGGGGCCGGCTTGGGAGTCCTCCTTCTTGCTTTCTGCCTCACCGCTTCCAATAGTTCCTGATCTTCAGATCAAGGTACGGAAACGCGCAGTACTCGACGCTGCGGCCCGAATCGCGGATCTTCTGCACCATCGGGATCGCGGCGTCGGCGTTTCTTGTATGTACGATTATCGTCGCGGCACGCTGCAGTTCGGGATTGTCAAAAAGGAATTCCGCAACGGCATAGCCGGTGTTGTGAAAATCCTGGTGGTCGTTTGAAACATAATGGTGCGGCAGCAGGTCGTGGTCGAGGAATATCGCATCATAAGCCTCCTCGCTCAGCAGCGTCTTGGCTTCATCGACAGTTTCTGCGATATCGACAAAGTCGCCGGCAAACCTTTTTCGAAACCAACGATGTCGGCGGGTATCATCGTCAAGCACCATCACCGAGATCGAATCCCTTTCGGCACTCAGATCGGCAAGGCCAAGCCTGATCATCAAACTGCGGATCATTCCCATAAGCACCGAAAGCCGAACTGTGAATATACCACAACGTCGCCCGGCTAAGCATTTACCACCTCGGCAATTCCGCCGAACAGCAAAACCGTGGCATTATTAATCATACCAACTAAAAAGATGCCGAAGGACAGATCAAACTTAAGGGCCGTCCCCAAACCACCGCCCGAGACGATGCAGATGCCGGAAGAATGCCCGAAATGCTTCGGCACCGGGATGGAGGTTGTCAAAGACAAAGGCGCTCGGGTCTGCGAATGTCGGACGCTCAAGGCCGTCAACGGACAGTTTCAGAGCGTCCGTCTCCCGCGCCGTTACGACGGGTTTCACTTCTCGAATTATAAGCCCCAGACCGCTTCCCAGGTTGAAGCGTTGAAATTCGCAACCTCGCTCACGATGGAGTATCCGGCCGTAGATCGCGGGCTTTTGCTGATGGGCAGCGTCGGGGTTGGAAAGACCCATTTGGCAGTATCGATCCTCAAGGGGCTTACCGAACGCGGCTTCAACTGCCTCTTCTACGAATTCGGTTCTCTGCTGAAAGAGATACAGGATTCTTATAACCCAAACACTCACACATCCGAACTCGGCGTACTCGCCCCCGTGCTCACCGCAGAGATCCTGGTTCTTGACGAGCTTGGAGCCTCAAAACCGACTGACTGGGTTCGCGATACGATGGCACACATCATCAATAGCCGCTATAACGACAAGAAACTGACGATCTTTACGACGAACTACCTCGATGATCGACGTAATGAGCGTGAGGAAGTGCTCGAAGACCGGATCGGAACCCGCCTGCGTTCGAGGCTTTTTGAAATGTGTAGAACCGTGATGATGGATGGACGGGATTACCGCAAGACGTTTGACCGCCGAGGATAGCCTCAGGCGACTTCTGGCCTTTACGAGCATATATTCTAGTAGCTGCCGGCGACGATCGTTGATTTGATCCCGCTTGCTTCCTGAGCGATCTTCACCCCGACTGATGCTCCGATCCGTGTCGCGCCGGCCTCGAACATCGCCCGGGCGTCGTCAATGCCCTTCACACCGCCTGAGGCCTTTACGCCCAGGGCGCTGCCCACAGTCTGACGCATCAGCGCAACGTCATTTGCAGTTGCACCGCCCTTTGCAAATCCGGTCGAGGTCTTAACGAAATCTGCGCCAGCGTTCTTCGCCGCAAGACATGCACGTACTTTTTCGTCGTCCGTCAGAAGGGCCGTTTCGATGATCACCTTGCAGAGGACGTTGTTTTCGTGCGCGGCATCGGCAACGGCCCGAATGTCTTCTTCGACAAGGCAAAGGTCACCCGATTTGAGGGCACCTACGTTGATCACCATATCGACTTCGCGTGCGCCGTTGAATATCGCTCGACGAGCCTCATACGCCTTTACGTCGGGCAGCGTGGCCCCGAGTGGGAACCCGATCACCGTGCAGACGGGAACACCGCTCCCCTTCAGAAATTCTGCGGCCTTCTTAACCCAGCCGGGATTCACGCAAACCGAGGCAAAACCAAACCGTGCTGCTTCGTCGCAAAGCTTTTTGATATCGGATTCCGAGGCCTCAGGCTTGAGCAATGTATGGTCGATCAGGCTCGCCCAATCACCGGCCGTCGCTGACTCGCCAAGCACGATCCCGATCCGCTCGGCCCCCGCATCGACAATGCGCTGAACGTCTGCATGGCAGAACGTCGGGCAATCGTCGCCGCCGAGTTTTGCGAGAACAAGGTCGGTGATCTGGTCGATAAGTTTTTCGTAGTTGCCGTTATTCATCGGTGATTTCTGTGGATACTAAACAAGCCTTTCGGTCTAAGAACGGTAAGAACGATCGATCGAATCGATCTTCCCGACGCGTTTTTTGTGGCGTTCTTCTGAAATATCGGTCGCGATAAACGCATCCACGATCGCTTCGATCTCTTTCAAGCTGTTCTGTCCGGAACCGATGGTCAGCACGTTTGCCCCGTTGTGCTCTCGCGAGTTTTTTGCCAAGGCGACCGAATAACAAGCCGCGGCTCGAACACCAGGAATCTTGTTAGCGGTCATCGCACTTCCGATTCCCGCTCCGTCGACGATGATACCTATGTCGACCTGCTTTCCGCTGACCGACCGGGCGACAGCATGTGCAAAATCGGGATAATCCACAGCGTCCTCGCTGTTCGTCCCAAAATCACGAACGTTCAGGCCCATGCCAGTCAGGTAGCCTTTGAGATGCTCTTTCACACTAAAGCCTCCATGATCGCAGCCCAAGGCGACCGAGCGGACCTTCGTAACCGCAGCTCGCGGCTGTTTTCGTATCAGTTCGAGCTTGCGATCCCTGACAATATCCTCGGCGAGAGCGGTAAATTTAGCGGTTGCTGAAATACGAACGCGAGAACCTTCGTCGAGGCCGCGCAGGTCGTCCTCCGTGATGAGCGATTTCGCCGATTCGTCACGATCCCACTCACGACTTAATTTAGCCTGGATCGAATTAACAACGACGTGCTCGGGAGAGCTATCGACCACCGGCGGCTCCGCCCCCTGAGTCGGCACCGTTGCAAGTACATGACGAACCAACCCACGAACGCGGTCACGTGTTTCCGTTGAAACCTCAGCCATAAAGACCAGCCTTTTGCGTTTCCCTTTGCGTTCGAACCTGATCTCTAGCCCAAATTACCGCAAAAGGTTGTCAAAACTTGAATCTAGAACCTAAGTTGAAATAGTATTTCCAAATACCGATTCTTTCAAACCAGTGAGGATAATTGTGGCGGCCGAATCCACGCAGATCGCAATGACGGAGTTTACCAATTCAAACATTGAAGTTATGTACACCGCGGAGCAGATTCGCGAGCGGATCGCGGAGCTCGGCCGTGAACTGACTGCCGATTATGCAGGGAAAGACCTCGTTTTGGTTGGCATCCTCAAAGGCTCGGTCATCTTCCTCGCGGACCTGATGCGCCACATCGATCTGAAAATAGGGATCGACTTTATGGCTGTTTCAAGCTATAAGGATGGGACAACGTCATCCGGCGATGTCGTTATCCTGAAAGATCTGACGAATTCGATCCGCGATAAGCACGTCCTGATAGTCGAGGATATTGTCGATACCGGGCTAACGCTCACCAGTCTCGAAAAAATGCTCGGTTCACGCGGTGCTGCGTCCATCAAGATCGCAACACTCCTCGACAAACCGGAACCAAGAATAAACAAGGAGTTGAAGGTCCATTACACGGGTTTCGTCATCCCGAATGAATTCGTTGTCGGCTACGGCCTCGACTCAGCCGGAAGATACCGGAACCTGCCGTTCATAGGAATAGTGAAGGATAAAGACGCCGCTTGAAAATTGCGATTGCCGCCCGTTGTCGCGATAGCGTCAGTGGAAGCTAAAGATCATTCCCGCAAGAGCGTCGAGACCGCACCATCAAAAGTTGCCCTAAGGAATTGACGTTCGCAACTGCATTACGTATAATTCAGGTTTTTCGACTTGTGCCTATTTGTGCGCTTGTCGCAAGGAGCTGACACGAAAATGAGTTACGCAATTATCAAAACAGGCGGTAAGCAGTTTGCGGTCGAGAGCGGCCAAACGCTTCGCGTGCCCACCATCGCGGCTGATGCCGGTGCGTCGGTTGATATCGACACGCTCCTCGCCGACGGTAAGGCCGGGATCGGAACGCTGAAAGCAACCGTCGTCGGTCACGGCAAAGGCGATAAGGTGATCGTTTTCAAGAAGAAGCGCCGCAAACAGTACAAACGCAAACAGGGACACAGGCAAGGATTCACAGAGATCAGGATCGATTAGTTTTATCTTTGGCCTTGCTTTTTGGTCTCAGTTAGAAACCAAAGATCAATCAATTTTATGGCACATAAGAAAGGTGTAGGTTCATCAAGGAACGGCCGCGATTCGAATGCACAGCGGCTTGGACTCAAGAAATTTGGCGGCGAGCACGTGCTCGGCGGCAACATCATAGCACGTCAGCGCGGCACCAAATGGAAACCGGGCAACAATGTCGGGCGCGGTAAAGACGACACCCTGTTCTCGCTGATCGAAGGCTTTGTTAAATTTGAGAACAAGGGCCAGAAAGGTAAGTTCATCAGCGTCTATGCTGAGGGCGCTCCGGAACTCGCTGCCTAGCAGCCAAAACAGGATCCCGCTTAGAAGTACACGTCTCCGGACGTGTACTTTTGTCGTTTATGGCTTGTTGGCAGTCACCTGCAATTTTTTTTCGAAGGTGTTCCAAGACGATTTTCCACAGCCTCTCTGGGACCGTGCGATCACGGCGACGGAATGTAAAATTATGAGCTGTAAGCCGTTGCCGTGATTTCCACAATTTCTTCCACAGGATGAACGGAAAGTTTTCCACAGACAACTGGCGCCGAGGCATCGAAAACCGGCCATTACTTAAAGTACTTTCTACTTGACTCTTAAAAAATCGGGTGTAATATCGCTCTACAGTCGAAATTGCTTACGGGCATTTTGACCGGCACCGAGAGGTGGA
>JAJTWY010000001.1 GCA_021463165.1 Pyrinomonadaceae bacterium | reverse complement strand
GATCGACGGCGGATTGACTCAAAAACAAGCGGAAGCTGAAATCATTGTTTCGGGCCTTTACTCGGATGCGATCCGCACGGTTTGCGAGACATAAAGTTGGAACAAGTTGGAACTAAAAAAGAAAGATTTTGTGAGAAATTGACGGACATTAGAGCGATGCCAAAACAGACAAACAAAGACAGGGCCTTGATCGCCTTGCTGAATACGAAGTCTATCCGAGAAGCGGCGAAGGCTTCGCGGTTATCCGAAGAAACGCTTTTCCGCTTTCTAAGAGACTCGGACTTCCTGATCGAATACCGCGAAGCTCGACGGCGTTCGGTAGAGAATGCTATCGGGATAATTCAGCAATCGACAAGCGAAGCGGCGGAGACATTAACCCGAAATCTGCACTGCGAGAATCCGGCGGTAGAAGTTCGCACGGCTCAAATCATCTTGGATAACGCGATCAAAGGGATCGAAACGATGGATATTCTCGAACGACTTGCGAGGCTAGAGGAAAATGCAAATAACGGATCGAATCAATAAGCTCGAACGAAAAATGAAGAGACCCATTCCAAGCTGGGATTTGTCTAGGCTATCCGTAAACGAACTGCTCGAACTAAAGGAACTAACTTCGAGCGATCCGGCGGGAGCGCGGCGACTAACGAAGGAATACATTGAGAACGGGAAGGTGAGATATGAAAATAACGGAACGAATTAAGAAACTTGAGCGAACCTTCGAGACTGGATCAGGCGAGTTTTGCCATTGTTCAAGGAAACCAGAATGCAGCGTTCTGGAACCTGATTGTGACAAATCTGACGCGGACAGAGACCGGGAAAGGGCGGAGTGGTTAAAGCCCCGGTTCTGTGACAAATGCGGCAAGCGGATTTTGCGGCACCTTATCGAGATTGTATGGACGGAGAACGGCCCGGATCGCATAGTTGCGTGAGAAATACTTTCTGGCCTAAGCAGGCCTTAGTGGACTAAAGCTGTGGTGCTGACAAAAAAATCAAATTGATGTATCATTCTCGCACTCCAAAAACAAAAGGAAAACTCCTAACGATATGGCGAGATCACGAGACAACAGGCCGGGCTATAAGCCTAAAGAACTTGGCGCGGGTGAAAACACTGAAGATGATGCAATAGTTGGGGAAGTGGTTGATTCGGCGCCGAAACTAGTAACGCCGCAGGTCGTATCAGCACGAGATGCGGCTGTATTTTATGGAGGTTAAAAACTATGGGATGGGGATTCAAAAAGAGCTTTAAAATTCTGCCAGGCGTGAAAATCAACGTTGGCAAGAAAGGTATTAGCAGTGCAACCGTTGGCGGTAAGGTCGCACGAGTTAATGTTGGCAAGAAAGGCTTATCAGCATCCGCAAGCGTTCCCGGTACGGGCGTTTCATACAATCACAAGCTAACTGGCGGCAAAGAGTCCGCTCAAGTGCCAAGTTGCTTTTGTCCGTTATGCGGGGTTGAAAGCGAGCCGTCTGCGAAATTTTGCGGTTCATGTGGCGGACAGATTCTCGACAGAGCCTAACGTTCTGTCACGTCGAGCAAGCTTTTAATCCGCTTCACTGTATCTGATTTCCATTCACGAGGCTTTGAATCGCCGAGCTTCATTTCGATCTTCTTTGCGGAAATGATCTTCTCAAGTTCCTGCCTCTTTACGAGAAAATAGAGGCTCTCTTTGGTATCGATCGACGATCCGAAATAGTCGAGAGAAACGCTCGCATCATCAGCGATTTCTCCAGAATGTCACCCATTTGAAGGAACGACGCAAAAATCACCCAATTTTATACTTTTTGGACAGTCTAAGGTGAGAATTCGGGTGAGACAAAGAAAATGGGCATTTCACAAATTCGTGAAATGCCCGTATTTATTGGCTCCGCAGGTAAGACTCGAACTTACAACCCTTCGGTTAACAGCCGAATGCTCTGCCATTGAGCTACTGCGGAATATGGCACGCCGCGGTTGAGCCGGGGCGAACCTAAAGATTAGGAATTTCGATGGCGGTTGTCAAGTAATTCGCCTCCGATTTCAACTTCACCCGCATCTCCGCTAAAATCAAAGGATCATGGCAATAGCGGAACTCAAGACAAGACCGAACGACGGCGATGTCGTGGCATTCTTGAACGCGGTTTCGGACGAAAGACGGCGGGCTGAGAGCTTTGAGGCCCTCGACCTGCTAAAGCGCATTACCGGCCACGATCCAAAGATGTGGGGCCCGTCGATAGTCGGATTTGGCTCGGTAAGCCTGAAGTACGCCTCGGGTCGCGAGATGGATTGGCCGATCACTGCATTTTCGCCGCGAAAGGGCAATCTGACATTCTATTTGGAAGGTTTTAGGCGGCAGAGCGAACTCATGGCGAGGCTCGGCAAGTACAAAACCGGCAAGTCGTGTCTGCTTATTAAGACACTCGACGATATTGACCGCGGCGTGCTCGAAGCCATAATACGCGGTTCCGTCGAGCACATGCGAAGCGGCGCCCAGCCCGATTGGTCTTGATCGACGTGCAGCACGAACTCATCCTCATCCTCGATTTTGGCTCGCAGTACACCCAGCTGATCGCTCGGCGTGTGCGTGAACAAGGCGTATATTGCGAGATCCACCCATTCAATTTATCTGTCGAGACAATAGCCGCAAAGCGGCCAAAAGGCGTGATCCTCTCGGGCGGGCCGTCAAGCGTGACCGACGAGGATGCGCCGCGCGTTAAGGACACTTTCTATTCGGAGATCGATGTTCCTCTTCTTGGTATTTGCTATGGGATGCAGATGGTCGCCGTCGATCTCGGCGGAAGTAACGAACCCGCGATGCGCCGAGAATACGGCCGCGCCAAGCTCAAGGTTCTGAGCGGAAGGACGGCATTGTTCGAAGGCCTGCCATTCGAATTGGATGTTTGGATGAGCCACGGTGATCATGTAACGAATGTTCCAAGCGGTTTTGAGATAACGGCGACAACGGGCGAGGTCATAACCGCGATAGAAAACCCGGAACGCGGGATCTACTGCGTTCAGTTTCACCCAGAGGTCTCGCATACACCGCTTGGCAAGGAGATACTCCGGAATTTTCTTTTTAACATCTGCGGCTGCACGGGCGATTGGACCCCGGCGAGTTTCATAAAGGAAGAGGTCGAGCGGGTACGCGAGACCGTCGGCCCGACGGGTAAAGTCGTTTGCGGGCTATCCGGCGGGGTCGATTCGACGGTGGCGGCCGTGTTGGTTCACGAGGCCATCGGGGATCGGCAGACCTGTATCTTCGTTAATAACGGACTGTTGCGATATCGCGAGTTTGAGGACACGCTTGAGGTTTACGAGACCAATCTTCATCTGAACGTGCGCGGAGTAGATGCCTCTCAGGAGTTTTATTCAGCGTTGAGCGGCAGTTTCGAGCCCGAACAGAAAAGAAAGATCATCGGAGCGAAATTCATCGACATCTTCGACGCTGAGGCAAAGACTGTCGGTGGTGCAAAATGGCTGGTCCAGGGCACACTTTACCCGGATGTGATCGAATCCGTCAGCCTACGTGGTACGTCGGTAACGATCAAATCCCATCACAATGTCGGTGGTCTGCCTGAAAAAATGGACCTTGGATTGATTGAGCCGCTGAGAGAGCTTTTCAAGGATGAGGTTCGCGCCATCGGCCGCGATCTTGGGATACCGGAGTTGATCCTCGAACGTCATCCTTTCCCGGGCCCCGGTCTTGGCGTGCGCATTTTAGGCGACATAACCCCTGAGAAGGTCGAACTTCTACAGAAAGCCGACAAGATATTCGTCGAGGAGCTCCACAATTTCGACCTGTATAATGACGTGTGGCAAGCTTTCACCGTGCTGCTTCCGATCCAGTCGGTCGGCGTTATGGGCGACTTTCGTACGTACGAAAAGACAGTTGCCGTTCGGGCCGTTACCTCAACTGACGGTATGACCGCCGACTGGGCGCGGCTGCCTCATGACTTCCTTGCGAAGGTTTCTTCGCGTATCACCTCAGAGGTTCGCGGCGTTAATCGCGTTGTTTACGATATTTCTTCGAAACCGCCAAGTACGATCGAGTGGGAGTAGGACTCCCTACCGAAGTTTCCGTGGTGCGAACATCTTATCGTCAATGGGCACGTTGTGCTTCACCGATTTGACGACCGCAACAATATCACCGTTCGAAAGCGTACTGTTAACCGTCTTGAACGGGAGTTTGATACCATCCACTTCCCGATAATCGCTGTAACTCACAGAGTATGGCAGTTGTTGCGAACTAGTTGATGAAGGTACCACACCTTCATGTTTCAGCAGGAGAAAAGTCGTTGTGGAATAGAACTGTCGATAAGATGTTCCGGCATTCGGTTCGAATGTAACAATATATGCATCCTCGCCACCGACCTTGCTCAGGCCGACCACCTCGACCTTTTTGTAATTCGTTGACCAGTCCAGTATCCCGTAGAAATCATTGTTGATCTTCGCGTCATCGAGACGCTTTCCTTTATATTTCTCAGCCGGCGAAAATGTATATGCGTCGATCCCGCTGGCTCCATCAAAAAACTCCCAGCCGCTGGCGATCGTCTTTCCGAGAGCGGTCATTGTGGTTTCGGTCGCGCTTAAGTTTGGAGCTTTGGCCCAGGTGATCGTCTTGGCCTGAACGCCCTGGTGAACCAGATCGATGTCAGATTCGGTCACGCGGGTCGTGATCTTTCGCCAGTTGGCTTCCCCACCAACCGCATCGAGGGCCTTGGCATGCAAGTCTTCCACGATGATCGTCGGCTTTGAGTCGGCAGCCGCAAGTTTGAATTCAAAAACACCCTCCGGCTGCGTGACAGCAACCGAAGTTAACTTTCCCGCGGCATCCCGTTTTGGGTTTAGGAAATACGTTTCGGGAAGCGGTGCCAAGGCGAAGCTCCCATCTGCCTTCGGAGATAGCGCATACGGCTGCTGGCCGGGGATATTGAAGGTGATCTTCCCGTCGTCCTCCTTGATCTCAACGATCGCTGAAGTGCTGCCCGGCGGTGAGTACTTGCCGATCAATTCTTTCGCCTCGACGGGCGAATTCGCCTCAGGTTTTGGCGTGGCTGGGACATTTGTAGGATCATTTTTTGGTTCCCCGAGAATATTCGACCAGATCACCGGCATAATGTCGCTGCCGAGGCTCGAGCTTGATACGTTCGTGAGCATCACAAATCCGAGCTTTTTCTCGGGTATCATCGCAACAAGCGAGTTGAATCCATCGATGTTACCGCCGTGTTGAACCACCTTTAGGCCGTTCCAGGTTTGAAGGAACCAACCAAGACCGTAGTTCACTGTTCCCGTAGGATTCATTTTCATCTGAGGCTTTAGCCATTCGTCGAATCCTTTTTCAGAAACGAGCCTCTTTCCGTTGATCATCCCTCCGTTGAGAACAAATCTGATCCATTCAGCCATATCTCGGGCCGACGAATTGATCGAACCGGCGGGCGCGACCTCGCCGATCTCACGAAATGGCCGTCGCGTGGTCTCTTTGGTGTCGAAGTTGTAATCGTAGCCAAAAGAATAGTCCTTCGCCTTCTGCATCTGCTTGATCAGCATTGTGCTGTTCGCCATACCAAGCGGCTTGAAGATACGCTGCGGAACAAAGCTTTCCCAGGGCATTCTCTGTGCCTGCGCAACGGCCTCGCCGGCCGCCGTGTACATCAAATTCTGATATTGGAACTTCTCCCGCAGCTTTGCGGTGGGTTTGGCTTGCGCGACGACCTGGATCAGCTCGGCTCGGGTCAGCTTACCGGTGATCATGGCCAGATCAGTTCTGTTCAGTCCTGACGAGTGACAAAGCAGGTCGCGTATCGTTATCTTCTGATCGGTCTCAGGGTCATACATCTTAAAATACGGCAGCAGCTTCTTCGGCGAGTCGTCGAGGCTCAGCTTGCCTTCATCTTGAGAGATCAGGACGCTGAGTGCCGTAAACGCCTTTGTCGCCGAGCCGATGGCAAACTGTGTATCCGGCGTGACCGAAACCTTTTTCTCAAAGTCCTTGTATCCCAGGCCTTTAATAAAAATGACGTTATCGTCCTTGATGATAGCGAGCGACATACCTGGAATTCCAAGCTCTTTTCGCCTCGCCTCGACCTTCGACTCGATCTCCGCCAGCGATTTTTCGTATTGGCTTGCCGAGCGTGTCGCGGCTGTCGCACCCACCTGGCTGTAGCCGACCGGCGGAATGGACAGCAGGAAAAGTGTCAAGATGAGCGAAAGAGTAGTGAGGCTTCTGGAAGTCATAGTTTCTCCGGTATTTATTAATATTCAATCAGAATCTACGTCTAAGTGAAATCAAAAGTTCTCAGGATCGCGTTGTTGGGCGATGATGTTGTTATGGCGGGTGGTTTCCCAACCGGCATAGCGCGTCGTCCCATTGCCCGGCTGCACTTGACCCGCTAGCATATTAGAGATGCTTCAATCAGACCTTACCATCGCGGCCACGATCAATCTATTCTACGACGTCTTCATACCCGATAACGCCGATCGGCGGGCTCCTCTATTGATCGCGGTCCATGGTTATGGAGCTCACAAAAGGTACATGATGCGTGAGGCCAGATCGGTCGCCGCCGATAGGTTCGTGATCGCCGCGATCGAAGCACCGCATCCACATTATCGTCGAACGGACGACGGTTATCGTATCGGTTACGGATGGCTGTCTGACCAGCGCCCGGAACAGCACATCGGGCTTCACCACAAATTCGTTCTCGATGTTATAGAAAACCTGGACCGCGGGGAACTGATCGACCGTGAACAGATATTCATCTACGGGTTTTCCCAAGCTTGTGCTCTCAATTTTCGCTTCGCCTTCACGTATCCGGATGTATTGAAGGGAGTCATCGGAGTTTGCGGCGGCGTTCCCGGAGACCTTGAGACGAACGGAGTTTACAGGCCGTTCGAAGGTGAAACGTTCTATCTCTACGGAGATGACGATGAATTCTACTCGCAGGAACAGTTCGCAGCCTTTAACGATAAATTAGCGTCTCGGCTGCCGAACTACCGTTCAAAGCACTACGCCGCGAAACATGAAATAACTGACGAGATGCGCGAGGACATTTCGTTATTCCTGAAAGAGCAGGTTTGCCGCGACGTCAATTAAGACTTAACACGTCGCCCGGGATGACCTTGATCTCGCCATCGACCGCATCTACTGTAAACTTCATCGCGGCCTTCCACTCGTTGGTAATAGGAAGTTTTACCTTCTGATCGATGTGGCGTTTCAGGAACCTCGCGCCGTAGGCCGGGCTGAATCCTTTTTCGGTCAGGAGGTCGAGAGCCGTGTCGGTAACTTCGACCAGCTTGCCCTGCCTTTCCATATTGCGTCGGATCTTGCCGAGATAGAGTTTAGCTATCTCGCGCACCTCATCCATCGTCAAAGGCGAGAATATCACGATCTCGTCTATACGATTCCTGAATTCCGGCGTGAAGCGGTTCTCGGCCGCTTTCATCACATCCTGACGAATATTCTTTATCTCGCCGAGCGACTTCATGCCAAAACCAAGCGGTTTCTCGTATTTCTTAAAGCTTTCCGAGCCCAGATTCGAGGTCATTATGACGATCGCATCCGAGAGGTAAACCTTCTTGCCGCGGCCGTCCGTTATCCAGCCTTCGTCAAAGGCCTGGAGAAAGATGTTCATAAGATAGGGATTCGCTTTCTCGACCTCGTCAAGAAGCAGGACCGTATAAGGGTTATCCCGTAGCTGCTCGGTAAGAATACCGCCACGCTCCGAACCAACGATCCCGCGTGGCATGCCAATCAGCTTTTCGATGCCGACCGTGCCGTCGCCGTACTCGCTCATGTCGATGCGTATCATCTTTGACTCGTCGCCGAACATAAATTCGGCAACCGCCTTGGCAAGTTCGGTTTTCCCGACACCGGTCGGTCCCAGAAAGAGCAAAACCCCATCCGGAGCGTAATGATTTTCTTTAAGCGGACCTTTATTCAGCCTTAACCGTTCCGCAACGGCGCGAACCGCATCCTTCTGGCCGATCACACGATCGCCGAGATCGCTTTCCATCGCCGCAAAGCGGTCCGACGTGTCGCGGTAAATCATGTCCTTAGGGATCCGCGATTCCTGTGAAATGACATCGATGATGTGCTCTGGACGAACGATCATCTCCATCGGCTCGCTGATCTCAACCTTGACCGAAGCAGTGTCGAGCCAGCCTATCGCCTTGTCAGGCAAATGCAGGTTACGAATATATTTAGGCGACATTTCGAGCGCGGTATTGATAGCCTCGTCCGAGATCGTAACCGAGTAATTCTTCTCAAGCCGCGGCCTGACACCCAACAGGATCTGCTTTGTTTCGTCGATACTCGGTTCGTCGACCTTTACAAGCCGGAACCGGCGGGCGAGGGCCTCGTCATCGCTAATGTACTCTTTGAATTCGGTGATCGTCGTCGCTCCGATAATGCGCAGTTCGCCGCGAGCCAGAGCAGACTTGAACATATTCGCCGCGTCGGATGTCGTGCCCATTGCCGCGCCGGCGCCGATTATCGTATGCGCCTCGTCGATAAAAAGAATGATGTTGTCTTTTTCCTTGACCTCGTCGATGATCCCTTTGATGCGTTCCTCGAACATGCCGCGAAGCATCGTCCCTGCGACCAGGCCGCCCATTTGGAGTTGAACAAGATGAGCATCACGCAACCGGGCGGGAACCCGTTCCGGCTCAAGTTCAATGAGTCTGGCCAAGCCCTCGACAACAGCGGTCTTGCCCACTCCCGGCTCGCCCACCAACATCGGCGAATTTGACCGCTCGCGATGCGATAGGATCTCGATCATTTGGCGTATCTCGCGCTCACGGCCGATCGTCGGCGGAATCTTATCCTGGCGGGCCAGCTTGTTCAGCGAAATTCCAAAATGACGGAGGAAAGAAGGGAGTTCGTATTTCTGCCTCGTGCGTTCCTCTTCTTTTTCACGCTTGCGGATGCGGGTCCGGGCGGTTGTAGCAACCTCGTCCGAGGGAACACCAAGATTCTGCAATACCTCGTTCAGAACACTCCGCTCGTCATTCGAGAGCACGTAGAAAATGTCGCTGCCATCGATAACGCGTCGCCCTTGGGAACGTGCGCGATCCATCGCCCGCTTAAACAATTCTGTCGTCTCAGGTGCGATGCGGAAGCCCTTGCCGCTGTGCTGCCGGCCGTCTTCCATGCGCTTTTCGATCAGAAGCTTTACGGAACGTGGATCCACCGATAGATCGCGCATCGTAGCGGAAAACAGATCGTCCTCCTCGAAGGCCAAAGCATGCAGGATGTGCTCGATCGAAACGTAATTCTGGTCCCGTTTCCTCGATTCATTTAGCGCGGTTTCTAAAACACGCTGGCCGCTTTCACTAAACTTATCCTTATATGCGTCGATATCTGCCATACTACTCCCGAACCCCGGGTCGGGAACTCCCGGGACATGCGCTGATCGTATTGTATCATTTTGCGTTGAACGCAATCCAGATTCAATTTGATCCAAAAGCGATCACAGACAGATCGTCAAATGGCGTAGCACCGGAGAGTTTACCTTCCGGTGCTTACCTAGGCCATATCCCACAATACAGCGTGACTCAAATTCCTTGCGGGGATCGCTACTTCGTGTAGACGTTCAGCCACGGGTCACGAGCAGTTCCATCGGGCTGAATACACAGATTGAAGTGGATCGCGACAATACAATTGGCCGGATCCCCAGCGGCCCATTTGCCGTTTGGTGTGTTCCTTTCGTATCCGCGCCTTGTGTCGACGTAACTTCCTGAACCATCAGGATTTATTACGATAGTGATCCCATTCGCGACCTTCGTGCCGCGCCATGTTCCCCAGTAGGCCTTGTACTTTTCATACGGGTTGACGATAGGAGGTTTCTTATCGGGAGCCTCGACCGCCTGGAGCGCTTCTTCATAACTCCCAAAATCGCGTCCACCGATCGGAGTCGCCCAGTTAGGGGGCTGGATCGCGCGGAAACCGCGACGATTCATATACTCATAAATGTAGACCTCGCGGCCCTGGCAGTTCATCACATTGATATTTGCAGCTTCGGTCAGGACTCTCCCGTTGGCATCCCGAGACTCGGGCTGGTTAATGCGACGAACAGGTCGGCACTGACCAGTACCACGGTCGTTTCCCCGGATCGGATCACGTGGATCGCGTCCCCCGGGTGTTCCCTCAAAGATCCATCCCCAAGGGGTGATGCGGGCCGATCCACCGGATAGCAAACGCACCGTTCGGCAGTCATTCGTCATACCGGTCGCACCGGGAGGCGTCGGGAAGGCCATCTCAAAGGCTTCTTCGCAACAAACCCAAGGCTTTACCAAAAGACGGCTGGGGACGGAATCTCGTGAAACTCCAAGCTGGTTGTTATCCGGGTTTCGATAAACGCTATAGGATTTGTCGCAAGCCGATCTAAAGTTGCCGCCGAGCCGATAGTCATCGGCAAAGGTAGCTGCGTCGGTCCAGGTCATCGGAGCTCGCGAAATGATTCTCCAACCATCGAGTCCGCCTTCAGCTTTACTGATAGTTATCCAGTCAGTCCGCGTAGCGGGCTTCGGCAAAAACCGCTCAAGTACATACCATACCCGATCGTCTTGTGCTAGAGATGCGGACGGGCAAACCAATACCAACAGCGATGCGATGAGGCTCGCAGTAATGCAAGAACGCCTTGAGGTCAACATGTTCGGGTCCCTCCATTAAAGAATGATTGCCGATTTTAGGTAGCCGCAATTATGGAGGTTCGAACGATTACTATTCGAGTGAATTCTAGCGCGATAGATCGAAGAAAGCTAGTCGCCAGCGATCTCGCGATGCACCCTTCCCACTTGAACCCTGGCAGGTCTGAGCAGCCGATCGCCGAACTTATATCCGCGCGAGTATTCGGCGGTGATCTTGCCATCGTTCTCAGCGTCGGCCGGGGCCATGTCGACGGCCTCGTGGAGTTCCGGATCAAAGACCTCGCCAATGGATGGAATCGCTGTCACACCGACGCTCATCAATGCCTGCTCGAACGAGCGAGCGGTTCCGACCACTCCGGTGCGAAGATTATCAACGGACGCGTCCGCTTCACTCGCCGATATCGCTAGATTCAGGTTGTCCAACACGGGCAGCAGCGTCGTTAGGAAATTGAACTGTTCCTGACTCGCTTTGGCCTCAAGGGTTTTCTTAAGGCGTTCGCGCATCTCTGCCGTCTCGCGTTCGAGAGTCGCCTTTGCTTCCTCGAACTTTGCCTGAACGCCCACCAGCTTTGCTTCGGCGGCCTCCCTGCGTTCGGTCTCGGCTTTCAGAGAGGCCCCGAGTGCGATCTCCTTGGGAGACTTTACCGGTTCCTTAGCCGGTTCGTCATCGGCGATCCGTTCACCGCTCTCATTGAATCGGCGTTTGTCAAAAACCGGGATCTTTCCTTCGCCGAGATCGTCAAACTCCTCAATTTCCTTCTCGTTCATCTTCTTCTTGCTAAACATTATCCTGATTGTAACCGAGTCAGAACCGTGAATGGTAGAGCGGCCTTTTGTGTAGTCTCGTTCCTTATACTTTTGAATTGCCACTAGCTAAAGCATCTAGTGGCAATACACTAAGCTCCCGCCTCCGCGCTTGTCTCGACGGGCGTGAACTTCATAAATCCGTTCTCTGCCGAAACGGCTACTGTGCTGCCGCTTCGGATCTCGCCTTTCAAAAGGCTGACCGCAAGCGGGTTTTGTATCAGCGATTGGATCGCGCGCTTGAGCGGACGGGCACCGTAAACCGGGTCGTAACCTTCCTGGATGATCAGTTCTCGTGCAGAATTGTCGAGTTCGATCTTTATCCCACGTTCGTCAAGGTTCTTTCTAAGCTTGTCGAGCTGGACATCTATTATCGTTGCTATCTGATCGCGTCCAAGCTGGCTAAAGACCACGATGTCGTCGATGCGGTTGAGAAATTCTGGTTTGAAATGATCGCGCAAGACTTTCAGAACATCATTTCTGATGTCTCGGTCGGCCAGCGGGTTTTCCGCCGCGGCCTGTATCTCGCGCGAACCGAGGTTCGACGTCATTATCAGGACCGTGTTCTTAAAATCCACCACACGGCCTTTGCTATCGGTCAGCCGGCCGTCGTCGAGTATCTGCAGCAGCACGTTGAATACGTCTGGATGGGCCTTTTCGATCTCATCGAAGAGAATGACCGAGTAAGGGCGGCGCCTAACGGCTTCGGTCAACTGGCCGCCTTCGTCGTATCCGACGTATCCCGGCGGTGCTCCGATCATTCTGGCAACGGCGTGCTTTTCCATGTATTCGGACATATCGAGCCGAACCATCGCGCGCTCGTCGTCGAACATGAATTCGGCGAGCGCCCGCGCCGTTTCCGTTTTACCGACCCCCGTAGGACCAAGGAAAATGAATGAGCCAACCGGACGATTTGGATCCTGCAAACCGGCCCGGGCCCGTCTCACCGCATTTGCAACTGCCTCCAATGCCTCGTCCTGACCGATCACTCGCTTACGCAAGTTCGATTCCATGTTGACGAGCTTCTGCATCTCGCCTTCGAGCATCTTCGAGACCGGAACGCCGGTCCAGCGGGCTACGATCTCAGCAACGTCCTCTTCATCAACCTCTTCCTTGAGAAAAACACCATCCTTTTGCAAATCGGCGAGTCGGGACTGTTCGGTCTCAAGCGATTTTTCGAGCTCAGGAATTCGGCCGTACTGGAGTTCAGCCGCCTTGTTGAGGTCGCCGTTCTGACGGGCTTGATCGAGTTCAAGTTTTGCCTGCTCGAGCTGCTCTTTGGCCGCCCGCATCTTTTCGATCTCTTCCTTCTCCGATTGCCATTTCGCTTTCATTGCCGACGACTTCTCATTCAGATCTGCGATGCGTTTTTCGATATCGTCGAGGCGAACCTTAGATTTTTCGTCCGTTTCACGGCCTAAGGCCTGGCGCTCGATCTCGAGCTGGAGTATCTCGCGTTCCAGAACGTCGATCTCCTGGGGCAACGAATCGATCTCGATCCGGATCCTTGAGGCCGCCTCGTCGATTAGGTCGATCGCTTTATCCGGGAGAAATCTGTCCGTAATGTATCGGTTTGAAAGTGTTGCAGCGGCCACAATCGCAGCATCCTTGATGCGAACACCGTGGTGCACCTCATAGCGCTCCTTCAGCCCGCGAAGGATGGCGATGGTATCTTCAACATTCGGTTCACCAACATATACCTGTTGGAAACGGCGTTCGAGTGCCTTGTCCTTCTCAATGTACTTCTGATATTCGGCCAGCGTCGTCGCGCCGACGGACCGTAGAACTCCGCGCGCAAGCGCCGGTTTCAGCATGTTCGATGCGTCTATCGCACCTTCGCTTGCTCCGGCCCCAACGAGCGTATGCAGCTCGTCGATAAACAGAATGATCTGTCCTTCAGCCTTTTCTATCTCATTCAGAACAGCTTTTAGACGATCTTCGAACTCGCCGCGATACTTGGCTCCGGCAAGCATCGCGCCAAGATCGAGCGAAACAAGACGCTTATTCTTTAATCCTTCCGGAACATCACCGGAAACAATTCGCTGAGCCAGGCCTTCAACGATCGCCGTTTTACCTACGCCTGGTTCTCCGATAAGTACGGGATTGTTCTTGGTCCGACGCGAAAGGATCTGTATGGTACGACGGATCTCGTCATCCCGCCCGATGACCGGATCGAGCTTGCCCTTGCGCGCACGCTCAGTTAGATCCAAAGCGTATTTGTCGAGGGCCTGAAAATTCTCCTCAGCGTTCTGATCCGTGATCCGTGATCCGCCGCGCATATCGGTGATCACCTTTTCGAGATCTTCACGCGTCACTCCGTTAGAACGCAATATGCGGCCTGCGTCGCCCTGCTTCTCATCGGCGATCGAAAGCAGCAGATGCTCGGTCGAAAGGTATTCGTCCTGCATCTTCTCTGCCTCCTTTTGGGCCGACTGGAAAAGCGTGTTGGTCCGCGAGCTGAAGTACTGTTGGCCGCCACTCACCTTGGGAAACTTGGAGATCGCTTTTTCCAATTCAGCGGCAATCGTCGCCGAATTCGCCCCGATTTTACCCAAGATCGGCTTTAACACCCCTTCCTTCTGGTCAAGCATTGCTGCAAGAACATGTTCCGGCTCGACCTGCTGGTTTTGGCCTTTCTCGGCGAGAGTTATCGCTTCCTGCACGGCTTCCTGGCCGCGGATCGTGAATCTATCGAATCTCATAGGTACTATCTTACCGCACAGACGCGGAGACGCAGAGGTCTTTTTCGGCTTTCTCTGCGCCTCCGCGTCGTGCAATTACGCCTCTAATTACGCTTTTGCAGACTTGGCGTCGATCGTTTTGTTTCCGCTCGCACCCGTGACCTCTATCTTGCGGGCCTTTGTTTCCTCGCGCTTTGGAAGCGTTACGGAGAGGATACCGTCATTGAATTCAGCGACTGCACCCTCAGCGGTTACCGTCTGAGGCAGCGTGAACGATCTTGTAAATGTGCCGTACGCACGTTCGACGCGATGATAGTTATCCTCATCGGTCTTCTTCTCGAACTTTCGGTCACCCTTTAATGTCAGGACGTTATTCTCAAACGAAAGATCGAAATCATCTTTCGTCATCCCGGGCAATTCCGCCTCGAGCACTAGGTTCTCCTTGTTCTCAAAGATATCGACCTTCGGGCTCCACGCGCCGCTGAAAAACTCATTTCGCTGTGAACCCGTCGGAGCGACTCCGGCAAAGAGCCTCGTCATTTCATCCTGCAGACTGCGAAGTTCACGAAAAGGATCATATTTAACGATATTCATGATAATTTCCTCCAAGATTTTCTTAAACGACTATTAATTAGTCTATATGCATAATAATATCTGAGTGTTTTATTGTCAAGTATTATGATGGCACACTGGGAGATATTTTTTTAGGCTCACTTTTGAGCTTCGCAGATGACAGTTTCGAGCAATCTCGGTTATATTGTTTCACGCACAGGTTCAAAAGTGGATCAACGATCGATGTTGCCGGGTCCTCACCTATCTGGGCGGCAACTGGCGTAAGAATGAATATACTTCGCGAAGTTTTATGGCCGATCGCTGCAGTGCTGGCGGCATTTGTTGTCGGCGGCATTATCGTCGTCCTGATCGGTGACGATCCGTTTACGACCTTTTATCACCTGATCGGCAATTCTTTCGGGTCACTCAACGACTTTGGTTACACGCTGTTTATTGCGACGCCTCTGATATTCACGGGACTCGCAGTTGCAGTTGCCTTTAGATGCGGCCTACTCAATATCGGAGCTGAAGGCCAGCTATACGTTGCGGCGTTCGCTACGGCCTGGGTCGGCATAAAGTTTGGCGGGGCTGTGGTAACAGTCTTCGGTAAAGAGGAGAATTGGTCTTGGTTCAGCCTTCCCTCCATTCTCCTCGTCTTGGTTTGCATCGTTACAGCCATCGTTGCTGGCGGCATCTGGGGAGCGATCCCGGGGTTGCTGAAGGCCAGGTTCGGCTCGCATGAGGTCATCAACACGATCATGATGAACTTCATCGGCATTGCACTTGTCAGTTATTTTACGCAGTACTACTTCAAGATCCCCGGGGACCCGATCCTGCAAACGGCTGAGATCGGAAAAGGGGCCCACATCCCGCGTATCAGCCAGTACATTCCCGGAATGCCTGATTTTGTACCGCTCAGCGTCGCATTTTTGCTGGCGATCCTTATGTGTGTGCTTGTTTACGTATTCTTGTGGAAAACAAAGTGGGGCTATGAACTTCGCGCGGTCGGCGAAAACCCGTCAGCGGCGGAGTACGGCGGCATATCGCCGAAGAAGCAGATGGTGCTCGCAATGACCATTTCGGGTGGTTTGGCCGGCATGGTCGCGATCGGCGAGGTTCTCGGCTATCGGTATCGCTATTACGACGGTTTTTCGGACGGTTGGGGCTTCCTGGGGATCGCCGTCGCGCTTCTCGGGAGAAATCATCCGCTGGGCATATTTATTGCGGCTATCTTTTTCGCTGTCTTAAAACGCGGCGAAATCTTCGTTGATATAGAGACCAAATACGTTTCAAAGGACCTGGTCGAGGTCCTTCAGGCGATCATAATCATTTTTGTGGCTTCGCTCCAAAAATTCTCGAGGAAATAGGATGGGCGACGTACTAACACCGACATTTTTACTCATCCTGCTGTTCTCGACGATCAGGCTCGCAACTCCGCTGATCTTCGCTGCCCTCGGTGGAATGTTCTCAGAGCGTGCCGGCGTTATCAACATCGCGCTCGAAGGCCTAATGCTTGCCGGCGCGTTCACGGCAGCGGTTGTCACTTACGAACTTAGTAATCCTTATCTGGGATTCCTTGCCGGAATGCTTGTCGGTGCGATCGTCGCATTAGTGTTTGCAGTCGCGGTCATTAAATTCGAGGCCGACCAGGTCGTCGCGGGTTTCGCGGTCAGCCTGTTGATGCTCGGGCTTCCGGCTGTTCTTAGCAGTGCGTTTTATGATTCCGCCGGCTCGACGCAGCAGATCGCGAAAGAATTCCTGCTTCCCGACTATTTCAACCGTGTTTCGCTTGCTTCGATCCTTGCGTTTGCCCTGGTTCCGGCATGTTGGTACGTCTTGTACAAGACACCGTTCGGCCTTCGTATTCGTGCGGCCGGCGAGAACCCGGCTGCCGCCGATGCCGCCGGCGTCGATGTCATTAAGCTTCGATACACCGCGGTTGTGATCTCAGGGATTCTCGCGGCTGCGGGCGGGGCCTACCTTTCGATCGGCCAATCGTCGCTCTTCACACGCGGGATGACCGCCGGCCGCGGCTACATCGCGCTTGCCGCATTGATCCTGGCCAAATGGAAACCGGTCCCAGTGCTCTTCGCCTGTCTGTTCTTCGGATTTACCGAGGCCCTCTCGATCCAGATACAAGGCGTGATCAAGATGCCTTCGGGCGACGACATACCGGTTCAGTTCATTCAGATGATCCCGTATGTGCTTACGATCATCGTCCTTGCAGGCTTCATTGGCCTCTCGCGAGCGCCCAAAGCCTTGGGTATTCCATACCGAAAGGGCAGCTAGCGATCCTGTATCGATCGATGCGCAGACCGTTCAAAAGCTACTTAATGTGGTAATCTGTCAGTCCGAAGTATGTCATACGAACAGGCCGCAGCGGCGGCCGAATTTATTAGGGAAAAGTGTTCGGCCGCGCCGAAAACTGCCATTGTGCTCGGGAGCGGGCTGGGCAGATTCGCCGATTCCGTGTCGAATGCGGTTCGCATTCCCTACGAAGAGATCCCTGGTTTCGCCAGATCTACTGTGGAGGGACACGCCGGCCAGCTCGTACTTGGCAAGATCGACGGGCACGATGTGGTCGTACAACAGGGTCGTTTTCACTATTACGAAGGCTACGACATGCAGCAGGTCATGCTTCCCGTGAGAGCCTTCGGGTTAATGGGCGTCAGGAATCTCGTCCTTACGAATGCCGCGGGCAGCCTGAATTCGGATATGACGCCCGGCAGCCTGATGATCATTTCGGACCACTTGAACTGCATCGGCGTCAATCCGCTGCGTGGCCCAAATGACGGACGCTTCGGGGCAAGATTCCCGGATATGACCGAGGTTTACGACCGCGAGTTTCAACAGATTGCCCACGAAGAAGCCGAAGCGATCGCTCGTGAACGATATGCTCAAGGGCGCGATGCAACGCTGACCGATCTTGTCCATCGCGGCGTCTATTGTGCGCTCTCCGGGCCGACCTACGAAACGCCGAGCGAGGTGCGGATGTATCGACAGCTCGGTGCGGATGCAGTCGGCATGTCGACCGTTCCCGAAGCGATAGCCGCTCGGCATATGGGTATGCGTACGCTCGGCATCTCGTGTATCACAAACCTCGCGGCCGGGATGACCGAGGGCGAGATCGATCATTCTGAAGTGATGGATACTGGGGCGCGTGTTGCTGAAGTCTTTGGTGAGCTGCTGAGGCGTTTTGTTGGAAGGATCAGTTGAAACGCCGGGTTTCGGAAGACGGAGGTGATCTGCTTACTCCATTGCTCTCCGACTCGACGAAAAGAATTCTCTTATGATAATTGGCATTTGCGGCGGAACAGGTTCCGGAAAAACAACGATAGCGAGGGCGATAGTAGAGGCCGTCGGCGAGTCGAATGTTGTACTCGTCGAGCAGGATTCCTACTACAGAAATCTTGCGGATATGCCGCTGGATGAGCGCCATCAGGCAAACTTTGACCATCCTGATTCGCTCGACAGCGATATGATGGTCAACCATCTTCTGCGGCTGAATCAAGGGCGGAAGGTTGAGATGCCCTTGTACGATTTCAAAACACATACGCGGAGCGACAAGATCGAGGTGATCGAGCCGAGGCCGGTGGTCATCGTCGAAGGGATATTGATATTTGCCGAACCGAGGGTTCTCGACCTGCTCGACGTGAGGGTTTACGTTGACACTCCGGATGATATCCGTTTGATGCGTCGGCTCCGGCGCGATTTTGCCGAGCGGGGCCGCTCTTTCGAGCGAACACTCGACCAATACGAACGCACGATCCGCCCGATGCATTTCGAATTCGTCGAACCCACAAAACGACACGCCGACGTAATAATCCCCGAAGGGGGCCAGACCGGGGTCAGTATCGATATGTTGTGCGGCCTCATCCGCACGCGACTCGCTGAAGAGCAAAAGGCTGCGGTTTAACGAATGACTGAAAAAGACGAAAAACTGGTATCGGCTGCAGCCGAGGTTCGCTTGCGGGCACACGCGCCTTATTCAAATTTCATGGTCGGCGCGGCGGTTGAGGCCGATGACGGGACGATCTACACGGGCTGCAATGTCGAATCGGCGAGCTACGGGCTGACCGTATGCGCCGAACGTGTGGCGATATGGAAGGGGATCTCGCGCGGTGAGAAGCATTTTACAAAGATCGCTGTCGTCGTTGACACCGAAGATCTCACACCGCCCTGCGGCGTCTGCCGCCAGATCATCTGGGAATTCTGCGGCGATGTCCCAGTGATCCTCGCAAATCTGGAGGGAAAAAGCGAGACGATCATGATGAGCGAACTGCTTCCGCGGGCATTTGATTCGAAGTTTTTGAAATGAAGTCGGCCTATCGCGAAACAGTTTGCGAGATGGGCCAAGAATGAGGGACTGGGACCGATCCTGGTCGAACTGGTGATCCCGAAAGGAACCAATTCGGCGTACCTCTCCAACATCAATAAGTCGCTGGACGAGATCGAATTATTGTTTGAAAGAGGCTCGTCATATCGTATACTTTCCGTGAATGACTAAAGAGGAACCCTTAGAATCAAAGCTCACTGGACTGAACGGCCGACCTCTGACCGATAGGGAGATCGAGCGTCAGAAAGCAGCGAAAGAAGACCGGGGACGTTGGCGCCGTTTTGCGGACGAGCCGCAGTCGAAACCGCCAGCGAAAAGGTAATCGCAAATTTGAGATCTGAGATCTGAAAGCCAGCCTTCGGGCGATAGCCCGTTCTGGCGAAGCATGTTAAACGATCACGCGGATATTCAGTAACTCGAACAGATCGACAAGACTTGATACCAGTGGTTCCTTTGATGTAACTTCAGCTATGGATAAGCTGAAATCTTTCTTCTCGATTCTCCTTCTCATTTCAATACCAATTTCGAGCCTGGCTGTTGCCGCTTCTGAGAAGTCGCGGGCGGTTGACGTCGATCTTCTGATCGTCGGCGGGACGATCGTTTTGATGGACGCGGAACGGCGGATCATCGAAAACGGGGCTATCGCTATCGATGATGGAAAGATATTCATGCTCGGCAGTCGGCGGATCGTAGAACGAAACTCGCGGGCAAAGAGGGTGATCAATGCAACGGGCAAAGTGATTACGCCGGGGCTGATCAATACGCACACGCATATTCCGATGGTTCTCTTTCGCGGGATATCTGACGATCTGGATCTAAACGACTGGCTTACGAAATACATATTTCCCGCGGAAGCCAAGAATGTGAATGAGCAGTTTGTCCGTGCCGGTACGCGGCTGGGCCTCGCGGAGATGATACGCGGCGGAACGACGACCTACTGCGACATGTACTATTTCGAAGACGCGATCGCGGACGAGACAAAGAAGGCAGGTGTTCGCGGCGTACTGGGAGAGACGATCATCAAGTTTCCCGTCTCGGACAACAAGACCCCCGAGGCGGCTCTCGACTATACGGAACGGTTCATCAAGAAGTGGAAAGGCGATCCCCTGATCGTCCCTGCCGCCGCCCCGCACGCACCTTACACGCTTGAAACCTCGACGCTTCGTTCGATCCGTCAGCAATCGGACCGCCTGGATTCAGCCGTTGTGATCCACGTAGCCGAAACCAAAAAAGAGCGCGATGACATTCAAGCCCAATACGGCAAAACTCCTGTCGAGTACCTCGACTCGATCGGATTCCTCTCCAATAGAACGATCGCCGCACACAGCGTTTGGCTCACACCGAACGAGATCGATATCTACAAGCTACGTGGCGTCGGCTCGGCGCATTGTCCACAGTCGAATATGAAGCTTGCCTCAGGTGTCGCTCCGATCCCTGCAATGCTCGCGAAGAATATCGCCGTCGGGATCGGCACCGACGGAGCTGCGTCGAACAACGATCTCAACATGTGGGAAGAGATGGATACTGCCGCAAAACTCCATAAATTGACCTCGAACGATCCAAAGACGCTGCCGGCGGAACAGGCGTTTGAGATGGCCACCATTGGCGGCGCGAGGGCCTTGCATCTCGATAATATAACCGGCTCGCTCGAGGTCGGTAAGCGGGCTGACATTGTGATCCTCGACTTCGACAGTCTCAACCAGACGCCGTCATTCAACATCTATTCCTCCCTTGTTTACTCGACCAAAGCAAACGATGTACGAACCGTCATCATCAATGGACGGGTCGTCATGCTCGACCGTCGTTTGCTCACACTCAACGAAAGTGTTATAAAAAGAAACGCAAACGCATACCGCAAAAAAATCATCGATAGTTTGAATAAATGATTTGCGGGCCCAACAACAGGCTCGACCGGTGGCATTTTTGGCGTTTCGTTTTGTTGAGTTTCAGGTCGTAATAGTGAGCCTTCTTCGGGTGAGTTCGCTTGGCCTTTACGGAAAATTTAAGTCGATAGGAGGACTATAAATGCCGTTAAATGTCAGGAGGTTTGGCACTTCCGTCTTAGGGGTTTTACTTTTTTCAGCCGCGATCCTTTTCGGACAGACCGCTGCCCCTACGCAATCACCAGTTCCGCCGCAGATAGGCCCGCCCACCTCGGGCGATGTAATGCGAGACCGCATTTCGAAGTCCAAAGCGTTTATCGTGGTCCGCAACTACAACGCTGCCATCTACGAACTCGAAAACATCCGCAAAGAGTCGGCTGATCCTGCTGTACAGAGCGTCGTCAACGTACTCTTGATGAACAGCTATCTCGAGCAGGGCGATTTCAAACGTGCCCAGGACCTGCTCAACGAGTTCTATGCCGCCCAGAAAACCACGAAACCAAACGCGGGTACAAACTACATGGCCGTTGCCGGCCAAGTGATAAAAGGTGCTCGTACCCGGGCCGAGCGTTACAAGGCTCTCGGACTGAATGTTTCAGATCGGACGCTGCCGCTCGAAGCCCTGAACGATCTCGAAAAGATGCGCGAAACGCTCGAGGTCGTTATCACTCAGGCGAAGGAACTCGGCACGGACAAGGCCAAGGCCGCTGACGCTATGGCGATGCTGGAAGAAGCCAGCAGCTCGCGGAGCATGATCGCCCGCGATACCTATGATTCGCGCCGATGGACGGACGAAGTTGCCGACACGCGGGAAAAGATGGCCAGTTCCCGAAGTGTCATCATGAACGCCATTGCCGAGGCCGAGCCCGAAAAGGTGCAAACCCCCATCGTCAACAAACCGGTGGAACCGCCTCCGGCCCCTGTTCAAACCGTAAACACCCAAGCCAGCGAACCGATCGTCCAGCCTACGCCGGCACAAACGAGGGAACGTGAGGTGAAGATCGTCGGAAACGCCGATCCGGCACCGACGGCTGCATCGCCTCCGCAGGACGAGCGGCCTGTTTATATCCCATCAACGCCGGAAGAAAAGCCCGTTATCGAAGAACCAAAGAAGGATGTTGAGAAACCTGCGGTGACGATCGGAGCAGATCCGTTGCCTGCCGCCGAGGCTGTCAAAGATGATTCCCCGTTGAAAGTTGGCTCTCTGATCCCATACGCCACGTTACAGACAAAGCCGGTCTATCCTCCCGCCGCCAAGGTCATTCGTGCCAGCGGCGTGGTCAGGGTCGAGGTCATGGTCGATGAAGACGGCACAGTTGCGGCGGTTCAGAGGGCGGAAGGCCCGCCGATGCTCCAGAGCGCCGCAAAAGATGCAGTGAAGAAATGGAGGTTCCGCCCATTTGTTCGCGACGGCCAACCCGTCAAGGCGACCGGCTTCGTTAGTTTTAGCTTCGCTCTCTAAGCAGGGCAAAGCCAGTTTCTCAGATCAAGAAGGCTGCCTGACGGCGGCCTTTTTTGCTTTTTTGGAGGTTCCCGTCTTGTCCGCATGTCCGCTCCTTGTCCGCCCGTTGTCCGCGGCTTGTCCGCGATATCAAGCGGACAGGGAAACTATTGAAACAATGGCGGTTACGCTGTCTTACAGCCATAGAATGCATAAATTTTCAAAGATCATTCTTCGCGACGCTCTCGGTGCGTTGCGACAGTGATACACTGTACTACAGATCGGTGCAGGAGTCAAGAAGGATCGGATAGAAGGCGGGGGAAGCAGTTCTCTGCTTGCGAGGTCGCGTTCGGTTACCTATGAGGTCGGATCCCGAACCAACTATTTGGGATGGTCGAAGCACTTAGGTTTATGATGTACGTAATGGCATTTCGAATTCTGCTCATGATCCTCGCAATGGTGGTCATATGTTCGGCACAGATCCCGCCGATCGAGCCGGGCGTTTCGCATGAGCTGGCGAAATGGCGCTCCGCCCGGTACTCGGACGTTCGGTACAAGCTTGATCTGACACTTGAGAAGATGTCGCCGGTCTTGAAGGGGACGATCGAGATACGGGTGAATGTCGGAACGCGGACGCCCTCGTCCGCAACGACTGCGACAGCAGGCGACTTGCCGCCGATAATTCTTGACTGGCGCAAGATCAGGGGACACGAAGAAAAGTCAACGATCTCCAATTTGACGATCAACGGTAAGGCCGCGTTTCCGCCGCAAGCGGCGGTTGCGGACGGGGGCGTCCGCGTTCCGTACGAGGAGCTCAACGAACACCTCATCTTCCGCGAGGGTGTCGTCATCGGCGAAAACGTCATCAAGCTCGATCTCACCTCGCCGATCCTTACCAGCGGCTCGGCGATCACGCGGTACATCGACAAAGAGGACGGTTCGGAATATATCTATTCGCTCTTCGTCCCGTCAGATGCGAGCACGGCGTTTCCGGTGTTTGATCAGCCGGATCTGAAGGCGAGGTTTACGCTGACGATGACAAGGCCGGAATCGTGGAAGGTCGTCTCAAATACAACTGGTGTACAAGTAGGGATCGCCGACTGCGTAAGGCTGCCGCCCGGAGCCGGGTGTCAACAGAATTCGACGTTCACGGAAACCAAACCCATCAGCACCTACGTCTTCGCATTCGCTGTGGGACCGTTTGAAGAGTTTGACCGCGCAGGCGGAAACCTGAGTGGTAACCAGGGTGTCTCTTCGCCGCCGAACGGAAACACCCTCCCTACGGGTCGGGTTTCTGCCTCTGAGGCTGATCGGGTTGACGCGATCTATGTGCGCAAGTCTCAAGCCGCCAAGTTCAAAACCCATGCCGCTGAGGTCTTTCGGCTTAACCGCGAGGCGGTCAAGTATTTCGAGCAGTATTTCGATTACAAGTTCCCGTTCCCCAAATACGATCTCGTTCTGATCCCGGAATTTCCTTTTGGCGGGATGGAGCACGCGGGGGCGACTTTCCTCAGGGAATCGAGCATCATCTTTCCGCAGGAGCCGACCAAGAACGACTATATTTCGCGGGCGACGGTGATCTTTCACGAGGCGGCTCATCAGTGGTTTGGGGATACGGTAACGATGCGTTGGTTCGACGACCTCTGGCTGAAAGAGGGCTTTGCGACCTTTACGGCGTACAAGGCGATGGAGCGCGTCATACCGGAATACAACGCCTGGAAGGTCTTTTACGAACGCGTCAAACAGGTTGCCTATCAGACCGATTCCACCAAAGGCACGACGCCGATCTACCAGGAAATAAAAAACCTCTCCGCCGCGAAATCCGCCTACGGCGCGATCGTTTACAACAAAGCCCCCGCCTTCCTGCGCCAAGCCGAGTTCTATCTCGGCGAAGAAAAATTCCAGACCGCCGTCCGAGCGTTTTTGAAGAAGCATGAGTTTGGGAATGCGACGTGGCAGGATCTGGTTGGTGAGTTTGAGGACGCGGGCGGCCAGAAACTTCAGGATTGGGCAAAACAATGGGTAACCGAGCGGGGCGCTCCGGTAATTCGACGCGATCGTATTGAGATAGCGAACTGCTTTGATCTTGGTCTGTTTCAAACAACGCCATACGGCGAGCCTGGGATGTGGCGGATGAATATTGAACCGCTCGTAAGATTTGCGAACGGCAAAACCTGGAATGGAACTCGATATCGGCTGGGGCCCGCTCCATTCGGTGGAGCCTGCGACGGCCCTCCATTTCCAAGAGTGCTGTTTGCGTTTCCGAACTACAGAGACTACGGCTACGGCATTTTTCTTCTCGATCCCAGGAGCCGCAACTATGTTCTTAGAAACATCGGCAAAGAAAAGGACGATTTTCTGCGCACGATGATGTGGGGAGCTTTGTGGGACAGCGTTCGCGAGGCCGAGATGGACCCGCGTGAGTATGTCGAGCTGGTGGTCAAGAACATCAAACTCGAAACCGACGAAAGCACGATCCAGACGCTGCTCGGCCGCGTTTCGACTGCCATGAGGTATTACATCGATGCGGGCGGCGGTGCGTCTGCCGGGTCGTTACCACCTGCGGCAGCAAGTGGGATCTCATTGCAGAAGCCCATGCGTAATCAAGGGCCTAGCACTCAACGGGCGAGTCGAGCCCTCGCTAACGGTCGAGCCTCGGCATCTGATCTGCAGGCCCGCGTCGAAACTCTCCTTATCGACCGTATGAAAACCGCCCCGACGCCCGGGCAGAAGATCACGTACTATCGGGCGTTCCTCAATCTCGCGTCGAGCGAGAACGCCCGCCGGATCATGAAGCAGATCCTAAAAAGCGGAAACCCGACCGGTAGGGAGGGTGTCAGGAAAGGGGCTGACTCAATATTAAAGCCAACCGGCCGTGTCGCTGCCACGACCAAGGACAAGTTCGACATCGTCCAACGGCTCATCATCCTCGGTGACCCCGAGGCCTCGAAACTGCTGGCCGAACTCGAACGCACGGAAACGAGCGACGACGCAAAGCGCTACGCCTATGCCGCCAAGGCTGGCTTTGCCACAGCCGAGAACAAAGCGAAGTTCTGGAACGACTTTGTCAATAACAAAGAGATCTCGGAAAGCTGGATCGAAGCAGCGTTCGGGCCGTTCAACAACATTCGCCATCATGAACTGACATTGCCGTATCTGGAACGAGCGTTAGAAGAGCTTCCGAACCACAAGCGCAACCGCAAGATCTTCTTCGTCAACGGCTGGCTCGGTGCGTTCATAGGCGGTCAAAACAGCGCGGAGGCTCTGGTGATCGTAAATAAATTCCTCGCCGATAACCCCGATCTCGACAATGATCTGCGGCTTAAGATACTTGAGAATGTCGATCTAATCGAACGGGCCGTGAAGATCCGAGGCCGGAACTGGCAGCGATAAACGCACGCTATCCGTCACCTCGACCCTCATGTACCGGACCGGTTCTGACATTGGGTCAAATCTGATAACCTTGACGTCGTACTTTGGATCAAAGATATGATACGTCGATTCGTCTTGTTAACCATTGCCTTGGCTATACTTTCGATCGGGGTGAACGCGCAGAGCCGGCCGCGAAAGTCGGGATCGAAGCCGGCCCCGAAGGCCCCTTCGGCCGGAGCCATTAAGACAGCCTCAGGCCTTATCTACCTGATAACCAAAAAAGGAACAGGTGTGCGGGCCAAGGCGGGGGACATGGTTACCGTGCACTACACCGGAACGCTGACGAACGGCGTCAAATTTGACAGTTCGCGAGACTCGGGAAGGCCGTTTTCCTTCCCGCTCGGCGTCGGAAGAGTTATAAAAGGCTGGGACGAAGGGATCGCAAGACTCCGCGTCGGCGACCAGGCAATCCTGATCATACCGCCCACGATCGGCTACGGCTCGAGCGGTGCCGGCGGTGTGATCCCGCCTGACGCTACCCTGATCTTTGTTGTCGAGCTTGTTGATGCGGTCGATGGCCGCGAGCGGCCACGTCAATAGGGAAGATCGACCGGTTTGGGCCGGGTTCTTCCGGCCCTTCAATCTTGACAAAAAAATAATGTTTTGAGATTATATCCCTCTAAGCTGACCATCAAACGATCGTACGGACGTGGGTTATGAAGATTTCGGCGCAGGAAGAATATGGATTGAGATGCCTGGTTCAGCTGGCTGACCTTAGCGACGGTGAGAGTCTGACATTGCCGCAGATCGCGGAACGCGAGGGTATTTCGACAGCAAATGCCGGTAAGCTGATGTGGATCCTGAATAAAGCGGGTTTTGTGCAATCGACCCGCGGAACAAAGGGCGGCTATTTTCTTTCGCGGCCCGCCTCGGAGATCCGCTTGAGCGAGATCATTAAGGTGCTCGATGCGGATGTCGTCGGCAAACACTGCGACAGTTACACCGGCGTACTCGACAAGTGCGTCCACACCGGCGACTGCGGCATTCGGCCTGTGATCGTTGGGCTGCACGAGATCGTCGAGAATGCTCTTTCAAAGATCACGCTGTCGCAGCTAGTCGGGAATGAGTTTGCGGTCGGCGAGATGTTTCACCAGATCCAAGGTATTCATCGGACCATCGAACCACAGAGGATCTAAGAAATTTGGCCACGAATTCCTTGAGTACGACATTTCTCATTCGCAGTTTAGTTTATTCGTGGAAATAGGGTTTCAGGCTTATGTCGACAGCAGCGGAATTACTTACCAATCGGGAATACAAGTACGGCTTTGTCACTGATATCGAATCGGACATTATCCCGAAAGGTCTGTCCGAGGACACTGTACGGCTTATTTCGTCGAAAAAGAACGAGCCCGAGTGGATGCTCGAATTTCGGCTGAAGGCCTATCGTCAGTGGTTGAAGATGGCCGAGCCTGACTATTGGGCAAATTTCGACTATCCCAAGATCGATTTCCAGGACATTTCGTACTATGCCGCCCCGAGACAAAAGCCAAAGAAGGCCTCGATGGACGAGGTCGATCCGGAACTGGTCAAGACGTTCGAGAAACTCGGCATTCCTTTGAGTGAGCAGAAAATGCTTGCGAATGTTGCGGTAGATGCCGTTTTTGATTCGGTTTCGGTCGCGACGACCTACAAAGCGAAGCTCAAGGAAGCGGGTGTTATATTCTGTTCGTTCACGGAGGCGGTCGAGGAATACCCGGAGCTTGTGAAGAAGTATCTCGGCTCGGTCGTACCTGTCGGTGATAACTATTACGCCGCGCTGAACTCAGCGGTCTTTTCCGACGGTTCGTTCGTTTTCATTCCGAAAGGCGTTCGCTGCCCGATGGAATTATCGACGTATTTTCGCATCAACACGCAGGAATCCGGCCAGTTCGAACGCACGCTAATTGTTGCAGAAGAAGGCGGTTACGTTGCGTATAATGAAGGCTGTACGGCGCCGCAGTTCGACACGAACCAGCTCCACGCGGCGGTGGTCGAACTTGTTGCTCTCGATGACGCCGAGATCAAGTACTCGACCGTGCAGAACTGGTACGCCGGCGACGAGAACGGAAATGGCGGCATCTACAACTTCGTAACAAAACGAGGAGCTTGCCGAGGGGTGAACTCGAAAATATCGTGGACGCAGGTTGAAACGGGCAGTGCGATCACATGGAAATATCCGAGCGTGATATTGCAAGGTGACAATTCCATCGGTGAATTCTATTCGGTCGCCCTCACCAACAACGCGCAGATCGCCGACACCGGCACCAAGATGATCCATCTCGGCAAGAACACGAAATCGACGATCGTCTCAAAGGGGATCTCGGCTGGGAGATCAAACAACTCCTATCGCGGCCTTGTGAAGGTGATGCCGAAGGCTGACGGCGCGCGTAATTACACGCAATGCGATTCGATGCTGATCGGCGGCAGGTGCGAGGCGAACACGTTCCCGTACATCGAGGTGATGAACAACACCGCTCGCGTCGAACACGAGGCGACGACCAGCAAGATCAGCGAAGACCAATTGTTCTACCTGCAGCAGCGCGGCATCCCGCAAGAAGATGCTGTATCGCTCATCATCAACGGCTTCTGCAAAGAAGTATTCCGCGAGCTGCCGATGGAATATGCCGTCGAGGCGACGAAGCTGTTGGGGTTGAAACTGGAAGGCAGCGTCGGCTAGAGAAAGGCGGAGATCCGACCGGTAGGAAGGTGCGCCATGTTCGGAGAGATCAAGCGTGAACACCCTCGCTACCGCTCGGGTTTCCGCCTACGATTATGAGATCCATTCAACCAACAGACCAACCGCAGCCAAAGGGCCATTATTCACCGGGTATTGAGCACAATGGTTTGATCTACGTCTCGGGGCAGTTGCCGATGACGTTGGACACGCGTGAGCCGTTTACGGGTGATATTGGTGAGCAGACGGAATTGGCTTTGCGGAATGTCGAGGCTGTTTTGCAGGCCGCCGGCAGCGATCTAAGTCGAGTTTTGCAGATGACCATTTATGTTTCGGATATGGAATTGTGGACGGCGGTTAACGCAAAATACGCCGAAGTGATGGGCGATCATCGACCGGCAAGAGCGATCGTGCCGGTCAAGGATCTTCATTTTGGCACGAAGATCGAGATACAGGCTATCGCTGCGGTCGGAGCATAGCCAAAGAGGTCACGGAGAGCACTGAGATGAAATTGGGTTTGTTGGTGATACTTTCGTTAGCTTTGTTTACCTTTGCCAACGCTCAGGCGAAACGTGCGGTTGAGACGGCTGATGCACCGAAGGCGATCGGGCCATATTCGCAGGCGATAGTGGCAAATGGGTTTGTGTTTACGGCCGGTCAGATCGGGAGCGATCCGAAAACGGGAATGCTCGTCGAAGGGGGTATTGTCGAACAGACCGAGCAGGCATTGAAAAATCTCTCGGCAGTACTCAAGGCATCAAGGTCGAGCCTTGAGAGTGCCGTTAAGGTAACAGTGTTCCTCGCGGACATGAACGATTTCGCAAAGATGAACGAGGTTTACGCAAGGTATTTCAAGGCGCCGTTCCCGGCTCGCTCGACGGTGCAGATCGCCAGGCTGCCGCGTGATGCAAAAGTCGAGATCGAGATCGTGGCGTTGACGAAGAAGTAGGAAGGCTTCCCAGTTAAGGCCGGAGACAGGAATGACCCTCTTCGTGACATTGGGGCAAAGGATCTCAAATGCAATATTACGGCATAGATTGGCTTGCGACGATCGCTGGACTGACCGGCGTTTATCTTATCGGGAGCAAGAATCGATTCGGCTTTCTGGTGATGATGGTCGCCAGCACAAGCTGGTTGACGGTCGGCATCCTGATCGCAAGCCTGCCGCTGGTGCTCGGCAGCATTGTCTTCTTTTGCCTGCACTTGAGGGGTTGGATCAATTGGCGGCGACAGGCCGACCACGGAATGTAGTTGTATGAAACTCGATATCTACCAAGTCGACGCATTTACAAATAAACCTTTCGGCGGAAATCCGGCGGCGGTTGTGCCGCTTGATACGTGGCTGCCGGATGATCTGATGTTGAGCATTGCTGCTGAGAATAATCTGGCCGAGACTGCATTCTTTGTAAAGAATGGAGATGTTTACAACCTTCGCTGGTTCACACCAAAGGTTGAGATCGATCTTTGCGGCCACGCAACGCTTGCCACGGCTCACGTTATTTTTAATGAGCTTAAACTCGAAGATAGCGAGATCAAATTTCAATCGCACCGCAGCGGGCCGCTTGGTGTAACAAAAAATGGGGAGCGGCTGACGCTGGATTTCCCGGCGTATCCGATGAAGGAGATACCAACACTGCCGCAACTCGTCAACGTCGAGGTGCCGCCGCTGAAAAGCTGGGAATCGCAGGGCAATATGCTATTCATGTTGCTTCGCAGTCAGGAAGAAGTCGCAACGCTTGACCCCGATATGCAGGCTGTTGCGAATCTGCCATACGACGAGGTCATCGTTACAGCGAAAGGGGACGACTGCGACTTTGCTTCTCGAATGTTCGCTCCGAAGCTTGGTATCCCTGAGGATCCCGTCACAGGCGCGATACATTGTTCGTTGATCCCCTACTGGGCCGGTGTGCTTGGCAAGGATCAGCTATTAGCCCGCCAGGTCTCAGAGCGTGGCGGTGAATTGTTCTGCGAATTCACCGGTGACCGAGTGAAGATCGGCGGCAACGCCGTGCTCTATTTGAAGGGTGAGATCTATGTCAACGCCGGAAAGGGCATCGCAGCCTGAGGTCAGGCTGGCGACGGAAAGCGATTCGCTGAGCATTGCAGATGTCGTTCGGCGGGCTTTTGGCGTGTATCGAGAGCATTACACGCCTGAGGCGATGGAAGTCGTTACGCCGGGACCGGACGAGTTTACGCGAAGGTTGGATCTTGGTCCGCAATGGGTCGTTGAACTCGACGGCGAAGTAGTCGCCACTGTTTCGGTCACGGTCGAAGAAGGCGACTTGTATGTCAAGACGATGGCAGTCGATCCCAGTTTCCAAGGCCGCGGGATCGCTCATTTGTTGATGAATGCGATCGATGAATATGCGGCTACAACGACGCACGATCGCATATTTTTGTACACGACGTACTTTTCGGTTGGCGCAAAACAGCTTTACGAAAAGCACGGCTACACTTGGGTCCGCGACACACCGCCCGAAGAATGGTACGGCGTCCCGGGACTTGAGATGGAGAAGGAGATCAAATTATGAATGTTGAATGATGAATCGATCTTGAATTCATCATTCATCATTCACAATTCATCATTCATTTTTTTATGTTGTTAGAAGTGAAGAACCTGCATGCAGGTATCGAAGGGAAAGAGATCCTAAAGGGCCTGAATCTTCAGGTCAATAGGGGCGAGGTTCATGCGATCATGGGCCCGAATGGTTCCGGCAAATCTACCTTGTCAAAGGTGCTGGCCGGTCATCCGTCATATGAAGTCATTTCAGGCGAGGTTCTGTTCGAGGACAAGAACCTGCTCGAGCTCGAACCCGATGAACGCGCCCGCGAGGGCATTTTTATGGCGTTCCAGTATCCGGTTGAGGTGCCCGGCGTGTCGAATTCGCAGTTCCTCCGGCTTGTCTACAACCAAAAGGCGGTGCATCACGGCCGGGAAGAACTCGACCCGCTCGAGTTCAACGATTACCTGAAAGAAAAGGCAAAGATCGTCGAGATGGATCCGCAGTTTTTCAAGCGCTCGGTGAATGAAGGCTTTTCTGGGGGCGAGAAGAAGCGAAATGAGATATTGCAAATGGCAGTGCTCGAACCAAAACTCGCCGTCCTGGATGAGACCGATTCCGGCCTCGACATCGATGCGCTTCGCATAGTGGCCGAGGGTGTGAACAAACTTCGCTCAGATGATAACGCCATCATTCTCGTGACCCATTATCAGCGGCTTTTGAACTTCATCGTCCCTGATGTTGTCCATGTCCTCGCAAATGGCCGAATCGTAAAAGAAGGCGGGAAAGAGCTGGCCCTGGAGTTGGAAGAGAAGGGTTATGACTGGGTGAAGGGAGCGGCGCGCTAATTGTTCCGATGAATTGCCGCTGGCTTTAGCTAGTGATCTTCGAGCAAACACATCTCGGGGCTTTAGCCCAAATTGTCGAGCAGAAGAAAGTTGGGCTAAAGCCCGAATCTCTTTGCATTGCCTACCCACTAGCTAAAGCTAGTGGCAACTCATAAAACCGAATGGCAGAGGTAACGAAAAAAAACAGCAGCAACGTCGCTTTCCTGATCGCGATCTGGTCGGCTGTTTTGGTTACGCTTTTTGTCGCGTTTCGGAGCAGCGATCTGCTGAAACTGCCTTCACTTGTTGGCAACCTTGGGGGCGGGCCGTTGTTCGGCGGCGAGGGGGTCTTGGCTTCGATAGGCGGACTTGCGGTTGCCGGTCTCATTCTCATCGCTTGGCATGGGACCGGAACATTCTTGTTCCGATACCTGAAAACCGAACGCGGTGATGCCCACGCGCCGTTGCTTGAGATAGTCCAAAATATCGCGGTCGGGGCCGCCATCACTTCTCTCCTATGGTTTTTCCTCGGACTTTTAGGGCTTTATTCGTCCATAACGGCGATCATAGTTACCGGTATCGGTTTGATCGAGGGCGGACTCAGTTTGATCCGTGTGCTGCGGGGTCGAGCAAAAAGCGACTTGTCCGAAAAGGTGAACGGTTTCGACAAGCTATTGATGTTCTTGCCGCTGCTGCCACTCGGTCTCGCCGTGGTCGGGGCAATCGCCCCACCGATCGCAAAGGACACACTGCTCTACCATTTCTCGGTTCCGAAGGCATTTATTGCGCAAGGCAGCAGCGGATTCATCGAGGGGAATATTGCCAGTTATCTCGCACTTGGGACGGAGATGCACATTGTGTGGGCCCGCCTGATCGGAGGTCTATCGGATCAGCGAACGGCTGAGATCGCGGGCGGCACTGTCGTATTCCTGTTTTTCCCCTTGCTGCTCGCCGCAATATACGGCTGGGCACGCGAAACCGGGATCTCGAAACGGTGGGCCCTTGTCGCCATGTTGATGGTGGCGGCAGTACCTACCGCTTATCATGTTGCGTCCAGCGGGTACGTCGATCTGGCGTTGGCGTTGTTTGTTACATTGGCGATCAGGTCACTGTGCCGGTGGTGGAAGTCGCAGGATCAGCGATCGATGATCCTTGTCGGTATATTCCTCGGTGCAGCCTTGTCCGTGAAGCTGACGGCGCTGTTTGTAATAGCGGCATTCGCCTTGGTCATTTTGCTGCGCGCCCGCGGACACCACGAGCCGGATGAGGCTGCCGGCTCGTCGGACGTCCGTCGAATCCTGCTTACCGGGTTTGGTGCCCTTCTGCTCGCGGGTATGTTTGCATCGCCCTGGTATTTGCGCACTTGGGTTGCGACAGGCTCGCCTGTGTTTCCCTTTTACATGAGCATCTGGAAAGGAACCGCGAACGGCTGGGATGTCGAGCGGTCGAATCTTTTTCAGTCGATGAACTCGCAATACGGCGGGGCGGCGGCGAATCCCGTCAATTACGTGACAGCGCCGCTGCGTGTCTCGCTTGCCGCGCAGCCCGAAGATCCGCAGCTTTACGACGGTGTTTTAGGCCCGATGTTCTTGATCGGCCTACCGCTTGTGATATGGGCCTTCTGGAAACGAAACGTACCGATCGAGGCAAAGATCGCGGCCGGCGTAGCGGGTATCATGTACTTGTTCTGGCTGTTCTCGAGCGCCCAGTTGCGATATTTGCTGCCGATCGTTCCGGCATTTGCGCTGGCAGTTGCGGCATCGGTCGAGGCGCTCGCTGGGCGTCGCGATCCATTGGATAAGGCCGTAAGATTCTCGCTCGCTGGAGCCTCGCTCCTATGTATCGCGACGTCGTTCGCCTGGTTTTGCCAGAAAGCACCGCTTCGGGTCACGCTCGGCGGCGAGACTCGTGACGAATATCTGAGCCGCAATCTCGACTACTTTCCGTATTACCGGGAGATCAACTCTAACACGACGCCTGACTCGAAGGTCTGGCTGATCAACATGCGCCGTGACACCTATAACATCGAACGGCCCGTCTTTTCGGACTATTTGTTTGAAGATTGGACTTTAAGAAAAATGGTATGGGAATCGCAAAGTGCGCAAGAGCTTCGTACAAAAGCCGCGGCCTTGGGCATCAGATACGTTTTGACCCGGCACGATTTTTTGTTCGACTACACGACATCGACACTCGTCGATGACAAGAAGCCGCGGGCCGAAAATGAGGGAAAGTTGAAGATCGCAAAGGAATTTATCCTTGACCCGACCAACACCGTCAAGGCCGACAGCAAGTTTAGTTTAGTAAAGGTTTTTAGCGAAAAATGAGTTTATCAACAGCCGTAATGGATACGACATTTACGGAACAATTTAGAGAGTTAATCAAGGGCGAGAAAAGCGGCGTTTTGCGCGAACTTCGCGAAAGGGCTTTCGCAGCCTTTACGGCGACAGGCTTTCCAACGCCGAAACTCGAGGATTGGAAATATACGAACACCGCCCAGCTCGCGAACTCCGGGTTTCAGATCTTAGATCTCAAATCATTCGACATCGGCGATGATGAAGAGCTTTTGGCGCGATTCGGAACGCAGCGAAATGGTTTCACAGCCCTGAATCTTGCCTTTGCTGATATAAAGGTGATCCGTATCGCGAGGGAGACTAGCCTAGACGAGCCGATCGATCTGTCGATCGCTGCAGGCGAAGGTACGGCGATATTCCCGCATTTTCTTGTCGTTGCAGAGGCTGGCAGCAAAGCGACCATCGTAGAAACTTATGATTCGGCGGCCGGTAGTTTTACAGATACGGCTATCCAGATCGTCGTAGAGGACAACGCAAGGTTGGAGCACTATCGTGTGCAGCGTGATTCGCCCGAAGCGTTTCACTACGGTGTGACGGAGGTGAGTGTCGGGCCGGGCAGCAGCTACGATTCGACCAATATCGAGCTCGGCGGGCGTTTGTCGCGGCACGACATCGAGGTCAAATTCACAGCCGAAGGCGGCGAGGCTTGGGTTGACGGGCTGTATATGCTAAATGGCAGCCAGCATCACGACACCCACTCGATCATCGATCATACGGTGCCGAACTGCACATCGCATCAAACCTACAAAGGCGTGCTCAACGACAAATCTCGCGGAGTCTTTAACGGAAAGGTCTTTGTCCGCGAGAACGCTCACGGCACCGATGCGCAGCAGTCGAACAAGAACCTGTTGCTTTCCAGTGACGCTCGCGTCGATACAAAACCGCAGCTCGAGATATTCAATGACGACGTAAAATGCTCGCACGGCGCGACCGTGGGACAGCTGGAGGATGAGGAGCTTTTCTACCTTCTAACCCGGGGACTGCCGGAAGCATTGGCTCGTAACTTACTCACTTACGGTTTTGCGGAGGAGATAATAAACAAGATCGGGATCGACGGCATCAAATTCGATCTGGATCAGGCTGTATTGAATCGTCTGAGCGTGGCAATAGATAGATAGGTATGCCTGTGATCTCAAGTTTTTACGGCATCGTCGTGATGATGTATTTCTTCGACAATCGAAAACATCACATGCCGCACGTTCACGTTAAGGCCGATGGTGAGGAGGCCGTAATCTCGATACCGGATGGTGATCTGATCGAGGGAAGTCTTCGCCGAAATAAGTTGAAACTGGTCCAGGCCTGGATCGAGATACATCAGGCCGAACTAATCGAATGTTGGGAATCTGCAATTGATGGAAAGCCGGTTTTCAGCATCGAACCATTGAGGTAATTATGATCAAAGTTGTCGACGCCAAGGCAAATAGTGATTTTTCGCTCGACCTAACATTTAACAACGGGCGAAGAAAGCGATTTTGCGCCAAACCTTACCTGGAATACGAAGCGTTTCGCGGACTTCAGACGATCGAAAACTTCACTAATGTAAGCGTGTCCAACGGAACCGTTTGTTGGCCGGATGATCTCGATATCAGTCCAGACACATTGTATTTGGAGGGCACGGACCTCGATGACAGCGGCACCGGCGCACCATCCGCATTGGATTGGGACGTGGAGGCGATCCGGCGCGACTTCCCGGTGCTGTCGCAGACGGTGAACGGCAAGCCGCTGGTGTATTTGGACAATGGAGCCTCGTCGCAGGTGCCTCAATCGGTGATCGACCGAACCTCGAAGTATCTGGCCGAGGAGCATTCGAATATCCATCGCGGAGTTCATTATCTTTCACAGCACGCGACAACCGCCTACGAAGCCGCTCGGGAAAAGGTCAAGCGCTTTATCAATGCTCCGGACGTCAAGGAATGTATTTTTGTTCGCGGCACGACGGAGGGTATCAACCTGGTCGCCCAGTCGTATGGGAAGAAGTTCATCGGCCATGGCGACGAGATATTGGTTTCGCAGATGGAGCACCATTCGAATATCCTCCCCTGGCAGATGATCGCCGAGGAACGAGGCGCTCGCGTGGTAATGATCCCGATGAACGAGCGTGGCGAGCTGATCTTAGACGAATATGAGAATCTGCTCAACGAACGGACCCGGATCGTCGCTGTGACCCACGTTTCGAACAGTCTCGGCACTGTGAATCCGGTCAAGGCGATGATCGCGACCGCGCATAAGTTCGGGGTTCCCGTCCTGGTTGACGCGGCACAGAGCGTACCGCATTTTCCGGTGGATGTGCAGGATCTCGATGCCGACTTCTTTGTTTTTTCGGGCCACAAGATGTTTGGCCCGACAGGCAGCGGTGTCGTTTACGGCAAGCGCAAGTGGCTCGACGCGATCCCGCCGTATCAGACCGGCGGCGGGATGATACGCACCGTGAGCTTCGAGGGTTCGACGTTTGCGCCGATTCCGGAAAAGTTCGAGGCAGGAACGCCCGCGATAGCCGCCGGCATTGGGCTCGGTGCTGCTATCGATTATCTAAATTCAATAGATTTCAAAGCGGCCGCTGCCCATGAGCATGACCTGCTGCGATATGCTGAGGAACGACTCGGCGATATTCCGCAGGTCAGGATCATCGGCACGGCCGAGAATAAAGCGAGCGTCTTGTCGTTCGAGATCGAAGGAATACATCCCCACGACATCGGCACGATCCTCGACCAGCAGGGCATCGCTATAAGGGCAGGACATCATTGTGCTCAGCCCGTGATGCAATTTTTCGACGTGCCCGCAACAGCCAGGGCGTCATTCGCGTTCTATAACACTCGCGAGGAAGTCGATAAACTGGCGGATGCGGTTCTGAAGGTTATCGAGGTGTTCGCATAAGATCATGGATGTTGTGATCAAATCGCTCCAGTCGATCTATCAGCGCGACCTCGAGAAGCTTCGCGATGAGATCGAGCTTTACAGCAGCGAAGAAAGTCTGTGGCTGATCGATGGCAAGATCGCAAACTCAGGCGGAAACCTATGTCTGCATCTCGTCGGCAACCTTCGGCATTTTATCGGTGCCGTGATAGGCGGCCCCGGGTATGTGCGTGATCGGGAACTCGAGTTCACCACAAAGGGTACACCGAGGGCCGAGCTCCTGGCTGCGATCGACGAAACGATCAGTGAGGTATTAAACGGGTTGAATAAACTTAGGCCTGAGCAGCTGGACGAGGAATATCCCTTGATCGTGTTCACCGAAATGGGGCCGATGACCACGGGATATTTCCTGATCCATCTGGCAACACATCTCGGCTACCATCTCGGACAAATAAATTATCACCGACGGCTATTGGATAGGTAACATGTCAGAACTGAACGATCTTTATCAGGAAGTGATCCTGGAACACAACAAGAATCCACGCAATTTCCGTGATATCGGGGACGCGGATAAAATGGCGGACGGGAAGAATCCGCTGTGCGGCGATGCCTTGCGCGTCTATGTGAAGATGGAAGGCGATATGGTGAGCGATGTCGCATTCAAAGGTTCGGGCTGCGCGATCTCGAAAGCGTCGGCCTCGATGATGACGCAGGCGGTGAAAGGCAGGACTCGTGAGGAGGCCGAAGTGCTTTTTAATGAATTTCATCGGATGGTCACCGGCGAACTTGATGCCGATGCCGAAGATAATCATCTGGGAAAGCTGAAGATCTTCTCCGGTGTCCTCGAATTTCCGGCTCGCGTGAAGTGTGCTAGTCTGAGCTGGCATACTCTTAACGCGGCGCTCAGCGGCAAAGATGTCGCCTCGACTGAATAGCTGTCGATCCTGAGACCGCTGGGGCCGAGGATCTTATACTTTCCTCGTGGGTTCGATTTACACAACCTCCGATGGGGATTTTCAGGGAGAACTAAAATGGCCGATTCGATCCTACCGCGACGTCGAAATCTCGATCACCGGTTCTTTGGCATTCTGGCGTCCGCGACGGTCATCGCGGTCCTCATTGGGTTTGGTCCCACCTTCTACCTCAAACCGTTATTCAACAGTCCGCCGGTTTCTCGCTCAATAATATTTGTGCACGGATTTGTAATGGCGGCCTGGGTACTTCTCTTCGTCACTCAGGTCTATTTCATTTCCTCGAAGAAGATCAAACTGCATCAAAAACTGGGTTTCGCCGGGATCGGACTTGCGATGATCGTCTTTGTGACGGGTATGATGGTGACCGTCGCGGCGGCGAAGTACGGCTCTGCAGCGTCGCCGGCCGGGATCCCGCCGCTCCAGTTCATGATCGTTCCTTTCGGCGACTTGATCGTGTTCGCAACTCTTATGGCGTTTGCGATCTATTATCGGAAGAAGGCGGCGAACCACAAACGGCTGATGCTGCTCACTGTGATCAACTTCCTTCCACCGGCTATCGCTCGATTTCCCGGCGGCTTGACGGACACATTCGGGCCGCTTTGGTTTTATGGCGTTCCAACACTCCTGACGATCGCGCTGATCACTGCCGATACCTGGTATAACCGAAGGCTTAACAAGGTCTTCCTTGTTGGCGGAGTTTTGCTGGTTGCGGCAATGTGGATCCGCCTTCCACTGGCGGGAACGGCAGGATGGCTGACCTTTGCCGAGTGGCTTGCCGGATAGATCCACGATAGAACGATCTGTTCCAAACAAGACCTGCATGATAACTGAGCATCTAACATTCTCGGTAGAGATGGGCATGTTGAGTTTCAGCCACAGCTTGATATCGGCACTCGGGTCAGTGGTTTTGTTGTCTTCAGTGGTTCTTTCTCAGTCGGTGAGTCGTTACGAGGCACGGGCCTCCGAAATAAGGACCAAGTTGAAGGATCGCGGATTTACCGTGGTTGCTCAACCGCCATTCGTTGTTGTGGGCGACGATCATCCTGACGTCGTTGATCAATGGGCACGAGAGGTCGTCAAGAGCACCGTAGATCGCCTAAAGAAAGAGTATTTTGCGAAAGATCCTGCAAATGTCCTTGAGATATGGCTGTTGAAGGATGAGGCCTCCTATCGCAAACATGCCAGGGAGTTTTTCAACGATGAACCATCGACGCCCTACGGCTATTACTCCCCCTCGAAGAAAGCTCTGATCATGAACATCGCAACAGGCGGTGGCACCCTCGTTCATGAGATCGTTCACCCGTATATCGAGGCAAATTTTCCGGACTGCCCTGCATGGTTCAACGAAGGGCTGGGCTCGCTCTATGAGCAATCAGGCACCGTTAACGGACGCATCCACGGCTACACGAACTGGCGGCTGCGGGGTCTTCAAAACGGGATCCGGAATAAAAAGGTTCCGATGTTTCAAAAGCTAACGGCTATGTCCGACAGCGAGTTCTATCGCGAGGATACGGGAACTAACTACGCCCAAGCCAGATACCTGATGTATTACCTTCAGGAAAAGGGCCTGCTCGCGAACTTTTACAAACGATTTTCGGCCAACGTCAAGACCGATCCAACCGGATACAAAACCCTTCAAAGCGTTCTGCGGGAACGGGATATGAACGCCTTTCAGAAGAAATGGGAGGCATTTGTCGCGAAACTTGTTTACTAGGATCGTGGATTTCCAAGATAGGCTCTGGCGACGAGCTGAAAACTCTCCACGTCGTTCGTCGCATCGTATCGGGTGTTCGAAGTTTCCTCTGAAATGATACGTGCCACGGTTTCGGCGGACTCGATCGCGGCCGCAGCATCCAGGAAAAGGGCCCGCGTTCTTCTTGCCAAAACATCCTCAACAGTACAAGCCATTTCGTGGCGAACGGCTCTTATAACGTCGCCTTTCGTGTACGGAAGTCTCCCATGCAGAGGCAACCCGTCGATCTTCTCGGGTGAAGATATCGTGAACTTCTCGGTGACGCCGTTAGTTGCACCCAGACCTCCGATCTCTACAGCCTTGTTCACGGCATCCTCGGCCATCCGCCGATAGGTCGTCCATTTTCCGCCGGTTATCGTGATCAGGTTCCTATCAACGAATATCTCGTGGCTGCGAGATAAGACGGCAGTCGTTTCGACACCAGTGCGGCCGATCAAAGGACGAATACCGGCAAAGACGCTCAAGATATCCGCTCGAGTTGGCTGAATGGCAAGGTATCCGCCCGCGGTTCTCAGAATGAAATCGATCTCCGCTTCCTGTGCCTCAGGCTCAAGTTCGGCTGCTGCGACAGGAATATCAGTAGTTCCAATGATCACATGCTCATGCCATGGAATACAGAACAACACGCGGCCATCGCCCGTCTTCGGGATCATCAATGCCGTATTCGACGGTAAAAAGCGCCGTTCAAGAACGATATGCGAACCTTGAGCGAAGGTGACGACTGGGTGCGTTCCCGGATCCGCCAATTTCCGGATCGAGTCGCAAAAAGCCCCCGTCGCATTGATGACCGTTCGGGACCATGCCTTGTGTACCTCGCCTGTTTCAGCATCAAGGAACTTTACCCCGACGATCGAACCTCGATCATCGTCGAGGAGTTCTTGAACCTTCGCGTAATTTATCAGGCTTGCACCGAGGCCATCGGCCGTTGTGGCAATGTCGATGAGCATTCTGGCATCGTCGAACTGGCCGTCATGGTATAGAATTCCGCCCGAAAGGCCCTCGGTACTTACCGTCGGGAGCCGTTCTATTGTTTCAAGCCGCGTCAAGATCTTCGACCGGCCGATCCTCTTACGCCCGGCAAGCAGGTCGTAGATCTTGAGGCCGGTTCCGTAGAAGAGCTTTTCCCACTTGCCGTAGCAGGGAACGACAAACTCTTGCGTATGAACGAGATGCGGGGCATTTCGCAGCAGTGTGGAGCGCTCCGAAAGAGCTTCGCGAACCAATCTTAGATCGCCTTGAGCCAGATAACGGACGCCGCCATGAATTAGCTTTGTGCTGCGGCTTGATGTTCCCTTGCCAAAGTCGTGCTGTTCCAGAAGCAGCACATCAAGCCCTCGCAAAACCGCGTCCAAGGCGCAACCGACGCCGGTCGCTCCGCCGCCAATGACAACAATGTCCCATGGTTTTGCGCGATCTCGGATCGCCTCAAATGTCCGGCTTCGATCCATTCGAAATAGATTCTCACGCAAAGAGCCTCGTCCCGCAATGGGCCGCGTTCCGAGTCACTTGCGAAAAATCTCGGTTGAACTGACAATATCGAGGGTCATGCTTGAGAACGACGGCTACATTTCCGAACTGGCAACAACAAGGTCTCTTCTTGCCTCAGCTGCGGTGATCCTGATTTCCGTGATCGTACTCAATTTGCTGGGCCGAGTTTGGTGGTGTCAGGCGGGCGACTACCTACCTTGGTCGTTCGACATTTGGTCGCCGCATAATTCGCAGCATATCCTGGATCCCTACACATTTACCCACCTCCTTCACGGCATTCTTGAATTCTGGTTGATCGGGCTTGTCTTCTGGAAGGTACCGCTCGCCTGGCGTTTCGTGATCGCGATCCTGATCGAAAGCTCGTGGGAGGTTGCCGAAAATACCAGCTATATCATCAACCGCTATCGTGAGGAAACGGTTTCTTTGGACTATTTTGGGGATTCGATCATAAATTCGATCTCAGACATCGCAGCCTGTGCGTTCGGTTTTTTGCTGGCCTACAAAGTAAGATTTTGGAGATCGCTGGCGATCTTTGCCCTAACTGAGGTAACCCTGCTCATAACCGTTAGAGACAGCCTGATAATCAACCTGATAATGCTGATCTACCCCGTCGATGCCATCAAGGCGTGGCAGATCGGGAAGTAGGAGGATCTAAACCGAAGCAGCCGACGCTACCTTTCCCCGCGAGCGGCCTCGACTGAGGTTTCGAGGTCAACTGCAAGCTTTCTGGATCCTGGTTGGTCGAACGTCTCGGTCCAGCGAAGAGCCTCATCGAGGATCCGAAGCTGATATTCCCTAAAGTTAGGCTTACCGGCGACCGAGCCGAAGTCCCCGTTATAGTATGCCGTGCGGGGCGGCCGGATCATATCCGTCTGCTTTGGATCGACAGATATCGTCATTGTGGGTATGCCGCTCTGTTCGACACCTCTGGCGATGATCCCTAGGGTCTGGTGGCAAAGACGCGATGCCGGTATCAAGAGGGCCGCCTGCACTTCATAACGATGCAGCCGTTCAACGATCCCTGGTGTAAGTTCGGCAGCGACACGTGCGGCATTAGGGATGCTGCTGCTAATGCTCCACCAGACGCTGTTCAAAGCCCCGATGACAGAATTCGCCTGATACTCGAGCAACCGGTCTATAGGGATCTGTGCATTGCGATCTTCCTGAACTGCGAGCGGGTCATACCCCTTTGCCGCGTAACGCATGTCAGCCGCCTCGACCTCGATGGGTATCTCAAGATATCTCAGATCGCCGTCTCGCCCGTCGGTATCAAACGGCTCCATTCCCTCGATATAGGCCCCTGCTGAGGAAATGAGCGCAAGGTTGAGCATCGGCAGGGCCCTCCGCACCGGCGTAAACGGTGCATGGACGTTCTCGACCCATGGATATCCCGCCAAGGGATCATTTGCGTTCCACCGGGCGAAGCGGCCTGAAAAGACCTCGGGATTTTCGATAAGTTCCATAACTAGACCTTAAACTCCTTTGAGAAATCGTAGATGTTATCCTTTTCCGGTTTTGTGCTTGAAGCTCTCCGGTTAGCAATAACAAAGAAGGTGAGAAGCCCGGCCGCCATGCCGACGAACAGTACCCAAACTGAGTATTCGTGAAGCATATTGAATTGGACCCTTAATGGGTCATCGATCGCCAGCTCATCGATCGGCTTCCCGATCTGCCCGCGGATCGACGAAAGCCAAAGGCCGATCACAAACTGTCCTACCGCGCATGAACCCGCCAGCAGGATCAGCATCACGCGTTCGAACCAGACCAGGAACTTGCCCGAACCCTTGCTTCCGACCAACGAGGTAATGATCAACAACACCGATATCGCCATGCCGCCGTAATTCAGTACCGACAGGTTCCTATTTACAACGGCACCGGCGAGTTCCCGTTCGGGAAGCACGGCGAATGCGCTTTGAGCTACACTGATAAAGAACACAGCTGCGCCGAGCCAGATCGACAGCAGTAGCAAGCGAATATCGGAAAAAAACTTCATTCGTTTCAGCTTTAGATTATCTGGCTTTTTGCGAAAAAGGGCAATGCAGAGCGAAAACATGGCATCCTGCTCGATCGAGGCCGTGCAAGAGTCGGCCGCGTCCATCCTCGCTGATGCCGGAGTCGAATCTCCGCGTCGCGAGGCCGGGCTAATACTGAGCGCCGCACTAGGCCGTCCGCGGGCCTTCCTCATCGCACATCCTGAGTTTGAGATCCCAGATGAGGTCGCCGCAGAATATTTTGTGTTCGTACAGCGGCGCGCATCCCGTGAGCCGTATCACTACATTACCGGGACCAAGGAGTTTTTCGGTCTAGAGTTCCGGGTCGGGCCAGGCGTATTGATACCACGCCCTGAGACCGAGATCCTTGTCGATGAGGCAATTCGCATACTTTCACAGGTCGGATCGGGGAAATTTCTTGAGGTGGGTGTAGGTTCCGGCTGTATCTCGATCTCGATCTTGAATACGCTTAAGGGATGCCGCGCCTTAGGTGTAGATATCTCTGCAGCCGCACTTGCGGTCGCGACTCTTAATGCGGATGAGCTCGGAGTAAGCGGTAGGCTTGAGTTACGTCAGACTGATCTTTACGACGGTATCGGTGGCCGTTTTGACCTCATCGTCTCGAATCCGCCCTACATCCCCGATGCCGACCTTCCCGAGCTCCAGCCCGAGGTTAGGCTATTCGAGCCGCATATTGCTCTTTTCGCAGGCAAAGACGGACTAGCTGTTATCCGGAAATTGATCGACGGGGCCGCCGCTCTGCTTGAGCCGTCCGGGATCCTCATCTTTGAGATAGGGATTGGGCAGGCGGCCGCGGTTCTCGAATTGCTTCGCAATGATGTCTGGTCAACGGCCGAGGCCTTGCCTGATCTGCAAGGAATTCCACGCGTTGTCCGGGCCTCCCTATCTGCCTGAGACGGCTGGAATTACAAAAACAAAAACACGCGAGGGGCAGCGTGTCCCCGACGGCTGCTCAGCCCTCGAAACCGCTTGCAATTTTCTGGGAAACGGGAGTACTATGGTCTCAATCAGTGAGCTTTAGGCAGTTTGATAACTGAGCGGTTTTCCTTATCGGTTGGGCAGGGCGCGTAACGACGCGCTTTTCGCCGGCTGGGATTCTTGGGTCTTAACCCTCTGAGGGTTGGAGGTAATGTTATGCTCTATGCCTTATTAGCGTTGGTCGCGGCGATCGCTGCCGCATTCTCATTTTACCAATACACCAGCAGTAACGATAACAAGCTTTACCTTGTGATCGCCTTGATATGCGCATTGGCAACGGTCGGTTTTGGCGGTATGTTCCTTGCCGGCAGAATTGGTAAAAAGGAAGATATCCATATTACTGAGTAGAAAGTGACTTTATTGCACGGTTAGGACGGGCAAATAGCGGACTTGGATACAGGGTTCTGGGCCTGTTGGTTGTCTTTATTTATCCTCACCGCATTTCTACTGTAGATCGACTTAGCGGCTTGTAATGCGAGCCGCTTTTGTTTTTCCTTTCCCATTCGGATCTGCTTAAGCTGAGAAATGTTGAAAACCGAACAGATATATGCGATATTTGAATGTTGACAAAAATGTAATGATTGTTCATTTGTTGTCATCAGGTCAGAAATGCCAAAGATCGCCGATATCCAAGAAACCCCCAATCCGAACGCGGTGAAGTTCATCCTGAAGGAGCCGGTTTCCCACGGCACATCCCACTCGTTCAAATCGGCAGAAGATGCGTCCGGCAACGTCCTCGCAAAATCGATATTTGATGTCGGCGAAGTTGTGTCCGTATTTTATATGGACAAAATGATAACAGTTGAAAAAACGGATGAAGCCGAATGGGATGAGATACTTCCAGAGTTGGCCGTTCCGATCCGTGCGGCAGAGCCGGTGCTGGTATCACGCAGCAATGGCTACAGTGCTTCTGCAGCCGTAGGTGGAGCGATCGCAGCCGCGGTGAGCGACGACCCAAAACTTGCAGCTATCAACGAACTCCTCGATGATCGGATCCGTCCCTATCTGGCGGGCGATGGCGGCTGGCTAGAAGTTCTGGAGCTTGCGGACAACACTCTGAGAATTCGATACGAGGGAGCCTGCGGCAGCTGTCCGAGTTCCCTGACCGGTACACTGATGGCGATCGAGAACCTGATCCGCGAAGAGATCGACCCCGAGATCTGCGTGGTCGCTACCTGATCATCCCGGTTCTGGTCAGACACCGTTCAACAACTTTATTTCATTGAGCAACAAGAATTTCTTGACTTTCGCGGGCACTATTGTAGATAATCGTCGGGACGGTGGTTTATGTAAAAACGCCGCAATCCGCCTTGGGGTGAGTTTTCTACCCAGATTCCCCGATTACATACCACCAACCTGCGAACCGCACTTTTTTTGATTTGATGGAGGAGAAACGTTGTGAATAGCGAAGAACTCGAAAAGAGCCTCGTAACCGAATTCGAGAACTACCTTGAGACGTTCCTGGCTGAGATGAGGCAGGAAACCGTCGATTTTCAGGGCAGGATCGAGGCCGAGTTTGAAAAGCAAAGATCCGAGATGGATGCGGCTTTTCGGGCATTTGCGGCCCGCTTTGACAAAGAACGGAAGTTCGATGCGGGCTTCACCGGTTCCGTCGCCGAACACCTGAGACTGGCGCGGGATGAAGGGGCGCGTGTTGCCGCAAACGCAATGGTCGAAGCTGAGAATCTCGGACAATCGCCTCTCACGGCAGTGGCGACTACCGTCGCTCCGCCTCAATACGACGCGATCAAAGATGCAGTTGAAGAGATCAGCACCAGAGATTCGCAAAGCGCGATCCTTAAGTCGCTCGTCCATCATGCAGAAAGCTTTGCCGGCCGCGGCGCATTCTTCATTGTCAAATCGGACCATTTTGCCGGCTGGAAGGCCTTCGGCGCTGACGCCGAAGCTGAAGCTGCGATAAAAGACATTCACTTTGCGGTTCAGGACGACACTATTCTTGGCGCCGCAGCTAGGGGCAAGAGTACGGTCGAATCCTCCGGCGAGCAACATCCGGGCGACGCCTCCTTCCTTGATCCACTCCGATTTGGGCGGCCGGCAAAGATGTTTGCAATACCGCTTGTTGCGCGCGGACGCGGCGTGGCGGTACTTTACGTTGACGGCGGTGAGGCGGCAGATTCCAGTGTCAACGGGGGAGCTCTCGAGACACTTGTTCGTGTCGCCGGTTTGACGGTCGAACTGCTCGCTTCCATGCAGTCTGCAAAGGCCGAGAACCGGAGCGTTGCGTCAGCCGACTTTGAGAACGTAGTTTCCCAGCCGGACCAGATTCCGCCCGCGCCCGTTGAACCTGAACAGGAGCTGCCAAGTTATGTCGAGACCGTTCCTGAGTACATCCCGGATACTATACATTCGGAACCTTTTCCGACCTCTACGGGAATGGAAATGGTAGAACCACAGGTTGAAAGAGATCCGGTCTCGTACACAAGCGGTTCAGGCACGCCGTTTACTTCCAACCCGTTCGAATCGGAAGCGCCGGCCTCTGGCGATCCGGGAATGGGAACTCCTTCCAGTGAGTCGCCGTTTGCCGCACCTCAGACGGCCGATCCGTTTGCCGCTGAGCCCTATGCTGATCATGGGCAGGGAGCGGCTGGCGGTTGGGCTGCATCAGACGTCTCGAGCGGCACAGGTTCCGGGGGGATCGAAGATAAAGTATCTTCGGCTGAGAGTATAACCGCAACCGCAGGTGAGATCGTATTCGAGTCGGAGCCTGCCCGTGCAAAACCAGAAATAGCATCGCCATTTGGCCAGCCGGCCGACCAGTTTGAGCCGGCAGGTGTTGCTTCCAGCGGCGGCTTCACGCATCAGGCAACCCCCGAACCGTCAGTTATCGAGGCCCCGGTGGTACAGGCCGTTCAACCTCGATTGAGTGAACGAAATGTTGACCTGCCGATAGAGGTTCCCGAGGAGGAGCGTCGTATCCACAACGATGCCAGGCGTTTTGCTCGACTCCTTGTCTCTGAGATCAAGCTCTATAATGAAAAGAAGGTTGTCGAGGGCCGGGAGGCCAGCGACCTATACGAGAGGCTGCGCGAGGCTATCGACCGCTCCCGCGAGATGTACGACAAGCGTGTACAGCCGCCTGTCGCTGCCAAGTTCGACTATTTTCATTACGAACTCGTGAACTCCCTGGCGGACGGTCAGCCCGACCGGCTTGGCTCGAGTTATCCGGGCGCAAGCGTTTAGCTAGGATAAAATTACTTCTGAACAGCCCTGCCAGGTGCGGGGCTGTTTTAGTTGATCCTCTCCGAGGGGAATACCGGCCGGCTCGGGTCGGGGCGGTCGGGCGATGTGTGACGATGGGTGATCTTCCAATCCTTTCCGATCAGCTTAAGTATCAGCGTCATTCGTCCGGCCGATGTCTCCATCGCCCCGTTATTCTCCTGTGACTGCTTCCACTTACAGCTAACGTAGGCCGCTGTCTTGCCGAGCATTTCCACGCGAAGGCCGGTGATCTCGAGCGATACGTTCGACACTTTCGCGTAGGAGGCTTCAACGTTGCTTCGCACGGTCTCCCAACCGATGGTCGCCGATCCGTTGTTGTTGAATATCAGCAGGCGATCGGATTTCTCATACGTGGACATTACCTTTTCCACGTCAACTTGCTTGATCCCTTCAACAAGCCGGTCGAATACATCGCGGACCCCTTTTGTTGGATCAACCTTGCCGCTAGCTGCTTTTTGGCTGAAGCCAGAGCAAGTTGCGACCATAATGACGAAAATTGTGAGGACAAGTTTATTCATATACGCCATGAACCAAAGCCAAGAGTTTATATGCCGGGCTGTCGGAAGTGCAACCCGGCCTTCAGTAGATCTCAGTTTGCAAGGAAAACCTGCCTGTCAACGTCCGCAGCATTCCCAACGACAACAAACTTGATATTCTTCATATACTTGTTGGCGGCCGCCTGAACCTCAGATGGCTTTACTTTCCTCATTCTGTCAAGGAAATCCAATGAATTTCGCCAGCCCCCACCCAGCAATTCATACTGAGCGAGCTCACCGGCCTGCGCAGCATTTGTCTCTTGCTTGATGTAGTAGGTTGTCAGAAAATATGCCGACATCTGGGCGATCGTCTCCGCCTCGACCGAACCCTGCCTGATCTTTTTGATCTCCTCGAGCATGACGGCAACCGCGTCGTTCGGCCTTGTAGTTGAAACCGAGATCGAGGCCGTATTCGCCGCGTGATCATCCAACTCGGCATCAGGTGCATAGGACAAATTCCTTTTGACACGAACCTCCTGAAACAGATTCGACTGCAGGACAGTAATTGCCGTCCTCATCGCATAATAGTCAGGGTCCTTTAGCGAAGGGGCAGCAAAGATGCCTTTGATGTAGTTTGTTTCGACCGACTTCGACGCAACTTCGACGGAAGGCCGCAGAAAACTGATCGCCGAGATCCCATCGTCCTTGTAGGCTCCACGGGGAAGCTTTCCGAAAGACGCATCAAGCTGCAGCTTCAAGGCCGCGGGATCAATATCGCCAACAACGACCAAAAGCATGCGCGAGGTCTGCAGCAGCATTTTATGGTACGCCGTAAGATCTGACGGCTTGAATCTGGCCATATTCGCCATCGTACCCTTCGGGTCGTTCGCGTAAGGATGCCCGGCGTACACCACCGTGTTACTCAGGATATCTAGAGCGGCCTCCGGCGAGTCGTTCTGAACACGGAGGGCTGTGAGAAAGGTCCCGCGAATACGTTCAACGTCCTCTGATGCAAACGTAGGATTTATCACGACATCAGTGAATATCTTCCACGAATTCTCGAACGCCTCTTTCGTGCACGCCATGCTAAGCGCACTAAAATCATAAGTCGCTCCCGCCGATATCACCGTACCAACGCTTGCTGTTTCCTTACGGAGTCGTGCGCGAGGATATGACTTGGTCGCTTCAGCGGCAGTGTAGATGGTCAGAGCCTCCAACCCCGCATTCTCGGCATTGAGGTTTTTGACCCCGCCTCGGAAGTAAAGGCCGGTTGCGACCGTCGGTGTTCCGGTTCTGCGTTTAACGAGAACCTTCATTCCGTTCACATCGAACTCTGAGATCTGTCCCGCGGCGGTTGACGTCGTAGTTTGGGCCGCACCAGTTAAAGATGAGCCGATGACTGCGATCAAAGATGCGATCAGGAGGAATATGCGGCGCATTACGGTTTTCCTCCGGTCAGGTCGTCCGCCGTTAGCTTCGCGATCGCCTGTTGTTCGGTCGAGATCAGAGCGACAGCTACCCGAGGTTTGTTCTGGATGTATGTTTTCACGTATTTGATAATCTCGGCACGCGTCGTCGCTCGAAGGTTTTTGTGATAGCCGCGGAAATAGTCGATCCCGGTCGTCGACCACCAGAAACTAAGAGTTCGGCCGTATTCGCTCAACTTCTCGCGGCTATACAGGTCGTCGGCTTCGAGGAGCGTCTTGGCGCTTTCGAGTTCCTCGTCTGTGAAATAGTTCGGTTTGTCGAATTGCGCGATCTCCGCGTAGAGCGCTTTCATCGCGGCCTTTGCTTTCTCAGGCGTCGTCGAGATGATGGCCTGTATCGGGCCAACATTTCGCTGCGTATAGTAGCCGATATTTGCTCCTGTAGTTAAGTTGGAATCGACAAGCGCCCGTTGAAACCTAGAATCCGGCTGTCGAATAATGAACGAAAAGACATCCGCGGCATAGGTCGCAGCGTCGTCCTTTCCGATCGACGGCCCTTGCCAACTTACCTGTACCAAAACGCTCTGGACCGGTTGATTGACAATCACACCTTCACTTTTTGCTAACGGCGGGTGTTCGACCAAGGGAAACTTGATGAACGGGTCTTCGCTCGGTTTCCAATCGCCAAAGAGTTCCTCGCCAAGCTTGAATATGTTCTGCGGATCGACATCGCCCGTGACGACCAGCGCTGAATTGTTTGGCACGTAATACCTTGATTGGATCAGCCGCATCTGCTCGGTCGTAGCTGCCGCGACCGTGGCGCGAGTCCCGCCCGGACTCTTGCGCGTCGGATATTTATAGAAGAGCCTATCCAGCGATTCCTGATTCAGATAATAGCCAGGCTGAGATAGATTGCGGTCGAGTTCGGCAAGGACATTTGCTTTCTCCCCGGCAAATTCCTGTTCATCGAAAACCGGATATCTGGCAGCGTCCTTGATGAAACGCATCGCCGGCAAGATGTTCGGACTCGTCGTAGTGAAGTAGTACTGAACTACTTCCTCACGCGTCGTGCCGTTGTTCACGATACCAAGCTGGTCGATCTGGCCCATATAGCTCCACTCCTTTATCTCCGGTCGAAGCTTAAGGTCGTTCTCGCACCCAAGGCCGCGAAAGGCCATTACATTGCGAAACTGCAGATATTCGCAACGGAAGATCGCCGATGCCTTGTTCGTCTTGAAGAACATATGCTCGTAGAGATGTGAAAGGCCGTTGAGCTCGGGCGGTTCAGTGAAGGAGCCGTTGCGCACTGCAAACTCGATGGTCACGAGTGGAACCGAGGCATCCGGGAGAACAATTATCTCCATGCCGTTGGCTAGTTTCTTCGTGACGATCGGTATCTCATAGGCCGACTGCTGTTTAGCTGCCGGCCGAGAGTCCGATCTGATGTTATTAACTGTTGTCTGGGCGCTTACGGCCGATATTAGCTGCAGTGTTAATATCAATAGTGAGGCAAGAAATTTTTTCACAAGAGCTCCGATAAAATGGCTTGTTCCTTAAAGAATTTAACATACGAGAGGAATCACCCTGATGGAACGCGACAATTTGATGCACGGCGCACGTTCGGCGTTGAACAAAGATCTGGACACTCGGGCCTGGGCAGAAAATTATCTAAAAGAAAAGACACGCGCTGAGAATACGCAAATGTCGGACGAAGAGTTTGAGAAATACTGGAAGTACCACAAACCCGAGATCATGCACGCGGGGGCGGCAGAGGCGATGGCTGCATGGAGAAACAGGGACCTCGGAAAGTAGGGGAGAACGGAGCGCGAATAAACTCCCTCTCTCCCCTTCTCTTCAGCACCGATACATCTTCAAACGCCCGGCATAGCCTTCTTCAGCGGCTTGAGGATCAGGAACAGAACAACCGCCATGAACAATGCCATACAAGCGAGAACGAGGAAGAATGTCGATTGCAGCCATATATCCCAGAAGACACCGATCTGCGTGAGTTTATTGCCGATGGCCGTTGCAACAAACCATCCGCCCATCAGCAGGCCGCGTTTCGAGATCGGCGCTACCTTAGAAACAAGCGATAGTCCCATCGGCGATAACATCAACTCGCCAAGCGTCACGATCATATAGGCGAAGATCAGCCAAAACGGTGACACGCGGAACAAATACGCGTTTTGCAAGATCGCGGCTTTGTTCGCATCACCTGCTCCCGGGGAAGCGGCATTTACGGCGGCGATGAGCTGACTCTCGCCCGACTGGCCATCCTTGGCCGCGAACTTTACGCCGAAGATAGAATTCTTTCCGTCCGCGCCTTTTGCGTTCTGTATCTTATCCAAAACATCTTTTGAAATTCCGGTGTTCCCGAGATTCGTCAGCACGCGTTCGTTGATGCGAAATTCGCCTTTCGCCAGCATTTCGGGGGTTTTCGTCATCGATTCACCGATCGTCGCTCCATACCACAGAACGAGGAAAGAAAGTCCCGTCAGCGTCATTCCGATAGCCATTTTTGTCGGCGTCGAAGGCTCTTTGCCGCGGCGGTCGAGGAAGCCCCAAAATGCAACGAGCGGAAAGGTTAGTATCAGGATCCAGATCGCGTTGATCGAGTTTGAGATCGTGCCGCTGACATTCCATTCCGTGTTGTCATCGGCAAAGTAGGTGAGCGTCGAGCCGTTTTGGTGAAAGACCATCCAGAAAACGATGACTATCAGGAAAACGACGACCAACGCCATGATGCGTTTGCTTTCCGGAACGGCAGCCATCAGCCGCGCCTTTTCGTTTTGGTCGCTGATCTCATGGGGCGGAGCGTCAACTGCGGTTGCGGCAGCATCGGCCTCACTTTCCCCATTGCCCGCTTTGTTGTCGGCACTCAAAATAAGGCTCCTCCAATACCACAGGACGAACACTGAAATGACCATTCCGAAAGCGGCAACCGCGAAGGCAGCGTGGAATCCCCAATAATGCTTGACGATCTCCATAACGATCGGTGCGAGAGCCGCGCCGACGTTGATACCCATATAGAAAATGTTGTAGGCACGGTCCTTGAGGTGGCTTCCCTCCGGATATAGGTTGCCGACCATCGTTGAGACGTTCGGCTTGAAGAAGCCGTTCCCGATAACGAGGAATGTCAGCGCCAGATAAACGGCCCAGATCGCGGGTATCGATAAGGTCGCGTGACCGGCCATAAAGAAGAATCCGCCTATCATCACCGCTTTTCGATAACCCGTGAACCTGTCCGCAATAAAGCCGCCTACCAGCGGGCTTAGGTAAACGAACATCAAATATGTCGAATATAGCCACGTCGCCTCGGCCGCCGTCCATCCGAAACCCTCGTTGGGATCACGAAGATACAGCGTGAACAAAGCAAGCATGGAGTAGAAGCTGAATCGCTCCCACATTTCCGTTGCGAAAAGTACAGCAAGCCCTTTAGGATGCCGTTCGTGAGAGACGGCGTTACCGATCGTTTCTGCGTTTGCGCTCATCGATTTCTTTCCTTACTTGTTTTAAACTTGAGAAGAGTTAGGCAAAATATAGCAGATAAACTGTTTATCTAAAAGAGAATATGCGCGAATCGATCTATCACCCGCTTTTTGCCATTGTGTTTTTGATGCTGGTTTCGACATTCTCAGCTGCCCAGTCAAGAAAAAGCGTCTCCGCGGCCGAAGTGAATGGGTCATTCAAAATGAGCTTCACCGGAAAGTATCGTGACTTCTCGAACGACATCAAAATACTTGCGTTAGGCGGCGGCAAGCTGCGCGTCGCGTTCGATCTGGTCTACCCATATACGATGTCGAACGGCGAGATAATGGTGAACCTTGGTCAACTCGATGAGACGGCGACGATCGTTGGCGATACGGCTATCGTTGCGCCTTCTGACTTGAAATGTCAGATCACGATCAAGTTTGTTAAGGCGGGCACGATAAAGGTCACGCAACAGGGATCTGACGCCGAGTGCGGATTCGGCCACAACGTCTTTTCCCAGGGCACCTATCGTAAGGTCAGCAGCAAGAAACCCACGTTCGACCCTATCAACTAGGTCTCGGCCTTGTCTCAGGTCACGTGTCTCTGTAAACTATTCCTCGGGTTGCCCTTGTAGCTCAACGGTTAGAGCAGCGGACTCATAATCCGTTGGCTGTAGGTTCGAATCCTACCGAGGGCACCACCAGATCTCTACCGGGCATTCCCCTATTTTTTCAATTCCCGCTTGGTCTTATCATTACTTCCGCGGCCATTTGGAAGCGCAAGTTTGTCGAGTTCGGCCTTTAGCTGTCCGGCATTGACGATACCGATCTCGCGCCATACGATCTTGCCTTCACGGTCAATGATCACGGTCGCGGGAAGAACGGTACCGACCCCAAACCTCGCCATATCATCGGCAGAAGCTCCGACCCAGATCGGAAAGTTGAGCTTGTGGTCGCGAATGAACTTCCGAACCTTCGCCGAATCCTCGGCACCGTCGCCGGCCGCGCCGATCACCTGAACACCCAGGCCCGCGTATTTGTTCTGGATCGCCGCAAGATCAGGCATTTCCTTTCTACACGGTTCACACCACGTCGCCCAAAAATTAAGCACAACGATACGGCCGCGATAGCTTGCAAGCGACTGCTGACCACCTGACAGATCCTTCAGCGCCAAAAAGGCGTCGTTCGATACCGGTACCGGCTTGCTTGGCGCGTCTTGCAGGACTTTCAGAGCGTCGACCGTAATGATGCGCTTGTCTTTCTCCGTTCGGAGCGTACCTTCGATCTCAACTGTCTTAGGAACGATCTTGATGAAATCCTTTCCCTCGGTTTTGAACTCGCCTTTTTCGAGGATATAGAGCGTGAAACCCTTTTCGTCCTCGACCGCAAGAGCCTGCGGCAGGTCCTTTTCTGAGCAGGCTTCGGCGCATTTGATATCCGCCTGGTTGCCGTAACGGTTCTTTTTCCGATCGTCCTCCTCGAACCAGCAGGCCGAGCAGCCGACTTGTCCGCGTAGCTTTACCTTGCCGCTCGATTGGGCCGACACCGCCTGCCCAAAACACGCGGCAAAACTGCCAGCCAATGCGATCAAAAATACTGCACGAGGGATCCGTCTCTTCATTTTTTCAATTCCTCATCAATAAGGGCTCTTAGGTCAGCCTCGCTAAAGCGAGCGAGTTCACGGCCATTGACAAAGAAGCTTGGCGTCCGGCGAACGCCCAATCCCTGCCCGTCTTTTTGATCGCGCTTGATCTTTTCTTCAAATTTCCGGGCGTTGATCGAGACCCTCGCCTTTTCCATGTCAAGGCTAAGCTCCTGTGCGTATTTATCGAACAATTCGTTGATGGGCGGCGCCTTCGGATCTGGCGGAACCCCATGCTTCTCGCCCCACTCAGGCTGTTTCTTGAACAGAAGTTCCTGGGCCTCCCAGTATTTTCCCTGCTCACCCGCGGCCTCGATAAAGGTCGCCGCGGTCATTGAATTTTTGTGCAGGGGCATGTAGCGCATGACCAACCGCACCTTTCCGCCATAGTCGGCATAAATCTTCTTGACGACAGGGCCGAATGCCGCACATGATTCGCATTCAGGGTCGTAAAACTCTACCAGCGTGACCTTCGCGTCGGCCGGCCCCATCGTCGGGCTGTCCTCGCGGATCAACTGCCCGGCAGGTGCCGTCGTCGCGGTATTTGCTGCCGGTTTTCTGACTTCCTGAACTGAACTGCGATAATAGCCGGCTCCGAAATACGCCGCCAGGATAACCGCGATGGCGATCGCGCCCATTACCAATACGTCTTTTCTCATACCGTTCGTGTGTCTTTACGTTTCGTCAAAAACAAACAGATCGCGATCGCCGCGAAGCCGCCGAGAGCCATCAGCGGGATCGTTATGAAACCGAGCAATTCGACCTGCTTTGCGTTGCACGGAACGCCCTCAGTACAGGGTGTGATGCTCTCGGGTATGAACCCGAAATAGAGCAGGTTGTGATAGACGGCGATCCCAAGGCCAAGCAGACACAGCGGAAGCGCGTACCTAACAACGCCGCTATCTCGAGCGAATATACCGACAGCGATGATCACCACCAGCGGATAGAGCGCGATCCGCTGATACCAGCATAGAACGCACGGTGGATAGAGCATCACCTCGCTAAAGAATAAACTTCCGACCGTTCCCGCCAATGCCAGGAACCACGCGGCATAGAGCCACGTGATGCCATACTCCGCTTTGTTGCCCTCGATCGGCTCCATTTATTGATCTCGACCTACCGAACCTCGATTATCTCATTTGAGAGTCGTTTTATCTTGTCGCGTTTGGATGTTTCTGACCACTCAGGAATGGTGCCCACGCGGACGGGTCAGCGTCGCAACGGACGATCAAAGCCTGCCTTAGATGAAATTCTCTTAGTTCTTTGCAAGAGTCGCCTTGACCGACCCGCATTTGAGCATTTTGCTGCCGTAGTATGGATTCCGAACCTCTTTGCTGTTAGAGAGCCACGACGCCTTTTTCATAGGGCAGTAATGCCAATACGCTTCTGCGTCGTTCGCTTTGAAGCTGGCCACAAGGGTGTACATGTTATTCGACAGCTTTGCGAAATGCTCGCGTTGATGAACAAGGTCTTTGTTTCTATTGATGTGAACCGCGTCGGTGCGAACCAGCGCCTGCAGCTTTTCCCACTCGGTTTTCTGCGGCCCGGGCATCTTGCTCGCATCGACCGCCTCGAGTGCGGTGACCAGTTCACCGGCATGCGTACTTGCCGCCTCATGATCAGACGCGACCAGCCCATCTTTTACACCATAATACTTAACGAGTATCGTCCCCACCTGGCCCTTTACGGCAGGATCGATGGCTCCGAGGTCCTGTGCGTTGGCAGCGACCGCAAGGATCGACACCACCGCTGTAAATAATCCAATTTTTACTGTTCTCATAGTTGTTTTCTCGTAAACTTTCTGGCCGAGGCGATCTAGTAGCTAAACGTGATGCCTCCTCCCAGACCGTAATCATTCTTATAATTTCCCGTGATCTGCCATCTCTTGGCGAAGATGTATCGCAGCCCGAATTGATACTCCTTGTCTGTATTCCACATTGCATCGGCCCTTAAACGACGCGATAAGGCAATATCCTCACGGCTTAGCTGAAGCCTGAAACGACCTTTCGTATTGACGCGGGCATCTGCCTTGAGGAACATCGGTAACGTGTACTCAAAGCCAACGGTGCCAAATATCTCATTCTCCCAACTCCCGTGCTCCTTTTTCCTTTCGTACTGGAAACCGACGTATCCGTTGAAAAACTGCTGACTGCCGAAAAAGCGGCCGAACTTGTTCTCGATCTCGAACCCATGTTTCGGATTCCCATGAAAATCGGTCACAGCGAAGTAGTAGTTATTCGAGACCATTCCGTGTCCGAAAACGCCGTTCGATTGAAGCGACAAATTCATCATCGGATGGATCATTCGCTCGTCTTCCTTCTTAAAGAAGTTCCAATTGGCCTTCGTGGTCGGCACCTGTGTATTCGGCGGTGAATCCTTATACGAGAACACGCGGCCCATACCGGCCATCATGTGGTAGAGAATGTGGCAATGGAAAAACCAGTCCTTCTCCTCGTTCGCGTCGAACTCGATCACGTTCGTCTCCATCGGCATCACGTCGAGCACGTTTTTGAGGGGCGAATAGTCGCCCTGGCCATTCAGTACGCGGAAAAAATGTCCGTGAAGATGCATCGGATGCCGCATCATCGTATCGTTGTACATCGTGATGCGGACCGTCTCGCCCTTTTTGATCAGTATCTTGTCCGATTTCGAAAGCGGTTTGTCATCGAGCGACCACATATAGCGGTTCATGTTGCCGGTAAGTCGGAACTTCAATTCACGCAACGGCTTAGCCGGATCCAGAGCCGTACTCGTCGGCGACTTTAGCATCGCATAGTTGAGCGTTACGGGAGGCCGCTGGTCGGGTTTCGAAGGGTCTGGAACGACCTCGGGATACATGACCTCGTTCATGTCCATCTGCTGATAGGACATTTCCATGTCCTTGTGTTTGGACATGTCATTCATCATCCGCATTCCCTCGAAAAGATTTAGTTTTGGCAAAACAGGAGCCGGGACCTTCTCACCCGAACCGAGCCAAACCGAGGTCGAACCAACCCGATCCTCGGATGTTGCACGAAGCTCAAACGACTTGTCCTCAGGCACCGTGACGATCACATCGAACGTTTCAGCAATCCCCATGATCATCCGATCGACATTGACCGGCACGACGTCCATCCCGTCGCTCGCCACGACGGATAACTGGCCGCCCGCAAACTGTACCCAAAAATAGGTCGATGCCGACCCGTTGATGATCCGAAGGCGTACCTTTTCACCCGCCTTGAATTGCGGCGCGACGTCTTCTTTCTTACCGTTCGCGAGAAATGCTTCGTAATAGACATCGCTCACGTCCATCGCGTTCATCCGCTGCCATTCCTGACGGAATTTTTGCTTCAGGGCTTTGGCTTTTGCCGCCTCGGAGTAACTCTGAACGGCATCCTTCTTGATCGCGAACCAATCGTTCGCGTTCTTGAGCATTCGCATGACCTCATGCGGATGCTCGTCGGTCCAGTCGCTGAGCAGAACCGTGTACGAAGGCATCGGCGGCTCGTCGCGCTTCTTGATGATAAAGGCCCCATACAGCCCCTTCTGCTCCTGCAAATTACTGTGCGAATGGTACCAGTACGTACCGTTCTGGCGGATCGGGAAGGTGAAAAAATGAGTCCCTTTCGGCTTGATAGGCGTTGTTGTCAGATACGGAACACCGTCTTGTTCATTGGGCAGCAAAATGCCATGCCAATGGAGCGACGATTCCTCGTCGAGGTTGTTCTTGACGTAGATCTCGGCAATATCACCCTCAGTGAACTCAAGCGTCGGGGCCGGTATCTGGTTATTGATCGCGATCGCATGCCTCATCTTGCCCGAGTAATGAACCATCTTATGGTCGATAGTCAGGTCGTAGCGCACGACTCGCTGGGACATCGCGGCGTATGACGAAAGCAATACGAAGATCGCTGCGAAAAGAAGTCTCATACAGGTAATAGAGGCGGTCTTCCACGCGAACTCGTCGAACTACTCAGCGTTCGCTGCGTTTGGATCTTCGTTCGAACGCAGCGAACGCTGAGGTTACGTGGAGTTCACTGATAAGAAACCAGCGGGGCTAGATCGCTATCTTGTCCTTCTTTTCCTTGCCGGCTGCACAACATGCACACGAACAGGAGTGCGCTGCATTGTCTGCCGAGTGCTTCATACCGTCGTGATTCGCGACGGCCTTGGCGTCTTTCAACATCGGGCAGGAATGGCCGTCACCATCAGCCTTCATTTCGTGCTTGGCACCGGCGGCCATCTTGTGTCCGGCCATGCCTTCTTGCTTAGCGGCGGACATCATAGGGCAGGAATGCTCGCTGGTAGCGGAACCTTCTCCCTTGGCCTTCATCGGGCAGGAATCGCCGCTGCAACAACAGCAGGAAGCCGCGACAACGTCAGTTGTGGTGGATGTGGAATTGTAAGCGTAAACTGCGAAGCCGACGCCAAAGATCAGCATCGCGGTGATGATAATTAAAATTTTCGATCTCATGATAGTCTCCCTAAAATCACTAGAAACAGATGGCTGACCGGAATAGATCACACGCGCCTCGGAGCGCTCACGTTACCGGCCGTTAAGAACCACACGTTCTAAATTAGATCCGAAAGACTGAGTGGAGAATGCGTTCGCCACGCCGATCCAGCGGTGGCGGACGATAGACAGGCGCGGCCGTTAGGCTCGCCTTAAAAATAGCAGGAGCGGAAAATTCGTGATCGAATACTAGGGAAACCGCCGCCACCGTCGGAACGACCTTGAATTCCGGCCGTTTCTCGACCGGGGCCGCAAAGAGGCCGACCGGCATCATGCAGCAGGAAGCCTCGCCGGCATCGATCTTGGTCAGGCCGCGTTCGCGTTCCTCGGCAGCTTTCTTTGCTTGTTTGCAATGTTCCGAAAGGTGAGCATCGCTGGCCGCCGTTGTTTCGGCTGCAAACAAACTGGTACACATCGTCAGGCATATGGCCCCGCCGATATTCAGGCAAAGAAATGCCAGTACGAAGAAGGCAAGTCCCTTGTTTATGCGTCTCGACGCGTGCATCAGCTAAAAAGTAACCCAATTTGTAGGTTCTGGTCAAACAATATCGACCCTGGGTTCAATGCCGATCCGCATCAAGGATCTTCTGAAGATCATCCGGCATGGGCATCGGTCGAAAGAACCATACGTTTGAGCCACCGGTGTTTCCCTTCGGGTAGATCCCGAATGGGGTTTTCGTAGCGGCGCCGATAATGCGGATGAGCTGGCCCCAAACCTCTCGAGGGGAGTGCAGACGAAGCCCGAGCTTGAACATACGCCAATGCACGCGGGTGTGGTCGCGTGTCGATGCCTGGCCAAGGACGTGTGCCCGTTCGAGATGGGTGAATGACTCGACAAGGTTGCCCTCCTCCGCATTTCTGTCGGCCGCCGCAAGCTCGGATTCGATATGTTCGTGAAGCGTATTCATCGGAGGTGATCCGGTCAATGAGCCGGGTTCTCAAAGATCAGGTCAGGCCATTGCCTGACGATCCTGAGATTGGTTTCCACTGCAACATGTTCGGCAATGCCCAACTCGCGATCAAGCCGGTAGCCGGCAACGTCAAAGTGGATCAAGTCACCGGCCTCGAGATGGATCCGCCGCCGCGAGAAGCTCCGCTGAACGATCGCCGATTCTGGCCCTTCTGTTGGATCGTTTAGATCGCGATCTCGCATGAGGGGATTCTACCACGGCAACCGACAAAGTTTAGCCTATACCCAACTCGACCGCACGGACGGCCTCACACGTTGAACCTGAAATCGACCACATCACCGTCCTGCATGATGTAATCCTTGCCTTCGACGCGGGCGAGGCCTTTCTCGAGAGCGGCCTTACGTGAACCGCATGAGACCAGGTCGTCGTATGAGACGATCTCAGCTCGGATGAAACCACGTTCGATGTCGGAGTGGATCTCGCCGGCGGCCTGCGGGGCCTTGGTGCCGATCGGGATGGTCCACGCCCGCACTTCCTTTTCGCCGGCCGTCAGAAACGACATCAGTCCGAGCATATGATAGGCGGCCTTGATCAGGCCATCGACGCCCGAGCCATCGAGGCCGAGGTCTTTTAGGTATTCGAGACGTTCGGCTTCGTCCAGGGCTACCAACTCGGCCTCAAGCTTGGCACAGATGACGACGACGTCGGAGTTTTCCTTTGCGGCATACTCCCGGACCCTTTCCACGTACTGGTTCGCTGACGGATCCGACAATGAATCTTCGTCGACATTCGCTGCATATATCGTCGGTTTGGTCGTAAGAAAGAACCAGGTGCGAACGATCGCCCGTTCGTCGTCCGTAAGCCCGGCGGCCCGTGCCGGGCGGCCTTCTTCGAGAACCGGCTGGATCTTGTCGAGTATCTCGAGTTCTCGTTTTGCATCCTTGTCTCCGGCTTTCGCGGCACGTATTGCCTTATCACGGCGCTTTTCGGCAGATGCGAGATCGGCCAGAGCCAATTCGATCTGGATCGTTTCGATATCGCGGATCGGGTCAACCGAGCCCTCGACGTGGACGATGTTATCGTCATCAAAGCAGCGGACGACCTGTACGACGGCGTGCGTCTCGCGGATGTTGGCGAGGAATTGGTTTCCCAGGCCTTCACCCTTCGACGCTCCGCGAACAAGTCCGGCGATGTCGAGGAATTCAACGGTCGCCGGCACGACCTTTTGGGCGTTATTAAGCTTTTGCAGAACGGCCAGACGTTCGTCGGGCACAGCGACTACCCCAACATTCGGTTCGATGGTCGCAAAAGGGTAATTCGCCGCCAGAGCAGCTTCCTGAGCGGTCAACGCGTTAAAAAGTGTCGATTTTCCGACGTTGGGCAATCCAACGATCCCGGCTTGCAGCATAGGGTTACTCCCGGCCCTCGTGGCCAAAAGTACTGATTTTACCGACACGGAAGGCTCAACGCAACGAATCCCACGTCACCGATTCGCCCAGTACGTACCGATACTGCGAATTCGGCGCGTCGGGTGCACGGCACGACGGACAATCTTGGACCCCCTTGTCGATCAATTTAGAATGCCGAACAATCTCGCGTTACAATCTATGGCAAGCTATGGAGATATATTTTCAGTCGATCACCGACGGCGATTCGCTCAAAAAGGCGTGCGAAGAACTCGCCGCAAAGCCCGTTCTCGGCTTCGACGTTGAAACGACCGAGCTCGATCCGTATAAGGGCGAACTTCGGCTCGTGCAGCTTAGCGACGGAACGCGGACGAAGGTGATAGACCTTCGGGGGTTCGGCGGCGGCCGTTTTGAGAGCGGAGATGGTCTGTCGGGATCGGTCAAAGCTCTACGTTCGAATCCGGAACTGGATCCCCTTCGGGACCTCCTTTCGTCGAAGAAGATCACAAAGATCGCCCATAACGCCAAATTCGACACAAAATGGGTTAGGCACCACCTCGGCTGTGAGGTTGGCGGGATCTATGACACATATCTGGCCAGCGTCCTCATCTCGGCCGGCGAGGGTGAGCGGCGGCATGGACTGGCCGATCTGGTCCAGTTCTTTCTCGGCAGAACGCTCGACAAGACCGAACAGGTAAGTGATTGGTCGGCAAATGAGCTCTCTGCTTCTCAGATCGAATATGCCGCCAAAGACGCGGCCATCATGCCCGAGGTTCGCGAGAAGGTTCAGGAACGCATCGTAAACGACTCGCTCGAGCAGGTATTGAAACTCGAGAATGAATGCATCATGCCGATCGCCGAGATGGAGTTGAATGGCTTCTATCTAGATGCCGAACGCTGGCGTGCACAGCTGAACCGCGTGATGGCGGTTCAAAGCAAAGCGGGAGTCGAACTGCAAGCCATGCTGGCCGCCGGAGTTGCCCAGGCCTCGCTCTTTGGGGCACCGCAAATAAATCTGGATTCGGTCGATCAAGTTACGAACGCCCTGATGAACCTGGGCGTGCCCGTGCCGTCTTCAACCCGGGCATGGGAACTGCAGCCGCTCGCGGATCAGTATCCGGTTGTCGCCAAACTGCTTGAATACCGTGGTTTCGCAAAGGCAAGCCAGAGCTTCGGCGAGAATATTCTCGAATTTATCGAGCCTGCGACTGGACGGATCCACGCTGATTTTCGGCAGATCGGAGCTCCTACGGGCCGGTTTGCGTGCTCGAAACCCAATCTCCAACAGATCCCGCACGAAGAGGAATATCGACGCTGTTTCCGCGCTCCTGACGGACGAATGCTCGTGATCGCCGACTATTCTCAGATAGAGCTGCGCATTCTCGCAGACATTTCGGACGATGCGAATTTTATTGCGGCATTCGAATCGGGCCGGGATTTTCACGCGACGACCGCCGCCCAGGTCTTTGGCATAAGCGCGGAAGACGTAACAACCGATCAGCGATCGTTTGCAAAGCGTTTGAACTTTGGCGTTGTCTATGGACTCGGGGCATCGCGGTTCGCTATGATGACCGGTATTTCGCAAACCGAAGCCGAGGCGACGCTGCGGCGATATTTCGCGACGTATCCGAAGATGGACGAATGGCTGCGTACGCAGTCGAAGAGCGTCCTGACCGACCGTTCGGCTCGAACCAGATCGGGCCGCCTAGCGAGGATCGGCTTTGATGCGGGCGATCGCTCGTCGATCGGAGCGGCTCAAAGATATGCCAAGAATATGCCGATACAGGGAACGTCGGCCGACATTCTCAAGCGTGCTCTAAGGCTTCTTCACGAGGAGATCGTCTCGACATCGGCTAAGCTCGTCAATATCGTGCATGATGAGATCGTGGTCGAATGTGACAGCGCGGATGCAGACCAGATCGCGGCAAAACTCGAATCCGCAATGCTGCAGGCTGGAAACGACTATGTGACCAAAGTTCCGATCAAGGTCGATGTTCGTGTGGCAAGCGAGTGGTCGAAATGACCGTCAGAACTTTATCTCCTTCTTCGCTTCCTTCGCATTTGCCGGTTTCGCAAAAATGGCGTCGGAGATCGTCTTATTGTATTCGATCGATTCAAAATTGATCCGTGACGAAGCCTTGCCGTTCGTAAAACGGTCGATGATAAAAGGGGCCTTGATCCCGCCAATGTCGATGAACTGGGCGTACCTGTCCTCTTCTTTTACGTCCTCGCCTTCTGCATTGATCCGCGAATAGACTGATTTTTGGGGCGTTCCGTCATCCGCGAATTCAAACTCAACAACAAATCCGTCTTTATAAGTCAGTCGGACCACGTCGTTGCGTTTTCCAAGTGATGCGGGGCGTCGTCCCGCATAGTCCAGCACGGCATCATTTTTCCAGTAACCGCGAAGCAGGTTGTCCAGGCTCGTGCGGATCCCCATTTTGAAATTCGCCACCTGATCTTTGTCCTGGAGCTTTATCACCTCAGTGTCGCCGTCGAAGACCCAACCCGCGTCACCCGTGTTGACCTGGATGTGACGCGAGCCTCCGCCCTTGAACTCGGTCCTTTCCCGATCAGGGAATGCGATCACATCGAGAAACGACTGAAAAGATGAGACCATTCCATCTCTGATCGAGCTGAACTTTCCTTTCCCGACCTGGCTTGTTATTTGCAGGTAGCGGCTGCCGCCGAGAATCTGGATCGCCCGTTCGATAATTGCTGCCGCCTTTGCCGGGTTGCCCTCGGCCTTGGCCGGAGCCTCGGGGGCTGAATTATCGATGACCCGCCAACCGCCGTTCCAGCTGTAGAAATATTCGACCTGTCGATACACCGTCACGGGCTTTCCGTCCTTAAGCTCCGGTTCGAACCTGATCTTACGAGCAGCCGTTACAGCCAACTGGGTCAAACCTGACGGAAGTTCTTTCACAGGAACAACTTCGCCGACCTCGCCAAATTCGAGAAATTGAACGCGAAGGATGGTATTGCCCTGAACATCGAGCGTTGCGTGCTTCTGGGGAAGTTCGGGCCTCGGCTGTTCGATTATCTTGAGCCGCCTCTCCTGGGCTTGTGTGATGGCCGCGAAGGCCAGCAGGAATATGGTCGCACTGCAGAGAAATTTCATTGCTATTGATCGGAGGATCGACTAACGGTCAGATTCTACCATTGGGCGTAAGATGCCAAAAGGCTGTCTTCGGCTCGCCGGCTTCGAACCAAGTTGGAATTCAGTGCGTAATAGTGCTAAGTTTCTCGTTAACAAACGATCCAAAAAAGATTGAATCATCATATGAAGCGTCCGATCATCCTTGTCTCGCTGCTAATCCTCCTTTTTTCCGTCGCACCTGTCAAAGCCCAACGCCGCTCGATCTCGTCGGTCGTTGATAAGCTGCAGAAGATCGACGGCTATGTGCCATTCTATTTCGATGCGGACACCGGCAAGATCTACATGGAGATCTCCCGCTGGAATCACGAATTCCTTTATCTGGTGAGCTTGCCGACCGGCGTGGGGTCGAACCCGATCGGATTAGATCGCTCCCAACTCGGCCCGACCTACCTTGTAAAGTTCGAGCGTGCCGGAAACAAGGTGCTGATGATCCAGCCAAACTACGATTTCCGGGCATCGGGAAACGTCCTCCAGAAAAAATCGGTCGAGGAGTCGTTCGCGCGATCGGTGATATGGGGCTTTCGTATTGAGGCGACCGATGGCGACCGGGTCCTGGTCGACGCAACGAACTTCATCGTACGCGACGCCCACGGTGTAGGTGAACGAATAAACGCCATGCGGCAGGGCAACTATAATTTTGATGAAAGTCGCTCGGCGATCTATCTGCCTAATACAAAAGGCTTTCCGAAAAATACAGAGGTCGAGGCGACAGTTACACTGACGGCAGGCGGTGAGACCAACAATCAGGTCAATCAGGTGACGCCGACCGGGAAGTATGTGAGCGTCCGTCAGCGGCATTCTTTCGTTGAGCTTCCCGATAATAACTACAAACCCCGAAAATTCGATCCGCGTACTGGTGCGATCAGGATCAGTTTTTACGATTACGGTACCGACATTAACGAGGATCTCGAAAAGCGCTGGATACAACGGTTTCGTCTCGAGAAGAAGGATCCGAACGCGGCGATCAGCGAGCCCGTTAAACCGATAGTCTTTTATGTCGATAACGGGGCCCCAAAAGCTATCCAGGATGCGCTGATCGAAGGGGCGTCGTGGTGGAACCAGGCCTTCGAGGCAGCGGGTTTTCGAAATGCGTTCCAAGTGCGTGTCCTTCCGGCGGATGCCGATCCAATGGACATTCGCTACAACGTTATCAACTGGGTGCACCGAGCGACACGGGGCTGGTCGATCGGCGATTCGGTCGTAGATCCCCGAACGGGCGAGGTGATAAAGGGCGACGTCACGCTCGACTCGCAACGGGCGAGGCAGGATTTCCTTCTTGGTGCGGGAATGTCGCCGCAGTACAAGGCCGGAGCTATGGCATGCGAATTCGGCATGTCGCCGGATGTCGATTATCTCGCAGCTGACGATTCGGCGGCCGAGATAACGACAATGTCGTATGCCCGCATTCGGCAGCTTTCAGCACATGAGGTTGGCCACACGCTCGGCTTTACTCACAACTTTGCGGCGAGCACGTACAACCGTGGGTCGGTAATGGACTACCCTGCTCCGCTCGTAAAAATTGTGGGGGGAAAGCTCGATTTTTCGGAGGCCTATGCGGTTGGGATCGGATCCTTCGACAAGTTTGCGACCAAGTATTCTTACTCTCAGTTCCCGGCAAGCGCAAACGAAGACGCTGAACTTTACAAGATCGTGAGCGAAGGCATTGCCACCGGTATGCTATTCCTTGGGGACCAGGATGCGCGGCCCGCAAATGGGTCCAGTAGGTTCGCCAACCTTTGGGATAACGGGCCGGACGCGGTCGATTCGCTTCGGCATGAGATGAAGGTCCGGCGCATCGGCCTGAATCAGTTTAGTGTGAAGAATATCCCGGTCGGTTCGCCAATGTCGTATATCGAGAATGCTTTTCTTCCGCTCTATCTTCACCATCGATACCAGATGACTGCTGCGGCCAAAGCGATCGGCGGCGTCGATTACACGCACGCGGTTCGTGGGCCTTATGGGCCAGAGCCCTCGCCGGTAGCCGGGATCGTGCCGGCCGACAAGCAGCGGGACGCTTTGAAAGCGGTGCTTGAGACGATCGATCCCAAGGAACTTGCGATCCCGGAAAACATTCTCAGCCTCATTCCGCCGACTGCGTACGGCTATGGCTCGGGCCGGTCTGAGTTATTCCAAAAACGCACGTCACCGATCTTCGATCCTGTGGGAGCCGCCGAGATCGCCGCCGATATGGCGATCACGGCACTCCTCGAGCCGAACCGCGCAGCCCGAACGATAAACCAGAACGCCCGAAACAAACAGAACCCGCATTTTCGCGAGGTCGTATCCGAATTGATCAAGACAGCATGGAAAGCCCAGACTCCAATGACGGATGCGAATCACGTGATCATTCAACGAGCCGTCCAAAGCGTCACTGTCTCGCGGCTGATGGACCTTGCCGCTAACGAACGCGCCCAGTCGCAGGTCCGGGCAGTCGCCTCGGACGCCCTTCGGACGCTGCTCGCGACACTAAAACGAACGGCAGCGACCGGTGACGCCGCGGCGTTCAATCGCCACCTCGCTGATGACATCACGCGTTTTCTCGAACGCCCGGACGCCCCACGAAAACAAACCGCCCCGTTGGCAACACCGCCGGGCGACCCGATCGGCAACTAGCCAATAAAGAACCCCGCCGAGCAAGATCGGCGGGGTTTGCACATGACCGACTCAGGAGAATCTTAGTGAGTTCGGTCGTATTGAATGCCGGCGTTAACCGAGTTGATCGCGTTTGTCGTCATGGCCATCGCCTGCTTCTTATAGCCGCCCTTGTCGTCAGACGCCTTTCGAAGATTCGCCAGTGCCTTGTTTAGTGACTCGCGAGCTTTTTCCATGTTTGGCTGGTCGGCCGACGACGCGAAAACGGCTACTGTGTCGGCGCTGTTCCGCCGACGCGGCGTGATGTTGTTTCGGTCGTATTCGATCCCGCGGGTAACGGCAGTGATAGCACCGTTAGTAAAGTCGATCGCCCGTTGACGATGACCGCCTTTGTCGGCCGTCGCGTTACGCAAGTGAGTCATCGCCTCGCGGAGATCGGTAAGCGCCGCCTGCATGAACGGCTGATCTGCCGGCGCATTCGCCGATATTCCGGCTGCAAAAGTCGCAAGCATCGCAACCACAGTTATCTTTCTGAAAATATTCATTTCTGCCTCCTATTTTTTTGCAATTTTTGCTGTGAAACTTCCCTTGATCGATCTGTCTCCTTCCGTAACATCGATCGTTCCGCTGACGTCCGTATCGGTAACCGAGGTGATCTTGACCTCGCCGGCAAGTTTGGACATCGACGACATCGTATCGAAATCGATCTTGTTTTCCTTGCCGTCCGCAAAGGTTGTAACCAGCAAATGCCGAACATCATTTGTCTTGTCGTTTGCGACCGCATACGTGCCGACCTTGAACGGCGTTTTTTGGTCCGTAGCGGCTTCGCCGGTTATCCCGATCTCGACACGGATCTGATCGGCAGCGGTCAGCGGTTTCCGCATCGTGCCGACGTTAGTAGTATCCATCTCGTAATTCGCAAGATAGATCGTGTGACTCGATGTCTGAAGGTTAGGCTGGCCGGGTGATGTCGAGATGACATTGCCGAGATCAGTGCCGCTGGACTTACCAGAAAAGGTCATACTCTTTTCGCCGGACTTGATGGTTAGGCTGGTTCCACCGCCCCCTGCGCCGCAGGCAACGAGAAATGCACACATCGTCAATACAAGTAGCTTTTTCATTTCATCACCTCGCCGAAATCAAGATCTTTCTGTTCGTCACCGGTCTTGCGTTTGACCGTGACCTTCCCGGCTTTCGGATCAATGGCAACTACGGTTGCCGGGTCGAATGACGAGAAGAACGCCGCCTTCACCTCGTCGCCGACCTTGAACGAAGGCTTATATGCAACTGGCGTCAGATCTGCTTTTGGCATGACCTTTAGCTTCCTTGCAAAACGTGAGAGCAGGACCTTATCGCCGTTCACACGCAAGACATATGCGAATTCGTGACCGGGACCATCTTTTGATGCAACGACCGCTCCAGGTGCCCATTCGCTATTTACGACAACGAACGAATCCGGCTTGAGCTTGTCGCTTTTGTCCTCACGCGGCGACATGCCGAGGTAACGTACTGTAGGTTCGGCCGGATTTGCGGCCTCGGTAACGTAGGCTCGCGACATTCCACCGCCCGATTGCCACCATGTGAGGACGACATCGCCAACTTTTGCTTTCTGGCCTTTGGGAACGGCAATAATGTAGGCATTCGGTACTTTGTATTTGGTCTTGAAACTGTCTTCGACCTCCGATTCGAACTCGCTGGGCGTCACCATAACGCGATTCTGAAATATCGCGGTCGGGTCTTTTGGCTCGGCGGCGATCTCAGCGATCTTCTTTTCGTCAACAGTCAGAACGATGTCACCGGCCTTTGCCGTGGTGCCTACGTTCGACATTCCATCGAAAGGGACTTCGCCGGGTTTTAATGCCGGAGCGGGAGGTTTTGTGTCCGGAGCCTTAGCGGTTGCCGTATTGTTGGCCGTCGTTGGTTTTGCCGTATTTGCGGTTCCGCCACAGGCAGAGATAAGGGTCGCAGCCGCGAGAGCTGACGCAAGTAATGTTGTTTTCATTGGTGTCCCCTAACTTAGATTATGGTGTCTTTTTAAGGATCTTAGCCTCAAACGGTCCGCTGACCGACGAGTCACCTTTCGTCACATTGAGCTTTCCCTTGATCACCGTGTCAGTTACTTCGGTGATCTCAAGCTTGCCGGTCACCTTGCCGCCCTCAGCGAAGCTGACTCGCTGCTTGTCATCGCCGCTTGATATCCAGAGCGAAGTGATATTGTCCGAAACATCGCCGGGCTTAACTGAATTTTTGTAATCGGATTGATTGTTGGTCTTGAAATAGATGCCTACAAAAGCCTCGCCGGGCTTCTGCGAATCGGCAATTCCCATTACGGACTCGCCCTTGATCTCTGGCTCAAAATTCGATATCACGATCTGACCTTGCTGCAAATCAGGGCGAAAATTAGCATTTCCGACCACCTTTTCAAATTTAAGGTCTTTGCCCTTGTACTTAACCGTCCAAGCCGACGATCCGCCGCCGCAAGCGATGGCGAACACCGAAATCGCTGCCAAAATAGCCAAATTCTTGATGATTGGTTTCCTCATTCCTTTTCTAAATTTTTCTCCTTACTCGTAACTTCCCGCATTGCTCTGGTACCGCTTGAGAGCCCAGAGGGCGAGGGCCAGAAATACTGTGCCTATCACAAACAAACCGATGATCATCACCCAATAGTTGATGGGCTTGTCGGTCGAGGTGAGGCCGCCGTATCGCTTCATGTTGCTCGACGGAACCCAGCCCCGGACCAGGCCGACGATCATAAGCACGTAGGACACGCCACTGATCAGAAAGTTGATGATCACTGCTTTGAGCCGACGCTTGTTCTGTACTCTCGATGCCATTATTTCGCCTCAAATTTCGCGAGGCATGTTCCCGGTTCGCCCGCCGGTGAAATAACAAACACGTAATCACCGGTTTGCGGCAACGAATCGCTTCCCCAAGTGTCGATCGCAGTTCCTTCCTCGTATGGCTTCTTGTCCGGGTAGAAGAAGGAGATCCCACAGCCGGGAGCAGTGACCGAGACCTTTTGTCCGGCTCTCAGGCCGAGCCAGAAGCTCTGCTTTTCGTCCTTGCCCTTGAACGTCAGTGTCGTCGACCAGGATGACGTCCCTTTAGCAAAGGCGATGCGCCTTGCGGTTTGCGAAGCAGCCGCATACGGGGAAGCACAGCTCTTGTAATCGACCGTGTAATTACTCCATTTATTGGTGTTATAGTTACGGCCAAACAGTGTTACCCGCAGCTTTTCCGACTCTCCGGAACCGACGAGTGCCCATTTTTTGACCGAGGGTGACGCCGGTAATGAATCAGGCTGCTTGCCGGTGAATTTTACCGACAGGCTGCTGCCTATCTTCGAGCCAGTGAATCCATATCGTTCCGTCGTTTCTACATTGAAGTCGCGAGCGATACTAAATTCGCCGGACACTTTCGAACCCGACACCTTGAACTCGATCGTATGCCCATCCTTGAGGCCGCTGTTCTCAAAACACTTGTCCTGAGCAACGACCGGCAACGCAAACAGGAGAGCCGTCATGAAGCTGTAGCTAAGAGCCTTCCACATTTCTCGTTACTCCATGTTTGTTAAAGGACAACCAACACCTCGTCATCATTGAGTGAGCCGGTGCCTAGGATGTTTCGCCACGGCATTGTCTTGCCGTCACGATAGATCCGAGCCCGAAAGGGCTTTGCGACACGGCGCGTCGTCGAATTATCAACTTTCTCTCTGTAAGTGGCGATGACTGTGAATGAAACGGAGTTCAGGGTGTGCCACTCGAAACGCGGCTTTTGAGCAAGCTTGATACTCTCGACCTCGCCGGACACATTGTAAAAGTCACCCATCATTACCTTTTCCGGACCAAACTGCTTTAGAAGTGATGCGACCTCGGCATCGGTAGGATTTGGAATACCCTCATAGATATTCGACGCAACGAATGAACGCCAGTAAACAAATCGCCCACCAACGATGTCGTAACTTGCGGTCGCCTCGACGAGAATATTCACGCCCGGCTCTTCGCTCTTCACCTTCGCCGCGTACGGGACGTCCCATACGTACTTCGAGTAGCCTTTGCTCCAAACCCGCGTGCCCGCACCGTGGACGGTCACCGAGATCGTCTTCGGCCCGGAAACATCTTTCTTTACCTGTGCGGCTGACGGTTGTGCCATAGTGACGGCCGCTGCACCGGAGACCAGCATCAAAACCGCCGAAATTGTTACTGCTTTAATGATTTTCATTTTTCCCCTTTTCTTCCTTGATCTATTTCTTTATTGAGGGCACTGAACGAAATAACCCGCTCCGCCAATGTTCTCGGCGACCGAAGCCCCATACGCGCCGGCTTTGTAGGCCTGCTTGACAACCCATTCCTGAGCCTGACAATAGGGCCGGCCAGGTATCTTGATCAGAAGTTCGCCCTTAATGTAACGATTTGTCGGTATGCCCAGCGAATTCTTGAAGACATTCCAATCCTTCACATTCGAACCGATCTTGTAGATGGTCAGGCCCGGATATTTCGCGTTGTACTTAGACTTGACCAGATTCTGTTCAACGGGACGTTGGAATGGCCGGTCTTTCCACACTTTCGATTTACCGTCGGCATCTGCGATCTTCTTGAGTTCGGTGACATTCTCACGAACAGGATCCATCCAATTTGCAGGAAACTTCGAGACCGGGCAGTTCAGGAACTTGCCCATCTCGGCTTTCCACACGTCGGGCTGAAACAGCAGCTTCTGCATATCATCGGTAATGACGTGAAATGGGCTGTTCAGCGAGCTTTGAAGAGCGTTATTAGCGAACATCATGTTTGCGTCAAGCGCGTCACATTTTTCCTGCGCAATGGCCGCAACGGCAAACGAGAGAGTGATGGCAAGTACTAAGGTTACGTTTTTCATAGTGATTCTCCTTCGCAAGAAACAAACATTTCCTACGGTATTTCGATCTCTTCTACATCCAACGTGCAGTTGGCCGCAGACTTTTTGACACGGCCGGTTACAAGCACTGGTTCATCCGGTGAAATGACCTTCCCCGCGTTTGAGTAAACGTGCAGGTCGTTGTACGTATAGCTGGCCGGCATAACTCCAACACGATTCGGTTCGCCCCTGTCTGTAGACGTGACAAAGGCTGTAACGAATGCCCCGGTTCCATTAGGCTTTTCCACGACGATCAATTTCCGCCGCTCTTCGGCCGGGACCGGCTCACGCAAAATCACATCAGTTGCCATCGGCAGCCGAAGGTAGCCGCGCGTACGAACAAGCGAAGCGTCTTCACTCACACATACATTGGCAACCGCCGACTCAACCGGGCTGGAACTGCACCCGACATAAATGAGCGGCAGAAAGGCAAGAAAACCCTTTGCCGCAAAATCGAGTTGTCGTAAGATATGTGTTCCCACGGTAAGCTCGGATTTTCGCGGCTACTGGAGGTTTATGTCCTAAGAAAAATCTCAATTTTTTCTCAATCGGACCTTCTGGAGTGGAAGAAGCTACGCAAAAAGTCAGATTCGGTGATTACTCGTTCAGTCCGGCCGAAAGGATATTGAGGCGCGACGGCGAGATGGTCAATCTTCCGTCAAAAGTTCTTGAAGTCCTTTGCCTGCTCGTTGAGGAGCCAGGCTCTGTCGTCTCAAAGGAAGAGTTGATGAGCGCTGTTTGGCCCGATTCGTTCGTCGAGGAGAGCAACCTGACCCAGAGCATCTATCTGCTCCGCCGAACTTTGGGCCGTACGTCTAATGGAACGAATTACGTCGAAACGATCCCAAAGCGCGGATATCGCCTTGCCGTCCCAGCGGTCCCTGATACGCCGGCTTTTGAACCTCAGAACACGGCGCACCGCCAGTGGCCGCGACTTCTGCGGCCGGCTCTGATCGTGTGCGCGGTGATCGGGTTGGTCGCGGTTTCATCACAGCTCGTCGCCAGATACTTGATCACAAAGGACTCGGCTCCGGTCGAGAAGGTCAATTTTAAGCGACTGACCTTTTCGGGCGATATTAGTTTTCCGGTGATCTCACCGGACGGCAAATCGTTTGCGTATGTCCGGGGGGATTCGCTCTACCTGCAGGACATAGCGACGGGGAGCAACGTCAAACTTGAGATTCCGGGTCATAAGAAGTTCGGCAACCTGCAATTTTCAAGTGAAGGAGAATCGATCTATTTTCGTGACGAAGAAAGTTTCGATGCCGACGGCAATTTGTATCAGGTCTCGCGATTTGGGGGAACGCCGAGGCTGATCGCTGATAAGGTTTGGAGTGGTGTCGGCGAATCTTCTGACGGATCTGATCTTGCTTTTGTTCGCTTCTATCCGAAGGAAGGTGAGTGGGCCGTGATCCTGCGAGAAAGGAACACTGGCCAGGAACGCAAGATCCTGAGCAGGAACCTGCCCTACACCATCTACCGGAGCGGCTATCCGGCGTTCTCACCGAATGGTGGGCAGATCGCGATCGTCGAACAGACTCCGGAACGCGGCAATGTCTCGAAGATAGTCCTTGTCGACGTCGCTTCAGGCGAAGCGACCCGGCTCGAGACGCCGCAGTTCGTTCAGATCGAGCAGCTCGGCTGGCTCCCGCATGGCCGATCGCTGGTTGTGACGGGACGAGAAGACAATCGCTTTTTTCAGCTCTATCGACTTCCTATAGACGGCGGTGAACCAAGCCGCATCACAAACGATCTGAACATTTACCGCAACCTCTCTGTATCTGCGGATGGTAAACGGCTGGTTGCACGCCAGTATTCGATCCACTCGCATATCTGGACCGCCCCAGTGGATGCGCTATCAAACCAGAAGCAGATAACATATGGCAACCTCAACCGCGATGGCAACGCAGGCATTGCCTTGGCCGCAGATGGAAGCATCCTCTATGCCTCGCGAATAACAGGAAACATCGATATCTGGTCCGTTGAGCCGGAAAGCGGCGTTCGGCGGCAGCTAACTGAAAACGCCGGGATGAATAACGAGAATCCATTCATCTCTGCCGACGGCAAGTTTGTTTTCTACGAATCGACACGCAGCGGCCGAAGAAAGATCTGGCGTTCGAATATCGACGGCTCGAACCCGACGCAGCTCACGACGGATAAGGAAGAGCTCGATTTTCTTCCAGTCGTCTCGCCTGACGGAGCCGATCTCTACTACATCTCGCGGCACCCGAGATCGAACGTGATCTGGCGGCAGTCAATCGCCGACGGAACACGCGAAATGATAACCCAGCAGGGGAAGACAGCCCCAGAAGGCTTCCTCGCCCTCTCGCCAGTCGGCAAGACTCTGGCCTTTCGATCGCAAAGCGAAGGTTCGGCAACAAATACCACCGAAATAAATTTTCTAAACCTTGGGACCGGAGAACTAAGGACGATCAAGGTTGATATCCAAATGTCGGCTATAACCTTCTCGGAAAACGGGATGAGCCTTGACTATGCGGAGAATCGACCGGGCGGCGCAAAGATATGGCGGATGTCAACCGACGGCAGCTCTCCTGCCCGGCTTCTCGCCGAGATCCCTGCGGCCCGCATCTTCGACATGTGTTGGTCACCCGACCAGAAAACTCTTGCTCTCGCACGGGGCCGACAGGATAATGATGCCATTCTGCTCGAAAATCTTGAATAGATGTGCAAACTACATTGATCATCTGATGAAAAACTGCCGATGTTTTGCGTTCATTCTTGTAACTAGTTTCGTCATTCTTTTCCAAACCGTTCGGGCGGATCGGGTGGACGACCTAATGCGCGCGACATTAGCCGAGCGGCATATTCCGGGGGCTGCGTTAGCGGTCATTCACAAAGGCCGAGTGGTAAAAATGAAGGGCTATGGACTGGCGAGCATCGAATTTGGTGTTCCGGTCACGACAACGACCGCTTTTGAGATCGGTTCGGTCTCAAAACAGATGACGGCGGCAGCGATAATGCTGCTGGTCGAGGACGGCAAGGTAGGGCTTGATGAGCCAGTGTCGAAATATATTGCGGGCACGCCCGAATCTTGGAGGCCGGTGACAATACGCCATCTGCTGACGCACTCATCCGGTGTAAAAAGTTACTCAAGTCTCGATGGGTTTGAGCTGATCAAACGGCAAAGGGTGGGCGATTTTCTCAGGAAACTTAGTCCCTATCCGCTTGAGTACACGCCGGGTGACCGGAACATCTACAGCAACAGCGGGTTTACCATACTCGCGTACGTCATTGAAGCCGTTTCGGGCAAGCCGTTCATCGAATTTATGCGCGAGCGCATCTTCCGTCCGCTCGGAATGAACTCGACTACCGATCGTGATCCTGAATACTTGATCCCGAACCGCGCGGTCGGCTATGAATGGCGTGGAAACCGCTATGCAGGCCGCGACTGGGATCTGACCGACTTGTTGGGCGCCGGTACCATCGTCTCGACCATCGAAGATATGACGAAATGGGATGCGGCGTTGAACGGTCGAGCCTTTCTCACGCCTGCGAGTCGTGCCGAATGGTGGAAAGCCTACACATTCAACAACGGCGAACGGTCGATCTACGGCTTCGGCTGGCGGCTCTCGGAGATACGCGGCCACAAAGTCATCGGCCACACTGGCCAAACCTCGGGGTTCAATTCCGTCAACAACCGCTATGTGGATGACGGGCTTTCGATCATCGTGCTATCAAATACCGGCGAAAGCGGCCTGTCCGCAAGTATCGCTAACCGGATCGCAAAATTCTATATCCCGACGATGTCACTAAACTCGATGAAGGCGATCGGAGATGATCCTCTGCGGAGTCAGAAGTTCAGATCGGCGCTTTCATCGCGGCTTGCCAATTCGCCTGATGCTTCGTTGATGTCCGCTACATTGATACGAAATATTTCGACGACGAGGGCAAAAGAGGTCAATTCGCGTCTCGCATTTCACGGCAGGATACAGGCCATCGATCTGGTCGGAAAAGAGATCATCGACGGACGAGAACGCTTTTCTTATCGCGTTAGGACACAAAAACGCGTCCATCTCTGGCGCACAGCCTTCGATCCGGAGGGCAAGATCAGCGAAATGACACTCGATGAGGAAGAATAGGTCGGTTTCGGGAGAAGCGAACTAAAGATCGAGCAGAAGTCCTTCGGGATCGGTACGAACCTCTACACTTCCACCGTTAGTCAGTTTGCCAAACAGGATCTCGCTCGCGAGCGGCTGTTTTATCTTGTCATGGATAAGCCGCGACATCGGCCTTGCACCATAGCGGGCGTCAAAACCGTGATCGGCAAGCCATTCGCGGGCATCATCGGTAAGCCTCACAAGGACTCGCTTTTCGGCAAGCTGGCCGTTGAGTTCATTGATGAACTTATCAACGATAAGCTTGATGACTGCTTTGTCCAGCGGCTTAAAGGCGACCCATGCGTCAAGGCGGTTGCGGAATTCCGGCGTAAATGTTCGCTCGATCGCACCCTTTGCACTTCCTTTTGTTTCGGACGCATTCCTGAAGCCGACACCGCCGGAAGAAAGCTCACGTGCACCAGCGTTGGTGGTCATTATCAAAATGACGTTGCGAAAATCCGCCTTTTTTCCGTTATTGTCGGTCAAGGTAGCATTGTCCATAACCTGCAGCAGCAGGTTGAAAAGATTTGGATGGGCCTTTTCGATCTCATCGAGGACGAGCACCGCATGCGGGGTCCGCATTATCGCTTCGGTAAGTAATCCCCCTTGGTCGTAGCCGACGTAGCCCGGCGGTGCGCCTATCAGTCGCGAGACCGTGTGCGGCTCAGCGTACTCGGACATATCAAAACGAATAAATTCAACGCCGAGTACCTCAGAAAGCTGCTTCGAGACCTCGGTCTTTCCAACCCCCGTCGGGCCCGAGAAAAGGAACGAACCGACTGGCTTGGTCTGATGACCCAGGCCGGCCCGTGAGATCTGGATAGCATCCACGATGGCATCAATAGCGTCATCCTGGCCGAAGATCACTTTCTTTATATCTTCGCGGAGGGTTTTCAGACGAGCTTTTTCATCCGCAACCACCGTCTTCGGCGGGATCTTCGCCATACGGGCGATAGTATTCTCGACCATCTGGACCGAGACCTTTTTCGGACGCCGATTCGGGGAAAGAAGCTTGATCGATGCTCCGACCTCGTCGATGACATCGATCGCCTTGTCCGGCAAAAAGCGGTCGTTAATGTACTTCCCGGCGAGCTCAGAAGCGGTCTTCAGCGATTCGTTCGAATACTTTACACCGTGGTGAGACTCGTAGAATCTCTTGAGGCCTTTCAAGATCTGGTAGGTCTCATCAACGCTCGGTTCGTTGATATCGATCCTTTGAAAACGGCGGGCCAATGCTCGATCGCGATCAAAAGCCGCCTTGTATTCTGCATGTGTGGTCGAACCTATGCAGCGGAGCTCTCCTGCCGCTAGTGCCGGCTTTAGAATGTTCGAGGCATCCATCGAACCGCCCGACACCGATCCCGCCCCAACGATCGTATGGATCTCGTCGATAAAAAGGATAGCGTTCGGTTCCTGCTTGATCTCGCTGATTATTGCCTTAAAGCGCTGCTCAAAATCGCCGCGATAACGGGTGCCTGCAAGAACGGCGCCCATGTCGAGTGCGAAGACTTTGGCTCCCTGCAGAACTTCGGGAACCTGCCCTTCGCTGATCTTCAGCGCCAGGCCCTCCGCAAGTGCGGTCTTTCCGACGCCCGGCTCGCCGACGTAAAGCGGATTATTCTTCTTGCGCCGACATAGGACCTGTATCGTGCGTTCGATCTCGGCCGTTCGGCCGACGATAGGATCGATCTGGCCCGCTGCAGCCCTTTCCACAAGCTCGACGGTGAAACTCTCAAGCGGACTCTTTCGCGGCCGTGGATCATCCTCGTCAAACTCATCCCCGTCATCATCTAGATCATCCGGAAACGGAAGGAATGGTTCGCCGAAATCGATCTTTGATATTCCGTGGGCAAGATAGTTCAAGACATCGAATCTTGTCACGCCTTGCTGTAGTAACAGATATACCGCATGCGATCGTTCATTCTGATAGAGCGAAGCAACTATATTGCCGCCGTCGACCGTCGTTTGGCCGCTACCCTGCGCCTGAAGCAATGCGTAGTTGATCGTTGCTTGGAACGCAGGCGTCCACTCGGGAGGAACATTCGTTCCGGGCGGAAGCTTTTCAATAACGGTCTCGAAGTATTCTTGCAGGGCGCGCCCAAGCTCCTCAATGTCGGCCCCGCAACTGAACAGAACCTCCCGGGCCGTTGTGTCTTCCAAAAGCGCGAACAGCAAATGCTCGAGCGTCACGTACTCGTGCCGGTGTCGGATCGCCTCGTTAACGGCGTAGCTCAGTGTTTCTTCCAGTTCGCGCGTGAGCATTACTCAATATCTTACCAATTTTGACCGTAATAAAAAGAGAATTTCAGACGGCGGGCCGCACACCAGACCGCTGTATTGGCGAAACGTGGATCTTATGCCCGATCTTTGTTTGCTCAAAGACCCTGGACATCGCTTCGCCGACTCGCTTCGCCACCTCATTGGTCCTGCTAAGCATAAAAACAGACGGCCCGGAGCCCGAGATGCCGCCGCCAAGCGCCCCGGCATCGAGGCAGGCCGCCTTTACTTCGTCGAACCCCGGTATCAACGACTTGCGGACCGGCTCGACGATCGCGTCTTCAAGCGAGCGGGCGATCAACGCGAAGTCCCCCGTAGATAGTGCGGCAACGAGGGCGCCGAGATTGCTCCAGTTCCGGATCGCGTTTCTCAGAGGCACCTCCTTTGGCAGCATCGCACGGGCATCACTGGTCTTGATCTCGATCTGCGGATGAATGATCGTGGCATAAAGCGGCGGGAAATCGATCTCGACGATATCGAGAGGCTCGGTCGAACGCACAAGCGTAAACCCACCGAAGATACACGGCGCGAGATTGTCCGCATGGCGCGAACCCGAAGCAAGGGCCTCGCCAGCCATTGCAAGCTCGACGAGCTCGACATTGGTAAATCTATCGCCGGTCAGCATATTTGCCGCGACCACGACACCACACGCACTCGCAGCTGAAGAGCCGATCCCGCTGCCCGGCATGATCTTCTTGGTGCTTTCAACCTCAAAACCGTGATCGAGACCTGCCGCGTCAACAAACGCGCTCAAAGCAACACCGGCAACGTTCCGGTCCGGCTCAGTCGGAAGGCCAAAATCGTCGTGATTGATGATCCTTATCTCCCGTTCGGCGATCTTTCGAACCGTCATCTCATCGCATGGTTCGCCAAGGGCAAAGCCCAGACAGTCAAATCCGCAAACGACGTTCGCGACGGTTGCCGGAGATAAGACGCTGATTTCATCCATACTTCTAAAAACGCCCGCGCCGTATTATCATCAAGTTTTGCTTATGCTAGCCGCGAAAATATAACAGAGAATGTTTATAGCGTGGCGTACAGGGCAAGACGTAAAGCGAGCTTTCGATGCACTACTTTAGCACAAACCGTACGTCACCTCATGTTTCATTCCGCGACGCTGTTCTCACCGGCCAGCCGGCGGACAGAGGATTGTACTTCCCGTCAGAGATACCGACGCATTCGGTCGCGTTCCTCGGCCATCTCGCCGGGAAGTCGAAGGAAGACATTGCGTTCGAGACGATCCGGCCATTCGTAGCCGGCGACATCGATGACCGAAGCCTTTTCGAGATCTGCAGCGAAACCGTCGATTTTGATTTTCCGCTGATCGGCGTGACTGAATCGATCTGGGCGCTGGAACTCTTCCACGGGCCGACACTCGCTTTCAAGGATGTTGGGGCTCGGTTTATGAGCAGATGCCTCGGGTATTTTTCGCGAGGAAGGAATGAGAAGACGGTAGTGATCGTGGCGACATCGGGCGATACGGGAGGTGCGGTCGCTGCCGGATTTCACGGCGTCGAAAATGTCGAGGTCGTCATCCTATATCCAAGGGGAAAGGTAAGCAAGATCCAAGAATTACAGTTGACAACCCTCGGCGGTAATGTAACTACATTGGAATTACAGGGTGATTTTGATGACTGCCAGGCGCTTGCCAAGACGGCCCTCGCGGACGTCGATCTCAACTCCCGGGTACACCTGACATCAGCGAATTCGATCAATGTAGCCCGTTGGCTGCCGCAGCAGTTCTATTACTTCTACGCGCTCCAGCAATGGGAGGGCTCGCCGCCGGTATTCAGCGTTCCGAGCGGCAACTTTGGCAATATCGCATCGGGAATCCTCGCTCACACCACGGGTTTGCCCGCTAGCAAGTTTATCGCGGCTTGTAATGCGAACGACGTGGTGCCCCGGTTCCTCAGAACGGAGCACTACGAACCCCGCGACTCCATTGCAACGCTCTCTAACGCGATGGACGTCGGCAACCCCAGTAATTTCGTTAGGATCCTTGAGATACTCGGCAGCGATTTTGTCGATCTGAAGGAGAAGCTCGAAGCTGTGAGCGTTTCGGATGAGACCACCGCCGAAACAATGCGTCACGTTTATGAGCAATATGACTATATTCTCGACCCACACGGAGCGGTAGGCTTTCGCGCGCTTGCCGATCACTTGCGGGAGCATCCGGACCAACGCGGGATCTTCCTCGAAACAGCCCATCCGGTAAAGTTCGACAGCGTAGTCGAGATATTAGGCACGCAGGGCTCGGTTCCCGGCGGGATTGCCGAGTTATATAAAAAAGAAAAAATAAGCATTGAGATTCCAAACGATTATTCGCGTCTCAAGGAATTCTTGTTCAGTAAGATATGAAGGTAATGAAGTTCGGCGGCTCGTCAGTGGGCAGCGCCGCGACCATGGAACAAGTCATCGGTGTCGTCCGAGCAGCTCTTAGCGAAGGGCCCTGTGCGGTAGTTCTCTCGGCGATGCAGGGTACGACCGATCAACTTATCGAGGCCGGTCGTACCGCCGAACGCGGCGACGACGGCTATATCGAGCTACTCAGCAACATCGCGGACAAGCATTCGCGAGCCATCCATGAGCTTTTTGGCGAAGAAGGATGCACCGAGATCAGCGATTTTGTCGATTCGACGGTTTCGGAGCTTGAAAATCTGTGCGAAGGTGTTCGTCTCGTGCGCGAGCTTTCACCGAAAACACTGGACCGCATTCTAAGCTTTGGCGAGATCGTATCGACGAAGATCGTCGCTGCAAAGCTCGCGGCAGAAGGCGTCGAAAACGAATGGCTCGACAGTCGCCAGTTCATCCGGACCAATTCGAATCACGGTTTTGCTGCGGTTGATTTTGCTGAAACAAATCAGAGATTGAAGGAGCAATTTTCGGCTTCGAGCGTGAAACTCAGCATTTTTCCGGGTTTTATCGGCTCGGATGTGGGCGGTCATACGACAACGCTCGGCCGGGGTGGATCGGATTACACGGCTGCGATAATCGCGGCCGCAGTGGACGCTGACATTCTTGAGATATGGACGGACGTTTCGGGAATGATGACCGCCGACCCGCGGTTTGTCCGGCATGTCCGACAGATACCCCGAATAACCTACCGCGAGGCTATGGAGCTGTCGCACTTCGGAGCGAAGGTGATCTATCCACCGACGATCCAGCCCGTGATGGTGAAAGGCATTCCACTGCTTGTAAAGAATACGTTTGCACCAAGTGACCCCGGTACGCTTGTTGAAGCGGAATCCCAAGCCGGGACTGACATCGTTCGCGGGATCACGAGCATCGACAAGATAACGGTCGTTAGCCTCGAAGGCAGCGGTATGATCGGGATCCCGGGCTTCTCAAAACGCCTCTTCGACGCGCTTTCGCGAGCTGAGATCAACGTGATCCTGATCACCCAATCTTCCTCCGAACACTCTATATGCGTCGCCATCGAGGAAAGATCGGCAGAGCTTGCGAAACGTGTTGTCGATCGCGAGTTCGAGTATGAGATAAATGTTGGCCGGATCGAACCGCTGAAAGTCGAAAACGGCTTTTCGATCCTCGCTCTCGTCGGGGACAATATGAAGGAACATACCGGAATTTCCGGCAAGATGTTCACGACCCTTGGCCAGAACGGCATTAACATTCATGCGATCGCCCAAGGATCGAGCGAGCGAAATATCTCTGCGATCATCTCGTCGAAGAACGTCCGAAAGGCGGTCAATACACTGCATGAAGCGTTTTTCTCAGACGGCAATAAACAAATAAACGTTTACGTCGCGGGCGTCGGGACGGTTGGCAGTCGCCTCGTTGAACAACTGCGAACGCAAGCCGATCATCTCGCAGAAGAACTGCGGTTGAACGTTCGCGTCGTAGGCGTTGCAAACAGCAAACGTGCGATCCTCGACAGCGAAGGCGTAGATCTCGAAGGCTACCGCGAAATGCTACCGACTGCCTCGGAGACGAACGTCGCCGAGTTTACAGACTCGATCATCGCGGAGAATCTTCGCAATTCGATCTTTGTCGACCTCACCGCGAGTCCGACGGTGGTCGATAATTACCCGAAGCTCCTCCAGAAAAGCGTTTCGGTCATCGCCTGCAACAAGATCGCTGCGTCGTCTGAATACGCTCGATACGCCAACTACAAAGAGCTGGCGCGGGAATACGGTACCAACTTCTTTTTTGAGACAAATGTCGGGGCCGGATTGCCGATCATCCACACGCTTAATGATCTGGTCCGTAGTGGCGATCGGGTTGACCGGATTGAAGGCGTGCTTTCGGGAACATTGAATTTTGTCTTTAACAACTACGATGGTACGCGCTCGTTCGCCGCCGTTGTTCGCCAGGCTCAGGACGAAGGCTACACGGAGCCCGATCCGCGTCTCGATCTTTCCGGTACCGACGTGGCAAGAAAGATCCTGATCCTCGCCCGCGAATCAGGCCATCGGATCGAGGTGGACGAAATAGTGAATAGGGGATTCCTGCCCGAGTCTTGCCTCGCGGGCAGCGTGGATGATTTCTATGTTGAACTCGAACGGAATGAAGCTCATTTCCGCCGTTTGCTCGACGACGCCCGCAATCAGGGACTGATACTTAAATACATCGCCTCGTTCAGTGACGGACAAGCCTCGGTGGGCCTGCAATCGATAGGACCCGACCATAACTTTGCTACCCTTTCAGGTAAGGACAACGCCGTGCTCTTCTATACCAAGCGCTACTCGCAGCAGCCGCTCGTCATTAAAGGTGCGGGCGCCGGCGCCGACGTGACGGCAGCAGGAGTCTTTGCTGATATCATCCGTGCGGCCCGAGGCTAAATAGCGTTTCTCGAATTCAGTTTAAGCTGATAACTTGTATCTGAGATAACGATCTATCGGGCAGCAACTCTCGGCTTTCAGTTAATTCGGAGAAACAAATGAAGCGATTCTCAGCCTTCCTGTCGTTTGCGTTCCTTTTTCTTGCTTTTGATCTTGCGTATGCGCAAAGTAATTACACACCGCCGGCAGGCTCTTGGGAGCGCCGCACACCGGAACAGTCGAAGATCGACCCCGTAAAACTTAAGGAGGCGATCGATTTCGCGATGGCTAGCGAAGCTCGTGCACCACGCAGTCAGGAGCTGATGCTCACACAGTCATTCGGACAGGCTCCTTTTGGCGAGATCGTCGGGCCAGTAAAGGATCGTGGCCCTATCACGGGCGTGATCGTCCGCGGCGGCTATATTGTCGCCGAGTTTGGCGAGCCGTCTCGCGTGGACATGACGCACAGTGTTACAAAGAGCTTTCTGTCGGCGACGGTCGGCCTTGCCTTTGACCGTAAGTTGATCCGCAGCCTGCAGGACAAGGTCGTGGACTACGCAGCGCCAACTGAACAGTATCAGCCACTTCGAAGATACGATGATGCTGACAACTTCCAGTCGTCGCGCCTCATTGATCTCTTCGCAACCGACCATAACCGTAAGATCACATGGGAACAGATGCTTCGTCAGACCAGTGATTGGGAGGGAATTCTTTGGGGCAAACCCGACTGGGCCGACCGGCCCGATCGCGATTCGAGCAAATGGCTCGGCAGGATCCGCGGAGAGCCGGGAACGGTTTATGAGTACAACGATGTCAGAGTAAACGCCCTTGCCTTGGCGACGCTTAATGTTTGGCGTCGTCCGCTTCCCGATGTGATCAAGGATCTTGTTATGGACGAGATCGGAGCGTCGAATACCTGGCGTTGGTACGGTTACGAGAACAGCTATGTCGTAATCGACGGCAAGATAGTCCAGTCCGTGAGCGGGGGCGGACATTGGGGCGGAGGCTTGTTTATAAATGCTTACGATATGGCGCGTTTCGGCCTGTTGACACAGCGAAGTGGCAAGTGGGGAAGTAGGCAGATCCTGTCGCAGGAGTTCGTTCGCCAAGCGAAGACCCCAACCGCGGTGCAGCCTACGTACGGCTTTATGAACTGGTTCCTTAATACAGACAGAAAGTACTACGCAAACGCACCTGCGTCGGCCTTTGTCCACATCGGCAATGGAACTAACATGATCTACTGCGACCCCGGGAATGATCTGGTGGTTGTCGTCCGGTGGATCGAGAACGGACGGATAAACGAATTCATAGGCAAAGTACTCGCCAGTCTCATCAAATGAAGATTCGTCGCCTTCCGGGTGACCAGCTAACGACTTGAATTCTGACGAATCCAGGTCGTTGGCTGTTCGTCTGTTGGTCCTCAGTCGAGCTGTCCGAACTTGCCCTGGCGAAAATCATCCACAGCTTGAGCTATTTCAGCCTGTGTGTTCATCAAGAACGGGCCGTATTGCGCGATCGGTTCGTTGAGCGGCTCACCACTCATAACAAGAAACAGGCCATCTTCGAGTGCGGCTATACGCAAAGTTTCGCCATCGCGTTCAAATAGAGCAAGGTGGTTGAGCGGCAGCGTGTCTTCGCCATTCAAAAGCGCTGAACCTTCGATCGCCAGCAATGCGGTCGTATATCCCGCTGGGTATGAGAGTTCCGCTGTTTCGCCCTGCTTCATCTTCAAATTGATCAGATGTACGGGTGTAAACGTGGTCGCAGGGCCTTTCACACCTTGATGTTCGCCTGCGATAATCTCGACCTCACCGCCGAGCGGAAGTTTGACGCGGCCCATTTCGGCGTTCGCGATCGCCTGATATTTGGGCGCCGTCATCTTGTCCTTGGCCGGGAGGTTCACCCAGAGCTGAACCATCTGAAACGGCCCGCCCTTTCGATTCGATTCCTGCTCGTGAAATTCTTTATGCAGGAGCCCGCTGCCCGCGGTCATCCATTGCACATCGCCCTCGCCGATGATGCCGCCGCCCCCGCGGCTGTCGTGATGTTCCACTTTTCCCTTGTAGGCGATCGTCACAGTCTCAAATCCGCGATGCGGGTGCGGCCCGACGCCGAACGGCTCTTCACGAGGCGGGAAATTTGTCAGTGCATTGTAATCAAGCAAGAAGAAAGGGCTCATCCGCTCGCCCGTCAGGGGCCCGTGCGGGAAAAACCCGTGTACATTAAACCCATCGCCAACCCAATGCTTCGGCGGTGGTGCCACTATCCTCTCGACTACCTTTGTTGTTCCAGCCATTTTTGCTTTCATCTTAGACTCCTTCGTCTGCGACGTGTCCATCGCAGCACTAATTTGAGTCTACCCGGTTCAAAGGCACGCCGCACCAGCAATTGGGAGGAACTGTGGCTAATACTTTTGGGTGAGGATCACAGTTTCCTTGCCACCATCAATCCGTCGCGTATCGGCAGCAGAATGTTTTCAACACGTTCGTCGTCCAGGATCTTCTGGTTATACTCGTGCAGTGCCTTCGCATTCTCGTCCTTATCGGCGTCGAGAACACGGCCGCTCCAGAGAACATTGTCGGCAATGATGAAACCTCCGCTCGAGACCTTGTCGATGACGAGGTCGAAATAATTCGAGTAATTGGGCTTATCGGCATCGATGAAGACCAGGTCGAAGGTTCCCGAGAGTTTAGGGATAATATCGGTCGCGAATCCGAGGATGAATTCGATCCGGTTAATATATTCGGTCTTTTCGACAAATGATCGTGCGACGGCATTCGTATCTTCCTGTATATCCAAAGTAATTACCTTGCCGCCATCCGCCAATCCTTCGGCAAGACACAGGGCTGAATAACCGAGATAGGTTCCGATCTCAAGCACGACTTTCGGCCTTATCATATGAGAGAACATTGAAAGAAGGCGGCCTTGTACAAAGCCGGACAGCATCGCCTTGTCCTCAAAATTTGCGTAACAATGTTCGCGAAGTTGACGGAGGACGCCGCTTTCATCCGACGTGAACTTCTCAGCATATTGAATCCAGGAATCTTGCATATCCGCTCCAGTGTATCCGCCGCCTGTTTGCCCAGGCGGTTCTGATCTAAAGATCGACCTTGACCAAACCGCGTTTGATGGCGGTCGTCGCTGCCGACGTTCGGTCAGATACCCCGATCTTTCCAAAAATGTTTTGAATGTGTGATTTGATCGTGTTCTCGGTTACATCCAGTGCGAAAGCTATCTCTTTGTTCGACATACCGCCGACGATCATTCTGAGCACATTTGTCTCGGTTTGTGTAAGTTCTTCACGGCCAAGATTTTCGCTTAGGATCCGAGCAATATCATTGGGTATGTATTTTCTGCCTGCGCTTACTGTTCGAATTGCATCGACTAGCTCGCCGGGCAAGATGTCTTTGCAGATGTAACCGGCCACACCTTTTTTCAAAGCACGGGCGATCTCAGCATCGCCCGCATGGTCAGCGAGCACGATGATCCTGGCCTTTGGCCGTTCGCTAAAGTAGCTGTCCAGATCGTCGATCGAGCAGGAATCAGGAAGTCGCAGACCGAGGATCGTAACGTCCGGACCCAGCTTTCGAAACATAGCAAAACCGGCCGCGGCATTGTCGGCCTCGCCTATAAGTTCGATCCCTGCTTCGCCGTCGATGACCGTGCGAATGCCGATGCGCGAAAGCGGTTGCCTTTCGATAAGTAAAACGGTGGTCATCTACCGAGGCTTGCGGCAAATTCGACAAGCGGTCTGATCAGGTCTGTATCGTAGTTCGACTTCACATTTTGCATTACCGCAGTGATCCGTTCGAGGCCCATGCCGGTATCGACCGACGGTGCGGGCAGCGGCGTTAGCGTAAATGTTCCGTCGTCATTCTGCGTGCGATTGTATTGCATGAAGACGAGATTCCATATCTCCATCGTGGTATCACCTTCGCCGTTGACCCATTTTGCGTGGTTCTTTTCCGGGTCGTGCGGGTCTTCACCCATGTAATAATGGATCTCCGAGCATGGGCCGCATGGGCCCGTATCACCCATCTGCCAGAAATTGTCTTTACGGCCGAAGCCTAGAACGCGCTCAGGTTTCGCACCGGCGGCGATCCAAAGCTCGCGAGCCTCGTCGTCCGGTCCGACCTCGGCGTCACCCTCGAAAACAGAGAACCAAAGCCTTGCTTCATCGAGTTTCAATTCGTTGACGAGAAAATCCCAGGCGTACGTGATCGCTTCCTTTTTAAAGTAATCACCAAAGGAGAAGTTGCCGAGCATCTCAAAAAAAGTATGATGCCTCGCCGTCTTACCCACCTCGTCGAGGTCGTTGTGCTTTCCGCCGGCACGGATACACTTCTGTGACGAGGCCGCGCGTTTGTAATCGCGTTTCTCATTGCCTAGAAATACATCCTTGAACTGATTCATCCCGGCATTTGTGAAAAGCAGCGTCGGATCATCAGCCGGCAGCAGCGGCGAGGAATGCACAATCCTGTGGTCGTGAAGCTCGAAATACTCGAGGAACTTGGCCCTGATCTCATTTCCGGTCATAGGAAAACTTTAGCACATTCTGACACGCTGTTTGAGGTGGGGGTGTTTCTTCTGCCCTTACTTTGCTCCCCTTCGCGGTCTTTGTATTAGATCAAATCTTTGCCGCAGAGCCGCATAGAACCAGAAGAAAATTCAAGATCAAGAGATCCAGTTTCTGAGCTTCGAGGCTATCGCGTCGGCGTAGGCCTTTGAACCGGCGGGATTGGGATGAGCAATGGCAGCGACTTCGCACAGGCGAACGGGGTAGTCGATCGCGGTCTCCTTCTTTAGTTTCGGGAGTGCCTCGCGGCAGTCGCGGATCCGTTCGCGGGCCTTTGCGTCCTTGACGACACCGCCTTTGCCCATGGTGAAAAGCTTGGTCTGGGGCGCTTCGGCGGCGTTCTCATCCGTTAGCGGTGAAGGTATGAAGATCGCCCGTCCGCGGCCGTGCTTGGCATTGATCCGCTCTACCGCATTCGCGAGTTGTAGATCCGATTCTTCCTTCCATATCCGCGAACGACGGATCGCTCCTTTTCGCAACCTGTTGAAAAAAAGTGGACGAGCGATCGGATTATTGGCGACGAATTTGAAAGCCCGGGGAAAACTTAGGGCTTCCAACCACGCGTTCAGCAGCTTGGAACCGGACGAGTACTCGGTGATCGAATTGAAATAGCCAATGACGACAAGTTTTGCGTTCGGATGTTTCGCGATCGCATGCTCGAGTACATCGTACATATCGTCGCCACAGTACTTTTTGATATTGGCCCGCAAAAGAGCATCGTCACCTTTGGGGTCATAAACCTTGGACGTCGTAATGTCGGTTATACCGCCCGAGATCATGACGAGGTCGGCTCCTCCAACTCCTGCCGCTCGATATTCATCGGCGGCAACCTCTATCTGCTTCCAACTGCTCGGAAAACCAACATTGATCTCAGGTTTGAAAGGATACGTTTCGTCACGGCCCGCCTTCCGGTATTTCTCGGCTTCTTCGGGGTGAAATTTTAGCGTCGAGCCCGAATGCGCCTTTACCTTGGTTTCAACTGAACGCGGCCGGCCGAATGCTTCGTTTCGCAGCCACTCGGCGGTGTGTGCATAGAATTTATCCTTTTCTTCCAGGCCCTGACCGAAAATAAGCGAATCGCCAACTACAAGAAATCGATATGGCGCGTCTTGACCGAACGCAAGAATGACTCGTTTCCCGCCCAGAGCTATGCCAAGCGCGGACAGGCCGAGGGCCTTTAGAAAACTGCGGCGGTCGATGTCGGACATTTTCAGCGTCAGGTTAGCCGAATATTGACCTTAAAGTAAAGCTATACGGCGCGGAGCACCAGGCTGGCAACAATGCGGTTGGAGTTGCCGGACAGCCTCCGTGCCCACGAGGTCTCGAGCGCTGCCCAATCGCCTTCAGCTAGTCGGCCGCCGTGGACATACTCAAAACCGGCGGCTGTGTACTTCTGCAAAAGGCCTTCTCTTAGGTATTCATCAGTGAGATCAGGAATGCCGAGCCTTTCCAGTTCGGCGCGATCACGCGTGGGATCGATCCCGACGATGATCTCGAGCATACAATCCGGCGCCGCTATCCGGCGAAGCCCAGCTAGAACTCCGGCATCTCCGCGAAGTACGGCGGCCAACAGGCTTCCCCACGGAAAATGAATATGGATCTCGTCGGCAACCCCGTCGAGTTCCTCCGGCAGATCCTCGACCGCGGCCTGGATGAACATGACATTAGGCAGACCCCCTTTAGCCGGCTTCCTGGTCGCCTTCATCGAAGGCTTGCGCAACGCATCCACCGCTGCGTCGATCCCGATGTAAAACTTTCGGGGATTCTTCTTCGCCGCAGCGGATACAAAGCGACCATCTCCAGTCCCCAGATCGATCACAACGCCTTCGCCGATATGGTCCGATGATATCTTCAAATTCTTCTCTCGACAGTTATCAAACCGTACTGCCGCGGATGTTTCTTATCATAAGGATCACCCCCAGTACGGGAATTGTAGACCGCGTCTCGACGACGTTCAAGCGCTAGTTCGCGACGTATATGACACATCCCGCGTTGTCGGGTTGCATTGCGGCCTGCGGCTGTGCTACCTTCAACAAACTATGAAGCTTGCCATCCGCATTCGATAAATAATTCCCCCGACAGTTCGGCTCGCGTGTGTCAGCGCCCGGATTCGGGTGTTGGGACGTATTTTCGTCTTTTCTTCTAGCTCAAGGATCTAATGCTATGTCTATTCAAATCGAGTCTCCGGTCGCGGAGGCTCATGATAATTCAATTTTCGGCGTGCTGCGCGAAGCCTTCGTTGGTACCACGCGTGATTTTACAAAAGGATCGATCCCGGCGGCGCTGATCATTTTGGCGATCCCCATGATCCTCGAAATGTCGATGGAATCGCTCTTTGCCATCGTCGATACGTTCTTTGTTTCAAAACTTGGCGCCGACTCGATCGCGGTTGTCGGATTGACTGAATCGATCCTCGTGCTTTCCTACGCGGTCGGGATCGGGCTTTCGATCGGTGGTACCGCAACGGTTGCAAGACGCGTGGGCGAGCAGGACATGGAAGGCGCTGCGCGTACGGCGACTCACGTCGTCTTCCTCGGTATTGTCGTGGCGATCGCAATGGGCTTGCCCGGTATCATCTTCGCACCACAGCTTTTCGAACTTCTCGGAGCGGAACCGCACGTGATCGAGCTGGGCACTCCGTTCATGCGGATCATGCTCGGAACCAATATCGTGATCGTCTTTCTTTTCCTGCTCAACGGCATCTTTCGCGGAGCGGGCGACGCGGCGATAGCGCTCCGTGTCCTGATAATCGCTAACGGGCTGAACATCCTTTTCTGTCCGATGTTCATTTTCGGCATCGGGCCATTTCCTGAACTCGGCGTTACCGGAGCGGCGGTCGCGACGGTCTGCGGACGCGGCTTGGGTGTTGCTTACGCAGCGTGGGCATTGTTCATTCGTGACAACGGCCGGCTGAACGTAGAAGCCAAGCATTGGAAGTTCGATCCAAAGCTGCTATGGTCGCTCATCACTCTCTCGGCCACGGCGGTGCTGCAGTTCCTGATCGCGACACTCAGTTGGAGCGGCCTCGTGATGATCCTGGCAGGATTCGGGACCTTTGCGCTCGCCGGCTATCAGATCGGCTTGCGAGTGATCATGTTCGTTTTGCTCCCGGCGGTAGGGTTGGCAAACGCTGCGGCCACGCTTGTTGGGCAAAACCTCGGCGCCGGTCAGCCTGATCGCGCCGAGCGTTCGGTCTGGACGGCTGGTATTCTCAACGCTGTGCTGCTGGGCATTGCGGGGGCCATTTTTGTGCTCTTTTCGGAAGCGGTAGTTACCGTTTTTACCCAGGAACCTGAAGTTGCCGCATTTGGTCGCGACTGCTTGCGGATCGTCGGCTACGGCTACGCATTCTATGGCCTCGGAATGGTCATGGAAAGCTCGTTCAACGGAGCAGGCGACACGTGGACACCGACATATCTCAATTTCATCGTCTTCTGGTTACTTGAGATCCCAATGGCCTACGTTCTCTCAACTCGCTTTGGCTGGGGACCGCAAGGCGTTTTCTGGGCGATCACGATATCGTTCTCGATGCTCGCGGTATCCGCGGCACTGCTGTTCAAACGCGGGAAGTGGAAGTTGAAAGAGGTGTAGCAAGGGTTGAACCGCGGAGAAGCGTGGAAGATCGAGAAATTCCATTTGGCTTTTTCCGATTCTCAGCGTCTCCTGCGGTAGAATTTCTTAATGCGGAACGAGGTCTTTCCCGATCCGTCGACCTACCGTTACCCCGAATGCGTCGCGATCGGTGATTACTATTATCAAGCCCACGACGTGGTCGCATTTGGCACGCCCTTGACAGTGGAGAACGTCCGCGAAGCCTATCTTAAGGGTATTTTCCCTTGGAATACCGAGGGTATTCCGCTGCCGTGGCATTGTCCTGAATGGCGTGCGATACTCAGTTTCGAAGACCTTACCGTTCCACGCAGCCTCGAAAAAGTAAGACGAAGGTCCGAGCTAACATTCACCATCGACAAGGCGTTCGCAGAAGTGATGCGCCAATGTTCGCTAGCCTATCGTCCCGGCCAACGGGGCACGTGGATATCTACCGAATTCATCGACGTTTACACCGAACTCCACCAAGAGGGCATGGCCCACAGCGTCGAAGCCTGGAATGGCGACGAACTTGTCGGCGGCCTCTACGGCATCAACGCCGGCGGCGTCTTCTGCGGCGAATCGATGTTCTACAGAACCGCAAATGCTTCGAAACTTGCTCTGCTCTTCCTCATCGACCACCTTCGGGAACGCGGCTCAACCTGGCTCGACTGTCAGGTGATGACACCGCATATGGAACAGTTAGGCGCGAAGGAGGTCACTCGCAGTATCTTTCTTGAGATGCTGGAACGCGCGCAAGCTGAAGAGCTGGCCCTTTTTGTTCCTTAACACTGAAAAGATCGGGCATTGCCGATCCGGAAAATGTGATAATATCGCTGCATTCAAACAAAGGGCTCCGCGGTATCGGTGCGGGTGGAAAAATAGATTATGGCAAAGAGCTTCTTGATCTACGGAGCCAATGGCTACACGGGCGAACTGATCACGCGATTCGCCGTGGAGCGAGGGCTCAAGCCGATACTTGCCGGGCGAAAGGAAGCTGCAATTCGCGAGCTGGCGGAGAAGTACGGTTTCGAATATCGAATCTTCTCGCTCGAAGACACCGCAGCGCTCGATGGGGCTTTGCAGGAAGTCGATTTGGTGTTGCATTGTGCGGGGCCGTTCTCGATCACGTCGATGCCGATGGTCCGGGCTTGTCTGCGAAACAAGAAACACTACACGGATATCACCGGTGAGATCAGCGTCTTCGAAGCGTGTGCGGCGATGGGTAAGAAGGCCGAGGAAGCGGGCGTAATGCTGATGCCGGGCGTCGGTTTTGACGTGGTACCGAGCGATTGCTTGGCAATGCATCTCAAGAACCGCCTCCCGACCGCGACGCATCTTTCGCTCGCGTTCTACGGAATGGGGCGCATCTCGCATGGGACGCAGGCGACGATGACGATGAACGTCGGCCGCGGCGGTGCGATCCGCAAAGACGGCCAGATCACTCCAGTTCCGGCCGCGTGGAAAACAAGGGAGGTCAATTTCGGTCAGATAACAAAAACAGCTGTGACCATCCCGTGGGGCGATGTCTCGACCGCATATCACTCGACCGGCATCCCGAATATCGAGGTTTTCACCGTAGTCCCGCCCGACGGGTTGCGACTAATGAAGATGAGCCGCTATCTCGGCTGGCTGCTCGCGACGGGGTTCATCCAGAGATACCTACAAGCGAATATCCCGCCCGGCGGTCCGTCCGATGAAGAGCGTGCCAAGGGCCGAACCCTGATGTGGGGAAAAGCGATCGACGCCGACGGTAACTCCGTCGAAGCGCGCCAACAAGGTCCCGAGGGCTATACACTAACCGCGCTCGCCGCCCTTAACATTGCCGAAAAGATCCTCAGCGGCAATTTCACGCCAGGATATCAAACACCCGCAAAAGCCTATGGCTCGGATTTAGTGCTCGAGATCGACGGCGTCAGCCGGCAGGGTTGATCCCTAACAAACCCAAAAGACTAGTTCCGCAACTTCGCCATATCAGAGGCGCCTTGGCCGACAACTCCAGCAGATGCTAGATCTCTATACGTCCAGATTCTTTACATCGAGGGCGTTGTCCTCGATGAATTTGCGGCGGGGTTCGACCTGGTCGCCCATTAGAACTGTGAAGATGCCGTCGGTTTCGATGCCGTCTTCGATGCGAACCTGCAGCATAGTGCGCTTTTCGGGATCCATCGTGGTTTCCCAGAGTTGTTCGGGGTTCATCTCGCCTAGGCCCTTGTAGCGTTGGATGGTGAGGTCTTTCTTGGCCATCGCCATCACTTTGTCGAGCAATTCTTCACGCGTTGCGAGTGTTTCGCTCTTGCCGTTCTCGCCCAGGACGAAGGGACCTGGGAAATCGAGGCCGAGCGATTTCTTGAGCTCGATAGCCTTTTGAAATTCGACATAGCTGGCGAGGTTCCAGTCGATCTTGAGCCGCGCGCCATTTGGATAGTTGATGTCGATCTCCCACAGGCCGTGCTCTTCGTCCATCGTCAACTCAGTGTTATAGCCGGCGGCGGCCAGTTTCGATTCGATCTCGGCCATCATTTCCTGTTCACCGAAGACCTTGCGAATACGCATCGGATTCTTTGTAATGACCCCGTCAGGGCCTGCAAAAGCGTCTAGAAGCAGTTCGACAAGGCGCGAGTCATTGAATACACGACGGGCCACACGCTCGGCGTAGTTCCTAAGCTCGGTGGTCTGTTCAAGCCCCTTAGAAAGCGATCGTCCATCGATCGAGTTTCCGCCCGATGTGATCACGGCGTCGGCGGTGGCCATCCGCATGAGATAACGGAACATGGCCTTTTCGTCCTTGATATACTCCTCTTTCTTACCCCGCTTCACCTTGTAAAGCGGCGGCTGGGCGATGAAAACATATCCGCCTTCGAGCAGCTCGGGCATTTGGCGGTAAAAGAACGTAAGCAGCAGCGTTCGAATATGGGAACCGTCAACGTCGGCGTCCGTCATCAGGCATATCTTGTGATAACGGAGCTTGTGGATGTCGAAATCTTCCTTGCCAATACCCGTACCGAGCGCGGTGATCAGGGCCTTGATCTCGCCGTGGCCCAGCATCTTGTCAAAACGGGCCTTTTCGACATTTAGGATCTTGCCCTTGAGCGGCAGCACTGCCTGATTCTTGCGGTCGCGGCCTTGTTTTGCCGAACCGCCGGCGCTGTCTCCCTCGACGATATAGATCTCCGACAGGGCTGGATCCTTCTCCTGACAGTCCGCCAGTTTTCCGGGCAGTGTTGAGGTCCCCATTGCACTTTTTCTGACGATCTCCCTCGCTTTTCGGGCTGCATCGCGGGCGCGCGCGGCATCTACGGCTTTACCGACGATCTTTTTCGCGACGGCTGGATTTTGTTCGAAAAATTCACCGAGCTTTTCGTTCAGGAACGACTCGACCGGGCCTTTGACCGGCGAATTGAGCTTGCCTTTCGTCTGTCCCTCAAACTGCGGCTGCGGGATCTTGACGGAAATAACCGCGACCAGCCCTTCGCGCACGTCATCACCGGTCAGCGTGACCTTGGCATTTTTCGTAAGGCCGGATGTTTCCGCGTAGTTATTGATCGTGCGCGTTATCGCACCGCGAAAACCAGAGAGATGCGTCCCGCCATCAACGGTATTGATATTGTTTGCGAACGAGAAGATCTTTTCGTCGTACGAGTCGTTATACTGCATCGACACCTCGATCGATAGATCATCGCTAACCTGTTCAAAATAAAGAGGTTCATCGTGCAGCGGCGCCTTATTTCGGTTCAGGTGCTTAACGAACTCTGCGATCCCGCCCTTATAGTAAAATTCATGGGCTTTTTCGGGCTCTTCACGTTCGTCCTTGATGTTGATCCGAATACCTTTATTGAGGAACGCTTTTTCGCGAAGCCGTTCGGATAGCTTTTCAAAGCTGTATATCGTTGTTTCGAAAATACTCGAATCCGGACGAAAAGTTATCTTGGTACCGCGCTTTGATGTTGTTCCCGTTTGCTTTAGTGGCCCGGTCGGAATACCGGCCTCGAACTCCATCTCGTGGGTTTTCCCATCTCGCCAGATCTCAAGCCGCAGATATTCGCTCAAAAAATTAACGCACGAAACCCCGACGCCGTGCAGTCCACCCGAAACCTTATAGGAATTCGAGTCGAATTTTCCGCCCGCGTGCAAGATAGTCATCACGACCTCAGCCGCAGAACGGCCTTCCTGCTTATGCATGTCGGTCGGAATGCCACGGCCATTGTCCACAACGGTGATCGAATTATCGATGTGGATAGCGACCTCGATCGTGTCACAATACCCCGCGAGGGCCTCGTCAACGGAATTATCAACGACCTCGTAAACAAGATGATGCAGCCCGATCTCACTAGTCGAGCCGATGTACATCGCCGGGCGCTTGCGCACCGCATCGCGGCCCTCAAGAACTGTGATGGAATCTGCCCCGTATTCTGGTTGTGCTGTAGCCAATTTGTAAAACCTCTTAACTAATCTTCTACTCTAACTATTGCGCCTTCGCGTATCGAGCTCAGAGCTTCTGTAGCCTTTGGAACAAGCGGCAAAAGATCTAAGAGGTTGTTTGTTGGCGCACAAAGGATGAGTACCGCAATCTTTAACCCAATGACGTTCTGCTGGTATTCAGGATTCCTTATCAACGGTGACCAGAACATCAAATTCCTCACTGGCGGCTGCCAGCAACAGCCCATTTTTGAGACCCTTGAAACCAGCTTGTTCGACAGTCGAAACCCGATATTCTGCAAAGTAACGTCGGAGAGGCCGCGGTACACACTCGTCAAGCAGCAACCGCACGGTCCTCAAAGACCTTAACCTTTAATAGCTCTATGATGCCGATCGCCTGCTCACGTTCCACGGTCGGAAAATGATCAAGAAACGTCTCCAAACTATCGCCGGCCTCCAAATAATCGAATAGATTCTGTATCGGAACCCGCGTACCCCGAAAGACTGGAGTTCCACTCATTTTCTCCGGATCGATCTCAATTATTTCATTTAGATTCTCCTGCATGGTTATTCGCCGGCTCCATGAAATTGTTTTGAAACACAAGCCCGTAAAACAAAGGAAAGTATAGCATTTTTTGCACAAAAACGCATTCAATGGAGCGATACATTCCTACTCAGGATAGATAGGGATCGAACCACCCTTAACGATCGAATGCACTCTAGCATCGCCGCCGAACCGCTCGACAAAACTCTCCTTCGAAGTTGTCACAAAAGTCTGTGTTTTGCCTTCGAGGAACTCGAGCAGAGTACCGATGCGGCGGTAGTCAAGCTCGGCATCGATGTCGTCGATCAGGAAGATAGGATATTCGCCACGGGTCGCATTGAAGACAGCTATGTTCGCGAGTTGAAGCAAAAGAAGGGCGCTTCTTTGCTGGCCGGCAGAACCGAATTTTCGAATGTCGTGCCCGTCGAATGTGATCGCAAGTTCGTCACGATGAGTACCGATCAGGGCGTGGCCGCTGACAACTTCGGCCTGCACGCGCAGAGCGAGGCGTTCGGCAATTACCGACTCGTAATCTGTCAGGTCACCTTTCCCCTCAAGGGATGAAAGGTATCTGATCGTTAACTCCTCACGTCCAAAAAGCTTAGCCTCCAAAACGTCATTGATCCTCGCAATGAACCGAAGCCTTGCCCTGTAGATCTTGGACGCAAGCTTAACAAGCTGTTCGTTCCACGGGGCAAGCAGTTCCGCGACCTTTTCTAACGAGGTTTCGTTGTCACGAGCTGACTGAAGAAGGGCATTCTTTTGTTTGATGACTCGGTTGTAGTCAGCGAAGATCTGGATGAACGGCGGGTGCAGCGACACAATTCCGGTATCAAGGAATCGTCGCCGGGCCTCAGGCTGCCCGCGGACGACCTCCAATTCGTCCGAGTTGAAGACGATCGCATGGATCTGGCCCAAGTATCGATTGGCAGTCTCCTTCCTGTCGTTGACGAGCAGCGTTTTGGTATTTCCAGCAACGATTATGCGTAGTTGTCTTACGATTTCAGGCGATTCACGGACCGCACCGCTTACGAAGCCGTTCTGCTGGCCGAAAGCGACTGCGTCCTGCAACCTCGCTGTTCGGAATGATCGTGCCGTCGCCAAAACGCCTATCGCTTCGAGCCAGTTGGTCTTGCCCTGGCCATTTTCGCCAACGAGGACGTTCAGTCCCGGTGCGCATTGGATCGCACCGCTTAGATTGCGGAAATTCTTGGCTTCGAGCGATTCGAGCAGCATCCTGAGATTTTAGCATGCCCACTTGTTCGAATGTTTGTTCGCGACCGGGACGGATCGGCACCGCTCCGCAGTCAAATAAATTGGATCGACGCGGTCATTGAATGTATCCTATAATTATGTGTACAACACTGTTGTACTCTGCTTTATGAATCGCTCTTTCCTCACAATCACCCTTCTATTCCTTACGTTCTCAACCGCATTCTCGCAGACACGCCTCGGGATCGATACACCCGCCCCCACCTTTTCAGGAACTGGCTTAGACGGATCGACAATAGACCTCGCAGGCCTTCGGGGCCGCGTGGTGGTCATGACCTTCTGGTCGACGCGATGTGCGATCTGCCATTCTGAACTACCGAAGCTCGACTTGATGACGGCGAAGTTCGATCCATCGAAGGTAGTCTTCCTCGCACTGTCAATGGAGAATGAGGAGAAGATCTCGGGCTTTCTTCGCAAGAACCCTTTTCGGTTTCAGATCGTCCCGAACAGCTTCGGTGTGGTACTCCAGTACGCCGACCGGGATCGATACGGCAATCTCGACATGGGCTTCCCTTCGTACTTCGTCATTGATCAACAAGGTACGATAAGGCATCGGGCAAACGGCTATGACAAAACACGTGGCATCGAAGCTGTGATCGGCAAACTCATCGCGAAATAAGGAATCAGTCTCCCGCTCAGTCGATTTATCGAGCATACAGTTGTTGTACCGACGTCTTTCGGGTATATTTTGACTTTCGGCCTCGCGTACGGAGAGGTAGCCTAATTGGTAAGGCAGTAGTCTTGAAAACTACCGCGGGTAACCGCTTGCAGGTTCGAGTCCTGTCCTCTCCGCCATCATTCTTTCATCCGTTCATTCCGTATTGGCCTCTGGTGGCGACGCCATTTCCTGCGTCCGATGAGAGGTAGCTTATGGCACCTCAATATTGAGTACTTTTTGCCCCGGGACACTTACTCCGGGGCCTTTTCTCTTTCCTCAGGTTTTTTCTTGCCTGAAACAATAGAACTGTTATAGCCTAGAAACAAGATTGAATGAATATTCATTCATTTTGTCGCGGCATCGATTTCGAGCTGCGATAGTGAATTGGGTTTGGTTATAGCACATGATGACTAGACGGTCTGGCGCAGCGGGAACTCGAACGATCATCCCTGACAAGCGTGCCGCGATACTTCGTTCGGCAACGAAGGTCTTTGCGAGCAAAGGCTTTTTCAATTCCAAAGTGGCCGACATCGCCGCCGACGCAGGCATTGCCGACGGGACGGTCTATCTCTACTTCAAGAGCAAGGATGAGATCCTCCATTCCATCTTCGACCGGGCAATGGCTGAGTTCATTACCGAGGGACGAAGAGAGATAGCCGAGATAGCCGATCCTGCACAACGGCTGACGCGGATCGCCGAACTTCACCTCAGCCGTCTCGGTGCAGATCGCGATATGGCGATCGTATTTCAGGTCGAACTTCGCGGATCGACAAAGTTCATGCAGGAATTCTCGGCCGCCGGTTTTAGTGAATACCTCGACATTATCCGATCGACAATAGCCGAAGGTCAGAAGTCGGGCGTGTTTCGCGATGATCTAAAACCGATCGTCGCGTCGAAGATCCTCTATGGTGCTCTGGATGAGATGGTGACGAACTGGGTACTCTCCGTCAAAGACTATCCACTGGCACCAATGGCGGATGAGGTGATGAAGATCTTCCTGCGGGGTTTGGTTACTAAATGAGCAAGGCTGCGATGGAACATACGAAGGTCGCCGCGACCAGCAATGGCGAATACTTGGCCGGCTACCCACCGACGATCGCCGACCTGTTTCTGGCATCGGCCGACAAATTCGACCTGCCAAACGCCCTCAACTATAAGAAGGATGGCGCGTGGCTTGCGATCCCATCATCGGAGGTCATCCGTCGCTCCGAGAACATTGCACTCGGCCTCTATTCGCTCGGTCTCAGAAAAGGTGACCGTGCGGCTATTCTATCGGCAAACTGCCCCGAATGGACACTGGCTGATGCAGGGTGCCAGTTCGGCGGTTTTGTCGATGTACCCATTTACACTACGCTTGCCGGCGATTCGGTTCGCTACATCCTGGACGACTCGGAAACCAAACTGTTTTTTATCCAGAATCTCGCAACGCTGGAAAGGATCTCGCCGTCAATTGCTGGCTGCTCGTCGATCGAAAGGTTTGTCCTTTTCAGTCAAGAGAGTTCCGAAGATCGACGGATCATTACTTTGGCCGCCCTTGAAGCGGCTGGAGAAGAGCTGCGAACTGGACAACCGGAACTGGGACAGGAACTCAGAGCCGGCATAGCACCGTCAGACATTGCAACCTTGATATACACCAGCGGCACGACGGGCGAACCAAAGGGCGTCATGCTCAGCCACACGAATCTCATCTCGAACACGATAAACGCGAGTGAGAAGTATGATTTTTCACCTGATGACATTGCCCTGTCAGTACTTCCTCTTTCTCATGTTTTTGAGCGAACTGGAATGTATGTCTATATTCGTTCCGGAATGCGGGTGTTCTACGCGGAATCGATCGACAAGGTACCCGATAATCTGAAAGAGGTGAAACCGACGATCTTTGTTGGTGTTCCCCGCATATTCGAAAAGGTTTTCGAACGTGCGCGGCTAAAAGCGATCCAGGCAGGCCGCGTGAATGAAATGATCTTCGACTGGGCGATCGATGTCGCCAAGGAATACGCGACGATCTCACAAGCGGGGCAGCCAATACCCCTTGCATTGACGGCAAAACACGGGATCGCCGACGCGATCATTTTCTCGAAACTCCGTGATTTCTTTGGCGGGCGTCTTCGCTACTGCATAACTGGCGGTGCGGCTCTATCGGATGAGATATTCCTGATCTTCACTGGTGCCGGCATCGCTATCATGCAGGGTTACGGACTTACCGAGACCTCTCCCGTGGTCTCATCGAATAACCCATCGGCGGTTCGCGTCGGAACGGTCGGTAAACCGATTCGCGATGTGGAAGTTCGAATCGCAGAAGATGGCGAGATCGAGGTTCGTGGACCCAACGTCATGCTTGGCTATTACCACAAGCCAGAAGCAACGAAAGAGGTGTTTACCACCGATGGTTGGTTTCGCACCGGCGATATCGGCGAACTAGACAAGGACGGCTTTCTCAAGATAACTGACCGAAAGAAAGAACTCTTTAAGACCTCCGGCGGAAAATATATCGCCCCATCTCCGATCGAACAGATGCTGCGGTCATCCAAGTTTGTCAGTCAAGCGGTCCTCGTGGGAAATGAGAGAAAGTTCCCCGCAGCACTTATTGTCCCCAATTTCGAGATGCTCGAGAGCTATGCGAAGCTCAAGGAGCTTGAGATCAGCTCACATGACGAGTTCTGCACCCATCCCCGAATACTCGATCTCTTTGCCCGGCAGATCGATGCGGTGACGCCCAACCTGGCCCAATTCGAGAAGGTCAAGGCATTCTCGCTCCTTCAGAACGAATTCTCTGTCGAAAACGGTGAACTGACCCCGACCCTGAAAGTGAGGCGCCGGGTGATCGATGAAAAATACCGCGACGTGATCGACAAAATGTACAGAGAGGCCGATTTGAAGCGTCCTTAAGTCTATCCCCGGCTCAAACCACGTTAGTAAACAACCCGAACACCTGTCTGATTGGCCGCCGACGTGATGACCGATTTACTCGCACCAAGCGCAAATTCTGCGATCGTAAGTGCGATGCTCTTCTTTGCCTTATCTACAACGATGAGGTCGTAAGGTTCGAGGAAGATGTCATTCTGTTTGCCTTTGCTGACCAAGTCCAGGTTAACTATTATCGGTTCGCCGCGCTGATCATAGCCGGCTTTTTTCCGATAGATCTTGATCTCCTTTTTCTTGGCCTCGGGACGCAGGCCCTGGACCATCGAGATCGCTTCCATGACGGTGGTTCCACCATGCTTCTTTAGAAGTATTCCTTGCGGGGCGACAACTTCTCCAACAACGTAAACCGGTGCTGCCTGGGGAACGTGGATCACGTCGCCGGGCATGATGACAGGGTTGTGGGCGGCTATGCCATTGCTCATCTCTGCCAGGTTGAATACACGGAAAGGGGTTTCGCTCAAGTCGCCGCTTTCCGGCTTCCAATTGTCAGGGTCTTCGCCGTCCGAACACTGAACCTTCTGCGGACGAAATACCTCGACGATCTGGCCCGCGTCTTTGCTCGGTCCGCCCGCAATGGCAAGCATTTCAAAGAGCGTGGCTTTCCGCGTCAACTCGATCCTGGATTTCGTATTGACCTCGCCATATACCCAGACCTCAGGCCGGGCACGCTTTGTTGTCCGAAGAGCTAACTGGGGGTTGACCAAATCCCGTTCAAGCAGCTTTTTAATATCAGCATGAAGCTCTTTTTCTGTCTTACACTGGGCGATGATCGGCGAGTTCGAAAATGGCAGGAGGATGCGGCCATTCTCGTCAACATCGACTTCGAAATTGTAGTCTGCCTCGCCCATCACCTTGCCGGCAATTTGATCCCCTGGACCATAGACGTAAGGTTTTGGTGCTTGGGGCCCGTCATTCTCCTTGACCGACGGCGATGAAACTTTGGCGACTGTCGCATCCTGCGCCACGATCGATCCTGACAGCAGAAAAGAAAATAATCCGAAAAGTAAGATCGCGTTCTTCATACGTATAAAACCTCCATCGTACGTGACCTTTGAGTTTATCGCACGTCAGGTAATGTAACAACCGATTTGTCGATACCGCAGCCGCGTCTTTGCGGTTTGCCTTACCCTGATAGGAGGTTCGATGGCCGTAAACCTAAAACTGATGCACCGCAATTTGCAGTTTTCTTACTATCGATTTGAACTGATCTGAATCAAGACGATGGACGCAACGGGTCGTGCGGCTCGTCGTGATAGAATGTCGGCATTACTACAATACATGCGAGGATCAGAACCGATATGACAGAGCCACGAATCGCGAAGAACCGCATTTCCCGCAAGGCCGGGAGCTTTACCGAATCCGTCATTCGTGAGATGTCGCGTGAGGCGGCAAAGTACGGGGCCGTGAATCTCGGCCAAGGCTTCCCGGATTGGGCCGCGCCCGAGGATATTAAACGAAAAGCGGTCGAGGCGATCCTCGACGATCACAATCAGTACGCCGTCACCTGGGGCGTAAAGAGCTTTCGCGATGCTATCGCCAAGAAGACCATGTGGTATCTCGGTCTCGATCTCGACCCCGAGGCAGAGATAACCGTCACCTGCGGTTCTACCGAAGGAATGATCGCCGCAATGCTCGCCACGGTCGATCCGCTCGACGAGGTTGTCGTTTTCGAGCCGTTTTACGAGAATTACGCACCTGATGCGATCCTTTCGGACGCGACACCGAGGAGAGTTCCGCTGTACAGGACGGAGAATGGTTTTGTCTTCGACCGCGATGAGCTTCGCGCCGCGTTCAACGAACGAACAAAAGCGATCATCATCTGCAACCCGAACAACCCAACTGGGAAAGTCTATACGAAGGACGAACTAGAGTTCATAGCCGATCTCTGCAAGGAATTTGATGCGCTTTGCTTTACCGACGAGATCTACGAGCACATCCTCTATTCCGGCCACGCTGATGACGATCCGCGGACCCATGTTTGTATGGCCAACGTCGAAGGGATGCGAGACCGGACCGTAGTGGTCAATTCCCTCTCAAAGACCTATTCCGTTACCGGCTGGCGTGTCGGCTACTGCATCGCACCGCCGGACATGACATCGGCGATACGCAAGGTGCACGATTTTTTGACGGTCGGTGCCGCGAACCCGCTGCAGCACGCCGGTGCGTACGCGATGTCATTGCCGCCCAGCTACTACGACGATCTCCAAACCGAGTACCAGCGTAAGCGCGACTTCATCGTACCCGCTCTTCGCGAAGCCGGTTTCAAATGTGACATGCCGGAAGGCGCATATTATGTCATGGCAGACATCTCGGAGTTTGGATTTTCCAACGATATCGAGTTCACAAAACACCTCATCCGCGAGATCGGTGTCGCCGTCGTGCCCGGTTCTTCCTTCTATTACGACAATTCGATGGGATCACAAATGGTCCGCTTTTGTTTTTGTAAGAAAGACGAGACTCTCGAAGCGGCCGTTGAGCGACTTGCTAAACTGAAACGTGGCTAAGGCCGAGACGCGCCGTCCTTAGCCACGAGTTGTACACCGCAATCCGCCTGCAAATGTAAGTACGTTTGACCCCAACAGCAAGTGAACCTGGTCGAGTTCCGCTTGTCTCCGTTTGGCAACCATTTCCGGTCTATTACGCAACGAATATGTAACCACTGCTTTCTAGCGGCGTCGTTATATCTTGTAAAATAGCATTTTATGGAGGCTTTTATGTTTAGAAAATATCTTGGTTGCGTGATGATCGCGACGTCTGTCTGCACTATCGGTTTCGGTCAGACACCCGAGCCGAAGACCGACAGGATGCCGCAGGCATTTTCTTTGTTCGTTGGCGGCTCCGGAGGTTACCTCGGTGTTCAAACGGTCGAGGTCACGAAGGAGAATTTTTCTCGATTCGGCCTTCGCAGCGTGCGCGGTGTGGCCATTGAGAAAGTGATCGAGAATTCGCCTGCGGCGGCTGCCGGCCTTAAGGACGGCGATGTCATACTCCGCGTGGACAGTGACGTGGTGAGCAGCACGAGAAAGCTGACACGGTTGATAGGCGAAATTGAACCGGACCACCAAGTCAAGATCGTCATCTCCAGGGGCGGGGTTGAGCAAGAAATTACAGCAACACTCGGAAAACGTCAGTCTCCGGTCTTCGCAGAAGGAGGATTTAAACTCGAGCCGGAGTTCTTCGAGAAATTCAAGGATCTGCCCCGAATTGATAAGGACATCCCCAACCTGACGGAACGGTTCAAGGATCTGCCGCGGCTCAAGGATTTTAAGTTGGGCGAGCCGGGCGTTTGGACTTCGCCGGACGGTAATTCAAAGGTGTTTACCTGGCGTTCCGGCGAGGGCCGGATCATTGGTATTACCGTCAGCTCGCTAACTAAGCAGCTTGCGCAACACTTCGGTGTCGAGGATGGCCTCTTGATCAGCGAAGTGCGTGAAAATTCGGCGGCTGCTAGATCCGGACTCAAGGCGGGCGACATTATTGTCGAAGCGAATGGCAAAGCGGTCAAGGGTGACTTCGACTTGATCGGTGAGATCAATAGCAAAAAGGAGGGCGACGTCCAACTCACCATCGTACGTGACGGCAAGCGGCAAACGATCTCGGTTACGCCAGAGGTGTCGAAGGATAGCGGATTCTTTTTCCGCCTGGGAGATGACGATGACCGCGACGGTAGCGGCGGCAGGATCCTTGTTCCCAAACCACCCAAAGCCCCGGCTGCTCCAATTACGCCGCTCCAGGCGCTTCGCTGGAATCGGGTCATTTAAGTTAAGAATAACGATCGGTTGTGGGTGTGCAGTCAAGGATCACCAATGATGGTCCGGGCTTGGCACACTCACTACTTTTCGTTTTCTAAACCCTAGAAAAGTCGAAACTCCGGATGGCTCCCGCGCCTCCAAATAAAACCGTCGAGAACATAGTGGGTTAGCTGCGGAACGGCAAGAAGCGGCACCAGGAATATCTTGAGGGTTCTTCCCCAATCCCAATCACCGCCGAAGAGGTATTGTTTGTCATGCCACACGCCCTTGTGCCAGAAGAGTTCCTCGACATAAGCGAGGGCCCAGAGAGTAGCGAGAAAAATGATCCAGTTCGACGACAGCGCTTTGTAGATCGGCCCTGCCGTTTCGCGGCGAAACTTCGCGTAAAAATAGATCAGGGCAAAATACGGCACGCCGTGGATTATCACGTTTGTGACGGTGAACGCGTAGTCAGAATTGAAAAAAACGATGCCAACATACCAGCAGATCGCGGTGGTCGCAACGACAATGTCTTTGCCGAGGTTGAGAAAACCGTGCTTGAAATATAGATAGATCGACTTTGCGAAATATGCGGTCAAGGCGAGGACGTAGATCGGAAACAGAACCAACTCGACCACCGCCGGCAGCGAGACAAAATCATTCTGCACGAACCATTCGAAATTCCTCGGCAAGCTGGTCATCCAGAAAGCCAGTGGATAGACACTCGCCAGATACACAGCTACGGCATCGATCCACCACGTCCAAGTAGCAGTCTCGCCCAACCTTCGCCGATACAGATTGACCCAGCCATACTGCTGCCGGACAAAATGAAAAACGGCGAGGATCGCGAGCGCCCGCCAAAAGACCATGTCACCCTCGCTGTATAGCGCAACCCCTATTGCATATCCGGCGACCGGCACAAGAAGATAGAGCCAGAATCGGCGTTTCAACTCTTCAGTATCGAAGTAGACACGAAAACTTGTGGACCATACGTGAGCAACATCGATAAGCAGGATCCCAAAAATCCACGTCCACTCGGGTGAATCACCGTTCAAGACCCCGATCTGTGCGCCCAGCACCAGAAGTAGAAGAGAAAGCACGGCGCTGCCGAGAAAGACGACCAGGTCGATCTCGCGGGAAAATAGCCAGTAGGGTGCCGGATCCCCGCGCGGCGAAGACGCAGTGACCAGACCCTTGCGGTCTGAAGTCACTGATATCAGTTCGTCGGCTCTCTGCATTGTCAAGGTCTCGGTGTTTCGATGGTCAGAACCTCTCTCGCGGCACGCAATCCATGATAAAACGCTTCTTCGAACAATGCGATCCCGCTCAGGTCTGTGTGCGCAAAGTGGATGTTGCGGTATGGTTTCATCGCCTTTTCGCGGATACCGCTGTGGATGAAACCAGGCCGTGGGCTGATCATCGCGTGACCCCATCGCATTATGTCGAGACGCGTCGTCAGCTCGTATATATCAGGATGTGGGCGTGCGACGTCGGTCAGACAGACGTCAGCCAGATCGCGCCATTCGTAGTTGAAGAGCTTTGTCCTTCCGCCTTCCTCATGGCACATCGGGTAGTAGTAGGTCAGGACGGTCGGACCATAGTCGATGCCGGACTGATGCGTCGCGGTGACATAGCCGAGGCTCGGGCTTTCGTATAAGACATTGTCCCACGCCATCGGAAAATCCTTCGGAAATCTCTGCTTCGGTCGATCTTTTAGCAGCAGATTTGCCACGAACCAGGCGTTGTGCTGGAACTCGCTGGCTGCGAATGGCGGATCGTCGCGGAACCCGCGGATAAGGTAGGGTGCGGTGAAGACCGGCGACGCGAATATGATCTTTTCGCAATGAACACCGCGCACAACACCGTCGTTCAGACAAATGACATCAACGCCTTTATCGTTCGGCACGATCGAAACCGCCATAAACGATCGGCGCACATGCTCGCCAATTCGACTCAGAAAGTGATCGACAAATCGTCCGTTACCTTCAGGAAAGGTGATGAACGGCTGCGATTCAACCCCGCTCGTCCTAACTCTCGAACAGAAATAAAATAAACCCGCCCAAGCTGAGGTTTGATCAAGCTTCAGGCCATAATCGTCGCGGCACGCATAATCGCAGTACCATAGAAGCCGCTCGCTCGTCAGCCCATGCTGGTGCATCCAGTCGGCAAACGAAATCTTGTCCAGAGCCGTCACCTCGGCGTCGTTCGAGCAGGTGACAGATGGCACAACAAACGCTCGCCTCCCTGCCGGGTCGCGCCAGTTTACCCAATGATCTATCTGCCTTTGAAACTCAACAAATTGCCGTTTGTCATCCTCGCTTTCCCCGACATGGAGATACAATCCGTCGTACCAGCGGCCTTTGTAAAATACTCGCTCCTCGGGATCGCGACAAAGGTACTGCTCCTTAACGACAATGTCTCCACCTGCGTCGCGGCCCTCGACCAGCCCCATCTCCTCGATCAGCGAAATAAGCTCTGTATTCTCACGAAACGGAACCGGCAAATAATGAGCCGCCCACGGATACCCGACCGGATCGCCCTTACTGCTCAAAGAAGTGCCGCCCGCCGTCTTCTCAAGTTCGAGAACAACAATATCGTTGAATCCCTCTCGCTCCAGCTGCCAAGCCGCTGCCAAGCCAGCGACCCCGGCGCCTACGATCGCCACCTTTTTCGATTCCCAATTGTCCGGCGGGACCTCAAAGGTGCGATTCTCCCTAAGAACGTGGCCGAGTGCCTCCGACTGACCGACGATCTGGCCCTCTGGAAATCGGCGCATTGTTCCATTCCGGCAGGCCGCGAAAGCTATCGGGGCTCCCAGAAATGTCGACAGCAGCTCTCTGCGGGACAAGGTCATCCGAACTAGCCCTTATTGCTCGACCCGCCTCCATTCGGTCTCGTAGTAACGAACAAGCGCTTGATTATCGAGTCGATTGGTCTCCAATTCCTCCGACGGCTTTGAAGTATCCGCCGAGAACTCGAACATTGACGCAAATGTGATGTCATTCAGGAACCTCAGCTCGATATTCGGAGGCGGCTTTTGCGGGATTTCAAAAGGTTCCAGTTTCGCGAGTGCGTAGCCCCAGATACCGAAACTTGGGACCGTCGTTTGGAACGGCCTGACGTAAAAGCCTGACGCTTCGAGCGTTTTCATGACGCTCCAAAAAGATTTCCGAGCGATGAGGGGCGATGTGCATTGCACAACCACGGCAGCACCGGGTGCCAGCTTCGGTTTCAGAAGATTGTAAAATCGGGTCGTATAGAGTTTTCCGAGCGCGAAGTTGTTCGGGTCTGGAAAATCGATGATCGCAATGTCGAACGGTTCCGCGTCAGTTCGGTCGAGCCAGACGAACGCATCGGCGTTGGTCACCTTTACGCGTGGATCATTGAACGAATGCTGGTTCAATTCACCGAGTGCGGGCAGCGATCGGGAAAGCTCGGTCATCATCGGATCGAGATCGACAAGATCGACCGACTCGATCGACTTGTATTTCAGTATCTCTCGCAAGGCAAGGCCATCGCCGCCGCCGAGTACCAGTATGCGTTTCGGCTCACCCTTGTAGGCCGCAAAGGCCGGATGCACCAGCGCTTCGTGGTATCGATACTCGTCAAAGGAACTGAACTGTAAATTGCCGTTGAGAAAAAGGGAATGTCCCATCCTTCCCCGCGTGATAACGATCCGCTGGTACGATGAACTCTTAGCATAAACAATATTGTCGACAAAAAGGCCGTCCTCAGCGAGCGTGGTCAGGCTGTCAGCTTTGATCAGCGCGATCGTTAGAACAACTATCACTACGAAACCCTTGACCCGCAATATCGTCAACCGGCGTCGCGAAATGATCGGTTCGAGCAGCCAGGTCGCCCATATTCCGACGCCCGCGTTCAGCATCCCAAAAACGAGCGAGGTCCGGTTGAGGCCCAATTGCGGTACCAGAAAGATGGGAAATAAGAGGGACGCAACCAGGGCGCCGACGTAATCAAGAGCGAGAACACGCGACACAAGCTCTTTGAAATCTAGCTTATCCTGGAGAATACGCATCAGGAGGGGTATCTCGAGGCCCACCAGCGTACCGATGATAAATACCGTGGTGTAGAGAACCATCCCGAAATACGATACGTAGGCAAATGTGAGAAATAGCAGGGGCGCTGAAAGGCCTCCTATTACGGCAACGGCGAGTTCGATATCGACGAATTTTTCGGCGACGTTTTTATCAATGAACCGCGAAAGGTAAGAACCTACGCCCATCGCGAACAGATAAACGCCAATAATAAGCGAGAACTGGGTTACGGAATCTCCAAGAACGTATGATGAGACGGTTGCGGCCAAAAGCTCATAAATGAGGCCGCAGGTCGCGATGATTATTACGTTGAGAAAGAGTAGCGGAGTGCTTTTCATGAAAGAAATCCAAACAGGATAAACAGAATGACAGGATGAAAAAGCAAATCCTGCTTATCCTCTCTATCCTGTCTGAATCCCTAATTACCTTGTATAGCAGCGGCGATTATCATCGCGATACCAATGATCAAGGCTCCGATGATGATCGCGAGGGCAGTATTCTGATCTTCCTCGATCTCCTTCTTTACGGAGAAAGGCGATACAAGTACAACGACCAGAAAAGCGATCGCGAAAACCACAAGACCGATCAAAACAAAGATCGAAGTGGTGGCCAGAACCGGCCAAAGTTCCTCAAGCTTGACTATAAAGCCCAAACTTGGGGCAATTGCTGCAAGATTCAACATTATTTTCCTCCACGAAATCCAGAATAAAAGAATGGCGTGCCCAATCTCGACTTACTGCCCGCATTCGCCAGCTCCCAGCCAAACCACGATGCCATGGAATAAAAACCCAGCACGCCTATTCCTAAGACCATATACAGTTTCTTTAACATAATAGATCCTGCCCGATCGTTATTCGTCGGAATCCGATGACGAGCTTGAATTGAACATGCTGTCTTTCCAACGGCTACCCTCGAAAGCGATCTTTCTGATCAAACCTACTATCGGCATAATAAGAAGCACGATGAACGCGCAAATGAAATTGACGCCCCGGTTGACGCCCTGCTCGACCTTTACCCTGACCGGCATCTGTGCCTGCCAATTCTGCCAGGTACCTTCAACTTTGACGGTGTACATACCTGCAGCAACCGATGAGATCGTGGCGTCTGTCGATTTGCTTCCCTCTGTCCATGCCCCATCGCTGTCGCTGCCGCTGTAGTATTCAACGGGTACGCCTACCGTCTCGGCAACTTCCTTGCTCTGTTCGTTTATCAGATCAACATCGAAATCGGCCCAGGAATTGTCAACCTGCGCGCTGGCAGTTATCCTAACGTTCCTATTTCCCTTCAGCTCGAACGGCTGGCTGAACATTGCCGTTGGCGTCGTGGCATTCGCGAGGGGAGGAAGTACCAGCTCTTGGTTAAGCACCGTGGCGGTAATTCCGGTGAAAGGGATCATGAAAACTGCCAAAACGAGAAGGCCGAGAAGTGGCAAGGCTCCCCATGTGTAATAGAACCTGCCGGTGAACGGTTGATTAGGAGCCACCCCCCAAGGACGCGGAAGGCCTGAGATACCAAATGCCTTCTCAACCTCCTCATTGGTCATGTACGTCCCGACCGACCAATTCATTTCGTTCTCAGTGATCTCCTGCGAAAGCATCAGCGGAGCCGAGACATAATCGATAGCTCGTACAGTCTCGCCCTGTTCAACACGCCAATAGAATTCGCCTTTGACATAATCGACAGTTGCCGGAGCATCCTGGAAGATCTTGAAATTACGACCGTTATACTTGACAGTGGTCAGTCCTGGGGTTGAACCAGGTTTCACTTCAACCTCCGCTGGATTTACAGGTTCTACAAAGTTCCAATGGTTGTCTGAGTGGACAAGCCAACGGAAACCCACCATCGGATTGTAGAGAAGATACTCATGCCAGAAATACTGGATGCCGTCGAAGGTAACACTCCGGACGAGTGCGCCGATGATCTTGAACTTGACATCCCCGGGAAATGTGCCTTCCGCTCCGATCGGCGCGACGAATGACGGTGCATTTGCCGGTGGGGTCAGGGATTTGAAATAGCTGAGACTTCCCTGGTTCACATCCAGCAGCGAATCGCAGTTAGGACAAGTAACGCGCTCCGCCTTATCAGGAGCGACCAGATCGAGAGGTCCTCCGCAGTTCGGACAACCCATCCCCGCGGCGGAGACCCGTTTGCCCTCGCGTTTTACCGATTTCGCGTCGCCAAGGCCGATCTCCTCGAGCGTAACCTGACTGCCGACAAACACCCATGCAGGCGACATGCTGTAGTCGATAGTGGCAAACGCATTATTTTTGCCGGCAAGGTCCGCATATTCGAATTGTTCGCCGGGAGAAAGCTTATATGGTATCTCGCCCTCGGCAGCGATCGACGTTCCCCGCCCTTTCTCCTGAACCATTAACGGAACAGGGCCTGGTATTTCGGAAACTATTTGGCCTAACTGAAGTCCTTCGAAAGACGGGACTGCCACCCCATCAGGCAAAGGTTGATAGAATGTAAGGTAGAATCGTCCCTGGGCCTCAGCTAGCCAACCGACCCAGCCGTTGTTGAACGTCGCGTACCATTCATCCCAAACGCCGCCGAGTTCGTGTTTGAGCTGTGCTCGCCCTGTAAGCTCAAATCGAGCGTCTCTATACGTCCCTTTTAGCCCAAGTTTTAGTGGGGATTCGGAATCTACTATTTCCGCGACCTTACCAAGGTCTTCGAGCGTTCGATCGGTGCGGGACACTGCCGAACGGCAATACGGGCATACGATGACGAGGGTGGAACCCGCCTTGAATTCGATAGGCCCGGCGCACGATGGGCAGTTTGCTTGCAGCACGCTCATTGCTGACCTCCGGCCGTGTCGAATCTCTGATCCGGCAATACTAGTGGCATATCGATCAGATCAATATGCTCAACGGATCTCGCCCCACGCTCGATACGCGTTACACAGACCGACCCAGCTCCAAGTCCTTGCTTGAGTGCCTCATCCCAGTTCCATTCGGGCCGACTGCGGCAACAGTACAGATTGAAGGTTGCGGTACCGTATTCAGGATATGTGTGGCACGCAAGGTGTGATTCTGTAAGTGCGATAAGTCCGGTAACGCCGCCTTCTCCATCGAACTTGTGCCACACTGACCCTATCGATCTGAGCCCCAGGTCATCGATGACATTGAGCAGTATCTGCCGCACAGCATTCTCATCGCGCAGGGCATCTGCATCACATTCCGTCGCCTCGATCAACCACTCAGTCCCAACGATCATTACGCTCTACCTAACGAAATACGCAACGATAAGGTTTTAACTTTCGTACAAACGCCTGCATTATAATGGAATATCTGCGAATCGTGTCGAAGAGAATGATACCGAAAATCTCGCTATTTGTCATATTCTTGATAGTGATTCCATCCCTTGGCGGCTGTTCATCGGCATCATCGATACCGATAGCCAACCCCACGGACTCGCCATTCGAATCGCCGCGAGTTATCGGCGAGATTAGATCGCAGGATATCACTGAAAGCAGTGGCCTTGTATCCTCACGCTGTCAGCGTGGAGTCCTCTGGACCCACAACGATAGCGGCGATGATGCATTTATCTTTGCCATCGATCGGTCAGGTTCACATCTTGGTACCTGGAAGGTGACGGGAGCCCAAAATATCGATTGGGAGGATATCGCAACTCGTAGAGTCGGTGACAAGTGCTTTCTCTTCATCGGCGATATAGGGGACAATAAAATGAAGCGGCCGGTTCATCGTATCTACCGGGTCGACGAACCGACGGTCAGCCCTGATGGCAGGACTTCGTCGCGAAGCAAGCCTTTGGTTACGGCAACATCCGTTTGGTTGGAATTTAGCTATCCAGACGAAAACCAGGATGCCGAAACGCTAATGGTTCATCCGGCGACGGGTGACCTTTATGTGCTTACAAAGCGCGTCAGCGGCCCAGCGGGTCTGTACCTGATCAAACCGCAGTTTGAAGGATCGGCCGGACAGATCGCTCAGCGTATCGGAGAATTGTCGGTTCCCGCAGTGCCCAATGGCTTTCTTACTGGTGGTGATATATCGTCCGATGGTCGGCGGATGTTGATCTGTGACTATACTCAGGCCTACGAATTCGAACTGTCTGCGGAGGCGGACGATTGGACGACGGCCCTACGCCGGACACCAACGATAATTGCACTTGGGAAAAGAAGATTTGGCGAGACCATTACATATGACTTTGACAGCAGTACGATCCTGGCTGCCAGCGAAGGCCCCCGCGCTCCGATAATTGAGGTGCGGCGTAAGTAAGGAACCAAAAAAGGCCGCCCAGTTTAAGACGGCCTGATCTCGGAAACATTGATTCTATCCTAGTTGATTACTGTGAACTTGCCTTTATTCTCGATCACCTGGCCGCTCACCCTATCCTTGATATGCACTTTCAATTCGTAATCACCTAGCGGCATAAAGGTGGTCGGTAGCAGGCGGGCAAGCGTCAGGCGTTGGCCGGAGTCGCTCAAACCAGACCAGTCTTCCGGGGTTCTAAGCAATTCCTTTCCATCCTTAGTAAGAATGTATGTTACGTCGACCGCCGGCCGAAGAGTTGTTTGGTCGATCCCTGCATTGTAGACCTGCATATAGAGACCGACTTCCTGCCCTTGCTTGTAAACACCGGAAAGGTTTGGGATCACCTTTGCATTGCCAATGACAAACTGCGATCCGATGTCGCGGTCGTTGGTTGTTCGCAACTTGGCCGCCATGATGAGCGATGAGGTCGAAAGCTTCTTATCGTCATAACGTGGTACGACGAAACCGAGATTCTGTATGCCTTTTGTTCCCGACTTCACATCTCTGACAACCACGTCAACCTTGTAAGTCCCCGGCGCTAACGCGATCGCCTTTTGATAAACGGACTTGCGATCCCTTGCCTCAGCGAGTTCGAGCGCTGTCGCAGTCGCCGTTACGGAATCCTCGAATATGCCTGAACGCTTACCCGAGACCGCCGTTATACGGCCGAAGATGTTCATCGTCGCCTGCTCAAGACCGCCCACCTGCTCAAAGGAAAGCTCCTTATTACTAGCCTGGACGGTGAAAGCCGTTATGACTCGGTCATCCGATTGACGGAAAAAATCTACCCGCAGGTCAAACTCGAGGGGATTACTATCGATAACACCTGTGTCGCCGCCGGCTATTCCCTGAAGATCGCTGAATTTGACCGTCGGCGGCCGCATCAGATTATTCTGGATCTCAAGACGGCGAAACATCGTGTCCTGCTCGCGTTGGTAGGACGTATTGTAATTGTTGTTGCCCGTGATGCGATCCGCTTTGTCCGCAAGGCCTAGTTGCTCCATCATCGTCAAACCCGCACCGGGGACGAACTTCAGAGCGTCCTTTTCGCTTGCATCGCGCGCCAATCGATATTCTCCGGTTCCCGTTGGATCGACAAACTCGATCTCGAGGCCGTCACCCACGCCGTCGAGATGTCGATAGAACCAAATTTCGAAAGGATAGGTGGTTGTTGAGCCTCCACCTTCCCAACTCGGCCTGTCGTATGATCCGCCTGCGGGATGAGATTCGATAGAGTCGGGTTTTCCGTGGGCTATATAAACTCGCCCACGATCGGTCTTCCAACCTGGGATACCCGACGCAAAATGCTGGTTTGCATACGCAATTCGCTCGTAGTATTCCTCGCGGTATTCGTTCTCTTCCGTATCAGGATTCGGATCGCGGCGGCGCCAGAAGTTTTCAATGAAATTCTCACGCTCCTCGTCAGTTGTCAGGGCCTTGAATGCTTTCTTCTCTTGATCGGTAATGATGTAGGCAACGTCCTGGTCCATCCATTTCTTGTAGACCTTGTTGACCTCAGCCGTCACCTTGCGAGCGTTGCTTAGCGGATCCTGATTCGGATCCTTCTTGTCAGGCGGCTGCGCGATCACAGCCGTGCCAAGTAGAGCACAAACTGCAAAACACAGCACGCTGTAAGATGGAACAACTTTAGACATTGACGTAAAACTCCTGATCATGACATCGAAGAACCGGCCAACCAAATTAGCCATTTATCCGTAAGATTTTAGACACTCCAGCCCAACTATTCAAGATGCTAAAGTGCGTGAAAATGGTTGCTTTAGCCCCCGGTTACCTCGGCATCGGTCCGGCGTTTTCGGTTGAATAGCCAGGCGATAAAGATCGACACAATATATAGAACCATCATCGGCGCCGCAAACAACATCATGTTGACCACGTCCGCCGTGGGTGATACGACCGCAGCAACTATCAAGATGATGATCAACGATATTTTCCAGCTTCGGATCAGAAGGCCGGGAGTTACGATCCCAATGCGAGCCAATACGTAGGTAATCGCCGGCATCTGAAAGACCAGACCCATGGCCAGCATTATGATCGTAATAAAATCGAGATAGTCGGTTGCGCGCAGTTGGAATTGAAACTCACCTTCGCCGACATTCAATAGGAAATTTACCGCTGGTGGAAACAGAATGTAGTAGGCGAAAGCCGCTCCGCCAACGAAAGAAATACTCGAAAGCCCGATAAATGGCGTCACATACTTTCGCTCGTGTCTATAGAGCGCCGGCGAGATGAAGCCCCAAACCTGCCACAGCAATAGCGGGAGGGCCAGAGCAATTGCGGCATAGAGAGAAACCGTTATCAAAAGGGTGAACTGCTCGGGCGCAGTGGTAACGGTCATTTTAGAGTCGGGACTCTGCTGGCTTCTTGCAATGTCATTTATGTACTCGATCGGAAGCCTGAAACCGGATGGAACAATCGCGTTGTTCGTCAATATCGGCTGAGTCGTGAAGACCCCGATATTGCCCTCTGCATCGCGACCTACCTCCGCCTCGACAGTGGTCCCACGCGGCAAGACCGTTCCACCTACGGCGGTATCGACATCGAAGACGTATCGGCCGCGTTCACCTTCCTTGACCTCGCTGATCGGTAGAATCTTCTCTTGTCCTGTTTTGCCGGAGACAGGAAGCTGTTTTCGTTCAGCCCCGGAGAGGGCTTTTCGGATCGGGATCGACAGGAAGTTGTAAATATCGTTTGAAAAATAGAAACAGACCAGAAATGAGACGAACAAAATGATAACCGACTTCACCAGACGGCTGCGCAGTTCGTCCAGATGCTCCATGAACGACATCTGGCCGGAGGGTTCGATCTCGTGAGTTGATTCGATCGGATCCATCTACGCTAAAGCCAATTCTTCTTATCGTTTGCGTCCACCGTTGCAACTGCTTCCGGGGCTGCTTCGACATTCTCGTCTGTCTGGATCAGTTGCTTCGCTTCTTCTGCGTCCAACGACCTGATCGCGGGGACTTCGGGAAAGCTGGTTTTTTCCGTTGCCGCATCCACGCCCGAGCCTCGCGAAACTACCTCCTCGTCTAAAGTGTCTAGACTCAGAGCCTTAGCCTCCTCCTCGAAATTCGCTTCGCGCTCCCATGTCTGCTTGAACTCATTCGCTGTACCCCGGAACTCCGCCATTATCTTGCCCGCTTTTCGGGCAAGCTCCGGCAGCTTACGCGGACCAAGGAAGATCAACGCGACTATCCCGACCAGGATCAGCTCCGACGTTCCTATCGATTCGAAGATAAACAAAAGCACTCTAACTTACCTCGATGCAATATTTACCACCAACTGTTACATCACCGATTATTGCCGAACCCTCGACCTCCTCGACGAACCGTTCGGCATTATCCCGTGTCATGCTGATCAGCAATCCGCCAGCGGTTTGCGGGTCGAACAGGGCGCTCTGCATCGATCCGGAGACATCTTTCGCTATTCTAACTGTTTCACCGACATATGCACGATTATTGCGGTCCCCTCGAGTCAGCATCCCTTGCGATATCAACTCAAGCACTTCTGGCAACAAGGGAACCCTTTGAGAATCAATATTTAGCGTCACGCTGCTGCCCTTTGCCATCTCAAAAGCGTGACCGATGAGACCGAACCCCGTAATATCTGTGCAGGCATTCGCACCAAGCCGAGTCATAACCTTGGCCGCTGCAGCCACCGATGTCGTCATCGTTCGGATGGCCGCAGCTTCGGTTTCTCGACTCGCAACGCCTCGTTTGACGGCCGTATTGATCGCACCGGTTCCTATCGGCTTCGTCAATACCAAGACATCGCCGGGTTTTGCCCCGGAGTTTCGGATAACCCGGTCAGGATGTATCGTTCCCGTAACAGCGTAGCCAAACTTCATCTCCTTATCGTCGACCGAGTGACCGCCGATTACCACGACACCGGCCTCGGCCATCGCTGCCTGCCCACCTTTCAATATTTCACCGAGAACATCGAAATCACCTTTTTGCGGATAACAAACGATCGACAATGCGGACATCGGAGTTCCGCCCATCGCGTAAACGTCGTTCAGGGAATTGATCGCCGCTATTCGACCGTACATTTCGGGGTCGTCGGCCACTGGCGTAAAAAAATCGAGTGTTTGCACTAATGCAACCGTGTCTGAAAGACGAAAAACCCCTGCATCGTCAGCTGTGTCAAACCCGACGATCACGTTCTCGCTGGATTGTGCCGGAAGCCTGCTCAAGACTTGAGCAAGGTCGCCAGGGGCGAGTTTTGCCACTCAACCGGCGCAGTCGACCATTTCCGTCAGTCGTTTCTCCATCAACATAACTCCTTTTATTTCTTTAAGATAGCCTGGTATATTCGGTCGAGATCGTCAGTGCTATAGTACTCGATCTCGATCTTTCCTACGTTGCCGTTCTTGCCGGGAATGATCTTGACATTTGTATTGAGGGCACGCATCAGCTTTGTTTCTGCGGCCTTAATGTTTGGGTCCTGTTTTCGTTCCGCTCCAACCTTTGAGCTGGGATCCGGAGCGTTTGAACGGGTTCGTTTTACAGCCTTTTCGGTTTCGCGAACCGACCATCCATTGTCGATTATCAAATTTGCTAACTCCCGTTGCCGAATTGTGTCGTCCGTCATTAACAGCGCCCGGCCGTGCCCCGCTGAAAGTTTCCCTTCCTCGATCGCTCGCTGGATCTCGCCCGGCAACTTAAGCAATCGCAGCGAGGTTGTGATCACTGTTCGATCCTTTCCTACCTGTTCAGCAACCGCCTCCTGCGTTAATCGTATCTTATCGATCAGCTTCTTATATGCCTTTGCCTCCTCTATAGGATTCAGCTCTTGTCGTTGGATATTCTCGATCAAGGCAAGCTCCAGCAGCTTCTCGTCGGAGACGTCCTTAACGACTGCCGGAATTCGACGCATTTCGGCACGTTGTGATGCCCGCCAACGCCGCTCACCCGCGACGATCTGGTATCTGTTGCCGACTTGCCGCACAACGATCGGTTGAACGACTCCGTTTGCCCTTATTGACTGAGCTAATTCGTTAAGATTTGCCTCGGTAAATCGCGTCCGAGGCTGTTCCGGGTTAGGATCTATCAGGTCGATATCGATCTCAAGCGAAGCAGATTCACCCCCAACTGATCTTTCGTCCCCAAGCAGGGCGCTCAGCCCCCGGCCAAGTGTCTGTCTAGCCATTTCGAATTATCTCCTTTGCAAGCTGAACATAACTGTCCGCACCTCGAGACCGCGGATCATACAGAAGAATTGGCTTACCAAAGCTCGGGGCCTCCGCCAATCGAACATTACGCGGGATCACGGTCTCCAAAACCCGCGAACCATAAAAATCACGAAGATCCTTTGCAACGGCCGCCGAGAGATTGGTGCGTTCGTCATACATTGTGAGCAGGAGCCCTTCGATCGCAAGCGTTGGATTTAGCTCCCTTCGCAACCGAGCCAGCGTGTCGAAGAGTTCTGTAACGCCTTCAAGCGCATAGTATTCGCACTGTATCGGCACCAGCAGCGAGTCTGCCGCCGTGAGGCCATTGACCGTGAGGATACCTAGCGATGGCGGACAGTCGATGATCAGATAGTGAAAATAATCCCGGACACTGGTCAACAACTCCTTGAGAGCATAGTTTCGGTTCTTTGATTCAACGAGTTCTATCTCAGCTCCTGCGAGATTCTTGTCAGCGGGCAAGACCCAAAGAGTTTCGATCTCGGTCGGGAGCACCATCTCACGAGGCGAATCTCCGTTAACCAAAGCGTTATATAGCGTTTTTCGGTTTAGACTACGAGGAATTCCAGCGCCGGACGTAGCATTCGCCTGCGGATCGGCATCCACAAGTAACACTTTTTTACCCTCAACGGCAAGGGCAGCGGCCAAATTCACTGCAGTGGTTGTTTTGCCAACGCCGCCCTTTTGGTTGGCAACCGCTATTATCTTTCCCATTCAAAACCTGTATTTGCAATGCTCTAAGCTAACACATTGCCGCGTTGGGTTGGAAGTCAAGCGGATGTGGCACGTGCCACAACCAAGGATCGACCAATGGAAATGTGGCACGTGCCACCTAGTTGTTGGCCCCTCTAACTCCGAACTCCCCCTGAGTTTGCGGTCAAGTGAACCAAAACCGAAGAAACCGCGGCCGGCGTCAGTCCCGGTATCGTTCTGACCTGGGCGAAATTGCTCGGCTTCGCCCTCTCCAGGCGCTCGAGCATCTCATTAGACAGGCCGCCGATAGTTGCAAACTGAAATCCATCGGGAACCTTTAGTGAATCGTGGTGGTTAATCCGTTCAGTAGCGAGCTTTTGTTTCTCGATATAACCGCTGTAAAGCGCGTCTGCCAAGGCGGTCTCGAGATCCTCGATCCTAACATCTCCGCAAACGTCCTTCGGAAGCAGGCGCTGAACAAGATCCGGCTTTACTCCTTGTCGCATCGCCAGCTGTGAGAGTGAGATCGAATCACCTAGATCGGCCCCCAGCACTTGAGAGATACTCGCATATTCCCTCGACGACCGCTTGAGCCGTGTCGCGTCAAGCGCGTTTCGCAACCGTGCGATTCGGTCGCGTTTCGCATTGAATCGTTCCCAATCCGTGCTGCCGACCAGTCCGATCTCGTGTCCTTTGGGAGCAAGACGAGCATCGGCGTTATCATGGCGCAGCATCAGCCTCGCTTCGGCTCGTGAGGTGAACAATCTGTAGGGCTCATCAACCCCATGCCGGATCAGGTCATCCGTTAAAACGCCGATATAGGCTTCATCTCGTTGTAAAATAAAGGGCTTGCGGCCCTGCGTTAGGAAAGCGGCGTTAATTCCGGCCATCAACCCTTGGCAAGCGGCCTCCTCATACCCTGTGGTTCCGTTTATCTGTCCGGCGAGAAACAGGCCGTTCAAACGGGTCGTTTCCATGGTAGGCCGCAGTTCCCGCGGATCGACAAAGTCGTATTCGATAGCGTATCCGGGTCGGATTATCTGCACGCTCTCGAATCCATCGATCATTCGTAGAAGTTCTACTTGCAGCGCCGATGGCAACGAGGTCGAGAAGCCGTTCAGATATACTTCGTTCGTATTCCTACCTTCCGGTTCGAGGAAAAGCTGATGACGATCCTTGTCGGCAAACTTGACTACTTTATCCTCGATCGACGGGCAATACCTCGGCCCTACTCCCTTGATCTTACCCGAATAAAGCGGTGATTGATGCAAGTTGTCACGGATCGTTTGATGAAGCCGTTCGCTGGTGTACCCGATATGGCACTGGATCTGATCCTGATCGATCTTCTCCGTTGCAAATGAAAAAGGCACTGGCCGCTCGTCAGCTGGCTGCGGTTCAAAAGCTCCCCAGTCGATAGACCTGCCATCGAGCCGCGGCGGAGTTCCAGTCTTTAGCCTCCCGACGGGAAAGCCGAGTCTTTTGAGACTCTCGGCAAGCTCGATAGATGCAGGCTCGCCGGCACGGCCCGCCGAAAAAGTCTCGCGTCCGGCGTGAATCATGCCGTTTAGGAAAGTGCCCGTCGCGACAACAACAGCTTGCGCACCAAACCGTCTGGAATCCTGCATCTGGATACCTATAACTCGCTTATTTTCAACAATTAGCTCCGTAACAACGCCTTGTCTAAGATGGAGAACCGGAGTGGCTTCAAGCACCCGTCGCATCTCGGTTCGATAGAGGCTTCTGTCCGCTTGGGCACGTGGCGATTGGACAGCCGGACCTCGTGAGCGATTGAGCAGGCGAAACTGAATGCCCGTTCTATCGATCACCCGGCCCATGATGCCTCCAATAGCATCGATCTCGCGAACAACGTGTCCCTTGGCAATACCGCCAACGGCAGGATTGCACGACATCTGCCCGATCAGGTCGAGATTGATCGTAACAAGCGCGGTCTCGGCACCCAAACGAGCCGCGGCCGAGGCCGCCTCACAACCCGCGTGGCCCGCGCCAATTACGATCACATCAAACGTCTCATCGAACATAACATCTCAACCGGCACCAGACCGAAACCCTATACTATATTGGATTTTTAGATCATTGCCAATAAATATCGAGACATCCGGGGGGCAGAGGATTCTATTTACCGATGCAAAAGGTTGAAAAGATGCGAGTTAGCATATCCTCGGTGGTAGTCTCGCCGGTAATTTCACCCAGGAAACGCAGGGCGTTGTGAAGACCGACCAAAACAATCTCCTCGCTTAGCTTCTGGTCAAGCCCCTCTGACGACTGAGCTATCTCGGTCGCCGTCCTGATCAAGAGATCGTAGTGTCGGGCGTCGGTGATAAGAAGACCCGATGTCGAAATATCGCCACGCGAAAACGGGTCCAGGATAGCGGTTCGAAGCTCATCCAGACCTTCGCCTGTCTTAGCTGAGATCGGGGTGATCCGCTCGCGAAGATATCCTAGTGACGAGTGTTCAGCGGCGACCATACGGTCGACGTCTGTCGAGGGCACTTTGTCGATCTTATTCAGCGCGACAATGTAGTTCAGGTCCTTGACACTTTTCAGAATCTGACGATCTTCATCGGAAGTCTGCTCGCTAGCATCGAGCATCACTATGACCAGGTCTGCATCAGCGATGGTCGCTCTCGAGCGTTCTACGCCGATGCTCTCAACGGTATCGGTCGTCTCCCGAAGCCCGGCAGTATCAATCAGCGATACCGGGACATCGTTGATCGTGAAACTCTCATGGAGTTGGTCGCGTGTCGTTCCGGGAATTTCAGTCACGATCGCCCGTTCACTGCCCAGTAAAGCATTGAACAGACTGGACTTACCTACATTTGGACGGCCTACGAGGGCTACTCGCAAACCTTCCCGGATCAACTTACCGGCTTGGAATGTTTCGGCCAGCTCACGAGTTTTTTCTGCAATCGCGGTCAACTTTTCCTTGACCCTTAAGATTTGGATCTCAGGCAGATCATCCTCGACGAATTCGAGTGAAGATTCGAGGAGCACTATCACGTCGAGCAGTTCATCCTTAAGTGGCTGCAGCCGAAGCGAAAGCTCCCCACGCATCTGCCTAACTGCCTGCCTCGCCGACGCTTTTGTTTGTGCATCGATCAGATCACGAATTGCCTCGGCCTCGGCGAGGTCGATCTTGCCGTTCGCCAAAGCCCTTAACGTGAATTCCCCAGGTTTCGCGAGTCTCGCACCAGAAGACAGACAAATATCAACGATCTGTCTCAGAAGCACCGGCGAACCATGACAACTGAGCTCGACCACATCATCTCCGGTGAAGGAATTCGGCGATTTGAAAAACGTAACGATCGCAGAATCAATCAGATCCTTCGACTCGGGGTCAAATAGTTGGATGAGATACGCCCTGCGGGGAGCAAGTGGAAACTTGTTGTTGGATCCCTGTAATTTGGCGAGCACCTCCAGGGATCCTTCGCCGCTCAGCCTGATCACTCCGATCCCACTACGGCCCGTTGGTGTTGCTAGCGCGACTATCGTGTTCTTCACTGGATCTCCTGCTTATCGGAAAATGTAAGCACAGCAAGAATATCAGACCGAGCCTCGGCTCTTTTGGTCTCAATCTAGCAAATCGTTGAACAGACCGGGAGAGAACTTCGTAACTTTCAATGGCGGACTATTGAAGCCGCACCTGAAGGCGCCTTTCCCGGCCGTCTCCGACGGACTCGGTAAAAAGGTCCTCTTCCTTCTGGAGGGTCATGTGAATGATGCGGCGTTCGGTAGAATTAAGCACCCCAAACGTGAACGGACGACCAGTCTTTCTAACCTGATCCGCCGCGAAACGGGCCATCGCATGCAGCTCGGCCTTTCGGGTCTGCCGGAAGCCCTCGGCATCTACAACGAAACGATGCTCCCGATCTAACTCCCGGCCAAAAACCTGAAACAAGATAACCTCAAAGGCATCCAACAATTCGCCATTCTCGGCAAGCGCATAATGGGAATCCTCACCGCTGAGATCCAGAAGGCAGCCTTCATCAGTCCATTTTGAACTCACGGTCAAGTCAAAACGCATCGCCGAAACAAGTTCGGAGAGGAATTCGTTGGCGTTAACACAGGTTTGGTTCATAAGCGTACCTTGCAATGCAAAGCTAAGCCGGAGCCCTCTTTAAGTCGTTGACAGCTTTGGCTTTACCTTCTTTGCGTTCTTCGGAACCGATTGAACGATCTCGGTTCCCGGCGGCGTACTCGTCTTATTCAGGCGGTTGATGACCATCTGCTGGCCAAAGCTGACAATGTTTCCGACGAACCAATATAAAAGAAGTCCTGACGGAGCCGTCCACATTACCCATAACATCATGATCGGCATGAGATAAGTCATCATCTTTTGCTGCATCGCCTGTTCTGGCGTCACAACAGCAGCCTGGGGAGTGAACTTCATCGAGAGGATCATCGACAATGCAAAGCCAAATTCCAGGATATGCCATGGGTCAGCCGCGGACAGATCCGGCAACCACAGGAACGACGCCTGTCTCGCGTCGAGAGCGATCGTGATGGCGGTATAGAAGGCGATCAGCAGAGGAAACTGAAGCAGCATCGGGAGGCAGCCGCCGATGGGCAAGGCATCCTTTGTCATCTTCAGCTGGTCCATTTGAAGCTGCCGCATTCGCGGATCGTCGTTCGGGACGCCTTTCTTCTGCAGGTCTTTGATCTTCTCCTGGATCTCCTTCATCTTAGGTGCGTTGCCCGAAGCCTTTTTGAACGACTTCGACTGGGACCAACGCAGCGGAAAAAGGAGCATATAGAAGAGGAACGTAAAGACGATGATCGCGACACCGTAGTTCCTGGTGATAGTATTAAAGAAGTGCAGTGCGTAGAGGATCGGGATCGAAAGCGGCTTGGTCATCCAACGCAGCCACCAATAGTTGCTGAAGTTGATGACGTCGACCAACGAAACGGCCCTTCCGTCCGCGGCTTTGAGCGATGAGCTCAGTTCACTGAGAAGGAAGTAGTCCTTTGGCCCCGTAAAGACCTTTGTTACCGAGCCATCGCCCGGAACGGGCATAAAAGCGGTTACTAGGTGCCGCGTTTCTGTAGTTTTCGGACGGCGGATCACCCAGTTGAAGACGCTGTCGTAAACAGGTTCGATATTGACGTCGTATTTCGACGCACGGTATTCGGCCGATGAAACCGGAGCCGACGGAATCGCGGCCATCGCAAAATAGGCGTCGCCCATTGCTACCCATTCGACCTTCCCCTTGTCATCGAGCGATGCCTGGCCATTGACGTCATACGTAAACGAATAATTTCCCCAATGCCTTGAGATATCATCGTTTACGTAGGCAACGGCCTCTGATTCCGTGTGATAAAAGCTGTGATAATTGATCGCATGGTCGCCGATCGAGGCTCCGACCGCCAGCTTCGTGTCGGCGATCGGCTGGCCGTTTTGTTTCGCGGTGACGGCAAGATCCGAAACAAAGCTATCCGCACGAAATACAAATGATTTCTTAATCTCGAGGCCGTTATCGCTAACCAACGTGAACTCGATGGGCTTTTCCTCCCCGGCCGCGAGCGTAATTACGTCCTCGGTGACCGAGATCTGGTAATTGCGTTCGTTTACGAGCTTGGTGACATTCGCATCCGGCATCGTAAGCCGGAACGGGAGTTCGCGAGGATCCTGGTCGAGAGCCTTTTGCGAGATCAGCTGAAGCGGTTTTTGATTCGCCGCGCTCGATCCGTCGGCATAGACCGGATACTCGTTCTTCGAAGATCTATTCTTTAGAATGACCCAGCTTGTCGCGAGGGCACCCTTCGAATCCAGGGTCACCTCATAAAGCGGTGATTTTATCGTGATCGTGCGGGCAGGCGTCGTGTCCGGTGTCAAAACAGGTGTCTGGACGGCTGTCGGAGCCGGGGTCGAAGTGGTAGCTACGGTCGACGCATTGCTGTTCGACGAAGTGTCAGCGTTAGCTGCACTATTAGGATTCGAGTTTGCGTTCGGGTCCGGCTTCGGGGCAAAGAAATACTGCCAGCCGAAAAGAATGGCCATTGAAAGCACGGCCGCTATCAAAAACCGCGACTGACTGCTGCTGCTATTACCCTGATCTTCCATAAATCCCAGTTGTCGGCTATCAGATCGCTTATCCGACGGCTGACAACCTACCGAACCGGATCATGTCCGCCCTTGCACAATGGCTGACAGCGTAAGATACGCTTTACGCCCATCCATGTTCCCTTTAATGCACCGTACTTCTCTACGGCCTGCTTTGCGTATTCCGAACAGCTAGGCTCAAATCGACAGGCCGGCGGTAGAAAAGGCGAAAGAAACGCCTTATAGATACCGATCATGTCGAGAACGAGAAATTTCACTTTACTTGGGCTACCCTTTCCACGATCTGCCTGAACTCTGCGAGCGGCTTTTCGAGCTTCGTACACAACAAGCTACGTCTTGCGTTCAAGACCCAATCATAACATTGGGTTACGCTGCCCAGTTCTGCCCTGCTCAATCTGAAGCTTTCTCTCAATAGCCGCTTCGCCCGATTGCGGTCGTGAGCCTTTCCGATCGCCTTTTTTGTGGCCGTAACGCCGAGGCGGTGCCGGCCGGTGACCGAGGGCAAAACGAAAACGGTCATAAAACGGCCTTCAAAACGGATGCCCTGCTCGTAAACACGAAGAAACTCGGCGCGCTTAGCGAGCCGAGCTTCCTTCGGTAATCCAAAACTTAATAGTGCTGAACCGTCAGACGCTTGCGGCCCTTCGCGCGGCGGCGTTTGATCACCGCCCGGCCGTTCTTGGTCGCCATCCTTGCGCGAAAGCCGTGCTTTTTGGCGCGGCGGCGATTGTTCGGTTGATACGTTCTCTTCGGCATAGTCGCTCTCCACAGTAGATCACTTCAAGAAGTGAAAACCTAGAGTTTACGCGCGTATCTGCTTTGTTGTCAAAGGAAAGTAAGCAAAAACAGGCTTCCGTTGGTGTTCTGGCAACGATACGAACGACTCTTCCATCGTTGGCCACTGCGAATGGTCCTCGAGTGTATTCTGAATGTTGCGTCCCAAAGATCTAGAAACAAATTCGGATCGACGGATCGGAACGACACGGGCATGCCTTTTCGCACTGCGATGCCGGAAATTTCCGGTTGATCCAATAGAAAAGGCCCAGCATTCCTGCGGGCCTTCGCTACCTATCTGAAAGACGGCAACTCATATCCTCAACGGCATAACGATATATTTGTAGTCATACGTCGTTTCGCCGGAGATGGACATTTGCGTCTGGGCGTTCGGGTCTTTGAATTCGAATGTAATGCGTAAAGGAGCTTTTGTCTCACGGGCCGGCGCCGCTGCAGTACCCGCTCCGTTCTGGTCCGGACTGACGGCTTCGGCTGCATCCCCTGCCAAAGCGACGTCGCCGGTCGCGGCATTGGTGAGGAACTCGAGCAGATACTGCCAGTTGAATCCCAGTGTGACATCTTCGCCTTTGTAGTCTGCCTGGACTACCTCGGTGCCTTCACCTTCCTCGGCGGATTGAGCCGAGACCTCTATCTCACCGTCGCGGACGGCCAGGCGGATCGAACGGTTTCGGTCGTCGGCTATCAGCGACATTCGCCTGACCGCACTCCGCATCTCCTCGAGATCAAAGGTTGCCGTTTTGTCGTTATCCTTTGGCATCACCATTTCGTAATTAGGGAACTGTCCCGACAGTTTACGGGTGATCAGCAGCCGGCCCTCGGTCTCGAAGTAGATGTGGTTAAGGTCCTCTCCGAACGAGACCTCGCCCACGCCCCGGCTGATCTTGATCAGCTCGAGCAGGGCCTTCTTCGGTATCAATGTATCCATCACCGCCTCTTTATCGTCGATCGCACGCTCGACATACGCAAGGCGATGGCCATCTGTCGTGACCATCCTGGCTGAACCGTCGCCGATGACGAACTTGGCACCCGAAAGCGTAAAACGCGATTGCTCATTTGTGATGGCAAAGGCCGTGTTTCGAATGAAATAGGCAAATGTATCGGCACTGAGCTTTAGCGGGGTCGATTTGAATTGAGGGATCTCGGGAAACTGATCGCGGCTGACACCCGCGAGGCGGTAGCTCGCACGGCTCGATTTCATCGTAACCCATTCGTTCTCCTCCTTCTTGAAGTGAACATCGCCGCTGTCCAGGGCCCGGACGATGTCAAAAAGTTTGCGGGCCTGTATGCAGATCGCCCCTTGTTGGAGGATCTCGGCCTCGGCGTCGCAACGGATCGTGCAATCGAGATCAGTGCCGACTATCCGGATCTCGCCCTCGCCGAGCGATTCGATCAAAATGTTCGACAGGACGGGTATCGTCGTCTTGCGCTCGACAACGCCCTGAATGTATCCCAATTCTTCTTTCAGTACGCTCTGTTTAATTTTGAATTCCATTACTTCAAATTCTCCTGTCCAAGGTTTTGTATTTGCCAATTATATTTCATCTATGACTGTTTGCGCCATTCTCTAAAACTAAATAAAGAAAAATATTTTCTTTAGATCCAGTAGTAAGAAATAGAGGCCTGTGAAAAAGTGCAAAAGCCCTCTAAGCCCTTACAAACCAATCGGTTTTCCATCCACAGCCGCTTGTGGAAAACTTGTGGAAAATTTTCGCTGACTGTGGAACGCAATGGTTAACAAGGTTTTTCCACTACCATCCACAATCTCCTTCGACCCATCGTAGAGGAAAAGTGGAAAATAAATTGGCAAATATCTATAAATAAATAACTTAGGTCCTATCTTCCCGCATCGGCCGGTGTGGAAATGAAGTAGGCCGAAATCGTGTTAAAAAACTGTTAATTAGCTGCAAAGACTAGCAATTAGCTCGTTTATCATCTTGTGGAAAACACGGTCGTCCTTCTGCAGCTTCTCGATCTTTTCAACCGAATGCATTACGGTCGTATGGTGCTTACCGCCGAACTCGCGGCCGATCTCGGGAAAGCTGTGCCGAGTCAACCGTTTACATAGATACATCGCGACTTGACGGGGCACGGCGACTCCACGTGCATTGCTTTTCGCCTTTATCTCCTCGACGGTCATCCGGTACTGCGAGGCAACTGCACGGGTTATATTCTCCATCGTCAACCCGGCCGGCCGCTCGGCTGCGAGGATCCCTTTCATCGATTCCTGAGCGAGCATCTTCGAGATGGGCACGCCCTTCATTGACGAGATGGCGACGAGACGCACGAGCGAACCTTCGAGTTCACGGACATTACTTTTAACCTTGCTCGCCACGTAGATCGCGATGTCGTCGTCGAGACGGATGCCATCCATATCAGCCTTGCGCTTGAGGATGGCGACCTTTGTTTCGAGGTCTGGTGGTTCGAGGTCAGCGATCAGGCCCCATTCGAAACGCGAATGCAACCGTTCTTCGAGCGTCGGTATCTCGCGCGGCGGACAGTCGCTGGTGACGATGATCTGTTTCTGGCCGTTATGCAGGGTGTTGAACGTATGGAAAAACTCTTCCTGGGTTCGTTCCTTGCCCGCCATGAACTGGACGTCATCCATCAGAAGGACGTCGATAGACCGATACTTGTCGCGGAACGAAGACGTTTTGTTAAAGCGGATCGCATTGATCAGCTCATTCATAAAACGCTCTGACGTAATGTACGCCACCCGCATATGCGGGCTGCGGGCTTTTATCGTGTGGCCTATAGCATGCATCAGGTGAGTTTTGCCGAGCCCGACACCGCCATAGATAAACAGAGGGTTGTATGTCGAGCCGGGGGTCTCCGCCGTAGCCTTCGCAGCTGCGTGTGCAAACTGATTGCAGGAGCCGACCACGAACTTGTCGAAGGTATATTTCGGATTCAGTCCCTCATCTACAGGATCGATGTCGAGGACGTGCGATGTGCTGACAGCGGCCGGTGTGACGCTGGCACCTGACTTGGCAGGCGAGAAGAAGAAATCAGCGTCATCCTCAAAGTGTGAGGGTACGGACTGATCCGGATCGACACTCCAATCGACCGAGTAGTCAGGATATCCGAGAGCGTCGATCGTTTGGGAGAGCAGGTCACCGTAATACATAGTGACCCAATCCTTTACAACATGTCCGGCACGAAGCGATATCTTCCGGGTCTGCTCGTCAACACCGTCGCAGCTTACTGGGCGAAACCATGTGTTTAGGACGTCAGCGCTTAAACGGGTCTCAAGGCCTGTCAAAACGTCATTCCAGAGGGCAGTCTTTTGTGCGATCTCGTTCAATTTTCTATGATCCGGGCGCTTAAGCGGGGCGCCTTTCGGGTGCTAAAATTTTGGGTGCCGACAACGCGGCTCAGGCGATATTTTTTCCTCACTCGCCCATGACAAAAAGTCGTTTTGTTCTGGTGGTTTCCAACCCTGAAGGCGAAATGCCGGTTACAGGTTATCAACACTTTATCCACAGCAATGACGGATAAGCGCATAAACTTTCACGCATTACATTAAACCATTTATTTTCAATGACTTACAGCATCCCTGGTAATCGGAAACGGGTAACAGACTAACACGAAAATAACCCACGCGCAAACCGAATTCCACAGGTTTTTTTTCGGGAGTTTTAACACAAATTTAACCGCCTTTTCTGACAACAGTTCGAGCCAATATTCGAATGTGTTAGACTAAGAAATCCGCTCACTTTACGACAAAAAAATGGACAGAAAAGGCGAGAAAAATGAAAAAAAAATTGGCCTTTCGCGAAAAAAATCTTCGGCCCTTGAGACCGCGCTCGCCAAAGCCTGTGAAGGGCTGATCTACATCAGCGAAACCGACTCGCCAGTGACCGTTTACAGGGGACCAAAGCTACCGGAGATCTCGGCGCCAACGATCTCGTCGTACATCGCCAAAGGCGGCCTTTCGATCGAGAAGGTCTCGATCGAACGATTTTTCTCACGGCTGACCGCCGAGAAAGATTGGCATGGAGCGCGAGAAAGGGAAAGAGCAAAAAAATTCCTCGACCTGCAGAAACTGATCGAGGAATATCTTGATGATGTCACTGTATTCCGTGTAGGTCGGATAAATATTCGCATCTACGTGATTGGGCTCGACGACAAGGGCCGGGTGCTCGGTGTCACGATGGACGCGATCGAGACCTAATCTTTTGGCCCAACCTTGCCGGCTCCGCTCGTATTCTTGAGAATATTGGCCGGAGTTCCGACATAGAGCACCTTGCTTGCGCCGGACGTATCTCCGCGAAGTTCGCCGCTGACATTAAGGGTGACAATGCTTGCACCGCTCGCATCGACATTTGCGTCGACCGTTGCGAGGCCTTCGGCATCGATCTTTGTGGCACCGCTGATATCCACGATGAGCTTTCCGGTCTCGCCCGCAAGCTTGATCTTTGACGCTCCCGAGGAGTCGAGTTTGAACGAAGACGACTTGATGTTGGTTGCCGTGACGTTCGCAACCCCCGAGACATCCAGGCTGTCAATTTCAGGCGCCGACACCTTTACACGCAGCGAGGAGGGCGTGATCCTGCGATCCGTTTCTATATGAAGAACGCCGTTCCTGACCTCGGTGCGAACATACTGCAACAGATTGTCGTCGGCCTGGATCTCCACGCCGTACTCCTTCTGAGCCGATATCTCGACCTCAAATCTTCCGCCGACATCGACGCCCTTGAATCCGGTCACGTCGCGCGTCTCCGTGCCCATCGTGCCCGAGCCTTTGACGCCCTTGAAGTTGAACGAGAAATTGAAATACGGTCCGGACGCTTTGCCGAACGAGAAAATGTTGGCAACCACAAGCCCTATGACAAGAGCTGCCGCAAAAATTAGAATACCGATCTTTTTCATAAATCCCTCCAAATAAAGACGAGTGAGTCAACATGGCAAACGAGCGCGGGCGTTCAAAAGTTCGAAAAAAAGATGAAGGGAAACTTGAGAGGTGGCCGTTTGTTTCGACGCTATCACCAGGCGATCCCGTAATCGTCTCCATGCGTGCTGGCTCCGCCCCACATCGTGCCGTGTTTTTGGTCGAACCAGATGGCGGTTATGGGGCCGGAGGTGCGTTCTTCGAAGGTGAGTGTGTAGCCCATCTTTGTCAGTTCGTCACGGACGTTCTGCGGGGTAGAATTGGCGAGCAGGATCCGCCCGGGCCTGATCTCGTGGGCGCCGAAGGAGCTTCGCATCTGGAAGCTGTTGATGTTCGGGGCCTCGGTCGCACGCTGGACGTTCATGCCGAACTCGACCGTGTTGAGGAAGAACTGCAGAAGGTTCTGGTCCTGTGAGTCGCCGCCCTGGACCGAGAACGCGAGGTAGGGTTTTCCGTCCTTCATCGCAAGCGTCGGCGTCAGCGTGACTCTAGGACGTTTGCCCGGCTCGATGACATTGAAGGGCCCGTCAGCCGGGTCCATGACAAAGCTCTGTGCCCTTTGGCTCAGGCCTACGCCCGTTCGGCCGGCGATAACCGCCGGTATCCAGCCGCCGCTTGGGGTGACCGAGACTACCCAGCCTTCAGCATCAGCGGCCTGGACAGAAGTTGTTCCGCCATAGAAGCTGTCGTCTGGAAAGCCGGTCGTTGCCATTGTTCCCGGAGGAGCCTGCGTCTGGCGGTCGGCGGGCACGACCTTCCAGCCATCGAGATAGTTCTTGAAAGGATTTTTGCTGTTCTGGAAAGGATAAGGGTCGCCGGGCCTGATCGCCGGGTCGCTGCGGTCTGGGTTGATCAGCTTGGCACGCTCTTTGGCATACTCCTTTGTCAGTAGGCCGGTAGCCGGTTCGGCGGGAGCGAAATACGTGTCGCCATAATAGAAATCACGATCGGCGAAGGCCAGGCTCATCGCCTGATAAATGGTGTTGATGTACTTCGGGCTGTTATAGCCCATTGCCTTGAGGTCGAAGTTCTCAAGGATGTTCAGCGCCTGCAGCATTGCCGGTCCCTGAGTCCAGAAAGAGAGCTTGTAAACGTCGATACCTTTGTAATTGACACGTTCGGCTTCCTCGATCTTGACCTGCCACTTGGCCAGATCGGCCTCGGTGATCAAGCCGCCTTCTTCCTGTGTGCCCCTGACAATCTCCTTGGCGATATCGCCCTTATAGAATCGTTCATAGGCCGCCATGATGGCGTCTTTTCGGTTCTTTCCACTCTTAAGGGCCTTCTGCTCAGCCTCGACCAGCTTTCTGAGCGTAGCCGCAAGGTCGGCTTGCCGGAATATTTCGCCTTCAGCGGGGCCTTCACGCGTCTCGCCGAGATGCGGAAGAAAAACGGCCTTTGAATACTTCCATTGCTTGATCGAGTTCTTGTTGACAGTCCGTTCGATGGCCGAAGCCGTTCCGCCATCCATCGGGTAGCCGTCGGCCATCTGTATCGAAGGCTCGAGCACGTCCTTCAGGCTCAGCCTGCCATATTCGGCAAGCATCACCATGATCCCGCCCGGAGTTCCAGGAGTGACGGCTGAAAGGGGCCCGTATTCGGGCGGATACTGCATGTTTTTGGACTTATAAAAGTCGACCGTCGCTCCGGTCGGAGCCACGCCTAGTGCATTGATGCCAACGACCTTACGGGTCTTTGGGTTGTAGATCAGGGCCTGTGTCTCGCCGCCCCAGCCGAGTGTATCCCACATCGTCGAGGTCGCCGCGATCATCGCGCAGGCCGCATCGACGGCGTTCCCGCCTTTTTGAAAGATCATCGCACCGGCGGTAGCGGCCGTCGGCTTGCCAGTAACCGCAACCCAATGTCTGCCGTAGAGGATCGGCTTTTGGGTACGCTGACTGAATGTATTCATCGTCGAACCGATCACCAACAGGAACAGGAACGCACGTCTGCGAACCCGGGACACTTTGGTTGTCTGCATGCCCTGAATTATAGCACGACGCGGCGAAAGACAGCGAGGACGGAGACTCGGGGGAACCTATTCGTACCGCAACGACTCGATCGGGTTCAGACGGCTCGCCCTGAGGGCCGGCAGAACACCGGCGACAAAGGCGATCGTGCACACAATAAACATCACCATCAGGATCGATGGGATCGTAAACACAAAGAGTCTGTACCCTTCAAACGATGCCGCGTACATGGTTATCAGCACAGCGTTGGCGATCAGGCCGACGACGATGCCGACCACAGTTCCAAGTATCGCTCCCCAAAATCCGATCAATACCGATTCGAGCGAGAAGATGGCAAAGATCTTTCCGCGGCCCATGCCGAGAGCTTTCTGCAAACCGATCTCCTTGGTCCGCTCAAGCACCGCGATGACAAGAGTGTTGATGATGCCGAAGGAAGCAGCGAGCAGCGCAATAAATGCAACAAGCCCCATTCCGACCTTAAAAATACCGATCGCATCGTAGGTCCGCTTCTGCTGATCAGCGATCGTGGCCGCGGTAAATCCTTTTTCCTCCAGTTTCTTCTTGACCGAGTCGATCGCGGCCGTATCGTTCGTCTTTAACTGAATAGTGAACCGCATGAATCTTCGGGGCTTCGAAGGATCGCTTTGATCGTTGAAGATCATCTCGGCGGTCCGTGAATCTACGAAAGAATTCTCGAGGGTCATAAAGCCCTTTGTCGCAACCCCGACTATACGTAGGCTCGTCGAACGGACCGATCTATCGAACCCTTTGTAACCTATAATGGCTGACTTTCCTACGAGGTTTTCAATATTCTCCTTGTCCAGCTCGCGGGCGAGACCGAGCGGGATCACTATCTGACCGTCGCCGTTTATCGTTTCGCCAACCTCTGTTTTTTGACGCAAACCCTGTGACATCATGTCCAGAGAAACGTGGTATTTTTTGACCCCGTCGAGAGTGATAAAGTCAGCATCGACGGAGTAGGCTGGCGTGATCGACTTGATCTCGGTGATACCGCTTGCCGCATTCTGAACCTGTTCCATGGTTGCAGACATCGACGCTGGATCGATCTCTGGAGTTGCGGCGATGTTTGATTCGTCCTTGTATTCGCGAGGTGTGTCGCGACGCCTTTCCTCGCCGGTTTCCTCGATCTTTCGGCGGATAAAGATGATCGCGTCACCCTCGATATTCTTCACCTGCGTTTCAACGTAGCTCCGGAGGCCGTCGCCGATCCCGTTGGTCATTGTCAGTGTGAACGAGCCGATAAAGATGGCTGCGACAGTCAGGAATGTTCGCAATTTGTTACGAAACAGGTTCCGGTGAGCGATCTTGATAAGGTCCCAAAATCTCATTGTGCGGCCTCCCCCCGATATTCGGCTACGATGCGGCCGTCCCTCATCTCAATGATACGTTCACACCGGCGGGCCAGATCCGGGTCATGGGTGACGATCACCAGCGTAATTCCCTTGTTGCGGTTCAGGTCGAAGAGAAGGTTTTCAACGGCTGCTCCTGTGTTCGAATCAAGGTTACCGGTCGGTTCGTCGGCAAAGATCACCTGCGGCTCGCCAACGAGGGCCCTGGCGATACAAACGCGCTGCTTCTCGCCGCCGGACAGATCTTTTGCTTTTTTATCGGCCTTGTCCGTCAGCCCGACCGCAGCAAGCGCTTCATCCGATCTCGATGCAAGATCGAAGTCCGATGCTCCACGTATCCTAAGCGGCAAAACGACGTTCTCGAATACCGTGTCGCGTCCATTGAGAAAGAACTGTTGAAAGACAAAGCCGAATTTCTCATTTCGCAGACGGTTTTTTTCCGGCTCCGACATGGTCGAGGTATCGTCGCCGTCAACGTAAACATATCCGTCGGTCGGTGCGTCGAGACACGCAAGCAGGTGCATGAGCGTCGATTTTCCGCTGCCTGATTTGCCGACTATCGCAATGCAATCGCCACGGCCGATCTTTAGATCGACGTTGCTAAGTGCGTTGAAACCGATGCCATCGCTGACGTAGGTCTTTGAGATGCCGCTAGCCTCAAGCACAGGCCTCAAGATCGCCGGGCTGGCCGTCGTTGCCGGGCCATAGGACGGCAGCACAGGTGCGGGCGGTAGCGGAGCAAGGGATTCGAGCACCGTCTCAGCCTCTGGTTTCAGGTCCGGGGTTTCCAAGACCGGTTCTACGCCGGGAATGGGGATCATTTCCAACGCGGTGGTTTTTGCCGCAGGAGCACGACGCTTCCGGGCAGGTTTGGCTGGTGGCGGTGCTTCGGCCTCCGGCGGCAGTGATGGTTCGCTGACCGCGATCAACGGAATGTCTTCGGTCTCAGTACGTGGTTCATCGGGGCGGATCGTCGGTTCTGCGGGTATCTTGGGTTCCGCCGCCTTAGCGGTCCTTTTTGCCTCCGGTTTTGGCTGTTCGGCAGGTCGGGGCACAGTTTCGCCGGTCAATTCGGCGAGAAGCTGGTCAACCGCCCGTTTATCATCTGCTTCGCGGTCACGATCGACGACGCGGCTGGTATTCCGGTTGAACTGTACGCCATTCTCGAGTGTCCCGAATGTTCGGTTGAGCAGTGCATACATCGTCACGATACGTCGCTGTTCGGGCGGCAGGCCTAGAGCTTCCTGCACCGCTTCGCTGTAAACATTGCCGTGACGGGTTCCGTACCAACTCGCCTTTATTCGGCCCACGGCTTCGAGCGGGTCGCCCTGAGCGAGACTGTCGAGATCGACAAGCCCCGAAAACCGGCCCTCGTGAACCATCACGTTCTTGCCCGCAATGTCGCCGTAGTATGTATAGGGCCGGATGCGGTCGAAATAAGAGCGGTATTCGGAATTGACCTTGTTCAGTACGTGTTCCAGCTTGTCGTCGAGCACGCCTGTTTGTTTTCCCCAGGCTGTAACGACCCTCGTCACGCGGGCAACCTCGGCTGACCACGAGTCGACCAGATCCTTATCGTCACCCCACAGGACACCAAATCTTCCATTGTTCGGCACCGTGCTCAACTGGCGAAATACATTCGCAACCTCGGCCCCGATGGCTTTAAGCTCGTCGTCACTCAACGTCTCGATCACTTCGCCCAGATCTCGTCCCGCCAGTTTGCTCTGGATTTGAAACGCGACCGGAAGCCACGTTTTTGAATAATCCTCGGCCAGAATTTCCGGTACCGGGATACCCTTTGAACGGAATAAAGGGATGTTATTGTGCGATCCAAGCATATAGCGCGGCTCATCCTTGAGCCGGAAGATATACTCGCGCTCGCCGATAGCAACTGTGTAAACCTCATTGCAGATACCGGTGGTCATCCGCGTGACAGAATCCGGGGTGCGGCCAAATTCCTTCTGGGCTATCTTTAGGATCGCATCGTTATCAGTGATTTGGGTCATCGATCAAATAAACGGTGGCAGGTCTGGATAGGTTCGTAGAAACTATCTGGCGTAGAAATAGAACTGCACGGCCTGTACCAAGCCTATCAAAAAACCGAACAAAGCTCCGAATAGCTCGATCGTTCGCAGATGTTCCTTCGCAACGGAAAGCACAAGGGCTTCGAGTTTCTCGGGCGGGTACTCCTGTATCTTTTTGCGGACCATTCCGGCGACGTCGAATTCGGCGATCGCATCAGGCAGTTTTGCGTGAACTCCGGCAATGATCGCGTCGGTCAATGACGTACTTGCATCGCGGATCTTGCTCTCAGACATATGGTCGGAGAGCTTGCCGATCGGCCGCGACAGCAAAAGATCGATCTGGGCGGCGAGTATCTCATTGATCGTGTTCGAGGTTTCGTCGCGTGAGATGATCTCCAGCAGGCCATTCGCCAGCATACGCTTGAGCTTTTCTTCGGATTCGGGGTGGACGAATTGCAGTATCGCATCTATGCTATGCGGCCGCAGGTTGTTCAGCGTCGTGGTCAGGTATTTTGCGATCCCCTCGACGGTCTCTTCGCTTCTCAGCAGGTCGAGAACTGACTTTGTTACCTGTTTCTTCAACCTTTCGAGCTGCTGGGGTGCGACCGCACCAATTACGACCGGAAGAGGTTTAGAAAGGGCATTGTCGATACTCGCCCCAATAAAGTTTCGAGCCTCTTCGACAAAAAATGTGCCGCTCATCGCTTCCTCGATGCGTTTCGGGAGACTTTCGTTAACAAGATCGTCGACCTCGCCAAGCAGCGTCTCGCGGGAAACAAAGATCTTCTTGAAAAACGAAAGGTTCTCATAATACTCATGAACCTCTCGTTTGATGAGCGAGCTGATCTGGTCGCGAGTCTTCTGGGTCGCCGCCAGGTCGGCGAGCTGCCTGATTGCCGGTTCGATCTGATCGTTTGCCTTTTCTTTGAGCAATGCGACCGCATCCTCGGTGAACATAGTTCCTAGAGGGGTCTCGGAATTTACCAGGTCGTCGATCCGCCGCCCGACAAAATCGCGAATGTTGTCTTCAAGCGCCTTTGAACGCACGCCGGCGCTGATACGCGACTCAAGAAATCCCTTGATCTTGCCGAACGTCTCGTCATCGACAACCTCGGAAACGCGTTTGCCGAGTACATCGTCGACCCGCCTTGTGACAAACCCGCGGATCGTTTCGAGCGATTCTTCACTTTTTAGCACCGCACGGATATGCTCAGCCAGTTTGAGCTGCAGGGCCGAGATCGCGTCGAGGATCGGCTCGCGAATATGCTTCGGAAGTGCCTCGATAAGCGAAGGATAATCCGCGGCCAGAAGGTCATTCGTATAGCTGTCGACGACCGACTGGATCTTGCTTCGAAGGAAATCGTTGCCGGTCAGCTGCTCGAGAATGGTATCCTGCGAAACCAGCTCTTCGCCGACCGCGCGGCCGATTGCCTTGGCTAGGCGGTCGCGATGGCGAGGGATCATGCCCTGCGGAAATATCGTAAGGCCAAACAGCTTGACCGGGTTTCTCGGCCGAAAAAGCATTCTGACCGCGAGCCAGGCACCGGCATAGCCATGTGCCGTCGCAAACACTATGAGCAATGCCATCTGGACCCAGATGGTTTTGAGGAACGGCGAGAGAGAGTTTGCGATGTCGTTAAAAAGATCCATTTGCACGAGCCTGCGTCCTAAACCAGAGCGGTGTATTGGCCCGGCTTAAAGCGCGAGCTTCCGAATCAGAACACCTGAAAACCCTTTGACCGCAGGCAAAACTCGGCAAAATCCGCCAGCCAATCGTGGCTGACACTATAGTTTTTCCACATTTCGTCACCATCGCGGTGCAGCGTCTTGTCGTCCGGTTCGTCGGTAATCGTCAGATCGCAATAGACCCGCTTTCCGGGAGCCAGCCGCGGCAGCCATTCCTCTTTTATTCGGGTGCCGATCTCGTGAGCATCGGAAAGCGAGACCTTTACGCCCGTGGCGTTATAGTTCATCTGCCTGAGCGTTCCCTCGCTGAGGATCTCGAAGCTTCGGACAACCTCGATGGCTGCCTTCCAGTTCCATACGCTCGCAGTAAATTCGAAGTTCTCGCTGCTAAGGTCGGTTAGTGTAAAACTCATAGATCTTGTCAATTGAAATGCTAAACGCCGACAGCGGGTTTGGTCAATGAGTTTCGAGATCCGAAACTGTATAATCTAGTTTTTGGCGAGATGAGACATCAGATTCCGGTCCGAATTGTAGTTTTGCGACCCCTTTTCGGCGTCTCGATGATGGTTCAGCAAGGAAAGGACGAGCTTTTGCCGGCGGTTGCCGCATCACCGGAAGAATTGATCTTTGAATTTGACCTCACTGTGGATATGACCGAAACGAGGCCAAATTTTCTCGGCAAGTTTGCGCAAGGCCCGAAGGATTCACGTTTTGTTTACGTAAATTCTGGAACCAGCGCCAACCAAGATTCGATCTGGAGCCGCCGCGCCAAAATCTCCCTAATGGACATCACCGGCGAGCAGATAGAAAAGGTCATTCTATTAAGAGGCCGCGTGCTTCAGACAAAATTCGAAGGCGTTGGCCGTGATGGCGGACCGACCTGCGCGAGCGTTAAAGGTATCGTGTGGAAGGTGGTAGATAATTGAACGGCGGCTAACTTGAAAAGAACCGTCCGTACCTCGAAGGAGCCGTGATGATCTCATACGCCGACGCTGGCGTCTCTATCGACAATGCAAATCTCGCAGTTGCGAAGATCCGCGAATACGCGCGTTCGACATTCAACGAACGTACGCTGACGGAGATCGGCAGTTTTGGCGGAATGTTCGCCGGTGCGTTTCCCGATATGGCCGAGCCGATCCTGGTCGCGTCGGCGGATGGCGTCGGGACGAAATTGAAACTGGCGTTTGAGACCGGAATCCACAACACGGTCGGAGCCGATCTGGTAAATCACTGCGTCAACGACATTCTCGTTCAGGGTGCAAGGCCTCTGTTCTTTCTCGATTATTTTGCGACCGGCAAACTCGAACCCGACGTTACTGCCTCGGTCGTCGAGGGGATGGCACGAGCCTGTCGCGAGAACGGCTGCGTGCTCCTCGGCGGCGAGACAGCCGAGATGCCAGATTTTTATCCGCCGGGCGAATACGACCTCGCGGGTTTCATAGTCGGAGTCGTCGATAAACAAAAGGTCATTGACGGCAAATCGATCAAGCCCGGCGACGTCGTCCTCGGTATTCCCTCGAACGGCCTGCAAACAAACGGGTATTCGCTCGCACGCAAACTCTTCTTCGAAGTCGGCGGCTACAGGGTCGACGACCATATCGACGAACTCGGCACCACGGTAGGCGAAGCACTGCTTGCGACGCACTCGTCATTTCTACTGCAGATCGGCCCGCTGCTTGACAGCGGCCTGATCAAAGGCCTCGCCCACATAACCGGCGGCGGCTTCCTCGAAAACATTCCGCGCATTCTGCCCGACGGCGTCTCGGTCGAAATAAACCGTGGCTCGTGGCCGGAGCTTCCAGTATTTCGGATGATGCAGCGGCTCGGAAACGTCTCAGACACCGAGATGTTCCGCGCGTTCAATATGGGTATCGGGATGATCGTGGTTTGCTCGCGAGATGGAAAAGGGATGTTAAAAGATAGAATTCCGGAGATCCGTGAAATTGGGAGCATCATTTCGGGCGGGAAAGCAGTCGAGATATGTTAGGATCAGCGCTGCCGGGTACCTTCCGTCGGTTAGTTACGAAACTCATCGAAGAACTTCTCGTCAACAGTGTAAGTTGTCTGCGGGACAACTCCCAACTCGAGCGTTTCAAACAAACCCACGAGTGTGTCACCGTCGACTAGCTCAATTGGTCTGGCTCCATCTCGTCGGGCCTCCTTTCTGGCATCAACGGTGAAAACTCCGGTTGTAATGATAATTCCTTTATCTGCTCGGCCCTCCATTGACCCTCGAAAATCACGGACCTGACCGGCAGTCACTGTACCTTTGTAACGTTTACACTGGAACAGCACGGTGAAGCTCACAAACTTATTAATTTGTAGAACTCCGACACCATCGATACCACCATCGCCGGATCGGCCGGTTACAACTACATTCTCGAATCCATGCTCGCGGAGCAATCGTTGGCATAGTCGCTCAAAACCCGAAGGTGAAAGAGACTGTAGAACAGCGAGAAGGTAGTTAGTATCGTCCGGGATCGTATCATCCGGTTCTGTTACTAAAGAGCCTCGATCATTCGTCACTTCGACCTCAGGGATTTTTGTACCCTTGACACTAAATTGTTTATGCACCTCCTGAAAGAAAGCTATCGGATCAAGGTCGTGATCAACGTCGATCGAGTTGCCTTTATCCGTGAGTGTCCACACTCCCCGCCGCGACGAATCTATTAGCCCGCCGTTGACTAGATACAAACGAGCCCAATGCACCTGGTTATAGACGCGATATCGTCCACTCTTTTGATTAACGACAGCTTGTTCGTCCTCTTGAATGTTGAGGCGTTCGATTGCGACGTTTGTCACCTCCGCCGAAGTACTTGAACCACCCATTTCTCTAAGAATCTGGATGATAGGTTTGAAAAAGCGGATAAACTGTGGCCCGTTGACCTGTCGGTTCTTGGTTTTCGCCATAGATCAATGATATCTATTCAAACAAAATGCTAATAATGATACCTCGCCTGCAGGAACTCTATTCGATCTTCGGTTACAACGTAGGTTAAGCGATGTTCTTGAGAGATTCGCCGCGACCATATGCCTGATCCGGCATGTTTTAGCGGTTCGGGCTTTCCGATGCCTTTGAATGGGTCTCGTCCAATGGCTTCCATCAAGTCGAGAATCTTGATTAGCGTCCGCCTATCTGTTTCAGCCCAGTGACGGAGGTCTTCACGAAACTTAGTTGCAATAACAGATTCGCGAATCTTATTTTGCATTTCGCTTTTCAACTCCGAATTCCTTTCGGAGCCCGTCAATGGTTACAACCTCTCCACCGCCGCTGCGAACTTCTTCGAGCGCGCTCAGCAAGCGTGCGGCATTCTTCGGAGAGCGGAACAGATGTTCGGATTCCATCAGGCTCGCCAATTCATCTGCATCGATCATTGCGACGGACGAACGGCCGCGGCGTTTTATGACGACTATTTCGCAGTCGTCTATTACCTGATCCATCAAGGACGCAAGATTACTTCGTGCTTGGCTGTAGCTCACTTCTAATGACATATATTCCTCTCTAATTGTACAATACTCTTGTACTCATAATTGGTCAACAATAGATAAGGGGAACAAACCAAGACGCGAAGGGTATGTTTCGTTCCACTTGCGTCTTTGTTCGTGTTTTCGGGGCGCAAGTAAAGATCTAACCACGAACGAACACAAAAAGAATACGAAACGAAAAATGCGACTCTCAATTTCTCAGTGACCTCGGCGAGCTCTGTGGCTAAACTCTTCTTATGAAGATAGGAATTCTCATCTCCGGCCGCGGGTCTAATATGGTGGCGTTGGTCGATGCTGTCGCGAGCGGTGAAATACCTTCGAGCGAAGTTGCGGTCGTTATCAGTGATAATGCGGACGCCGCGGGTCTGGAGAAGGCCACACAACGCGGCGTCGAGACGGTCGTTGTCGAGCGAAACGGTAGAAAACGCGCCGATCATGATGCGGAGATCATCGAAGAGCTGAAGAAACGTGGCGTCGAGCTGGTCTGCCTCGCCGGTTATATGCGGCTACTCTCGCAGCCTTTTGTTCAGGCTTTTCCAAACAAGATCGTCAATATTCATCCGAGTTTGCTGCCTGCGTTCCCGGGCCTTGATGCGCAGAAACAGGCGTTCGATGCCGGTGTCGCGATCACCGGCTGCACCGTTCATTACGTCGATGAACTGCTCGATCATGGACCGGTCATCTTGCAAAGAAAAGTGCCCCGCTTGCCGGACGATACCGTCGAAACGCTCTCGGCCCGGATCCTTGAAGAGGAGCACTCGCTTTACATCGACGCCGTAAAGCTCCTTGTTTCAGGTGGTTGACGCACCGGAGTGTTTTCGAGATTGTGCGAGTGGCAATGATGAAGTAATGTACTTGCAAAAAGAGAGGTGGTTCCTATGAAGCAAGTCGTTTTCCTTGTGCTAGCTATTCTTATCTCGACCGTTTCCATGCAGGCCCAGGCCGCTCCGGATGCTGGTGATCTTACGAAATTGCTCAATGAATTCCTGGCCGGTGCGGGTCGCAACGATGCGGCGATACACGACCGTTTCTGGGCGGAGGACCTTATCTACACGCGTTCGGCGGGAGTCCGTACGAATAAACTGGAGCTGATGAGCGGAGTTCGCTCGGCGCCGCCACCGAAGCCTGACGATCCAGTTACCGTTTACACTGCGGACGATATCAAGATCCAGCAGTACGGTGACGCAGCGGTAGTTGCGTTTGTCCTCGTCAGCACCACCACACGGCCTGACGGTACAAAGACCGTTGGCCATAATCTAAACACCGGCACCTTCATCAAACGGGGCGGCAGGTGGCAGGTCGTGGCATGGCAATCTACAGCCGTACCGAAGCCTACTGAGATAAAAGCCTGTCCGGCGGTCGCACCAGAGATCAAACCGGCTGCTGCCGAGAAACCCGCATCGGCATCGCGGAAATACCTTAAAGGCCCTCGGGGCGGCTGCTATTACCTGAACTCCGGCGGTGACAAGGTTTACGTAGATAAATCCTTCTGTAGCTAGCTTTTCACGCGATCGTCGTTTCGATATCGACCTGGATCTGACGCCATTTCCCTTGCAGAAAGCGGACAACGCTGAGGACGCAGCGGGTCACGTGACCGGCGAGGATGGCGAGCCAGATGTGAAGCGGCTCGAGTGTGCTGAGACGAGAGATCGCGAAGCAAATACCGAGCGGGATGAGGACCTGCGAGATGATCGATATATAAAGCGGGCTTTTGGTGTCGCCTGTTCCCTGCAAACCCCCGGTATACGTCAAGGCGACTGAGATGAATAGGCCGGAGAACGCCAATACACGCATCAATTGAACACCGATGGCGACTGCATCAGGATCGGTCATTCCAAAAATGCCCAGCAGCTGCTGAGGGAAGAAAAAGAAGAAAAACCCCAGAAACGCTGAGCCGACGAGTCCAAAACGTGCCGCGGTATTGACAGCGGCAAATGCCCGATCAGAGTGTCCGGCCCCGATATTTTGCCCGGCAACTGCGGCTGCCGCACCCATCAAACCGACCGAAGTCCACGTGATCAACGAGAAGAGCTGTGTGTAAGAAACGGCGTAGGCCGCCTGCGCCGCTGCACTTTGGGCGAGCGAGCCGATAAACGAGAGCATCAGCACCCCGCCCACATTCATCGCGATACCCTGAAAGCCGGTTGGCAGCCCAAATTTGAAGAGCGAGCGGATCACCTTCCAATCCGGTGCCCATCCGTTGCCTTTCGGAAAGCCGACGACCCAGCCTCCGCTCCACATCTTATAGATCGCATAGAGGCCGACACCGCCAGTCGCAATGCTTGTTCCAATGGCCGACCCGGCTGTGCCGTAGGCGGGTATCGGACCGAGGCCGCGTATGAAGACAATATTCAGCATCAGATTCAGGATCGTCATCACGATACCGAGCATCATCGGGGTCTTGGCGTCACCGGCCGAACGCAAGGCTCCGCTCGTCATAAAATAGATGAGCAAGCCAAAGCTAAAAACGAACGTTATTCGCAGGAACGGCAGCGCCTCGGCCCTTACTTCGGCGTCCGAGCTGACAAACGCGAGCAGATAGGGCGCCAAGAGGTATCCGACCGGAGCCATGACCCCGACAGCAAGGAACACTGCGGTAAGAAAGGCCTGATAGACTGTGCGGTTTACCTTTTCCGGTTCATGGGCACCCGCAAAACGGGCTACCAGCACCGACATTCCGGTGAATATCGAGGCGATGAAGACAATAACGACGAGAAAGATCTGAAAGCTGATGCCGATAGCGGCGTTCGCCTTATATCCGACCAGATTACCGACCAGTGCGTGGTCGACGATGCCCTGCATTCCGGCGATAGCGTTGGTTAGCATCGTCGGCCATGCGATCTTCCAGACAGCGGCCGACAAAGGGCCTTCGACGATCGAACGGTCAAACTTTGGTTTCTTTGTCTCCTCCGATCCGGTTTCGGCTGGATGGGTGGTTTCGTGGTCGGTGTTTTCCGGCATCTGGCGCGTTATTCAGACATTTGACTACAATATTCCCGTTAAACGCCAATGCCCGTTCGGCGTTCGCCACCCTCTACTACCCGGCATTCCATTTTAGGGCGTACCCTTGGCCTCGGCCACAGTTTTCAACTGGGCGAGCCCTTTTTCCAGATCCGGCCCGATCATCTGGTCCATGCTTACAACCAGACACATTGCCTTAGAAATAGCGTTGTGCTTGCCGATGATGTTCCAGGTGACGTTCGTTTTCCCTGCATCAGGCTTCAGCAAGAACTCAGTTACGCTTCGGGATTCAAAAGGTTTTATGAATTCCAGGTCGATCTTGACGTGACTCGGAGGAGTGCTTTCAATGATCGTCATTCTGCCTTCGCCGACATCACTGTTGCCTGTCCAGGCATAGCCCGCACCCTTACCGGATTGGGAACCCGAATGAGTGACCTTCATATGCGGATCGAGTTTAGCCCAGGGCGACCATGCATCCCACTTCCTAAAGTCATTGATCTGGTCGAAGACCGGCTCAGGCGGTGCCGCGATCGTCGCGGTGCGGGTTACGATATATTCATCGGGCTGCATGGAGATGGCGATCGCAAGACCAGCCACACCCAGAACCGCCAGGCCGAGAACGGCAAGAACGATCTTTTTTAACATATGCTTCTCCTGTAACAGCAAATCTATAGTATTTTCGGCCGCCGGCAAAACCAACCCGGTTGCCAAACCCCGGTGAACAGGAATATAACTAGCGTGATGAGGGTTTGCCCGAAATGCGGAACGGCCTATACGGACGAAACGCTAAGATTCTGTCTGGCCGACGGAAACCTCCTGAATTCTGTTTCCGATGAACAGATCACCATCTCGCGTACGGTCGTCGCCCCAGACGTCGACCGGACGGTCGCGATGCACGAGGGCACGGTTCGGGTAGCTATTCCGGCAGCAACCGCTGACCCGAATCGGCCGAGGGCGGCCGTACCACCGCCGGACAGCGGAGGAAGGTTGTTGAAGGTCCTCTTGATATTGGTCGGGCTGGCGATCGCAGCCGGTCTGGCAATAGTAGGCGGCGGGATCATTTACAATGCGGCAACCCGCAGCGAGGTGCCGCCCGCGAACTCCAACTCGAAAACTCCGCCATCGCCTGCACCGACCAAAGATGAACAGGCCGAACTGAGGGAACAGATCGCCAATCTTGAAAAACGGCTCAACGAACAACAGAAGACCGGACAGAACACAAATATCCCGCTGAAAATGCCGGGCCGAGCAGCCACGTCAACCACGGCGACGGTCGATTCACCAGGTGACGGCTTCCTGGCTCTTCGCTCGCTTCCGAGCAGCACGGCGGGTGAGCGTATCCTAAAGATCCCTCACGGCGCGACCGTCACGATCGGAGCGTGCGGGCCTGTCGTCACACCAGTCAAACGGAGCGGACGGTGGTGTCAGGCGAGCTATGGAGGCTACGATGGGTGGGTGTTTGATTCTTACCTAAGGTACTAAATGAGAAAGAGTGCGGCCTTTTTTGTAAGGCCGCACTCGGTAGGTTTCATTTGGTAGGTATAAATGAAGGGTATTATGATATTGCCCATTTAACGGCTGGACGGTGCCGAAGGGGGATAGTAGAAATTCCCCGATGTTTTGAAGCTCTTTGTGTCAAATCCGGTACGTGCTCCGCACTCGGTACACGCCCTATACGAGCCTTTGAGATCCGTAAACGGGCGGCTTAGATCTTTATGCCAACACCCGAAAAGTCTGCCCAGTAATCCGATCTTTCGTTCGGGCGAAACCTCTCTTGTATCAAGTACACGCCCTAGTGTCAAATTTGGTTGCAAAATTTTTTCCATTTTGTTTTCCCCCTTTACTTGCAGCGTCCCAAAACTAGAACGAGACTCTGGAAACCTTTTGCACCGTCTATGATGAAGGCCGGGAGCAAATGGTTTGATTATTTTTCATAATTTCTCCCTAACTTTCTCTCGCCCATCTAATTCGCTAGAATCTTTAAAAAAGATTCAGGAGCCGGATAATAAATGAAAGATCTAAGGAGTCTGTTTTGCATAGTTGCAGTTGTGTTCGGATTATCGGTGGGCACGTTTGGCTGGGATGACAGCGGGCACAAGCTAACGGCGTACATTGCATGGCAGCGGTTGTCGCCGGAGGCGCGTGAACGGGTGCTTAAGGTGTTGCTCACGGCGCCTGAGGATTCGACGATCGGCTCGTATTACATGCCCTACGGTTCGCAGGAGGTTGACGCCCGTAAACGCGACTATTTTATGTTCATGGCGACATGGGCTGATGTTGTGCGCGACCGTGCGTTCCCAGTTCGCTATCGTAAGTACCACCACAGCAATTGGCACTACGACGATGTTTTCTGGACGATCAAGGATGGAAAGATCGAGGTTCTACCGGAACCGGAGGAAGGCGGGCTGGCACTCACCAAGCTCGACGAGTACGTCAAGGTGATCAACAGCAGTGCGACCGATGCGGAGAAGGCGGTTGCGATCGCGTGGGTAATGCACATAGTTGGTGATATTCACCAGCCGCTACATACCTCGGCGCGCGTGACCGATCGTGAACCAAAGGGTGATCAGGGTGGAAATCTTTTCTTGCTGACGCCGGAGGGAACGCCGCGAGACAAGCAGGAGAACCTGCATTGGTTCTGGGATTCGATAGTTGTCAGGAACAAGGCGAATACGGGTAACGATTGTGATATCGAGTTTCTCGAACCGTTGGCAAAAGCCTTTATGAAAAAGTATCCGTTCGAGAAGATTCGTGACCGCCTTGCGGTCTCAAACCCGGACGCATGGGCAAAAGAAAGCCTTTCGCTTGCTCAGAACAGCGTTTTCTCGGTTGACCTGAAACGCTTTGAAATGCCGTCGAAGGATTATAAGAAGAAAGGTTTGAAGATAGCCGAAGAACGCCTTACGCTGGCGGGCTACAGAATGGGCGAGATCCTTAACCGTGCTTTCCATGCGAGCACGCCGTCGACGACCTCTCCAAATTGACCATAGTTTATGGATCCTTCCAGTTTGCTCCGGTATTTTGAATCGCGCAGCGAGGCGATGATCGCGATGATCCGTGAGATCGTCGATATTGAATCGCCTTCCCACGACGCCGTGCGGAGCCGCGTCGTCGCTGATTGGGTCGAACGGCAGTTTCGCGCAACCGGTGTCGAGCTTTCGGTTGAACGTGAAGGCGTCGCAGATGGCGACCACATCATTGTTCGAGCTTTCCCCGGCGAAGGTCCGCATACGATGCTGGTCGGGCACACCGATACGGTTCATCCTGTCAACACAAACCAGAAAAATCCCACGCGCATCGAAGGCGACCGGCTCTATGGCTGCGGGATCTTCGATATGAAGGCCAACATTGTCGTGATGGTCGAGGCCTTGCGCTTTTTTGCTGTGAACAGGATGCGTCCGGCAGGGCCGATAACGATCTTCCTCTCATGTGACGAAGAGGTAGGGAGCTTCACCGGCAGGCCGATACTCGAAGAGTTAGCTGCTGAGGCTGCGCGCTGCCTGGTTTTTGAGCCCTCCGCAGAGGGGCGCGTGAAGACGGGACGGAAAGGAACTGGCCTCTACACAATCCGGACGAACGGAATTCCGGCACACGCGGGCCTCGAACCGGAAAAAGGGGCGAATTCAATCGTAGAACTCGCACGCCACATAGGAACGGTTCAATCCATCGCCCGGCCTGAGATCGGCACCACCGTCAACGTATGCACGATCGGCGGCGGCACAACATCGAACGTGATCCCCGAACATGCCGAATGTGAGGTCGATGTCCGATTCGGGAGCATTGCCGAAGCGAACCGTGTCGATAGCTCGATACGCTCGCTCGAAGCCATCGATCCAAGAGTCTCGCTCGAGGTGACCGGGGGCATCAACCGCCCGCCGATGGAACGGACGAACGAGGTCGTCGGGTTGTATGAAAGGGCCCGCGACCTCGCCGCCTCATTCGGCTACGAACTCGGCGAAACACAGGTCGGCGGGGCCTCGGACGGCAACTTTGTCGCGGCAATGGGCGTTCCCGTTCTGGATGGTCTGGGCATTACGGGTGCCGGTGCACATACGCTGGAGGAGCACATTCTCGTCAGCGATATCGCAAAACGTGCTTCGCTGATAAGCCTGCTCATCGCCTGACCGTGTGTTCGCTAAGGAGTGGACAATCCGAGAAACGAAATCTAAAATCCGAAAGACAATTCAGGGAGGCGCAACTTGTCCGGTGATGGGCTCGGTCTTCAAAACCGTTGTGACGGCGCGAGAGCGTCGTCAGGTGGGTTCGACTCCCACACGCCTCCGCCATATCGAACGCAAAATGGCTCGTCGCTTTGAACTCTTTCCTTTTTGCGTCTTGTCTTATGCATGACTGGATCGCACTTAATATGACACCCGGCGTGGGACCGAGGGCCATGACACAGCTCCTCGAGCGTTTTGGCTCGGTCTCGGCTGTCTTTCGGGCACGCCGTGCTGAGTTGGAATCTCTAAGACTAAAGCCGGAGGCCATTGAAAGTATCATCAGTAAAGAGTTTCTCCAACGAGCAGAAACCGAGCTTGACCGGGTCAAGGATCTTGGCGGTGATATTTTGATCCTGGATGATGGCAGCTATCCGCAATTGCTGCGAGAGATAGATGATCCTCCGCCGATCTTGTATGTGAAAGGCGATTGGCAAGCTTGCTTTGATCAACCCGCCGTTGGCGTGGTCGGTTCACGGATGTGTTCGACTTATGGCGAGAACGCCGCGGAGATGTTGTCGCGCGACCTGGCATCGCGCGGAGTAACGGTCGTGTCGGGTTTGGCTCGCGGCATTGATACGGCCGCGCATCGCGGTGCGGTCCGCGGGAACGGCCGGACGGTCGCCGTTATGGGAACGGGCCTCGATAATGTCTATCCGCACGAGAACAACGGACTCGTCCGCGATATTTTGGCAAGCGGCGGTTGTCTCGTCACGCAGTTCCCGCTTGGCACGCCGCCATTGGCTGAACATTTTCCGTTTCGTAACCGCATCATAAGCGGCTTGAGTCACGGCGTGTTGATAGTCGAGGCCAACCAACGCAGCGGCTCGTTGATCACTGCGCGGCTTGCGACCGAGCAGAATCGCGAGGTGATGGCCGTACCGGGCAATATAACATCCGGAAACTCCTTCGGGACCAATTATCTGATCAAGACCGGAGCAAAGTTGGTCCAGCAATGGCAGGATGTGGTTGCAGAAATGCCGACCGAGATCGCCGCATCGATACTGCCGCCGCCGATCGAGAGCAGCGCGCCCGACCAGTTAGAAGGCAAGGAAACAGTAGTTCCGGCAGACCTTTCTGTTCACGAGAGGACGGTTTGGGGCCTTCTGACGCCGGATGAACCACTGCATATCGACATACTCCTGGAATCCAGTGGACTTGCGTTCGGCGAGCTGAACAATGCCCTCGTTTCGCTTGATATTCGCGACCTCATCCGTGTGCTGCCGGGTAAGTATTACGCGCGGCGGTCTTGAGACAATTTGACATTCCTCTATTTTCCGCTATTCTCTACCCTCGCATTGACAAGGCTGCGAGCTGAGTGATATCAGTCGTAACCGTCAGCAAGGTTGTTTTTGCTGACATATTTTTTTCAGATGGCAAAGAGCTTAGTAATTGTAGAATCGCCTGCAAAGGCAAAAACGATCAATAAATACCTCGGATCGGATTTCACTGTGATGGCCTCGATCGGCCATATCAAGGACCTTCCGACAAAGGACCTCGGCGTCGATGTGGACAACAATTTCGAGCCGCATTACGAAGTTATTCCCGATACCAAGAAACGCAATAATAAAAAGGTAGTAACAGAACTCAAGAAGGCGGCAAAGACGAGCGAAGCCATTTATCTTGCCGCTGACCCTGATCGCGAAGGGGAAGCTATCTGCCAGCATCTGGCCGAAGAGATCGTGCCGAAGAAGCCAGCCGTTCCCGTATTTCGCGTGATGTTCAACGAGATAACGAAGAACGCTATACAGGAAGCTTTCAAAGAGCCGAAGCAGGTCAACCAGAACCTTGTCGATGCTCAACAGGCCCGGCGCGTGCTCGACCGTTTGGTTGGCTACAAGGTCTCGCCCATCTTATGGAAAACGATCGGCGGCAAGCTGTCGGCAGGTCGCGTTCAGACCGTAGCGGTCAGGCTGGTGGTCGAGCGTGAACGTGAGATCGAGGCTTTTGTTCAGACGGAGTATTGGTCTCTGGTGGCTAACCTCTCGGCCGCTTTGCCGCCAAAATTTGACGCGAAACTCAACAAGATCGATGGCTTGACCGTCAAGTACGGTAAGTTCGACGAAGACCTTAAGCCGACTGAGGCCCATATCAGGAACGCCGAAGAGGCGAATGCGATAGCGGCTGAGGTCGAGCGTGAAAGTTTTGTAGTAGAAAGCGTTGCGACAAAGGAACGTAGGCGCAATGCGACGCCGCCGTTCATCACGTCGAAGCTTCAGCAGGAAGCCGCCCGCAAATTCGGATTTTCGGTGAAGAAGACGATGTCCACAGCCCAGCGTCTGTACGAGGGCATCGAACTTGGGGCTGAAGGAGCGGTCGGTCTAATCACCTATATGAGAACCGACTCGACGCGTATATCGGATGCGGCAATGCAGGAGGTCCGGGGTTTTGTCGGTGGAAATTATGGTGAAAGGTATTTGCCGGCGAAACCGAATTTCTACAAATCGAAGAAAGATGCCCAGGATGCCCACGAAGCGATCCGTCCGACGGATGTGAATCGCACCCCGGAAAGCCTTGCGAACAAACTTGGCCCGGACGAATTGAAGCTTTACCGTTTGATCTGGCAGCGGTTTGTGGCTTCGCAGATGACCCCCGCAGTCTTCGATCAGACTACGATCGACATTAGGGCGGGACGCTTTAGATTTCGTGCGGCCGGTTCTGTCCAAAAGTTCGACGGTTTTCTCAAGATCTATCAGGAGGGCCGCGATGAGAAACCTGCGGACGACGATGATGAGGATGAGGAGAAGAACCTGCCGCTCGTCAAGCAAGGCGAATCCCTGACCCTTAACGAGCTCAAGACAAATCAACACTTTACTGATCCGCCGGCGCGCTATTCGGAAGCGACCTTGGTGAAAGCCCTGGAAGAGAATGGCATCGGCCGGCCGTCAACGTATGCCGCGATCATGACGACGATCCAGGATCGCGAATATGTTGAAAAGATCGAAGGCCGGTTTCATCCAACGCCGCTTGGGACGACGGTAAACGACCTGCTAATCGAAAGTTTTGACGACATTTTCAATGCCAAATACACGGCGGGCATGGAAGAGCAGCTTGATGAGATCGAGGATGGCAAGCTCGACTGGCGTGATGCGTTGCGCGGCTTCTACGGAAAATTTTCGAAGGACCTCGAGAACGCAGCCGAGACGATCAAAGGCAAAAAGAAGATGTCCATCCCGACAGGTGAGATATGCGATCGCGACGGTGGGCGGATGGTCATAAAGTTCGGTCGTTTTGGGCAGTTTTTAGCCTGCGAGAACTATCCCGAATGTAAGAACACTCGCGAGGTGGGAGCAAGAAAGGAAGAGAATGACCCGGCGGCGATGGGTGATCGCGATCGGGCCGAAGAAGTACCGCCCTGCGAGCTTTGCGGCCGCGAGATGGCGTTGAAAAAGGGGCGCTTCGGTTCCTTTTACGGCTGTACGGGGTATCCCGAATGCAAGAATATCCGCAAGATCGCAAAGGGCGAGCAGAAACCTGCACCACCGCCTGAAATACTCGACGAAAAATGCCCGAAGGACGGCGCCAATCTCGTCAAACGACATGGACGTTTCGGGGAATTTACTTCATGTTCGAACTATCCGAAGTGCGATTACGTAAAACGTGATGTGGTCGAAGGCGTTTCATGCCCAAAAGACGGGGGCGAGATCGCGGTAAAGAAATCGCGCCGCGGAAAGGTCTTTTATGGGTGCGTGAATTATCCGAAATGTGATGCCGTATTTTGGGATAGGCCGGTCAATGGATCATGCCCGAAATGCAGCATGCCGTTCTTGTTGGAAAAAACAACAAAGAAAGACGGAACAATTCGGTATTGCCAAAACGAGGAATGTGATTATAAAATGTCTGTCGATAACGTAAACGTAACATCAGGCGATAAAACAGGAAGCTCGCTTGCAGCTTAGCGGCCTCGTATCGAATGAAAGAGAACATCCAATTCCTGCAGGCATTTCTAAAGAACCCAACGAAGGTGGGCGCAATAGCGCCCAGTTCCCCTGAGCTCGCAGCAGAGATGCTGCAGGGGATCTACCCTGACGACCATAACATCGTGCTCGAGCTCGGTGTCGGGACCGGTGCTATCACAAAGTTTCTGCGCGAGGTAGTGCCGAGCAAAGACTCGTACCTAGGGCTTGAACTAGATTCGGATCTGGTAAAAACACTGAACCAGAACTTTCCCGATATGAATATCATCTGCGGCAATGCGGCGGAATGTTATTCGATCCATCAGCAATCGGGTTTGGGTAAGGTTCGTTACCTCGTCTGCTGTCTCCCGTTCGTGTCGCTTCCGCGTGAGATAAGTGACAGCGTTCTCGCTGAGATCCAGAAATTCATGGACGAAGGCTGCGAGCTTCGCATTTTCCAGTATGCGCACGGCTATTATCTCCCGCCTGCGATAAAGCTCCGCGAGGCACTCCGCAACCGATACGGAAAATCCCGCCGCAGCCCGCTTGTGCTGAAGAACGTTCCGCCTGCGTTCACGCTGACCTGGTCGACGATCTAGCGCGCTTGTTGGCAGGAATGAGCGATCGGCATCGCCGACGCATTCGATTACAGTACGTCTTACAAATCTTTACACTCGGCGATTGGGGATTGTGATATAAATTCGCTTTAGGCATCCATCTTATTTTAAGGAGAATTACTGCTATGCTTCGACGCAAGTTGATCGGCGTTTTGCTGATTCACGCAATTTTGCTTCCGGGACTCACATTTGGCCAGTCCCGAATTTACGAGGTTCCAAAGGAAGTTTTTGACAAGATCAAAGAGGAAGGAACTACACGTTCTCAGGTGATGAAAACGCTTAGCTATCTGAGCGATGTCATTGGCCCGCGACTGACCGGTTCGCCCGGCCTGAAGCGTGCGAACGAATGGACCCGCGACACCATGGCATCATGGGGCCTGCAGAATGCCCATCTCGAATCGTGGGGGCCATTCGGGCGAGGTTGGACGCTGAAGCGATTTACGGCGATGGTTGACGGCCCGACGGCCTTTCCGCTTTATGCCTATCCGAAGGCCTGGTCACCCGGTACCGATACCCTGATCCCGCCGCCGCCAGTTGATCCAAAGGCAAAGAACAAGGTGGCTCCGCCACCGGCTCAGCACGGGACCGCATATACTGCCGAGGTCGTTCGTTTCAATGCAACGAAGGCCGAAGAGCTCGACCAATATCGCGGCAAGCTGAAGGGCAAGATAGTACTCGTTGGACCTCAACGTGATGTTCGGGCTTGGATGAATGCTCCGGGCAAGCGATTTTCGGATGCCGAGCTACTCGCGATGGCCGATGCTCCGGATCCGAACGCTCCGCGCAGGCCCGCCGCCGGTGCACCCGCGGGGCTGCCGGCGAACTTTGGTCAGCAGCAGCAGTTCAACGCACAGAGGATGCGCTTTCTCGTCGAAGAGGGAGCGGCAATTCTGATAGACGCCGGTCGCGGCGATGGCGGCACGATCTTTGTGCAGGGTGCGGCAGCCGTACCACCTGCGACGCCTACGCCAGGCCAGCCGGCGCCGAATGTTCGAACGAAAGGCGCGGTCGTGCCGATCCAGATCAGTGCGGCAGTTGAGCATTTTAACCGCCTGGTACGCATGATCGACGCCGGCGAAAAGGTTTCGATGACGGTCGACCTGGCTGTTGAGTTTCAGGATGATGACCAAAATGCCTATAACACGATCGCCGAGATCCCTGGCAGCGACAAAGCTGATGAGATCGTAATGCTCGGTGGCCATCTCGATTCGTGGCAAGCCGGGACGGGTGCGACCGATAACGGTGCCGGATGCGCCGTCATGATGGAAGCAGTTCGTATTATTCAAGCGCTTGGCCTTAAGCCGCGTCGAACGATACGCGTCGGACTTTGGACGGGTGAAGAGCAGGGCTTGCTTGGTTCGCGTGCATATGTTCGTCAGCACTTTGGCTATCGGGGTAATCCAAACGCCGCGCCGACCTTCGGCCCGGGTGGGCAAAATGCTCAGCCACAGCCACTTACAAAACTCCCCGAATACGACAAGCTTTCTGCCTACTACAACATCGACAACGGAACGGGCAAGATCCGCGGTGTTTACATGCAGGGAAATGATGCTGTCAGGCCGATCTTCCGGCAATGGCTGTCGCCGCTCCGTGATCCGCGATGGTGGAAGGCTGACTTCGACCCAAACAAGGATGTGAATATGTCAGCGAATACGCTGACGCTTTCAAACACCGGCGGTACTGACCACCTGAGCTTCGATGGGATCGGCCTACCCGGTTTTCAGTTCATCCAAGATCCGGTCGAATATGACACCCGCACGCACCACTCGAATATGGACGTTTTTGATCGTATCCAAGCGGACGATATGAAGCAGATGTCGATCATACTTGCGCTTTTTGTTTACCAAACGGCGATGATGGATGAGAAGATGCCTCGCAAACCCATGCCGTAGGAATTGATGTGGCTCTAAATTAGCGATCGTCCGGAAGCGGAACTCCCCAATTTTTCCGCAGCCGGGCGATTTTGTTTTCCCTCGACGCAATGTTATGAAGTAAAATTCCTACGAGTTCGCCTCAAAAACTATGCAAATACCACAATTCACACCCAGTGCGATCGATGCCGGTGGCTGCGTCAGCAACGCATGGGACCTCCTCAAACGCAACTACGGGATGTATCTCGGCATTGCCGTTGTCGCGATGTTGATCACGAGCTGTGTTCCCTGCGTGAACATTTTCATTCTCGGGCCGATGATGGGCGGTGTTTATCTGGTGGCTCTTCGCGATATGCGTGGAGAGGCGGTTGATTTCGGGATGATGTTCAAGGGGTTTGAAAAGTTTGTTCCGCTGATGGTGATAGGCCTCCTGCAGGCGATACCAGGCATTATCGCTCAGGTGCTTCAGTTTACGCTCGATCTTGGCCGCATTGGGCTTCAGGGCGGCAGTGTCAGCGATCCCTCGTTCTTTCAGGCGGCGGGCCGTGACTCGGCGATCGCGGGCGGCTTGGTGATCCTTGCCGTCGTGATCGGCGTGCTGTTTTCGATCCTTGCCATCGTTTGGTGGATGGTGTTTTTCTTTGCCGTTCCGCTGGCGATGGAGTTTGACGTGGGTCCGGTCGAGGCTATCAAGCTGAGCGCTCAGGCCGCAATGTCGAACATCGGCGGCCTTATAGTCCTTATCATCTTCGAGGTGCTCATCGTGCTTGCGGGAGTTCTGATGCTGTGTTTAGGGATGTTTCTGCTTTCGATACCACTGATCTATCTGGTCAATGCATTTGCATATCGGCAAGTGTTTCCGTGGTTCGATCGACAGGTGAATACGATGCCGCCACCACCGACCGCTTACGGTTCGAGTTTCGGCAATGCGGCCTAGAGCGTCTTCTCCATGAAAAGAACCCCATCATAGGGGTTTGTGTAGTAGGCTTCGATCTCAGAAAAGCCGTTCGAGCGATATAGTTCGACGGCTTTTCCCATCTTCGGGGGATATGTGTCGAGGCGGATCGCTTGATAGCCGATAGCCTTCGCATCGCTGATCAGTCGCTCTATCAGACCAGCGCCTATGCCTTTTCCACGAAACTCATCGCGGACATATAGCCGCTTCATCTCGCTTACATTGTCACCAAGGGAACGAAGAGCGATGCATCCGGCAGGCTCTCCGTCGATATAAGCGAGAAGCAGGCGCCCTCGCGGCCGGGCGTAAGCACCAGGCAACGAGGCTAGTTCTGCTTCGAATCCCTGAAAGCATAGGTCTAGCCCCAGCCATGCTTCGTACTCGCGGAACAATGTCCTCGTAATTTCGATCTCGAGATCGGACACTGCCTCGCGGATGACAAAGCCATTATTAGCGGGTTGTAACATCGGATTGAAATTCTAGCACGTCGGCGTTATGTTTAAGGGCAAATTTGATCTTTGGCGGTGGTTGATGATCAGCACAAAGGACGAATAAGACCGGTTCCTACTTTGCGTTCCTTGCGTCTCTGTATCTTTGCGTTAAGAATATATTTGAATGGAATTAGCGGTTGAGAAATACAAGGTAAAAGATGAGCCGTTCTATCTGCCGGTAGGGCAAGAGGTCGAACTGTTTGAGGCGGCGTATGCAGCGCAGCTGCCTGCGATGTTAAAGGGGCCGACGGGCTGCGGCAAGACGCGGTTTGTCGAATATATGGCTCATCGGCTTAACCGTCCGTTGATCACGGTCGCCTGTCACGAAGATCTATCCTCGACCGACCTTGTCGGAAGATTTCTGCTCGAAGGCGAAGAAACGGTCTGGCACGACGGCCCTTTGACCGCGGCAGTGCGAGCAGGCGCGATCTGTTATCTCGACGAGGTTGTCGAGGCTCGTAAAGACACCGTCGTAATCATCCACCCGCTGACCGATGACCGGCGGCGCTTGCCCATCGAGAAGCGCGGTACGGTGCTCGACGCACCGGCCGAGTTCATGCTCGTCGTCAGTTACAATCCGGGCTACCAGTCGATTCTTAAGGACTTGAAACAATCGACGCGTCAACGTTTTGTTGCGATGGAGTTTGACTATCCTGACTCGGAAGCCGAAGCGCAGATCGTTGCCAAAGAAGGCGGTATCGACGAATCGACCGCCGCTGATCTCGTCAAGATCGGCCAAAAGGTCCGCAACCTGCGCGGCCATGGCCTCGAGGAAGGTGTCTCGACCCGGTTGCTGATCTACGCCGCCCAAATGATAGCCAAAGGCATCTCACCCATCAACGCCGCCGAGGTCGCCATCTGCTCACCCATTACCGACGACCGTGAACTGCAGCGGAGTATACGCGAGATCGTGACGACAATCATCTAATTGAACAGGCTAAGGTATGATAAAATAGCAGGTAAGTAGTGAGTATTACCAGAAAATATATCGATGAAAAAGGTCGTCTTGTGATGACGCGAATGGGCAAGCTGAGCGACGGCGACGACCGTTCGTTCGACATCGAATTTTGGCAAAGCCTCACGCATGAGCAGCGGATGAACGCTGCGTGGGAACTAGTCACGGATTATTGGTCAATGAAGGGTAAATCGCCGGATGAACTCAGACTTCAAAGATCTGTTACAAGCCTTAAGCGACGCCGGGGCTGAATATCTCGTGGTTGGCGGCTACGCCGTGATCGAACACACCGAGCCTCGCTATACCAAAGACATCGACGTTTGGGTCAACCCCACGAGACAAAATGCCAAACGGTCATAGCGGCCCTCGCAAATTACGGTGCTCCAATCCGTGACCTGACTGTCGAGTTTCTCACCTCTGACGACGCGTTTTTTCAGATCGGCGTCGACCCGGTGCGAATCGACATCATTGTAAATCTCGTCGGAGTTGACTTCGACAAGTGCTGGGAACGGAGAAAGATTACTCACGGCGAAGGCATACCGGTAAATTTCATAGGCCTTCAGGATTTGATCACGAATAAAATGGCATCAGGCAGGCCCATGGACCTAGTGGATGTCGAACGGCTAAAAAAGCGGATCGAGATCCTAGGTGATGGGTGCTAAGGAGATTGACAGTTTAGTATTTACCTATTCCTTGCGGTCGCTTACCGGCCTCTTTTTCGTTCGTCTCTATTTTGTCGCGGTCGTTGGGTTCTCCCGTGGGTCATAGGGGACGGCCTGATATTTCTTCACAGCATCCTGGGCGTTGTCATAGTTGTCACCAATGGTTTCGGCGCGTTTGTAGGCGGCGACGGCGCGTGTACGGTCACCTTTGCCATCATAAGCGTTGCCCATTTTTATATTTGACCAGACGGAGAGCCAGGCCGGATTGAGGTTACCCGCAAGAGCCGCTTTGAAGTTGTCGATAGCGAGATCGAAGTTCCGCTGTTCGAGAAAGAGAAGTCCAAGGTGGTAATAGATCCACGAGTTCGACCGATCGAGCTTGAGGGCGGCCTCAAACTGTGTCTGGGCTTCGACATAGTTCCCTTCCTTGAACTGCTCGATACCGCGGCGAGCGATCGCGGACACGCGAAGGTCCGGCGAGATGCGCAGCAGCTTGAAACCAGGATCGATGATCACGGCGATCGGCTTCCCCGTTGATTCGATGTTGAAGTCTGAGCTCGCTTCCTCCATGTCGAGCTTTACGGTAGTCAGGCCCTGATCGTCCTCCGAACGAAGCTGCACCTCGACGGGCAGGCGCAGATTGTCGTAGTTCTGCTTCACTGTGCCGCGCGTGACGAACTTGCCGCCACGAGTTCGGATGATAAGATAGTCGCTCGAAAACTCAGGCACACCTGTGCCTTCGACCCAGCGGGCAAAGAAATACCGCATCGGCTCGCCCGAAACCTGGGTCGTCAATTTTTCAAAGTCGTCGATCGATGCAGGCTTTCCCCGATATTGGTTCAGATACGTGCGGAGAAGCTGCTCGAATTTCTGACCCCCAAGCGTGTCGCGAAGCAATTTGAATACAAATGCGCCCTTGCCGTACATGATGTACTGGTACGCGCTGCTTTGGTCGTCGAGATTCGCCGGAGCTCGCAGAAGCGAAGCGGTTTGTTCGAATGTAAGGGATTTCTCCAGCAGTTCGCGCCGCAGCGAATCGAGCTTGGCGCCGTTAGTTTCCGTCTCACGAAGTGAGAACGCACTATATTCGGCCAAACCCTGCGACAGCCAGGCATCGTCAAACGACTTCAGCCCAACCGTCAAACCCCACCACTGGTAGGCAGCTTCGCGCTGAAGACGCGAAAAGGTAACGTCTCGCGCTTCTTCGAACGGCCTCGACGCGATGAAAATCATACCCTTTGCTGAGTAGAAGTCGAGGCTCTCGTCGTCGATCTGAACGACGATCATCTTTCTGCCGTAGTCTGCCTGGCCGAAGCGTTTCGTATAGTCGACAAGCGACTTCCCTATTGTTTCACCATAACGAGAGGTCTGTTCATCTGTACCGGCCTTGGTGAAGAACTGCAGTTCCTGATCGCCGATCTTTAGTGTACGCGGAACATACTTCCCATAGGCAAAATTGCCGATGAGTGCCGGCGTCGTTTGCAGAAAACGGGTCTTTCCACCGAGAGTGGTGACGGGTGCGTCACTGTAACCGACAAGCTGCAAGCCTGCCGGAAGAGAGATGCTGATGTCGGATGTTGCCGGATCTGCCGCATAGTCGTGGAAGGGGAACCAACGCGCCGCATACATCAGGTAGCCGTCATTTGGCGCGATCGAGGCAAGACGTTTCGTCAAGAGAGGACCGCCGGCGGGGGTTTCAAGCACACCGGTGTATGTGAACCGAAGTGTGACTGACGTACCTTTTGGAACGCTCTCGCCGAGATCGATCCGGACGTGCGGCCCGAGATCGCTGGAGTTTGACTGGTCCTGAACGAAGGTTACCAAATTGACCGGCGCGATCGTCGCGGCAGGACGCGCAGCGGGTCTCACGCCGACGGGCGACCCACTTGGCAGCACCGTCGCAACCTGCCGATCCCGTCGTGTGATCGTCTCGACCTTGAGCGAGCCGTTGAGCTCGAAGGAAACGGAACGCGTATCCTCGAGCGGCGTGAATGTGACGTCAACCGTCGCACTCAACCGGCGCTCCACCGGTATGAGCGTTACGTCCATCACATAGTTCGTTACGTCAAAAGGAGTTCTCTTGACCGCCTGCGCGGCAACAGGCAGGGTGATCAGCGTCGAGAGTATCGCGATCTTGAACCCGTTCTTAAAAAGCTTTCTCATCTTCGGCAATTCGACTAAATGGTCAGATAAATATTGCTTCCTTATGATGTAAGCAAACTTGTATTCGTTTGCTAACCGAGATCCGGGGTCTCGTTGTCCGCATCAGGGCGAATAAAATCGACCGAGACCGTTTGCATGGCGAGTTCGCGCCCGAGGGCCGCGACAGCTTGATGGTCAGGATGAACAGTATATTCATCGAGTCCCGCGAGATCGTCAAATTCGACGACGAGGCCCGTGTCGAACGAGCGATCAAGGTGAAGGATATCTGCTCCGACAGAAAGGTCTCGGACACATCCAATGGCGGCCGAAAGTGACCGAAGACGGGAGCGATGGTCTTCTCTTTCGGCCTCTGTTACCTCAGGCTTGTATCTCCAGCAGACGATGTGGATCAGCATTGAGTCATTTTCGCACGGATCGCCTCAATCTTTCACGTGAGAACAGGGCATCGTCGAGGGTGGAGGGATACTCACGTCCCAACACCTCGATCGTAATGTTCGACTTGTAAACATGATTGACGACGTCTGTTTTTGAGATGTAGGTCCGGCCATCGACCACACGCGTCTCCTTTTGGGTGTACACGCGCAATTCCTTGCCGGTGTTATCGAAAAGCCGGAGTTCGCGGACAAGAAAGTTTTCCACGTCGAACAGCACCTTGTTCGATGCGATCACTGAGGTCTGGCCATCCTTGAGTTTCCCTTCGACCTCATGGGCCACTTTGCCCTCGAACTCACGGTCTCCGAGGTAGGTGAACGAATACTTTCCCCATTCGCCAAGAAGTTCCTGAGCCGTAAGTCCGCCAAAAAACATCTTGCTTGTGTCCGATTCGCGAAATTCGTCCAGAGCCTGGGAATAGGTGATATTGACCGTTGGTTTGTCCTTGACCTGAACCGACAGAGTCGCGGTGCCGGCATCTTCCGTAGGTTTGACTATAACGCTCATCGTATCCGTTTGATCTTCGGTCTGACGCCTCCAGACATCCAGTTCGTAAACCTCGACACTTCCATCCTCAGACCTGACCGTGATCCGCGTTCGATCCTTTCGGAACGGGGCGGCTTCGCGTCTGAGATATTCGTTGACGATCTCGTTACCTCGATCCGTGCGTACCGCGGGCGCCTTTGCCGTTTGCGGGCCTACCGAGCCCGAACACGCGGCAGCAAGCGCGAGGGCAAGAGCGTTGAGCAGAATGAACAGGATCTTCAATTTGCTGGTCTCCTTTGCAATCCGAGGCCGTTGTTCATATATTAAGACAACTCTGAGCATCGACCGGCCCCGTTCACCGGTCAACGCGTAATTATTGCCCAGACGGGCGGACCATTCAAACAGGATCTGGATAAAAACAGACGGATGATCTCCAACCAGCCCATCGAATGAACGATACGATAATTGCGTTCGAAAAGGTCAGCAAGACATATAGAGCCGATGGAGGCCTTCGTGCGCTCGATGATGTCGATCTGGAGGTGGGTCGCGGAACGCGAGTAGCAGTAATGGGACAGTCCGGATCGGGAAAATCGACGCTGCTGAACATTGCCTGCGGCCTGGATGAACCGACGTCCGGCCGCGTTATCTTCGAGAACCTAGAGCTGGCTGCGATGAATGACGACGACCGGACACGGCTCCGTCGCGAAAAGATCGGGATGATCTTTCAGACGTTCAATCTGCTCGCCACGCTCTCAGCTGTCGAGAATGTTTCTCTTCCGCTAAGGCTGGGAGGAATTAGCTCCGCCGCGGCGCTAGAAAGATCTTCGGCGATGCTCCGGCGGGTAGGGCTGCAAGGCCGAGGCGGTCACCGGCCCGACGAAATGTCGGGCGGCGAAAGGCAACGCGTGGCGATAGCCAGGGCTCTTGTCTTCAACCCGCCGCTTCTGCTCGCCGACGAGCCCACGGGAAACCTCGATTCAAGAACCGGTGATGAGATCTTATCGCTCCTTGACGAGCTTCATCTCGAGCTTGGTACAACGATAGTGCTCGTAACCCATAACGACGAGGCCGCTCAGCATTGCGAGCGGCAGATCCGGCTGCGTGATGGCCGAATAGTCGAGGATTTCCAGTTCCAACGATGATCGGAGCTCTCGCTTCAATAATCTTGCGCGACTGGCGCGCACACAAGCTTCGGCTTTCGCTGACGATCGTTGGCGTATCGCTCGGTGTCGCGGTCTATTTTGCCATCCATACTGCGAACGCGACTTTGGCCGGCTCGCTGAACACGACGGTCGAGAAACTTGCCGGCAAGGCAACTCTTCAGATCGTAGCGGGTGACGCGGACTTTTCTCTTGACGTTTTAAAACTCGTCAGAGACACACCGGGTGTTGAGGCTGCCGAACCTGTCGTCGAGGCGATCGTCAACACATCGCTCGGAAACCGCCAGCGCATCCTCATTCTCGGCCTCGACACGGCCAGCGATCTCGCCATATACAAGAGCACGCTTGACCAGGGAAACTTTATCGTAAAGAACCCGCTGGCCTTCTCGAGCCGAAAGGACTCGATCGCAGTAACGCGTACGCTTGCCGACAGGTTTGGACTGAAGGATGGAGATAAATTCACGGTTGACGCAAAGACCGGAAAGACCGACCTGACCGTACGAGGGATCTTTGAGGAGGCGGGCATTGGAGAGGTGTATGACGGGAACGTCGCCGTCATGGATATGGCCTCAGCCCAGCCCTTGTTTGGCAATGGAAACAGGATCGACCGCATCGACGTGGCGAATTCTACCGATGTTTCCATCGATCAGCTTGAGAAGGATCTGAGAGCTCGGGTCCCGGGCACTCTCGATGTGATAAGGCCAAATCTGCGCGGGCAGCATCTTGAGAATACGATCTCGGCGATGCATGCGGCGTTTACGATAACAAGTGTTCTCGCCTTAACCATCGCGATCTTCATTATCTTCAATTCGTTCAGTATCAGCGTCAATCAGCGTTGGCGGGACACCGCGATCCTTCGATCCATTGGGGTAGAGCGCTCGAACATCCGGCGAATGTTCATTGTCGAAGCGATAATTCTCGGATTGCTGGGTTCGGCTCTTGGCGTCGGTATCGGGTTTGCAATGGCTCAAGGCGCGCTGAAGGTCGTAGCGCGGGTAACAAGCACCGTTTACGGCGTCGAAACTGTCGGTGGCACGGTTGGATTTGACTGGCTTTTCGGGCTTCAGGCTTTTGTGCTGGGTGTTGCGGTCTCACTCATATCGGTTTGGCTGCCCGCGCGGGCGGCTGCAGGGCTGGATCCGGCGGTCGCCCTTCGCAACGTCGAGATCGTAAACCCGACTGTGCGTGCCAGCCGAGTTCGGATCGTCTTGGGTCTGCTGCTGATCGCGGCAGGTCTCGTGGGAACGCGCTTCGGCACGCCGAACGTCGGAAGCTATGTTCAGATGGCATATTCGTTTGCGATCCAGTGCGGTGTGATCCTGCTCCTGCCGAAGCTGCTCATGATCGGGGCGGCTCTAATGCGGCCGGCGGCGGGCTTCCTATTCGGTCCCGAAGGTGTGATCGCGGTCGAGAATATGGCTCGCTCGCCGAAACGCACCGTTGCCACCGTTGGGGCGATCGTCATCGGGCTTGCCTTCGTATTTTCGACGGCGGCAATGATCCATAGTCAGAAGGCTGCGATCTATCACTCGATGGATAAGGTTCTCGCCGCCGATATGCTGATTACTTCTTCGGAACAGCTTCACTCGCGCACCCAACATTTTCCCGAAACGACGGCGAGAAGAATCAGCGAGCTTGACGAGGTTCTAGTATCGAACGAGGTTAGGGTAACATCGACATATTTTGATGGGCTTGAGGTTACACTGCTGGCACATGATATGGACGCATACTTCGCCGTCTCGCCCGACCTGCTGGACGTCGGCGATCCTTCGGCCGCCCGCCTGTTGACCTCACGCGGGGAAGGTCTTCTGATATCAAAGAACTTCTCGCTGCGGTGGAACGTTCAGATGGGCGATACGGTTGCGATCCGGGCTCCCGGCGGCGAGCTAAGCCTGCCGGTCGTAGGCATGCTCGACTATTACCGGTCAGAGTATGGAACCCTCTTTCTCGATCGCGAGCTTTACAAGCGGTATTGGCAGGACTCCGATGTCGACTACATATTTATTGACCTAAAGCCCGGGACGAACCGGGACGCATTTCGCGACAAGGTCCAGGCGATCGTTGCGGATACACAACGCGCCTTCATATACACTCACGAAGAGTACAAGGCGTGGGTAACGAAACTGCTTGACCAGTTCTTCCTGCTGATGTATATCCAAATGATCGTCGCGGTCCTAGTTGCAGCGATCGGTTTGACCAATACAATGCTGATCTCGGTGGCCGAGCGTACACGCGAGATCGGGGTCTTTCGGGCGATCGGCGGATTGCGTAGGCAGGTGATAAAGATGATAATTCTCGAATCCATGGCGATCGCCCTCATCGGTCTTGCGGCCGGGGCTGCTACCGGAGCGATGAATGCCTATTTCCTGGTAAAGACGGCGGTCAAGGTCGTCGCCGGGTTTGATATCAGGCTTGTTTTTCCATACTCCGTGTTTCTGATCGCTGTTCCGGTTGTTGTGCTGCTTGCTGTAATATCGGCGTGGCTCCCTGCCATCAGGGCAGCACGTCTTACCGTCGTTGAGGCAATAGGATACGAGTAGCTATGTTCGAAGATCTTCTTAGACCGCTTGAGTATTTCGCGGCGACGGCGATCGACGGCGCGGCCGACCTGTTTGGGTTTCGCGGCCAAGGACTGCGCGCTGTCCCAACAGATGGCACTGTCCGGATACCTGAGGACCTTTATGCGAAGCCCGATGTCCAGACCGAATGGTGGTACTACACCGGTCACTGCAAGACAGAGACCGGCCGTGAGCTTGGCTTTGAGTTGGTTTTCTTCAAGCGTCGTACGGATCTTGACCGACTGGGGATCTTTCCTGTAGCGGCCTTCGGAAACCCAATACATTTTGCTCACTTCGCCATCTCCGACATCGAGACGCGATCGTTCAAGTATGAGCATATTCGCAGTTTCAACAGGCCGTTCGATCTTGATGCAGTAATGAGTGAGACCTCTTATAACATCCAACTCGGTCAGTGGTCGATCCGGGAAGTCGCGGGGAAACACTTGCTGCACGCAACGCTCAATGGCGGGGTCGTATTTGACGCTATTCTCGAACCCTCGAAAGCAGTGGTGCTAAACGGTGACGGCGGGAGCGGGATCAGCAAAAAGCGAACCGGGGCGTCGAACCATTTCTCGTACACGCGAATGAAAGCCACCGGACGCATTTCGCGTGCAGATGTCAGCCAGGAGTTCAGCGGGTCGGCCTGGATGGATCGCGAATTCGGTATCTGGGAGCAGGAGGACTGGGATTGGTTCAGCCTGCAATTCGATGATGATACGGAACTGATGGTCTATCAATTTCGTGGGGAAGGGGCGCCCGCATCCACAGGCACGTTTGTTCGGGTGGACGGAACATGTCATTATCTGGAGGCCGCGGATTTTGAGGTCGAGATACTTTCGACTTGGCTTAGCAATACGACCGGGGCCGAATACCCCTCGAAGTGGCGGATCAGCGTTCCTGTGCATGGTCTTGATATCGTGGTCGAGCCGCTGATCGACGATCAGGAGCTGGACACACGGGGAACGACCATGATCGTCTATTGGGAAGGGGCATGCCGTATCACCGGAACCCGTAACGGCGAACCCATCGGGGGGCAAGCCTATGTCGAGCTTGTCGGATACGACAGGTCACATGAACAAATCAGCCTCGCCGATTTTTTGTTCGGAGGCACCATTAGCAAATTCAAAGAAATGCTGCCGATCTAGTCGGTCTCGGTACTCTCGCACCACGCTCTGGTCGCCTGGTGACGATAAGCAAATAACTTCTCGAGCCGAGGAATGATGATATTATTGGCGGCCAATTTCCCAATGATCAGTGCCGGCGGTTCGAAGTCGATCTCGTCGCGGAGCAAGGCACCGCTTTGGTGATGCTCGATGTGATGGCCGTGGCGCCAGCTTTTGAAAGGGCCTGATATCTGGACATCCTCGAAATATCGAGGAGGATCGTATGCAGTATGTTCGGCGACCCAGCGCGTCGGTATCAGACCGAGTATCCTGGTCTCGATGATCGCTCGCGAGCCGATCTTTGTGATGTCGGCCAGCTTGGATGATCTTTGCGTCCTCCCATGGCGGCAGGAGCCTTGCAAAAGCGTCTGGAAGGGTGTGAAATGCGAAGACCCGCTCGGGCGAGGCGAGGATAGCAGTTTCCTTTACAAAACGCATATGCTACTTTTACGGCTCAAAGCTAACATAAGGAAACTCGTTCGGGAAACGGTTCAATACTAGACAAGATCGGTTAACTCGAAAAATTGTTTATGGCGGAAAGCAGTGATCTGGGCGCGCTCTACAATGATCGCGTGTCGAAAGGGAAGATCTGGCAGGTAATCGGTGCTTCATCACTTGGCACCGTTATCGAGTGGTACGACTTCTATATCTTTGGAAGCCTGGCCCCGATCATCGCACCGCTCTTTTATCCTCCGGGCAATGATACTTTTGCGTATATTGCTTATCTTGCAACCTTTGCCGTTGGTTTTGTGGTTCGGCCGTTCGGAGCGCTTTTCTTTGGGCGGATAGGTGACGTCGTTGGACGGAAATATGCTTTTCTTGTGACGTTGCTGATAATGGGCGGTGCGACCGCGGTCATCGGCCTGCTGCCAACCTTTGCGAGCATCGGTTACGTGGCGCCGATCGTTCTACTTCTCGTTCGAGTATCGCAGGGGCTGGCCCTTGGCGGTGAGTACGGAGGAGCGGCAGTTTACGTGGCCGAGCATGTTCCCGACAATCGGCGAGGATTCTATACATCGTTCATCCAGATCACGGCGACCCTAGGCCTTTTTATGTCGCTGGCGGTCATCCTGCTCGTGCAGAACATGATGACCCCCGAGCAGTTCGCGGGCAAAGCAGAAACGGTCAGCGGTTGGCGAATACCCTTCCTAGTCTCGATCATCCTGGTGGTCATATCACTCTATATCAGACTGCGGATGCAGGAATCGCCGATATTCCAGCATGTGAAATCAAGCGGAATGACCTCTGCCAATCCGCTTATCGAGGCGTTTACCAAATGGAAGAATCTTCGCCGCGTATTGGGCTCCCTTTTTGGCGCGACTGCCGGACAGGGTGTGGTCTGGTATGCTGGACAGTTCTTTGCCCTCTTCTATCTGCAGACCATCCTTAACGTCAATCAGACATCGGCAAATTATATCGTATCGATCGCATTGCTGATGGCGATGCCTTTCTTTGTTTTCTTTGGGGCCCTCAGCGATCGCGTCGGACGAAAATGGATCATCCTCGGCGGGTGCCTGCTCGCCATGGTCACTTACATCCCGATCTACAGCGCAATGCAGTCCGCGGCGGGGTCGAACGTCGTCACCGCCAGTTCGCAAAAGGATCCGGTGACAGGCGCGATCAAGTTGACACCCCAAACGACCGGGCCGGACGGCGGGCTGGTCACTGCCGAAAAGGTTCTTCCATACACGGATCTTGGCGATCTGCTATCAAATCCGGCGGCCTGGAAACTCATATTTCTTATTTTTATACAGGTGTTTTGGGTAACGATGGTCTATGGCCCGATCGCCGCGTATCTCGTCGAGGCGTTTCCGGCGAAGATAAGGTACACCGCATTATCTTTGCCGTATCATATCGGCAACGGCGTTTTCGGCGGGCTGCTGCCGTTGATAGGAGTTTCGATGATAGCCCAGACCGGAAACATATACGCAGGGCTCTATTATCCGATGGCGGTTGCGGGGATCACAGTCGTCGTTGGAGCGATCTTCCTACAGGAGACGCACGGGCACAAGATCTGGGACGAGTTTGAGGAGAAATAGCCATACAAGTACTTATTGAGTTGCGCTCCGTCCGCTATTAGCATCTTCAATTGGCCGCCGCTTGCAATCGGTCGTTCAGCAAACCCCAGACCTTGGCGAGATGCGCTTCCTCGACATGGATGCTGCCGACCGACAATCTGAGGGTAAAGTTTCCGTTCAGCTTTGTATGTGATAGATACGCCTTCCTGGAGCTGTTGATCTCGTTCATGATTCGTTCGTTGAGCGAATTGAGGTCAGTGCTAGCGACGCCGTGGGTTGCTCTAAAGCACACCAGAGCGAAGGGAACCGGAGCCATTAGCTCCCAGTCGCTGCTTTGCTCGACCCAAGAGGCGAACAAACGGGCAAGCCGGCAGTGTTCGCGGAGCCGTTCGACCATACCTTCAACTCCGAAGTAGCGGATCACGAACCACAGTTTTAAGGCACGAAAACGCCGCCCTAGCTGAATGCCAAAGTCCATCCCGTTCTTGACCGTTTTCTCATCACCGGTTTTCAGGTACTCGGCAACTAGTGAGAAGGCCTCTTTCAATATGCTCAAATCTTTGCAATAGAGCACCGAGAGATCGAACGGGGTAAACAGCCATTTGTGCGGGTTGACGACGATCGAATCGGCTCGCTCCCAACCTTTGAAATGCGGCTTCATTTCGGGAATTATCGCCGCCGAGCCTGCGTAAGCGGCATCGACGTGCATCCAAATACCGAATTTTTCGCAGATGTCCGCGATATCGTTGATGGGATCGACGCTTGATGTCGAGGTGGTCCCAACGGTCGGGATCACACAGATAGGTTTGAAGCCTGCGGCGATGTCTTCGTGGATAGCCTCATCGAGATTCTCGGGGATCATCTCGAATCTCTGGTTGCATTCAATTTTCCTGAGCGAACGGAGGCCGAGGCCGAGAGTGATCACGCCCTTGTCGATCGAGGAATGAACATGCTCCGAGCAGTAGACGCGAAGCAGGGGCACGTCGTCGCGCCCGCCCATTCCTTTTTCCCTAATACTTAAGCCGGCTTTTTCGCGCGCGGCCGCGATGGCGTGCATGGTCGAGACGGACGCGGTGTCATAAATAATTCCCTCAAAATGGTCGGGCAGACCCATCATCTGCCTAAGCCAATCGAGAACAACGTCCTCGAGCTCGGTGGACGCCGGCGAGGTTCGCCAGAGCATTGCCTTCATGTCGAAGGCAGCGGCGAACATCTCGCCGAAAACTCCAACGGCCGAAGTCGAAGTAGAAAAAAGTCCATGAAAATTTGGATGGTTCCAATGCGTAACGGCCGGTATGATCAGTTTATCAACGTCCGCCAGAACATCTCCGAGATCCTCGCCTGCTTGCGGCGGAGATGGCGGCAATCTACTCTTTAGCCAGTCCGGCTCAATGGGTGAGAGGACCGGATAATTCTCTAGATTCTCAAAATAGTTTGCCAGCCAATCGACGATCTGATGCCCATATTTTCTGAATTCCTCGGTTGGAATATCACCGAGTTTTCGTGCCTCATTGTCCATTATTGATCGATGATATACTGCCCTCGTCCTCAATGCGACAGCCCCAAAGTTTTTTCCTTATGATTACGCGAAGGCGGCATGCGAGCGAAAAATCGCTCAGTATCAGGCGGGTCTTCTCGCCAAAACACAAAAATTCACTCGACAGTTTTCGTAATACACGTATAATATCCCTACTGAACTCTCCATAGAGACAAAATGCCCTTTCGCCGGCACCGGCGAACTATGGCGAAACTAGAGCGGGACAAACAGCTAAAGATCGGATCCGCATTCGCGATGTGTCGCGTTTGGCGGGGCACGAATCGAATGAATTATGTCATCTGAGCTGGAAGCTGAACAGGAAACCAGAGAAGGATTTATACGCGGGCTCGGACTGCTCGATTCGACGATGATCGTTGCCGGATCGATGATCGGTTCGGGTATTTTTATTGTGTCGGCGGACATCGCTCGGCAAGTCGGGTCGCCCGGGTGGCTCCTGGTCGTCTGGCTCGTGACGGGCGTGCTGACCATCGGAGCCGCGCTTTCGTACGGCGAACTCGCCGCGATGATGCCGCGCGCCGGTGGAATGTATGTTTACCTGAAGGAGGCATTTGGGCCGCTATTGGGCTTCCTCTACGGCTGGACCCATTTTCTTGTCATCGGAACGGCCACCATTGCTGCTGTATCGATCGCATTTGCCCGCTTCACGGGAATTTTGATACCGCAAATCTCTGAAACAAGCTATATCATCGAGCCGGTCAAGATCTCGTCAAGTTACGCATTTTCGCTTTCGACGGCCCAACTATTTGGTATTGCGAGCATTATCCTGCTGACTTGGATGAACACGCAGGGACTCAAGCTTGGTAAATTGGTTCAGAATATTTTCACTCTTGCGAAGACGGGCTCGCTGATCCTCTTGATCGTGCTTGGAATTGCGGTGGGACTAATATCGAATCCGAGCATTGCCGCTTCTAACTTTGGCGATCTATGGACAGTGCGGGGCAGCTTGCAAGATGTCGGCCATGGATTGACGGCGGCCATCGCGATGGGGCTTTTTGTCGGACTATGCGTCGCGCAGACCAATTCCTTGTTTTCGGCAGATGCCTGGCATAACGTCACATTTACGGCCGGCGAGGTAGTCAATCCAAAGCGCAATCTGCCCCTTTCACTGTTCTTAGGCACGGGCGGCGTCATTGCCTTGTACTTGCTTGCCAATGTTGCCTACCTTGTAACGCTTCGGTTCGAAGATATTCAAAAAGTTCCTAGCGACCGAGTCGGCTCGGCGACGGCCGATGTTATCTTCCCGGGCGCCGGCGCGGTCATAATGGCCGTTGCCATCATGATATCTACATTTGGCTGCAACAACGGATTGATCCTGTCAGGTGCCAGGGCTTACTACGCGATGGCCAAGGACGGTTTGTTTTTCCAGTCAGCCGCTAAGTTGAACAAGGCCCATGTACCGGCCTGGGCGATCGTTGTGCAGTGCATACTCGCGGTACTATATGTTCTGCCTCGAACGGTGAAGCCTGACGGCACATACGGACTTTTGTACAATGACTTGCTAACATACGTTATTTCAGCAGCGTTGATCTTCTATATTCTCGCTATTGCGGCGATCTTTGTGCTTCGGGTGAAACAACCGGATGCCGAGCGCCCGTATAAAGCTTTCGGATATCCGATCATACCGGCTCTCTACATAGTTGGGGCCTCTGTGATCCTGATCGTTTTGTTTATTTATCAAACGACGGCAACATGGCCGGGTCTGATCATCGTACTGACGGGCGTGCCTGTTTACTTCGTTTGGAAGAGTTTGGGATCCCGATCCTCTGCGGCCGAGCGGCCGTAGCATTATTTTCTTAAGGAGGTTTGAATGTCACTATTTGCGACAAAACCAATCGAAACAATCATTGCTGAGGCCCAGGAGTCCGGCGAACATACTTTTAAGAAGGCCCTGAGCGCCCTTGATCTGACAATGCTCGGTATCGGGGCCATTATTGGGACCGGTATTTTTGTTCTCACTGGTCAGGCGGCAGGTAAACACGCAGGCCCGGCGGTGATCATCTCGATGATCCTTGCGGGCGTCGTAAGCGCATTTGCCGCCCTTTGCTATTCCGAGTTTGCGGCATGCGTTCCGATCTCGGGTTCCGCCTACGCCTATGGCTACGGAACGCTTGGCGAGTTCATCGCCTGGATCATCGGATGGGACCTTATTCTCGAATATGCATTCGGTGCGGCGACTGTGGCTGTTGGCTGGTCTGGATATGTGGTCAGTCTCTTCCGGGATACGATGGGAATAAACTACCCGTTGTCGCTCAGCGCTCCGCCCGGCCAGGCAATAATGGCGGCGGATGGTACCCAGATCGGGACAGGTATATTTAATTTACCGGCCGCGCTGATAGCTGTTGCGGTTACGCTGCTGCTGGTTCGCGGAATAAAAGAATCGGCGAGCTTCAATTCCCTGATCGTTATAATCAAGGTGCTGGTCGTTGTGCTGTTCATCGTCGCTGGCATCGGCTACGTGAACACGAGCAATCTCGGTCTCGGGTGCACTGTCGGCAGCCCGGGATGTGCCGAGTTCATGCCTTTCGGTTTTAGTGGCGTGGTAACTGGAGCTGCGGTCATCTTTTTTGCATACATTGGCTTTGACGCAGTTTCTACGGCAGCTCAAGAGGCGAAAAACCCTCAGCGAGATATGCCTATTGGTATTCTCGGATCGCTCGCGATATGTACTGTCTTATACATACTCGTCGCGGGTATCATGGTCGGCCTGGTCGATTATAAGCTGCTCACAAATGCGGCGGCACCGATAGCAGTCGCGATCGACGCAGCCTTGAAGGTGGCTCAGGGTACCACAATGGGAACGATCCTGGCGGTTTTCCCGACGATCATCAAGGTCGGTGCCGTGCTTGGCTTGAGCTCGACAATGGTCGTTATGACGATGGGCCAGCCTCGTGTCTTCTACTCAATGTCGAAGGACGGCCTGCTGCCGGGTTGGGCTGCGAAGATCCATCCGAAATACCAGACACCACACGTCACTACCCTTATTACCGGAACGATAGTCGCGATCCTGGCGGGATTTGTACCGATCAGCCTGCTCGGTGAGTTGGTCAGCATTGGTACCCTGTTCGCATTCGTGATCGTGGGCACCGGTATAATCATCCTCAGGTCATCAAATCCGGCGCTTCACCGGCCTTTCAAGGTTCCTTTGTCTCCGATCATTCCGATCGGTACCGTCGTTTCCGCGGCGTACCTGATGAACAGCCTTCCGCTCGATACCTGGATACGGCTGATCGACTGGATGGCGATCGGTCTGGTTATCTATTTCGCCTATAGTTACAAGAACAGTAATCTGGCAAAGGTCAGCGACGCAGACGCAAATGCTGCGGTGCCGGCCAGCTATACTCCTCCGATCGCCGCACTCCTTGCGATCGTCTTGTGCATTGGCTTGACGCTTTATCAGGTTCCCTACCTAATGGATCTCAAGTCCGAAGTCATCCCGCTTAACCTTGGGATCAGGCTGTTTGCCTGGGTCGTGACCGGCATCCTGGTCGGCGTGCTGATGTATGGAAAAAGCGACCGTGCGGGGGCGAGAAGTGAGAAGATACACAAGATGGGATTGCTTGGTTCGCTGATCAACCTGGCGGTGTGGATCGGGATTACTTATTGGTTCTTTGTACACTTCGCCGAGCTTCATGCGAAGTAGCACAACCCTGACGACAAACAAAAAAGGCCTGCCTTTCCCGGCCGGCCTTTTTTGTTTGTGTCGATTCGCTGTCTGTTTACAGAGCTACTTCCGGCGTTGCTCCCGGGAGCGGTGCATCGACCTTATCAAGAGCGGCCTTATAGATGATGATCTGACCGCTTGATTCCAGCCGCATTTTGGTGGCAGCAAGGTAATCGGAAAAGATCGCTGACCGCTTTCTCGCAAGCAGGTTCTCCAGAATAGTACTCCGCTGCTTACCGAAATCGTCATTGTTCGCATCTTCACGTTTGGTGACCGCGACGACATACCAGTTATCACCGACTTTTACCGGATCCTTGCCTACGTCACCGGCCTTCATCGCGAAGATAGCGTCTTCGAGAGCTTCGTTTGTACCTGCTGCCGGGCCCTCACCTACCGGCGAACCAAGAACGAGACCCTTTTGTTCTTTCGAGGTAAGGCCCTTCGCTTTGGCCGAGGCTGCCAGCGCACCGGCATTCTCCGCTCCGGCGGCGATCTGCTTCGCTATCTCCTCAACCTGGGCACGAGCTTTCTCCAGCTTGACCACATCGACGATCTGGGCCTTCACCTCGTCAAACTCCGCGTCGCGGGGATCTTTCTTGTCCGCCAACAGCGGGACTGCGAATCCGTTCTGGATCGGTGTCTTTTCGCCTACGTCGCCAACATTGACGAGCGGAGCGATTCCCTCTTCGAACTGTGGCGAGATACCGATACTTGGAACATCGTCACCCGGCTTGAGGAACGCAGTCTCCTTGACCATATCGGCGGCGGGCATGTTAGCCTCGCCTGCGAACGCCTGAGCGGTCTTTAATGGATCCTTCGTCTCTTTTAGTGAGTCCGCAACCTTCTGGGCAAGCTCAGCGGCAACCGAATAGGCCCGGCGATTGCGAAGGCTGACCTCTATCTCCTTCTTAGCCTGTTCATACGATTTTGGAACGGCCTCACCCCGACGAAGAATAAAATAGCGGCCCTGATAGTTGATCGGTTCCGTCACCTCGCCGGGCTGCATCTTCAACAGCCGCTGATATGGGTCGTCCGGCTTGTTCGGGTTCTCACGTACCGGACCCGCAAGCTTTCCGCCGTTCTGAGCGGTTCCCGGATTTTCGGAATGTCCCTTAGCTAATTCGGCGAACGCCTCTTCGGTGACGGTTGTCGTGCCCGCCGGTTTTAGCTGTTGAACGAGTTGTGCGGCCTTGGCCGAGACCTGACTGTCGAGCTCAGGCTTAGCGATGCGCAGCACGATCTCCTGTCCGTTGACGCCGGCAAGTTTCTTGTCAGCCGGAAGGCTGTCATATTCGGTTTTAAGGTCCGCGTCCGAGATCTGGAGCTTTTCGCCGATCTTGGCGGTATTCACAAAAACGTATTTGATCTTTTTCTGGGGGATACTGATGTAATAGCTCTGCTTATTCTTTTCAAAGTATTCGCGAAGCTCAGCATCCGTCGGGGTGATGACCTTTGCCAGTTCGGTGCTGTTGACCGAAACGTAATTGATATCGAACTTTGAATTCTTACGCTGATAGTCTTTCAGGATCTCGTCTTCGGAAACGACCACGCCTGACGTAAGAAATGCGTTCAGTTTCTGAGAGCTCAGGTCGTCGCGGATCGATTCTTCGTAGCTGAGGATATTCCCAAACATTTCGGTTACGTTACGTTTATAGACCTCTTCGTCGAATGGTGTCCCGTCGGTCGGTTTGTTCACTTCCCGAACTTTTGCCGCAACCTCTGCATCACTAGCCGTCAGGCCGAGCCGCTCTGCCTCGACACGAATTATGCGGCCGCTGATCAGCCCGTCAAGCATCATCTTGGTCGGGAACGAACGCCCTTGGCCGAACTGGGCAGCGTTCTCCTTCTGACGAACAAGTTCGCCAACAGTGATCTTGTTGCCTGACACTGAGGCGACTGTTTCATCGCTTTGAGCCAGATTGGCCGAGACAAGATTGTTTGACGGAGTGTAGAAAAACACCAAGCTGCCGACCATTAGGATCGCGAACAGAAGGAGGACAAAATTTCTCGTCTTTTCAAGACGGGTAAAGAACTTTAGCATCGAAAATACACCTGCACCGTTGAAATTACTGACCTTTGGTCAAAAGAGACAATCCTCAATATTAACAAGAATGTGTTTGAAAGCCAATCAAACACAGGGCATGCGCGCAAAGCAATCTGCTTGCGGTTTCGGATCAATTGTTTGATGATTGACCAATCAGTTGCTCTTTATGAAAACAAGAGAGATCAGATCGGTGGGTATCGTTGTCAAGCCGGGCCATGCCGATGCGATGGCAACGGCCGCGGAATTGTCTGCTTGGCTCGATAGTCATGGCCTCGAACGGGCCGGTGAGATCGTTTCGGCCGGCGACATTGCGGCCGGGGCGCAACGCGGTATGAAGGCGGATCTTGTTGTCGTCCTTGGCGGTGATGGAACGATGATCTCGACCGCGCGCCTCATCGGGGAGAATGACACCCTCGTTCTCGGGATCAATTATGGAAGTCTCGGCTATCTGACAGATTTTCGGTTCGAAGAGATGTTTCCCGCTCTCGAATCCATAATCGCCGGAGAGTATGAAGCCGACCGTCGAGTGATGCTCGATGTGCAACACTTCCGGGGCAGTGAGCTGCTGGCCACCGGACGGGTTCTCAACGATGTCGTTATAAATAAGGCTGCGCTTGCCCGAATAATCGAGATCGACGTTCGACTCAATGATCTATTCGTCAATACCTTTCGTGCGGATGGGCTGATCGTATCGACGCCGACCGGTTCGACCGCATACAATCTGTCGGCAGGCGGCCCAATTGTTTACCCTTCGATAAATGCAGCGGTATTGACGCCCATCTGTCCGTTCACGCTGACCAATCGTCCGATCGTGGTTCCTGACAGTGCGGCGATAGAATTGGTGCTGCACAATGAGAATGAAGGCGTTGTACTGAGCCTCGACGGCCAAACGGGCTTCCCAATGTGCGCGGGTGACCGCGTGTGCATTAGAAAAAGCGATGCAACTTTCAACCTTGTTCAGCCGGCAAACCGAAACTATTTTGACGTATTAAGAGACAAATTAAAGTGGGGAAGATGATCTGGGTGACGATCAAGTTCCACATCCGAACAGACTTATCTGATCGTCATATCCATTTCCAAGACCATCAGGAAACCACTGAAACCTACCTAGGTCGCACTTGCCCGCCGGGCTGAATACTATTCCCTCGGCTTCGAGGAGTTCCTGCTGAAGGTTCATCGGCATCGTGAGTTTGCTCGTCGAGCATTTGCCCTGCGAATTGATTACACGCTGCCAGGGGACACCATTGTCAGCGCCGTGCATCACGTAGCCGACCGTTCTTGCCGTGTACCGTTCGCCCAGGATCATCGCGATCTGGCCATAGGTCATCACCCGTCCCTTCGGGATCTGTCGCACCAATGAGTACACTCGGTCTCGATAGTCTTTTTCATCGGCGATCACGTTAACATTATATACCGATCAGCAGAGGCCGTTATTATTCGCGCTACGGTTTCTGGACACAGACTTTTCCTTGATCCTGAACGTCCGGCGGCGGGAGGCGCGGAGCGAATACATTTATGTCGTCGTGGTCGTGATTGAGCAGATCATACACATACGCGGCTACCTGCTGGGAGATCGTCTGTGAATAGAGCCTCGGCGCCAGATCAAATCCAGTCTCAAAATGTATGTGCTTGTCGATAATGGAGTTGCCGCCCTGGGCAATTCCGCCGCTCTGGCTAAAGAGAGTCACCAGCATATCGGTCTTGTCCCCTGTGTACAGATCATGGATCTTGACGCTGCTGCCCTTCACCGCAGCAAACCTTAGAGCAGTAAGAGAAAGGCCGAGCGGCGTGAGCCGGCGGAGCTTCTTCGGATCACCAATCGTCCGGATAATCTCCAAAATGACCTGATTTTCGTCAAACGATGTCTGCGAATCAAAATTCCAGGTCCTGACCGTATGCGACGGCACGTTAGTCGCCCCTAACCCTCGCAGGTCTTTGCTCCCCGGACACATCGCGTCTATCGCTCCGCCATCGACCATATGCCGAATGCCTAACTCGCTAAGCAGAAGACGGAAGGCGCCCGTCCTCTCGTCCCGAAGGTTTACGAGCATCCAAGCAAGTGGCGATCCGAAGTGCGGCGTACCGATGGTGACGAACTTGTAAATGTCACCTTTGCCAAAGTTGTCCTTTCGGAAGTGTCTGCGGCCGTGATCGTCGGCAATAAACTGCCGCGTTACCAATCCGCCCATACTGTGTCCAACGACGTTTACTTTGGTCGCGGCGATCTTCCCTTGCCGTAGCCGTCGGATCACCTTTCTGATCGCAAGGTCCAGCTCTACTCCAAGCTCGGCAAAGCTGCGCGTGTTCAGATGCGAATAGTCAACCGTGTGGGCGTCGATACCCCACGAATTCTCAGTAAAATGAGGCCCCCATGTAGCCGGCCCCGACCAAAGGCCGTGAATAAGCATCGTCGATGGTTTGTAAAGCTTGAAGAATTGTTGCCACTCCAGTCGCTCCCGGGACCCGCCCGGGTCATACGTCACGTTTAGCCGGAACTCCCGATGATTTGCCGGGACTTGGAGTTGTTTCTGTACATAACCGAAATCCTTTGGCGGCGTATACAATGCGAACGCGTAAATGCCTCCCCCTGCTTTGACCCATTTTGCCGAGACGCTCGTTCCCCCGTTGTAGGCTGGGATCTGTTCGCCGAGCCCCCGGCTCAGGTGCCCAACGTTGCTGCCGAACGTGAACGAGAAATTAACGTCGCCTTCGGGAGGCTCGGTAAAGCCCAGAAGTTTGGCTCGGATAAGCAGCATGCTTGCACCGTCGGCGATCACAGCATTGCGTCCCTCCCCGCCTTTCGACAACTTATTGACATCAGAGGTCATCGTCGTTTTCCAGGTGTCGAACTCCGGATTCGAGGTGTCGGCTATCGCTGTATAGAAATCCGGATTGTTCATATCAAGGGTTTGGACTATCATTTTCCCAGCGTGCTCTCGGAAAAAGTGCTGTTCGTTGTTGCAGACGGTATTCCCCTCCATTTCGATTGACGCAGTCAGCGTATAAAGTCCAGGGAATGGGCCCAATTCGAGGGATATCTCTCCTCGAGCATCCCGTCCGATCTGCGTGGGAGTGACCAACAACTCAACGTTACTGTTTCGGCTGCCGTCACTAAGCCACGCCGCGAGTCCTCTAGGTTTCGACGTGTTTTGAAATCGGATCTTACCGCACCTGATCGGGAAATTCCTGAAAACAACCGCCAGTTTTTCCGGCAGACGCCTTCCAGGAAGATCCGATTGCTCGTCGCCGCTGAATTCTTTGATCTCGGCCTCGGGCATCTGAAAGCCGCCTGTTGATCGGCCACTGCCTTTGATTTCACCATCCGACTTTCGGAAACCGAGCTTCTCGCCGGCGACCGTTACCGAGTATTTGCCGCACGGACATACATCATCCTTTATCGCGATCTCGACCAGAAAATATTTCGGAATGTTCTTCCGTATCTTAATTCCGTCGCCACTGAACGTGAAGACAATTTCGGCCGAGGGTAAGCTCCGGCGGCCGAGTAGTTTGTCCGTACCGATATCAAGCTGCCCGTTGCCGTCCTCGTCGGAGTAGAGGGCGACAGATTGGATGTCCTCCATTCGGGCTGTGGGGCTTGATTGTGCCGACACGTCGAGCGTGACGGACTCCAGCGTCAACTCGTCGCGAACGGCTGCCGTACTGCATCCCGCAACTGCGTCATAGCTGATCGAGAATGCGTCGCTGACTTGCTTGCGCTCTTTCTCGTCAACCTTCCATTTTCTTAGGTTGGGTTGTTTCAGGTCAGTAACGGTTACGGCATCTCTCGCGGTCCCGATTGGTCCACCCTGGATGTTGAGCGCCGAAATATCGCGCACAGCCGGGCTCGGAACGCTGAAGAATGCATACAGCCCGCGATCGAGTTCTCCGCCGCCGGCAAACATCTCTTTCGTCATCTGGCGAAACGGTTCACTTGTTCCGCTGCTGGCGAGAAAGAATCCGATCTGGTTGGTAGGTTTGTACATACAGTACGGCTCGTTCGTGAGCGGCATCTTGAATTGCTGAAAACACTCGACCTGCGTCATGGTCCAAAGAACGTCGTCGCCGACAATTTCGACGTCGGTCACCGAGTCCCAGAAAGTATCTGTAAGATTCGCCTGCTTCGGTGGTTCGGGGTACGACGCGACGGTTTGAGTACCGCCGCTTCCGAAAGTGACGACCTCGTGGAACTTTGCCACGCTCCGACCCTCGGTCTTTTTTCGCACCTGCCACCAACTGACCTTACCTGCGAGGATGCGAACACTTTGCGGCTGAACGGCAGTCCCCCGACTGATCTCCTTAACTACGCCGTTCTCGTAAAATCCGACCCGCATGTCGTCCAGATTCCCGCCGAAGCTTGTTGGAAGGCCACGCGGAAGAGGACCACTCGCGACCGGTACATATTGCCAAACGACCGAGCCGTTGCACATCTCGAAATACGGATTCCACAGCTTGCCCGGCAGTACGGTATTGTCGTTCGGGACCCACGCGTCAAAGGAAGCGATCTGTTTTGGAACGAAGCCCTCGATCGATCTAGCCATATAGATCGTCACCTTTGCGTTGGTCCCGGCGGTACGTTCCTCGTGCATCCAGACGATATGCTCGCCGTCGAACTCAAAATATTTGACGTGGCCATTCAGCGGGACCGAAACACCAGTCGACCCCTTATTGTCATCGTCATCGCCCAGATTTGCGACGTGCCCGACATCGGTCGTTATCTTTCGAATCAACTTATTTCGGCCCTCATAGAGATATATGTGTCCAGCCTGGTCTCTAAAGACAACATCTCCATCGGATATCCTTGCGAAGCCCGTATAGACCTTCGCGGACCCAAGGCCCATTGAGATCGAAGAATTGTCTATAGCGGGGTTGTTAGTAATCTGTATTTCTCTCTTGGCGTTTGGGTCGTAAACAAAAACCTGATGGCTTGTGCCAACATTCTTCATATATGCGACATTCCCGTCCTCGTCAATATCGGGCCATCCCGGGAAGGATACTGATGCGTCGCTCGTAACGGTTGTGTACTTGCCGTTTTCGTAAACGAACACTCTGGCCCGTCCCGTGTTTCTGGTCGGGTCCAGAGACTCGAACCACATTATGCGGCCATTCTTGACGACCGGACGGTACGTGAATTTGCCCGTCGTTACATTGACCATCTGACCCAACACCGGCATAAATGCCGTCAGAATGAAGCTCGCTATCAGAAGCACCGTCCTAGAATCGATCTGGTTCATGACTTTCTCCAATGAATATCGTCGAGGCACCTTCTCGTCCGTACAGCGACCCCACGCGAGTGCCGACTCAACGTGCCTTATAGTTCATCCCACCATTCTCCGTCTTCCGTGACGATGGTGAGGTCTCCGGGTGTGTTCGTTGCGTCTCTACTGCTTGGTCGCATCGATCGCATCGTATCGGCCTCAAGAATATCTTTCGGCGGACGATCAACGTGGACTCGACGATCGCCTCGACAGTAGTTATGACCGTTTTTCTCTCCCGCTTGCGCATTGAATAAAAAAGTGCCTAAAATCGGTGGATCCTATTGAATCGAAATTTGGGGTTGAAAATCTTTCGAAAAAGCTGAAATTTTTCGGAAAGTTTCATAGCAGGTAATGAAACGACCGCCCAAACGGTTTTTTGAGTTTGGCCCTTTCCGCCTGGATGCGGAGGAAAAGATCCTGTTGCGCGAAGGCGAGCCATTAGCGCTAACTCCAAAGGCCTTCGATATCCTCCTGACCCTCGTCGAAAACCATGGGCGAACGGTAAGTACAAACGAACTGATCGACCGTGTCTGGGCCGACACGTTTGTCGAGGTCGGTAATCTCAATCGAAATATCTCGACACTTCGGAGTCTGCTGGGCGACGACACTCACCATCCGACATTCATCCGAACATTACCGAAACGCGGCTATCGCTTCGACGCTGCTGTTCGTGAGATCCTTGAGGAAGAAGAAGAATTCGAGATCAAGCATCGGACAAGATACCGAGTTTCGGTTACCGAGTCTGGCGAGCGGTCGGTCGCGACGTTGGGGATCCTTACACCAAAACGAATGGGTCTTCTGGCGGCTACGGCTGTCACAGCAGCGATCACCTTCGGGTTTGCTCTGATGAAAACGGAGAGCGGCAAGACCACCAGTTTAGGTTCGAAGCCACCAGTAACGAGACAGCAGTCGTTGGAAGTCTATGAGAACGCTAGGCGCCTCTGGAATGACCGATCTGGAGAGTCGCTTCACCGGGCGACGGGCATGCTTGAACGGGTCGTAACCAGTGATCCGGATTTTGCCCTGGGCCACGCAGCCCTTGCGGATGCGTATGCATTCGATCTCCAGAATCGAACAAAAAGCGAAAGCGAGGCCCGGCGCGCGATCCAGCTCGACCCTAGCCTTGGCCAGCCTCACGCGACGATAGGATTTTTGAGGACATTCTGGGACTGGAATCTAGAAAGCGCAGACGAATACTTCAAGAACTCGATAGCACTGGATCCGAACTACGCTACGGGACATCAATGGTACGCGCTGTCGTTGGCGGCGATGGGACAAGGCAACGAATCGCTTGCGGAGCTAAAGCGTGCACGAGACCTTGACCCGGGATCCGGCGCGATCGCGGCCGATCTTTGCCGCTCGCTCTACTTCAATCAGCGTATGGAGGAGGCCGAGGCAGAATGTTTGAGGGCACTCCAGATCGACCAGGGGTTGATCGCAGCTAGCGAGACACTCTACGATATTTATTCGGCGTCCGGAAAGTTTGATCTCGCCGTTGAGTGGTTTATTAAGAGTGAAAGGCTGGCTAAGCGGCATGCAATGTTTCCTGAGGCGATAGACCGTCTGCGGGCGGTCTATGCGGCTAGCGGCGTTCGGGGCTACTGGAAAGAACGAATAGAAATGCTCGGGAAAATTCCACGTTCGAATTATCAGATAGCGAAGTACCACGCCAGACTAGGCAACAGGAATGCTGCACTTGCATCCATTCGATCAGCGTACGACAACCGAGAATTGGACATGGTCTACTTCCTGTCAGAACCCGTCTTCGTCAAATGCTGTTATCAGGATGAGCGATATTGGACGTTTCCGCCGTTTACGATTCAGGGGCATTCGCGATGAGAAACGTCCTCGCCGGAGACCCGTCGCCGTTCCCGCCGTCGTATTTTAGCGGTGCGCAGCAGATCTCATAGTCGCCCGGCGGCACGCCACGCAGGTCGACGCCCTCGAGAATGATAACTTCCTTCTCTAACAGCGTTATGTGCACGGGGTGACCGGGCGAACCGCTCTTTTCTATCGAGAGATAATCTATCCCAACGAGGACGATGCCGTGATCGACCAGCAATTTCGCAGTGTCTGGCGTCAGGTAGGAAAAATCCGTCCTGAAGCCCAGTTCGGGTGTTGACCAAAATGATGAATTCCGCGTCTTGAAGATCACACGTTCGACACCGTCGATATTGCCGACGTATTCAGGTTCGATAGCGAGAACGTCGGAAGGAACTTCGACCACGCGGCATGGCCCAATGAGTTTTCGAGGATCAAGCTCGTGGACCCGCTTTGCACCGTCGATGAAATGATTCGGCGCATCGACGTGGGTCGCGGTATGGACCCCCAGCGAAATCTGAGAGACATTTGCCGAGGATCCAGCGGCAATGGATTTGAACGAATTGAGCTCGACGCCCGGATCCCCTCTGTAGATCGGGGTCACGGCGTCGATGGTGACCGTAATGTCGTGGATCCTCTTCATTTTATCAATGAGAAATTGCTTGTGACCTTAGTGAGTTTGGTGACGGTGTTCTTACCGACACGCCGGTAAGCCGAATTCTCGCCCGAAAAGTATTTTTGTTTGTAGAAAACAGAATTTGGGCCGGGCCTCGCGGTCAGCTTCCAAACGGTGACCGCTTCGGTCGGGCCGAATTCTTCAGCCTTGTACCAGCCAATGCCCTTTGGAAGGCCGCCCGAAAATTCCATCAGATCGACACCCGTGCCGCCCATTCCCTGATGCATTCCGCCCGAATAGGCAAGAGTGAATTCGTCCAGTCCGTTCTGATTTACGTCCGAAACTTTTTCAACTCCAACTGTCCAGCCACCCTCCGTAATAAAATTTCCCGCGACCTTGCCATCTTCGATGAGGACCAATCCGGCCCAGCCAAATCCGTTTCCGGTCTGGCAGTATTGGTAAAAGACCAGCGTTTGTATTGATCTCGCCCTCGAGAATGATCCCGTTGCAGATCCGGCAACATCGATATCGGGATCGCAGGTATCTTTGCTAACGTGCTGCTTTGCTGCAGAAATTGCAGTATCGAATGCAGCCTGATCAAGAGCACTCAGATCCGATCGCTTGGACTCTTTTGTCGGGTCGTGAACGACAACAGTTGTTTGTGCCGAGCTTGAAGCGACGCCGATGATCGCGGCGGCGACGATCGCCATGACCTTCTTACCCATAATGCCTAGAGGATAGTCCAATACAGGTCCGGTGCACAAGGATTTGCTTTGACGGAAGGTTTCTATTTACGCTTGAGACAAGGATGAATGTTCCGCGTATCTCCGCTTCGAGTTATTCGAACACCGCACCGTTGGTATGGTCGTTTCTGTATGGCCGTGATCACGGGAAGGTCGAGATCATCTTGGACACTGCACCGGCTCGGTCGGCACAGCTGCTCGATGAGGACAGGGTCGATGCCGCATTGGTCCCGGTCATCGCATATCAGACGATCGCCGATGTGAAGCTTGTTGCGGATGTATGCGTGGGCGCGAAGAAAGCTGTGCGCAGCGTTTGCCTGGCTACGGACGGACGGGATCTCAGCGACGTTCGCTCGGTCGCCTTGGATGTTTCGTCGAAAACATCGGTTGTTCTGACAAAGCTCATCTTTCGTGAGTTTCTCGGTTTCGAGCCTATATGGCGGGATGCACAGCCCGATATTATCGCTATGCTTAAGGCGTCGGATGCCGCGCTGATCATCGGCGATCCTGCGCTAAAGATCGCCGACCCCTTATTTAGAGTCTTCGATTTGGCCCAATTGTGGCACGGCTACACGGGACTGGGATTTGTTTTTGCGATGTGGATGACGAAAGGCGATCCGATCTCGATCGAATTTGCGAGGGCTCGAGACGAGGGCCTCGAACACCTCGATGAGATCGCCCAGAACTACGCATCCGAGACCGGCCTCGACCGAGACGCAGTGAAGACTTACTTGGCCGAGAATATCTCCTACCGCCCCGATGAATCGATGATGAAGGGCATGCAGCTCTACTTCAAACTGGCCGCAGACCATCGGCTCATAACGACGAAAAGGGAGATCGAGTATGTTTAGACCGCGGTGGTTTTGCTCGCACCCGAAGTCGGGATCTACCAGTCATTGACCGATGGCATCGGTCGTTTGATCTCGTCATACAGTTGGTTTCCTATCAACTTACCATCGTTTTCTTTGAGGTGTTCAAGGACGATCAGGGCAGTATGAATTCGCCTGTCAATGTCCTTAATGTTGTTGATCAAGTAGATCAGGCTTCGCTGTTTACCTGCCGATAGGGCGTGAAAAAGTTTGTCGCCTTCGTTGTCCTGCTTCAACACTTCGACAAGTTCTTCAGGCACAGGCAGACCGTATTTGCTTTCGTCCTTGGTCAATTCGACATCGACCGTGTCGCCCTCGACAATGCCGATTGCGTCCCGCCTCTTTTTGTTAACTATGATATAAAAGCGATCGCCCCACGGCAGTAAGGCGCATTGGAATCCAGTGTCGCCATTTATACTGCAGATGACGCGCTTGTAGTTGTCCTCAAACTTGAATTTCGCAACCGTCGAGTGTTCGACTATTAGAAAGTGCCAGCCCGAACCGGTCGAGGATCTAACGAGTTGGGTCTTAAATCTAACTGTCCTGGACATCTGTATACCGGTCAAACTTGAAAATTGGCGGAGTGGAACTGACTGCTCTCATGGCGTCGTGCTGGGTTCGGTAATCGAAAACGCCGTCCATTTTTTTGAGCAGCTCAAGTCCGACGAGCGACCTTGCGATGCGTTTATCGACATCCGTGACAAATACGACCAGCTTTAGCATAAGCCGCTGATTTCCCGGTGAAAGGGCCGCAAATAGCTGGTCGCCCTCACGATCCTGACGCAAAACCTCGGCAAACTCCACAGGCATCGGCATCCCGTATTTGCTCGGGTCCTTAGCAAGCCCGATCGTGACGCTGTCACCCGCCTTCAATCGGAGTTTTTCGCGTAGCTTTTTGCTGAGTGTGATGAAATAGTCTCCCTTACTCGGAAAAAGAGAACAGTTGAACGTCTCGACATCATTCAGGGTGCAGATGACGCGGCGCAGATTTCCCTTAAAGCCGAAATGGGCGACAAGACCTCTCGGCACACGCAGGATGTGCCACGGCGGATCGCTGTCGGTGACCTCTACGGTTGCTGCGATACTAACTTTCGACGGTGAATCTTTCTCTTCCATAACCGCCACGGTAAGCAAAGAAAAACAAAACTTTGTTAAGATTATAGAGGAATGAGCAGCAATATTCAGCCAATTTTGGATCGAGCACTTGCGGGCGAAAGGTTGACTGGTGAAGATGTTACCGCTTTGCTCGAATCGAACGATCTTACCCGGATCGGGCTTGCCGCCGATGAGATCCGACAGCGAAAGAATCCGGGCGATGTCGTCACCTACATTATCGACCGCAACATCAATTATACCAATGTTTGCAATGTCGTCTGCACCTTCTGCGCGTTTTACCGACGGCCCGGCAAGCCTGATACTTACGTACATTCGATCGATGAGATCTGCAAGCGCATCGACGAAACGATCGCCCTCGGCGGCACCGGCGTGCTGATGCAGGGCGGGCTGCATCCGGATTTTAATATCGAGTGGTATGAGGAGCTTTTAACGACGCTTCACGCGAAGTATCCGAGATTCCAGCTGCATTGTTTCTCGCCGCCTGAGATACACAACATGTCGCTGATCTCAAAGCTCGATTACGAGACGATCCTGCGTCGGTTGAAGGCCGCGGGTCTGAATTCAATGCCCGGCGGCGGCGCTGAGATACTCGATGACGAGGTGCGAAAGCGCGTTTCGACCAAATGCACGACGCAGGAATGGCTCGACGTGATGCGAGCCGTTCATAAGGTCGGCCTGATCTCGACCGGCACGATGATGTTCGGCATCGGAGATAGGATCGAACATCGAGTCCGGCATCTTGAGCGGATCCGCCAGGTCCAGGACGAAGCCCTCGCCGCAAAAGCCATTGATCCGAACTACGGCGAGTTCACCGCCTTCATTCCGTGGACCTTCCAGCGGGAGAATACCGCTTTGGGGCGCAAGATCACTGAGGAACCGACCGGCATCGACTACCTCAAGATGCTAGCCGTCTCGCGGTTGTTTCTCGACAACATCCAGCACATCCAAGCCTCGTGGCTGACCCAGGGCATCAAACTGGGACAAACCGCCCTGAGATTTGGAGCTGACGACATGGGCTCCATCATGATCGAAGAGAACGTGGTCTCAGCTGCCGGAGCCAACAACGAGGCCAACGAACGCGACCTGCGATACCAGATCCGCGAGGCGGGATATGTCCCCCAGCAGCGGGACATCTTGTACAAGCACGTCGACCGAGATGGCATCGGAAATATCGATCAAAGCAGTTCGATGAAGCTGAAACAACTGAGTGTGGCGTTTGCGGATTAGCCGTTCGGATAATGCAACCTAAATTCGTCGCAACTCTAATACCAGCCGTCGTGCTGGCATGGCGGACGGCCTGAAGCTGTTGTGGAAGTAACAGGCTAGTGAGATGTAATTACAAATCCAGATGCTAATATCGCATTCAATGGACAGGAGACAATATATGCGCATTTTCAAGAATATCTTGGTTTCAGCCTTTGCCGTGTGGGCATTGACGGTAGCAGCAGCAGCGGCGGATTGGTCAAACACGATCGCGGCTGTAGTGCTCGACGGCAGCCTCTACACAATCGAAAAAAATGGGGCGCTTTATCGGACAGACCTCTCGACCGGGAAGTATATTCAGGTCGGAAAGGCGGAGTTCGGGCGGACGCGGATGATGTTCGCCGGGCCGCAGAATCTGTTTACCCTCGAGACCGACGGCAGTTTGTATCGTGTCAGTCCGGCGGATGGTTCGTGGAAGCGGGTTGGTAAGGCAGGCGACTGGAAAAATACGACTGCCGCCTCGTTCAACGGCACAAGGCTTTTCACGACCGAATCGAGCGGGGCTCTTTACGGTACGAATCCGATAAGTGGCGCGTGGACGACTGTTGGTAAGGCAGAATTTGGCAAAACGGCTGTTCTTTTTAGTACTGACGATTCATTGTTCTCCATAGAAACTGACGGCAGTCTTTATCGGATAAATCCGTCGTCGGGTGCGTGGTCGCAGCTTGGGAAGGCCGGTGAATGGGCAAACACGATAGCGGTCACGACGATGAACGGTTTGATCTACACCATCGAAACGAGCGGCGCTCTCTATAAAACCGACCCTTCTTCGGGCGCCTGGAGCCAGATCGGCAAAGCAGAGTTCGGCAAAACGCGCTATCTTTTCGGAGTCAACGGCTCGCTGTACACGTTGGAAAATACCGGCCTTTACCGAGTCGATGCCTCAAACGGGGCTTGGGTACAGGTGGATAAGTAGGTGACACCCAAGTTAATAGTTGCTATCAGCACGCTGCTACTGAATATTACCGCAGGCGTCGTGATACTTTTCACGATGTTGTTGGCGATGAACGGCTTTAGCGGCAGCGACGCCGAATATGGCCTGATCGCGTACATCGTCCTAGCGATCTTGATTTCGATCTCAATGAGCATTGGGGCATTTCTGCTGACGCATTTTCTGTTGAAAAAGCAATTCACCTCCGCTCCGTCGGTCCTGATCGCGATACTGGTTTTCGCGATAGCAGGAGTTGTGCTAAAGATGGTTAGCAGCCTGATCGGTATCGACCTTGCTGATTACGTGAGGGTGAATTATTAGCCAGACGAGTGAAGGCTGGGGTGAGCCATGATCGCAATGATGAACGCCCGAAAAAAACTGCTCGCTGTTCTGTTTGTCATCCTGGTGGGCGGGCTGTTCGGGTCGGCTAATGCCCAGAGCCGGACCGAGAATGTGATCCTCATAACACTCGATGGTGCGAGAACTCAGGAGATATTCGGCGGGCTCGATGCCGAGGTGTTCCGGTCCGTCAACAAAAACTTCGAGAAGACGGCGGCATACAAAAACTATAGTGCCGCTACCGCTAAGGAACGTCGGGAGAGGCTGATGCCGTTCTTTTGGAAGACGTTGATGGTCTCCCACGGCTCGATAGCGGGAAACCGCACCCTCAAGAGCGAGGCCAAGACGACAAATCGCTTGTTATTTTCCTATCCCGGCTATTCCGAGATCCTGACCGGCCAGGCTCACGACGACGTTATAACGAGCAATAGCCATCCGCAGAATCCCTATCCCTCATTTCTGGATTTCGTCAGCAGAAAGCTCGCGGCTGGGCCAAATGCGGTTGCCGAGTTCTCATCGTGGGACGCCTTTATGCGTATCGCGACCAACAAACCCGGTTCATTCGTCGTCAATGCTGCATACGAAACCTACGCTACGAATAACAACGAGATAAACGAACTCTTCCGACTTCAATCGCAAGTTCTGTCGCCGTGGCCAAGTGTTCGACATGATTACTTCACCTTCAAGATAGCGATGGCCCATCTCAAACAATTTCGTACGCGTGCCATTCATATCGGATTTGACGAGACTGACGATTACGCCCATGACCGGAACTATGAACGTGTTCTGGATGCGCTGAATAAGACCGACGGCTGGATAAAGGAGCTATGGGAATTCGTTCAGAAGGATGCTAGATACCGAGGCAAGACGTCGATCATCGTTACGGTCGATCACGGGCGTGGGAATTCTACGAAAGACTGGTCGGATCACGGCCAAGACGTGCCAGAGGCACAATACATATGGATGGCGTTCATCAGTCCAGAAGTTGCGCTTCGCGGTGAATGGCAAAATGCTGAAACGATTTACCAGAATCAGATAGCCGCAACGCTTTGCCGGTTCCTTGGTTTTGATTATAGTGAAAACAATCCAAACGCCGGCAAGGCAGTCGCGCGACTCTTTTCTGAATGAGGCTGATCGATGAATGAGGGCCTTGAGATGATCAAGACATACAGAGAATTCTGGGATTTTTATGTCCAGGAACACAGCCTTCCGCTAACGCGGCTTCTGCATTTTGTCGGCACCTCACTTGGAATCGGGCTACTTGTCTATTTCATTTTCCGCGGACAATGGTACTTTTTTCCGGTTTTCTTTGTCGTTGGGTACGCCTTTGCATGGTTCGCTCATTTTGTAGTTGAGAAGAACCGGCCCGCCAGCTTCAAATACCCCTTCTGGTCCTTTATCAGCGACTTCAAAATGATGGGGTATATGATGACCGGCCGAATGGCGGTCGAGGTCGAGAGGGTTCTACGGCTCAAGGCGGAGCAGCCTAACGATCGGTAATTCGCGGTCCGGGCTCCGAATCAACCAAACCCCCTTCAGCATCCATTCCATCACATCGCTTTGGAGATCAACTCCAGCGACCTTTCAAACCGAAATGAAATATTGAAGTGGCCACCGTCGAATTCTTCATGAACGTGATCGATCCCGTGCTCGCTCAGTCTTCGCGACAAGATCCTGGCTCCTACATCCAGCGCGAACTCGTCGCTGTTTCCTGCGTCTAGAAAAAGCAGCTTCAGTGACTTAAGTTCCGCGACGTATTTCTCGACCATTCGAACCGGATCGTGTTCGAGCCAACGGTGCCAGATATCCTGGCGGACCTCACCGGTTTCGAGATCGAACGGCATTTCGAAAGCCTCCCCGTCGGGTGAATAGCAGGCAGCCATTCCGATCGTGTTGATCGCGGCATGGGCATCGCGGACTTGATGCTCAGTTGACCAGACCCTTTCCATGAATGCCTTCGGATCGCCCTTGATGACACGGTAAGCTTTCGCAAAATCCATTGGGTAACAGTACTCAAAATATGCATCGCCCGCGATGGAGCAGACCATACTGAAAAGGTCGGCGTGACGCATCCCCATTATCAGCGAGCCGTAGCCGCCCGAGGATTTTCCCATCACGGCTCGGTACTTTCTATCATCGATCGTACGAAATGTTTTATCGACAAAAGGAACGATCTCCTGCGTGATGTAATCTTCGTATCTGCCTGTTGCAGTTGAGTTTATGTATTGTGAGCCGCCAAAATAGGTGAAACAGTCCGGCATCACGGCGATCATTGGCTTGATGGTTCCCAGATGAATGAGACGATCGATCCTCTCGGTAAAGGTGGGAGCGAAGGCCGTTTCATTCAACATCATTCGACCACGCCCCGTAAAACCCGTCAGGCAATAGACGACCGGGAGTTGTTCACGGCTCGAATCGTAACCGGGCGGAAGATAGACAATGAGGTCGCGAATGTGCGGATCGCCAAGCGGATTGCCTTTCAGAACCTCGCTTTCGTGCTTAATGTAAACCACCGTGCCGGCCGGTATTTTCTCTCGGATCATAGTTCAAATTTGCCTGATTATAGCGTAAACTTCGACTTTATGGCGGGTAACGACTTAGTCAATCCGGATGCTCTGAATTCAACCATCGAGTTTCTTACGGCGATGGTCACTCCTGCTTTGTTGATCTCGGCGACAGGTTCGCTCGTTCTCTCGACCTCAACGCGTCTCGGGCGAGTTGTCGATCGTGTTCGCGCCCTCGAAGACCGGCTAAGCGAGCTGATATATCTCGAGCGTAAGGACGAGGTACCTCTCTATGACAAACGGGTCGAGGTGATCGTCGATCTGCTGGATAAGGTGACGAGCCGTTCGCGTATTCTCCAGCGAGCGCTGCAAACCTTCTATTACGGTGTTGGAATGTTCACCCTGACCAGCGTTACGATCGCAATCGCAGCCTTCTTTAACACCTACCGCTGGGTGCCGATCCCGATCGGGATCGTCGGCATCATGTTCCTATTTTGGGGAAGCTTTTTGATGCTTCGAGAAACGAGGATGGCAACGGCCACGATTAACGCAGAGATGGATTTTACGTGGGAACTTGCCCGCGAAGTCGCGCCACGGGAGGTTGCGATCAAATACAAGCCGACCGGCAAGCGGGGCGGGATGCAGCTTGCAAAGATAAAAGATGGCCGACGCAAGGTACCCGACACTTTTCCAGGAGACTAATCCGAGTGATAGACCCCGGTTTCGACGATCCAGAGACTTACAGACCTTCAATCGAAATAGATCCTGTACCAAATCCTCCAGCCTGAACGTCCTAATAGATATGAAACTGTTTCTTTTTTCCATTTCGATATTGGTTTCTCTGTTTTCGGTCGCATATTCCGCTCCGGCGATCGCTGAGATCGACCGGATTCGAATTGCTGAAAGCTATCGGATCGGCGAACAACTTCAGGATCAACTGTGGCCCGGCTGGAGCACTGCGCCATTCGGGATCCTGTTCGTGACAGACGACCACGAGTTCCTTATTCGCCATCCAAAACCGAACGACGAGTTCAATTCGATCGGCTACGATAAACTTCTGAAGAGCGAGGTCTTTGTTCGTCCTCGAAAATTCCAGAAGAGTTTTCTGGCCACGTTTCCTGCCTTTGGCCCCACTCCTGTTATAGTCGTCGGCAAGGCGGAGAACACCTCAGACAAAACCTCATCCCGTTGGGTAGCCGTACTGCTGCACGAACATTTTCATCAGCTTCAATATTCACGGCCGGACTATTTTGCGGAGGTGAACGCGTTAGATCTTCACGGAGGCGACACGACCGGAATGTGGCAGATAAATTATCCGTTCCCTTACGCGAATGAGACTGTCGTATTGCGATTTCGCGGACTAACCGATAGTCTGCTGAAGGCTTACGAGGCCAGTTCAAAACAAGATCCAGTTGCTACGCTCAAAACATATCTTGAGAAGCGAGAAGTGTTTGCCGAGTCGCTGAAACCAGAGGACTATAAATACGCTTCGTTTCAACTCTGGCAGGAAGGGATCGCCCGGTACACGCAATACAAGATGGCCGAACTGGCCGGGAGTAGATACAGGCCGAGTAAGGCGTTCCGCGCTTTACCGGATTACGTACCATTCGACAAAGAAGCCAAACGCCTGCTCAGCGCGACCCTTGAGGAGATGCGCGATCTTGACCTTGCAAAGTGGGAACGAACGGTTTTCTATCCATTCGGTGCGGTCGAAGGTCTATTGCTCGACCGCCTGGAACCGAGCTGGCGTTCGCGGTATTTTGTCGAGAAGTTTTCGATCGATAGGTTCTATAAGCCGAAGTCCAAAGGTATAAAGTGAAACGGTGGCCGACGCAAGATACCTGACACTTTTTCGGGAGAATAAGCTCGAGGAGCGAGTCCTTGCTCTCGAGACGTTGCTGCGCTCGTGTACGGTCTGCCCGAAGGATTGCGGGAACGACCGGCTGAACGACGAGATCGCAGCGTGTTACAGCGGACGCCTGCCTATCGTTTCGAGCTACACGGCACATTTCGGCGAGGAACCATGTTTATCTGGAACCAACGGCGCCGGAAACATCTTTTTCGGCAACTGCAATCTCCGTTGCGTTTATTGTCAGAATTATCAGATCTCGCAAACCTGGAAGGAACAAAAAACGAACGAGGTCACGCACGAGCGACTTGCCGAAATGATGCTCGAACTACAGGATCGCGGCTGCCATAACATCGGCTTTGTCTCGCCGACACATTTTGCTCCGCAGTTGGCACGAGCGATCCTGATCGCCGCCGAAAAGGGTCTCCGGCTTCCGATCGTTTACAACACCAACGCATACGATTCGGTCGAGGTATTGAAACTGCTCGATGGAATCGTCGATATCTATCTTCCCGATCTGAAGTACGCCGATTCCGACGCTGGTTTTCAATATTCAAAGGTACGTGACTATAAGGAACACGCGCGCGCCGCGATCAAAGAGATGCACCGGCAAATGGGCGACACGCTTATTTTCGGCGACGACGGATTACTAAAACAAGGTCTGCTCATCCGCCTGCTCATCCTCCCGAACGGAATTGCCGACATCGAATCAAACCTCCGCTGGATCCGCGACAAGCTCTCCCCCAAAACCGCTGTTTCGTTGATGGCCCAGTACTATGCAACCAACAAAGCCGCCACTGACCCGCGATATATTTTATTGTCGCGCCGCATCTCAGAACGCGAATGGTTCGAAGCCGTTTCTTTATTGGACGAACTCGGGATGGAAGAAGGGTTTATGCAGGAATACGAATCGGCCTCGCATTATTACCGCCCCGATTTTACGGACAAAGAGAAGCCGTTCAAGGATATTCGCGACTATCAATAACAAAGATCGTTATTGATAACGAAATATGCTAGTGTTTGACATATGAATGTCTCTCTTACACCGGAATTAGAGGGTCTTGTCGAGCAGAAAGTTAAGAGCGGTATGTACAATTCCGCGAGCGAGGTTGTCCGCGAAGGCTTGCGCCTACTTCAAAAGCGTGATGAGGCGCACGAATCGAAGCTGAAAGCGTTGCGTGCGGAAATTCAGAAAGGCATTGATAGCCTTGAGTCTGGCAGATATAGGGATGTATCGGAGGCAATGGCCGAAATGAAAGAGCGGCTCCTAACGAAAAAGCCCAATCATGCCTGAACCGATTATCACTCCGGAGGCGGAGCAAAATCTTAATGAAATACTTACCTGTATCGCTGCAGACAATTTCGAAGCGTCGGTCGTGTTTTTTGGGCGCCTGGAAAGGGTCTTTCGGATGCTTGGGCAGACTCCGCTTGCCGGTCGTGAACGCCGGGAACTAAATGAAGGCCTGAGAAGTTTTCCGCTCGGTAACTACATGATCTTCTACCGGATCTGGGCTGGAAAAGTATCGATAACGCGAGTGCTTCACAGCGCGCGAGATCTGGACGAGTTGTTCAGCTAGGCGGTCAAGAATGAAACTCAAGATCCTGAACGGGCTGGTGATCCTCACATCGCTCCTTGGTTATCTGGAATGGGGTGCGGACAATCGAAGCTTTCTGTTTCAGGCCGAATGGGAGGTGTTGCGTAGGCTCTGGGGCGAACCGCTGTCGGTCGTACATCCATTTACGCTCATTCCGCTGCTTGGCCAGGTACTGTTGCTCATCACCATTTTTCAAAAGGAACCTAGCAAGCGGCTTACGTATCTCGGTATCGGGAGCCTATCGCTCTTGCTTCTGTTGATGGCATTTATCGGTATGATCAGCTTGAATTACAAGATACTTCTTTCGACCGTACCGTTTATCTTTATGGCGGTACTGGCGGTATTGGCGGCGAGGAAAAAATGAGCGAGATCACGATGGGCGGCGAGGCGCCCGATTTCACCCTGAAGGATGGCGAGGGAGCCGCCTGGCGACTTGCAGATCAAAGAGGCCGCGCGGTCGTGCTTTTGTTCTATCCCGGCGACAACACGCCTGTTTGCACGCGACAGCTTTGCTCGGTGCGCGATCATTGGTCCGAATATCAGGCGACGGGGGCCGAGGTGATCGGCATCTCGACCGACACAGTCGAGTCGCACAAGGACTTTGCTGAAAAGAATCAGTTGCCGTTGCGGCTCTTGTCGGACCCTGACCGAAAAGTCTCAGCGCTTTATGATATGAAAAGCTGGCTGCCCGGCCGGTCGGCTCGAGGCGTCGTTGTGATCGATAGGGCCGGTAAGATCGCTTATCATAAAGCCCAGCCGATCAGCCTCTTCAAACCCAGTGATGCCGAGGTGCTCGATGCGATCCATAAGGCCGAAAGCGGGTAGCACGCTGCTCGGCTCTCTCTATGTTAATATCTCCTTATGGCTTTATTTGGAAGTGATAGATTCAAATGCGCCCGGTGCGGGCAAAAGGGCGAACCCTTGGGTTACGCTCCCGTCCCGACCGAACTGGGGCAGCGTATAGGCGGTGAGACATGCGGCGGTTGTTGGAAGGAGTGGCTGCAAAAACAGAATCAGCTGATCAACCACTTCGGACTCGACGTATCCAACCCGGATTCCCACCAATTTCTTTTCGATAACATGAAGATATTCTTCTTCGACGAAGGCGTCGAGCTGGCGCAGATCGACACTTCACAGGAAGGCAAGGTCAATTGGTGATGAGAGCCTCGATGATCTGTTCCTCCCCCGGACCCGTCTGACGGTATTCAGGTGGGTGGAAAATTCGCATCGAGGACGAAACGTGCCCGCCGGCAAAATAACATCATGCGAATACTATGGATATTTCTATTGCTTGTCGGTCTTTGGTTCCTCGCCAGTGCCGCGACCACTGACGGCCTTCTGCCGAGCGGCCACGGGATGGGGCGCGTTTCCGAGATTGTCGTGGGTGTGGCCCTCGTGGTCTATGCGCTGTTTCGTTTGACACGGGCTTCTCGACGGTCGATCTAATGCGACGGCTCGAACGTCAGTGAGACCGAGTTCATGCAGTACCGTAACCCCGTCGGCTTTGGCCCGTCCTCGAAAACATGCCCGAGATGAGAGCCGCATCGGGCACACTCGATCTCGATCCGTTCCATTCCAAGCGAATCATCTTTGACCTCAACAATGTTCTTCTCATTGACCGGCTCAAAAAAGCTGGGCCATCCGGTACCCGATTCAAACTTCGCCTTCGAGCTGAAAAGCTTCAGATGACACGCCGCGCAGTAATAATCGCCGGGCTCTTTGTTCTTCTCGTATTTGCCGGAATACGGCCTTTCGGTGCCTTCCTGTCTCAGGACATAGAACGCCTCGGGTGAGAGATACGCTCTCCATTCGTCTTCGCTCTTTACGACCTTCTGCCCATCGAAAACCTCATCTGCCGGTGACGAAACCCTCGGTATTTCATTCGGAGCCGTGTTCGTCGCCGTTGAGTCTCTCGAGCCGGTGCAGGAGATCGATATCGATACTGTCAGGAGGATCAACGACAAAAGCACCTGGTATAGATTACGTTCAGACATAATGTTTAAAATCTAGCAGAATTCCCGCCTCCGCGTTTTATGAATACTCTTTAATGGCGAGAGTATTCCGGATGAGGGAATATTCCGGGCGTCCTATAGCATTATTGACGCAGATGTTCGGTAAAGAACGAGAACGGGAATGGGCGGCATTTGAGGCGGAGGCAATTCCGCTGATGCCCGATGTCTATCGCGTCGCGTACTGGCTTGTCCGCGACCGGGAAACGGCGCAGGATCTGACGCAGGAAACTTTTGTACAGGCATTGAAGTCATTCCACCGTTACTCACCGGATACGAACTGTCGTGCATGGCTGGTGACGATCCTATACCGGATCAACGGTAAGCGCCGGATGAAGCTCGGACAGCTCAAGATCGTCGAGGATACCGAGGAGCAGATCGCGCAAACGGTTCCATTCGAACCCTCGATCCCGCAGAGCCTTACGGATGAAGAGATAATTCAGGCGATACGCCGCATTCCGCCCAAATTCGCTCAGGTCGTGCTTCTGACTGATGTCGAGGAATTTTCCTACAAGGAGGCGGCCGAGTTTCTACAGGTTCCCATAGGTACGATCATGTCGCGGCTTCATCGCGGCCGAAGCCTGCTGAGGCAGGAATTGGCCCATTACAACGCCGGAGGACGAATTGCCGCCGATGGCTAAGGAATAACGTTATGGATTGCAGAGAATTCAAGGCAATTGTCGATTCGTACATTAGCGATGAGCTCCTCGTCGAAACGAACCATGAGGTATTGCAGCATCTGGAAAAATGTGCGAACTGCCGTAACGAGATGTCCCGCAGGCGAGACCTCCGCCTCCAACTGACCAATGCCGTAAGGATGAACAGTGATTCAATGATCGACCCGGCGTTTCAGTCGCGGACGGTCGCAACACTCAGGGAAAGAGCTCTGCATCCGGGGTTTCTCGAACGGTATCTCGACGGTTCACTGGCAACGCGATATGCAGTGGGCATTGCGGCCGCAGTAACAATCGCCGTTACAGGGATCTTTTTCCTCGCCCCTACGACCAACATCCTTACGAATTCAAACATCGATCTCGCGAACGCTGTCCGGGCCTCTTGGACTGAACTCGCCGCGCACGCAGCGGGTGATCATGAGAATTGTGCAGTAAACTATCGGCTCAAGGAGGCCCCGATCACGCTCGATGAGGCCGCGACAAAGTTTGGGGCTTACAATAAAGATCTGGACAAGGTCGTGATGAAGGCCTTTGGAAGCGAGCAGGGTGGCCCGGTATCTCAGGAGACAAAGTTTCTCGAGTCTCATTCCTGCGTTTATCAAGGCCGGCGCTATGCTCATGTTGTTGTGACCCATCGGGGAAAGATGGTCTCGTTCCTTGTCACCGATACTGATCTGCCCGCGGGTGCGAAAGATATTCAGACCGATATTATCGATACGGCGGTCAACGCTGCAGGATTTCTCGCCGGGCATCAGGCGGTTTTTGTCGTGTCGCAGCTTACTGAAGGCGAGAACGAATCTCTCGCTCGCGTCGTTGCACCGGCAATACGTGGGCATGTTGAGAAAATGACCTTGTAAACCAAGCGAAGGCAAAAAGGTGCTGTCAAAACAGCTTGAAAGGAAACACTCGCTTACGATCCGATGGCTGCATTGGGTCAACTTTCCGCTGCTCGCGATGATGATCTGGAGCGGAATGCTCATCTATTGGGCAAATCCAGTCTATTCGGTTTGGATCGGTACGTATCAAGTGCTCAAGTTCTTTCCTCAGTGGTTCAACGAAGGACTAGGCATTCCGTTTCGACTTGCCGAAGGCTTACAACTTCATTTCTTTTTTATGTGGCTGTTCCTCGTGAATGGCCTGATCTATGTCGTTTACACGATCGTCTCCGGCGAATGGCGGGCGATACTACCGGTTCCAGGCTCACTGAAGCGGGCCCTTCGCGTCGCTTTGCACGATGCTCGGATCCTAAAGGCGAAACCACCGCAGGGCAAATACAACGACGCTCAGCGGTTAGCCTACTCCAGCGTAATCCTGATAGGCGCCGCTTCCGTACTAACCGGCCTCGCGATATACAAACCGCTTCAGCTATCCTGGCTAACGTCGCTTTTCGGGGGCTATCAGTGGGCCCGCTGGCTGCATTTCTGGCTGACAATCGGATTTGTGGGTTTCTTCAGCATTCATGTTTTTCAAGTCCTGCTTGCCGGTTGGAGTAACTTTAGATCAATGATAACCGGGACGGAATTAGTTGAGGCCGAAGCCGCTCAAACGGAGGTAAAGGCATGAGCGAAGTCCGTGAACCTCAGGAAACATTCGCTCGGAGTGAAGCCAACACCGCAGACATCCTGCGCGAAAGGCGGATACTTTCGGAGCCGCTCACAGCAGACGAAGCCCGGAGGAAGATGTCGGCTATGTCGCGGCGAAACTTTCTTATCGGCGGAGCGGCGGCCGTATTCGGCGTTCTTGGTTGGAAGTGGATGAGCGAGGAAACCAAGACTGCTTTGCTGCGGCGCGCCCTTGAATTCAACGAGCGGGTCGCGCAGACTTTCTACAAGCCTTCCCGCCTTGCCCCTGAATTCGTCAGGGATGCGATAACCACTCCGCGCGTCAATGGCGACGCGGGTATGCAGGGAGACTTCGATCCCGAATCTTGGAGGCTGTCGGTTGGCGGACTTTCGGGACGCAGCGACGACTTGACATTAACGATCGACGAGATAAAGGCGCTGCCGCGGACGGACATGATCGTTGAATTCAAATGCATCGAGGGTTGGTCGATGATCGCCCATTTCGCCGGGGTGCGCTTTTCGGACTTCGCGGCCAAATACGAACCCGAAGGCCGTCCACGCTACGTTTCGATGGCAACGCCGAATAACGGCTACTATGTCGGGTGGGATGTGGAATCGATCATGCACCCGCAGACGCTACTTTGTTACGAGATGAACGGAATGCCGCTGACCGTAGCCCATGGAGCGCCCTTGCGGCTTGCTTCTCCGACAAAATATGGCATCAAGCAGATAAAGCGGATAGGAAGGATCGAGTTTACCGACCATAGGCCTCGTGACTATTGGGCTGAAAATGGATATGACTGGTATGCCGGACTTTGAGCTAAAATAGGCAGATGATCCACGACCGGCTGGAGCTGATAAACGAGGAATTCTTTGCTGACCGAATAAAGCCTGAAGCTCTTGACCGACTACTCGCCGACGGTTGGCGCCACTTCGGTCCGCATTTTTTTCGGTACAATTTTGGAGTCTTCGATGGTCAGATAAGGCATGTCCTTCCGTTGCGGATTCGCCTGGGCGATCTTGCGCTCTCAAAGAGTCAGCGCCGAACTCTCCGTCGTAATTCGGACCTGCGTGTTTCAATGGGGCCGCTAACGATCACGCCGGAGATCGAAGAGCTTTTTCAGATCCACAAGCAGCGCTTCAAAGCAGGTGTTCCCAGTTCGATCTTTGACTTTGTAGGAACAAACCCGTCTCGCCCGGTAACGAATACGATGTTACTGACCGTCCACGACCGGAACAGGTTGGTCGCGGCGAGCTTTTTCGATGTCGGTGGCGAGTCCGTTTCCAGCATCTATGGCATATTCAACCCTGAAGAGCGAACCCGCAGCCTCGGAATTTTCACGATGCTGAAGGAAATAGAATTCGCACGTGAAAAGAAGAAGCCGCTCTATTATCACGGCTATGCCTACGAGGGCGAATCTTTCTACGACTACAAAAAACGATTCAACGCGATCGAGGTCTTCGACTGGAAAGGACGCTGGCTTCCGAGAGTTTTCAGTAAAGACGATCGATTGTCGAACGCTTCGGAAGCGTCAAATGCAGTCCTCCGGCTCCCTCGGGTCCGAGACTGAAACGGGGCATCTTTCCTTGATCCCCATTCACAAGTATCATAATAGGATCTATCGTGGGCACGCTGAAAAATGAAGAGGCAAGGCAACAACAAACTCAGGAGTGTTTTGAAGACCAGACTAGCTTTTCTTTGTGTTCTGTGGCTCGGTGTCTCCGTAGGTCACGTCTATCCCCAGCAATGGAAACGGGTTACAAACGGCGTCGAATATGCCGAAATACGTCGTGAGGTCAGTGGCAAATTCGTCGATCTCGACCTATTGCGCCTCGATTTGCGGAAGGTCCGCCTCGACGTTCATCATGCGAACGATTCTGCGATAGGTACAGAGACGACTTCCTCGATAGCGAAGCGCAAAAAGGCCGTTGCGGCGATCAATGCCGGGTTTTTCAGATTGGACCGATCTGTTTATGCGGGCGATCCCGTCGGACTCTTCATGATCGACGGCAAGGCGCTGAGCGAGGCGACGAACGATCGCATCCAGATGATCGTGAATAACGGCTCGGCAAAGACGGATGTGCGTTTTGCACGAACCAAACTTAGCCTCTCGATGCGTCTTGGTGCGGAAACGGTGTCGATCAACGGGATCGATCGTGAACGTACGGCGGACGATCTTGTTATGTACACACCGGAGTTCGGAGCGACGACGAATTCGAGTTCGGTCGGGACGGAGGTTGTGGTGATAAAGGGTGTCATCACGGCGATCCTCAGTGATGTGGGAAACGCAGCGATCCCAAGGAATGGGTTCGTGATCTCGGCTTCTGGAAAGATGGGCGACCGTCTGCGTGAGCTGGCCCGAATGTCGGCCAGTGTGATCCTTCGTCAGGAATGGGAGGGATTGCCAGCTGAGTTTCATTGGGATAGAGGTAAGCTCGATGTCGTTACGGGCGTACCGCAATTGATCCGGAACGGAAGCATCGATATCACCTGGGAACAAGAGAGATCGAGCAAGTCATTCGTCGAAACACGCCATCCGCGCACTGCCGTTGCAAAGCTAAAAGACGGGAAATTCCTCCTCTTAACGGCCGATGGCCGGAGCGACGCCAGCGCGGGGATCGGCCTCAACGACCTCGCCAAATTGATGCTTGAATTGGGGGCCATCGACGCGATAAATCTGGACGGCGGCGGCTCGACAACAATGTACGTGAACGGAGAGATCGTAAACAAACCTTCCGACGCTACGGGCGAGCGAAAAGTGAGCGACGCGATCGTAGTTACATTGAGGCGGAGATAGGCAAAGGTTACCGGAGCTTCATACCCCTGATCTCCGTAACACCCTCGAGATCGGCAGGGAGAACAACACGCGGCCGCATTTCGCCATCCCCGTCGACAAACATTTCTATTTTAATATCATCGGCTTTTGTTCCCTGTAGTATCGTTCGAGGGCCGAATAAGGTAAAACTGGCAGTCTTTCCGGACTCATCTGACATCGCAATAGAGAAAGACCTTTCGATGCGCCTCTCGCCGATAAGAAAGAACACATCAACAACCGTATTTAAGACGACGGCTTTTGGATCTGGCGAGTTAACGGCGATCTGCCGTGTAGTAAATCCTTCACGCCTACCGGAAAGGTCGATCTCGTCGGTTTGCACATACTCGAGCAGTTTCATCACGCTTGCAGGCCCTCGCATTCGGATGCGGGGCGGCATGACCGAACTGGAATAGACCTCAAAACCGGGTGGAATAGCGCCAACGGTCAGTGGGCGGACCACGACGTCCTTTTCGAGAACCGCGTCGAGCTTGACCAGCATATTTGTAGGCCTTATCTCATCGAGATTGATGCCCTGCGGGAGGTTATTGATCGAGACGGTGTCAGGTGAAAGTTGGATGACCCATTCACCCGGTACCACTGCCGTTAGGTCGAGCGACGCCGAAATATCACTGCGGTTCAGTTGATCAAGCCGACGTTTATCTCCGCCAAGAACGATCTCAACCTCCTGCCTGAGAGAATTGGTGATGATCGCATCGTTCGAGACGATCGTATTGAGCGGAACGACAATGCTTCGACGTGAATTCGTGCTAAGGCCAGTAACACCGAGCCACAAAGCGACGGTTATCGCCAAAGCAAGCAGCTTTAGGCCCCAGTCTTCGAGGAACAACTTTCTCAGGATATGCTTTGCGAAAAGCTTGTCGGCCACGCTTTAGTTTTTATCACAGATCGAAGAAAAGTGCCTCTCAGCCTGGCCATCAGAGGCTTTCCGTGGTTTCCGTACTTTCCGCGAAGGCTTTTGCGTTTCTGGATTCAACAAGGGGGATGTTCAACGCCTCGAGCAGAAGTTTTCTAAGCTGTGTGGTGTCGACATTCCGATGTACCCTGCCAGCCTCGACGTAGGTGATCAGACCAGTTTCTTCTGAGACGACGATAGAGATCGCATCCGAGCCTTCAGTTATGCCGATCGCAGCCCGATGCCGGGTGCCGAGTTCACGAGATACCTCGGGGTTCTTTGTAAGCGGCAGGAATACGGACGCAGCGGCGATCCTTTCATTCTGGATCACGATCGCGCCGTCGTGCAAAGGGGTTTCCGGATGAAAGATCGACACAAGCAGGTCGTAGCTGATGCAGGCATCCAACTGAACTCCGGCGTCGATAAAATTGCGAAGGCCGACGTTGCGCTCGATTACGATCAACGCACCCGTTTTCTCAGTGGCGAGGGTCGTCACGGCAAGCACGATCTCGTCGTAAACACTACCGCCGAACTGGCCGCGTTGACGCTTTAGTATCGGAAAACGAAATCGGTTGGCGAAATAGATCAGCGCCTGGCGTATCTCGGATTGAAAGAGAACGATGATGGCAATGCCAACAAATCCGACTGCGTATCGCAGAACGAACTCCAGGGTGGAGAGTTCCTGCGTGACCGAGAGCCAATATAGCACCGACAGGATGACTATACCGACGAGTGTGGGCACCGCCCGCGTGCCGCGGAACAGCTTAAGAACCACATATACGATCACAAAGACCAGCGCGATGTCGACGACACTTCGCAGGCTATTGACCGCTGGGATGTAGTTCTCGATCTGCATTTCGCCACGGCGGGAAGAAGATCAACACACGACCGTTCGGCTCAAGAATATCACAAGATCAGCAGACCAAGATCAAACTTTGCGCGGGATCAGACCTCGAAGGGTATCTCGGCGTTCTGCAACACACCCAGTTCATTCCGCGAGACCCGTTCGAGCAGTTTTTCATCCTCGAACATCTTCAGCAGGCCATTGACCGTCGCGTAGCGAGGTTCGTCGGCTACGGTGACTGGAAGGTTGATAAAGGACCGGAGATACTGATCGATACCTTCGAGCAGCGCGCCGCCGCCCGCGATGATGACACCGCGATCGTAAATATCGGCCGCGACCTCGGGACGCAGTTCGGTCAAGGTGTCTTTAACCCGAAGTGCGATACGGCGAACGATGCCTTCGACGATCGGGAATATCTCGCCGGAGGTTACCTCGACCGCACCGGGGCTTCCGGTCTGGACATCACGGCCGCGGACCGTCATCGGTTTCGAAATATCGTCGGGAAGGAAGGTTGAAGCAAAGGTGGTCTTCAGCAGTTCGGTCGTTTCCTCGCCGACCTGTAATCCGCGATGTCGCCGCAGATGCGTCGCAATACTTTCATTTATTGCGTGGCTTCCGTACCGCTCGGACGTCGAATGCACTATCGATCCTTTGGCAACGATCGCAATGTTCGTTGTTCCGGCCCCGATATCGACGATGGCAGAGGCTCTCTTATCCGAAGGGAGTACGCCGGCCCCGAAGGCGGCTGCCAACCCCTCCTCCATCATAAAGACTTTACCGATGCCGGCGTCATCCGCTGCATGACGCAGAGCACGCTGCTCGACATGAGTAACGTCCGAGACCATGCTCATTACGGCCTGGATGGAGATGTTCGAACCACCCGTTTTCGCCTTTTTGACGAAGTGGGCAAGCATCTTCTTTGTTCGTTCGAAGTCCGCGACAACACCGCCGATCAAAGGAGCACGCACATTGACATCGCGTCCCTCACGCCCCGTCATTTCGGCGGCCTCGAGACCAAAAGCGACGATCTCTTCGGTCATCTCATTGATAGCGACCAGCGACGGTTCGTCGAGGACGACACCCCGACCCTTGACCGCGATAATCGTGCTCGCAGTCCCGAGGTCTATCGCCATCGAATCTGTTACCAGCTTTTTGAGGGACGAGATCTTTAGCATAAAGATTCAGCTTCCCGGGGGGTTAAGGAATTATATGCCGAATTCATAAAAGCTTCCAAGTTATTCGGTCCATTTTACTTCGTAAAGATCGACCGGCTGCTGTCGATTTTTGACAACGATCGGCTCGCGCCTGATCAATGGAAACAACCCTTCGGTGGCTCGCGCCGTGGCTTCGCTGATCAAGATCTGTCCGCCGCGCGTATTTGCTTCGAGCCGGGAAGCCAGGTTCACCGTATCGCCGATCGCGGTATATTCGGATCGCCGTTCGGAACCTATGTAACCAATCGTCGCTACCCCGGTATGAAGCCCGATGCCGATGGAGATCCCGGAGAAGCCCTCTTCATTGAGGTTCTTTTTCAAGTTTTGCAGTTCTCGCTGCATCGAAACTGCTGCGTTAAGTGCGTTTTTGGCATCATTGGGCGTTGCGGTCGGCGCTCCGAAGAGTGCCATCAGCCCGTCACCGATGTATTTATCCAAGGTGCCTCCGTGCTCGAAAATGATCTCGGACATCGCCGTAAAATAATGGTTTAGTAGCCGAACAACGTCCTCGGGATTCTCATTCTCTGCCATAGCGGTAAATCCGCGGATATCGGCAAATAAGACCGTGATCAGTTGATTTACGCCGCCGAGACGGAATGAATCGGGATTTTCGAGAAGCTGTTGCACGACGTACTCCGGCATGAACCTGCTGTAATTTGCACGTGCCACTTCTTCTCGGGCAAGCCGTTTATGAGCCTTGACCGTTTCGACCGTTACGGCAGTCAGGGCAGCCACGGCACTGATCATCTCGAGGTGATCAGGAGAAAAGGCAGCGAACGGATCGAGCCTGTCTGCGTAGAGAACGCCGTGGATATTCGCTGCCGTTACCAGAGGAGCGCAGATAGTCGACCTCACACCCTGCGAGACGATCGATTCGGCGCCGAAGAATTGCTCATCCTTCTTCGCGTCCTGCGAAAGCACGGCAACACGATCGGTCATCACCTTCTTCGTTATTGTTCGGCTAACGGCCAGCCGCTCAGTCAGCTTTTCAAAACTGGCATCACGTGTTTTTGCCCCGATCGGATAGAGTGAATCTTCGATGATCTTTCCGTCAGGGCCTTCCTCGGCAAGAAGCGCCACCACACGATCGGCAGGGGTGCCGCGAAATATCAGGTCCGTTCCCTTTTCAAAGATCTCCTCCAACTCGAAGGCCGTACCCAGCGTTCTGCCCATCTCGAACAAAAGTTCGAGGATCTTTGCCTTTCGCCTGAGGTCCTTGATCTCGGTCGGAGACGCCGTAGCGGTCTCGAGCGACATATTCGAATGCCGGCCGATTATCTCGTTTACCGAGATCTGAACCTGTGTGTGGCCAAACGGAGAATCATCAAAATTGACGGTTTTCGGGCGTTCCTCCTTGACCGCGATCACATTGTCGGTCGGCGGCACCGTGTGTACCGTTTCCTTCATCCGGTCTATCAGATGAAAGTCGATCCGTGTTTCTCCGATGAGGACGGTATCGTTCTCGGTAAGCTGATATTCGAGGTGCATTGCACCATTTACGAAGATATGATTGACGCTTCGGTAAAGCTGCCCGCCCTCAAAATATCCGTCAACGATCTTGTAGTTTCCGTTGTCCTGGTAGATGTAGGCATGTTTTCGGGATACACGACGATCATTTAGGACAATATCGTTCTCCTTTGCTCGACCTATCGTATAGGCCTTCATGGCGTCGATACTGGCTTCCCACGTTCTGCCCGTCGGTTCTGTTATTATGAGCCGTGCGTCCAATGTATCCGTAATTGTAATTGCTAAAGTCTAAATCGTAAATTGACGGCGAAACGAAACCGCCACCGCAAATGATATACCTTGACAATAATGCCACGACGCCGATCGCCGCCGAAGTTCTCGACGCCATGCGGCAATGCCTCGAAACTTCGTTTGGCAATCCTTCGGCTGCGTATTCGCTGAGCCGCGATAGCCGCCGCGTACTTATGGATACGCGAGTCAGTGTCGCGAAGTTGCTTGGCGTGTCGGCTTCGGATGAGATCGTCTTTACTTCCGGCGGAACCGAGAGTGACACCTGGGCGATCTTCGGAGCCATCCGGAACCGGACTGATTGTCATGTTATAACGACCAAAGTTGAGCATGACGCCGTTTTGAAAGTATTCCAGACGCTTGAGAGCAGGGGATTACGTGTTACATGGTTAGAAGTTGACAGCGAAGGATCACTTGATCTCGACGCCTTACGGGCGGCCCTTTCGCCAGACACAGCCATTGTTTCAACAATGCTGGCTAACAACGAGACCGGCGTGATCTTCCCGATAGATGAGATCGGCCAGATCGTGAAAGCAAATTCTAATGCTCTGTTTCATGTTGACGGGGTGAACGCCGTAGGAAAAATCGCGATCGACCTGGCAAATAGCCCGGTCGATCTTTTTTCGCTGTCGGCTCACAAGTTCCATGGGCCAAAGGGCGTCGGGGCTTTGTTCGTCCGGAAAGGTGTTGAGATGTCTCCGTATTTGATCGGTGGTGGACAAGAATTTGGGCGTCGAGCAGGAACCGAGGCTGTTCACCAGATCGCCGGGTTGGGCGCTGCTGCCCGGCTCGCGTCAGACCTTTCAAAAATGGTTGAGGTTGAACGCTTACGGGATAGGCTTGAAAACGAGATTCTTGCGAAGGTACCTGATTCTTCCTTGAACGGAACTCGGGACAGTTCAAAACGGCTTCCGAATACCTCAAATATTTCATTTGAGAATACTAACGGTGAAATGATCTTATACGGACTTGACCGGGCCGGCATCGCAGTCTCGACCGGATCCGCTTGCCACGCGCACGATCATCGTTCTTCACACGTGCTCGAGGCAATGGATGTTCCGTATTCGCGAGCGATGGGTTCGATCCGATTCTCACTCGGGCGGACCAACTCGGAGGAAGATATCAACAAACTACTTTCTGTTTTGCCCAGCCTGATCGCCGAGCTGCGCTCTCTCAACATTGTTTAGGAACCGCAACTTCTGCTTTTACGCTTCGATCATGCCGCTTTCTCGATCCCATACCGAGAGAGTTTCAGATAAAGGCCGCGACGCGTCAGCCCAAGTTCGTTTGCCACGCGGGAGATATTCCAGTTGTTTCTGGCGAGGGAAGCCTTGATCAGCTGCATTTCCAATTCCGAGACGGCCGATTCGAGGGTCCCGCCGGCGGGTATGTTGGAGAACGGCGTGAAGCCGCCGTCATAACTTGCGATCGGTTTGACGTTTGAGTCACCATCGATCGGCGTGAGAGGCCTGGCGTTGTGCCTCAGTTCCGGCGACAGATGGTCGGGCGTTATTACTTCACCATCAACAGCCCGGGCCACAAATCGCTGTACTTCATTGCACAACTCGCGAACATTGCCTTCCCAGTTCGCAACCATCAGCATATCGACGGCTTGAGGTGTTATCGACAGGTCGTGCTTCTGGAAACGCTCTGAGTAGTGATTGATGTAATAGTTCACCATTGGCGGTATTTCCGCACGGCGTTCGCGGAGCGGCGGAACGCGTAGGCGGATAACATTCAGCCTGTAGAAGAGGTCCTCGCGAAAAGTGCCGTTAGCAACCATATCTTCCAGGGAGACGTTGGTCGCGGCAATGATCCGCACATCGACATTGATCGATTGAGTTTCACCGATCGGTTGTATCTCGCCTTCTTGTAGAAATCGAAGCAGCTTTGGCTGGAAATCCAATGGCAGATCGCCGATCTCATCGAGGAAGAGCGTTCCGTGATTTGCCGAACGAATGATACCCGGATTATCTGCGACCGCTCCCGTAAATGCCCCTTTCTTGTATCCGAACAGAGTCGCATCGGCGAGTTCTTTCGTCAGACCCGTACAATTGAAGGGCCTGAAGATCTGATCCTTTCGATTCGAAAGTTTATGGATTGCCTGCGAGACGAGCTCCTTACCGGTTCCCGATTCACCGGTGACGAGAACAGTAACGTCGGATGATCTGATCTTATAAACTTCCTCGACAAGCGCCGTCATGGCCGGCGACGAGTGTATGAAGCCGGGCATGAGGCCGGTCGATGCCAATGCGTACGATTCCGCCTCAGCAGGGGCGGACTTGTCTTTTTCGCGCAAAGCGATCACATCCATCCCCAGCTCAACGACGCGCAGAAGCGGTGCCAGCGAACTCTGATCGTTCAAAACTGCTCCAGCCTGAGGACTGATCAAGAGAACTGCTGGCATCGCCGCTGAGGAACCGCGCAAGTGATAGATCGCAAAATTCTTTGACCTTGAGAACGCGCGCTCGTCGTTCTTGCTCTGAGCCTCCGCCAGTTTTATTACAGCCTCGTTACTGTCCTGAGGCGAGATGCCGTGGGTTATGAACGGGATGAGCCTTTTCTGGTCATTCTGCTGGGCAATTATGATCTTCTTTGCACTGCTTTCCTGCTGCAGCACCGCAACGAGTTCGCGAAACAGCAACTCTCGGGATGCGGTCGCCTCGGCGAGACGAACCGTCAGAAGTTGAGAAACGACTGAATTGGTTCTCGCAGGAGCCGTTCGCGGCGCGGCTGTCGCCATCGCACCTTCGAGTTTCGAGAGTTCGCGGGCAATTTCTTCGACCCTTTTGTCGAGGCCCAGTTTGCGAAATATCTGTGCCGCAGATTCGAGATGACGGATCGGCCTAATACCGTTCTCGAGGTCCAGATTGGTGCCAAGCAATTGATGGATCAAAGCCGTGTGATAGAGGTCGCCCGCCGTTTCAAAGATGGTCAAGCTTCGACTGAAATGATGTATGGCGAGTTCCTTATCGTCGTCGGTCAATGCGGTCAAACCACGGATCCGCTGAATGTTGCCAAGTACAAAAAAATCCGCGCTTGGGTCGGTTTCTTCAATCGCTTGAAGAGCATCCTCCACTTCATCGACAAGTCCTTGTTTAAGATAGGCCTCTGCAAGTACAAGGCCCGCCATGTTCGCGTAATGTTTATCGCCGATCTCCCGCGACCGTTCAATAGTTTCCCTTGCCTTGGTGACGGCCTTCTCAGCCTGTTCCTGCGCGAGGTAGCACCGCGCGAGATTTCGCATCGACTGGATCGTGTACCACGGATGTTTTTTGTCGGTTGCAAACTCGACGGCGCGGTCCAGCCACTTTTCAGCCTCATCAAGGTCATCGCGGAGAATATACAGCTCACCGAGCGAGTCATATATACCGGCGACATGCACATACTCTTCTTTTTCTGCGATCTCGAGAGCTCGACGAATGATCTGCTCAGCCCTTTCCCATTCGCCGATGAGGACAAGATTGATGCCGAGATTGTTATAGGCGATCACCGAATTCAGCGCGTGTGCGGTCTGATCAAAGAACTCGATCGATTTTTCTAGGCATTCGATCCCTTTCTGCGGCCGACGCAGGAACCAGTAAGCCCCGGACATATCGGTATAGAGCTTGCCCAGCATGTACGGGGCCGAGTTGTTGCCAATGGCGGTGATCCCGTAATTATAGCTGTCGATCGCCTTCTCGCTATTGCCTTCCTGGTGGTAGCTATTGGCGATCTCCCTATACGCCTCAGCCATCCCGAGCCAGTCGCCGTAGTCGCGAAAATGGTCGAGAGCTTTCTGGGCATAGTCTCGGCAGATCGGAAACTCGGCAAGTTTCCGATAAACCCGGGCAAGTGCTATATCGATACTGCCGAACAGGTGTCGAAGCTGCTCTTTTTCGGCTCGGTGGTGATTTTCCTTTAGCAGCGTGACCGCTTTTGGCTGATCGCCGGAGTTGTTGTAGGCAATGGCAAGCTGCGTCGTGACCCTGATCCGAGTTTCCGGACTCAACACCGCAAGTTCTGCTTCAGCCTCAAACGGGAGTATGGTCTCAAGCGACTCTTTATACCGGCCGGCGGTTTCGAGCGTAAATGCAAGAAGCCGCTTAAGGTTGGCGAGATCGTCAGGCTTATGTTGATACTTTTCGATCGTGTCAACGAGTATAGTCTCTGCCTCGCCCGAGAGACCGTCCCTCAGCTTTTGCCCGACGGCGCGAAAGACCGCATCGATACTCTCGAAGGAGATCGGGCGAACCGCCGCTCTGGAGGAAGCTGAAACCGTTGACTTTTTCATTGACCGATGTCTAGGTAAACGCTCAATCGTCGTACTCTTTCAGTTCACAACGAGCGGTAAATGTCCAGATTGAATACTAAGTAAACAGCGCAAGTGAAATGTAGCAAATCCAAACCGCCAAGTCTATAATTTTCTTGATGCCCGAATTTCCTGACATCGACGGCGGCGGCGAGGTTCTGACTGAAAAGAAGACCAAACTGGAAAAGCCGAAGCTCTTTAAGGTCCTGTTGCATAATGACGACTTTACGACGATGGAGTTTGTTGTTTTCATATTGCAGTTCGTCTTTAACCGTGACGAAGCTGATGCGATCGACATTATGCTGAAGGTACACAATGCGGGAGTTGGTGTTGCAGGTATTTATCCATACGAGATAGCGGAAACAAAACGCCAAAAGACGATGAACCTTGCGAGGGCACGGGAGTATCCGTTGTTATGCACACTCGAGGAAGAGTGATGTTCTTCTCGGAGGATCTACGACTTCGGGTCTAGTGTGTGCTAGTATTTAAACGAATTATGCGGAGGCCATCGCCAATTATAGGCAATATCAGGGGACAGGCGTTCGACGTGGGTTGAACGGTGCGCAGGTACGCTTTTGACGGTCCCAAGCTGATAGATAGGCTTGGGGCTTTTGATTTTATAAATGAGTGAACAAATCGATCTTAAGAAGACAGTAAACTTGCCAAGAACGGATTTCTCGCAGAAGGGGAATCTGGGGCAAATGGAGCCTGCTCGTTTGAAGAAATGGCAGGAAATGGGGCTTTACGAGAAGGTGTTAGAGGCCCGGAAAGGACGGGAGAAGTTTATTCTGCACGATGGCCCGCCGTATGCAAACGCCGATATTCATATCGGAACGGCGCTCAACAAGATCCTTAAGGATTTTGTCGTTAAAACGCGTTCGATGATGGGTTTTGAGGCCCCGTATGTCCCGGGCTACGATTGTCACGGATTGCCGATCGAAACGCATGTAGAGCGAAAGCTTAAGGAAAAGGGCAGGAACAAGAACGATCTGCCGGTCGCAACATTTCGGCGGATCTGCCGCGAACATGCTTCCACCGCGATGAACAATCAGACACGCGATTTTCAACGTCTTGGAATTCTCGGCGAATGGCAGAATCCGTATTTGACGATGTCGGCCGAGTACGAATCATCGACGGCTCGGCTCTTCGGGAAATTCCTTGAACGGGGCTTCGTGTACAAAGGCCTGAGGCCGGTCTATTGGTGCATTCACGACCAGACCGCTCTCGCCGAAGCAGAGGTTGAATACAAAGAGCACACTTCGCCCTCGGTCTATGTAAAATTCCCACTTAGAACCGATCCGGCCGAGATCGATCCGGCGTTGGCCGGCAAGAATGTATTTGTCGTGATCTGGACCACCACGCCGTGGACGCTGCCCGCAAATCTTGGTATCACCGTCCATCCGGAATTCGACTACTCGGCTCTCGGTACGCGAGCTGCGGGCGGCGAGGAGGTTTACATCGTCGCAAGCGACCTGCAACAGGCTTTTGTTGAGGCATGCGGCCTTGGCGATGTAACGGAGCTCGCCCGTTTCAAGGGTTCAAAGCTCGATCGAATGCAATGTCGCCATGCATGGCTCGACCGTGTTTCGCTGCTGATGAACGGGGAGCATGTTACGCTCGGCGAGGCCGACGCTGAGGTTGAGCTGGACGTTCGTTTCGAGGACAAATCTTCGAAGAAGAGCGGTACCGGCTGTGTTCACACAGCGCCGGGACACGGTGCGGACGACTTTCATATCGGCAAAGCCTACGGGCTGGATATCTATAACCCTGTCGATCCTGCGGGGCGATTTATCGAGGAGGTCGAACATTTCAGCGGTATGAACATCCTCGACGCCAATCCTCGGATCGTTGAGTTTCTTCGTGAATCAGGAATGCTGCTTCACTCGGAGAGATACGATCACCGTTATCCGCATTGCTGGAGGTGCAAGAAGGCAGTGATCTTCCGGGCGACGCCGCAATGGTTTATTTCAATGGATGAACTCAACGGCGAGCCGTCGGAAAATGGGCTGCGAAATCAGGCGTTGTCTGAAATCAAGAGCGTAAAATGGCACCCGTCGTGGGGCGAGGGCCGAATGACGAATATGTTCAAGGGCCGGCCGGACTGGTGTGTTTCGCGGCAGCGCTCATGGGGCGTGCCGATCCCGGTTTTCTATTGCCAGGCGTGCGACGCGGAGGTTGCCGATCCGAAGATCGTCGATCATGTCGCCGACATCTTTGCAAAGGAAACCGCCGATGCTTGGTATGCCCGCGTCGCGAGCGAGCTGCTGCCGGACGGGTTCAAATGCGACTGCGGGAGCTCGGATTTTCGCAAGGAGACAGACATTCTTGACGTATGGTTCGATTCCGGATCGTCGTGCGTTGCCGTCCTCGAAACCCGCGGCGACACGCTTCGTTTTCCGGCCGATGTTTATCTCGAAGGCGGCGACCAATATCGTGGTTGGTTCAATTCTTCTCTGAGCTGTGGGATCGCGGCGCACGATTCAGCCCCGTACAAGCAGATTGTCACGCACGGCTGGGTCGTCGACGGCGAAGGCAAAAAGCAGTCAAAGACCGAAGGTAATGTCACCGCTCCGAATGAGATCATAAATAGATCTGGTGCCGATGTGCTGCGTCTATGGGCGGCGGCCGTCGACTACACTGAGGATGTTCGCTGTTCGGATGAGATCCTCGCCCGCGTGATCGATGCCTACAAAAAGATGCGCAACACGCTGCGCTACGCTCTCGGAAATCTCGACGGCTTTGATCCGGCGACCGATTCAGTTGCCGTGTCCGACATGCTTGAGATCGACCGCTGGGCTCTTGCGAGTCTGGACGAGGTGGCGGAAAAAGTAATGGCGGGTTATGACAGCTATAATTTTCAGGCTGCCTACAACGCACTTTATGGCTTCTGTACCGTGACGCTCTCGGCCCGTTATTTCGACATCATCAAGGATCGTCTTTACATCTTCGCTCCAAGGTGCGTCGAACGCCGCTCAGCGCAGACGGCGCTATACAGGATCACCGATTCGCTCGTTAGGCTGATGGCTCCACTGCTTGCATTTACTTGCGACGAAGCGTGGGAGAACCTCCCCGCAAAGAGTGAAGCCTCCGTGCACATGGCGGAGTTTCCGCGTCGAAACGCCAACAGTTTATCTATTGGAGAGTCGGAGGCCCTCGCCCTGCGATCCAATTGGGAGCGAATCTTCGCGCTTCGCGACGAAGTGCTAAAAGCCCTCGAAGAAGCCCGTATCGCAAAACGCATCGGGTCGTCGCTCGAAGCAAAAGTCGTTCTGACCACAGACCGCGAGACCACTCGATTTTTGCTCGAGTATTACGAGCAACTTCGATATGTCTTTATCGTGTCTCAGGTCGAAGTGCATGAAGGGGCAGTTCAGCGGGTCGAGGTCATGCAGGCTGACGGGACCAAGTGCGAACGGTGCTGGAACTATTCAACCCGCGTTGGCGAATTCGCAGATCTCCCAACTGTCTGCGAAAGGTGCAACGGAGCGCTAGAACAGATCCTAAAGGGTATATAATGAAGATATGCGTCGTGCGTTATTCTCGCTTCTAATTTTGTTGAGTATTTGTGTTATCACAAATGCGCAGTCCGTTTACACCCCGGAAAAAGGCTCGGCGGATCGCGCGGCGGTACTGAACGTGATTCGCGTGCCGGTCGAAAAAGCCTATAAACAGAAGATCGTGTTTGTGGTCGAGGAACTGAAAGTCCAGGGAGCTTGGGCATTCATCAGCGCGACGCCCACACTACCTTCGGGCGGCCCACCATCGGTAAAAGGTACCGGATTTGAAGGCTACGAAGACGCCTATGACAATAACTTCTTTGGCCTGCTTCGGAAGTCGGGCGGGAAATGGCGACTTGTTACGCACGGCATTGGGTGTACAGACGTTTGTTACTCTGATTGGTGGAAACGCTTTAAGGCTCCGAAGGCGATATTTCCTTACACAGAGTAGTTAAATATCGGCTGATGAGTGTGCAGGCTACGAGTCGAGTTAAACTCCGCGAAACCATTTTTTTCACAAGATACCGATCATATGAAAAATGCAATTTTGATCCTGACGCTTACTCTATTGACTGTCGGCATGGGTTTTTCCCAACGTCCGGACGGCGAGGCTGTAAAGATCCCGCTTGAAAATTACATCAAAGCCCATGCAACAGGTGATCCGGCATACGCCCGAAAGGCCTTTCACACCGAGGGCAATATGATCTGGATCAAGGAGGGGGCTTACTCGGTCGAGAGTTTCGATCACTTTATCACGCGGGCGTTCATCGGGAAGCCGGCGGCTGATGAGGCCGAACGGAAAAAAGGACGGCGGATCGAATCGATCGATGTTACGGGAAATGCCGCCGTAGCGAGGATCGTGCTCGATTACCCGACCGTGAAGTTCGTCGATTATATGACGCTACTGAAGATAAACGGCGAATGGAAGATCGTCAACAAATCCTTTTTTGCGGAAACAAAAACGGCGGTTGAGACCAAGAAGAATTAAGTGAAGAGAACCGATCTCATTTGGAAGCTCGCTTACCTTGCGATCGCGGGGGGCGTATTTCTGATAGACCAGACGACGAAGGCCTGGGCTGCGCGGGTTATTCGCTTCGAAGGGGATCGTTCGATAATTCCGGGCTTTCTGAACCTCGCGTATGCGCAGAATACGGGCGTTGCGTTCTCGATGCTCGATGACCACGGGGCAACTGGGCGTTGGGGACTGTCGCTGGTGGCATTGGCGGCGGCGACGCTGGTTCTATATTTCTTCTGGCGAACTCCGCGAAGCGATGACAGGATCATGGGATCTCTCGCGTTGCTTCTGGCCGGGATCGTCGGAAATGTTACGGATCGCCTTCGCCTGGGCTTCGTTATCGATTTTATCGACGTGCAGTTTGGCAATTGGCATTATCCGACCTTTAACATTGCCGACGCAGCGATCTGTATCGGAGCGGGTTTGCTCGTGATCGACATGTTCTTTGCGAAAAGGAAGGCGGAACCGCCTGCGTTGACCGGGGATCCAAAGGTGAGTAATAGCGAAGTGTAGCGATGATTGTTTTGCCACCCGCTCAGGCGAGTGGTTCCGACTATGTACCCTGAACTCGTTCGAATTGGCGATTTTCCGGTAACGACCTACGGCATTTTCCTGGCGCTCGGGATGCTGCTGGCTCTTTTTGTGGCCTCACGGCTCGCTGCCCGTGATGGCCTGCCGAAAGAGCGTATTTACGATCTTGGCCTATGGGTATTGGTCGGCGGCCTGCTAGGTTCAAAGCTGCTGATGCTGATGGTCGAGGATAACGTCAAAGTATTCTCGCTTGATTTTCTTCGCTCAGGGGGCGTTTTTTATGGCAGTTTGATCGGCGGATTTCTGGCTACGGCCATCCTGGTCCCGCTCTATAAACTGCCGTTTTGGAAGGTTGCGGATGCCTTCGCTCCGGGAGTCGCTCTCGGTCAGGCTTTTGGCCGCCAAGGCTGTTTTGCGGCGGGATGTTGCTGGGGAAAGGTTTGCGATGGTCCGCTCGGCGTGCATTTCACAGAAAAGGGTCACGAATATACTGGTGTTCCCATCATAGGGCCGGACGGGGCCGACCTATATCTTTGGCCAACTCAGATCATCGAATCGGTTGTGATGCTCGGCGTTTTCGCCTTTTTGTTCTGGCTGCACCGTCGAAAAAAATTCTCTGGTCAGATCCTGATCACTTACGCTATTATTTACTCGATCTTTCGTTTTTTGATCGAGTTCATCCGCGATGATCCGCGCGGAGATCTTTTTGGTCTAACGACCTTGACCGGTTTGTCTACCTCGCAACTGACGAGCCTTGGGGTTGCGGCTGCCGCTGTAGTTTTTCTTGTGTGGAGGTTGCGATCCCTTATTGGCAGTGAACGGGATGTTCCTGCTTCTTAGATCTGGGATCGGATCGAGGAGAACGTATGGGTAGAGTATTCTGTTTGGTCACATTCCTCATTGCGGCATTCACTCAAATCGCAATAGCCCAGGACGACAGCGAGGTTCGCATGAGAAAGGCCCTTGTAGGCCGGTTTGTTTCCGTTAAGATGGATCTCCCCGCAATCGATGCCGGGGTCTACATGACTTTTGACGATGCGGTCGTCAGCATTGACGACTCCGCTTACAAACGTCTTGTGAAGGAATTCGGGGTGGCTATCGCGAAAGGAGCACGATCGAGGATCACGGGAGTAAAGATCTCGACAAGGGGTATCGAGCTTGACCTGGACGGCGGTGGGTCGCCGGGCCGGGAATGGGTCGTAAATGGGATCAACCTCACAGAGCCGTCGGCGGTTTCGAAATCGGACCGCGAGATCCAGCTGGAACGAGATCTGCAGAATGGAACAAGCGCGGGTGTCGCAGCTCACATCAGATCGGAGCTTGAAGATGAACGACAGCGTCGCCTGGCGCAGGACGACCGTAACCGGCAGGCCTTCGAACGCGCTAGCCAGCTTCGCTCGCAATATATCGAGGAGAACAGAAAGAACTGGGGCTCCAAGGTTATAATATCCGTGCGGTCAAGAAAGCCGACTGTCACAATCCGGGAAATGCTGCAGTCCCTGTCGAAATACATCGAACTATTGCCGCGTGAGCCAGCCGGTTAGCAATTCGACCGATGGTGTTGGCATTTCCTTCCGAGTGGACGAAGGGGATGCTGGCTTGCGGCTGGATGCATTTCTCGCCGAGCGGATCGCAGGTTGGTCGCGTTCGCGTCTTCAGCGGCTGATCGGTGACGAGGATGTTCTCGTTAATGAGAAGCCGGCAAAACCTTCATACAAGGTCCGCAAGGATGACGAGATCGACGTCGATCTTGTCGAAACACCTTCGCGACGATTTGAACCGGAAGACATTCCGTTGGAAATAGTCTTCGAGGATGAATTTCTTGCGGTAATAAACAAACCAGCCGGGATGGTCGTCCATCCCGGAGCGGGGATCGACAGAGGCACGCTCGCAAATGCGATCGCTGGGCATTTCAAATTCCAGATCCCAGCACCCAACTTGAATGCCGAATCTGAGTCCCGCGTCGGCATCGTCCATCGCCTCGACAAAGACACATCGGGACTGATCGTTGTTGCCAAGGACGAACAGACCGCTGAAGAGCTTTCCCGCCAATTTCACGACCGCGAGGTTGAAAAAAGCTATATCGCCCTTGTCCACGGCCGCGTCGAACAAACAGCGGGCACTATCGACCGGCCGATCGCCCGCGACCGCTGGCACCGTACAAAAATGACAGTTTCCGCAAACGGCCGTAATGCGCTCACACTTTGGAAGGTCCGGCAACGCTTCGATAAGTACACGCTCCTCGAAGTTGACATCAAGACCGGTCGAACGCATCAGATCCGCGTCCACCTGGCGTCCATCAATCATCCAGTCGTTGGCGACGGCGTCTATAACGAAGGCCGCGACAACTCGATAGCAAATGTTGAGATAAGAAAAGCGGTTGCTCAGCTCGGTCGATTCTTCCTCCACGCTGAGCGCCTGGCTTTCAAGCATCCCGTAACGAAAAAAAGCATGCAGTTTACCCAAACGCTGCCGAGAGAATTGAATGGGCTTCTCGATTTGATATGATGGGAGCAAAATCAACGACTCCGATCACTGCCATGAAAACCTCGCTTATTTCTTTTGCGATCAGCCTGATATTTGTTTCCCTGATCAGCGCCCAGCCAACGAAGGTCAACGTCATTCCGCAACCCCAGACCGTTTCGCTCGGTACTGGGTCTTTTCAGCTCAGCAAGAAGACGAAGATACTTACCATGTCTGATTCGAGCCGTCGCTTAGCGGTCGCATTTAATGCTGGTCTTCGACAAAGCTTGGGGTATGAACTTCAGACGACGACCAAGCCGCAAACGAAAGACATCATTCGATTTGCGGTCGTCACGGCCGAGCCGTCCGGCCTCAGCTCGGAATCTTATTCATTGAAGGTAACTCCTGAGTCCGTACAGATCTCGGGCACCGAGCGGGCGGTCTTCTACGGGATTCAAACGCTGCTGCAATTATTGCCTTCCATTTCCGATAAGAACGCGAGCATTCCTGCCATTGATATCCGGGATGAGCCCCGATTTACCTACCGCGGCATGCATCTCGACGTTGCCCGTCATTTCATGCCCGTTTCCTTTGTCAAAAGGTACATCGACCTGCTGGCGCAGTATAAATTCAATCAGTTCCACTGGCATCTGACTGACGATCAAGGTTGGCGTATCGAGATCAAGAAATACCCGAAGCTGACCGAGATCGGGTCGAAGCGGCCGGAGAGTCACGAAGGGGTTTATTCAACGGTCTTTAAGGGCGATGGGCGCCCGGTCGAGGGATTTTATACTCAGGATGAGATTCGCGACGTTGTCGCTTATGCCAAGTCAAAGTATATAAACGTGATCCCCGAGATCGAGCTTCCGGGCCATGCGTCAGCGGCGTTGGCGTCATACCCGGCGCTTGGTGTTGGGTGCGCGGGCCGCGATTACAAGTACGAGGTGAAGAAGACGTGGGGTATCTTCAAAGAGGTCTTTTGCCCGACGGAAGAAACGTTCAAATTTCTCGACGACGTACTCGACGAAACGATCAAGCTCTTTCCAGAGTCGCCTTACATTCATATTGGCGGTGATGAGGTATTGAAGGATTTCTGGAAAGAATCTGCATATGTCCAGGAACTTAAAAAGCGCGAGAACCTCAAGGACGAACACGAGGTTCAGAGCTATTTCGTTCGTCGGATGGAGAGGTTCGTCAATTCCAAAGGCAAAAAGATCATCGGCTGGGACGAGATCCTCGAGGGAGGCGTCGCGCCAAATGCGACGATCATGAGTTGGCGCGGAATGAAAGGCGGGATCGAGGCCGCGAAAGCAAAGCACGATGTGATCATGACGCCGACCGATTTCGCCTATCTCGACTACGGCCAGGGCGATCCGGCATACGAACTGCTGAATATCGGGGGCTACCTGCCGCTCGAAAAGGTCTATCAGTTCGATCCGGTGCCAAAAGAGCTTAGTGCCGAGGAAGCGAGATACGTGATAGGCGGCCAGGCAAACATTTGGACCGAATACATCGAGACCGGCGACAAGGTCGAGTACATGGCGATACCACGAATGCTCGCGATTGCCGAGAGCGTCTGGTCGCGGCCCGAAGACAAGGATTTTGCGGATTTCAAACGACGCTTTCAGGCTCACATGCCGATGCTTGACCGTCAGAATGTCAATTATCGCATTCCAGAGCCGGACGGCCTGCGTAATGTCATCACGACAACAGAAAAAATCCAGCTCACCCTGACGCCGGCACCAGGGACAAGGATACATTACACGATCGACGGCTCGACGCCGGACGAAAAGTCATCGCAGTACTCAGCTCCGATCGAGATCCTCCTAGCCGATGGGGAGTCGAAAACGCTAAAAACGATCGTTGTGAACGGCATCGGGCGCAGGAGCGTTGTCTATGCAGCGACGATCGTGCGCGGACCGATGCTCGAGCCGGTTTCTATTGCGGAATCGAGGCCCGGGGTAAACTATTCACTGGTGATCCCCATGGACAGCGGCGAACCGCAGAAGTTCGAAGGCGAAACGCGGTCGATCTTTCTAACGCAGTTCGAGAAGCGGATAGATCTGAAAAAGAACTTCGGCGTTCAATACGATGGATATCTGCGGGTCGCCCAGGATGGTGTTTACGAGCTTCAGGTGGATTCGACATGGGATGCGACGCTTGTGTTGGGCGGAAAGATGGTAATCAACGAAGCCGGAACGAAGGATCGTAAAATGAAGTCGGTCGTCGTTCCGCTCAAGGCCGGCTTGCACAAGATCTCATTGAGATACAATCACCGCGGCGGCGACGCGCATTTCCGTTTCCGGGTCGGCATTAAGGGCCAGGGCCTAAGACAGATCGGCGGCGGGGAATTGGTCCATTAGACTGTTTCCGAGTGTCCCGGGTGGCACTTTGAGACCCAGAGGTCATCAACTTGAGTCGTATGCTGATATCAGTGCAAGCGAGACGCGGGTGGTCCAGTGTCTTGATCGCTCTTTCAATAGCGGTCGCCGTTGCCGGTCAGCCGGCTCCAAAACCAGTTCTCCCGATACCGACGCGCTCACAGCTTGAGTGGCAAAAGCTCGAATACTACGCGTTCGTCCATTTCGGCCCGAACACTTTCACCGGCCATGAGTGGGGCGAGGGGCGCGCCCCGACGGATGAATTCAACCCGACGGCGTTCGACGCTCGGCAGTGGGCGAAGGTCGTGAAAGACGCGGGGATGAAAGGCATTATTCTTACTGCAAAGCACCACGACGGCTTTTGTCTCTGGCCGTCGGCGACCACGGAATATTCGGTAAAGAATTCGAAATGGCGGGATGGTAAGGGCGATGTCGTTAAAGACGTCGCAGCTGCGACGCGCGAGTACGGACTTAAATTCGGCGTTTACATCTCGCCGTGGGACCGCAATCATCCGCTCTATGGAACCCCGCGATACAACAAGATCTACAAACAGCAATGGCGCGAATTGCTGATGAACTATGGCCCGGTCTTCGAATCATGGCTCGACGGAGCGAACGACAACAAGACGCGGATGGTCTACGACTTCGATGGATTCTTTTCGACTATCCGCTCTGCTCAGCCCAATGCGGTCATTTTCAGCGATGCCGGGCCGGACGCCCGCTGGGTTGGCAACGAACGCGGGATCGCCGGCGAGACGAACTGGTCGATGCGCGATAACGAGGGATCATTTCCAGGTTTTGCCGACCAAAAGGCTTTGAACACGGGCGATGAGAATGGTTCGGAGTGGGTACCGGCCGAGTGCGATGTTTCGATCCGGCCGGGCTGGTTCTATCACGCAGACGAGGATACAAGGCTCAAGTCGACCGATCAATTGATGGACATCTATTACGGCTCGGTCGGGCGCAACTGTAACTTGCTGCTTAACATTGGCGTTGACCGACGAGGGCTTGTTAACGAGAACGACATCGCGCGTCTGATGGAATTCAAGGCGGCGCGGGAACGCGCCTTTGCACGTAACCTGGCAAAGGGAAAGATCTCCGCCTCGAGTATTCGCGGTTCTAGGTTCGCTCCGAACAATGTGCTCGACGACTCATTCGAGACATATTGGGCACCAAAGGACGGAGTGACGACCGCATCGCTGACCCTGGATCTCGAGATGGAAAGCTACATTGATACGATCCTGCTTCAGGAGTATATCGGCCTCGGCCAGCGGGCCAAGAGCTTTGCCGTCGAAGTCTGGAACGGGCGGGAATTTCTGCCGGTTGCTCGCGAAACGACCATAGGCTACAAGCGGATCGTACGGTTTCCAAAACAGCTAACTAGTCGAGTTCGGATCACGATCGAGGATTCGCGAGCGTGTCCGGTCATCTCTACGGTAAGGGTGTACAATACCAGTAGCTAAAATGTTAAGAATACTCTTTTTATCAGCACTTATTGCTGCATTCGCGTGTATCTGTACCGGCCAGCAGACCGTTTTCCAGAGCGGTGAGGCCGGTGTGGCAACGTATCGCATACCTGCGATCATAAGGCTGCCGTCCGGAAAACTGGTAGCCTTTGCTGAGGCCCGGCATCGCGGATCCAGTGATTTTGGCGATATCAACATTGTTTTGAAAACAAGCGTCGATAACGGCAAGACGTGGACAGCTGTCCGCGATGTCGTCGATAACGAGAGTTTGCAAGCGGGAAATCCGGCTCCGGTCGTTGATCTTTTCGATAAACGATACCCGAAGGGCAAGATCTTCCTTTTTTACAACACGGGCAACAACACCGAAACTCAGGTTCGACTCGGCAAAGGCCGGCGAGAAGTTTGGTACAAAACCTCTGTCGATGAAGGCGAAACATGGTCTGACGCAGTTAACATTTCGTCGCAGGCCATGCGCGCCGATTGGCGTGCGTATGCAAACACGCCCGGCCACGCCGTGCAATTCACAAGCGGCAAGTACAAAGGTCGAATTCTGGTTCCAATTAACTATTCAAAGGGCGAGCCGCAAGACGATGCGACCGATTACATGGCCGCCGCATTCTACTCTGACGACCACGGAAAGACATTTAAGATCAGCGACGACATTGGCATCAAAGGCAGCAATGAAGCGACCGCGGCCGAACTGCCGAACGGCGGACTTCTGCTCAACGCCCGCAATCAGCGCGGCGATCAAAAACTTCGCATCTCGGCTCGCAGCTTGGACGGCGGAGCGACGTGGAATGCGGCCGGATTTGACAAAGATCTGCCCGACCCAGTGTGTCAGGGCAGCCTGCTCGCGATCGAAGGCAAAACGGTCGCATTCTCAAACAACGCCAACGCGAAGCGGCGCGACGATCTTACTTTGCGGATCAGCTTTGACGCCGGCTTCACCTGGACAAGAAGCATTTTGATTGACGCCGCCCCGACGCCGACGGATAGCTACACTGCTTATTCGGATATTGTATCGACCGACAAGGATCGGATCGGCGTTTTGTATGAAAAGGACGATTACAAAAAGATAGTTTTTAAGATCGTCAAATGGCGTTGAGCCGAGACGGCTGATTCACAAAGCCATTAGGTGAACGCAACATGAAAGGATCAATTCTATCAACGACTACGCGTCTCTGCTGTCTCTTACTGTTCACCGCCCACTGCTCTTTGCTCACTTTCGGGCAGACTCGCGATTACGCTCGTTGGGTAAATCCATTCATCGGCACCGGCGGCCATGGGCACACATTTCCGGGAGCGACGGTCCCTTTCGGAATGGTGCAGCTCTCGCCCGATACACGTATCGACAACTGGGACGGCTCCAGCGGCTATCACTACAACGACGACATCATCTACGGCTTCTCACACACCCACCTCTCTGGCACCGGCATCCCGGACGGCTGCGATATTTTGTTCATGCCAACGCTTGCATTCGATCTGGAAGCGAAGACTGGGACTAAAGAAGTCAATGGATACGCCTCCAAGTTTTCACATGCGAATGAAAAAGCGGAGCCGGGCTACTATTCAGTAAAATTGGATGATGAGAATATCCGGGCCGAGTTGACCGCGACGACACGTGTTGGCCTTCATCGTTACACTTTTCCGGCCGCAGAGGATATGAAAATTCTCCTCGATCTCAAGTGGCGTGACAAAGTGCTTGGTTCAGAAGTAACGGTTGTCGGCAAGAATCGGATCGAAGGTCATCGCCGTTCAAAATCGTGGGCTCAAGATCAAGCGATCTACTTTGTCGCTGAGTTTTCTAAGCCGTTCAAACAATCATTGACGGGCAGCGGGGATATTTTTAATTCGCATCACTCAAAGAGCACCGATGTAAAGGCGGTTTTATACTTTGGCCCAACCAACGGCGAGCAAATTCTGCTCAAGGTTGCCATTTCCCACGCTTCGATCGAAGGTGCTCGCAAGAATCTTGCCGCCGAGCTTCCCGGCTGGGATTTTGATAAGGTGCGAGCTGATGCGAAAGCTGCCTGGAACAAAGAGCTTTCGAAGATCGAGGTTTCGGGTGGAACGCCTGATCAGACGACGACGTTTTACACGGCACTTTATCACACGATGATCCAGCCGAACGTCTTTAGCGACGTCGATGGAAAATATCTCGGTCATGACCGGAAGATACATCAGCTCGAACGGAACGCGGACGCCGTCGTCCGCAATGAGGGCCGTTTGGGCCCGCACAAACCTGCCATTGCCCAAGAGCAAGGGAAACCTAAGTCATATTCACCGGAGGAAGCCGCAACTGTGGACGGGAGCGTCCGCGCTCCGACCGAGCAATACACAGTTTTCTCGCTCTGGGACACGTTTCGCGCCGCTCATCCGCTTTATACGATCATCGACCAGCAACGCACGGTTGATTTTATCAACACGTTCATTCGCCAGTACGAGCAAGGCGGGCGGCTGCCGGTTTGGGAATTGTGGGGCGAAGAGACCGACACGATGATCGGCTATCACGCCGTGTCAGTCATCGCCGACGCGATGGCAAAGGGGATCAAAGGTTTCGACTACGAAAAGGCATACGCTGCCGCCAAACACTCAGCCGAACTCGATCACTTCGGCCTCGAGGGGTACAAGAAACGCGGTTACATCTCGATGGAGGACGAGAATGAATCGGTTTCAAAAACTCTCGAATACGCCTACAACGATTGGTGCATCGCGCAGATGGCAAGGCTACTGGGCAAACGCGCTGACGCCGAGGCGTATTCAAAACGCGCCCGATACTTCGAAAACCTCTTCGATACAAAAACCGGCTTTTTGCGCGCTAAAAAGAACGGCGGCTTTGTCGAGCCGTTTTCGCCGACCGAGGTGAATTTTGGCTTTACCGAAGGTAATTCATGGCAGTATTCGTTTTTTGTCCCGCATGATGTGACGAAGCTCGAAGAGCTAATGGGCGGCCGCGAAAAATTCATCGCAAAACTCGATGAATTGTTTACGACCGACGCAAAACTCTCAGGCCGCGAGCAGGCCGACCTCACCGGGTTGATCGGCCAGTATGCACACGGCAACGAGCCCTCGCATCACATCGCCTATCTCTACAACTACGCGCACAAACCCTGGAAAACGCAGAAATACGTCCGGCTGATAATGGACGATTTTTACAAGAATGCGCCGGACGGCTTGATCGGCAACGAGGACTGCGGCCAGATGTCTGCGTGGTACATCATGAGCGCCGGGGGCTTCTATCCAGTCGCTCCCGGCGATGGAATTTATGCGTTCGGTACGCCGCTTTTCCCCGAAATGACGTATCGTCTTGAGAACGGCAAGAGATTTACGATCAAAGCGAAGAATGTCTCTTCCGCCAATAGGTACATTCTCAATGCCTACCTGAACGGCGCACCGTACAAGAAGGCGTTTATTACGCACGGCGATGTAATGCGCGGCGGTGTGTTGGAATTCGCGATGACGGACAAGCCTGTTGAAACAACATTCAACGAATTTCCCGCTTCGTCGATCAAATCCGATACCGTTGCGGTGCCTGTGATAACCGGTGATCGGACGTTTGGCAACAGCACGACGGTGACGCTTTCCGGGCTTACGAGAAATGCCACGATCTTTTACACGACTGACGGCAGCGTCCCGACCAAAGATTCAAGAGTTTACTCGGTTCCGTTCACGATCGACCGCACAACGACCGTCAAGGCGGTTGCCATACGCGGCGGAACGACTAGTTTTCGGGTCGAATCCGTGTTAACAAAACGCCCGCACGACTGGACGGTCAAGGTCCTCTCCGGCTACAGCACGCAGTACACAGGCGGCGGCGAGAATGCGATCATCGACGGCATTCGAGGGACGACGAATTTCGCGAGCGGCGAGTGGCAGGGCGTGCAGGGCAAACCTTACGAGGCCGTCATTGACCTAAAACGTGAGACCGAGATAAGAGAACTCGGTGGCAGCTTCGTCCAGGCCGCCGGACCGTGGATCTGGATGCCTGACCGAATCGAGTTCGAGATGTCGGGCGACGGCATAAACTTCACGCGTGTCGCTGAGATCAAACCCGGCTTCCCTCAAAAGGAAATGACACCGACCATTCGCGAGTTCACCCGGCGCATCACGCCGGTCAAGACTCGATACCTCCGCATTCGCGCATACAATTTCGGCAAGATCCCGGAATGGCACCTCGGTGCCGGCGGTGACCCGTGGATCTTTATCGACGAGGTCATAATTGGCTGATGCTAAAAAAAGTTATCAAACCAATTCTTGACCCGTTACTAGTCGGTCGGGTAAGATTCTCCCAATCCGAATCGAGAGCTGAATGAGCTTATATTTGCTGAGACTTATTATAATGGGTGTTGGACTCGGCTTGGCTATCGGCGTAGGTCTCTATACTTTCTGGTATGGAAAGGGCGCTTCCTATCTGAGCAATGATCCGGCTTCATGCGCAAACTGCCATATTATGAACGACCAATACAATGGCTGGTTGAAGTCCAGCCATAAGGCGGTTGCAACCTGTAACGATTGTCACACGCCCCCTGGTATGATCGGGAAATATTCAACCAAGGCATGGAATGGCTTTTGGCATTCCTACTATTTTACGCTTGGCGGATTTCATGAACCGATCCAGATCACGGAACGAAACCGCCTGATCGCCGAACAATCATGCCGAACCTGTCACGAGCCGATGGTCCATTCGATTACGGTTTCAGAATCCATTGAACAATCAGAAGAAGTTTCGTGCATCAGATGTCACCGGAATGTCGGGCATATGCACTAATTTGAGGTCAGAGATGGTTGAAGATACACAACACACTGAGAAACAAGAAGATAGCCAACCGAGAAAGAAACGACTATTCGGGCTAAAAGTGGTCGTGATCATCGCCTTCGCGTCGTTCGCCGCGGCGATCCTAGGCCTGGCATTGTTGACCAATATCTTCGAGCGCAAACAGGAAGCGCGCAGTCCGTTCTTTTCGGTCGTTGAGCTTACTGACGATACTGCTGATCCAGAGCTTTGGGGCAAGAACTTTCCACTCCAGTATGACGGCTACAAAAGGACGGTAGATCAGGTACGTACGAGGTTTGGCGGTAGCGAGGGGGTTCATCAAACACCGAAGGAAGCTGACCCGCGGTCCGTCGTTGCCCAATCCCGACTCGAAGAGGATCCTCGACTAAAGACGATGTGGGATGGCTACGCCTTCGCTGTGGATTTTCGCGAAGAGCGCGGGCACGCTTACATGCTCGACGATCAGACTTTCACTGAGCGGCAGCAGGTGACCAAGCAGCCGGGCACCTGCATCAACTGCCACGCTTCGGCCTATACCGCCTACAAGAAGCTTGGTGGGGGCGATATTGTCGCCGGTTTTAATGCCCTTAACAAGATGCCTTATATGGAGGCCAGAAAGGAGGTCACTCATCCGGTTGCCTGTATCGATTGTCACGATGCGCGAACGATGGCTCTCCGTGTAACGCGGCCTGCGTTCATGGAAGGCATCCGTGTCGCAAAGGCAGCCCAGGGAATTCAGAATTTTGATGTCAATCGTGACGCTACTCGTCAGGAGATGCGCACCTACGTCTGCGGACAATGCCATGTTGAATATTACTTCAAAGGGCCGGAAAAAACACTGACCTATCCGTGGCAAAACGGACTGAAGGTCGAGAATATAACAGCCTATTATGACACAGTTCAGCACAAGGATTGGACGCACGCTCAGACGGGAGCGGATGTTCTAAAGGCACAGCATCCCGAGTTCGAGATGTACAATCAGGGCATCCATGCGCGCGCCGGCGTTAGCTGCGCCGATTGTCATATGCCTTACGTTCGCGAGGGGGCGATGAAGATCAGCAATCACCACGTTCGAAGCCCGGTCCTAAGCCTCAACACGTCATGCCAAACATGCCATAAGGCAACAGAAGAAGAACTCAAGTTCCGCATTGAAAGTATACAGGAGCGGACCTTCAACCTTAGAAACCTTGCGATGGAAGCTTTGGTACAGTTGATCGGAGATATCAAGGCTGCAAAAGATGCCGGACATCCTGAAGAGAAGCTTAAGGACAGCCGTGGATTTCAACGAAAAGCTCAGTTCTACTTGGACTTTGTCGAGGCGGAAAACTCAATGGGATTTCATGCACCGGAGGAAGCCGCACGCATTCTAGCCGAGTCGATGAACTTTACGCGAATGGGCCAGGTGGCATTGCGCGACAGTGGATTCTCGAGGACCGGAACTGCCGCGGCGCCACACTAGGTCAATGGTTTTCATCGATGTCGTAAGCCAGTGCAAGATCGACATCTGTGACACCCCCGCGGTCATGCGTTGTGAGCAATATCTCAACGTAGCCCCAGCCGAATGTGATATCGGGGTGATGGTCGGCCTTTTCCGCTAGGCCGCCGACGCGATTCACAAATGCGAGCGCCTCTGCAAAGTTGCTAAATTCATACCGTTTTTTCAACCAGGTTCCGTCCGTTGCCCACCTGTTCAGGCCTGCGACCGCGACCTTAAGTTCATCTTTGCCGAGGATTTTGCGCTCCATACGTTTTTGCCTTCCCTGCTTTCGGCTATAATCAAAGTTTTGAGCTTTCTTAAGAAAGGTACCCGTATCATGCGCATCTGGTCAACGGCAGCAACTTTTTTCCTTTTGTTCTCAATGCTCGCGTGCACTCCGCAGCGTCCGGCGACGCCAAAAGAGACATTTATGACCTACATCAAGGCTCTTAAGGCAAAGGACTATACAACGATGAAGCTGCTCCTCTCAGCCTCTACGATCAAGATGCACGAGAAGGAGGCAAAATCCCAGGGTGTAACGGTTGACGACATTGTTAAACGGGAAACTTTGGTCAGTGAAAATCAAACCTCGGTCGAGTATCGGAATGAGAAGATAGATGGCGACAAGGCCAGGCTCGAAGTGAAGAATACGCTGGGAAACTGGGAAACGATCCCATTTGTTCGTGAGGATGGCGTGTGGAAGATCGATAAGCAGGGATACGCCAACCAGATGATACAGGAGATCGAAGATCAGGAGAAAAAATTGGACGAGTTGATCAACGGCAATCGTTCAACATATTGACCGGGAGAAGTGTTGTGGCATTGATCAGACCATTCAAAGCGATCCGACCATTGGCCGAACTTGCCGAACGAGTAGCTTGCGTTCCCTATGACGTCATTTACGACGAGGAGGTCAGGGATCAGGTCAAAGAGAATCCCAATACGTTTCTTCGCATTACTCGTCCCGAGGGTGAATTTGACCCCGATCTAGTGCCGCCGCCGAACGAGGTACTTCAACGCGCAAAGCAAAACCTCAACGATTTTATCAAAACGGGAATTCTCGTCGAGGACGAGGAACCGGCTATCTATATCTATCGGTTGACGGATGGCGAGCACATTCAAACCGGAGTCGTTGCCTGCTGTTCGGTGGACGACTACGAGAACAATGTAATAAAACGTCATGAGAAGACGCGTCCTGACAAAGTCGCCGATAGGACCGATCACATGCTTGCCGTCGGGGCACAAACGGGTCTGGTCTTCCTTGCGTTCAGAAGCACGGGCGAGATCGAGGGACTGATCAAAAATGTGGTAAAGGAACCGGCTCTATATTCATTCAAATGTTCGCTCGGCGTGGGACAGGAGTTGTGGCGCGTGACAGATCATCGCGAATGGGTTGAAGCATTTGCTGATGTTCCTGCGATCTACGTTGCGGACGGACACCATCGCGTCGAAAGTGCGAGATTGGCGCGTGAACGTCTGCGGTCTGCTAATCCGGAACATACGGGTGATGAAGAATACAACTTCATCATGGCCGGAATCTTCCCGGCAGAAGATCTAAGGATCCTGCCGTACAATCGCGTCGTCGCCGATCTAAATGGCCTCGACCGGGAGGATCTTTTCGATAAGATCCGGGATAATTTTATTCTTGTCGATTCCGTCGAGCAGCAGCCGAAATACCGCGGCGAGTTCAGTATGTATTTCGATGGTGATTGGTACAAACTTCGTTTCAATCCAAAGGAACAGCGGAATCTCGATGCGATCGCGGCCTTGGATGTGAGCATTCTCCAAGACTACATACTTTCACCGATCCTTGGGATCGGAGATCCGCGTACGGACAAGCGGATCGCATTCGTCGGTGGAGCACGGGGAACGACCGAGCTTGTCCGGCTCGTGGATTCAGGCGAGGCGAAGATCGCGTTTTCTATGTTCCCAACCACGATGGATGACTTATTCACGGTTTCTGACATGGGTGAGATCATGCCGCCGAAATCAACGTGGTTCGAACCCAAACTCAAGGACGGTCTGCTAGTGCACCGGATATAGATCGCCTTCGAGGGCGAGTCTTTCACGGGTTTTACTATTGCTACGATGGATCAGATCAAATTAGCCGACCTCAGGCGCGAGTACTCGCTCAAGGATCTTTCAAAGTCGAGTGTTGCAGCTGACCCGATCGTCCAGTTCGGGAAATGGATGAACGAGGCGCTCGATTCTAACGTGATCGAGCCGGCGGCAATGACGCTCTCGACTGCAGACGGAATGGGAAGGCCCTCATCACGAGTTGTCCTTCTAAAAGGGTTCGATGCTGACGGCTTTGTCTTTTTCACCAATTACGAAAGCAAAAAGGCGAGCGATCTGAAGGCGAACCCGCACGCTTCACTTCATTTCTTTTGGCCCGACCTCGAACGGCAGGTCATCATTAGGGGAACTGTCGTAAAAGTCTCCGTTGACGAGTCGAGATCATATTTTAGTTCGCGTCCTCGCGAAAGCCAGATCGGTGCGTGGGCATCCAGGCAGAGCAGCATTCTCAATGATCGAGAGGAACTAGAGCAAAAGGTCAGGGAGATCAAACAACGATTTGGTAGCGGCGAGATTCCCTATCCACAGTTCTGGGGCGGGTTTCGAGTCGTTCCAATCCTTCTCGAGTTTTGGCAGGGCCGAGAAAGTCGATTGCACGATCGGATAGCCTATGAAAGGGTTGACGAGACCTGGAAGGTCTTTCGGTTGTCGCCCTGACCTGTTCTCTATTCAAACCACGCTCGCTCGACCTCTTCGCGCCACGCCTCGAGCATCTTCCTATTCAAAGCAATGATCCCGTCTTTCGTAACTTCTGGAGGCAGCCTAACATATTGGACGAGCGCCTCGAATACCCGTTCCCGGTCGTCCCTCTTGACTCGAGATAGCAGATGCCATAGGGATATGATGTCGTAGAAGTTCTTATTCGTGAGCATTTCGTCGATCGCTTGGCTTCCACCCCCGCCAAAATCGAAGTGTTCGAGCGCTCGTCTAAAGGCTGGACTGGTATCAGCCGAAAAAGGCGTTCCGAGGCCCTTGCCTCTTCTGGTCAGGCACATCGCACCCGCAGGAACTATTGCTTCACGTCCGTCTCGTTCCATTGCGACAAATCCACTTGTCACGTGCAGGCTGCTGCTTCCTTTTTCATCAACCTCAAGGGTGTATTCACAGCCGAGATCGACAGCCGTCGCAGACGGCGTGTCGACAAAAAACAACCGCGGCGGAGCGGAGATCTTTGCATGAAGACTGCCGCGGTCGAGGGCCAGACGGTGCTGTTTCGGATTCGTCCCAACCAGTTTTACCTTTGAATTCGGCAGTATCTCAACATTACCAATGTCTGCGATCTCGATTCGTGCCTTGGAAACGGCGTCGGTCTCAAGGACATCGCCCACAACCAGGTTTGTTGCGGTCGATCGGGAGCCGACCTTCGGCGCTCCGGCGAGGGTTTCAAACTCGAAATACTGGCGCTGCGGGAGTTGTGGTGCGTTGGCGGCTGGAGCGGTTACGGCAATGTTCGAGTTGGCGTTAACGGGATCTAGGGCAATCACTGAATTTGCCGGTACAGCGTTCGGATCAACGGGCTCAACGGAGCCTGCGGTTCTCGGCGGCAGGCCCGACGAGTTTGCGGGGAGATTTGCCTGAAACGGTTCGCCTGTGAACAGTGCGAAATACGCGAGAAATCCAAACGCGCATAGAAAGACTGCGGCTCCGGCAAAGCCCGCAAGTACTGGAAATCTAACCCAGGTACGACGCGAACCGTGAGGATTGTGGGTTTTACCGTCGAGGCCTATTTCAACAGCCGTCCAGACACTCGGCGGGGCGTCGCGATGCTCTAGATGAGAAGCCAAACCGGCCGCAAACTTCAACCTGTCATGTTCAAGGCGGCATTCAGCACAGATCAGCAAATGCTCAGCGATCTCTCGCTGTTCCTCCTTCGGCAATTCACGGTCAACGAAAGCCGAAAGCTGTGATATGCAATGTACATCCTTCATCATTCAGCAAAAACCCTCGATCAAATAGCATCGCGAAGATGCTCCAGCCGTGCTGCAAGTTGTTTATGGCCTCGATTCATCCGCGATGCGACAGTTCCGATCGAACATCCAAGGACCTCAGCAATTTCGTTATACGACAGGCCTTCGACATATTTGAGCACGATCGGAGCTCGGAGCTTTGGCCGCAATTTTGCGATCTGAGCTGCGACGACCCCGGAGATCTCTTCGGATTCCGTCATCAGTTGCTGGACTTCGCCGCCTTTTGGTTCACCAAACGTGAGAACGCCGGCTAGATCGACAAAACGATTCAGCTTCCTGGCCTCATCCGTGCAGGCATTTACAGTTACGCGGTAGAGCCACGTTGACAGTTTGCTATCTCCGCGAAAACTGCAATTGGTAAAGATCTTCAAGAACACTTTCTGGGTCACGTCCTCGGCAATTTCACGCCGGCCGCCAAAGTAGTTCAAAGCAATGGAAAATACGCATCGCTGGTTCTCGACGTAGAAGGTATGCATTGCTTCGCGGTCACCGCGGGAGCATTGATCGAGTAACTCGGCTGTCGTAGGTTCATTGCTCGTCAACGCTCGCTTCTCCATCGCATTTCTACTGGAATTCTACTTCGATATGCTCTCCATTGCCCAGATTTCACCATCCCAACTGTCGTCGCGACCGGTCTTGCCGCTGAACATCCATATCCGGTCCTTGAAAACAACGCTGTAGTTAGCACTCCGTTTGGACCAAGGAGCATTTTCCAAGATCCGTGTCCAGCGCAAGCCATCACTTGAACACCAAACATCGTTTCTTTCGCGGCCGCCGAAGACCCACAGTTTGCTATCAAATACCAAAGCGCCATGTCCGATCCGCCCTGCCCACGGAACTCCTGCTGAAACCTGCGTCCACTTAAGTCCATCGACTGATGTCCACGCCCTGCCAGAGCCTTCAAACATCCACAACTTTCCCCCAAATACGAAAGCCGTTTGTCCAGTCTCAACGTTCCAAGGCACCGACAGCGTGACCAGCTTCCAACTGATTCCGTCGTCTGAGGACCATACATCGTTAACAAAGGTCTTCGGCGGAACATTTGCATTTCCCGAACTCAATGCTCCGCCAAGGATCCAGAGTTTCTCCTTGTACGTAAGAACGCTATGTCCGCGCCGAGCGGGCCACCCGGCACGGGCGGACACAAGCTTCCAATCAGTCCCATCGGCTGAGGTCCAAACATCGCTGCGGAAATCATCCCACGACCGCATACCTCCGAACAACCAGAATGCTCCGCGAAAATACACAAGTTCACCCCCGTGCCGCTCGCCCCAATCGGTCTTATCATTGGTCATCCAATCGGTGCCGTTAGAGGAGATCCAGACCTTACTTTGGCCAAAACTGTACAGCCTCCCGTCCGGAGCTGCGACCGGCAGTATCGCCATCGGAAACTTCCCTTGGTCGCATTTCGGTGGGGAACAGCCGCTTCCAATCGGAGCGACGCTCCTCCATCGGTAAGGCGCCGCATCTATCGATAGCGACACCAGAAAAAAAATCGTGATGAGATGCCTAAATTTACACGAGATCGCCATGGTCTAATTACACTTCCCATCCGAAAGCCTCGATGAAGCTATATTGTTAGGAGTTGAATATCGCGCCTCGCGGTCATGATACCATCCGCGTTTGGACGGAGTGTTACGATCGGGTTGAATCCGCCGCGTTTCCCAGCCGAGGCCCGTTCACGAACGGTGAGAAATTTGTCGCCCTCGAACAAGATCGAATCGATCCAGTCCTCTTTATGATCCACGCCGGTTACGGTCATATGAACGTGCTGGGACTGAGTGGAATTCGGATACGAGGCCGGACGGATTGAGGAGAATTCATAACGACCTTTTTCATCTGTCAGCATCCAGCCACGAAATCGTCCGTGCTTAGGCTGGCCCTCACGGCCGTAAATCCCGAATTTATCAGCGTGATAGAAGTAGATGAGCGTATTGGGTGCGGGAGTTTTACCGTCCGGTTTATAGACGGTTCCCGTGATGATCATCTGCTCGCCATCGTCCGGTTTTATGTCAAAAGGAGTCCGCCATGTCACGTTTGCGGGCACCTCGATCGCACCCATGCCTTTGGCACCGCGAGCCTGCGCGTTCCTTTTGATCCTGGAAAGGATATCGGACGCAGGGTCCCTGGCGAGCGAATCGCTTTCACAGCTTAATAGCGTCGGTAGGACCAAAGCGGCCATTGATGCCTGCTTCAAGAAATCTCGGCGGTTAAATTCAAGGTTATTCATATTATTTTGTCCTTTTTGACCAATTTGTCGATAATTAGACGAAGCCGAGTTAGGTCTTCTTCCATTTTTTGCAATGTTCGAGACAGAAAGATTAGTTATCAAGAAACTCACGCCCGAAGATCTACCATGGCTCATCGAACTCCGCGTCCCGGATGCTGTAAACCGCTATATGGGCGGACGCGAGATGCAAAATGCAGAAGCGATAACCGCTCGGATGCCTTTCTATCTCGAGTGTCATGAAAAATACGGTTTCGGATTCAGCATAATGTCGCTCAAATCGACGTGCGAACAGATCGGGACAAGCGGCCTGCAGCCTCTCGGTGATACGGGCGAGATTGAGGTGGGATACAACCTTGCCGAGAGATATTGGCGTCAGGGTTATGGATACGAATGCGCGATGGGCTGGCTGAGATATGGGTTTGAGGTTGCCGGACTCGACCGCATTGTAGCTGTTGCTCATCCGGACAATACTGGCTCGTGGCGAATCATGGAAAAATGCGGGATGCAGTACCAAGGCGATCAGATCCATTATGGGATGAACTGCGTGTTTTACTCGATCGATCGAGATGTTTTCTTACGACTCCATGCCTGAGACAGTATTGAAACCGAGTTTGCCAAAATTGACCTTCGCCGCCGTTCTGTCTGCGTATTTCTTGTGGATCGCCTACGACCCGATGCAGGGGAGCTTTCTTGATAATGTCGATCTGGCAATTCATGAGACAGGGCATCTGATATTTCGACTCTTTGGCGAGTTCATGATGATCGCGGGAGGCTCGCTGTTTCAAGTGATCATGCCGATATTGTTCGTTGGATATTTCATCTGGCAGAAAAGCTACTATTCAGCAGCGATAGTGAGTTTGTGGGTCGGCCAGAGCATCTTGAATGTTTGGGTATATGCGTCGGATGCCGTCGTGATGCAACTAGTGTTGACAAGCGGATTCACGGGAACCGAAGGGAGCTTTCATGATTGGAACTATCTCCTGACAGAGACCGGCTTGATCGGTTCTACGAAGAAGGTCGCGAGTGTGCTCCGATTTGTGGGCACAGCGACGATAGTTATCGCCTCGGCATGGTCCTTATATCTTTCGTTTTTGTCGCCGTCGATCGACGAACCTGAGCTATGAAGGCGACCCTGATCACAGGAGCTTCGAGCGGTATAGGTGAAGGCTTCGCCCGGCGTCTCGCGACCTTGGGGCATAATCTTGTATTGGTCGCCCGCTCGGAAAAGGCTCTTCATGAGCTTTGTGATGAGTTGATGCTTAAGCATGAGATAATGGCCCATTATGTCGTTCTCGACCTTGCGGAACCGAATGCCGACCTGACACTTTTTGAAGAAACTGAAAGACACGGATTCGAAATCGATTGGCTCATCAACAATGCCGGCTTCGGCTCAGCAGGTGATTTTGCGAAACTCGATCTGGATCGCGAGCTTCAGATGATAGAGCTCAACATCGCGGCGTTGGTGTCCATTACGCACGCTTACCTAGTGAAAATGCGTGAACGCAGGGCAGGTACCATAATAAATGTATCGTCGGCCGCCGGTTTTCAGCCGATCCCGTTCATGGCGACCTATGCCGCGACGAAGGCATTCGTAACGTCGTTTTCCGAAGCGATCGCGGAGGAGAACCGGCCTTACGGGATCCAGGTTTTGGCTCTGTGTCCGGGTTCGACAAAGACCAACTTCTTTGCGGCCTCAAAGATCGATCGTCCGATAAAAGTAAAGGGCCAGCAAACTGTCGAGGATGTTATCGAGACCGCATTGCGCGCAATCACCACCCGACGAATCAAGGTCGTTTCGGGCCTGGCAAATAAGATTGGAGCGATTCTTGGGACGTATGTTCCGACATTCATCTCGCGGCGTGTTATGGCGGGAGCTTTGCGATCGAGATTTCAAGTCAAGCCTGACGAACCAACGGGGAACGATCACAAGGTAATGTCGGATAAGCGCTGAGTACATTTTTCGCTTTCCATTGCTGGATACTAGCCTATGAGATTTACAGTTCTTGGCAGCGGTTCGACTGGTAACGCAGTTCTTATCTCGAGCGACAAGACGAATGTGCTTGTCGATGCCGGAATGAGCGCTCGCGAGATCCTCCGCAGAATTCACGATGTTGGCGTCGAACCCGCAGCTCTCGACGGTGTTCTCGTGACCCACGAACATGGCGATCATATCGGCGGGCTCCGCGTCCTGCTCGGGACGGTCAAATGTCCGGTTTTCATTTCGCAGGTTACGGCTGAGGCCTATTATGACACCCGAGCCGGTGGAACAAACGGCGACAGCGAATCGTCAAAACGCCGGACAGCGATGAAGGGTCGGACAGTGACGATCGAATCGGCACAGGAATTCCGCATTGGCGATATCGATTTCCAGCCTTTCAGCGTGCCGCACGATGCGGTCGACAACTTTGGCTTTGTGGCGACGAATGACGGCGTAAAGGTTGCGACGTTAATGGACTTTGGCCACATCACCCCGCTTATCAAGGAAAACCTGACCGGCTGCGACGCGATAGTCGTCGAATCCAACCATAGCCGCGATATGCTGCGAACCTGCTCAGTTTATACATGGGACCTTAAACAGCGGATCATGTCGCATACTGGTCACCTGTCTAACGAAGATCTTTCCGACTGGCTGACGAACGATTTCGACGGACGAGCAAGAAACATCGTCCTCGCCCACCTATCGCAGCGAGCTAACGAGCCGAATCTTGCACGCATAACCGCGGAGATAGCCTTAAAGATGAGGCCGTCGCTGTTTCGGGCTGAGACGACGATCGCTATCTCTGAACCGAAGACACCGACGCAATGGTTTGAATTCTAGAAAAGGGTTGTGGTGGGCTCGGCCGCGACGACGCCTTTGAAGGAAAGCCGATGAAGCGCGCAGGGTCCGTATATGCGGACGGCCTCGTAATGGCTCGCGCAGCCATAGCCTTTGTGGTGGGCGAAGCCATATTGAGGAAATTGTTCATCGAAACCAGCCATCAGGTCGTCGCGATAGGTCTTTGCAAGGATCGAAGCGGCGGCGATCGAGACTGAGATGGAGTCACCCTTGATGATCGCTTTTTGCGGCAGCGGACACGCCTTTAAGCGCAACGCGTCGATCAGAAGAAGATCGGGTGGCGGCTCAAGTTGGTCGATGGCTTTCAGCATCGCAACTTTTGTTGCCTCCAGGATATTGATCCGGTCGATCTCAGCCGCATCTACAGATCCGACCGCGTAACCCACACACTCTTCCTTGATCCATGCTGCGATGTCGTTGCGGGTTTCGGCCGTGAGTTTCTTCGAATCATCGAGAGCACCAGGAACTGGTTTCTCGATATCCAGAATACAGGCTGCGGCAACGACCGGGCCGGCAATGCAGCCGCGGCCGACCTCATCTACGCCAGCGATCAGGCGAAAACCTTCACTGTAAGCCTGTCGCTCAAAATCAAAGCCGATCGTCCAAACGGAGCGCTCGGCTGTGAGTGTAAAGTCTTGCACAAAACGGATTATACCGGCTGGCGTCTATTTCTTCGAAAGTCCGTGGCCGCCCAGCGGTTCGGTCGTGAATCTTTCGTGAAAACCTGCTACGAGCGGCCGGGCTTTCTTGATGGATTCCTTGACACTGGGAAGATTCAGTGATGCCGCATGGCTTTCCTGCCGATCCCAAACTTCAGTTATCCAGATCCCGTTCGCGTCATTCGGATCCTTCGCGACAATGTAACTGAGGCAGCCCGGCATTCGATCCGACCCGTCGAGCAAGTGCTTGATCAGTTCGTCGCGTTTGCCCTCGACGGAGGTCATTCGGCCGATCAGGCCGTACATCTTCCCCGTAGGCAACGCGGCCACATCAGACGGAAATAGAGCGTACGAGGCCGCTGCACCGAGTGCGGCAACAAATTCGCGGCGGCCTTCTTTCATATTCCGACTAAGCCTGCTTTTTCTTAGCCCGAGTGTCGCGTTCCTTAATACGAGCTGCCTTACCCCGAAGATCACGCAAATAATAGAGCTTCGCCCGACGGACCTTACCGCGACGTACAACGTCGATATGATCGATGACGGTCGCATGGAGCGGGAAGATACGCTCGACGCCGACACCAAAGCTGACCTTGCGAACGGTCACCGTCTCACGAACGCCGCCATGCTTAATAGCGATACAGATGCCCTCGAAGGCCTGAAGCCGCTCTTTATTTCCTTCCTTGATGCGCACCGAAACGCGGAGCGTGTCTCCCGGCTGGAAAGCTGGAATATTGTCTTTTAACTGTGTCTTTTCGACGCTGTCTAGTCTGTTCATTTCTATCCTTCGGCCAGAGGTCAACGGTTTCAATCGCTCACATTCACCATTTTATTCATTTATTAGATCGGGGCGTACGGCCCGCGTCTTTTCCAGCGCCTTCTCAAAGCGCCATTTTTCGATCTCGGCATGATTGCCGTTCAAAAGAACCTCGGGGACTTTCATCCCGCGAAACTCGGCCGGCCGCGTGTAATGTGGGCAATCGAGCTTTCCGGTCGAAAATGAATCATTCGACGCAGAGGTTTCGCTGCCCAATGCCTCCGGCAAAAGCCTTACAATACTGTCAACTACTACGACGGCGGCCGGCTCCCCGCCCGACAGGACGTAATCGCCGATCGATATCTCATCCGTGACGAGCACGTCATTAACGCGTTCATCAACGCCCTCGTAACGGCCGCAGATGAAAACCAGATGCTCGGCTTCCTCTGCCATCAACGCAGCATCGGCCTGCTTGAACGGCTTTCCCTGAGGCGAGAGCAGTACGACGCGTGTACCCTTCGGATACGAGTCGCGGTCGCTGGTGCCGATCAAATTTTCAATCGCCGCAAATATCGGCTCCGGCTTCAAAACCATCCCGTCGCCACCGCCAAACGGCCGGTCGTCGACCATTTTGTGTTTGTCCACGGCGTACTTGCGGAGGTCGTGGGCGACTATTTTAACGATCCCGGCGAGCTTGGCCCGCCGGATGATCCCGAAGTCAAAGACCGCGTCAAAGAATTCCGGGAAAATTGTTAGAACGTCAATTTTCATGAATTCTTTTTGAGTTCAGATCTCAAGCATGAGACCTAAAACTCAAGGAGCCCCTCGGGCGGGTCGATCCGGATCAACTTGTTTTCAATGTCGATCTCAACACAGATCGCTTCGGCAAATGGGATCAGATAGTCTCTACCGCCACTCTTAACAACCAGCAATTCTGTTCCCCCGGTTCGCATCAGCTCGGATACAGAGCCAATCGGAGTTCCATCGAGCGTTTCAACCTTGCAGCCCTCTAGTTCCCAATCGTAAAACTCGCCATCGTCAAGTTCGACCACCTCGGATTCTGCCACACAGATCTCATTGTCGCGTAGCGTTTCCGCCGCTTCGACTGTGTCGTGGCCATCAAATTTCAAGATGACCCGGCCGTTCTGAAACCATGCCTTTTCAATTTTCAATTCGAAGCGTTCCCCTCCCGGGCGAACCGCCGTGACGTCCTTCAGAGATTCGAACCTCTCGGGAAAGTCAGTTCGGATCTCGGCAACGACCTCACCCTTCAGCCCGCGCGGACGAACGACCTTCGCGATCGCAACGAGATCCTCCACCTCGCTTTAGTCCTCGATCAGATCAAGCTGATATCGGCGTGAGTGCTTCTGACCGGCGACGAAAAGAATGCTGCGGATCGCTTTAACGGTACGACCTTCGCGGCCGATGACACGCCCCATATCGGACTCGCCAACGCGAACCTCAATACGCACGTTTTTACCATCACCGCTTTCGGAAACCTCAACAGCATCCGAATCGCCGACAAGCGCCTTAATGATCTTTTCGACAGCTTCTTTCATGTACCCTTAACTCCGGAGGCACAAAGGCCCCAGAGACTAAAAAGCTTCCGCGCTTATGCAGCTTCTTCCTGCGTCGGATTGTTCTTGATCAGGCTTTTGACCGTATCGGTCGGCTGCGCGCCGACACCGATCCAGTAATTGATGCGGTCGTGTTTCAGGATGACCTCGGCCGGATCGAGCATCGGATTGTAAGTACCGAGGTTTTCAATATATTTGCCGTCACGCTTGCTCCGTTTTTCTTTCACGACCAAGCGATAGAAAGGTTTCCCTTTCGCTCCCATTCTCATCAGACTAATTGCTAACATATTCCGCAAGTGACCACCAACGAGTGACAAGGAACTATGTCACAGTTTCCTCGTTACTGTTCACTATCTCCTCTTTTTGTGTCTCTTCTTCTTTTTTATCCTGCTCGAAAGCGATCCACCGCTTCCGTTAGAACTTGTATTTCGGGGGAAATCGTCATCTCCTTCAAGGCCCATATCGCCCCCACCGAGCAGGCCGCTCAAGCCACCGCCCAACCCGCCGGCCAGGCTGCCCATCATTTTTCGACCTAGTCCACCGAACATTCCGCCGCGGCTCATTTGCGACATCATTTTCCGCATCTGCTCATACTGGCGGAGAAGTTGATTTACCTCTGCTATGGTCGAGCCGCTGCCGTTTGCTATGCGTGTTTTCCGGCTGGCGTCGATGACCTTGTGATCGTTCTTTTCCTGCCTGGTCATCGAACCGATGATCGCTTCGGTGCGTTTCATTTGCTGATCTACGACTGCCGATTGCTCATCAGTGATCTGCATGCCGCCGATGAGCTGTTCCGGTAGCATCTTCATAAGCTTCGACATCGAGCCAAGCTTTTTGAACTGCCCTAGCTGGTTGGCGAAATCTTCGAGCGTGAACTGATTGCTCGCCATCTTTCGCAACTGTTCCTGGGCCTCTTTCTCGTCGATCTTGCCCTGAACTTCCTCGATCAGCGACAGTACGTCGCCCATCCCGAGTATTCTCTGAGCTATACGGTCAGGGTAGAATGGTTCGATCGCATCATACTTTTCACCGACGCCGACGAATTTTACCGGCTGTCCGATCACCTGTTTGATCGAAAGTGCCGCACCGCCTCGGGCATCGCCGTCCATTTTTGTCAGCACAACGCCTGTAATGCCGACACGCTCGTGAAACACCTCGGCCGAGCGAACAGCATCCTGTCCGGTCATAGAGTCCGCGACGAAAAGGACCTCGACGGGCTTTGTTTCCGCCTTGATCGATTCAAGTTCGACCATAAGCTCGTCATCGATATGAAGACGGCCGGCGGTATCGATCATCAGAGTGTCGAAGCCAAATTCGGTCGCGTGCTTCATAGCGCCGCGAACCAGTGTCAGCGGGTCATTCGACTCTTTTGCCTCATAAACCGGGATGCCGACGGCAGCTCCGACCACCCGAAGCTGTTCACGGGCCGCCGGTCGATAGACATCGACCGAGACGAGCAAAGGTTTGCGTTCCTGGTTGTCAGCGAGCCAGCGCGAGATCTTACCGGTCGAGGTTGTCTTACCCGAGCCTTGCAAACCGACGATCATTACGACGTTCGGGGTCTGCTTGGTAAAAACAAGCCTCGACGAAGTGCCGCCCATCAGGGCGCTCAGCTCATCATAGACGATCTTGACAACCTGTTCGTGAGGCTTGAGATCCTGCCAAACTTCCTGCCCCTCGGCCTTTACCCGAACTGCATCGACAAAGTCTTTAGCAACCTTGTAGTTGACATCTGCCTCAAGCAGCGCCATCCGGATCTCACGCAAGGCAGCGTCCACATGCTCAGGCGTCAATGTACCCTGCCCACGCAGATTTTTCAGCGACCTTTTTAGCTTTTCGGATAACGACTCAAACATACAGAGACACTTCGGCTACAATAGTCGAAACTATAAATACTAGTGTTTGCGCTATTTAGTGTCAACCTTTCGATAGGGATAAAATGCGCTCAAGCGCAGTAAATACGGCGCTTGGAGGCACATTTCCGATACACCGTGCATCGCCGAATTCTCTGCATTCATAGCCGGGACACGGTTGACAAGCAAACTCCTCATATACGATCTCGTTCGGCGCATTCGTCCATGGACGCCAATGATTCCGGTTTGACGAGCCGAATATGACGACGGTCGGCGTTTCGACGGCGGCCGCGATGTGGGCGATGCCTGAGTCGTTGCCGACGAATAGGTGTGCTTTCGCCGCAAGTGCGGTTATCTCGGGCAGTGTGAGGTTATCGAAGGTTGTGATCGGGATTTTTGAGATTCTTTCCAGCTCGTCCAGCACCTCTCTTTCATTTCTCGACGCAACTGCAACCGGATGAAGGCCTCTTTCAGAAAGAGTCTCAGCTATACGCGCAAAATTCTCAGTGGGCCATTGTTTTGTAAAAAATGCTGACGACGGATGTAGCAATGCGAAGCGGCCTTCGTTGTACCAATCGCCGCGGCAAGCGGTTCGGACTTGTTCGGCGGCTGGTTCCGACACGATCAATCGGGATTTTGGCCGGTCATCGACGGGAACGCCTATGAATCCAAGTAGCGCAAGCTGCTGCTCAGCGGAGTGAGTGTATTCCGCCTTCCAAAAATCCGACGCCGACGAGAGTAGATGATTGTAGAGAAACGAATAACGATATTCGGCGTAACCGACCCGATGTTTTGCACGGCTGGCGGCGGTAAAAAACGTCGCCGTCGTGCCGCCATGTAGGTTAATGGCGACGTCATACTTTTGACGCCGAAGCTCTCCCGCTGTATTGAATCTGGCAAACGCGGTCCTGCCTACCGAGATCACCGAATTGACCGAGTCGTGACCCTCGAGCAAAGGCGCCACCCAGTCTTCTAGGAGAATATCGATCCTTGCCTCCGGAAGGAACCGGCGAAGGGCGATCAAAGATGGGGTCGATAATACGGTATCGCCTATCGAACGCAGCTTTACGATCATAACACGATCTACATTTGACCAGTCGATCGCGTATTCGGATTTGGGTCTCGGGTCTTCGGCCTGCATTACAAAGGCGTGTCGATCACTTTTCGACCGTCGCCTCTTCGATCAGCATCACCGGGATATCGTCGCGAATCGGATATACGAGCGCACATTCCGGATCTAGACATTTTAGGCGCGTTTGAGCCTCATCGATCTGCAATTCAGACTTGCATTTCGGACAGCGGAGGATTTCTAAAAGTTGCGGACTGATCGGCATAATAAAAAGGCAGAACCGCCAGCGTTAGCGGGCGGCCCGGTCGCGAGCACGATGTGCTCGGTGAAAATCGAAGCATCAGGTGCGGCTGTTCGTGCTAAGCTTCCGTTTTAGTCCCGCATTCCGGACAGAATTTCGCTCCTGCGGCAAGCTCGAACTGGCAGTTTCCGCATTTTGCTTTTTCCTGGGTCGAACCACACTCTGAGCAGAATTTCGCACCTTCGCGAAGCTGGGCACCGCACTTCACGCATGGAACCTGTGCGATCTCCATCTTGCCGCCGCAGTCCGAACAGAATTTTGCGCCAACTGCGTTAGCTTTACCGCAGCTCGGACAGGGAGTCGTCGCAGCCGGAGCCGCTCCGCCACCACCTTGCTGCATACCGCCGAAAGCTCCAACCATTTGATTGCCCATGGCAAATCCGGCGCCCAGTCCGGCGCCGAGACCGGCACCGCCGCCTTCATTCTGCGCCGCATCACGAAGGGCATCGGCCGCCTGAAACTTCATGTACTGATCGACATTGCCGATCGCTCCCATGGCAGCGCGCTTGTCGATCGCCTCTTGAACGGTTTCTGGAACACTGACGTTCTCAACATAGAACTTAGTAACTTCGAGTCCGTAGCCGCTGAAATCGCCGTTAATAAAGCCGCGGATCTTATCGCCCAGTTCCTTATACTGCGATGCGAGGTCGAGCGCCGGGATCTTCAGCTCACCGAGAGCATCTGAGAACTCAGTAACGATCGCTCGCTTAAGCTGACCCTCGATATCATCGGTCGAAAACTTCGCGTTTGTCCCAGCTATTTCCTTAATGAACTCACCCGCGTCGGCGACGCGAAGACTGTAGGCACCGAAGGCCCGAAGTTGGACGATCCCGAAGTCGGCGTCACGAAGCATGATCGGATTCGACGTCCCCCACTTCATGTCGGTGAACTGTTTTGTATTGACAAAATAAACTTCCGATTTGATCGGCGAGTTGAAGCCGTATTTCCATGCTCCGAGTTTTGACAAGATCGGCGTATTTCCGCCCTCGACCGTATAGCGGCCGGGCGTGAAAACGTCCGCGACCTGGCCTTCAAAAACAAAGACCGCAGTCTGCGATTCACGAACGATCAGCTGTGCGCCGTTCTTGATCTCCTGGCCCGCAACGGGGAAACGATACACCATTGTGTCGCCGGAATTATCGAGCCACTCGATCACCTCAATGAACTGGTTGAGTGCCTCGCTCTTGATCCTGTCAATAATGCTCATGTAGAGTTCTCCTTACTGAAGTTCTTAACGTAAAACTATGACACAAAGTTCGGTATTTTGGAAGATATCAATTGCATACCGTAAGCAGCCTGAACGCTCCATTATATCCGCTCGACGCCACCGCCGGGCGGCGATCTCTTTTGCCGTCCCGTCCAAAACCAAAAAAGCACCAAGCCGAGCAAGCCTCCGGAAATATCGAGGACCACGTCCCACCCGGAACCGGTGCGTTGTGGGTTGTAACCCTGGTTTATCTCATCCGCCAATGCGGTTACCGACACGAGCAGCACGGCCCAAATCGGCCAGAGAGGAGATCCAGATCCTGCTAGGGCTCGTGCGACCAAGAGCGCAAGCACGGCGTATTCGGTAACGTGGGCGGCCTTGCGGACCAGTCCATGAATGACCTGCATCGTCGCCGGTTCGAGAGCAGGAAATAGGAACTTAAGCAGCGGCCCGATGATGCGTGATGTCTCAACGGCTGAACCTGTCCCGGACGATAAGAGAAAGATCACGCCCAACCAGAAAACAATTGGCGCGTATCGCAACAGCAAAACGCGCCATGAAAGATCAAAAGGAAACACACATTACCCTAGGGCATATTGCCAACCGAGAAGTTCATTCCTCCGCCGGCGATCAACAGAACCCATCCTCCGATGACCATCAAGAGCGGGATCAGGCCCTGTTTCTTGACGATGTAAAAAATTATCCCGCCGAGCGGCTGGCAAAGGAAATTTACCAAAGCCCATATCACCTTGTCGCCGGTGGTTTGGCCTGTTTGTATCGCCGTGACGATAAGCCAAATAGCACCAATGAACGCAATCAATGAACCAACTACTGCCAACATAATGATCCCTCCGAAAGTCGTTTGTTTGTCTTATTGAAAAGCAAGCAAAGCATAAACGAAAATCGACAAAAGTTCAAAATCCGAAAGGCTCGAAGCCGTAACTTCGAGCCTTTGGCTTCGATAGATCAAAGATCTTAGGCGGCTGCGGCCCCGCTGACCACTTCGATGATCTCTTTTGTGATCGCCGCCTGTCGGATACGATTCATGTTAAGAGTAAGGTTGTCGATCAGCTCGCCGGCGTTCTTTGACGCCGAATCCATTGCCGTCATTCGGGAGCCCTGTTCGCTCGCGACCGACTCAAGCATCGATTTGTATATCTGAGTCTCGACCTGCTTTGGCAGAAGCCGGCCAAAGATCTCGGCCGCAGGTTGTTCATAGATATATTCGGCCTGCACGCCGCTCTCACCTTCTTCCGACGGTTCGATCCTGGGGATCGGCAGGACCTGTTCGATAACGGGCTTTTGCGACAGAACCGTCTTGAACTCGGTATAGACAAGAAAGACCTTATCGATCGACCCGTCCTCGGTGAACCGCCGGACAATGTCTCGCGCGATGCGCAGGGCATCTTCGTGATTTACCTGGCCGCTTCCGGTCAAGCCAAGGTGTTCGTCGGCAAAGACAATGTCACGACGCTTGAAGAAGTCGCGCCCCTTTCGTCCGACCGCGACCATCTGAGAGTTCTTGGCCTCATTTTCTCTTAAAAAAGCCTGCGCGGCCTTGATGACGTTCGCATTAAACGCGCCGGCAAGGCCCTTATCCGCGCTAACGAGGACTACAAGGTACTTATCGTCTCCACGATTATCGAGCAGTGGATGCGAGAATTCGTCAGCTACCTTGGCACTAAGCCCGCCGAGAACCGCTGACATCTTTTGTGCGTAGGGCCTCGCCGCGGTCACGCGATCCTGCGCACGCTTTAACTTTGCCGCCGCGACCATTTTCATGGCTTTGGTGATCTGCTGTGTGTTCTTGACCGACTTGATCCGCCGGCGCATGTCTAGCAAACTTGCCATATTTGTTAGTAGAAGGTCAGCCCCTCAAGGACCAATGTCGACTGATCCTGGACCTTGCAAGTACTCCTAGGCCGTCGCCGCTCCAGCCGTCTCCCACCTCGTCGCCTTGAAATCTTCGACCGCTTCCTTCATTTCAGCCTTGAGAGCATCGTCGATCGAGCGTTTCTCTCGAAGCGTGTTCAGCACGCCCGGGTGAGCCTCTTCTGCGAACTTGAGCAGTTCGTCTTCAAATCGCTTCAGATCGGTAACTTCAACATCATCCGCGAGGCCGTTGGTCACGGTCCAGATGATGAAAACCTGTTCGACCACGTCCATCGGAACATACTGCGGCTGCTTGAGGATCTCGGTCAGGCGGCGGCCGCGTTCGAGCTGGGCCTGCGTTGCCTTGTCGAGGTCAGAACCGAACTGGGCAAATGCCGCAAGTTCACGAAACTGAGCGAGGTCGATACGGAGCGTTCCGGCAACCTGCTTCATCGCCTTGATCTGGGCCGAACCGCCGACACGCGAAACCGAGTTGCCGACGTTGATCGCCGGACGCACGCCTGAGTTAAAAAGATCGGCTTCGAGAAAGATCTGTCCGTCAGTGATCGAGATCACGTTTGTCGGAATATACGCGGAGATGTCGCCCGCTTGCGTTTCGATGATCGGCAAGCTTGTGAGCGAACCGCCGCCGCGTTTGTCCGACATCTTTGCTGCGCGTTCGAGCAAGCGTGAGTGTAGATAAAATACGTCGCCCGGATAGGCTTCGCGGCCCGGCGGTCGTCTCAAGAGCAGCGAGATCTCACGATACGCCGCCGCTTGTTTTGAAAGATCGTCGTAGATCGTCAAAGCGTGTCGGCCGTTGTCGCGGAAGTACTCGCCCATTGCGCAACCGGCGTACGGAGCGAGGAACTGCATGGCCGCCGGATCAGATGCCGAGGCGTTCACGATGATCGTGTAATCCATCGCGCCGTATTCCTCGAGCTTCTGCCGAACCTGTGCAACGGTCGAGGCCTTTTGCCCGATAGCGACATAGACGCAGATAACGTCCTTGCCTTTCTGGTTGATGATCGTGTCGATCGCAACGGCGGTCTTACCGGTCTGGCGGTCGCCAATGATCAACTCACGCTGTCCGCGGCCGATCGGAACCATCGAGTCGATAGCTTTCAAACCAGTTTGAAGAGGCTCTTTTACAGGTTGGCGTTCGATAATTCCCGGAGCGATCTGCTCGACAGGATAGTAGGTGTCGGTAATGACCTCCCCTTTGCCGTCGATAGGGTTTCCGAGAGCATCGACCACGCGGCCGATCATCGCGTCGCCGACGGGGACGCTCATGATCCGCTTTGTCCGCTTGGCTTCGTCGCCCTCTTTGATCTTCTGAAAATCTCCGAAAAGCACGGCGCCGACCTTGTCTTCTTCAAGGTTAAGAGCGAGACCGCGGACGCCGTAGTCAAACTCGAGCAGTTCGCCTGCCATGACCTTTTCAAGGCCGTAGATCTCGGCGATACCGTCGCCGACCTTGATGACCGTGCCGACCTCGGCAACCGTCATCGACGCGTCAAAATTCTCGATCTGTGCACGAATGATCTCGTTGATCTCGTTTGCTTTGATTGCTTCCATAAACTTTTTGATCTTTGACCTTGGATCTTAGGCCTCTGATCTTCGGTTCCAAGCCAAGATCAAGGGACACGGATCAAAGTTCAAGCCTATCCATTCACCAGCTGCTCGCGCAGAGTTTCCAATTTCGTTTTGACCGATCCGTCATAAACCGTTGAGCCGATACGTGTTACGGCACCCCCGATGAGGTCCTGATCGATCTTATAGTTCACTTTCACCTGTTTTCCGGTGAGTTTTGTCAGATTCCTTTCGAACTCGCCCTTTTCGCTTTCCGAAACCTCACGGGCCGAAATGATCTCGGCCGAGACCACGCCGCTCCGTTCTTCGAGGACCTGGCCAAAACGGTCGTTTATCTCGACGATCTCGGTCAGGCGTCCGTTTTGGAGCAGCACTTTTAGAAAGTTGGCTGTAGTTTTCGACGGCTTTGTTTTCGCGATCAACCCGTCGAGGACCTTTACCTTGCTGTCGTGATTGATCGAAGGATTGCCGAAAACAGCCCTGAGGTCGTCTGAATCTGCGAACAGGCGGGCCCAACCTTCCAGTTCATTCTTTACGTTGGCCGCATCGCCGCCGGCGATAACGGCGTCGGCAAGGGCGGTAGAATATCGGCGGGCAATGGTCTCAACACTCATTTCAGTTCAGCCCTCCGATCTCCTGGATATTTGCACGAACAAGTTTTACGTCCCTCTCGCTGTCGATCTGCGATCGAAGTTTGGCCTCGGCGAGGCGAATGCTTTCTTCGGCCGAAAACCGCTTGAGTTCTGCCCTCGATTGTTTGGTAAGCCGCAGGAGTTCTGATTCGGTCTGCTGCATCATCCGTTCGATATCGGCCGCAGTCTGCTCGGCAAGCCGCCCTTTCTCAAACTCCGCTTCTGCTTTTGCCTTGGCGATGACCTGCTCCTTTTCATTCTCGAGCTGGGCAAGTTTGGCCTCGACGGCGGTAAGCTTTTCAAGTGCCTCCTTCTTCTCGGCCTCCGCTTTGATGAGGTCCGCACGGATCTGGTCGCGTCTTGTCTTAAAGGCCTCGCTCAACGGCTTCTTGGCGACGTAGATCATCAGGGCAACGAAGATGGCGAGATTGATGAATTTCCATGCCTCAAAGCCCGGAATATTGAAAAACCGATCGTAAAACCCTCCACCGCCGGCGAATAACAGCAACGAAGTTGTAGATATTGCGAACATTGTTATTAACCTTTCAGAATACTTGCGGCGATCGAATCAGCGATCTTTTCGGCATCGGTACGGATCGCGAGCTGGGCTTCCTCGGTCTGCTTTTGTATCTCTGCCTTGCCTGATTCCATCTTCTCGGCAACTTCGGCTTTTGCCTTGGCCAGTTTGGACTCACGCTCCGAGACAGCCGCATTCTGCTCTTTCTCTATCAGCCCGTAGCCCTCCGACCGTGCCTCGAGCATCTCGCGGTTATAACGGCCTTCCTTCTCCTGAACGTCGCTGAGGATCCCAACGGCTTCGCTTGAGTGGCCGCCCTTGCTCTTCTCACGGGCCTCGATGACCTTGTTGATCGGACGATATAGCGTACGGTTCAGTACCCATATCATGATCAGGATAAGCCCGACATGAATGAACAGGGTTCCATCCGGAAAGAGCTGAATTGTTTCTGCAAAAGCAAGCATTGCGTTTCCCTTCGACCGCTCGGTATTTGCCGTCCTATATAGGTAAAAAGCGCCCGATTCTCAAAAGATATAAGACTATCACGCGCGCTTTTAAAGGGTCAAGGACGCCAGGCATACGCATTTTCCCAAGGGCCACGCGTCGGTCGGGGCTCGTTGACGACCGGCCTATTCCGGTCCTTGGCGAGTTCTCGCTGGAGGTAATTGTCCGCCATGACCAACTTCCGGATATATGCGCTAACCGAATCAAAATCCGCCGCGGCACGCCTCAAAATGTACCTCTTCAGATCGGGGCGGACCGAAATTGTAATTGTTTCTCGTTTCATAGCTGTGTCTTACAGTTGTCTTACACGGCAATTGGCCGTAATTGTTGTTTCTATTGGCCTTAACCCATTTTTTTCACTGTCCCATCGTACCGCCGGTGTCCCAGGTACTCCGTGGGACGCGTAAATAGCTGCAGCGTTTGGGGTTATGGCGTCAAAATATCCTCTTGGCACTAATTTTCTAAAAACTTTTTCCATACTTTTCAGCCGGAATATGGCTCGTAAGGGCCGCCATCCATGATAGCGCGGACTGTATAACTAATGCAACAAAATATTACAGACAGCACAGTTTCACCGTGAAACCCGGACGTGATATCGTGACATCAACGATGCCGAAGAAAGCCGACGGGAAGGCGCCAAACAACCGTACCGTACGACTCGACGAGGGCGAAAGAGAACGCCTTCGCGGGAAGGTCGTTTCTGGTGGGAAGGTTGAGCAGGGAGTTGTCGATGCCGTGATCACAGGCGATTCAACGGATGTGCTTGCTGGTTTGGGCTCGCGGCGCTTCGACCTTTTGCTCGCAGACCCGCCCTACAACCTGACGAAAAAATTCGGCAAGGAAGAGTTCTCCAAGAGCTCGGACCTTGAATACGAGGCGTGGCTCGATTCATGGCTGAGGTTGAGTGCGCCGCTTTTGAAGGAAACGGCGAGCGTGTATATCTGCGGCGATTGGCGGTCGGGCGGAGCGATCCAGCGGGCCGGAACGAAATACTTCAACCTGCGGAACCGCATAACATGGGAACGTGAGAAGGGCCGCGGGGCCAAGGCGAACTGGAAGAACGCGGCCGAGGATATCTGGTTTTTCACCGTTTCGGACAGGTTCACATTCAATCTCGAGGCCGTAAAACAGCGCCGCCGCGTACTTGCACCATATCGCGAAAACGGTAAAGCAAAGGACTGGAACGAGGAGGGGATGTTCCGCGACACCCATCCCTCGAACATCTGGACCGATATCACAGTGCCGTTCTGGTCGATGCCCGAAAATACCGATCATCCCACCCAAAAGCCGGAAAAGCTTCTTGCCAAGATCATTCTGGCAAGCACCAACAAAGGCGACCTGATCCTCGACCCTTTCGCGGGAAGCGGCACGACGGCTGTTGTTGCCCGAAAGCTCGGACGCCGGTTCGTTGCCGTCGAGTCCGACCTCGACTACTGCCTGATAGCCGCAAAACGCCTTGAAATGGCAGAGAAAGATCCGTCGATCCAGGGATTTTCTGACGGAGTCTTCTGGGAGCGTAACAGCGGGAAATTCCCGACCGACAGGCGCAAGTGAACACGGATCTTCCGAGGTCTTATCTATGCTAATCTTTGGACAACTACACGAATGAAGATCGCAACCTGGAACGTAAACTCGATAAACGTGAGGATCCCGCAGTTGGTCGAATGGCTGCTGGCAGTGCAGCCTGACGTGGTTTGCGTGCAGGAGACCAAGACCGTTGACGAAAATTTTCCTGAGATCGTGCTCGGCGAGGCAGGTTACCAGACGGCTTTTACGGGCCAGAAGGCCTATAACGGTGTAGCGATACTCTCAAAATTCCCGATCGAGGATGTTCAGCGCGGTTTTCCGGACGATGACGAAGACGCTCCGAAGCGGATGATCGCGGCGACGGTAAAGGGTATTCGCATCATCAACACCTATGTTCCGAACGGGTCGGAGATCGGCTCAGAAAAGTTCAAGTTCAAGCTCGATTGGCTGCAGCGGCTGCGCCTATTTTTCGACGAAACGTGCGACGTCGCGACCGACGTTTTGCTCTGCGGCGATTTTAATGTGGCAATGGAGGCCGAAGATGTTTGGAACGCCCCGGCCTATGAAGGAAAGCTGCATTTTACCAAGGCCGAGCGGGCGGCTATGCACTACGTCAAGCAGTTCGGGTTGACGGATATCTTTCGAAAACTCAATGGCCCTGTGCGCGAATTTTCCTGGTGGGACTACCGTGCCGGAGCCTGGCAAAAGAACCAGGGACTTCGCATCGACCACATTTGGGTTTCGCCTACGCTTGCGAACAGGTCGATCTCGTGCGTGATCGACAAGACGCCGCGCTATCTCGACCTTCCGAGCGACCACGCACCGGTTATCGCGGAGTTCAGGCCATAAGAGCCATTCTGATCCCCTTGCTCACCTATGAACGCAGATCTATTCGAGAAACTTCTGACCAACGCCGAGATCGAGGCCGGGATGCCGCATGTACTTGGGTCGCCTAAAAACGGCGGAACGCTCGAGATGATAGTCCGACGCCCCGAGGTCGATGCCCGCGAGGTCATTGACACCGGTGAATTGGATATCGAGAAAGGCCTGATCGGCGATAATTGGCTGACACGGGGCAGTTCGCGAACAGATAATGGACTCGGCCATCCTGAAATGCAGCTCAATATGATGAATATCCGATTTGCCGAGCTGATAGCGGGTGACCGTGAACGGGTTCCCCTCGCCGGGGACCAGTTCTTTGTTGACCTGGACCTGAGCCGTGAGAATCTGCCGATCGGCACGCGATTGTCCATCGGGACCGCGATCATTGAGCTGACCGCGATCCCGCATCTCGGGTGCAAGAAGTTTGTGGCGCGGTTCGGGCCGGATGCGATGAAGTTTGCCAATTCGGACTTTGGCAGAAGCCACAATCTGCGGGGAGTCAACGCAAAGGTGATAAAAGCCGGCGTGGTCGCAAGAGGCGATCTTATTTCGGTCGAGCGAAATTCGTAGAGAGCTGTGAGGATCGCGACATGGAACGTCAATTCAATTACGGCACGCGTCGAGCATGTATCGAAATGGTGTGACGCAGCCTCGCCTGATGTTCTATGTCTTCAGGAAACAAAATGTGTCGATGCGAAATTTCCGCACCGGAAGTTTCGCGAGATCGGCTATCCGCACACCGCTGTTCACGGTGAACGAGGTTATAACGGCGTCGCGATCGTTTCGAAACTGCCTCTAACCAACATCGAGCGTAATTTACCGGGCGATGAAGGTGCCGCGCGGCGGATGATCGCCGCGACGCTCGAAGGCCTTCGGATAGTTAATGTCTATGTCCCGCACGGGACAAAATTCGGCTCGGAGAAGTTTCGCGGGAAACTTGATTGGATCGCCAGGCTCAGAAAATACTTCGACGAACGCCATGAAACCCGCAGCGAAGTGATCCTCTGCGGCGATATCAACGTCGCCCCGCACGAACTCGACGTCTGGAACCCGTCTCTCTGGAAGGACAAAATGCATTTCACACGCCCCGAACGCGAGGCGATCCAGGATCTGAAGAAATGGGGATTTGTCGATCTGTTTCGACAGGCGAATGGCAGTGAACGTGAGTTTTCCTGGTGGAGCAATTTTCACCATGATTTCGAGAAGGACCGCGGGCTCCGGATCGATCACATCTGGGCATCACCGCCAATGGCCGAGATCTGCACGGACTGCTGGATCGACCGAACTCCGCGAGGCTGGGAAAGACCATCCGACCATGCCCCGGTCGTCGCCGAATTTGCCCGCTGATTTGTTTCGCAAAACGAAATGGAATATCGTTGGCGAAATGCTTGTATTTTGGGTCGGCGTGGCGGCTGCTGTTGCTGCACGGGAGAAACCGTTTGGGACCGGTTTGAAATTCGGCCCAGAACGATCGGTCGGGAATCGTCGATCCAATATCCATCAAGTTAAGGAGTCTATATGCCAATAACTGAATTCAACAGCTTCGACGACGGCCTCAAGCCGGAACAGCGCGCCCGCGGAAACTTTGTTGCCAGCATCGACTATGACGACGAAAGCGCGTGGATACCTTATGCCGACGGCGTTTGGTTTCAGCCATGCTCGTTCGATGTGTCTGCGGGCTGTTCAGCCTGGTACTAAAGGCTTTGCCGGGAGCATCGCTGGGCATCCATTACCACGTCGGACAGGTCTATGGCTACACGATCAGCGGCCATTGGCGGTATCTGGAACACGACTGGGTGGCCCGGCCCGGTACTTTCGTGTTCGAACCTGCCGGCGAGGCACACACGCTTGTGATACCTGAAGATTCGCCCGGTCCGGCACATATCTTCTTTATCATTCACGGGGGTTTGATCTATCTCGACAAACCTGATCGCGGCGCTTTTGCCGCCTATGACGATGCGTTCACGGCGCTCGAATTTAGCCGGAATTATTACCGCGAAGCCGGTCTGGACGTCAGCCGGCTGGACAGACTCATACGATGACCGCGCTGAAGGGCCTCAGCAGCGGCATTTTTATAGCCCGCGACGAAAAGCTCGTCGAAGGCGTCAAACCGGGCAAGGCCATCCGGAGAAAGGAGAAAGTGCAATGAAGAACGTTCTTCTTATTGTCTTAGGTTGCCTGATCGCTCTCGATCTCGGTTGCTCGTCAAAGCATCCGGGCGCGAAAACAACGGATGAAATGACGGATTTTGCTCAGCGATATGCAAAGGCATGGAGTGGACAAGAACCAAAGGAAGTTGCGAAGTTCTTTTCCGAATCCGGCTCGCTCAAGGTAAATGACGGACCGACAGCGGCTGGCCGTGACGAGATCGCCCGCGTCGCCCGCAGCTTTATGTCTGCATTCCCCGACATGGTCGTGACGATGGACAAGATCGTTATCAAGGGAGATATAACCGAGTTTCACTGGACGCTCACCGGAACGAACAACGGCGTCGGCGGAAAGGCAATCGGGTCAAAATAAGCGGCTACGAAGAATGGCGGATCGGCCCGGACGGCCTTATCGCCGAGTCAAAAGGACATTTTGACGAAGCGGAGTATCAGCGGCAGGTGGAACATGGATTCGAAGGGAGGGTGAAAAATTGATCGCCCGCATTTGGCATGGCTGGACGTCGCCCGAAAGGGCCGACGAGTATGAAGCGTTGTTGAAGAAAGAGATCTTTGTCGCTATCCGGGCAAGGGAGATCGACGGATTCCGCGGCATTCGATTACTTCGGCGCGAAGCGGGTGAGGAGGTCGAGTTCGTAACGATAATGGAATTTGATTCGCTTACGGGCGTTCGCGCATTTGCTGGTGAGGATCACAAAGCTGCGGTCGTTCCCGAGAATGCACGGGCCTTGCTTTCACGGTTTGACGAGCGATCGCAGCATTACGAGATAGTCGGCTAAACAACCTCCATGATCTCATTGAGCGGCTTGCGGCTGATGTCGGGAACCTTCGCATCGTCGGCGGGATAACCGACGGGAATCAGCACGAACGGAATTTCGTTCTTCGGGCGTTTTAGAATCTCCTGCAAAAACTTCATCGGCGATGGCGTGTGCGTGAGCGTCGCCAGACCTGCGTTGTGCAAAGCCGCGAGCAGCATTCCGACTGCGATGCCGACCGACTCTTGCGAGTAATATGTTGGTTCGGTTTCGCCGTCCTCTTCTATTGAGTTGATGCGCAATACGACGATCAGATACGGCGCGATCTCTAAAAACGGCTTGTGTTCGTCGGTGCCAAGCGGCGCCAGCCGACGCAGCCATTTCTCGCTCATTCGGCCGTGATAGCTGTCAAATTCTTCCTTTTCCGCCGCCTCGCGGATCCGCCGCTTTACGTCTTTATCCCGAACGACGACGAACCGCCACGGCTGCATGTTCGCTCCCGACGGAGCAGTCCCGGCCGTTGCTATCGCTTTTTCGATCAACTCAAACGGCACGTCGCGATCTGAATATTTCCGCACCGTGCGGCGCTTGTTTAGCAATTCAAAAAACTCATCCGCGCGTCGGGCTTGCTCATCCGCGTTGAGTTCAGCGAAATCAACCGCAATAAATTTTGGTTCAATGTCCATTTCCAATATGCGTCAAGATCAAACCGAATCGACCATCTCGCTAAGCGGCACAACCTCCACATTTTTTGCGAGCTTGTAGCTCTGAGCGCCGGGATAGACGACATAAAGTTTATCAAGACGCAAATCGCTCAACGCAATTCGCATTGACGCCGTAAATCGCGGTGCATCCTCTCGTTTACATTCGACCCCGATCCGCCGCCCGCGTTTGAACAACAATAGGTCGAGTTCGGCTCCTTGATGCGTCGCCCAGTAATATACCTCGTCCGGCTGAAACGCTTTTAGGACTTCTTCAACGGCGTAGCCTTCCCACGAAGCGCCAACTTTTGGATGCAGTTCGAGTTCGCGCTTGTTTGTAATGCCGAGCAAGGCGTGAAGCAATCCGCTGTCACGAATGTATATCTTCGGCGACTTAACCTGCCGTTTGCCCAGATTCTCAAACCACGGCTGAAGCTGCCTGAACATAAAAACACCCGTCATCAGATCAAGATGTCTTCGAACTGTGGTTTCGCTCACGGCCAGCGATCTGCTCAGATCTGCTCCTTTCCAGATCTGACCGCTGTAGTGCGCAACCATATTCCAAAACCGCCCGAGCGCCGCGGAAGGGATTGAGATTCCCATCTGTGAAATGTCACGCTCTATAAATGTTTGAATAAAGTTGCGTCGCCAAGCCAGAGAATCCGCCTCCGTTCTTGCCGTGTACGACAACGGAAATCCGCCGCGCAGCCAGTGTCGATCTTGAGATGACGCGCCGATATCGCTTAATCGAAATCCTTCGAGCTGGACGATCTCAATTCTGCCCGCCAAGCTTTCGGACGATTGACGCAGCAAATCAGGCGAAGCGCTGCCGAGAATCAAAAACCGCGCCGGTAGCGGTCGACGATCGGCCAGCACCCGAAGGATCGGAAAAAGATCAGGGCGTCGCTGAACTTCGTCAATTACGACGGTTCCTTTTAGCCCCGCAAGCGCAAGATCGGGCTGCTCAAGTCGAGCAAGCGAGCGTGGGTCTTCAAGATCAAAATAGTTTTCCGAGTCCGATCTGACAAACTGTCGGGCGAGCGTCGTTTTTCCGCACTGCCGAGGACCCAAGAGACCTACGATCCGCGATCTTTTTAGTGCCCTTTGCACGAGAGCTTTGTCATGAGGACGCGAGATCATGGATAGAGCATACCACGAAAATCTGTCATCGCATGACAGAATTTCATGGTAAAGTTTTCGCTCGCCTTAAGAGGTGGGCTATACCTGACATCCTGATCACAGATCAAGAGCATCGTAAACACGACTGATCTCAAATATTCTGAATCGCACAGTAGGCCAACGCGTGTTTGCGGATAATTCTGATGTCGTGTTTGCGGATAATTCTGATGTACAGCGATGTTGTGTTGGACACAGTCCGGATGAAGAGATTAAACTGTGGTTTGTCGGTTTTATGGATATTCGTAAAGCCCTTTTGATCTTTCTCGGCACGGTGTGCGTCGGGCTCGGCGTGCTTGGGATGTTTTTGCCGTTGATGCCGACAACAGTATTTCTGCTGATGGCGGCGTATTGCTATTCGAAGAGTTCTGAAAAATTTCACACCTGGCTGCTGACAAACAAGCTGTTTGGCAAATACATCAGCGATTACAAATCGGGCAAGGGAATCTCGCTGCGGCAAAAAGTCACGACCACAATTATTTTGTGGGCTTCGATAGGACTTAGTATTTGGATGGTGTCCGCCGGGTTCTGGCTCACATTGCTGCTTGTCGCCATTGCGCTCGGAGTAACAACGCACTTGTTCTGGCTCAAAACCTACAAGCCATCTGAGGAAGAAGTCGTCGATCTTCCTTCCGTTGACACAACGGCCGGCCACGAAGTCTAGAACATCGTATTATCGTTTGCCGAAGTTTCCGGCACGGTTTGCAGAACGTCCCAATGCTCGACGATCTTGCCGTCGTCATCAAGCCGAAAAATATCGATGCCTGCCCAGTCGCCTGATTCCGGCCACCACTGATGACAGTGAAGCACGACGTAGTTTCCTTCGGCGATCACGCGTTTGAACTCGACGCGTTTGCCGGGATATTCGCGTGACATCTGTTCAAAATATTCGATGAAAGCCTCCTTGCCGTCGCCGACCGTCGGATTGTGTTGAATGTATTCGCCGCCTGTATATCGCTCGATCGCCTCGCGCGGCTTCGACTGATTGAACATCAGGTCATAGAATGTCGTAACCGTTTGCTTGTTTTGTTCAAGGTTACTCATAGGCGGTGATAGATTCTCAAACCCTTTTAGAGCGATTCAAAAAGCTTGTTATTTCCACAACTCGCGCACACGCTTGATCAATTGCGGCAGCACCATTGCAGTTTTTAGGAGCGAGCCGCTGGCGAATGTGCGCGACATTTTGCGGAATGTCGCGATGGCGTTTGCGGAATACGGCATCCACCATGCGTCGGGCAAAAGAGCGATGCGGTTTGTGTGAATGTGCTGCGGATCGACGAGTTCCAAAAGGCCTTCACGTCCGTGCGTGCGTCCGCGGCCGCTATTTTTGAACCCGCCCCAAGGCGTTTGGCCGATACCGTGCGTGTAAAGAACTTCGTTAATGCAGACCGAGCCGGCCTCGATTTGCTCAGCGACGCGTCGGCCACGTGAGCGGTCGCGCGTCCACACGCTCGCCGTCAAGCCGAACTCGCTGTCATTCGCTAATCGAATCGCTTCTTCTTCGGTCGAAAACGTCGCGATCGGCAGCGTCGGCCCGAATGTTTCCTCCTGCATCGCACGCATTTCGTTGTTGACGTTCGTAATAACCGTCGGCTCGTAAAAAAGCGGAGCGCGGACGCCCTCGTCCGCCGACGCTGCGCCGACTTGGCTGTTATTTGACGCTTGGTCCGCGTCGAAGCGGCGCTCATTGCGGACGAGGGCGTCCGCGTTCCGGCGTCCGCCGATCTCGATCTTTGCTCCGCTGGCGATGAGGTCGGCGACGTGGTCCTCGACGATGGTTACCTGCCTTTCGGACGACATCGCTCCGATGGAAACATCTTCACGATCACCGGTGCCTTGTTTTAGCGCTCGGGTCTTCTCAACGATCAGTTTTGTAAGTGTGTCGGCGACGCTTTCGTGAACATAAAGCCGCTCGACCGACGAGCAAGATTGGCCGCTATTGCAAAACGCGCCCCAAACCGCGGCTTGTGCGGCGAGTTCGAGATTCGCGTCCTCGAAAACGATCATCGGGTCCTTGCCGCCCAGTTCTAAAACCGTCGATGTCAGCTCTTTCGCGGCGGCTGCAGCGATCTTCTTCCCCGTTGCGACCGAGCCCGTAAACATTATTTTGTCCGGACCTGCTTCGACCAGGGCCGCGCCGGTCGAACCGTCGCCATTGACGATCTGAACTGAGCCGGCGGGGAATCCAGCCTTTTCAAATATCTCCCCGACCTTAAGTCCTATGAACGGTGTGAGTTCCGACGGCTTTATCACGACCGTGTTGCCGGCCATCAGGGCCATCGTCGCTTCGCCGAGCGGTATCGAGAAAGGATAGTTCCATGCCGGTATTATGCAGACCACGCCCTTCGGTTTGAAGATGATCTTTGAGGAACGCCCCATCAGAGCGTAAAGCCCGATGCCGATCCTCCGCGGACGCAGAAGCTTCTCGGTCCTGCGGGCAAAATACTGCATCAGATCGAGCACGGGGACGATCTCCATGGACAGGGCTTCGGCAAACGGTTTACCCGATTCACGCGAGATAAGCGCCGCGATCTCGTCCATTTCGGCGATCAGCACCTCGCGCGCTTTCATTACAAGGCGTTTTCGCTCGGCAAACGAGGTCTTTCGCCAGTTATCGAAGGCGATCCGCCCTTGTTCGACCGCAGCGGCCGCTTCCTTGCCGGACGCCAAAGGCACGCGCCCGATCTCGGCCCCGGTTGCCGGGTTGTACGAGACTAGTTCTTTGGATCCTTCCAGTGCAACCGCATCCATAGTAGTTTGTTATTTAGCGACGAGGATCAGCGGTCCAGCAGCCCCGCAATCACCGTGTAGCCGGCATCGATAGCCTCGGAAAGTTTCTCCGGTTCGGTGCCGCCGCCTTCAGCCATGTCAGGTTTGCCGCCGCCGCGGCCGCCAACGATAGGGGCGATCTCGCGGATTATGTCACCGGCTTTTACCTTCTTGGTGAGATCCTTGGAAACGCGGACGATGATGCCTACCTTGCCTTCGTCCTTCCGACCGAGCACGACAACGCCGGATCGGAGCCGGGCGAGCAGCGTATCAGAAAGCTGCCGCATGCCGTTTGCATCGAGGCCTTCGACGACCTTGGCCAAAACCTTCACACCATTGATCTCACGAGATTCGTCGCCATTCGACGACGAACCGCCGCCGATGCCGCCTGTAGCGATCTTGAGTTTGAGATCGTCCATTTCCCTGCGGGTGCGTTTCAGTTCTTCCTGGAGGCGCTCAATGGCGTTCGGCAGATTGTCACGCTGAGTCTTAAGGGCCCCGAGCGAGGCGTCGATCAGGCGTTCGTCTTCACGAAACCGCTGAAAGGCATCAAAACCCGTGATCGCACGAATGCGCCTCACACCCGACGCGATCGCCTCATCGCTCGTGATCTTGAATGAGCCGATATCGCCCGTCGCCCGCACGTGTGTGCCACCGCAAAGTTCCTTCGAGAACGTTCCGTCGCCGACGCTCAGCACCCGAACATCCGAGCCGTATTTCTCGCCGAACAAGGCCATCGCCCCGCCGCGCATGGCCTCCTCGATCGGCATGATGTTCGTATTTACCGGGTCGTTCCGCAGGATCTCGCGATTAACGAGGTCTTCGATCTCGGCGATCTCAGCGGCCGTCAGCGGTTGATAGTGAGTAAAATCAAACCGCAAAAAGGTGGGTGCAACGACCGAACCGCCTTGCTTCACATGGGTTCCGAGGACCTCGCGCAAAGCCGCGTGGACGAGATGCGTCGCCGTATGGTTGCGCCGTGTCGCGTCCCGCTTTTCGACATCGACACTCGCCGCGACCTCATCACCAACCTTCAAAGTGCCGCTTGTTACCGTGACCTTGTGAATGATCAACCCCGAGACAGGCGAATAAGTATCTGCGACAGCGGCACGCGATTCAGCACCTACAAGAACGCCCGTATCACCGACCTGCCCGCCCGCCTCAGCGTAAAAAGGCGTATTGTCGAGTACAACGCTGCCCTGCGCGGAGACAGAAAGCTCGTTGACCGGATCTTCACCGTCCAATAAGGCAACGATCTTAGCATCCGTGATCTGCGTCGCTTCGTAACCATGAAAGCGGTTCGGCCCGACCTTTTCGAGCAGCGAGGCATAAACGGGCGAAGGTTCACCTTTTCGCTCGGTCTTTCCGATACTGCCCTGCTTCTGAAGTTCCTGGAGTGCCGCGTCAAATCTTGCGTTAAAATCGTCTTCTTCGAAAATGAGGACTTTTTCCTCAAGAAAAACCCTGATCAGATCGCGCGGCGTACCAAATGTGTCATAGAGTTTTCCGACCGATAAAAAGAGGTCGTCATCCTTCGGGGTTGACGGCGAAATGCTGAGTTCATTGAGCTTACTAAGGCCGACGGTCACGGTATTTCCGAACCGCTCTTCTTCGAGACGTACCATCTTGCCGATGAATTCACGCTGCGCTTCGAGTTCCGGAAAGGCATCGCGCATCTGGTCGACGACCTTGTCGCAGACCTTGTAGAAAAACGCCTCGGTCAGGCCGAGGTGTTCGCGGCCGTGATAGATGGCGCGGCGCATTATCTTGCGCAGGACGTAATTGCGGCCCTCGTTGCCGGGAAGGATGCCGTCCGCGATCGCGAACGCGGTCGAGCGCGCATGGTCGGCTATCACGCGGCTCGCTAACTGTTGGGTTTCCGTCATTTCTCCGTAGCTGCTCATCGTTTAGATATTATAACAATCATGGGCATCAACGCGGTATCAAGGGCTCGTGCCGCATGGACTGGCCCGTGATCCGAAAAGCGACAAATAGCAATACGCCAAAGGTAAAATGAAAATGCTTCATAGCTTTTCAGCTTGTAAAAAAACGTGCCGGTCATTATGATTTTGAAGTTTTCGAAAAAAGCAAGCAAGAGGCGGTACTTTAGATAAAATGTTCTTTCGCGGCACCTTGATAGCCACTGCTCTTATAGCGGTGTTCGTAAATGTAATTACAATGAGCGCACAGTCGGCGGATAAGTTGAACGAGTTCAAGACGGCCTATGAGGCCGAGCTAAAACGAGGCGGTTTGGTAGGCAGTTCTTTTGCTTTGATACGTGAGAACAAGGTCGCAGCGGAGCATAAATTCGGCCTTGCGAATGTTGAAAAGAACATACCGGTCAACGACGAAACGATCTTTCACTGGGCATCGAATACAAAGCCTTTCACCGCGATCGCCATCATGCAGCTTCGAGATCGGGGGCGATTGAAGCTGGATGACCCAGTGACAAAGTATTTGCCTGAACTTCGCGATGTCCACAATCCCTTTGGTTCGATGGACGAGATCACGATCCGGCATTTGCTGACCCATTCTGCCGGATTTCGCGGTTCGACCTGGCCGTGGGACAAGGGCCAGCCCTGGGAGCCATTTGAGCCAACCGAATATTCGCAGTTGGTGGCGATGCTGCCTTATACCGAGATACTGTTCAAACCGGGAAGCAAATTCAGCTATTCCAATCCCGGAATAATCTTTCTCGGGCGGATAATCGAGAAGCTGACCGGCGACGATTACGAAGTATATATCGACAAGAATATATTCAAACCGCTCGAGATGTACCGGAGCTATTTCGATACGACCCCGTATCATCTGGCAAAACACCGTTCGCACTCGTATTATTTGCAGAACGGTAAACGGACCGAAGGACGGTTTGACGCCAATTCGGGCATCACCGTTTCGAACGGCGGCCTTAATGCACCGGTTGCCGACATGGTCAAGTACGTTCGCTTCCTGCTCGGCGGCGATCCTGCAAATGCCGATCGCTACGACGGTGTGCTAAAGCGCTCATCGCTCGAGGAAATGTGGAAACCACAGCTCCCGACCGAGGCTGATGCGAATGGGAATCTCGGCTTTACAACGCACATCGGATTGACGTTCTTCATTGATGAACGTCTGTCGAAAACCCATCTGGGGCACAGCGGCGACCAGAACGGTTTTATCAGTTACATTGATCTCGATCCGGCGAAGCGGATGGGCACGATCATCGTCTTTAACACGAACGTAATCCCTCCGAGCGGAGCCGGGCGCGACAAGGATCCTCTTCGGCTGATCCGCGATCTCGTGCGCTCGGCCTTCTACAAGTAGGCGTGTTCGAGATGGCTATGAAACACCGGCTTCAGCGTTCCAACTGCCCATCATTTTCCTGAGAACAATGACCTGGCCGGCGTGGTATGCGTTGTGGGCATTTACGTCGGCGATCAGCTGGGCCCATGTTGCGGAATTTTGCTGCGAAACACGCTCGCCGAATTTCGTATCGCCCGTTGTGGCGATCAACTCTCGCCACTCATTCATGACGGCATCGAATCGCGCAATGTCAGCTTGCCAGTGTGCTTCGTCATATTCGCCCGTACTGAATGTTTCGTTATTTGACGTGACGTCGTACTCATAGTCAATGCCCTGAAAGCGTTGAAGATAGGCGTAGTTGTAGTAGGTGAGGTGCGAAAGCGTTTCCCAGATGCAGTTTACATCGTCGATCGGTTTCCACGCGGCCTGTTCGAAGTTCAGCCCCTCGATCGCATTTCTTATCGCAACGAACCATCCGTTTTCGTTGTGGCAACGGTCGTATTGTTTCAACAGAATTTCCTTGATCATAAAAACCAATTCTACCATCCTCGGAGAATCGCCCAGCGGTCCACGATCTCGCCATTTTCGAGAACATTGTAGTGAGTGTGCTGAGCGGCGGTCATGCAGGAGTGGTTGGCGAGGATTCGGAAGCGATCTCCGACCTTGGTCCGGTGAAGCATTTCTTCGCCAACGTCAGTGATCACGCCGTGTTCCTGCGAGACCGACGTAAGACGCGATCCCGTATCGACACCCGCGAGATCGAGAACGCGTCCGTAACCGCAGGACGGATCGAGACCGACCGGCCCTCGGTCTTTCGACATCGCGATGCCGCCGGCATCGATGACGATCTTCTTATGATCGAGATCTTTATGGATAACAGCCGCAAGTACGGTCAAGGCCGTGTCTTGAAATGAGCAGCTTCCAAGTGTCGCCTGAAAATTGTCGAAGAAAATGTAATTGCCCGGACGAATTTCGTCGATACCTTCGAGGTGGTCGATATGATTCATCGTTGGCGTCGAACCGATGCTGACCGTCGGAACCTCGATCCCCATTCCGCGGAGCCTGGCGGCAAGCTCGACCATTACGTCGCGTTCATGCCGCGCCACGCCCTTTATCTCTTCAACCGTTCGCGCGTCGTACGAATGGCCGGCATGTGTGAGGATCCCGGCAAATTTTATATTTTTCGCGTCGGAGATCATCCGCGGGATCATCACCGCCATCTCGGAATCGGGCTCGACACCGACACGGTGTGTCCCGCAGTCGATCTTCACGAACACGTCGAAGGGCGTTCCGGCCTTTCGGGCATGTTCGTCCAAAGCCCTTGCGGTTGCAAGGTCGTCGGTCAGGAGATTCAGCTTCACACCGCTTCGTGCTATTTTGCTCGCCTCACCAAACTTACCCGGCTCGATCGGAACCGCGTAGGTGATATCTGTAAACCCGCTGGCCGCAAAGGCTTTAGCCTCGGCCAGGGTCGAAACCGTGACCGCTCCGTCAAAGCCTTTGGTTTGAATGCGAGCGACCTCGATGCACTTGTGCGTCTTGATGTGCGGTCGGAGGCGGACGTTATTTTGTTTAGCGACTCCGGCAAGACGAGCGGCGTTCGCGCGAACCCGATTAATGTCGAGCAGCAAAGATGGAGTACGTGCGGTTTCGATCAGCATAAATATTTGCTTGTCAGAAGGTTTTGAAAGCCAAGAATATCACTTTCGGGGTCAAAGCTGAGCACAAGCAAAAACATCTTGACGTCAAAACGTTACAGCGTTACTATTCCCACATGGCAACTCAATTAAAGAGAGCAACAGTTTACATTCGGCCGGAAATACATCAAGCGATAAAACTGAAATCGGTTGTTACGAACCAAAGTATCTCCGATATCGTTAACGACGCGCTGATCGCTACGTTGAGCGAGGACGAAGAAGACCTTGCGGCTTTCGTTGAAACCGCTTCGGACCCTCTGATGACCTACGAGGAACTTCTCGCAAGACTAAAGTCTGATGGCAAAATATAAACTGCTGTTCACCGAAACATTCTACAGAAATCTCAAAGCGATCCCGGCGAAAGACGTTAAGCGAATAATGTCTCGAACCAGGCAGCTGGCTGATGAGCCCCGACCTGCAGGCTGCCAGAAATTATCGGGCCGATCAGACCGCTATCGAATCAGACAAGGTAATTATAGGATCATTTACTCTATCCGCGATGATCAGTTGATCGTCGTGGTGGTAAAGGTAGGAAATCGTCGAGAGATCTACGATCGATGATGCGAAGTCCGACAGAACCGTCGATACAACCTCCACGGGAACTTGCGCCTATCTTGGCAGTGCTTTTGCTTTTGATAACACGTTCTCAACCGTAAAACCGTAATCCCGAAACACATCTTCGAACGGTGCCGACGTGCCGAACCGATCGACGGCAAGGACATCACCTTTATCGCCAACGTATTTGTGCCAGCCCATTGAAACGCCGGCCTCGACGGCGAGGCGTGCCGTGATCTTTGGCGGAAGGACCTCGTCGCGGTATTTTTGCGGTTGGGCGTCGAAGAACTCCCAGCATGGCATCGAGACGACGCGGGTCGGTATTCCTTCAGCGTTCAGCTTTTCCCGGGCTTCCATAGCCAAGCCAACTTCTGAGCCAGTGGCGATCAGGATGAGTTTTGGGTTGGTATTCTTGCCGGTTTTGGTTTCGGCCTCAGCAAGGACATACGCGCCTTTGTGCAGGGCCTTTGCATCGGCGAATTTCTTGCGGTCGACCAGGGCGACCTTCTGTCGGGAAAAGGCTAACACGGTCGGGGCTCTCTGCCGTTTGATCGCGGCTCGCCAGGCTTCGCGAGTTTCGTGAGCGTCGCAGGGGCGGATGACGGCGAGATTCGGGATCGCCCGGAGAGCGGCGAGGTGCTCGACCGACTGGTGCGTCGGGCCGTCTTCGCCGAGGCCGATGGAATCGTGTGTAAAGACGAAAATTACCTGAGCGTCCGAGAGGGCCGCGAGTCGTATCGCGGGCCGGTTATAGTCGGAAAAGGTCTGAAACGTCCCGCCGAACGGGAGCACTCCGCCATAAAGGGCCATGCCGACCATTGCCGAACCCATAGCGTGTTCCCGGATGCCGTAGTGGATGTTTCGGTTCCCATATTTTCCTGCCTGAATATCGGCTGAGGAGTTGATGTAGGTATTGTTCGACGGTTTTAGGTCTGCCGAACCGCCGACGAGGCTCGGCAGCGAATCGGCAATCGCGTTGATCACATCCCCGCTATAAGCACGCGTCGCTTTTGCATCTACGCCATCGAATTTCGGGAGGCTTTTTTCCCAACCTGTGGGCAATTGGTCCGATCTGATGGCCGCGAATGCCGCTCCGAGATCAGGGAACGCTTTCTCATACCTTTTTAAGAGAGCGTTCCACCCTTTTTCCATCGCGGCGCCGTTTTTCACGGCCTGTTTGAAATGAGCGGCGACCTCTTTCGGAACGTAAAAACTCTTGTCCTCGGGCATACCGAGGTTACGTTTCGTCTCTTTCACCGCCTCTTCGCCGGGAGCGTCGGAGTGGGCTTTCGACGTGCCCTGTTTCGGCATTCCATAGCCGATGATCGTGTGAACACGGATGATCGACGGCTTGTTCTTCACCTTCTGCGCGTCTCTGATCGCCTTCTCGATGGCTTTCAGATCGTTGCCGTCCGCGACCTCGAGCACGTGCCAACCGGCTGCTTCGAAGCGCTTTGTGCGATCTTCCGTAAAGGCAAGATCGGTCGAGCCGTCAATCGTGATCTGGTTGTCGTCGTAGAGGTAGATCAGGTTGCCGAGCTTCAAATGTCCGGCGAGCGATGCGGCCTCATAGCTGACGCCTTCCATCAGATCACCGTCCGAGCAGATGCAGTAGATGTAATTATCGACGACATTGAAGCCTTTGCGGTTGAATCTGGCCGCAAGATGAGCCTCGGCAATGCCCATTCCTACACCGTTCGCAAACCCCTGGCCGAGCGGCCCTGTCGTGATCTCGACGCCCGGTGTCAGCACATTCTCGGGGTGGCCGGGCGTTTTCGAGTGGAGTTGCCGAAACCGCTTGATCTCCTCCATCGAAAGGTCATAGCCCGTCAAATGCAGCAGCGAGTAGATCAGCATCGACCCGTGTCCGCCGCTAAGCAGAAACCGGTCGCGGCCAAACCATTTAGGGTTCTTAGGATTGTGTCGCAGAAACTTTGTCCACAAAACATAAGCCGCCGGAGCCATCCCCAGCGGCAAACCCGGATGGCCCGAATTCGCTTTCTGTATCGCGTCGAGCGAAAGCGTGCGGATAGTGTTGATACACAGCTGATCGATGTCAGCGATCTTTTTTGGTTGAGTTGCGGTCGCCATAGATGAATGTATTCGGTTAACGCGGCGGAGAACCAGGTTATTCGGAGCAAGTTCAAAGATTTTCGATACTTTCCATTTTGCCAACACTTTCCATCGCAAGCAAAACCGTTCCCAGCATTGAGGCCTCTTTTACTCCGCTGATGTTCACTTCGCGGCCCAGAGTATCGGCAATGATCTGTGTCCAAACAGGCGATTCGCGCAGCGCGCCGCCCGAGGCGACGATCCTCTCGATCTTTACAACCTTCCGAAGGCGGACAAAAATATCGTCGAGCCTGAATGCCACGCCTTCCATCGCGGCACGCAGGACGTCGATTCCGTCGTGGACCGCGGTCAGGCCGATGATCGCTCCGGCCGCGTATTCGTCGTAGCCCGTGCTGCGTTCACCATGGAAAAATGGAACAACGACCAAGCCTTCGGCCGGCTCGCGTTCCTTGATCAGTTCGTCGGTATTCCGCGGCAGCTTAAATCGATCTTTTATCAAAGCATATAGATTTCCACCGTCTGAGAGAGCTCCGCCTATGACAATACGCCGCCGGTCGACGCGATAGCACCAAAGGCCTTGCGGGATACGCCTCGGCGGATCGCCGTCGTAAACCACTCGCATCGCTGCCGACGTGCCGACCATCAGAGCCGCGTCCCGCCGGGTCATGCAGCCGGAGCCGATATTGTCCGCTGCACCGTCGGCAATGGTCGGGAACCACTCCGCGTTCGCCAGCCGCGGCCAGCGTTTTGCGTATTTTCTTGTCAGCCTAAATGTTTCGCCGTCAGCCGCGATCCGCGCCAGCCGCGTGCGCGTGATCTTCAAAGACCTTAAGAGTTCAGGATCCCAGTCACATTTTCGCTGATCGAAAATACCCGTTCCCGAAGCCATTGAAACGCTCGTTACTGCTTCGCCGCAGAAACGCTCGGTGATCAGATCGCCGGGCGAAAGCCAGCGGCTTGTGCCGTCAAAGATCGCCCGCGATCCGTTCCGCAACCAAAGCAGTTTCGCCGGCCAGAAACTCGAATGAAAGTGTGCACCGGTACGGTTATGTACTTCGCGTTCGTCGAATCGGTCCTTCAGCACGGCGGAATATTCCCAACTCCGACGGTCGGCCCAGGTCAGGATCTTCGTCGTCGTTTTTCCTCTGTCATCGATGCCAACGAGGCTGTGCCAGAAGGAACACGACGCCACGTACTCGATATCGCGGCTTGTCTTACTGAGCAAGGCATCGATAGCCGCCTCGACCTGCGTGACGAATTCATCGGCATCTATTTCAGCCGCGCCGTTAGCGGCCACCTTCAGCGATCTTTCTATCTTGATCGAGGTGCGCGGTATCTCGTTCGCGTTCTCGTCGTAGAGAGCGGCGCGAACACTGGATGAACCGATATCGAGAGCGAGGATCAACGTGAGCCTTTAAGAACCTAGCGAATATAGCCGCTTTTAGCGGACTTGTCGTCGGCCTTGTTCTATCCGAAGGTCTTTCTCATCCACCAACGGGCGCCGACAAAGAGGAAGCGATAATCTCTCATGAATTCTGGCGGTTTGCCTTCAAAGTAATGGCCGATAAACTGCAGTATCCAGCCAATGACGAAAAGCCCGAGCGAAAAACGCCAAAGGCCTCCGATGAAAAACGAAGGAATCACCAGCACGAAAGACAGCAGGATCATCGGGATGCCGAACTGATGCGTCAACTGATTGATCGGATGCTGGTGAGCCTCTGAGTACTCCGCGATCCAGTCATCCCAACTTCTTCCACCCATCATAATGATCACCTTCGCGTCAGATAATATGCTATGCCGGCAAACACGATAAACCCAACGATCCCGCAGAGAAAGGAGTAAACGAAGTCACGTACAATGCTGGGTTGTTCAAGTTCGAAACGCTTCCGCCGAATAAACGACTATGCGTGGATAATAACATCATCTATCCGATCCTTATATATTTTCTGACGGTCAGGCCGTCGTCAAGTTGACGCGACTCGATCTCGACAAATTCATTGAGAAAGTCATTCGGCATAAAAGTATCGGCGTTTTCGATCTCTACGGGAACCGTTGTAACGAGCCACTGGTCGATGACTTCGGCGAACTCCGCATAGGTTTTTGCCCCGCCGATGATAAAGACGTCGCGGTTCAGATATTTTGACAGATCGACGACCTCTTCCTTCGAGCTAAGTTTCATTACGGAGCGGTGTACAGGTGTATCTCCGTTTCTCGAAAGCACGATATTAAGCCGGTCCGGCAACGGCTTTCCGATCGATCGCCAGGTGTTGGAACCCATGACTATTGCGTTTCCGGTCGTCGTTTCCTTAAAAAACCTTAGATCGGCACTATAGTGCCACGGCAATTTGCCATCCTTGCCGATGGCGTAGTTCTTCGAGATGGCGACGATACCGATGATCATAAGGACATTCTAACCCAACTCCTCAGAGGGCAGATCTACTTCTATTCGCACACCCTTGTAAACAGTTACTTCTGACCCGTTTGCCAGCAAGACCGAGAACGGTTTCTGCCCGTTGAGAAAAGCGAACTGGCCGCCGTAGGTCGCGCCGAAATCGACATCGATCACCTCGTTCTTGACCGAGAAGAGCTCCCACTTCGGATGCTCGACCCTGTATTCGTCCACGTGTCCTTTGCCGCGGTCAGTGTAGCCCCAGTAATGTTCGATGATAAACTCGCCGTGCGAGCCTTCATCGGGAACCCCCAGATGATCGCCCCGATCTACGGTCAAACGATTGCTGCACGTGCCCCTCGACCATGAATATGAAACAGTCTCTTCGGTTCGTGAGTGATCCATCTTCCAGCATTGATATGGCTCGCCGTAAACAAACCGGGCCACCGAAGCGATCGCGAACCGCGGGACGATCTCTTTCACAAAGCAGACAGCCCGACGCGTCTCACCGTCCACTTCGCGTTTCACATAAAATCGCAGGTTTACCTCTTCGAAGTTTATGTGGAGCGGTATCAGGAACCCCATCACTCGCGTGTCGAGAAACATAAACCCGACGAGGCTGATGAAGCACTTGCCCTCGTGGAGATCAAGTTCGGTACCGGCGGGAACGCGCGGGGCGAGCAGCGACGGATCCACCTCGTAGTTGACCATTATGAGGTCTTCCCAGCGGGCTGTGAGGAACTTTTTCATCAGATAATGAATCGCTGGTCGCCGCGGCGATAGGTCACGCGTTCACGATCGAAGTATTCTTGCAGAGGGATGGCATATTTGCGCGACACTCCCGCCAACTCTTTGAACTTCGACATATCGATCATCCGATCCGGCGACGCTGCGGCGAAGTTTCGCAACTTTTCAACCAATGCGCCGATCACCGATCTGCAAAAATAGAACTCCTCGCTAACTTTAACAATTTCGCCGCTTTCCAGAAACATCTGAAAGAACCTCCGGGCTTCCTGCGTCGAAAAACGGGTGCCTGCGACCATCTCGCCTAGTACGTCCGGAAACTTTGGAACTTCCAGACCGGCGTTGCGGTATGCAGAAATGATGCGGTCGCTCAACGCCTGCTCTTCGGGTGAGAACTGTGTCTTGTGCGTGCTCGAACGGAGTGTATCGCGGTCAATGACGATCTTTCCGAGATCCGACCGGTCAGACAAAACTGTGAGGAATATCTCATCCGGCAGAAAAGCAAAATGGCGTTCACGGATCACTTCGCGGCCGATACCTTTGGCCAGCGGATCAGCCTTATGGTATGCGGCGACCTCCTCTTCGACCAATTTACCGAGGGCCACGAATGCGTCTGTTGTGACAAAACGTCCATTCGCCTCTCGAACTTCGCCGTTTGCAAGAAGTTCCGTGATGCTCCCTATGGCGGCGTCCCGAGATAGGCCGGTCTTTGATCGAAGTTCTGCCATAGTCGATCCGGCGGGCCCGGCCGCCTTGACCAGGGAACTTATTTGGTCCAACGGTGTCTTAAGCGAAAGACGCTCCGTCAGAACCCCGTGTACGTTCTCAAACTCACGCTTTCGATGTCGCGATGCGTCGTTATCGATCACGGAGCCGCCGGCGATGGTTATCGGCGGCGAGTAGCGGCGGATAATGAAACGCTCGCCGGGGATCGCGGTGATCCGGGATTCGAGCCTGATCTGAACAAACCCTTTATCACCTGCGGACAGCTCGCCGGCCCTGTTTAGCACCTGGATCCTAGCCAATGCCTCTACCGTGCCGATATGGACCCGAACCCGTTGGCGCGTTCTCAGCGGTTTGGCGACATCGGCGACGACCTCTATTTCGGTGTCAATGGTCTGAGTTGGTTCGAGGACTCCGGGTTCTGCGAGCAGCATTCCGCGTTCGATCCTTGAGTGGTCTATACCGCCGAGGTTTATTGCGACGCGCCGGCCTGCGGAAACCGATCTAACTGATGCCCCGTGTGTTTGAATACCGCGAACTCTGACCTTCGCCTTCGACGGAAGCAACTCCAGATCATCACCTTCCTTCAATGTTCCGGACGCAAGCGTTCCGGTCACGACAGCTCCGAAGCCTTTCACTGAGAAGCTTCGATCGATCGGCAAACGAGCGACGAGATCGTTTGCCGGTTCGCGCACCGAGCGGCTGATATCGATAAGGACCGACTTCAGCTTGCCGATCCCATCGCCCGATCTGGCAGAAACGCCGAGAACCGGAGAATTTTCGAGGAACGATCCTGAGACAAGATCTGCAACCTCGAGCTTTGCCATCTCGAAGGTTTCGGTGTCTACAAGGTCGGTTTTTGTCAGTACGATGATCCCGGCCTCGACGCCTAACAGCCTGCAAATGTCGAAGTGCTCACGGGTCTGCGGCATTACGCCTTCGTCAGCCGCAACCACGAGCAAAACTATGTCGATACCGCTCGCACCGGCGAGCATATTCTTTACGAACCGTTCGTGCCCGGGAACGTCAACAAAACCGAAATGAGCATCGCCAACCGCCATCTCGGCGAAGCCCAGATCAACCGTGATGCCACGGCGTTTCTCCTCAGGCAGGCGGTCAGCATCGACCCCTGTTAACGCTTTGACGAGGGCCGTTTTGCCGTGATCGATGTGTCCGGCGGTGCCGACGATCAGGTCCATGCGTGTTTAGTGCTCGGGCTGGCCATCGTATTGTTCCAGCTTTCGGTAAAGGGTTTTTCTACCGATGTTCAGCAGCCTGGCCGCCTGCGATTTATCGCCGTCGGTAAAGTCGAGCGTTGCCTGGATGACTTGTTTCTCGATCTCGTCCATCGAGGCAGGGAAGGCGACCGCAAGCCCGTCGCCTCCGCCTGCGGATACCCGCGCCGCACGCGCATGGGCCGACGAATAACCCGCGCTTCGACCGATAAGCTCGGGTAGGTCATCGATCTCGATCTGGCGGCCGGCCGCGATGATGACCGCACGTTCGATGGCGTTCTCAAGCTCCCGCACGTTTCCGGGCCATTCATAATTGACGAGAGCTCTCATCGCATCATTTGAGATCCCTGAGATAAACCTTCCGGATCTCTGTTTGTATTTCTCGAGAAAATGAAAGACGAGCAGGTTTATGTCCTCGGCCCGCTCTCGAAGCGGCGGGAGCGAGATCGGAAAAACAGAGAGGCGATAGAATAGGTCTTTGCGGAATGTCCCGTTTTCGATAGCCTCTTCGAGGTTAGTGTTGGTTGCGGCTATAACGCGAACATCGGTTTTAATTACATGCTTGCCGCCAACCCGCGTAAACTCTCCGTCCTGCAAGACGCGGAGCAGCTTGACCTGGGCTTGGAGCGACATCTCGCCTATCTCGTCGAGGAAAAGTGTGCCGCCGTTTGCCTCTTCAAACCTACCCATACGCTGGGTCCTCGCGTCGGTAAATGCGCCTTTTTCGTGTCCGAAAAGTTCTGACTCAAGCAGTGTCTCCGGAATTGCCCCGCAGTTGATCTTTACGAATGGTTTACCTTCGCGGCCGGAGTTGTAATGGATCAGATTCGCCATCAGCTCCTTGCCCGTACCGGATTCGCCAAGAACGAGAACGGTCGTATTCGTGTCCGCAACGGTCAGGCCAAGTTCGATGGCCCTTCGGATCCCGGCTGCTTGTCCTACGATCTCGCTTTGTTTCTGATGCAGCTCGCTGCGAAGACGCATCACTTCGGTGGAGAGCTGGTCGCGTTCGAGCGCGGTGCCGATCTGGTCGGCGATCCCTTCGATAAGGGCAATATCGTGGTCCTCGAACTTGCTCTGCCGGCTCCAGACAAATCCGAGCAGCCCAAACGCTTTTCCGGCGACGTGAACGGGCGTGACCAATGCCGCTTTACCGCGAAGCTGGGTGTTGAAGAACAGCCTAATGGCAAACGGCAGCTCGGAATCCGACAGCCTGAGCGTCTTTCCCTCGCGGAGCAGTTCTCCGAGCTTGGCGAATGAATCGATCGCGAGGCTTTTGTTATGCTGCTCGATCATCCGAAGGATCTTGCCGAGCTTGATCCCTTCGGCCGATTTGAAGGTCGCGAGCGAGATGCGCTCGCCCGACTGATCGAGAACTCCCAATGCACCATAATCGGCGCCGACGAGGCTGATCGCGCGCTCCAATACGCTCTCAGAAACCTCCTTGAAATCCGAGTAGGAGTTTAGTGTGTTTGCGATCTCGAGCAGAGCATTTGTCCGCCGCGTCTCCTGCTCCTGAGCAACGTAGAGGCTGGTATATTGATAGCCTACGGCAAGCTGCCGTGCGATCGATCCCAGGAAGGCGACTTCCTCGTCAAGCCATTTCCGCGGCTTGCTTGTGTCGTGGAGACCGAGCAATCCAAGAACCGTTCCGTTCAACATGATCGGGATAACTAACAGCGAACGAGTATCGAGTGCCTTCGCAAAGAATTTTAGTGTAGGGTCTTTGGCAACGGACGTATCGTTTATCTGGATGGGTTTTGTAAGATCGAAACGCTCAGCCAGCTTTGTGGCATCAAATGGGATCGTCGTTCCTTCGCTCTTGGGCACAGACTTGTCCCGTCGCCACTCATGGCGTATTACGAGGTCCTGGCCTTCAGATAACTGCAGCAGATCGCAGCGGTCAGCGTGGAGCATCCGCCCAACCTCGGAAACGACTACGTTAAGAAACCTTTCCAGATCGATATCGGTCGGCAGGTCACGAGCCAGGCGGTCGATGATCGCCTCGCGAGCCTCGTGCATACTCATTCGTCGTTCAATTGAAAGAGATGTATCGGACACAATCGAACCCCTTGCCCTAAGATCGGCAAAATCTAATGTGTCGCTTTGACCACCTGAATGTCAAGTTGATACAGACGATGGGAGTGCGCGCCGTTTTGTCGGGAACTTGTGGGCGATTCTGCTAGTTCGGCCTCGTTGGAACGGTCCTCGGTCTCGAATCTTTAGGGTCACCCTTTTTACCTTTCTCGGGTTCGGTCTTCTTTAGTTCTGGTTTGTCGGGGTTTTTTGAGGTCGAATTCGACGGACTTGCGGTATTTGAGTTTGATCCGGTATTCGAGTTCACCGCCTTGTTTGCGGCTGTATTTGAATTCTTGTTCGTCTGGACAAAATCGACGCGGCGACGGCCCGCTTCCGCATCTTCCAACAAGTCGTAGGCCCGTCCATTTGAGTCGTCGAGCTCGATGGCCTTCTTAAGTGGTTTGATCGCTTCCTGATAACGCGCAAGTTTGATGAGGATCGCGCCAAGCTCGGTCTGATATTCAGTATCGTCCGGCTTGAGCTTCACCGCTTCCTGAAAAGATTCCTCGGCCTCCTCATCCTTCATCAGCTTGGCATAAGTGCGTCCGAGATAGTAGTGTGCAGCATCGTCCTTTGGATTTGCGGCAAGCCATTTCTTGTAGGCTTTTACCGCTGCCTCAAAAGCCTTTTCAGAGGCCGTTTTGGTGACGGTGTTTTTTCCATTCGATGGCGAGGCGGCAGGTTCCGTGGAAATTCCGGCCTGTTGATTTTGCATTTCAAGCAGGGCATAGGCTATCCCAAGATCGAAGTGGGCCTCGGCAAGATCAGGATTCAATTCGACCGCTCGCTCCAGGGCGGCGATCGCCGATTCGGTAAGGTTTTCATCCAGGAGACGTTTTCCTTCAGCAAGGGCGACATTCGGATCCGTGATCTCAGCGAACTGGGAGCTTGCCGTGTTCGAATTTGAGTTCGATTCGGAGTTGGCGGAGCCGGACGTGTTGCTCTGCGGCGCCCCGCCGCAAGCCGCCAGGAATATCGAGATAGTACCTATCAATAAAACCAATCGCTGCATATAAAAACCCAACTATCCGGGAGGAAACACGAACTGCCGGCCCGCAAGCAGATGCATATGCAGATGAAAGACCGTCTGCCCACCGTCCGCATTGGTATTAATGACCACGCGATATCCATCGTCGGAAAACCCTTTTTCCCGAGCTATCCGGGCAGCGGTCGCAAGCATGTGACCAAGTGTACCTACATGATCCTGACCGGTTTCGGCCAAAGAATCTATGTGTGTACGCGGAATAACGAGGATATGGCTCGGAGCCTGAGGGCTAAGGTCGTTGAAAGCGACACAAACATCGTCCTCATAAATCAGCGTTGACGCAACGCGTCCGTCAGCGATCTTACAGAAAATACAATCTTCCGCGCTCATAGCTTTTACCGACATTTAATCATATCCGGCGATCAAAGACGACCGATCAGCGGAGCTGTTCAGACTTCGGTTTCAACCTCCGCGACCAGCCCTTCTTTGATGCGCTCGATATCGGCTCCGAGGCTCCTTAGTTTTCTAACGATAGTTTCATACCCGCGGTCGATATGGTAAACGCGGTCGATGACCGTCTCGCCATCGGCACAGAGTGCGGCCAGAACGAGCGATGCCGAGGCTCTGAGATCAGATGCGAGGATCGGTGCGCCCATCAGCCGGCGTTTACCTCGTACCACAGCAGTGTTGCCGCTGATCGCGATATCCGCTCCCATCCGGATAAGTTCGGACGCGTGCATAAATCGATTTTCGAAGATCGTTTCGATCACTTTCGATTCCCCGTCGGCCTGCGTCATCAGAGCCATGTATTGGGCCTGCATGTCGGTCGGGAAGTTCGGGTGCGGTTCGGTCGTTACGTCCCTTGCGACGAGTCCCGCCGACGAACGTCGTACGAGAAGCGTGCTCGGATTCAGTTCATCGATCTCGACACCCGCTTCGCGAAGCTTTTCTATGACAGCGGTCAGATGATCGGGGCGGCAGCTTCGGATCTCGATCTCACCATCCGTGATCGCGGCGGCGACCATGAAAGTTCCCGTCTCGATCCGGTCGGGAATGATCGTATGTTCGGCTCCGCCCAGGCCTTCGACGCCTTCGATGGTGATGGTCGATGTGCCGGCGCCTTTTATCCGGGCTCCCATCTTGTTCATCAATTCGGCCAGGTCTTCGATTTCCGGTTCCTCAGCGGCATTTCGGATCGTCGTCGCTCCTTTCGCGAGAGCAGCCGCCATCATCACGTTCTCGGTACCGGTTACCGTCACTTTTTCAAAATCAATAACGCTGCCAACCAGCCGGCCTTTTGGCGCCCGGGCAACGACATCGCCGGATTCGAGTGATACCGTCGCTCCGAGCTGTTCAAATGCTTTCAAGTGCAGGTCGATCGGCCGCGTACCGATTGCACATCCTCCGGGCAAGCTGACCTTTGCCTGGCCAAAACGCCCGAGCAGCGGCCCGAGTGCCAGAACGCTTGCCCGCATTGTCTTGACCAAATGGTATGGAGCCTCGAAAACCTCAATATTTCCGGCGGTTACCTTGTGCGTTCGGAGTTCCGGCGTCAGGACAGTGGCGCCAAGGTCTTCGAGGAGTCGGCGTTGGGTGATGAGATCTCTAACATAGGGTACGTTGTGAAGCGTTACCGTGTCCGCGGTGAGCAAAGTTGCCGCAAGGCAGGGCAGTGCGGAGTTCTTCGCACCGCCGATCTCGATCCTTCCCCGCAACGGCTTACCGCCGCGAACCTTGAATTTATCCATAGCATCCAGGGTGACAAACGTCAGTTTTGTTTATTGATATTACAAAACATTCTTATTCAAAGGAATCGTGCGCCGGTGTTAGATGATCAACGCGAGATGGGTGAGCAAAAAGATCGCTGCTTTATTAGCAACGATTCCCATCGGATGATACATCACATGTTTGGCTTCAGACGTGCCGATAGTCAGTTCGCAATGATGATAGTTTGAAGTCCGTTACCCGGCTGGATCCCCTCCTTTCAGCCGGGATTTTTATCGTCTTATTCGTTCGAGCAGCCGTTCTATCTGCTGCGTATGCCGGGCCTCATGCAGTCCGCAAACGACCAGCCACTCGCTTGCGGTGAGTTCACCAAAATACGGATGCGGGAATGTATGGCCGTCCAGGTCGGTGCGTTCCATGTCATGTCGCATCGATCCTAACGCATCGGCTGCTTCGGCAAGTCTGCCAACCGAATCCTCGACCGGGATATTCCCGCCGGGCACAACGCGGTCAGGCGCCTCAGCTTTTTGTGTCGAAAGTAAATTCAAACTTTGCTGAAATCTCGGCGAGATCGCAAAGCTGCCGTCCGAAGTCCTGCCTGTTTCCTTCGCTGCGCTTATCAGCTTCGCGCATATTCGGCTAATACCGTTGTTAACGATCGCCAGGTGTTCGGCGATCTGCTGAACGCTCCAACCTCCATCCTCCGGCAATCGGCCAGCTTCGTCCGATCGAACGCCGCTGAGGACTGAAAGAAGCCGCTCGCGTACGCTTGCGTTTTCCGAATAAATATCGGCTATTGATTCATATCTCATGGTTTGTTGGATGGCAGAGCCGGCTGCGCGGTGAACACCAGCCGATGCCATCGGGAGAAGCTCCGGACGCTGTCGGCTTCGTTCTTCATTCGCTTCAAATAAGCGGTCTGCAAATATAGCAATTCGTCTGCTGACCAGGCGATCTCGACGATCGGGTTATACGATACCAGGAGCTTCTCATCGGGAAGGGTCGAAAGCTGTTCGGGGGTCGTCGGAGCCGCCGGTTGAGCGTTAGGATCGGGGTTAGCGGCCTGCGAGATCCGCTGCTGCTCACGGTCGTATGCCTGGGACGAGATCAGAAGCTGATTCCTCAGCGGGATCGCTGCCTGTGTCGGATTAACGCCCGCGGCATCATAAATTCGGATCTGGGTATCGTATGCTGCTGCGACCTTGGTCGAATCCGGCGACCATACTGGCCGGACCGCGGTCAGGTTGTCATCGAGCCTTCGCTCTCGCCCGTTCCTCTCAATGATACGCAAACGGCCCTGAGGGACCATTGCTTCGCCTTTGCCCGACGAGACTACTTCCAGGTACTTCCATTCCCGCATTGTAGCCGCCAGGGCCAGAAGCATCGAGCTGTCAGGCGACCAGGCGTAATAGAAATAGATCAGTCCTTCGTTCTCTGTTATTGGCCGGAGGGCGGCACCGTCGGCGTTTGCCGTATAGATCTGTTCAGTTCGAAACGTAAGAATACCCGTGGGTACGGCGGGAGCGGGCGTCGGCGGCGTCGGAGTCGGTTCGACTTGGCTATTCGCGTCCAACGACGGATCGGGATCTGTTCCAGACGCGGGAGGCGGTGTTGGCGAAGTGAGCCCGAGATCCGGTGCGACGACCCTGATCATGGCGACAAATGCGATAGTTGAAGAATCCGGAGACCAAACGATAGTATCGGGAAAGTGGACCGCCATCGTGTCCGACGTCATCTTGCGGATCAGCTTGCCATCAGCCCCGTACATATCCAGCCTGTACTCTGAGCTATAGTCCGTGACCTTGTGATATACCGCTGCGATCCGCTTCTTATCGGGCGATGAAATGGTCTTGTCGAGTATCTCCTGAGGGCGAGAATTATCGAAATCGGCTTGGACAGCTTCGTTTCTTTCCTCGCCGGACGGCTTCGCGGCATCGGTCGCTGGCGGAGGAACGTCAGGTTCGTATCTGAAGTTTAGCCGTACGGCCGGTATGCTACCCAGGGTAATCGGTCCGGTATTCGATGCCTGAAAGACATTGGTGCCGCAACCCGAAGCGAGCGCAGACAAGAGGACAAGAATGCTGATCGGGATACGAGCTGATCGCATGAAACTAGAGGTCGGCATTAAATAACTGCTTATAGAGCCGTCGCTGATCATCGGTCGGGTTCGCAACCGGAGCGAGATCACACTGTTTTCGAGTATCTGCCCCGAGCGTAAAGTCAAAGTCACGAAGCCGGTCGAACCTGAAGATGGTCAGCCGAACCTTGTCACCGGGCGTCTTTTCATTCAGATAGCTTTGTAAGAAGGCCGCACTCGCCCGATTTCCGTCAATCGCAACGATCTGGTCACCGGTATTCAGGCCCTGATCGTAGGCGGGAGTACCGGCAGCGATCGATCGAATGTTCAGACGGCCGTCCGCCTCCGCGGTATCTGCGCCTAGGTAGGCTCGGGCCGCGTTCGGGGTCTTGACGTTGAGCTCAAGTCCGAACGGAGCGGCGATCGCGTTGTAATCGATCTCGGCGACACCACGTACATATTTTGAGAAGAAATCGTCCAAACTGACTCCGGCGGCCATCTCACAGCCCTTCTGATAATCGGCCGAAGAAAAATTCTTTCCTTTCTTGTAGAAATCTGTCCACAAATACCGCATCACATCGTCGAGCGACTTTGTGCCGTTGGAGGCCGAGCGGATGGTCATATCGAGCAGCATCTGAACGATCTCGCCTTTGTCGTAGTAGGAGATCTGATTGTTTATCGCATTCTCGTCCTGACGATAATATTTGATCCAGGCATCAAAGCTAGCGGCCTCGAGGCTTGTTTCAAAGCGTCCGGGCCGATTCTGCAGCGCCTGAATGCCAGCCGCCCGCTGCCTGAGAAACTCCCGGTCCGAGATCAGCCCGGCGCGCAGAAGGAGAAGATTGGAGTAATACTCGGTTCCGCCTTCGGCCACCCATAGGAGCCGTGTGTAGTTTTCGTTCTCGTAGTCGAATGGCCCCAGGACATCGGGCCGCATCCGCTTAACATTCCACGCATGAAAGTATTCGTGGGCAACAAGGCCAAGAAATCCTTTGTAACGTGAATCCGGCCTGAAGCCGAAGCGGCTGGTTTGCAGAGCGGTCGAGTTAAGGTGTTCGAGTCCGCCACCGCCCTGGAGGTTTACTATGAATGTATAGTCGTTGAAGTCGAATTCTCCGAATATCGCGTAGGCTGCCTCGCAGATCTTCGCTGTATCGGCTGCGAGCTTCGGCAGGTCGTAATTGCCGTCGCCGGAGATCACGAAACGGTGCGGTTTGCCGTGAACGTCGAATTTGAACTCCTTGAAATCGCTGACCTCAAAGGGCGCGTCGTAAAGTATGTCAAAATTCTCGGCACGGAACGTATTCTGCTCGCCCGCGATCGGCGGCAGGCCTGTTGCCACCCGCCAGTTGCCATATGGAATCACTTTGACCGTCGCCGGGATATTCAGATGGCCCTTGACGAAGAACAACGTCGCCGAGTTGTTCCAAAATGCGTGCTCGTCGTTCAGTTCATTGGTTCGCACCGTCAGTTCGTTGGAATAGACCCAGTATTTGACGGTTATCTGTTTCGACCCCTTGGTCTCGATCTGCCATGTGTTCTTGCTGGATTTTGTCCACGCCAGGTCGGCACCCGCCGAGTCCTTCGCTGAAAAATTCTGGACATGCCGCGAATATTCTCTAACCAGATAGCTCCCGGGCGTCCAGACAGGCATCCTGAGATCTGCTTTTTCGGGCATTTGATCCCATTTCACCGTCATCTCGACCTCAAGCAGGTGTGTCCAGGGCTTGGGCATCGAAACTACAAAGCTGACATCCGGCGGTACCGCTTTCACCTCAGGTGTTGGCTTTGGCTTTACCGGCTTCTTTTGAGCAGGGATTTCCTGGTTCATAGAGAAAAAGATAACGGCGAGAAATGCGAATACAAGTGTCGGTCTAATCATTCTTCAGCAAATGGCTCCGAGAAAGAGTTTCGGACAAAACGGTTCAAACTCAATATTCTACATATGTTTCATTTATTTGCTAAACTTTCTCGGCAGCGGCCTCTAAGGGTTATCGACCCTCGCGATCCGGACAGGTTGTCCGGATACCCGATGGGGCCGTCTCGCGGCAGGTAATGGAAAATGCGGAAACCGGAAGAAAAGTTTTTCACACCGCCCCTGATGATCATTTTCATCACGGTATTTATCGACCTGGTCGGATTTGGGATGGTGATCCCCGTTCTCCCGTATTACGCGAACACTGCTCCTTACAACGCAACTCCCCGCCAGATAGGCTTTCTCGTTGCAACGTATTCTCTGATGCAGTTCTTTTTCTCTCCCCTTCTCGGCCGGCTCTCAGACGTTTATGGCAGACGGCCGATCCTGTTCTTTAGCATCCTCGGGTCTGCTGTCGGGTATTTTTTGATCGGGCTCGCGGATACACTCGCCTTAGTTTTCATCGGGCGGATCGTTGGCGGTATCACTGGCGGAAATATCGCCACCGCGCAAGCCTACATCGCGGATGTTACTTCGAAAGAGAACAGAGCCAAAGGTATGGGGCTTTTTGGTGCCGCATTTGGACTGGGCTTTGTTTTCGGCCCGGCACTCGCCGGGATACTGAGCCGCTATGGCGTCCACGTCCCCTTCTTCTTTGCGGCGGTTCTCTCCCTGACAAACGCGATCGTTCTCTATTTCATACTCCCTGAGTCTCTGCCGGCCGAGGCTCGTGCAAAAACTCCTGAGCACAAGAACCGTGTAGCATTGATGCTGGATGCCTTTGGTGACAAGGCCTTTCGCGAGATAAATATCGTGTATTTCTTGCTCGTAACATCATTCTCGATCATGACATACGCGTTCGTGTTATACACGGCCTTTCGGTTTGGCTTCTCGGCTGAGCAGAATGGCTACCTTTTTGCGTTTGTCGGGATCGTTGCGATCGTTGCGCAGGGAATGCTCTTCGATCGGCTCGCCGGCCGGTTTGGTGAATCGCTCCTGGTCTCGGTCGGCTGTTTGATGATGTTCGCAAGCCTTTTCGCGATCCCGGTTGTCGGCCCCTCGGTTGGTGGCCTAATACTTCTACTTATGGTGACTGCCGTTATGGCCTTCGGTAACTCGCTCGCTTCTCCGGGCCTGACGAGCCTTGCATCGAAGCTCGCAAGCGAGCAGGATCAGGGCCGGAAGCTTGGCGTAATGCAATCGGGGGCGAGCCTGGCGAGGGTCATTGGCCCGGTCTTGGGCGGATTCTTACTGAATAATGTCGCAGACCAGATCGACGACGCGACGCTATACCGTACCTTCTGGGTTGCCGCAAGCATCATGCTGGTAGCTTTTTTTGTGGCGATCTATCTTCGGGGAACTATTCGGGTCGAATCGATAGAGTGAAAGGAAGGACGGATCAACGAACCGCGCGCTTCCGTTCGCCGCGTTTGCCGGAAGGGAACACCAATCTAAAGGTCGTTCCTTTGCCTTCGGTGCTGCTGACCTCGATGGTTCCATTATGTTCCTGAACGATGCCGTATGATACCGCAAGCCCGAGCCCCGTTCCGTTACCAACTCCCTTTGTAGTGAAGAAAGGATCGAAGACCTTCTTAAGATTTTCGGTTGGAATGCCTTCGCCGTCATCGAGTACCTCGATGACAACACCGTTCTCATCTTCGCTATAAGTTCTAAGGGTTATCGTGCCCGTCTCGAACATCGCGTCACGGGCATTCAAGATCAGATTTGTGAAAACCTGCTGGAGCCGGCCGCCGCTGCCGTGGATCGCCGGGAGCTCTTCCGCATATTCCTTCCTGATGTCTATGTTCGATTTGCGAAGCTGAGGTTCGAGCAGCTGAAGCGTGTCGTTGAGCAGCTTGTTAACACTGATCTCGGAGAATTCCTCAGCATTGCCCGTGCGTGAGAAATTGAGTAAGTTGCCGACGATATTGGTTGCCCTATCGGTCTGTCGCTGCATTTTCTGGAGCAAGGCGTGCTTGGGGTCCGTCTCGGGCACCATCCCGAGAAGCATCTGTGTGTAGCTCGAAACACCTGTAAGCGGCGTGTTCACTTCATGCGCGACACCTGCGGCCAGCAGGCCGATGCTGGATAATTTCTCACTTTGCTGGAGCGTCTCTTCGAGCCTGACGCGGGACGACACATTTTCGAGAACGATAATGGCCCCAGTCTGTTGGTTCGAGACCGACCGGAGCGGAGCAACGGCAACATTGAGTATGAGCGAGCGGCCGCTTTGATCGTACGTGTGCAGCTTATATGCATTCCGAACTTCGGTGAGATGCCAGCGTGATTTGCCAAGAATGCTTTCGAGATTTAACGCAAAACTTTCGTCGAAGACCTCTTCGACACGTCGTCCGACCACCTGTTCACGATCGAGCCCCATCATTTGCTCGAACGGCGAGTTGCATCTAATGATCCGCCCATCCTCATCGACAGCCAGCAGTCCGACGTTTACCGATTCGACGATCGATTCGTTGAATTCTTTCAAGAGAGCCAGTTCCTCGGTGTGCTGCTTTTGCTGCCCATAGAGCCGGCTGTTCTCGATCGCGACGGCGATATACCCGGAAACAGTCTTAAGAATATCGAGGTCTTCGGATGATAGGAGCGAGCCATCCGTTGCGCGGCCCAGGCCAATGACGGCAACCATCTGGCCTCCGGCAACGCATGGAACGAAGTAATGAAGCTCCTGACGGACGACCGGATGTCCATTACCGTTGCCATTTGTTCCGGTAGCGGTAGTGTCCAGGTCAACGAAGTCAAACTCATCGGCCCGGACGACACCTTTGGCTGCCGACTTTTGGCGGATCATCGTCCTGAAATCGGGCGGTATCCGATAGTCCTCGCTCAGCTCTACCGCCTTGGCCAATCGGTAATGCTCGGGTGCATGGCTGTCCTCGACAAATATAGCCACCTTCTGTACGTCGAGCACCTGTTTCAACCGTCCCGCAAGCCCGTCAAGAAGCGGGTCGAGGGCAGTGGTCGCCGAAAGCGTCTTTCCAAAATCAAGCAGACCTCGGCGAAGATCGTACCGTTCGCCGTAGAAAAATCGATCGGCACGTTCCTGGAGGAATTTCTTAAGCGGCTCGCTGATCAGCACGATGGCGCCCATTGCGACGATCGCGATCAGTGCCCGGAGGGTGATCTCGGTGGTCGAGAGGTTGTTGCCGACGGCCAGGAAGACAAGGCCGAGAGCTACGGCACCGATCATCATTGCGATCGCCACGGTCGTCATCGCATAGACGAGTGCGCGGCGAACAACGACGTCCACATCCATTAATCGATAGCGAACGACCGAGTGCCCAAAACTCAACGGGATCAGGGCGAGAGGCAGCGTGGTGATCGCGGTGCTGAAGTTGTCGTCAGGTATCTGTATACCCGCCCGCTCGATGACCTGCATCAGCAAGACAGGAACGATCGCGACGATCGTGCCCCACATCGCCCATTTTAGTCGCTGCCGAACGACGGTCTGGTGGTTCTTAAAGAATCTCCAAACCAGCAGCACGGCACCCGTCGAAACGCCCAACACAAAATGGTAGAAGTTTGCCCTGTAGAACAGGCCGAACAATCCCAGTCTGTCGCTGATGCCCGACATGCTGGCGGCGAGTCCCGATTCGGGCCAGAACTGCGGCACGAGGGAAAGAACGACCAAGGCCACCGAAAGGGCCAGGGCCGGAATATATAGAGCATAGGTCTTCCATCGTTCACCGAGGAAGACGTCACTTCTTACCGGATAACGGATGCAGAAATGAAGGAATAGCGGGGCGAAGAACGCGAGGGCGATATTGTCGAGCAGATCGATAGCGAGATCAAAATCGCGTCCGAGCCCGATCGAACGATAAGTGTGAAAGACGAAGGCTGCCAGGCAAACCATCGCAAAATGCAGCACAAATGGCGAACTGCTGCCCTGCTTGAAAAGGACAAAAAGCCCGACGCCCAGCCACACGAAGCCAACGATCGTCAGGAAAATGATGGACGGCGTCCAGCGTTCGACAGGGTCAATATTCCGAAGGTCAGCTACGTAGTCCTTTCCCGCGGTCGCATAAAAAGGCTTTTGAAAAGTGTATGTAAGACTGCCGCCCACACCCGCCGCGTCAAGGAACATGTGTACGTCAGCAGGTGACGTTACCTGGTCGATGTTGTCCTCATCCAGCCCGATCCCGATCAACTTTGCACCCACCGGGATCCCGGCTCGCGACCCGGCCAGCCCGGGAATGACCTTCTCTGCGTAGATGCCATCCGCCCTTAGGCTCCACAGGATACCGTCAGTCGGCGGCAGGTTTTGAAAAGCCCGCTGAGACAAGCTGAGGGCGCCGGCCGTGACGAACAAGACGGACGCCAAGAGCCATATGAGGCTCCAACTTGTGAAGATCTTTTCCTTCATCCTCGCAGGCAAACTGCGCCAACTAAAAACTCACGCAAAATACGTTCCAGATTTGTGATCCAGCGAAAGCCTTTCCCGAACCGATATTTCCAGTCATAAAACGGCCGTGCGGCTGATCTTTTGGCAATTCCAGACAACCCGGTATTCAGTATTTTGCTGTAAATCCAATATTTCGGAGAAGACGGGGAACTGAGACTAGGATTCATCACACGGCCAAGTTAGAAGCGAACCTGAATGCCGCCGCGTACCATACGACCGAATGAAGTGAGTTTTAGGCCACCCTCTTCGCCGAAAATACCAGACTGGAAATCGAAGATGTTGCGTGCGTCCACGATCGCCTCGGCTCGAAACGGAAGGCCGAGGTTGGGCAGCGACTGGGTGACAAGAACGCTTAGGCCCGGATCGTAAATGGCAAGCCTGCCTTTGAAAGGATCGATCGCGAAAACGGTAGCCCTCGGCGAGAGACGATAGACGGTGCGGATGCTCGTTCCGGTCCTGAGGTCTGCCGCGATCTGAGCGAAGAAGGAATGGAAAAGGTCGTTGTCAAACAGATCCGACGGGTCAGTAATACCGCCCGCTGATAGCTTCTGTCCTTGCCCGAAAGAATAGCCGCCCGATGCTGAAACTATCCCATTCAATCGTCGCGTGTAGACAACGCGTATACCCTGAGCTCGACCCTGCTGGTTCGCTACGAGGCTGCCGAATGCATCTTCGCCAAGGGTATCGAATGCAAAACTGTTCAGGCCGACGCCCCTTGTGAGTGTTGTATCGAAAAATGCGTTGGCTTCGATCGATGAACGGTTATCGATCACTCGCTCGATCCCTAGCTCGAGCCGGCGGCTCTTGTTCATCCTTGCTTTGCCCGATTCGATGACGATGTCTTCGACCGCAACAGGTTCCGAAAAAACAAGATTTTGCCCTTCGAGGTCGAGAGCCCGCGACCACGTACGCTCTTCGGTCTGGGTCGTAAATGAGCTTCTAAGCCGAGTTCGCGAATTAAGGTCTAACTGCAATCCCAATCGCGGCGAAAGCGACGCGGAGTCGCCCGCCCCGATAAATCTGGAGTAATCGAGCCCATAAACCAGGATGATGCCTTCACGAACCTTCCATTCATCAAGGGCCTGAAATGAAACCTGGCCGAGCGGCTTCGTGTCAGCGATCGACCCCAGACGTGTTGCAGATGTATTGAACCTGATCTGATGCCCATCGACCGGCACGAATTTTAGTCCGGTTTCGAGACGCAGAGGCGAGCCCTTTCCAACCCCCGTTTGACCTGCCACGACCAGATCGGTCTTTTCACCGATAGGGATGAGCGTCGCAAAATTGACTCCTGCGTGATTGCCGTTTTCGGCGGCCGCGAAATAGGTCTCGACGACGGTTTGTCCCTCGCGCTCCGACCTGCCTCCGCTCAGCTCCGGCTCGGTTTCGGCCGAAACCGTGTCAACGGGCAGCTTCCCTTCACGATTCTGATAGATGGCCCGCTGCATTTGTGCGGCACGAATGCGCCACTTCGAGCTATTGCGGTCGAGTCGTTTTTCTGGCAGTGTGTTGCCGCTTCCCGCTGGTTCGAGCTTGAACCCATACGTGAGATTCGCCGATCGGCCGACATCCACACCAAAAATGTACGAAGGGTTAAAGCCGTAAGCGACGGCAAGGATTGTATAGGTTCCGGGAATGATCCGGGCCAGGAAACTGCCATCACGAGCCGACGAAACCTGTTTCAGCAGCTTTGTAGTACCCGAATGAAAGATCGCAACCGAGGCATCCGCGATGGGGTTCCCGCTGTTGTCACGAACAATTCCCCGCACGGTCCCGACTGCGGGTCCGCTTTGGGTCTCAACGCTGAGAGTCCCGGCCTGCATCGTACCGCTTGTCGCAAGCAAGGCAACGGCCACAAGTGTTGCGAAACGAACGAGTCGAATTGTCCTTAACGAAAATCCCATCGATTCAGGCAATATCGGTAACTTCGGTATTCTCTTTCCAAAAATCAAGCCTGTCAAGGCAAGATAAAGCCCGTTAATGACTCTACGATGCCCCAAAACTTGACAAAGTTTGCCCTTCGGCTAGAATTGAATTCTGCCGAAAAGGGCAGACGGAGACGTGGCTGAGCGGCTGAAAGCGGCGGTTTGCTAAATCGTTGTAGTCTTAAAAACTACCACAGGTTCGAATCCTGTCGTCTCCGCCAGTATTCTAGAAGTGGTCGCAATCGGTTTCGATGCGGCCTTTCTTTATTTCCCGAAGAAGCGCGCCGAACGGTCTCCTCGCAAATCTTTACCTCACCCGGACCCATCATCCTCTACCGAAGATCAACCGCACGGGCCTAGCAAATTCTATGCGGACGGCGTTTCGCCTGTCTGATAAACTCTGGCTGGTAAGTACGATCTTCTATTCCAAAGAGGCTATTTCAATGTATATCGATCCGCATTTTCTGCTATTTGACGTTTCGGCTTGGACCCATATGTTCACATTGGACGACACGGTCACCTGGGGCGAAAAGATACTTCGGCCAGTCATTGTTTATGCCGCGCTCGTAATAATGCTCAGGATCTTTGGCAAACGAGAGCTTGCACAACTGAACCCTTTTGACCTGGTGGTGATCCTTTCGCTTTCGAATACTGTCCAGAACGCGATCATCGGCCCCGATAATTCGCTTGTCGGCGGGCTCGTCGGGGCGGCCGCGCTTCTGGTGGTCAATTTTCTCTTCTCAAGGCTGAAGTATTCGTCGTCAACCATCGAGGCGGCAGCAGAGGGCGTTCCGGTCACCCTTGTCAGCAAGGGAAAAGCTAATGCGCAAAAACTCCGCAGCGAGTTGATCACACAACGCGATCTCGACATCATTGCCCATCGAAACGGACTCGAGGATGCCAATGAGATAGAAAAGCTAGTGCTTGACCCGAACGGTTCGTTTTTGGTGGACGGCAAGGACGGGATGAAAGACGCCAAGTTCAAACGCGAGGTCTTAACGAAGATCGGCGAACTTTCGCAGCAGCTGGAGCAGATCGCCCTGAGGCTTCAAAAAACATAGCGATTTTGCGTTCCTTGCGTTGATGGGTAAGAATCTTCCCTTATGTCTGACGTTAGAGTTCGTTTTGCACCGTCACCGACGGGATACCTTCATATCGGTTCCGCGCGGACCGCACTTTTTAACTATCTTTACGCACGCCATACCGGCGGCAAGTTTCTTCTGCGAATCGAAGACACCGATCTTGCTCGCTCGACCGAGGAATCGACGAATTCAATCTTAGAGGGATTGAAGTGGCTCGGTTTTGCGCCGGACGAAGAGATCGTTTTCCAGTCGAACAACGCCGACAAACATCGCGCCGCGGCGATGAAATTGCTCGAAGACGGCAAAGCCTATCGCGACTTTACACCGAAAGCCGAGCCGTCGGACGCAAACGTAAAAGACGCGATCAAGGAGCGTGCCCGCGCGCAGGGCGGCGACAAAAACATGCGCGACAACGAGTATCGCGATCTTTCAAAAGACGAATCAGATGCTCGCGCCGCCAGCGGCGAGCCGTTTGCGATCCGATTGAAAGTTCCCGACGCAGGCAAAACGTCGTTCGAAGATCAGGTTTACGGGCCGCAGGAACGCGATTATGCTGAGACGGAAGATCTGGTTTTGCTGCGCTCGGACGGCCATCCGCTCTACAATCTCGCGGTTGTTTGCGACGATATCGAGATGCAGATCACTCATGTCATCCGCGGGCAAGATCACCTCACGAATACGCACAAACAAATTTTGATCTACGAGGCGTTGGGCGTAACGCCGCCGACATTCGCGCATCTGCCGCTCATCATGGCGCCGAATAAAGGCAAGCTCTCAAAACGCAAGCACGGCGAGGTCGTTTCGATGACGACGTATCGCGACGCCGGTTTTATCGCAGCAGCGTTTCGTAATTTTCTCGCGTTACTCGGCTGGTCGGCTGGCGAGGAACGTGAGATCTATTCGCTCGACGAACTTGTCGAAGAATTTTCGCTGGACGGCATCCATCGCTCGAACGCCGTCTTCAATTTCACCGAAGGCGATCCTCGAAAATGGACCGACGATAAAGCCATTTGGATGAACGCCGAGTACATCCGCACGATGCCGCTCGGCGAGCTGATACCTTTTGTTAAACCAGAACTGAACGCCGCAAAGCTGTGGCGGGATGAATATGAAGATGACGACAAAGAGTGGTTTGAAAACACGATCAACCTAATCCGCCAGCGGTTCTTTACCCTCAAAGATTTTTCGTCACAAGGCCGCGCATATTTCAGCGAAGACTTTGACTTCGACGCGGCGGCGGTCGAGAAAAATCTCAAAAAGTTTCCCGATCTCAAAACGTGGCTGCCAGAACTCGCGACGCGCTTCGAGGTCGAGTTTGGCGATGCATTGCAGAAGCCCGCGCGTGAGCAAGGGCGTAACACTCAACACAGCAACAAGACATTCACCGAAGAAAACATCGAAACCGTCGTCAAAGCCTTCACCGAAGAAAAAGGCACAAAACTCGGTGTTATAATGAACGGCGCACGAACGCTGCTGACCGGCGTTGCCGTCGGTCCGTCGATGCTTTCTGTTTTTGAGACGATCGGTCTTGAGAGAACGTTGATGCGCCTGCGCAGCCAAATGGCGTGGAATCAATCTAACGAAACCTAAGTCTTTGTCGGACAAGGGGTTCGTTCGAGCCATCAGTTCATTTTTGGGCTGGCATTCTGTTTAGCATGATCGGTCGTCCCGATACATATGTCGATAAAAGCGAAAATTATCGACTCATTCCGTTGACATGTTTATGCCATAAACATATAGTCAATATGTGTCGACGAATTGGCAGTTTGTAACCATATCATGCAGGGCTGGGATCCGAATCAACCATTTCAAGAACTTCCACCTCTTCCGCCTGAACGCGATATTGAAACAAAAACAATACTAAAACACTGTATCGCGGCAAGAGCGTCACTTGCCGAACTAAAGCAGGCCGCCGAGTTGATTCCTAACCCGGCAATTCTCGTAAATACGCTTCCTTTGCTTGAAGCCAAGGCAAGCTCTGAAATCGAGAATATTGTAACTACGACCGACAAGCTGTTTGAGCATTTAAAGAGGGAGACCAATGCCGATCCAGCAACAAAAGAAGCCCTCAGATACAGTCGGGCATTGTTTCAAGGATTCCAGACTCTCGACGAGCATCCTCTGAATACGCGCACCGCGGAGATGATTTGCTCAAACATTAAGGGAGTAGAAATGACGGTTCGGCGCATACCAGGAACCGCTTTAAGGAACGAAGCGAATGGCGTGGTCGTCTATACGCCACCAGTGGGCGAAACGACGCTCCGCGAAAAACTGGCTAACTGGGAGCGATTCATCCATCGCGAGACTGACCTTGACCCATTGATTCGAATGGCAGTCGGTCATTATCAATTCGAAGCGATTCACCCGTTTACTGATGGGAATGGCAGAACCGGTCGAGTAATCAACAGTCTCTACCTTATCGAGCAATGTTTGTTAACTTTACCTGTACTTTATCTGAGCCGATATATCCTTCAGAATCGAAGCACCTATAACAAATTGCTTCTTAATGTGACGTGCAAAAGCGAATGGGAGCCGTGGATCGTTTTTATGCTTACGGCGGTAAATGACACAGCCAATTGGACCTCTGCCAAAATTGCGGCAATTCGTTCGCTTGCTGACATAACCAAAGCTTATGTAAAAAAGGCGATACCCAAAATCTACAGTTACGAGCTTGTTGACACGATATTCGAATTGCCGTATTGCCGAATCACCAATCTTGTAGATAAAGGAATCGCGAAGCGTCAAACAGCTTCAAACTACTTGAAAGAGCTCGTTAGTATCGGCGTGTTGATCGAATATCCAAGTACAAAAGAAAAGTTGTTCGTGCATCCCAAATTGATGCGGCTCCTCACCAATGACACGAATATCGTCGAGCATTATCCTGACTAACCGTGAGTCCATGCTTGTAAGTTCTTTTGAAACACTTGGCAGGGACAGCTCTAAATGATCTAGAGAAACATAGTTGGTAAGCACCTTAATCCGATCGGGATTTTCTGTTGAATCATTGTTGAAAGAACTTTGTTTTCGGAAGCATCATCGGACTGGAAAGGACTATAATGGGATTGAGAACAGGATGGCTTTTGCGCCAATTAAGAGGAACTGTATGAAAGGCTATAAAACGAACATCGAAAAAGATACGCTGAAGAACAAGAATTTCCGCAAGGTTTTGTATAGCGGGCCGCACCTTCAACTCGTACTGATGAGCCTCAAGCCAAAGGAAGAGATAGGGCTTGAGACACATTGGGAAAACGACCAGTTCCTACGGTTCGAGGGCGGAAAGGGACGTGTGATCATTGACAAAACGTCCTACAACGTCAAGGATGGCGACGTCGTGATCGTACCTTCGGGGGCAAAACATAATGTGATCAACACCTCGGCAAGCGAAGACCTTAAGCTCTACACCATCTACGCTCCGCCGCATCACAAGGACCAGATCGTTCGCAAAACCAAGGCAGAAGCGGAGGCTAATGACGAGGAATTTGACGGCAAGACGACCGAGAAGCAGAAAGCTCGAAAATAATGTTGGACCCGGATATTCAGGCCTATAACGATTCACAGGAGCCATCCGAACGCGATATCTGCAACGCACTCGCCGCTGAGATCTGCGGCCGCTTGAAAACGGCCGAGAACAAGATCTGGCACGCGCATCCCGTATGGTTTCTCGACGGCAACCCGTTAGTCGGATATAGCAAGCTAAAGGGTGGGATTCGACTGATGTTCTGGAGCGGGGTGGATTTTGATGAGGAGCAGCTAAAACCGGGAACCGGTAAGTTCAAGGACGCTTCGATCATGTACACGGCCGCCGACCAGATCGACCTGAAAGGCCTTCGGCGATGGCTCAAAAAGGCTGAGTCCATCCAGTGGGACTATAAGAACCTGATAAAGCGAAAAGGGGTGCTTGAAAGAATAAAGTGACGCTTCCTAAACCGCGATTATTCGCCGCTTGACCGGCGATGACAGAACGATCGTCGTCGTCGTGATGCCGTAGGGGGTCAGCCTGTCAATAACCTCCTGCAAATGTTCGACTGAGCGGACGGCGATCTTCATGATAAAGGAATCGCTGCCGGTGCCGCGATGGCACTCGAGCACTTCGCTGGAACCCTGAACCACCTCAATTATGTGGCCGTAGTCGATCCCCGTGATGCTCATCCTGATAAACCCGGTGATCGGCAGCCCGACCTTGGCGGTGTCGATATCGACCCGATAGCCGGTAATGATCTGTGCGTCCTCGAGTTTCCGGACACGCTCGATCACGGCGGGCGTCGTCAATCCCACGCGACGTCCAAGCTCGGCGTAACTCAGCCGAGCGTCTTCCTGCAGCTCTTTCAGTATTTTTCGGTCAATATCGTCGATCATAAGGCAGGGCTCCCGCATTAACTAATATTCTAAAGTGAGTATACCTCATTTCCTTACGATCCCTATTCATCGGACTTGTCGATTCCATTAGAATAGCTAATTCGAGGATAACTCCGAGGATCTCCTTTGCATCGAACGTATGGCCGGAGCCGCTGCCGAAATGTTGAACGATACAATCTCAACTGTCGTCGAGCCTGAATTTGAGATCGCGAATTTCCGCATTTCTGACGACGAACTTCCCGAATTTCGCGACCTGAACTTCGAGAATATCAACAAACTGCATCTCGACCATCCGGGCGCCAACGACAGGGAGTATCGGGCGAGACGTGATTACATTGCTTCGCTCTCGAAGAGCTTCCGCATGACGGGCATCATCACGGACGTCGATTATAATGCCCGCGAGCAGCGTGTTTGGCGATATGTCGCCGAGGAACTCGAAGAATTGCAGCAGCGATATGCGAGTCCGTTTTATCTGCGGGCAAAAAAGGACCTTGGGATCCGGACGGATCGAATCCCGCAGCTTTCGGAAATGAACCGCCGGTTGAAAGAGCTGACCGGCTTTCGGCTTGCTCCGATAGAGGGGCTTGTCGAGACACGCGGATTTCTCTCCTGGCTTTCTTACCGCGTGATGCTCTGTACGCAGTACATCCGCCACCATTCGCATCCGGCTTATACGCCCGAGCCCGACATCGTCCATGAGGCCATCGGCCACATACCGATGTTTACGAACCCTAATTTTGCCGATTTCTCGCAGTTCATCGGCCACGGAGCCCGCATCGCAAACGACCGACAGTTAGAAGAACTCGGCCGGCTCTATTGGTTCACCGTCGAATTTGGCCTGGTCGAGCACGAAGGCGACATAAAAGCGTATGGAGCTGGATTGCTGTCATCTTTCGGCGAGCTCGAGCACGCTTTTGGCGATCAGGTCGAACGCCGCCCGTTCGATCTCGACGAGGTCATTAACCACGAATACACGTATAGCGATATGCAGCCGATACTTTACGTCATTCCGTCGTATGCTGAGTTAAAGGAAGTTACGAGGAAATATATCGCGAGTTTCTAGTTGATGCACATCATAACGAGGAAGCGTCTCAATGAATTTGCGAACCGTTTTCCAGAGACGAACAACGCGTTGGCAAATTGGTATCGGCAGATGAAGAAGGGCAGTTTTTCGACGATCGAGGAAGTTCGCGAAGTATTTCCATCGGCTGATAAAGTTGGAAAACTTACCGTTTTTAACATTGGGGGAAATAAGGTGAGGCTAATTGCAGCAATACACTATAATCGAAGGAAAGTTTATATTCGTGCAGTATTGACGCATAACGAATATGACGCGGCGAAATGGAAGGAGTAGATATGCAAATAGTTGATGTTCAGTCATGGAAGAACTTATCGGACACAGTTTTCGTGCCGCACAACGATGCCGAATACGAACGTCTCGTTTCAATGCTCGATGATTTGATCGACCAAGTTGGCGAAGACGAATCTCATCCTCTTGCGTCGATGATGGATGTGCTTTCCGCATTGATTGAGAATTACGAAAATACGCACGTGCCGGAATTGGCACTTAACTAGATTTTCGCAACTATGATCACAGAAACACCAACAGCAACAAATATAGAAACAGCGGTCAAGAATCCGCTTGGGCTAAAGAAGATACATCACGTAGAGTTTTGGGTTGGGAATGCCAAACAAGCCGAGTTTTATTATCGCAAGGCGTTCGGGTTCTCGCGTGTTGGATACATGGGCCTTGAGACAGGGAATCGCGAGGTGACGAGTTACCTGCTAAAGCAGAACAACATCAACTTCATTCTGTCGACGCCGATGTCGCCGGAGCACCCGGGTTCGGAGCACATCAAGCAGCACGGCGATGGCGTACATGACATCGCGTTCCTGGTCGAGGATGCCGATCACGCTTTTCACGAGGCTGTAAGACGCGGTGCGACGCCGGTCGAGGAGCCGCATGATCATGGTGATGAGCACGGCGTTGTCCGGCACGCATCGATCGCGACCTACGGCGACACGATCCATTCGTTTCTTTCATACAACAATGACAATGGCCACAATTACAGCGGCGTATTTCTGCCCGGATTTGTAGAGAACCGGATCGAGGGCGAGCCAACGGGCATCATGCTGGTCGATCACATCGTCGGCAACGTCGAACTCGGTCAGATGACCCGGTGGTGTGATTTTTATCGAGATGTGATGGGCTTTTTCCGTTATATCACGTTTGACGACCAGGACATTTCGACCGAATACAGCGCTCTGATGTCTATCGTCATGAGTGACGGGCAGCACAATATCAAATTCCCGATCAACGAACCGGCCGAAAGCAAAAAGGGCAAGTCGCAAATCCAGGAATATATTGAATTCTATCGCGGCGCCGGGGCTCAGCACATCGCCCTGCTCTGCCGCGACATTCGCACAACAGTTTCCAAACTGCAGGAAAACGGCATCGAATTTCTCCGCGTACCTGACACCTACTACGAGGAGCTCCGCGACCGCGTCGGTGAGATCGACGAGGACGTGGACGAGCTAAAAAGCCTCGGCATCCTCGTCGATCGCGACGACGAAGGCTACTTGCTGCAGATCTTCACCAAGCCCGTCGAAGACCGTCCGACCGTATTCTACGAGATCCTCCAACGAAAGGGCTGCAAAGGCTTTGGAAAGGGCAATTTCAAGGCTCTGTTCGTCTCTATCGAGGAAGAGCAGCGACGGCGTGGGAATTTGTGATCAGGCAATATCGCGAATCAGATATCGATGCAGTCGTAGAGATCTTTCGCTCGAATATTCCCAAGTATTTCAGCCCGCCCGAAGAGAATGGGCTGCGAGAGTTTCTTGCCGAATACGCCGATCTCTATTCGGTCGTCGAGGTCGAAAATGAGATAGTCGGTGCCGGTGGCATAGGTTTGAATGACGACGATACGGTTTCACTTTGCTGGGGAATGGTGCATCGTGAGCATTTGGGCACAGGTGTCGGGAAATTGTTGACGCAATATCGCATTGAGCGTTCGCGAGAGGTGTTTGGCGACAAGCCGATCGTCACCAGCACTTCGCAATTGACCGAAGGATTCTACGAGAAGTTCGGGCTCAAGACTTTTGAACGTAACAAGGACGCTTTCGGGCCTGGACTCAATGAATGCAAGATGCGGTTCGGATAGCTTTGTTGGTGTCGCGTTATATTCATGCGAAAGCTGATCGTTGATAAACTATCGAAATTGCATCCTTTAGAGGTTCTATTTCGCGGCACGCTGCTCAGCCTTGGCATGCTATTTCTTGGTTTCGCTGCTTGGCAAGCAATGGTGTCGATCGGAATTGTTCAGACGTACGATCGCTACACTGCGGCGGTTAAGCGATGCCGTTCCGATGGCGCGCCGAGTGCTCGTTTTAACTTCTACGAATGTGACGTAACTTATCGATCGGCCGCGGGACGCCATTCGGCATCGGTCGACAAACTGTTGTTTAGTTTCGACGAGGGCGACGAGGTTGAGATATATATTGATCGCGGCGAGCAGTACAGCATTAAGCCCGGAGGATTTGTGGGACTTTGGGCGATTCCGACCTTGCTGACAATAATGGGGACTTTGTTCGTCGGGTTTGGTGTTTGGCCAATTAAGACGCATAAGGGCTAAGTCTTTTCAATTTGGTGGATCATGGAAACAAACTATCAAACAGGATTTGGAAATGAATTTGCGACCGAAGCGGTCGCGGGAGCTTTGCCTGTCGGGCGTAATTCGCCGCAGAAAGCACCGCTTGGGCTTTATGCTGAACAGCTTTCGGGCACGGCGTTTACAGTACCTCGCGATCATAATAGGCGGACTTGGACTTATCGCATTCGTCCTTCGGTTACGCACAAGCCATTTGAGCGTCGCGATAATGGTCGTTGGCTGAGCAAAGCCGACGACATCGACATCACGCCGAATCAATTGCGTTGGGATCCGCTGCCATTTCCAACCGAGCCAACCGATTTTGTTGACGGCATGACCACGATCGCCTTGAACGGCGACGTTCTGTCACAAGTCGGCATCGGCATTCATATCTATACGCTAAACCGCGGCATGGACGACTGTTATTTTTATAATGCTGACGGCGAGATGCTCATAGTTCCCGAAATGGGAAGGCTCGGCTTCCTGACCGAACTTGGTGCTCTGCAAGCGGGACCGGGCGAAATCGTTGTTATTCCGCGTGGCGTTCGCTTTAAAGTCGAGCCGCATCCTGACGACGCAAATTGTCGCGGCTATGTCTGCGAAAACTACGGATCACATTTCAAGCTACCCGACCTCGGCCCTATCGGTGCCAATGGCCTCGCGAATCCGCGCGATTTCGAAACACCTGTCGCTTGGTACGAAGACCGCGAAGGCTCGTTCGAGCAGGTCGCCAAATTTGGCGGCAATCTATGGACTTGCGAAATAGATCATTCGCCGCTCGACGTTGTCGCATGGCACGGCAACTATGCTCCGTATCGTTACGACCTACGGCGGTTCAACACAATCGGATCGATCTCGTTCGATCATCCCGATCCGTCGATCTTTACTGTCCTTACCTCGCCATCGGGCGAGCCGGGCGTTGCGAATTGCGACTTTGTCATCTTTCCTGACCGCTGGCTTGTTGGCGAAGACACGTTCCGCCCGCCGTGGTATCACCGCAACACGATGAGCGAATACATGGGCCTGATTTACGGGCAGTACGACGCCAAAGAAGAAGGCTTCGTCCCTGGCGGCGGCTCGCTCCACAACCAAATGTCCGCCCACGGCCCTGACCTCGATGCCTTCGAAAAAGCATCGAATTCCGAACTCGCACCCCAAAAGCTCTCTGGCACAATGGCCTTCATGTTCGAATCACGCTACATCATCCGCCCGACAAGGTTCGCCATGGAAACGGCGCAATTGCAGCATGGGTACTCCGAAGTGTGGCGGGGACTGAAGAAGAATTTTGTTAGGGAGAAGTAGCAGAATGCGATCTAGTCTAGCCACTCTTATTCTCTTCTTGTTATCCGCGGGGTTGGCGCTGGCGCAAAAGCCGGTGGCCTCGTCTGATCTTTACCGAGTTGACGATGAGATGAAGATCTTGGAGTCAGCCCGGGCCTTGATGATAGCGGACAAATACGCTGCGCTCGTAACGGCCGATGGTGATGGCCCACCACGCGCCCGGACTGTCGTTACGCAACTGGGACCGCTTGATGAGTCGAGACCGGACAAAGGTTTTACGGTCTGGATAATGACCCGGCGCTCGACCCGAAAGGTTGAGCAGGTCAGGAAAAATCCGAACGTGACGCTTTACTATAACGACGATGCTAAGGAAAGCTACGTCACCCTAATGGGCACCGCGACGATCTATACCAATCCAAACGATCCAGAGGCAAGAAAGTTCTACAACGACGAGCAGGCCAAGTATTTCTGGCCCGACCTAAAGAATGAGTTCATCATGATCAGCGTAACGCCGAAATGGATAGAAGCGTTGATAATGCCGACGATCAAGAATCACCCGCAGAATTGGCGTCCTCAGGCGGTCGTGTTCAGGTACTGATTAACTGATCAGACACAGCGGATTTTAAGATCTTATCGTGAGCGAGAAAGTTAGTTACCAGTGTAAGGGCGTTGTTCACGACTACGAGTTTCTCAAGCACTTTCTTGAAGTAATGCGCCCGTTGTTTGAGCAGCACTTTGGCGTTGAGATCCCGATCGTTGGGGATAATGATATCTGTGATTCCGAAGTGCAATCGACTTTTGGCGACGCTACAATTCTATATCGACATCGCACGGGATTGGTAGACCCGTATTGCGGGGGAACAAATTGGACCATCGGAGTGCATGCTCTCAATTTCAGATCCCCAGGCACCGATATACGGTTCCACATGGATCTGTGGATCACTGATGTGGCCTGGTCACATACCGAAGCGACTCTGCGGATCAACGGCGAAAGTCTACTCGTCGAGCGGCTTACAGCTGAGATCGAGCCTTTTCTCCGAGCTTCTTTCCAATATCGTGACGATGAAGTGCTTCCTACTTCGAGAATGAGCCTGGAATAGCTGGCGTTCGCCCCATTATGACGAAAGAATTTAGGTTTGCTGCCACAAATGATAAGGGCGATGTCTCGGCTATCCTGATGAGGCCGGACGGCGCGACGCATTTGCTGGTTCTCGGTCATGGCGCTTCGACCAATATGCGGCATGCGACACTGCAGGCGATCGCCGAGGGAATGGCGGAGCGTATGATAGCGACCCTTCGCTACAACTTTCCCTATTCCGAAGGCGGGACTTCGCGAAACTCGACCGCAACGTGCGTAGAGACGATCCGAAACGCGGTTCGAGCCGCTCATGAGGCGGCATCTGACCTGCCCTTGCTAGCTGGTGGCCACTCTTTCGGTGGACGTATGACGACGACCGCGCAAGGTGAGGACGCTCTTGAGAATGTGAAGGGCCTGGTCTTGTTTTCCTTTCCCCTCCACCTGCCCGGCCGGCCTGACATCAAACGCGCCGAGCATTTGTCGCGAATTGAGATCCCGATGCTTTTCTTGTCCGGTACCCGTGACGAGCTTGCCGGCATCGATCTCCTCGAACCGACGGTCAAGCGGCTCGGGTCGCCGGCCAAACTTCACCTGATTGATACGGCTAACCACAGCTACAAAGTACTTAAGAAAACACGGGTCTCTACCGAAGACGTATTCGCCGAAATGGCACGAGTCACATCCCGCTGGGCCGAAAATATTGTCTAGTGTTCGATTTTGTGCAATTGGGTAAGAAGCTTGTGCCGTCGGGATCGGATTGGGTACAGGTTTTTATGGACGCCTCAATCGGATATGATGAAAATATGAAGATCGCACTTGCCGCAGACCACGCTGGCTTTGAGGAAAAGGAAAAGGTCAAAAAGACGCTTGACGACATTGGCGTTCAGTACACGGACATGGGAACTGATTCATGCGAATCGGTTGATTATCCCGACTTTGCCCGAAAGGTGGGTGAGGCCGTTGCCGCCGGCGAATACGATCAGGGTTTGCTCATTTGCGGTTCAGGTACGGGAATGGCTATCGCTGCGAACAAGATTCCCGGCATTCGTGCGGCAGTCGCTTGGAACGAGGATATCGCCCGCCTCGCCCGGCAGCACAACAATGCGAACGTGCTTGCGCTGCCCGCACGTTTCACCACGGCTGACGAATCCGCCGGGATCGTGAAAGCCTGGTTCGATGCCGACTTTGAAGGCGGACGACACGCAACCCGCGTGAACAAGATATTGAAGATCGAGCAGGAGGACCTGAGCGGCAAATAGCCCGCGACGAAGCGATCGCCGGTGCTGCCGCGAATATCCTTAAATAAGGGCGTATTGACCATCGCTGCGCCGATGACGCGAGCTTTATAAATGATCTATCAGATCCACATGCCGGTGGCTCCGCTCAACCAGTTCGTTGAGGTATTCATTTACTTCGAACGGGTTGAGCATGGCCACAAGGTGGATCGCTTTCTTCCAAACGGTGATACCGAGATACTGATAGATTTTCATGATACGCCGCAATACGTTTACGACAATCATTCGCTCAAAGAGATCCAGGCCTGCCATCACGTTTGGGCATCGGGTCTAAGGACCGAGCCGATCACGATCCCGTCCGGTAACGGCTCGGCAATGATGGTCATTTCGTTCAAAAAGGGCATGGCCGCTCCGTTCTTTCCGTTCCCGATGGACGAGATCCGCGACTGCGTGGTCGATGCAGACCTGATCTGGGGCAGCGAATTTGGTGATCTAAGGGAACGGTTGTTGGAGATCAAGGACGTCTCGAAGCGTTTTGAAATGGTCGAGGAGTTTCTTCTCGGTACATTTGCTTCCCGGCTCTCGATGAACCCGTGTGTGTCTTTCGCGATCGGTGAGATGACGAACAATCCGGACCAGGTATCGATCGGACGCATGAACGCCCAGATCGGTTATTCGCAAAAACACTTTGGCGAGATGTTCCGGCGGCATATTGGTGTAACGCCAAAATCTTTTCTAAAGATCATGCGTTTTCAGAAAGCTGTCCGCACCATCGACGCAGCTACGGAGATCGACTGGGCGTCGGTCGCTACCGAATGCGGATTCTATGATCAGGCCCATTTTATAAATGATTTCAAGCATTTTTCGGGCTTTACTCCGGAGCAGTATTCTAAGATCCATACGAATTATCAGAACTACATTCCTGTGGGATAACCCAGGGCTTCCGCAAAGCGAGGTAAATTTTTTCCAATACGAGTCGCCGGGCTTAGGCTAACCTCTAGAGACTATGGAGAATATTTACATCAATCACATAGCCGTTCTTGTGTGCGCGGTGATGAGTTTGGTCATCGGCGCGTTATGGTGGTCGCCTTTGATGTTTGCCAGATCATGGCAACGTGAGGTCGGCTTGAGCGACGAGCAATTGAAGCAGATGAACCCGGCAAAAACGTTTGGACTGTCGTTTGTGCTGGCCTACCTTGCTTCGTACAATCTCGCGTTTTTCCTGGGTTCTCCCGACACTACATGGCAATGGGGCATCGGTGCCGGCTTGCTCGCAGGTGTCTGGGCGATCGCAATGTACGTCATTATCAGCCTCTTCGAGCAGCGTTCGTTGAAATTGATGCTTATCAATACTGGATATATTGCTGTTTACTTCGCTGTCATCGGGTTCATTCTGGGGACCTGGAGGTGAAAGCGACATTATGCGCATGCTCGCATTGCTTGCGGGCCTACAAAAAATATGGCACAGAAAACATCGGGTGAAATTGAGAAAGAGTTCGTTGACGGTCTAAAGGGGGCGACCGGCAAGGACCTTGCGGGTTGGCTTGCCGATCTTGACCGTTTTGGCAGCAGCCGACGGAATGACATCATCGCATGGCTCAAGAACGAACAACGCTTCGGTCACATGAACGCGTCTTTGCTCGCCGGGATCCATGCGAACGGAGGTAAACTCGTCTATCAAAGCACCGACAACCTGCTAGATGACCAGTTCGCCAAGGCTGCGGACATGCGGCCCTTGTATGAGGCCTTCGTGACGTTCATTGCGAAGAACTTTCCAAACGCGACGTTTCTGCCCAAGAAGACTTACGTCTCGGTACTGGAAAACAGGGAATTCGGGGCGGTCAACATCAAGAAGGCCGAGCTGCGTATCGGCCTGGACCTTGGCGATCGTCCGTTCGACGAAACGGTCGAAAAGGCAAAGCTGACCGGCCCAATGCCGCGAATTTCACACATGGTCGTCGCTACCGATGAAAGCAGGTTTGATAAGGAACTGGTCGAACTCTTAAAACAGTCGCATTCGAGATGTCATTAGGCCCCGAGGTCCGGACGCCTAAAATTATGCCAATGCGCTTCGAAGAAACTTGACCAGAGGCCACATTTCCCTGGCCAGTTTTACAACCTGTTTTGGAAATTCCAGCGACGAAACGACCTTGTCGTCCTTAAACTCGGTCCACGCCATGAATTCCTTGAGTTTTAGATACTCCATCGCTTTGTGTCCTGGATCGAAGCCTTTTGGCGGATTCTTGAGGGCATCGCCGCTCAAAGGGCCAAATGCCTCGGCAAAAGACTTTTTCTCGACGATCTTGAGAAATTCGTCCGTATTCTCAGCAAGGGATGTTCTGATCTTTAACAGCTCGGGCCCATCGGGCATATGTTTGCCGCCTGCAACAAAGCTCCTGCCCGGTTCGAGATGAAAATAGTAGCCGGGAAGCATCGATCGCCGTCCTCCTGGAGCAATGTAGGCTCCGAGATTTGTCTTGTAGGGGCTTTTGTCCTTTGAAAAGCGCGTGTCGCGGTATATTCGGAAAACACAGGCCTTCGGATCGAGTCCAGTGACAGAATCGTCAACCTTGCCGATCTCGCCGATCAGGTGGCCCGCGAACGCTGTCATGTTATCCTGAGCCGCGTCAAACGCTTTCTTGTTAGACTGAAACCATTCGCGGTCGTTGTTTTTTGTCAGCTTTTTCAGAAAATCGAGAGTCTCTTTCGCGATCATATTTACCCCAGACGGAAAAAAACAGTGGAAGATGTTTGATCCCAAGATCGATGCCGGCTGGCACGATTGGTCACCAGACGGCGAATGGCTAGCCTTCGACAGCCGGGATGCGGCTACCGGCCGTTACGACATCTACCTGATGAATTACCAGACAAAGGAACTCAGAAAAATTACCGCTGCGAGCGATAAGAGATATCATCAGGCACCGGTTTTTGTAATGGTGCGATAAATCCTATCCGCCGTGAGCGGTCTTCGCCCGTTCGCCGATCTCTTCGGGCGTCAGGTCTTCCTTGTGCGTCGCAAATCCCCAAAGATGCCCAAATGGATCCTTGAAATGTCCCGACCGGTCGCCATAGAACTGGTCAGCAACAGGTTTTAATACGACCAGGCCTTCGGCGATCGCGTTCTGCGTGAAGGAATCGACGTCGTCCACATACATATAAAGACTTACGGACGAGCCGCCCACGGTCTCGGGGCTGACGGCCATTGGTGGGAATTCGTCAGCCAGCATGACGATCGAATTGCCGATCTTGAGTTCTGCATGACCGATCATTCCATTGCCGCCGATGCGGTAGATCTCCTCGGCGCCGAACGCCTGCTTATAAAAATCGATAGCGGCTTCGGCGTTCTTGCAGATCAAGTACGGCGTGATGCCTTCATATCCCTCGGGGATAGCTTTTACTTCGCTCATATACTGCCTCCTAAAATGTTCTGCCACTCTATGCCAAGTGGCCCTGTGTGTCAAAAAAATGTCGTCAACTATCTGGATTGAGGAGCCGATGGACCCATTTCGCGATAAACTTAGCGATACAACCCGGCGAACGTTAAGATCGCGGACATCAATATCGACGCCCATCCGATGATCTTCGACAACGGCCAAGAACCTATGAAATTGCCCGAAATACCTCTCGACGCATGGCGTCCGACCAAGGATACGCTTCATCTGTACTGTCAGATCGTCGGCAAGATTCGCCTTGCGATGCATCCCCGGATCAATCATTGGTGGCATGTTCCGCTCTACGTTTCATCGAGGGGCCTGACGACCCGGACGATCCCGTTTGACGGGTGCAATTTCGAGATCGACCTCGACCTGTGTGCGCACGCTCTACAGATCAGGACCAGCGACGGGAGGTACGAGGACTTCGCATTATACGATGGGCTTCCGGTCGCGGATTTCTACCAGAGCCTTTTTGCAAACCTCGCGAAATTGGGCATCGAACCTGAGATCAATCCGAATCCCTACGAAGCCCCTTCAAAGACGCCTTTTCCCGATGACTTCGATAACAGGTCGTACGATCGGGAATACGTTCGGCGGTTTCATCAAGCGCTTGTCGCAGCTGACGATATCCTTCAGGAGTTTCGAGGCCGGTTCTACGGCAAAACGACGCCGGTACATATGTTCTGGCACAGCTTCGACCTTGCCCTGACGCGGTTCTCGGGAAAGCGTGTCTGCCCGCGCGACGGCGCCGGGATGGTCGAACGCGAAGCGTATTCGCACGAGGTGATCAGCTTCGGCTTCTGGTTCGGCGACGACAATGTGCCGGCCCCCGCGTTTTATTCGTACACCGCGCCGGAACCCGAGGGGCTTGGCGACGAGCCGCTTTCGCCCTCTTCGGCCCTATGGCAGGTATCAAACGGCTCCCACATGGCCCTTTTGATGTACGACGATGTCCGGGCTGCGCAGGATCCTCGAAACGAGATCCTCGCCTTCTTCGAATCCTCCTATCAGGCCGGAGCCCGACTGGCCGGGTGGGACGTTGACGACCTTGCCTGCTAGAATTCGAGAAACGATACGCCCTGATGGCACAACGCGATAGAGTGGAGATCTCTTAGCTGCCTTAGGTTTAGAGAGATCCGCGACTCCATGGCTGTCCCGGGTGTCCCACAGCTGTCCCACCTGTTCCGTGAGACGGCTTAAACCTTGTGTGTTCAATGGTTTACATTCTCATTTCGGGACCATTTTTCACCAATTTCAAAAAGGATCTGTGACCTGTGTGTCGTAGATATCCTCCTGAAAAAGCGGACCCGACTTGAGGACATTTATTTTCAAAGATCAACTGCCTCCGCCCGACTGTACCAGCGGAATGCAACAATGTTGCAGTTATAACACATCGCAAGATCCTGAGTCAATCTCATTCCCGGTAGCGGCAGCTGCAGATGAGTGTCGGCTAAAACGGCAAGTGTCTTGCCTCGATCAGGCTTTCCGCATAAACTTGGTTATACGCTTATAACCGTTCGAACATCACATGAAATTTTACGACGACATTCTCGGCCTCATTGGCAACACACCATTAGTTCGCATCAACAACATCACCAAACAGCTGAAGATCAAAGCGCCGATCTACGCCAAGATGGAAAGCCTCAATCCGGGTTATTCGGTCAAGGACCGGATCGGGGTCTCAATGGTCGACTGGGCCGAGAAAGAGGGTGTTCTGAAGAAAGGGGGCACGATCATCGAGGCCACATCAGGAAACACGGGCATCGGCCTCGCACTCGTCGCGGCGGCCCGCGGATATAAATGCATTTTCGTGCTGACTGACAAGGTCTCGGTAGAGAAGAATCGTTATCTGAAGGCATTGGGAGCGGATATTGTTGTCTGTCCGGCGGCGGCAAAGCCCGGGACGCCCGACCATTACGTCGCTACGGCGAAGCGCATTTCGGAACAAACGCCGAACTCGTTCTATCCCGACCAATACAATCATCCGGCAAATCCAGCCGCACATTACCATACGACAGGCCCCGAGATCTGGAGGGATACCGAAGGGAAGATCACGCACTTCGTTGCGAGCATCGGAACCGGCGGCACGATCAGCGGCACGTCGCGTTATCTGAAGGAGATGAACCCGGCGATCAAGGTCATCGGGGCTGATCCTTACGGCTCGATCTTCAAGACGTACAAGGATTCGGGCCATGTTCCCGAGCCGACCCCGTACCTTGTCGAGGGTATCGGCCAGGCCTTGCCGACCGGAAACGCCGACCTGAACATCATCGACGAGATCATCAACATTACCGACCGCGAATCATTTGACATGGCGCGTCAGCTTTCGCGTCGGGAAGGCATTTTTTGCGGGGGTTCGACCGGTACTATCTTTGCCGGAGCCTTGAAGGTTGCGAAGGATCTGGACGAAAATGCCTGTGTCGTATTCATTGTCTGCGACACCGGCGAGCACTATTTGACCAAGTTCCACTCCGATGAATGGATGAAGGAGAAGCTGCTGCTCGAACCGCAGCGAATAACGGGAGCTCTGATCGCCGAGACAAAGAACGCCGATGCTCCCGGCTCGCTTGTGTTCGTTTCGCCCGACGAGACGGTTTCTGACGCGCTCGAAAAGATGAATCTGAACGGCGTGACGCAGATCCCGGTGCTCGAAGACAACCGCTCGGTCGGCAGCGTCCGCGAAAGCGGTCTGCTGACAAAACTGCTGGCCGACCGCGGCCTTCTCGAAGCCAAGATCGCCGATGTAATGGATAAAAGCTTCCCGGTTCTCGATGCTGACGCAAGCTTGGTGGAGATAAAATCAAAACTCCAAAAACATCCGGCAGTTTTGATCGAGGATTTTAAACGAATTACTGCTATAATTACGCGGTCGGATGTTTTGGACATTCAACGATAGAGGGGTTGTTCTTTCGTTCCAACGATGAGCGACGAATCGAAACCAACCAACGGCGACTGGCAAATGCCCGAACCTGTCTTTCGAACCTCCGAAGGCCGGACGCCGAAGTCCGCGAAAAATTTCGATCAGGACGATGTCGATACGGCTTCGCCGGATCTGCGCGAAGCGGACACTGAGGAGATCGAGACCGACGTTCCCGATCAGGACGAGATCGACACCGAAACACCTGAGTCTGAAGAAGAACCCGCCGGTGGTGAAGCCGAGGTTTACCAGGAGCGGCCTCCGAAGAATGTGGTGCGTCCGGCAGTTGCAAAGCCGGCGGCAGGAGGTTGTGCGAAGACGATCAGCCTTATTCTGGGCATTATCGCGATCTCAGGAGCCGCTCTCCTTAGTGCGATCGTCTATTTTCTTTACTTCTACCGCCCGACCGATTCGACATTTTAGGAACCGTCCCTGCCGGTTCTATTAGGCCCTAAGGATCCTCATGCATGGGTCATATCTTCTGCAATTACAAGCTCATCAAACCTTTCAGGCGTCAAGAGTCCGAGCTCTACGGCCGATTCCTTTAGCGAGATCCCTTTTTTATGTGCATTTTTCGCGATCTTCGCCGCGTTGTCATATCCGATATGCTGATTGAGCGCGGTGACAAGCATCAAGGAATTTCTCAGGTAGTGGTCGATATTTTCGCGGTTCAGCTCAATGCCCTTGACGCAGTAATCGACAAACCCATGGCAAGCGTCATGGATCAGCCGCACCGAATGCAGGAAATTGTGGATCATCACCGGCTTGAAAACGTTAAGCTCAAAATTGCCCTGCGATCCCGCAAACCCAATAGCCGCATCATTTCCCATCACCTGAACGGCGACCATCGTCATTGCTTCGGACTGCGTCGGGTTGACCTTCCCGGGCATTATCGACGAACCGGGTTCATTTTCAGGGAGCGAGAGTTCCCCGAGGCCGCACCGCGGGCCGGAGGCGAGCCAGCGAACATCGTTCGCTATCTTCATCAGGCTCGCGGCGAGAGTTTTCAAGGCTCCGGAGGCAAAAACAACTTCGTCATGGGCCGACAGCGCCGCAAATTTGTCGGGATGAGATCTGAACGGCAGGCCCGTCAGCTCAGCGATCTTGGCCGCGGCTCGCTCGGCAAAGTCCGGATGTGAATTAAGGCCAGTGCCGACCGCCGTGCCGCCGATGGCGAGATCCATCAGCCCCGGCAGAACCATTTTCATTCGCTCGATGTCGCGGCCGATCAGGTTTGCCCAGCCGTTGAATTCCTGCGAAACCGTCACCGGCGTTGCGTCCTGCAAATGCGTGCGCCCGATCTTCACCACACCCTCGAATTCCCTCGCCTTCGCTTTGATGGCATCACTTACACGCTGAACCTCAGGGATCAAGGCTGTCAGTCGTTCGGCGGCCGCAATGTACATCGCGGTCGGGAAGGTGTCGTTCGAAGATTGCGACTTATTAACGTCGTCATTCGGGTGGATGGGTGTTTTGGAGCCCATCTCGCCGCCGGCGATCTCGATCGCCCGGTTCGAAATGACCTCGTTGGCGTTCATGTTCGTCTGCGTGCCCGAACCCGTCTGCCACACACGAAGCGGAAAATGAGCGTCAAGTTTTCCTTCGATCACCTCGTCGGCCGCCTGAACGATGAGGTCGAGCTTCTCCTGCGGCAGCTTGCCGAGGTCGCGATTGACTATCGCCGCGGCTTTTTTGAGGATGCCCAGCGCCCGGATGACCTCGCGCGGCATAATATCGAAACCGATATTGAAATGATGCAGCGAACGCTGAGTTTGTGCTCCCCAATATACATCCGAGGCGACCTCGATCTCGCCCATCGAATCGGTCTCAATACGGCAATTCTGTCCTGGTTTCATATGCTTAGTTTCAGCTATTTTACAATTTGTGGCGATATCTCTCCAGTTTGGAACCGGAATGTTCTATTACGGTGAAAGGTGTGACAGCCGTTGCCCGTCATCTTCATTTCGGCGGCCCGACAGGTTAAACTGTAATCACTATGAAGCTGCTATTTGCCTACGATGGGTCTCCATGCTCTGAGGCTGCCGTCGATGACCTGACCCAGGCCGGCCTGCCCGCAGAGGGTGAGGCGTTGGTCATTTCGGTAGCCGAGACATGGCTGCCCCCGAAAGACAACCCTGATTACATGCCCGAGAACTCGTACGTTGAGAAACTCGCGGCTCACTTTCGCGAGAAGGCTGAGAACCTGGTATCTGAGACTCAAAAGCTGGCTGAACGAGGTGCCGCAAGGGTCCGCGTTGCATTGCCCGGCTGGAAGGTCACCGCCGAAGGCACATACGGTTCGCCTGCATGGGAAGTGATCTCGCGTGCCGATGCCTTCAAGCCCGAGTTGATCGTTGTCGGGTCGCACGGCTATTCGGCGGTCGGCAGGCTGATCCTGGGCAGCATCTCGCAGAAGATATTGACCGAGGCCCATTGTTCGGTTCGCGTGGCAAGGGGCAAGGTCGAAGTGGACAAAGGTCCGAATCGGATCGTGATAGGGTTTGACCTATCGCTCGGCGCCCAGCGCGCGGTCGAAGCCGTTGCTGCGAGAACATGGCCGGAAGGGTCGGTTGTACGGCTTGTTGCTGTGACTGAAGATGTTGCCGCGACCGGCGTCGGCGCTGTGCTGCCGATGGTCCAGGAATCGGTCCTCGAGATCAACGAGGCGGCAAACGAAGCGATCACCGCCGCAGGCAAGTCGGCGTTGGAGAAACTTGCGTCGGCCGGGCTCGATGCTTCGCTCGAGATCCTCGACGGCAACCCGAAAAGCCTGATCGTAGAAGAAGCCGAGAAATGGGGCGCCGACTCGATCTTCGTTGGTGCAAATGCCTACGGCAGCCGCCTCGAACGTTTTCTCATCGGCAGCACATCTGCCGCCGTCGCCGCCCGAGCCCATTGTTCGGTCGAGGTGGTCAGGGTGCTCGACGTATAGCGAGGCACTCTGACACGTGCCTATTTTTTAGGCACTTCCATCGGGTACCCGGCTGCCTTCCACGCTTCGGTTCCACCGGTAACGACGATCGGCTGCGCAAAACCGGCCTCGACGAGTACTTTCGCGGCCTGTCGTGATCGATTGTCGGTTCGACAGATTATGTAAACCGGTTCGTTCTTCTCCAGCTTGTCGAGGTTCGAGGCGAGTGTCTCAAGCGGGATATTTCGAGCCCGGTAGGCGTGTCCGGCATCGTATTCTTCTACGCTTCTGACGTCAACAAACTGTGAATACGCCGCTTCGACGGCAGGCTTGGCGGCTGCGGGCGATATCTCGCTGACCCCTGCTGTCGTCACGACCTGAGGCGAGTCGATCTTGCTCGGTTGTGTCCCGCAGCCGAATAAGAACGCCGAGAGCAATATGAATGCGATTCCTTTCATTTCATCCCCTTTGCGTACTTGCACACGCGGTTGCTGAGGCTTCCGTTTCCAATCCTTCTTCGAACCATTTTGCGGTTCCGCCTGTGACGTTATAGACCTTTGCGAAGCCTGCGTTCTCAAGGATGCTGGTGCCTATGCTCGATCGGTAGCCGCCCTGGCAGATGACGTAGGTCGGAGCCGTTGGATCGAGCTGTTCGAAGTCATTCGCCAGTTTGTCGAGCGGAATATTGACCGTTCGAATGGCGTGTCCGGCGTTGTGTTCGGCCGGCCGGCGAACATCGACGAATTGAAGGGGCTTTTCGGTCCGGGCCAAGTTTGCGACCTCATTTACAGAAACCTGCTCGACCGTCTTTGTCTCACCCGAATACCGATGAAAAAGGACGGCTCCGCCAACCGTCTCGTGCCCAACGCGGGCAAGACGGGTTACAGCCTCCTCGACCTGAGTTTCATTATCGGCGACGATCGCTATCTGGGTCCCGATTGGGATCAGGGTTCCGGCCCAGGACGCAAATTGACCTCCGAGGCCAATGTTTATCGAATTCGGCACATGTCCGGCACCATAATCTGAGTTCTGACGTACGTCGATCACGACGCCGTCAAAGCCCAGTATCTCTTCTGTCGAGAGTTCGCGCGGCTTGGCGATCTCGGCAAGCGGGGCCGAGCCTTCAAGGTTCTTGGCGGCGCTTTTCGGAAAATAGGCCGGAACCTCCGGCTGGTCGGCCGCAACGATCCTGACGAACTCTTCTTTCGTCATCGGCTGAAGCGCATAGTTGAATTTCCTTTGCTGCCCGAGGGTTGACCAGGTCTCTTTTGAGAGCGATTTCCCACACAATGACCCGGCGCCGTGAGCCGGATAGACCTCGGCGTCATCAGGCAGAGTGAGTATCTTATCGTGAAGCGAATCGTAGAGCATTCCGCCCATCTGCTCGGCGGTAAAACCCTTAGAACCGACGAGGTCCGGCCGACCGACATCACCGATAAAAAGTGTATCTCCGGTGAAAACCTTGAGCGGAGCCTCACGGTCCGCCGTGTCGCGGGCGATGATAGTGATACCTTCCGGCGTGTGGCCGGGAGTCTCTCGGAACGTCAAACTTACGGCTCCGACCGAGAGTTCATCGCCATCTTTTATCTTCAGGGTCGGGAACCGGGTATTTGCCTTCTGCCCATACACGATCTCAGCCCCGGTCTTCTCTGCGAGTTCCACGTGGCCGCTGACAAAATCGGCGTGCGAATGCGTCTCGATCACGTACTTGATCGTCTCGCCGTTCGCCTCAGCCTGTTCGATATACTGGTTCACGTCACGCTGCGGATCGATGACAGCCGCTTCGCCGTCCGAGCCGAGGTAATACGAAGCGTGCGACAGACAGCCGAGATAGAATTGTTTGAAATACATAATTTTTCTCCGATCTTATTATCTTATCAATTCGTTAGAAAACGACTGCATGGTTCTTTATCATCAGGAACACGGCAACCCCAAGGACCAGCAGGGCGAACATCCCCTGCAGGCGTGCTGCCGCAATGCGATGTGATAAAAGCGTGCCGACGATGGCCCCGCCAAGAGCCAGCCCCATAACACTCGCCGTAAGCGGCCAATCAAAGTGGTTGATGCCAAGATGTGCGACAAGCCCGGCAACGCAGTTCAGAAAAATAACGAATAGCGATGTGCCGACCGCTCGTTTCATACCTTGGCCGCCGAAGAACACGAGAGCCGGAACGATCAGGAATCCACCGCCAACTCCGAGAAAGCCGGTCAGTATCCCGACACCAAGACCCGCCAGAACGCCCTGAACCGGATGAGGCTTGTGCGTCGCGTCGCTGATAGCGTGTTTGCGTCGCCACAGCATCGATACCGCCACGACGAGCATCAACACCCCGAATAAAAGGAGCAAAGCCTCGGCCGAAAGCAGCTTCGTAAGGGGTGAGCCGATAAATGCCCCGACGACCCCGGCGCCGCCAAACAGCAGTCCGGTCGAAAGGTCGACGTTGTCCTTTCGCCAATGAAGATATGCACCAAGAACGCTCGTCGCCCCGACCACGGCCAGTGACATTGGGACCGCTTCGTGCGGATCGACGCCGAGAAGGTAAACCAGTATCGGAACGGTCAGTATCGATCCGCCGCCGCCGATCAGCCCCAGCGAAAGCCCGATGCCGGCACTCAACAACAGTCCGATGATGAAAAGCAGCGACATTGACATCTTATTTGGCCCGAGCGGGAGCTTCGCACGTCAATGGAGCCCTATTCCAGGGCATTCTCGCCAGGATCATTCCCATTCCGCACGTATCAGTGACCCCCGAGAACATGAGCCCGGCACCGACAAACCCCGAAAGCACAATGAAATATGGCGAGACGAACACACTGAGCAGTACGCCCGCCAGTACGATCAGCCCAGCAGTGAAACGAACCTGCCGCTCGAGCGACCATACCTTAGATCCCCCTCTTATTATGGGCAGGTCGGCTCCGGCCCATGCGGTCATCCCACCCTGTATCACGTGAATGTCAGTAAAACCTTTTGCCGCCAGCTTGTCGGCCGCCGTTTTTGCCCGATTGCCGGAACGGCACATCAGGTAAACGGGCTTCGAATGGTCGATCTCGTCGGCGTGCTTCTCAAAATTTGAAAGCGGCATCAACTGAGCTTCGGCGATCCGTTCGCTGTTAAACTCCGAGAACTCCCTAACGTCGATCACCTGACATTCGCCGCCGGTCTCGAGCAGCTCGTTGATCTCGTGCACTGTTGTTTGTTTGATCATCTCTCTTGATTTCTCCTCATCTACTCGATATACTCGATTTATATGTGAGCATATAACTATATGGTTATATTGTCAAGCAAGGAATGATGAATCATCAGGAAATGTCAGCCGAAGCCCTCGCCCTGGTCGCAGGAAGGTTCAGAGTGCTTGCCGAACCTATCCGTCTGCAGATCTTGCAGTTTCTCGAACATGGAGAATCGAGCGTGACCGCGATCACGACTGCGGTCCATTCGACCCAACCCAACGTAAGCAAACACCTCAAACTGCTCCAGGACGAAGGCCTGATAGCCCGTCGCCAGGAGGGCAATACCGTGTATTACCGCATCGCTGACGAAACGGTCTTTGAACTCTGTGAACTGGTTTGCGGAAGCCTGAAGGAGAAGTTCGCCCAGAAAGCGTCGATATTCTGATCGAAGCTTGGCCGCCATAGAGATAAGAAGCCCGCCAGTCGGGGCGGGCTTTATCGATTGCAAAAAGGCGGAGCGTGCCGGCCTTTAGATGTTCAAAACGTCGATCAGTTCCTGCACGGCCGCGGCCGATTTGTGCAGGGCGGTGCGTTCGTCGTTGGTGAGGCTGATCTCGATGATCTGTTCAACACCGTTCTTGCCGAGCTTTACGGGAACGCCGACGAACAGATTGCTGATGCCATATTCGCCTTCGAGGAAGACGGCACACGGAAGGATCTTCTTTTTGTCCTTGAGGATCGATTCGCACATCTCGACTGCTCCGAGCGACGGGGCGTAGTAGGCCGAGCCGGTCTTGAGGAGGCCGACGATCTCGGCGCCGCCATTAGCGGTCCGGGTGATGATCGCGTCGAGTTTGTCCTTGGGGATCAGCTCGGTGATCGGGATACCGGCGACCGTCGAATAGCGCGGCAGCGGGACCATCGTGTCGCCGTGACCGCCGAGGACGAAGCACGTGACGTTTTCGACCGAGACATTCAACTCCTCCGCAACGAAGCACCGCATACGGGCACTGTCGAGCACGCCGGCCATTCCCATCACGCGATTCTTCGGGAAGCCCGAGCGGCGAAACGCGACCTGTGCCATCGCGTCGAGCGGGTTTGAAACGACGATGATGAAAGCATTCGGTGAATATTTCGCGACCTGGTCGGTGACCGAACCGACGATGTCAGAATTGGTCTTCAAGAGGTCATCGCGGCTCATTCCGGGTTTTCGCGGCAAACCGGCGGTGATGATGACGACGTCCGAATTGGCAGTCTCTTCGTAGCTGTTCGCACCGACGAGCTTAACGTCAAACCCATCGATCGGCGCCGCTTGTGCGAGATCGAGCGTTTTGCCCTGGGGCGTACCTTCGACGATATCGACCAAAACCACGTCCGCTAGTTCCTTCGCGGCGATCCAATGAGCGGCGGTCGCACCTACATTACCCGCACCGACGACCGTAACCTTATTTCTTCCAGCAGCCATTTCTTAACCTTCCTTTGATATACGAGTGTAAAATAAACTAATATTTTGGCACACCTGAAGCAAAAAGACTATGAAGGCCACCCGCATTGTTAGCAGTCTGCTGATCGTTCTTGTCCTATCCGCAAGCGCATTGTTGGCGCAACCTGGTCCGGGGTCGGTCTCCGGCAAACCCGTCAAGCGAATCGTCATCCGCGGAGCGATGATGGTCGATGGCAGCGGCAAGCCGGCAGCGGGACCGTTCGATATCGTCACCGAAAATGACGTGATCAAGGAGATAGTTTCGATCGATCCGGTTGCCCTCAAGGAGGGCCGTGCAAGGCGGCCCGCGAAGGGAGATCTCGACATCGACGCAACTGACAAATACGTCCTGCCGGGGCTGATCAACCTCCACGGCCACACGCAGGACGAGCGCGGCGGCAAGCCGATGCCGGTTGAATATGTGACCAAAATGTGGCTGATGTGCGGCATCACGACCGTCCGCGATGCCTGGGCAAATCCGAGGGTTCTCGAATACAGGAACAAGATTAACGCCGGGACGCTCGTCGGGCCGCGCATTTTTCCTTACGGCGGTTATCCGGCCCCGAATCAGCACACGCCCGAACTGGCTCGCCAGCGTGTCCGCGATCTAAAGGCAGCCGGATACGACGGCATAAAGCTCTACACCATCGACCGCGACCTGATGGCGGCGATGATGGACGAGGCGAAAAAGCAGGGTATGCGCGTTATGCACCACACGGGTGTCGAGGAGACGAACGCGTGGGACGATGCCAAATTCGGCACCACGTCCATCGAGCATTGGTACGGTATTCCGGACGCCGCGATAGAGTCGGGCCGCCAGAATTTTCCGGCAACATACAACTATAACAATGAGGTTGACCGCTTCAGATATGCCGGGCGGCTGTGGCGTGAGGCTGACCCGGCAAGGCTCGACAAGGTCCTCGACGCGATGGTCGCGGCGGGTGTCGCCTGGGACCCTACGCTGGTGATCTACGAGGCGTCACGCGACCTCCAACGCGCGCAGACCAATCCGGCGTTCGCCGAATACTTGCACCCGGTCCTCGAGGAGTATTTCAAGCCGAATCCTGCAAACCACGGTTCGTACTTCATCGGCTGGAGTACGACCGACGAGACCTTCTGGAAGGAAAACTACCGCATCTGGATGAAGGCCGTTTACGATTTTGAGATGAAGGGCGGCGTGATCGGAACGGGCGAGGACGCCGGGTTCATCTACCAAATGTACGGCTTCGGCTTGCTCCGCGAACTCGAACTCCACCAGGAAGCGGGTTTCCAACCATTGAAAGTGATCCAGCACGCGACCTCGAACGGGGCAAAGATACTCGGCAAAGAAGACTCGCTCGGCCGCATCCGCATCGGTTACAAAGCCGACTTCATTGTCGTGAACGGCAATCCACTTGAGAATTTCAAGGTTTTGTCGCCGCTCGGCATCGAAGAGATCAAGGATGGAAAAGCAGTGAAGACCGGCGGGATAGAATGGACGATCGTTGGCGGCGTCCCGTTCCACGTCCCGACGCTTGCGGCTGAAGTGAGGCAGCTAGTAAAACAAGCCCGGCAGGTAAGGTCCGACAAACCTTAGGTCTCAGTTGCTTCGTCCGTTGTTTGGCGATACTTGACGACTTCGGTGCAACTTGAGAGCATTGGGGCGTGCGGTCGCTGACGTTCTTGTTCATAGCGTATATGCTCTTCCTCACGGTGCAGCCGTGTGAGGATTTTTTGTCAAGATTCGATTCGTTGGGCCACAACGTCAGTTCTTCTGCTCATATCGAGACACCCGGGGAAACCGAAACAGACGACTGTTCGCCGTTTTGCATCTGCTCCTGCTGCAGTATGCCGGTCGCATCAAGGCGTATGGGGTTTTCGATCTCGGGATCAACAACCTCTATCGCCTCAACCACAAATATTTCTGACTATCAGTATCCCTACGCAGATTGCCCCCTTGCCAGCATCTGGCAACCGCCAAAAGCCTGAACATGACAGTATAGTTGCGCCTTTTTGTTCCGGAACCATATTCAGGTCCGGGGCACGTTTTATCCGCTTTCTATCAGGAGAATTTAATGTTTAGGATCATTTCATTTCTGGTCGCCCTGATGGCGGCCCAAGCGGCGATTGCCCAGAGCGGCAATGCCGTAAAGCTTCAAGTCAAGAACAAGGACACAAAGTCGCCGATTGCCGATGCGACAGTTATCGTAAAAAATACCGAGATCAGCGTCACCAGCGACAAAGACGGCCGCGTCGAACTGGCCAATATCCCCGACGGGGCTCAGACTATAGAGGTTTCGTCGATCGGTTATGCGGCAACGGAACTCAAGCTGGTGTTCCCGCTGGTCGACCTTTCAGAGAGGATCGTTTTTCTCGAGATCAACAATGAGGTCGGCGAGGTAACGGTGACATCCACGCGGACCGGCCGCGAGATCGAGGCCGAGCCTACGCGGGTCGAGGCCATCGACGAGGAAGAGATCGACGAAAAGATCAATATGCGGCCTGCGAATGTCGCGATGGTCTTGCACGAGAGCACAGGCATTCAGGTGCAGCAAACCTCGGCCACGTCGAATTCGCAGAGCGTCCGAATTCAAGGCCTCGATGGACGATATACTCAGATCCTGAAAGACGGGTTTCCGGCTTACGGAGGATTCTCGGGCAGCCTTTCGATACTCGAGATACCGCCGCTCGATCTGAAGCAGGTCGAGGTCATCAAGGGGCCTTCGGCAACGCTCTTTGGCGGCGACGCGATCGCAGGCGTGGTCAATTTTGTCACCAAAGACCCGTCAGATGTGCCGGTCACAACGCTCTTACTGAATCAAACAACGGCCCTCGGAACAGACGCTTCCGTTTTCAATTCACAAAAATTCAGACGTGTCGGCTACACCCTGCTCGGCTCGCTCAACTATCAGAAGGAATACGACGTTGACGACGACGAGTTTACCGAGCTGCCGCGAACCTGGTCGTCAACCATCAGCCCCAAGGTTGTGTTCTATGGGGCGAAGACCACTTTTACGGTCGGGAATTCATTCTCGTACCAAGAGCGAACGGGCGGAGACGTCTTTGCCGTGCGGGGTCGGCCCGGCCCGATGCACACGTACTTTGAGCAGAACAAGTCATTACGCAACGTCTCGACGTTCGGCCTGGATCACGAGTTTGAAGGCGGCGGGCGTCTGGTTGCCAAGCAGAGCTTTGCTGTTTTCAACCGAGACATCTCGACACCGAACTATCGGTTCGAGGGCAAGCAGTTCAATTCGTTCTCTGACGTTTCGTATTCGCAGTTATACGGCAAGCACGCGGTCGTAGTCGGGGCAAGCGCGGTCTTTGACCGGTTTGATGAGACAAGCATCAGCGGAGGGCTTTCGCCGCGGGACGAGACTCGCATTTACGGCGGCGCTTTCGTTCAGGACACGGTCGATCTGTCCGACCGCGTGTCGCTCGAAGCCGGCTTTCGTCTTGATCACGCAAAAGATCACGGCACATTTGCCTTGCCGCGCGTTTCCATGCTGTTTCGCTTGTCAGAGAAGTTGACGTCGCGGGTCGGTTTTGGCCTGGGATATAAAACGCCGACGATGTTTACCGAGGACGCCGAAACCCGCCTGTTTCGTGACGTCGCAGGTGTCGGCAATTCGCTCAAGGCCGAACGCAGCCGCGGTGGGACGCTCGATGTCAACTACCGCGACACCTTCGGCGAGAAGCTCTCATTTTCGCTTAATCATATGTTCTTCTATACGCAGATCACGGATCCAATAATCCTGCGGCCCGACGCGTCGAATGTCTATCGGTTCCAGAACTCGAATTTCTCAGTGACCAGCAAGGGTCTCGAAACGAATGTTCGCATCGGATACGGTGTCGCAAAGCTCTTTGTCGGCTACACGTTCACCGATGCGAAGGCCGGATACCTGGCTGGCGACCGTCGGCTAACGCTGCTGCCGGGGCATCGTGTCAATTCGTCGCTGGTCTTTGAGGACCATGAAAATTACAAATTCGGCGCCGAATTCTACTTCGCCGGACGCCAGGTGCTGGACGACCGCTCGCTGACACGCGCGACGGGCGAATTCGGGCTCTTTGGTGAAAAGACCTTTGGCAAGGTCAGCCTCTTTATCAATGGCGAGAATCTGACCGACGTCCGACAGGGGAAATACGGCCCGGTTGTGCTGCCTCCACACAACGATCCCGAGTTTGCCGAGATCTACACCCATCTCGAAGGGCGTATTTTCAACGGCGGGATCAAGATCCGGTTTTGATCTGAATGTAAACAGGAAATGAGAAAGCCCGACGTGCTCTCCCCTTCACGTCGGGCTTCTTCAATATGGCCGGGGCTGAATTGTCACGGCCACACTTTTCTTGTCAGGCGGGTGTTGTTCCCGCAGAATTTACTGACAACATATTTTCAATAATCGAGCACCGGCAGGGTGACATCCCTTTTCAACTCGATCTCAAACTCATCGCTCTTTCGAATTCTGACATCCTTACCTTTTTTAAGGAGGGCGATGCTCGTACCAACTCCGGCTCCGGCAGCGGCCCCGATGACCGGGCCTTTACCTGTGTTAGAGGCCGATCCGATCACAGCTCCGGCCACGATACCGATCCCGATCGCCATAGCCCTGAAAAGCGAGGACGAACGCGGCGCGGCCGGTGAAACCTTTACAGCGTCGATGCGGCGGACCTGTTCGGACAGCTTGATCGATTCGAAGACGACTTCGAGCGAACCATTATGGTTTGCGGCCGCAGCCCGCTCAACCGAAACAACACGTCCCTCGACGATGCTTCCAATTGGCACCACGACCGCCTCGCGTATCCTGACAGGCCGCGTCACTCTGGCAAGGAACGTATCATTGACGCTCGAGACGTGTGAGTTGATCTCGGCATCGAGTTCGACGCTGATCCGGGTACCGGCCGGCAGGCGGTAGATGGTATCTTCCGATTGCCCGAAGAGAACGACTGAATTTGCAAAGATCAGCAGCGATAGAACCAAACCCTTTCCGAACTGCCCAAAGCGGTAACATCGCTTCTGTAAGTTCGGCGCTCGCGGCTCCCCGCTTCCCGCCTTCCTATTTAGCAACGTCCGTGCCATATCCTTGATCTCCCGGCCAGAAACAGAAAATGCCTGATTTTCAGGGCATATTCGTACACCACTGATCTCTCGGCTGAAGCTTTTACTCCCGTTTCGGGTATTTGATGCACGAAATGGTGGGAATAGTTGCGGGTTATGACTAGTTCAGGATGGGATGCCCGCCGCCGCGACTGTGGTCTGCAGTTTCTGCGTACCGGCGTCGGTCGTTGTGATAGAGAACCAAGTGCTCGCCTTCGTATCGGACGACGTCCGAGACCCGTTCGAAATTTCGCTCATGTTCCGCGATCATGAATGTACACGGGTTATTCGCGATGACCATTCCCGCCGCGTAGATGTAACCGCCCTGATCGTAAACGCTTCCTGCATATTGCGATGCCCCGACAGCAAAATCAGGCGAATACTCGCCGGCGGCATTCGTTGTCCGGTCGGAACGGGCGATGTAGATCGTGTAGTCAGAGTAGTTCAGCCTCATTCGATACCCGTCCTTGCGAGCAACGACAAACAGGTCAGTAAGCCCTTTATCAATAGCATTTAGCATCGCCGCTGACGGTCGCACGACCGCGTAAACGCTAGCTCCGCGAGGAGTTTTTACGCCCACCGTGAACCGGTCGCCGGATACAGTCTGTGCCTTAGCTAGAACCTTCGAATTCTGTGCCGCCGACGTGAGATCTAACAAGAACAGCGCCGCGACGGCAAAAAGTAGTAATGCTGGTGATCTCATTTCGTACAACCCCCATCCCCACTAAACGCAAACACGATGCCAAAGGCCGCTCAACCGCCAAATGAATACCGCACCAGCGCGAATATCAGCAGAATGAGCAGCACGATCGCCGAGCCGGTTATCTGACCCTTCGAGAATCTCATTTTGCGTCGAACAAATGAACCGGATTGATCTTGAATTGCAGCATCTTAGCGGTCTCGCGTCCGCCGTCGCCGCCCTTTCGCTGCATTGTCACGCGTCCGATCTTCAGATTGCCCGCTCGAGTTATCTCTACCTTGCCGTCGCCAAAAAACTTGATCGTATCGGCCGATGAGCGGATGATCCAGCGAGTTTTATCCTTCGACTTCAATGCGACCATCACCCAACCGGCCGCGTGAATACCGTCGCCGGCGAAAAGGTCCGATACGATCTCATCCTTGTTCAACGTGAAGAAATCAATGACGGCCTTCTGCGCCGACGGGTCCAGTTCATTCAGATACATTCGTATAGCCGACCGGCGGCTGGTAACCGGCGTTCCTTTCGGTCCCGCGTCGGTGCCCGGCGCTTTATCGGCACCACCCGACACTGCCGCAGGCTGGGGTTCGACGGGGGGCGTTTCGCCCACGAATAGCTTGAGCGCGGCGTGAACCTCGGCCGGCATTTTCCACATCTTTGCGTATGTCGCCAGCCACCGTTTATCGATCTGGTTAAAACCGTTCGGGCTTGAGACGAGCTTGATCGAGATCCCTTCCTTCTTCTCGCCGGCCTTCGTTTTTACCCGAACCTCGACATCCGCCTTTTCACCATGTGGTTTGGCGGCAGCGACACCTTCGATGTCAGCGATGTTGTAGTTCATTGAGACGAGCCATCGCCGGGCATCCTCGTCGGTTCTCCAGTTGTTGAATTTATCGCGGATCTCGTCCTCGTTCCTGAAGCCTGCCTTTGCGGTTTGCGAGCCCTTCTCGATCTTTGCCGCGGCGGCCGTCTGGCCAAAAAGGGACAGAGCGGCAGCGAAAAAGAATATCGCGGTTGTCAGCAGTCTTCGGATCGACATTGCGCCTTGATAATAGGCGACCTATCTCCTAATATCAACGAATCCAGCGCTAATATAAGGAACTGAGGTTGGTTCGCGGAGTTTTGCAGGCGTGCGGGCGACATGAGGGGTCTATGGGAATAGCCGCAAATATTCTTACTGCGATCGTCGCGTTGCTTCACATCTATTTTCTCATTCTCGAGATGTTCTTGTGGGACAAGGCCCCGGGTTTCCGAGCTTTCGGCCATTCGCCCGAGCAGGCGGCAGCGAACAAGAAACTGGCAATGAATCAGGGCTTGTACAATGGATTTCTCGCCGCGGGACTGATAGTGGGACTACTTAAGGGCGGACACGACGGCTTTTACTTCTTGATCTTCTTCTTGAGCTGCGTGATCGTCGCCGGCGTTTTTGGTGCGGTCACGGTCAGCCGCAAGATCTTTTTCGTACAGGCCCTGCCTGCGTTGATCGCTTTGATATTGCTGCACCTCTAGTGATATGAGGATCGAGGACACTGTCTGGCGAATGATCGGCATCTCGGGAAGCGAACGAGGGCAGCTAAGACTTACAAAAGATAGCTTTTCATTCGAGGGTGAGAAGGGGACGCGTTTCGACGTGCCGCATCGCTCCGTCACGGCCGTGAGATTTCCGTGGTACTACTTGGGCGGAGGGATGAAGGTGACCGTGGGGACCGAAACCTATCGGTTCTCTTTTGTCGAGCCGCACAACGAATACGCGAGCATAGGCGATGGACGCGCAACCGGTGCAAAGTGGAGGACTGCCCTTGAGAAGGTCGTGAGAAACGCGGCTTGACTGCATTCCGGCTCGGAGTTATGATTCCGCTCGGCATGCAGGACGCCGCCCGATCCGCGGAGAGGACCGAGTCCACCTGAGTTAGTTCTAACCAAGGTTCGATCAGCGAACCTCCTTTCGCCCAAACATTGCGGATAACGGGCAAACGAGAATAAAGGAGGCTCGTCCATGTCCATTTACTCACGACAAGACCGTCATATCCCCGTTCGCCCCGATCTGGAGCAGCTCCGGAATCAGGCAAAGGACTTTTTGCGCGCTATTCACGCAGGAAACCCTGATGCGATCGAAGAATTTACCGAAAACCATCCAAGATCTATAAACAACGAGGAAGCGATCCTCGCTGATGCTCAATTCGCGCTAGCTCGTGCATATGGCGTCCGAAGCTGGCCGCGACTTGTTCAGGCTTGTGAACTGATCGACGCGATCTGGCTGGGCGACATTGCGGCCGTTCGCGAACTTGTAACAAAACACGCTTACCTGCTGCACGAGAACGCGCGCGGCACCGAGAAATGCAATTGGGGCCCGCCGATGAGCTATGCGGCGAACCTGGGCCGCAACGAGATCATAAAAATGCTCGCAGATCTAGGCGCGACCGATCTCGAGCACGCGTTGGATCGGGCAACGCTGCAGAGCAAGATCGATACAGCGGAACTGCTCCACACATACCTTGGCTCTCCACCGCCGCCTGATGGCGCGCTTGCGGGCCCTGCATACACGCTCAGTGTTTCCGGCACGGCCTTCGCACTTCGAGTCGGGGCCAAGGTTGTCGACGGAAGCGGCAAATGCATCGCGCCGGTCGATGTCGTGCTCGAGACTGACAGCCGCGTACCGCAGGCAAAACACTCGATCCTTGAAATGTATGCTGCGAACGGCGTCGTCTACCCCGACACACCGATCATGGCCTTTCATCGCGGGCGGATCGACCTGCTCGAAGAACTGCTGCTTCAAGATCCCGGGCTTCTGGATCGTACGTTTTCACATGAAGAGATATTTCCGCCTGAGTATGGCTGTCACGACGAAGTTCTCGCTACGCAGGGAACGCCTCTCAACGGGACCACGCTTCTGCATATGGCCGTCGAGTATGACGAGTATGAGATCGCACAATGGCTGATCGAGCGTGGTGCCGACGTCAATGCGCGTTCGGCGGTCGATAGGAATGGATTTGGCGGCTACACGCCGCTATTCAGCACTGTTGTCTCTCAGCCCAATTTCTGGATGAACTATTCGGGCGGTCCGGGATCGACGAGGTTTACCGACCTTCTATTGAAGAACGGTGCGGACGTGGCCATCCGCGGATCGCTGCGAAAGAAACTTCATCCCGGTTACGCGCCGCGGTACGATACCGAAAACTGGCATGAATATCGCGATGTGACCGCGCAGGAATGGGGTGAGCGGTTCCACGCCCGAGTATTCGTCAGCGAGCCGTCGCTCGAATTGATGCGTCGTGCGGGTTAGCTGATGATCAGGACGTCGCGCGAAAGGATATCGGCGTTCATTGGCCCGCGCTTGGTGTGATCGTAAACAAATATTTGATCGTGAAAGATCATTGCCATTACCGTGGTAATGCCTTATACTCTGTTCATGAAGATCGCTCATTCAAAAATAACGTCACAGGGCCAAATATCGGTTCCGGCCGTCGTTCGAAAAAAACTCGGCCTAACTCCCGGTTCAACGATCGAGTGGGACGAGGATGAAGAGAACGGAAAGGTCACGGTCAAGCGCTCGGGCACATACAGCTTTGAGGATATTCATCGGGCTGTATTCAAGACAAAACCAAAACGCCGAAGCCTTAAGGAATTAAAGGAAGGCATTGGCGACTATATGCTCGAGAAATATGGTAAGCGCTGATACAAATCTGCTTGTGAGCCTCATTGCACGAGACGATGACGAACAAGTAGCCCAGTCCGAAGCTTTTATTGAAAACGGAGCTTGGGTTTCGCATCTCGTCGTCGCCGAGGCCATTTGGGTTCTGGCAAAAGTTTACCGACGAAGCACGCGTGACCAGATCGAAATCTTGGAGATGCTTCTAAAACACCGGTCGTTGATCATTGAAGATCCCGAAACCGTTGCCGCCGCTGTGGACCTCTTTCGTGCAAAGCCGAGACTGCGGTTCTCTGACTGTTTGATCTTCGAGATATCGAAAAAGGCCGGACATTTGCCCCTGGGAACCTTTGACCGCGGGTTTTCGAGTGTAGAGGGAGCCGAACTTATCTAGTACATCTTCGTCAAGTCAGATCCCTTATAGTAGTGCCTGATGATCTCGTCGAACTTGACTCCCATTTTCGCTAGCCCGAACGCACCGTATTGGCACATTCCGACGCCGTGGCCCCAGCCGCGACCGGTGAACGTGTAGGCGGCGACGGCCGAGCCGGAATAGCGTTTATTGATAACGAAAAGCTGCTCGCGCAGGCGGAGCGCCGAGCGGATCTTTCCGCCTTTTAGTATCTTTGTTCCGTTCGAGCCGATGATCTCGAGTTCGATCGCCCGGCGCGAGTATCCGACCTTTTTGACGTTGAGGTCGTACAACGTGCCGATGCCCCGAACGTACCTTGAGAGCCGCGACTGCACCTGGCCCGCCGAGAGCGACGTATTCCAAAAGGTGAACGGCGACATATTCTCGGCAACCGTCGGCGATACCGAAGGTTTGATCTCGAGGTATTTCACCGCGCCGAGCGCGTCGAGCTGATAGTTGACTGTCTCGCCGCCGACCAGGGCCGCTTCACGGACCGGATACATCGTCGAACCGAACTCACGAAACAGGAATACGTCGGGCCGAATGACGAGTTGTCGTTCAGTTTTGCCGGTCCGGAGAACCAGCTTGCCCCCGACCGACGCCTTTGTCGTTCCCACGAGCATTTGGCTCGTCCACTTTTTCTTCTCGTAGATCTGATTTATCAGCCGCAAAAGGCGGCCTCGCGTGAAAGGCCGGCCCGGCTTGAGCGTCAGGTCAGGATGGATCGAGAAGTAGCCGTCGCGAAGCAGCAACGCGAAATCGGCACGCCGCTCCTTGGGTATCTCCGCCGCATCGTCAAAAGCAAGCTGATAATCAATGTCCGACTCGGTCAGCATCGTATCCGCGTAGCCGGGCGGATAAACGAAACTCGACAGTGTCCGTGCCAACGCGATCGGCGTTGCCTGATCACGCATCGGCTGTGGCCCGGCCTTGCCAAATTTTCCAGCGACATTCCCCAGCCAATTCGCTACTTCAACATCGCTCGGAACATCGTCAAACCAGTCGTCGCTCATCTGGGGCGTCGCAAGCTGAAATCCATTCGACGCGTACACGGACATCAGGCGAACGAGTTCGAGATTGCCATCATCGCGGAGTTTCGCAGGCTGCCGATTTGTCTTGATCAGAAAGGGCTCGAAATGGCGGCGTCCTTCAAGCGAACATTCTACGCCTTGCAGGTACGGCTGGTCGTTATCGAAAATATTGGCACCGCTCTCGGTCCTGCCGCCGCAGGTCGATGTAAAGTAGGCCATAATTGGCTTACCCTGGTAGGTCGCGACGATCCCCCGCGTCTGCTGCACAGCCAATGTTCCCATCTTGGTTTCGATCGAAACACCCTTATAGACCTGGGAATAGACCGTCGGCACCATGTCGAAGCCTTGTTTGCCGTACGTGCCGATATTGGCGACTGCGTAAGTGCGTGCGGCAACAGCTTGGGCCTTTTGAGCTTCGAGTTCCGGCAGGCCGAGTTCGGCGGGAACGACGCCGAGCAGATAATCCTCGAGCGGTACCACGTTAACCACCGTAAGCGAGCCCCGCGAATTCACGAACACTTCGATCTTTCCGCGATATGCCTTGCCGTTCATTCGAACTGGGTGCGCGCGTTCGTTCAAGGATCCAAACGCAACAGATTTCAGCGAGGAATATCTCGCGGCCTCGCTGGTCCCGCTCACGATCACTTCGCGAAGATTGCTTGCGATCGGTTCCGATGTGCTCGGTTTTGACGATCCCGTCGGTCTTATCAGGCTCCTAACCTCAGAGACGCCGTCAGTCTTAAGCTGCTGCGAGAGGGCCCTTGCGTCATCAGAGATGACCGTTCTTTTCTCGGTCACGACGACTGCGTCCTCGAATCCTTTCTCGGCGAGCTTTTCTTTCAGTTCGTCCGCCTCGATGATCGATTCCTTGACCGTCCCGACCCACACCTTCCACGTATTCGAAGCAGGATCGAGGCTGGACAATGCGGTCTCTCCGGTCGCCTCACGAATATCACGGGCCAAGGTGTTCGCGTCATTCTGCGTAGGAATATCCTGAAATTCGATCCGGTAATTTTCGACCTCGTCGGGGCGATACGCCCTGGCCGATACTGTTACCCGGGCGGTCGCGAGCATCCTGGCGGGTTCGTCCGGACTTACCGCGACGAGCGACGAGTCGTTGGTCGTGATCGACACGGACGATGCGTTTGTCGAGAGGCCGATCCTTATCAGCGGTTCCGACGCTAGGCGAAAATACTCGAGATCTGCCGCAAGGTTGGTAATGTTAAGGAGAAATATGAGAAGTGATATCAGCAGGGGCCTGACGAATGTCATGAGGCAAGTATAGAACATTGGCCTCGAAGAGAGAAAGGTTCTTCTGACGGCGCGGGCGTTTCGGCGCGCGGGATCTCTTCGTGAAACCAAGGCTTTCCAGGCGCTTGGAAACAGAGATCATCCGCCCGAATCCGGTGGCCGGGCTTCGAGAAGGTTCGATTTTTAGCCGATGTACTGACGCAACGAACCAATTACTTTTCCAGTGCGTTAAAAATGAACGGAAACGTCGCCCACGACTGTCCACGGTGCTGCGGCCTGAACCCGAATAGGACTATCTTCCCACTGCCGTAGGCCGTTTCCACCAAAGCGGCCTTACCGTTAATGAACTTCTCGCCAAGCATCCAGCCCGAGAGCAGGGCGTTCTTCTGGGCGTACTTAGCGACGACATTGACGCGGTTCTCGGCGGTTACCTCGAATGCGGAGCTGTTTGTGAAATACGCGGCGACGTTCTCGTGCATTTCCTTGGCAAGGGCGTGGTTACGATCGACCTCTAACTTTACGATCGAGCCCGGGTTGTAGAATTCATTCCGCCGGAGGCCGGCGACCACGTTTTTCAAAGGAAGCTCAAATCGCTTTATCACAAGCGCACATGAGTCGTCAAAACAGACTAGTTTTCCGCCATTTGACACGAATTTCTTGAGATTTTCGACGCCCTGCTCACCAATACCGCCTGATATCTCAGCAGGATACCGGTCCGCGCTAAGCCCGCGGAAGATGGTGTTCTCGCTATCGGCCGGGAGTATCAGAACGTCAACCGGCAGGTCGCCGGCCCTCATGTCCTTTTCGGATACCGAGCGATACGGGATCTGAAAGCTATCGAAGACGAGGCGCGTCCAGCCCTCGTCCATCGAACCGCCGCTGCCTTTGTATAACCCTATCCTCGGCGCGGTCTTCAGGGGGTTCGCGAGCTTTGCGAACGGCTCGACCTGCGGCCCTAGATTCATTACCTCACGTGCCTGATCGAGTGTTTCGACCCGTTTTAGTGTCCGGCGGTCGTTTTCGAGATCGCGGATCTCCCAGATCGTCTCGTATTCAACGCCCATCTGAAGCGGCAGCGTCCAACCTGCAACGTCATACGGCTGCTCGGCCTCGCCGTTCGCTCCGCGGCGGTCGGGATAAACCTGCTTTTCGAACAGGCTTAGAACATTGTTCTTCTGGGGTTGATTCACGAAGACGAGAAAACTGCCGAGCGGCAGCTCGTGATAGCCGGGCAGCTCTTTCTCATGTTTTACGTAGAGCTCCTGCTTCATCTCGTGGATCTCCATCCCCTGAGCCATCAGGATCTCGAGAAACCGCGAAACGGTACCGGCGTTCGGCTGGCCTGCAGGAATGATGAACGCTACGGGGTCGTCCTTGACACGGGTCAGATTCGCTTTGCCGAGATCATAAAAATTGCGAAGGAAGCGAGGGCGATATTTCGCAGCTAGCTGCAGCAGACTGCGGGCGGCCGTCATTTCGATCTGAGCGATATCAGCCGGGCGCCACGCACCGCCTTTCCACGGGTCAGGGAAATTCGTTGCGTTATCGAGGACCGAGTTAAGGCCCCTTCCGCGTCCGCGACTCAACTGCTCTCGCGTTACGGTGGTAGGCGACATCAGATTTGCGCTCGCGGCTTCGGACAGTATCCCTATCGAATTGTGAAAATATGGCGCCGAGCGAAACCCACCGTGCCACCACGTATCGTAGCTGGAATTCGTCGCGACCCCCGCGATGTTCTTCGCCTGCAGATCGGCGGCCATCTTGTATCCCGTCAGGCCGACGTCCCGAAGCAGCGACGGCGGAATTCTCGGATTTGGCGGATCGAAGAATGGTGGGATCGTAAATCTCGAACCGTTCTGGCCCTGCTGATGAACATCGTAGACGAACTGCGGAAACCACTCCTGCCAGTAAAATTGTGTGATGGCCTGTGTCTCGACGAGATTCAGCATGAACCAGTCGCGGTTATTGTCGTGTCCGGCGTAATGGTGATAAAGCTCAGGCGGCGAGGTGCCTTCGGACTTGGTGCCAAGCGTTTTCCGGTACCAGTCGGCGACTATGTCGATACCATCGGGGTTGGACGACGGGATGAGCAGGAGGATCGTGTTTTCCAGGATCTCTTTAGTATCCGGGTCATTCGCCGTCGCAAGTTCGTAGGCGAGGTTCATCGACATCTGCGACGCAACTATCTCGGTCGAGTGGATCGAACACGAAATCGACACGATCGTCTTTCCCGTCCTGATCAATTCGTCAAGCTCCTTTTCGCTTACGATGTTCCGAGGGTCGGCAAGTTTTGCTGAGATGCGCTGATACTTCTCGAGGTTCTTGATGTTCCCGGGCGAGGAGATGAAGGCGACGATCAATGGCCTCCCCTTGGTCGATTTGCCAATTTCCTTTACGGCCACCTTCGAGCTTCCCTTATCGAGCTTTGCAAAATAGTCCGTGATCTGTCCCCAATCTGCGATGGTTTTGTCGGTCGTCGGATAGAACCCAAGCACTGACTGAGGTGACGGTGCCTGAGCGACAAGTCCGTATGAAAAAAGTAGAATGATGAACAACGAGAAAGACGAAAAAAGCAGCGATCTGCGCATTCCCTTTAGATGAAGGCGACTGACAAGATACAGATTCATAGTGTTGCCGATACTGAGGCCGCGGGGACTGTCGATGGATCGGCGACCGCGGCGGCCGAAAACAAATTGTTGAGGTTTCCTGTACTTGAGTCTAGCAAATCACGGGTTGCCGGGAAAATTCGCTATTGGTGGTGCTGGTTCGTCGCCGGTATTCTCCTACTGTTTATCGCCACGCCGTCGCTGATAGTTCTGTGGATCGCCAACCGTCGGGAGAACCTGTATCCGCTGGCCCGTTGGGGAGCTAAAACCTGGCTTGCCGCCTGCGGGGCCAAGGTCAGGGTCTCGGGCATTGAGCATCTCGATCCCGATAGGTCGTATGTCTTTGCCTCGAACCACCGGTCCTATCTGGACACGGCGACGCTTTTTTTCTTTACCGGCAAGAAAATGGGCCTGGTCGCGAAAAAAGAACTGCTGAAGGTGCCGGTGCTCGGGCAGGGGATGAGCTTTGTCCACATTATCGCCATCGACCGTTCGAATCCCGAGCGGGCCCTCCGTTCGATGGAGAAAGCCCGTGAGGTGATGGAGAAGGGCTATTCATTTGGCGTTTTTGTCGAGGGAACCAGGGCGATGCCCGGTAAACTGCTGCCATTCAAGAAGGGAGCGTTCCATCTTGCCATCCAGACCGGAGCGCCGATCGTACCCGTCGCGATCCGGAATACCGACTGGATGATGGGGAAAAAGGCCGGAGTTGCCTTCAGCGGCGAGATCGAAATGAGCCTGCTTCCGCCTATCGACACGGCGGGTAAGAATGCCGACGACGTCATGGACCTGCTGCTGCAAACACGGCAGGCGATCGCGGACGAGTTGGCCGCGCACTAAAGCGGCTCGGGGTTCGGCGTAGGCTTCGGAGTCGGCGTAGGCGTGGGTGTCGGGTCGTCATCGAGGATGCGTACCTCAGTCCTGCCAAGCTTATAGTCGGTATATCGAACCCGCATCCGTATTTTCAAGACGCTCCCATTGTCGAAGACCAGCTCATCATCGGCCCGTGCATCGGTCGGGAACCAGTATTTCCCGTCTATCTGTTCCCGGGTCGTTTCGACGATCGGGAACTTATTGTCTTTGGTCTCAGGAACTCCCTTGCCTTTTGATTTGACGAGCATCAGGTCGTCAACATCGACCCAAACACGGCCGACGAACATTCGATCCTTGGTCTTTTTTGGATCCGGCATCACCTTTGGCCGGATATCGAAGACGTAAAGCGAAAGTTCGTCGATTTTCTCGACCCCGACATACGTGAAGTTATATTGCGAAGTTCGTGACGGCTCAAGGGCGAAGGGGTTGACCCCGCCAAGGTCTTCCAGATCCTCGGGTGTCACCATTCCGGGCGGCGTGGTCGCGATCGGTGCAAAGAGGATCCGCTCGAACCGCCTTCCGTCCGACGTGAACGTCATAAAAGAGTCGCGCCGATAGGTTCCCGTTATCTGTCCGCCAAGGCCGATCGTGTTGACGGTCGCATAACGATTGAACACATAGCTGGTCAACGCCTCGCGAAAATCACCTTCGTTCGCAGTGAACTTGGCGATTATACGGTCGATCTCCTGCTGGCTCAGCTCCTTCCTGACCACTCGGTCGACCTGCTGGCCTGCGGCTTGCAAGAACGACGCGATAACCATCGCAATGACCAAAATCGTGTTCTTCATCGTTACAAGATTATCGATATACCTCCGGATAGATGCAATCGGCGGGTGGAAAGTTTGCAGCAAACGGAAAAGCAAAATGCCGCCCGGCTCTGATCCGAGCGGCATTCAAAAAATGCGTGTTCGGCGGCTACTCGACGAATTCGACGTCCACCGGATGCGGAATGATCCCTGCCTTGAACCCTTCTTCAAGCAACAGCCGAACGGCTTTACGCCCGCGGTCGCCATAGTCGAGCGTCAGATCGTTCACCCACATCGCAACGAAACGGTCGGCGAGTTCCGGCTGCATATCACGCGCGAATTGCATTGCATACGTAAGAGCATCTTCACGATGATCCATCGAATATGCGATGCTGCGATGCAGGTATTTTGAGACTTGCTGCATCAGTTCGCGGCCCAGGTCGCGGCGGATGACATTCCCACCCATCGGCAGCGGGAGGCCTGTCTTCTCGTGCCACCATTCGCCGAGGTCGAGCACCTTCAATAGGCCTTTCTGGCTATAGAAAAGCTGTCCTTCGTGGATGAGGAGGCCGGCATCGGCATCGCCCTTCAAGACCGTGTCTATGATCTGGTCAAATGGGACGACGACGTGTTCAAAATCCGGATCGAATATCTTCAATGCCAGATATGCGCTGGTCAACTCGCCCGGAACGGCGATCTTCATCGAACCAATGTCGTTTTTCGAGCGCGGTTCTCGCGATACCACTATCGGCCCGTATTTGTCGCCGATGCTTGCCCCGTGTGGAAGCAAGGCGTATTTGTCCGCAACATATGCGTAGGCGTGGAAAGAGATGGCCGTGACATCAAAGACGCCGTTGCGGGCATCTTCATTCAGGCTTTGGATGTCCTTGAGCGTATGCTCGAACTTGAGGTTGCCGGTTTCGAGCTTGTTCGTCGCAAGCCCGTAAAACATAAATGCATCGTCCGAATCGGGCGAATGTGCAACTGTGATCTTACGGGTGCCGGGAGTTTCGTTAGCGTTTACTGCCATACCTTACACGGAGGAAATGTAGACATTGGTGTCATACAAAACCCTTATTCTACCGTTTTCGGTATGTTTGGCAAACAGGGTCTGCAAGTCTTTGATCATTGTGGGATAAACGTCATCTGCTTCGTTCGGCATGTATGAGGAAGAAAGCATTCGGCCTCGCAACCCGTCGAGATCGAAGTCCTGGTGGTTCGGAAACGTGGCCGCAGAATAGTTTTGCTGGAAAAAGTCACCGAGCCGTTCCTGATCGACGTTCTCGTGCCTGACGTTCTGGTAGTCTTTGCCATACCTCAAAAGGAGATCCTCATATTCGACATGAAAGGCGTCGGCGTCGAGCCGGCGCTCGTTCCACGCGAGGACGATGTGGCCGCCCGGACGCAGGATCCTTTTGAATTCGATCCGCGCACTCGCGGGTTCGAACCAGTGGAATGCCTGACCCGCGAAAACAAGATCAACTGACTGGTCGGGAAGCCCTGTTGCGGCTGAGGTTCCGTCAACGATCCTGAAGTTCCCGAATTCGCAAAGGTATTCGGCCGCGGCTTCACGCATTGCAGCGTTCGGCTCGACACCGTAAACCAGGTTGCCGTTTTCGAGAAAAGGCTTCGAGGAAATGCCGGTTCCACAACCGATGTCCGCCACGGCCATCGCGGCCGTTAAACCGCAGGTATTTCTCAGGTGTGCGATGACCTCGGCCGGATAATGCGGCCGGTATTTTACGTAGTTTGCAACGCGGTCTGAAAATCGTGAGACAGTATCGGTCATGTTAGTCGCCGGCGAGGAAAAAATCCATTTTCCAAACCCCGCGCCGTTTTGTGAATCCAGCGCGGTAATCGATATGGCTGCGCACATATTCCTGCCTTACGTAACCGCTTAGGCCCCCGAGCGTTTTGATCAGCCACCATCCCGGATATTCTGACTTGCCGCTCTTGGGTACCGTTTCCGGCTGGATCTCGACGACATTATAAGACAGTTGGGCAATGACCGGGGCTTTAAGGTCGGGCTCCTTGCGGAGGTTCACGTTGTTCCCAAAGATCGCGTGGTACTCGAAACCGTCAATATCGTCCGGCCACGAACTGAATGTGTAAGGAGCGGTGAAAGTTGTGCCGCGATCAGAAAATGTGCCGCCATTCCGCATAACGGCTAAAAACTCAGCCCAGAATTCGCTCTTCTTTGAGGTCAGCTTCCACTCTCGCTTGAAATTGGCGATCCCGTCATTTCCCCCAAAACCGTTCTTTATGCGCGGGTCTATTATCGAATAGATGAAGTTCGCATCCTTACGCTCAGCCGCGGCTATCGCGCGTTTTCGAAATGCGAGGAACGACGGGTCTTTTGCTCCCTCATCGACGGGCTTGACGAACTTTTCCTGACCGAACCCAATGCCGGCGGAGGTGATAAGGAGAATGGCGATAGCGATCAGACGTCTCATAGTTTTATTCGGCGACCTCGTCGCCCGTCCACTGGGTCTTCTTTGAATGCGGAAGATCAAACTGGTCGAGGATGCGAAAACACAAATGCTCGACCAACTCATCGATCGAACGTGGCCGATGATAGAAACCGGGGCTCGCCGGCAGTATCGTAGCTCCGGCGTGCGTCAATTTGAGCATGTTTTCGAGGTGTATGGCATTGTATGGCGTTTCGCGCGGAACGAGCACGAGCTTTCTTCGCTCTTTCAGGCAGACATCGGCCGCGCGGTGGATTAGGTTCGTGCCCGCGCCCGAGGCTATCGCCCCGAGCGTTCCCATCGAGCATGGCACGACTATCATTCCAGCCTGTTTGTTCGACCCGGACGATGGCTTTGCCGCAAAATTGTCGAGCCGCCACAGGCGAACCTTCCGCGATTCCGGTTCAAGGTCGAGCCACGCATTTATCTTCGACATGTCCGGTTCCTTCAGATTCACACCGAGTTCGAGCTGGGCCACGGTCGCCGCAGTTCCAGACATGATCAGGTTGATCGTCTCAACTGCGTTGCACCCGGCCAGAAGCTCCAGCGTTCTGCGAGCGTATATCGACCCCGAAGCACCGGTGATAGCGACAGTTAGTTCCATAGACGACGGAAACGTCCGTTAACATTCGGACTTCCGAATAAGACCTATATTGCATCGGTTTAGCCTGAAAAGCTATCCTAAAAGAGGACTTGTTATCTTAGTTCGCGGGGCGATCTGTGACATTTCCCGGCCCGATCATGCATCTTTTTCGGATCACTTTCATCTCTCTCATCCTGCTTGCCCTGGTCGGGGTCGCGACTGCGCAGGAAAGCGGCAAGCCGCCGGTGATCGTCATCCCGGGCGTCACCGGATCGAACCTGATAAATGCCGCGGGCAAGACCGTCTGGTTCAATATCAAGCGCGACAAAGAGGATGATCTCCGGCTGCCGATGACGTCGACAAACCTGGCCTCGAACCGCGACAGCCTCATCGCGACGGATATTATTCGAAAGGTCGAGCTGTCGATACTGCCCGACGTCGAGGTTTATCAGACCTTGCTCGATGAGCTCAGGGATAGCGGCTACACCGAAGCGACATGGGATAAGCCCATTGCCGAGGATGTCTTCTACGTTTTCGGCTACGACTGGCGTCGAGACAACGTCGAGAGCGCCCGGCTTCTGATGCAGAAGATGACGGCGGTCAAACGAACCCTTAAGGATCCCGAGCTAAAATTCGACATCATTGCCCACTCGATGGGCGGCCTGGTCGCCCGCTACGCCGCAATGTACGGTGGTGCTGAGCCGAGCAACGAGCCGTCGCCGACGTGGGCGGGTGCCGAACACATCCGCAAGCTGATGCTTTTCGGGACACCGAATGAGGGCTCGATGAATTCGTTTGAGGCCTTCATCAACGGCTATCCGATAGTTGCCGACCGCAAGCTGCCGTTCGTCGATGATCTGCGCCCTGAGGATGTAATGTCCATTCCGTCCTCATTTCAATTGATGCCGCATCAGCCATTCGCGCGGTTTCTTGATGAGAATTTCGAGCCGGTCAGCGTCGATCTATACAATATTGACACTTGGCTTAAGTACCGCTGGGGTGCATTGAGCGATCCGAAATTTCTCGGAAAGTTGAAAGATGCGGCGCAGCTTGCCAAAAAGGATCCTTCGATAAAACCGGTACCGCCGGCGAAGAATGGCAATGTTGACGACAAATTGTTATCGAAGACCACGTACGCGCAGGTTAAGGCCTACTTCGCCGCGGCCCTCGAGAGGGCCAGAAGGTTCAATCTCGCATTAGATGCGCCGGTCACCAACATCCCGATCGAGATCTACGGATTCGGCGGAAATTGCAATGACACACTCAATGCTGCGATCCTCGTCCGTGACAAAAAGAAGAACGAGTGGACGACTATCCTGAGCGCTCGCGATTTCAGGCGTTCTGATGGTAGCCAAGTAAAAAAGGACGAGGTGAAGGGTGTGATCTACGCCCTCGGCGACGGGCGCGTCACCCAGCGTTCGCTGCTCGCCGAAAGCTCGATCGATGGTAAACCGGAGATCCCGAAAATAGATTTCAGATCGACATTCTTCGCCTGCGGCACTCACACGAGGCTGTTCCTCGACAAGCCGATCCGCGACAGCTTTCTCAGTGCGTTGGTCGTGGGCGAGGCCATTGTGCCTTAAGGGTTCAAAAGGACATACAACCGATCTGCCCAATCCGACTTCGCATTCTTTAATATCTCGTAGTGAGGTTCGGCCAATTCGCGTTTGCCTAGTTTGATGTAGGCACGGGCGAGATTGTAGCGGGCTTTGTCGTTATCGGAATTGTAGCTGACGGCGGTGTTCAGCGGTTCCAGGCTTTCCTCTGTCTTGCCGGCTTCCAGCAGGCTCTCGCCGAGATTTGCATAGGTCTTCGCGTCAGGCCGGTATATCTTTAGCGATTCGAACGCCGTGGCGGCTTCGGCAAATCGTTTTTGTTTGAAGAGAGCGAGGCCGAGCTTTTCGATGGCGTTGGCATGGCCGGGATTGATGGCGATCGTTCGCCGATATGCGAGGATCTCTTCGTCGATTCTCGATAATTTTCCGAGAGCAAGCCCGAGTGCATACTGGGCCTCCGGATTGTTCTCATCTAGCCGCAACGCCTGCCGATAGGCATCCGCCGACTGTTGATACTGCCCGAGTGCATAGCTCGATGCACCGACATTGATATGCGCTGCGGCCCAGTCCGGCCTGAGCTTTGCGGCCTGCCGCGAGGCCTTCAATGCCTCGGCGTGTTTGTCGATAGCGCCATAGCAGTAACCTGTTTGATACCATGCCTCGGCATACGTCGCGTCGATCTCGGCGGCTTTTTCAAAAAGTGGCGCCGCACGCGCGTAGTCGTCACGCGAGAGTTGTGCAAGGCCTTGCGAATAGAGCCGTTCAGCCGCGGCACGCTTGTTCCTTTCGGCCTCGATCGAGAGAGTAGAGAACGCTTGAACTTCACCGATCTTCAAACGCGATATGCGTTCCGCCGGTACAGCAAAATTCAGGCTTTGGCCTTCGGCGGCTTGCAGCGTCGCAACCCCGATCACCTGCCCGGCCATATTCACGACCGGCGACCCGGATGAACCCGGCGAGATCGGCGCCGTGATCTGGATGATCCGCCCGTAACCCGCGATCTCACGCACCGCTGACACGATGCCGTTCGACACGCTGCCCTCGAGGCCGTAGGGATTGCCGACGACGACGACCGATTCGCCTTCTTGAGGAACGCTTCTAACTATCGAAAGCGGAATGGCTGAACTTCGCGGAACCTCGACGCCGAGCAAGGCCAGGTCACCTTCCCCATCGATCGCTAATACACCTTTTGCCGAATATTTTTTGCCGTCAAGCAGGTGGATCTCGACACGTGCGGCTTTATCGATCACATGCCTGTTAGTTATCACGCGGTCTGCCGCGATAAAAAAGCCGCTTCCTCGCGAAAGGGTGTTGTTCTTTGCGTCAAAGGTCTCGATCGCGACCGCCGATGGTTTTACACGTTTGACCAGCTCTGGCAAGAAATCCTGCGCACGGGAACCCGCCACGCAAAATACGAGGAATGCCGCGGGAAGAAGGATGTGGCCGATCCGCTCCAAAACCATCGCCCAGAAGGCAATTATAGGTTCTTACACGCGCTGAACCAAGCTTTTCTCCAAAATCTCATTCGGCCCGCTCTATTGGCGATTCGTTTTGCAACGCAAAACCGCAAAGAGGCAGAGACACCCAGGTAGAGATATGCGCCACGAATATCTCTGCATTGCTCTTGCTTTTTCCCTTGCGTCTCCACAACTATGCCAAAAAGCCCATTTTGGGAAATAAAGCCTTTTTTGAGAACTTTGAGCAAAATAGTGAAAACTAGGAAAAGCTGACTCACGCAGTAGAAGAATTTCGTGTTAGCGTGTCTTGGCGGAGACGAGAAAGGACGGCTTTTTCCCGCTCCGCGCATCTTATGCTTCTGTTTGATGAGGTCGATCTTGTCCAAACGCAGAACCTGCCGATATCGGAGCTTTGGTATTTTCTGCCGTTCGGATATCTCGTAACGATCCTGATCGAGACGCCGATACTGGTCGCAGGCCTGTCGCGAAAGCTGACCCTCCGACAGAAGCTGGCATCGGGAGTCTGGCTGACCGCATGCACCTATCCGATCGTGGTCATCGTGCTGGCAACGATCTTCTATGGGCGCTCCAGGGCAATGTATTTGCTCGTCGCCGAAACCTTCGCACCTGCGGCGGAATGCGCTTTGTTTTGGCTCGCTTTTCGGGGAAGGGATATCCTCAAGACATCGGATTGGGTCAGGTCGTTCATCGCGATCGTCATAGCCAACCTTGCTTCGTTTGGCCTCGGCGAGATCCTCGGAAACACCGGTTGGTTTGGGTTATTTTGATATGAGAGATCTTTTTATTGCCACGCTATTTGTACTGCTTGTCGCTGCGACGGGGTTTGGCCAAAAAAAGTTTGCGACGTATTCGAACGACAGGTTCTTCTTCTCGATCGAATATCCGTCAGACTTGCTGATAGTTCAGGCTCCGCCGGCTAACAATGATGGCCGGACGTTTCGGTCAAAGGATGGCAAGGTCGAGATGCGGGTCTGGGGCCAGCACAACGCATTGGGACGCAGCTTCCTCGAGGAGTACGAAGAGTCCTTGAAGCGATGCGGCACGGCCAAGGCCTATAAGGATTTTCGCGAGCAGGCGTTCGTAATCTCCTGTACTGTGGGCAAGCGCATCTACTATCAGAAGACGATGCACCGCGGCGCATCGGGGCCGGAGGTCTTCTTTACCTTTACGATCGAATACCCGAAGACTCAAAAGGCGAAATTCGATCCGGTGGTGACGCGCGTTTCGCGTTCGTTCAAGTTCGATCCGAATGCCGCTATCTGACCGCACACTTCGCGTCACCGAGATATTTCGCTCGATCCAGGGCGAATCGTCCCACGCCGGTCGGCCGTGTTCGTTCGTGCGTCTCACCGGCTGTCCGATGCGGTGCGTCTGGTGCGACAGCGAGTACACATTCACAGGCGGCGAGCGAATGTCGTTCGAGATGATCTTTGAGGAGCTCGACGGATATGGCTGTCGTCTTGTCGAGGTCACGGGTGGCGAGCCCCTCGCGCAGAAGAATGCGTTCCCGTTCATCTCCGAACTATGCGATCGCGGTTATGAGGTCTTGATCGAGACCGGCGGCTATGTATCGATCGAAGATGTCGATCGCCGTGCGAAAATAATTCTCGACATAAAATGCCCGGCCTCGGGCGAGGTGACGCGCAACCACTGGCCGAATTTGGGACGCATCGACCCCGCGAAGGATGAGGTAAAATTCGTGATCGCTGATCTGGCTGATTGGGACTTTTCAAAAAAGATGATCGAAGAATACGATCTGGTGACGCGTTCAAAAGAGATCCTGATCTCGCCGGTTCACGGCGTCGAGAACCTGGCTGAGCTGGCCGAAGCGGTCGCTGAGAGCGGATTGCCGGTCAGGTTCAATATGCAGCTGCATAAATATATTTGGGGAGCCGACGCGCGAGGAGTTTGAAAATTGGGACGCATCATTACACCTATGTTGAAGAATATCATCGCCATCATCTTCGTTGGCCTGACGGCCACGGCCTTCGGCTTCGCCCAACGCACTACGAAGCCGTCGCCTCAGACGCTCGATGAGAAGCTTCAGGCCGCGATCTCTGATTTCAAAGGCAAGGTCTGGGTCTATGCGAAGAACCTTGACACCGGGAAGGATTATTCTCTTCGCGGTGACGAGCAGGTGCGGACAGCGAGCACGATCAAGGTGCCGATCATGGCCGAAACCTTTCGTCAGGTTGCCGAGGGGAAGATCGCCTGGACGGACGAATTGATACTTACAAGGGAGAAGAAACAAGGCGGTTCGGGCATTCTCGGTGAGTTTTCGGACAACTCGAAACTCGACCTCAGAACAGCGGTCCATCTGATGATCGTCCTTTCGGACAACACCGCGACCAACCTTGTTCTCGATAAGGTCACGTCAGACGCGGTCAACGATTATATGGCGAAGCTCGGGCTGAAGGACACGCTCTCGATGCGAAAGATCGGCGGCGGCGGAGATTCAAAGGCGTGGCTCAACGACCAGCGGAACAGGCTTTTCGGTTTGGGACGCACAAGCCCGCATGACATGGTCCGGCTGCTCGAAATGATCGAAAAGGGTGAGATAGTTTCGAAGGAGGCTTCGGCTGAAATGATCGCGATCCTGCGTCGCCAGCAGCTAAAGGACGGCATCGGCCGCGGTCAATCGGACACCACGCCGGTCGCCTCGAAATCAGGGGCCCTCGATCGCTTCCGCGCAGACATCGGAATTGTTTACACCCGAAAAGGCCGCGTCGCAATGGCTATCTACATCGACGATATGCCCTACACCGGTTATCACCAGGAAAATCCGGGGCTTGCGATGATATGGAAGCTGTCGCAGATTTTGCAGGAAGAACTGACGCGGTGACGCGGAGCAAGATTGGAAACTGAGAGATGTACGGTCAAACTCTGGAAATAACAGACGATCTCGGCGGCTCGTCACCGCGTCACCCGCTCGCGATCGTCCTCGTTTCCGGAGGAATGGATTCCTGCGTCACCGCGGCCATCGCAGCGGATGAAGGGCATGATCTCGCCTTTCTTCATGTCTCCTACGGCCAGCGTACAGAGGGGCGTGAGCGAAAGGCGTTCAACGACATCGCAGATCATTACAAAGTTGGGACGCGCCTCGATGTTTCTATCGAGCACCTTGCGAAGATCGGCGGTTCTTCGCTGACCGACGAAAGGATCAAGGTCGCCGAGGCCGATCTCGATTCGAAAGAGATCCCTACGAGCTATGTGCCGTTTCGCAACGCAAATATGCTCGCGATCGCGACGAGTTGGGCCGAGGTGATAGGAGCTGCGGCTATCTATATCGGGGCTGTGGCGGAGGATTCGAGCGGTTACCCGGATTGCCGTCCGGAGTTTTATGCGGCTTTTCAGGAGACAATAAACACCGGTACAAAGCCCGGGACGCACATCGAGATCCGCACGCCGATCATCGACCTGACCAAGGCCGAAATTGTCAAAAAGGGTGTCGAACTCAACGCCCCGCTGCACCTGACATGGTCGTGTTATAGAAGCGAAACGCTGGCCTGCGGAACGTGCGATTCCTGCGCTCTTCGCCTTCGCGGCTTCAAGGGCGCACGGATCGAAGACCCAATTGAGTATGGGCAAAATCCATAAGTGATCTAATTCTTTTGTGACGATCTGGCTTATTTACTTGCTTTGGGAATTACACACGCTGTCCGTCGTTAAGCCATTGTACTCTTGAGGATGTGCAAGACTTCGGTTATGTCAGAACGCTGTTAGCATCATGATGCTTGTATCTTGACATCAATACATCATTCGAGTGAAAATCGAGTATGCGCACCACAATGACAATTGACGAAGATGTCGCCGCACAGATAAAGAAAAAGCGAATCGGTGGGATTGGGAAAACGTTCAAGGAAGTGGTAAATGAAACCCTTCGGGACGGTCTTCGATTTGCGGCTGAGCAGGATCGTAAACCTAAGCGGAAGTTTGAGTTAAAAGGTCGTTTACTGAGGTCCAAAATGCCCTTTAACTTTAACAAAGTTCATCAGCTCGTTGAGATTATCGACGAAGGGCACGACCTCAAATGATTCTGACGGATGCGAACATACTGATCTATGCCTATAACGAAAGTTCGCCGGAGCACCGAGCGGCCCGATCATGGCTGCGGACAACTCTGGCGAGCTTTGAGCCCGTTGCCTTTTCTTGGATCACGTTAATGGCGTTTGTCAGAGTCGCGACGAATAAAAGGATCTTTACGAAGTCCTATTCAACCAACGAAGCCTTTGAGGTGGTCGAAAACTGGCTGTCTGCTCCTGGAAGTCTAATTCTTACGCCGGGCGACGAGCACCTGACCATCGTGAAACGCTTAGCACATGAAAGCGGCGTTTACGGAGCGACTCTTACAGACGCACATATTGCGGCATTAGCAATTGAACATGGGGTTCCGCTGGCGACGACCGACAACGATTTCAAATCGTTCAAAGGTTTGAAACTATTGAATCCAATCGCGGGCTAGGCTACTGGTTGCCGCCATTTCCCAATATTTCTGCCCTTTTCCGCTCCAATTCCCTAAGTCTTTCTCTCAGCTGCTCGATCTCAGCATCTATCGCCTCGATCTTATTTTCGTCATGGCTCAGCTTATGCAAGACCGGTGTCATCACGGTGATCGAAGCGATCAGGATCGACAAGATGCCGATGATGCGCGAGACGAGATCGCTGCTGCTGTCAGGTTCGAACCACATCAGATAGAGCAGTATCGCGTCAAGGATCGCGACAAGGACGAAGGCGGCGGTCCGAGTCCACACAAACCGCTTATCGAGGCGTGCGAGCGAGAGCAACGAGAGGTGGGCGCATGAAACCGCGACGAGCGTAATGGTTGCGGTGACCTTGATGAATATTGTCGATGTATCGGCGATATTCCAGATGATGAAGAATGTCAGAAGGGCGGAAATGATCGACAAGGCTATGCCGGCAAGCGGCATTGTTCGGGCGCGGCCCGTTTCGAGATACGCACCGCATGCGAGGCCGAGAATACTGGCTGCCGTGACCGTCAGCGTGGTCATCATTACACGTACCTCAAAGTTGCCGAAGTCGCCGAAGAGCAGGACGCCGATCCCGAACATGGCACTCAAACCGACTGAGAGGATAAGAGTGTATAAAAAGGTTCGTTTAAGGTTCATTCCGGCATAATATACGAGATCTGTTGAGATTTTCCCCGAAAAAATGCGGGAGTTATTCGAGTCGCAGCATCTCGCGGCCAAGTGCGGCTTCTTCAATATCGCCGATCGCGGCAAAGGCGATATTCTCGGTCAGAAAGAACTCGAGAGTTAGTTGGGAGATATCGTCCAACGAGACCGAATCGATATTTGCCAGGGTTTCCTCGACCGTGATCTGCCGGCGATGGACCATTTCGGAATGGGCCAGAGCGGTCGCCCGCGAGGCGGAATCTTCGAGGCTGAGCAGAACGGATGCACGGTATTGCTGTTTCGCAAGATCGAGCTCCTGGGCCGATATGCCCTCAGCGGATACTTGGCGTAGCTCATTTACGCTGAGATCGATCACCTCTTCGATCCGATCGGGCGAGGTGCCGGCAAAGATAGTAAATACGCCGCAATCCTGGTACATGGCCGTCGACGCCCCGACGGAATAGGCCAAGCCTCGATCCTCGCGAATGCTCCGCCAAAGGCGGCTTGCAGTTCCGCCGCCGAGGACATTGGTCAGCAGTTCGGCCGCGTATCGTCGATCGTCAGCGGCCCCCACCATGGGGAGGCCGATAATTATGTGGGCCTGTTCAAGATTTGGGTTGTGCCGTACGATGAACGGTGCCGCAGGGATCGGGGGCGAAAGTTCGTTCGAGACCGGCTTTCGCGCCGCGGCATTCTCAAATCTGTCGCGGGCAAGTTTGGCAATCGCGTCATCATCGATGTTTCCTGCAGCCGTGATCACCAGATTGCCGGCGTGAAAAACATCGCGGTGATATCGCGTTGTCGCCGCGCGGTCAAAGCTCCTCACGGTTTTCGGTGTTCCGGCGATGCCGGCTCCCAGCGGATGGCCTGGAAAAAATGCTTCGCTGAAGAGTTCGCCGAGAAACTCTTCGGGCGAATCCTCGACCATCTTAAGCTCCTCGATGATGACCTTTTGTTCGCTTTTGAGATCGGCCTCGTCGAAGCGGGGATCAGTAAGCATTTCGGCTATCAGGTCGAACGCGCGCGGCAGCTCGTCGTCGATGACCTTGATCGCAAAGCCGGTCTCTTCGTGCGTGGTAAATGCGTCGAGGTTGCCGCCCAGACGCTCCTGCTCCATAGCAATGTCGAGGGCCGAGCGGCTGTTCGTGCCTTTGAACACAGTGTGTTCAATAAAATGTGATATCCCGTTGAGCTCAGGCGGTTCGTGCCTGGAGCCCGCTCGAAAAAAGAAGCCGAGAGTTGTGCTCCGCACTCCCGGCATCTTGTCGGTCAAAATTGTCAGGCCGTTTCCGAGCCGCGATTCTCTGATATCTTCCCTCATTGCGAAGTTTTAGAGCCTACCACGCAACGGGCGAAATGGAAACTACGGTCAGCGCTCCTTCGTGATCGAGAGTACGACCGTTTTCGGCTGTGCCGCCAGGTCCGGAGGTGCCCCGGGCCACGGCGTCAGATCCTGGATCTCGAACCTGTAGCCAAAGGCAGACACGGCCTTGACGCCCGTTCCGGTGTTCAACTCGAAGCTGCGAAATGAACGGCCTTTTGCTACTGATATCCGGATCTTGGCATTTCCCGCCCAGGCACATCTCGCGTTCATAGGACACCGGGAATCCTCGACGATGGACAAGAACTTTACCGAGATTCGCCCGTTTTCGAGTGTGCTCGAACCGCCGAGGCGAACGCTGACAGTTTTCTGGGCCAGGCTGCAGATGGCCGTCCCCGCGATGATCGCAAAAACCAGAATAAGCTTTTTCATATCCACCTCAGTTAGGACCCACCCTTCCGGCAGCCCTGTAGATAGAACGGCTAGTCCCCGGCAAACTTGCTCGCGATCAGCTCAGGCCGCTCTTATCTTCTCCTCGATCGCCCGGGCAAACTCATTCGTTTTCGCCGTACCGCCCAGATCTCGCGTGATCCATTTGCCGTCCGCAAAAACGCCTAGGAGAGCGGCCTGAACCCTATCGGCTGCCTCACGTTCGCCGATATGCCGCAGCATTTCGATCGCTGAGAGCATCAGTGCCGTGGGATTCGCGATCCCCTGGCCGGCAATATCGGGCGCTGAGCCGTGTACCGCTTCGAATACGGCGCCGAGTTCGCCGATATTCGCGCCGGGCGCGAGGCCAAGCCCTCCGATCAGTCCCGCACACAGGTCCGATACGATATCGCCGTATAGATTTTCCATCACCATCACATCGAATTGCTCGGGCCGCATCACCAGCTGCATACAGCAATTGTCAATGATCTTGTCGTCGGCTTCGATACCCGGAAACTCCTTCGCGACCGTGTAAAAGCACTCGAGGAAAAGCCCGTCCGAAGCCTTCATTATATTCGCCTTGTGGACGGCGGTCACTTTCTTTCGCCCGTTGTCGCGGGCGAATTCGAACGCATACCGGCAGATCCTCGTCGAGGCTTTTTCGGTAATGACCTTCAGGCTCTCGACGACTCCCGGCACGACCACATGTTCGAGTCCGGAGTAAAGTCCTTCGGTATTCTCGCGGACGATAACAAGATCAAGATCGGGATACCGGCAAGGTACGCCAGGCAGGGCCTTGACTGGGCGAACATTTGCGTAAAGATCAAGCGCTCGCCGCAGCCCGACATTAACGGACGTAAAGCCCTTCCCGACCGGTGTCATCTGGGGCCCCTTGAGGGCCACTTTGTTCCGCTTGATCGATTCGATCGCTTCTTCGGGCAGCGTCGTGCCAAACTTTTCCTGTGCCTGAACGCCGAGTATCTGGTTCTCCCATCTGATCTCGACCCCCGTGGCCTCGATAACCCGAACCGTCGCCGCCGTGATCTCAGGCCCGATGCCGTCACCGGGAATAAGTGTAATAGTGTGTTTTGCCATAAAAATTGAGCCTTGATCATCCATATCGAGGAATACAGGCGAAACAAATATTGTAATCAACTCGATGGATTAGCTGAAATCTCCGGCGCCGTCCGACTACCTGTAATATCTCGCGTAACCTATAATCGGATCAGGGTGAAATTTTCTGGAGATGACATCGGAAATACTAATAATTGGCGGCGGCGTGATCGGCCTGAGTGTCGCCCGTGAACTCCATAAACAGGGTGCCCGCGGAATAGCCGTCATCGAAAGGGGCGCTTGCGGCCTCGAGGCTTCGTGGGCTGCGGGCGGGATGCTTGGGCCCCAGGCCGAGACAGATGAGGCCGGGATCTTTTTTGACGTTTGCTCGAATTCGCGAGATATGTATCCCGAGTTTGCCGCAGGATTGCTCGATGAAACAGGCATCGATGTCGAACTCGACCGTACGGGCACGCTCTACCTTGCCTTGTCCGAAGCCGATGCGGCCAGGCTGGGCGAGCGGTTTTCATGGCAGGCCAAAGCGGGATTACAGGTCGAGCGGCTCTCGGCAGACGATGTCCGCCGTGCGGAACCATTCGTTTCGCCCGATGTCCTAGGCGGCCTTCTGTTTGCGAATGATTGGCAGGTCGAGAATCGGCGGCTTCTTGATGCGTTGAAAACCTACGCAAAAACCAACGGAATACTCCTTATCGGGAATTCGGAGGTTGAACACCTCGATGTTGAATCGAATGCCGTTATCGGAGCGGTCGCCAACGGCGAGCGGTTCAATGCGGATCACGTTGTTCTTACAACCGGTGCGTGGACTTCGCTCATCAAAATCGGCGTTGCCGATATGCCATTCAAGGTAGAACCGGTGCGAGGGCAAATGGTGGTTCTCCATACGGCAAAACGGTTGTTTCAGCACGTGATATACAGCCCCGGCGGTTATCTTGTGCCGAGACGCGACGGCCGCCTTCTCGCAGGTTCAACCTCTGAGAAGGCCGGGTTCGACCACGCGGTAACGGACGATGCTGCTGCCGGGATCAGACGGATGGCGAACCTGATAGCGCCGAGTACGGCAGGTCTGGCGACCGTAGATCATTGGTCCGGCCTTCGTCCGTTCGCATTCGATGGGCTTCCGATCATTGGCGGTATTGACGGGATCGACGGCCTGACCATCGCGACAGCCCATTATCGGAACGGAATCTTGCTGGCACCTATTACTGCAAAAATGGTAGCAAAACATGTTGTGGACAATGCCGCGATCGAGCCGGCGTTCAGCCCTGACAGATTTAAGCTGAGGAATGTTACGGGCATCTGATCTTCGTCGTATGAGTTTTTGGACGGTACTACTGTGCATACTTCTTGTATGTTCGGCGTCGGCCCAATCCGGCCGTACCCCATCGGCAACACCCGAAACGCCCGGCGGTGGGGGATCGGAACTGCCGCTGAAGCAAATGTTCGATGAGGTCAATGGATATTTGCGTGTAAAGGCTGCTGAATATGACGCACGTAATATCCCATTCGACGATGGCCTTTTCCAGAAGCTTAAGCTCGAACAGCGGCAGCTTGCCGCCCGGCACGCCGCCCGGGCAGGACTGCGTGCCGAGATGTCCGTCGATGACCGCTATTATCTGGGGATGCTTCACTGGATCGCCGAGAATCTCGACGGAGCATTGGCGGCTCTTATGCAGTTCGTCAGCGTTGTTGATGCCGATGCCGCGAAAAGGCAGACCGCGCGGTCAGTTTTAACCATAGTACTGGCAAAGCAAATGAAGCTGGATGAAGCTGAAGCCCAGCTCGCCGAATACCTGAAGAATCAGCCTGTCAAGACAACCGAGCGTTCGAGGATGGGCACCGAACTGGCAAAGGCGTGTCAGATCGCAAAGGATTTCAAGCGAATGGCACCGCACGCTGAGGCTGGTTACGAGGCAGCAAAGGCGCTTCTTAAAGATGCCTCGTCCCGGGCCCGAGGGCTTGACGAGATACTCGACGCGGCGATGCTCGTCTATGAGGCTTATCGAGATTCGAACGACCGCATCAAGGCCGACGCATCTCTCGACGATATGAGAAAGACCGCGGCGGAGGTTGAATCACCGAGTTTCTATTATTACGCCGTCGACCAGAAGATAAAGTACCTTATCGAGACAGGCCGGAAACCCGCCGCAACGGCCTTTTATACAGCTTCGATGGTCTCGGCGGAAAGAGATTTCCGGTCGAAGACCGCCGGAGCGGATGTCGTTGCACGCTTGAAAAAGCGTCAGAAGCATTATCTGCTGCTGGGCGAAACGGCGCCGCCACTGCCACTGGCTGACCAATGGTTCCCGGGCTCGGTGAAGACGCTGGCCGATCTTCGCGGCAAAGTTGTCCTGCTTGATTTTTGGGCGACCTGGTGTTCGCCGTGTATCGAGGCCTTCCCGCATCTCATCGAATGGTATCAGGATCATAACCGTGACGGATTTGAGATCCTTGGCGTAACGCGATATTACGGCGAGGTCAACGGCTCACCCGCCGATAACAAGACGGAAACCAACTTTCTCAAGCAGTTCCGTCAGCGCGAGCGGCTCCCTTACGATGTCGTCGTTATGAAAGATCAGACCGCCCAATTTCTTTACGGAGCAACGGCACTTCCAACCGCAGTTTTGATCGACAAAAAAGGCGTGGTACGTTACATTGAAGCCGGAACGAGTTCGAGCCGCATTGGCCAGATGCAGGAAGTGATGCTGAAGCTGCTCGCCGAAAAATAGATCGCGATGCCGAAGAACGGCAAACCCACGAGAACAACAGCCCAGGGCCTCTATGACCGTATTGCCGATGTCCAAAACATCGCAATGAAGATCAACGGCTATCGTGCGTCAGTCGCGAAGTATTTGCGTTCGCTCGATCTCGGTCTCAGGAGCGACTCGCTCGTTCTGGACGCCGGCAGCGGGACCGGTATTGTTACAAATGCCTTTCATGAGTGCGGGCTCCCGGCCAAACGGGTTATTTCGCTGGACCTTTCCATAAATTCCCTCAAGATCGCCCGCGAGAGCCTGAGTAAGCGGAAGAAGGCCAGCGCTCCCACGGATACTGTGCAGGCGAACGTGCTCGCGATGCCGTTCGCTGATCGCACCTTTGACCTGATAATGATGTGCGGCGTGCTCGAATACACGCCGCTCGATGCCGGCCTGAGCGAGGCCGCACGTGTCCTGAAAAAAGGTGCCCCGCTAGTCCTTCTTCCTGTGAAGCCCTCGATAGTTGGTTCGATGCTCGAACTACTTTACAATTTCAAGATCCACCCGCTGAAAAGTGTTCGCGAGGCAGCGACACGATACTTCAATATCGTGGGGAACCACGAATTTCCCGTCACCGAGCCGATCTCCTGGTCAAAAACCGTCTTTCTTCTGGAGAAGAAGTGAGCGAGACACCGTTCAACAGTCCATTGATCATCGCCCATCGCGGCGACAGCGCGAATGCGCCCGAGAATACGCTCGCTGCATTTAGAATGGCGCTTGCAAAGGGGGCGGATGGCCTCGAATTTGATGTTCAATTGTCGCGAGACGGTGTTCCCGTCGTTATCCACGACCACGATCTGAAGCGAACCGGGATCCGTCCCGAACGTGTTGCCGAGCTTACTGCCGCTGAGCTTGGCAAGATAAACGTCGGTTCTTGGTTCAATTCGAAGTACCCGAAACTTGCCGATCCCGGATTTGCGGAAGAATTTGTGCCGACCTTGGTATCCGTACTCGAAAACACGATCTCGTGCGAGGGGCCGATCTATGTCGAGCTTAAGTGCGAAGGCAGCGAATATGCTGAACTTGTCACGCGAGTTTGCGAGGTGCTCCGGAACTTTGGCGGGCTTGAGAGATTGATTGTGAAGAGTTTCAGGCTCGCGGCCATCCCTTTGGTTCGAACTCTTCTGCCGGAGGTCCAAACGGCTGCACTATTTGCTCCCGAGGCGATGAACTTTCTCAGGCGACGTCGGCACATTATAGATCTGGCCCTTCAGATCGGGGCACATCAGCTATCTCTGCATCGTATGCTTGCCTCGGCTCGTCTGCTAAAACACGCGAACGAGGCGGGGATCCCCGTTACTATCTGGACAGCCGATCGACCCAAATGGGTCGACCGGTGTCGAAAACGCGGCATTCGTTCGCTGATAACAAACGATCCGGGAAAACAGCTTGAGAGGCGCGGCCAAGTAACCGCCGGACAATAGCCGATCACTGCCCAGGAAGACGCCCGGGTGTCAGCGGTGCCCCGACAGCATCAAGCTCCTTTTCCAGCTTCGGGATATCGGTTTCAACCAACTTCCTCAGTCTGACAAGTATCGGAGCAAACATCGAATTGGCCAACTCGTAATTCGCCACCTGTGTCTGCGTCGGCTTAATGGTCGAAAGCCTGATCGTGCCGGCAACATTCCCGATCCGGTTGAGGATCGACGGCGGTGGGATGTCGGTATTTGCACGTCCGCCGCGTATGGCGTTGATGAGTTCGTCGATCTCGTCGTTGAGAGCATCGGCCTGATCGATGAATCGCTTGGGATTTTCGACCGGGGCTTCGGCTGCGGCCCGTCGCAGCAGTCCGATATTGGTCTTTGCTGCGGTCGCAACGCTCGAGGCCGCACCGACCGCACGCTGAAGGTTGCCAACCTTTCGCTGGAATTCGGCGAGAGCCTTGGCATCCGCGGGGGATATATTCTCTTTACCCTCGACAACGACATTAAAACTTTGCGACCCCTGCAACGCGGTTACGACGCCACCCGAACGCAGCGCCATCGTGACCGTATACTTGCCGGGCATCACGAGCTGGCCTTGCGATCCGCCGCCGAAGCCGCCACCGCCACCGCCACCGCCACCGAACCCACCTCCACCACCGCCCGGACCTCCGCCTGTCGGCGGGGCCGTAACCGTCGGCGGCATATAGCGCATATCCCAGACAGTACGGGATATACCCGGGGAAGCAGGTGCCGTCAGGCGCCGTACGATCTTGCCTTCTGAATCAGTGATCGTGAAGAGGATCGCCGGTGCTTCTTCCTCGGTCTCAGCGCGCAACTCTGCGATGGAAGGATACTTGATCGGCTGTCGTGCACGCTCGGCCGCTCGCTCAGCTTCCTGCCGTTTCTGACGCAGCGTCTTGGGAGCTTCCTTCAAGAAGTAAGTGAAAGTTGCCCCGTATGATGGATTCGGCGCGGTAAAGAATCCTGAACCCTGTGAACCAGCAAACGTGCTGTTCGAGCGGACAAACATCAACGCATCCTTTACCGGAAACAGCGCCGACGGCTGCTGCAGGGTTGCCGCGGTGATCTGGCGCAGCGGGCTGTAGTCATCGAGCACATAGATCCCGCGGCCGAAGGTCGCCAGCAGCAGGTCGTTCTCCTGTTTCTGAATAGCGATGTCCGTGACTTGGATCGTTGGCAGTCCGCCGCGAAACTGGGTCCAGCGCCCACCGCCGTCAACACTAAAGAAGGCCCCGAATTCTGTGCCGATAAACAGAAGTTTGGGATTCACGTGATCTTCGGCAATTGCATAGGTCGAGCCTCTTGCAGGCAGGTTCGAAGCGATCGAGGTCCACGTGCGGCCCGCGTCGGTGCTCTTTACGACATATGGTTTGAAATCCCCATTCTGATGGTTGTTAAAGGTCGCGTAAACGGTATTTGTATCATGCTGCGACGCCAGAACGCGCTTTACGAAACTGTTTTCGGGAATTCCGGCGATCTTATCCACTTTTCGCCAGCTTCCGCCGTCGTTCTCCGTCACCTGGATAAGGCCATCATCCGTACCGACATAGATCAGGCCCGCCTTCTTGGGCGACTCGGATAAGGCCGATGCATTTCCGTAGAGTGCGGTTGATTGATGTTTCGCTATTGCTTCGGGACCCCATATCTTGCCCATGACCGGGATCGCGTTACGGTCGAGCCCGCGGGAAAGATCACCTGATATCACCTTCCAATCGTCACCTCGATTGTCCGACTTAAACAGCTTATGTCCGGCGAAGTACAGCCTAGTATTGGAATGGGGGCTGATGATCAACGGCGAATCCCAGTTATATCGCTGCGTCTCGATGTCCTTGCCCTCCATGGGAGCAATGCTGACGCGTTCACCCGTTCGCTTATCAAACCGTATGAGCCCGCCGTTCTGGCTTTCCGCATAAATGATGTTCGGGTCAAGCGGGTCGATCCGCGACTGGAACCCGTCACCGCCATTCGTCAAGATCCAGTCAGAATTGACGATGCCTGTGGTACTGCGGCTTCTCGCAGGCCCGCCCAGGGAATTATTATCTTGCGTACCTCCATAGACATTATAGAAAGGCACAGAATTGTCGACCGCGATGTCGTAGAACTGCGATATCGGCAGATTGGACTTAAACGCCCAGTTCTGGCCGCGGTCAAAGCTTTCATAAATGCCGCCGTCACACCCAACGAGTAGATAGTCAGTGTTCTTTGGGTCGATCCATATAGCGTGGTTATCGACGTGTTTCAACCGTTCCCCCAGATTCTGGAACGTCCGCCCGCCATCGGTCGAAACCTGATTCTGGACATTCGGCATATAAACACGGTCAACTTCCTTCGGGTCCGCGACTATCTGTCCGTAATACATTCCCTGTGCTATATTTGGATAGCCGCGTTCCCAAGTCGCGCCGCGGTCGCCTGACCGGAATATCGCGCTTTGGGTTCCGCTCGCCTCTACATTGGCATAAATGACATTGCTATCCGCAGGCGAGATCGCCAAGCCGATACGCCCGAGATCACCCGCTGGAAGCCCTCCTCGAAGCCGCGTCCATGTGTTGCCGCCGTCAACCGATTTGTATATACCGCTTTCCGGTCCGCCATTGATGAGCGTGTGAAAATGCCGACGTCGCTGCCATGTGGCGGCATACATGATGTCGGGGTTCGTCGGGTCGATCACGACGTCTGTCGCTCCGGTGTTCTCAGTACCGGGAATAACGGCTTTCCACGTCCGGCCGCCGTCGGTCGTTTTGTAGAGTCCGCGCTCGCCGCCACCGCTCCACAAGGGGCCTTGTGCAGCCACGAAAACAACATTACTGTCACGCGGATCTATCGCTATACGTCCGATATGCTCACTCGTTTTGAGGCCCACGTTGCGCCAGCTGCGACCGCCGTCGTCCGAACGATAGACGCCGTCGCCGTAGCCGACGCTCCGCTGGCTGTTACGCTCTCCCGTTCCAACCCAGACCGTAGCAGAGTTCTTCGGGTCCAGGGCTATCGCTCCTATCGAAAATGAACCTTCATTGTCAAAGACCGGCGTAAAGGTCGTGCCGCCGTTGACCGTTTTCCAGACGCCGCCTGAAGCTACTGCGACATAGTATTTCGACCGATCCGACGGGTCGACTGCGAACGCATTTACCCGCCCGCCCGTCACTGCGGGCCCGATCGAGCGAAAGCGGAATCCGCCAAAAGCCTGCGGGCCCATTGGGTCGGGTGGAGGCGGCGGTGTCGGTGACACTGCGGGTGCCGGTGCTGACGGCGAGGCCGATTCCGGGGTTGGGGTTGGCGCGGGACGCTGTGGCCGGCCTTCGGGAGGCTGGGCCATGGCCGCTGAGAATACCGCTAACGAGAGACAAACGACGACAAACGACAGACGCAATTTTCGCACTGCAACGACTCCTATTGATTGGTTAGTTTTGTTAAAGAGGACGGTACGAATTATCGCGTTTTGTGATGAGCTAATCAAGCGTAGGAGGGAATAGATCGCCTGCAAATCCCATAGCGATGTTATACTTGCTCGAAATATCCAATCCAACTGATCTAGAGGTAATAGACCAATATGAAAAGACCAGCGTTCTCGTGTGCGTTTTTGACGGTTCTATTTGCGGTAGCCACGGCTGCAGCACAAGCAAATTTGGAGGCCTTCGACAAATATGTCGAGGCTGCCCGCGTCCAATGGAAGGTCCCCGGAATGGCCGTTGCGGTGGTCAAGGATGGAAAGGTCATCCTTGCAAAAGGCTATGGCGTCCGTGCCGATCGAGGCAGCGAACGGGTCGATGCCGACACGCTCTTCGGCGTAATGTCAACCACCAAGGCGATGACCGCCGCAACGATGGGTATCCTTGTCGATGAGGGGAAGGTCTCATGGGATGACAAGGTAAGCAAGCACCTTCCGGATTTTCGCGTAGCCGACCCCTATATAACATCTGAACTTCGCGTGCGCGACCTATTCACTCACACCGCCGGAATGGGGAACGCCGACTTCCTTTGGGCCTGGACGCCCGAGATGCCCGCCGATGAAGTTCTTAGGCGCATGCAGTACGCAAAACCCGTCTATCCTTTTCGCGGCGGATATACCTACCAGAACATTATGTATCTGGTTGCGGGAAGGATCGTCGAGAAAGTAAGCGGTATGTCGTGGGAGGCATTTGTTACCGACCGGATATTTCGCCCGCTCGGAATGAGCAATACGTTTGCTAACTATGGGCTGTCCTCGAAATATACGAATCGTTCGACCGCCCATTATGAGATCGAGGGCGTGATCACCAAGATCCCTGAGATGACTGTCGACTCGATCGCGGCGGCCGGTGCGGTTTGGTCCACTGCGAACGATATCGCCAAATGGACCGACTTCATGCTTGGCAGCGGCACGGCAAATGGCAAGGAGATCCTAAAACCCGCGACAATGCAGGCGATCCTTCGTCCGCAGGTGATAGTTCCGCCGGGCCAGTTCTATCCCACGACCGCGATCACAAAGCCGAATTGGACGACCTATGGCTTTGGCTGGTTTCAGCATGACTATCGCGGCGAGATGGTGGCATTCCATACCGGAAGCCTCGCCGGCCGCACGGCGATAATTGGCTTGATCCCTTCAAAGAAGATCGGGATCTATGTTTTTGGCAATCTGGATCACGCCGAGGTACGGCATGCGTTGATGTACAAGGCGTTCGATATGTTTGCGTTTGACGACAATAGCCGCGACTGGTCGACCGAACTAAAGACCCTTTATGACGGAATAGCAGTGACCAGCAAGCGCGAGGCGGATACTGTTTTGAATATGCGGGCAAAGGACACAAAGCCCAGTCGCCCGCTTTCGGCGTATGTCGGAAAGTACTCCGACCCATTTTACGGCGATATCGAAGTCACGCTTCGTGATGGAAGGCTCCACCTACAGGTTGGCAAGATGCAGACGGCGACACTCGAACATTGGCATTTTGATTCGTTTCAGGTCGTCTGGGACAAAAAATGGTGGGGAAAGGAACTGGCTGTCTTTCAGCTCCAGCCGATGTCCGGAAACATCGATTCAATAACCATGAGCGGAGCGACGCTTCGCCGGATAGCGAGGTAATCAAATGAAAACAATGCGATCTATCATCTCGGCCCTAGTTCTCGTCAGCCTGTTTTCGGCAGCGGCGGTCGGTCAGACAGCGAGTACTCAATATGACGTTATCATTCGTGGCGGCACCGTCTATGACGGCAGCGGAAAGAAACCGATCCTGACGGACGTTGGTATCAAAGGCGACAAGGTGGTTCGTATCGGCAACTTGCGAAACGCCCACGCGGCGACCGTTATTGACGCCAAAGGAATGGCCGTCGCGCCGGGCTTTATAAATATGTTGTCGTGGTCGACCGAGTCTTTTTTGGTTGACGGGCGATCACTCGGCGAATTAAAACAAGGCGTGACGACGCAGATCTTCGGCGAAGGCTGGTCGATGGGGCCGCTCAACGACCGGATGAAAAAGCAGGTCAAGGGCGACCAGGGTGATCTGAAGTGGGATATCGCCTGGACGACGCTCGCCGAGTATTTGCAGCATCTTGAGAAGAAAGGCGTTTCGCAGAATGTTGCTTCGTATGTCGGCGCGACGACGATCAGAATGTACGTGCTCGGCGAAGCCGACGTTCAGCCGACGCCCGAACAGATGCAGCAGATGCGCGATCTGGTCGAGCGCGAAATGCGCGCCGGCGCGCTCGGCGTCGGCACGTCGCTGATCTACGCTCCGGCGTTTTACGCAAAAACCGAAGAGCTGATCGAGCTTTGCAAAGTCGCGGCCAAATACAAGGGTAAATACATCTCGCACATGCGCAGCGAAGGCAACCGGCTCGAAGAGGCTGTAGAAGAGTTGATCCGCATCGCGCGCGAAGCAAAAATTCCCGCCGAGATCTATCACCTCAAAGCCGCAGGCCGTGACAATTGGGCGAAGATGGACAAGGTGATAGCGATGGTCGAAAAAGCTCGTAAAGAAGGGCTGAAGATCACCGCCGATATGTACAACTATCCTGCGGGCGCGACCGGGCTCGATGCCGCGATGCCGCCGTGGGTTTTGGACGGCGGTTACTCCGAACTTTACAAAAGGATCAAAGACCCGGCGACTCGCAAGAAGATCATTGAAGAAATTCGCACGCCGACAGACAAATGGGAAAACCTTTATCTTGCCGCCGGGTCGCCCGATAGGATCTTGCTCGTCGGCTTTAAGAACGACAAACTCAAACCGCTAACCGGCAAAACACTCGCCGAGGTCGCGCGTATGCGCGGCACCGATCCTGAGAACACGATCCTCGATCTTGTGCTCGAAGACCAGTCGCGCGTCGGCACGGTTTACTTTTTGATGGATGAGGAGAACATTAAAAAACAGATCAAGATACCGTGGGTTTCGTTCGGCTCTGACGCCGAGTCGATAGCGCCGGAAGGCGCGTTTCTCAAATCAAATCCGCATCCGCGCGCCTACGGCAACTTTGCGCGTCTGCTCGGCAAATACGTCCGCGAAGAAAAAGTCATCTCGCTCGAAGAAGCGATCCGCCGGCTGACGAGTCTTCCTGCCGGAAATCTCGGTCTTGATCGCCGCGGCTTGTTAAAGAAAGGCTACTTCGCCGACGTTGTGATATTTGATCCCGCAACCATCGCCGACAACGCCACGTTCGAAAAACCGCACCAGTTCGCCGTCGGCGTCCGCGACGTTTTTGTCAACGGCGTTCAGATGCTAAAAGACGGCAGCCACACCGGCAAATTCTCAGGCCGTGCTCTTTGGGGGCCCGGGAAGATAAAATAAAGTAACGCTATGAAACGCTGCCCTGAATGTAGAAGGGATTATTACGACGACACGCTGCTGTATTGTCTCGACGATGGCAATGCTCTCGTGGATGGCACCGTCACGAATGAGCCGGTGACCGCGATCCTATGGGACGAGGACAAAACCAAGCCATTGAAAACGGGTCTTGTGCATGACGGCGACGGCAAGGGGAAACTGCCGGGTTCCGGCATATTTTCCCGCAATCGGCTTCGATGGTTCGCTGCATTCGGTGCGCTTCTTGCGATCGCTCTAACGGCCTTCTTGATCGGCCGCGGGTGGGGTAGGTCCAGCACGGAAACAGCCGTCACTCGCAGGGTCAGCATTCCGATCTCGATACCATTAGCCCTGGGGAGATTTTGTCCGCTCGGCATCGGGAGGACGGCTATCGCTTTGTCGCCAGACGGATCATTGCTGGTCTATGCGGGAGAAAAGGACGGAGCGTCCAGGCTTATGGCTCGCCAGATGGATTCGTTCGAGGATCGTCCGATTCCGGGTACCGAACGGGCCTACGCACCGTTCTTTTCCCCTGATGGAAGGTCCATCGCCTTTTTTGCTAACAACGAACTAAAGAGACTCTCACTCGACGGCGGTCAGCCCGTGACGCTCTGCGAGGCAAGGAACGCTCACGGCGGTGCATGGGGGTCCGATGGCACGATCGTTTTTGCCGACGCGGAGGGAGGAAAGCTCGTTCGCATTCCTGCGTCGGGTGGCCAACCGACGCCAGCACTGCGGCGAGAGGGACTTGCCACATCGATCTGGGGATTTGGCAGCCCGGAGATATTGCCCGATGGCGACACCGTCATCGCGACCTTTTGGGACAGCCCGAACCCAGACAAATATAAGATCGGAGCGTTTTCCTTAAGGTCGGGAGCTGCTCGCATTCTGATCGATGGCGGGATGAACCCGCGATATCTGCCCACCGGGCATCTGGTATATTCGCGAAGCGCAACTCTTATTGCGGCTCCCTTCGACGCGCGACAAGGTAAGATCACCGGGCCGGAGGCGACGCTCGTCGAGAATGTGAGGAGTGAAGAATGGGGATCGGTGCAATACGCGCTCGCAAATGACGGAACGCTTGTTTATGTTTCCGGCGGCCCGGCCTGGATCGGCAGGCCGGTGTGGGTCGACCGCAACGGAACTAAAACGCCCCTGACCGCCCCTCATCGTTCCTACAAGAATCTCTCCTTGTCCCCGGACGGTCAGCGTCTTGCAATCGAAATATCGGAGGCATCTCAGGACATCTACATCTACGAGTTCGCACGAGGGGTTTTAACAAGGTTCACAAATAAAGGCGATAACGGATATCCTCGTTGGACGCCTGACGGGACGGCCGTCACGTTTTCGCGATATACCGCGAGCGGGATCGACATTGTTTCAAAATCGGTTGATTCGGGATCGGAAAAGGTGCTTTTCAGCGGAGAGGTCGGCGATATGCAATCATGGTCACCGGACGGGAATGACCTTCTGTTCATGCAGGTGTCACAGGAAACGGGACTCGACCTTTGGTCGAAGGCCGGCTCTCATCCGCCGAGCCCATGGCTTGTCACGCCGTTTCGCGAAATGGAGGCGGAGTTTTCACCCGACGGAAGATATGTGGTTTATGTTTCCGATGAATCGGGACAATACGAGGTTTACGTCCGGCCAGCTTCCGATGGGGCCGGAAAATGGGCGGTCTCGACCGCCGGAGGTGAAGAGCCGTTGTGGTCAAAGGATGGCCGAGAATTATTTTATCGCGACGGGCAAAAATGGATGGCTGTCGAGGTGTCAACAAGCCCGCAGTTCAAAGCCGGGTCGCCGCGAAAGCTCTTTGAGGGGCCATATCTGAATGTTCGCGGCGTATCGCACGATGTCGCAGCCGACGGCCGCTTTCTGCTTCTCGAAGAGAACTTCAAACAACCTTCGACCATGCAGATCAACGTCGTCTTCAATTGGTCGGACGAAGTGAAGCGGCGGGCCGTTTCAGGCGGCAAGTGAAACGGTGTGTTGGACGTTTTGATCTAGCTTGAAAAGGCGGCGGCTCCTCTTCAAGAATATTTGAGGCGTGATCGATCTGCCAAGTTGTTATGAAAAAATGCCCACAATGTGGAAGAGAATATGACCTGACGATGAGTTTCTGTCTCGATGACGGAAGCGAGTTGCTCTACGGCCCGGCGAAGTCAGAACCGGGAGCGGTAGCGACCGGGTTCTTAGGCGATGAACCGCAGACGGCGATACTGCACGAGACTGCACCGCCGAGCGAGGCAGCGACCCGCGCGCAGATACACACGACCGAGCGGACCGCAGTCTTGCCAAGCGGCGTAGCTGATGTTCCGAAAGGCAAAGGCTTTGATAAACGGCTTCTGCTTGCTCCGCTCGCGCTTGCTGTGATGTTGCTCGGCGGATTCTTCGGCTACCGGTATCTAGGTTCAAACTCAAAGAACGTCACCTCGATCGCCGTTATGCCATTTGTGAATGAAAGTGGGAATCCCGATCTCGAGTATCTTTCGGATGGAATGACCGAGACGCTGATCAAGAGTCTGACAAGTCTTCCGAATATGGAGGTCAGGCCGCGCTCGGCTGTATTCCGTTACAAGGGGCGCGATACGGATCTGCAGACCGTAGGCAAGGAGTTGAGTGTTCAGGCGATCCTTAATGGCAGACTCGTCGAACGAGGCGAACGGCTCATGCTGAGCCTTGAGTTGGTGGATGTCGAGAAGAACAAGGTCTTGTGGACTGAACAGTACGAAAGAAAGCAGGCCGACGTGGTGTCGTTGCAGAGCGATATCGCGAGGGACATTTCAGCAACGCTTTCGCCAAAATTGTCGGGCGCCGATGAGGCGAAAGTCACAAAACAGGCAACAAGCGACCCTGTGGCATATCAGGCCTATTTAAGGGGAAGATACTATTGGAATAAGCGAACGGGTGAGGACATTCAGAAGGCCGTTGAGCAATTTCGGCTCGCGGTCGATCGTGACCCTAATTACGCACTGGCGTTTGTTGGCCTGGCCGATTGCTACGTCTTGCTGCCGGACTATGCGAGTTCGCCAGCCGCTGAATCGTTTGCCACGGCAAAGGAATTTGCCGAGCGCGCACTTAGCATCGACAGCAGTCTGGCGGAACCTCACGCTACTCTCGGCCTTATTTATCACCACAATTGGGAGTGGGCCGATGCGGAGCGGGAATACAAACGCGGGGTGGAACTTAATCCGAATTACGCATCGCTCTATCACTGGTACTCCGTCTTGCTCTTCGATGAGGGCCGTAACGACGAAGCCTCGGAGATGATAACGCGGGCGCATGAGCTTGATCCGTTGTCCAATATAATCAATCAGAATTACGCACAGATGCTCCAAAAAAGGAACGATCACGAGGAGGCGATCAACATCTGCCGGAAAATGATCGATCTGGATCCGCAGTTTCCCGGCGGTCACTTCACGATCGCGTGGTCCTATATGAAACTCAGGAGTTACGATGAAGCGATCGCGTCATTCCAAAAGGCGTTGGAGGTTGGTGGGAGCAACTCGGACACCCTATCGGACCTCGGATTTGCCTACGCTGCGGTAGGACGGCGCGATGATGCCATCAAGCTGCTCAAGGAGCTGGAAGAAAGGTACCAGGCAAAAAAGGCAGAGGCTCAGGCCATCGCTGCGATTTATGGTGCCCTCGGCAAAAAAGACAAGGCGTTCGAGTGGCTGGAAAAAGCCTATATGGATCGCAGCGGAACATTGCCTGACTTTTTTCGAATGACCTACAAGTCTGAACCGCTTCGGGACGATCCTCGATTCAAGGAACTGATGAGACGCGTGGGATTGCCAACATAGCCTTTTATGAAAAAATGCCCGCAGTGCGGAAGAGAATATGACCTGACGATGAGCTTCTGTCTTGACGACGGAAGCGAGTTGCTCTACGGCCCGGCGTCGATGGATGAACCGCAGACCGCGATCTTGTCGCAAAGCGGTGCGATGAGTCGCGGGAACGCGCCCTCGGAATCTTCGACCCGGATGTTTACGACCGCCGGGGCGGATACTGACGGAGGGCTTCGTTCGATCGCGGTTTTGCCCTTCCGAAACATCGGCGGCGATGCCGAGAACGAATACTTCAGCGACGGCCTGACCGAAGAGCTTATTGCTGACCTTTCAAAGGTGCGTGCCCTCCGTGTTATCTCGCGCGGATCGTCAATGCGGCTCAAAGGGTCAGACAAAGATACGCGAACCATAGCGCGGGAGCTGAACGTTCGCTACATTCTCGACGGCAGTGTTCGCAAAGCCGGCGACAATATTCGGATCGCGGCCCAGCTTATTGATGGCCTGACGGATGAGAACCTCTGGGCGGACAAGTACAGTGGAACCCTCGTTGACGTATTCGAGATACAGGAAACCGTCTCGCGCGCGATCGTGGATGCGATGCGCGTGACCTTGAGCGCCGATGATGAGCGGAGGATGGAAGAGCGGCCGATAGCCGACCCGCGGGCCTATGACCTTTACCTGCGTGCGAGGGCGAAATTTATGCAGGGCAACGCGGCCGCGCTCGACCGCTCGATCGAGCTGCTGAAACAGGGCCTTGCGATCATTGGCGACAATGAACTTCTTTACGCCGCGTTGGGTTACACCTATTATTTCTGTTTCAAGTGGATCAGCAAGCTAGACCAAAGCTACCTTCGGCACGCACGGGAGTGCATGGAAAAGCTGTTCGAGCTGAACCCGGGATCGACACACGGTTTTACTCTCAAGGGGCTTCTAAGTTATTCAGGCGGCGACATAGTCGAGTCGGTCGTATCTCTGAAAAAGGCGGTCGAGATCGACCCGAACAACTCCGAGGCGATGCTCTGGCTGACGATCTACAGCGAGTATTTCGAGGGCAGTCGATCTGAGGCGACGAGGTTTGCAGAACAGATCCACCGGCTCGATCCGCTGCATCCGTCGAGCACGCTGGTCAGGACGTTCGTTTACATTTACAGCGGCGATCTTGGCGAGGATCCGATCCGGTGGGTCGAACGCGGCCTGGCGATGGATCCTACATCACCTTTGGCTATATGGCTGGCGGTCATTGCAAAGGCATGGTGCGGAAAGCCCGATGAGGTGGCCGCCCACGCAGATAGGCTGGCTGAGATAGCACCCGGCTGGGTTTACACCGAACACGCACTCTTTCTGAAACATGCCCTGCGAGATGAAAAGGAATCGGCCTTGTCGCACTACTCTCCTGATTTCGAGGTAGAATCCGAACACGATCCCCATTTTGCACTTCACGTCGCACACTGCTTCGCTCTCATTGGCGATAAGGACAGGGCTCTCGACTTTCTCGAAGTATCGGTGAAAAAAGGAATGCTCAATCATTCTTTCATCGGAAAATGGGACCCACTGCTTGAGAACCTTAGAAACGAGGAACGCTTTGCTCGCCTGATAGACGAGGCAAAGCGGCGAATGGATGCCGCCCGGCCAATGCTCCAGCAACCATTATGAAACGATGCCCTGAATGTAGGAGAGACTATTACGATGACAGGTTGCTCAATTGGCGGATAGGCGGCATTGCGGCAAAGCAAAAAGAATTCGGCTGGCTTCTACTCGTCCTATTGGCAGTCACCTTTTCTACATTCGCTCAAACCGCGTCGGTCGGCGTAGATACCTTTAGCGGAAAATTCGGCGGAACTGCAGCAGCTCCCGCCAACCGGCTCAGCCTCTGGTATCGTCGCCCGGCGGCCGTCTGGACAGAAGCACTGCCCATCGGCAACGGCCGGCTCGGCGCGATGATCTTCGGCGGGATCGAAGGGGAAAGGATCCAACTCAATGAAGACACACTCTGGGGCGGGAGCCCCTATGACCCGTCAAATCCGGAGGCGCTAACCGCCCTGCCTGAGGTCAGAAAGCTTGTCTTCGAGGGAAAATACAAAGAGGCAGAAACACTGATCCAGGAAAAGATGATGTCTAGGCCGCTCAAGCAGATGCCGTATCAGACGATCGGCGATCTGCGTATTGCGTTCCCAGCAACCAACGAAGTTACTGACTACCGCCGCGACCTTGATCTGGATCGGGCGATCGCGACCGTCACATATAAAAGCGGCGGTGTTACATATACCCGCGAGATGTTCGCGACGGCGGTGGATAACGTCATCGTTGTTCGCCTGACCGCAAGCAAGCCGGGCCAGATCTCCTTCTCCGCCGCGATGCAGACACCACAACAGGGCTCGGTCACGGTCGCGGACGGTAACACCCTGATTCTCGACGGCAGGAACGGATCGTACATGGGAGTCGAAGGGAAGCTGAGATTCCAGACCCGCGTCATGCTACGGAACTCGGGCGGAAGCGTCGAGGTCGGATGCTCGGGCCAGAAGCCGCTTTTTACAGAGTATTCTCCGATCGCCAAGAATGAAACGGCGCCGCCAATCCAGCGAAACTGCCTTTCGGTAAGAAATGCGGATTCGGTCACCCTTCTGATCTCAGCCGCGACAAACTTTAAGGCCTACAATGACATTTCGGGCGATCCCGTATCGAAGGCAAAATTGCCGATCGCACAAACTGCGCCGAAAAACTACGAACGCATCAGAGCCGCCCACATCGCCGATCATCAACGGTTTTTCCGAAGGGTCTCGCTCGATCTCGGCCCGACCTCAGATCTTCCGACCGACGAACGAATCAAGAACTTCGCGACCGCCAACGCCCCCGATCTTGCCGCACTCTATTTTCAGTTTGGCCGCTATTTGCTTATCGCGAGCTCGCGTCCGGGCACACAGGCGGCAAATCTGCAGGGCATCTGGAACGACACAACCGCACCGCCGTGGAATAGCAAATACACCATAAATATAAACACCGAGATGAATTACTGGCTCGCGGAGCCGACAAACCTTTCGGAAATGACAAAGCCGCTGTTCGACCTCGTTGCCGACATTTCAAAAACTGGCGTGACCACCGCCAAAAAGCATTATGGAGCACGTGGTTGGGTGACACATCACAATACCGATATTTGGCGGGCCACCGGGCCGATAGACTCAGCGTTCTACGGCACGTGGCCAACCGGCGGAGCGTGGCTGACGACCCATCTCTGGGAGCATTTCGAATATACCGGCGACCGGCGATTCCTCGCCAGGGTTTATCCGATCTTGAAGGGGGCAAGTCAATTTTTCGCCGATTTCCTGATTGCCGACAAGAATGGCTTTCTGGTCACAAATCCATCGATGTCACCCGAGAACCGCCATCGTTACGACACCTCGATCGCCGCGGGGCCTAACATGGACAATCAGATTATCCGCGATCTATTTGACAACACGATCAAGGCGGCCGAAACGCTTCGCCTCGATCATGGATTCGTCGCGATGCTCCGCCAAAAACGCGCGAAATTGCCGCCGAACAAGATCGGCTCTGCGGGGCAGCTTCAGGAATGGATGGAAGACTGGGACCTGACGGCCCGCGACCCGCATCACCGCCACGTATCGCATCTGTACGGCGCATTTCCGTCGTGGCAGATAAATACGATCGACACGCCGGAGCTCGCGAACGCGGCAAAAAAGACGCTCGAGATGCGGGGCGACGATTCGACCGGCTGGGCGATCGGCTGGCGGTTGAACCTCTGGGCGAGACTTCGCGATGCCGAGCACGCTTACAAGATTCTCGAACTTCTGCTCCGGCCCGAGCGAACCTACCCGAACATGTTCGATGCCCATCCGCCGTTCCAGATCGACGGCAATTTTGGCGGGGCGAGCGGCATTGCTGAGATGCTTGTACAAAACCGGATCAAGAACGACGTGGTCGAGATCTATCTGCTTCCGGCCTTGCCGGCGAAATTTGCGTCGGGCGAGATAAGCGGGCTCCGCGCGCGAAAAAACATCACCATCGATCTGAAATGGAAGGATGGAAAGCTTGACTCTGTGGCCTTGAAAGCTCCTCGCCGGGTAAAGGTCAGATTGTTTGATGGCAGCCGCGAACAAGACATCGTCCTCGTGCCAAACAAGGTGCTCATTCGAAAAGGATGACCTGCGATTCAAAGATTTGCTGATACGAATGAATTTGCCGGAATAGAGTTATGAAAAAATGCCCGCAGTGCGGACGAGAATACGACCTGACAATGAGCTTCTGCCTCGATGACGGCAGCGAGTTGCTCTACGGTCCGGCGTCGATGGACGAGCCGCAGACGGCGATATTGTACGACGAAGCGAGGGCAGGTGAGCAGCGGACAAAGATTTACGACACTCCGACGGCCGAGCCTTCCGCAAGGAGAAGGTCCTTGGCCGCGGGAGCGATCGGCATCGTTTTGGTGACGGTTCTCGGCGTGGGCAGTTACATCTATTTTGGGCGAGGCTC